>JAFEDH010000009.1 GCA_018241695.1 Pseudomonadota bacterium | reverse complement strand
TGTCCTCGGACGTCAACAGTTTGGTAGACACGGACTACTTGTTGCTAGTCGCCACAGCGATTGGCGCGGCAGTCGATTTCAGCGAGTCCAAGTAGTCAGCCCAAATTTGCATCATCTTGCGGCGCTGGCTGAGGAACTTTGTCCGATTGTATGCAGTGCCAAGTGCATCTGGCACTTGATGAGCAAGTTGATGCTCGATCACGTCGGGATCGAAATGTAGTTCCTCATGCAGAATGGTTCGTGCCATCGCCCTAAAGCCGTGACCGGTCATGTCCTTCTGAGTGTTGTAGCCTAAGCGTCGAAGCGCGGCGTTAACTGTGTTTTCACTCATTGGGCGCTTGGGGTCTCGGCCAGCGAATATGTACGGACTGCCTCCAGTGATCTGGTACAAGTCGCGGAGAATCTTTACCGATTGCTCCGCAAGTGGCACAAGGTGTTGAGAGTCAGTCTTTGTGACGACATATCGCCACTCCGCCTTGTCAAAGTCTATGTCGCTCCACTTCGCTTGTCGTAGTTCTCCAGGACGCACGAAGAACAATGGCGACAAACGCAACGCTGCCAACACGATGTAGCTGCCCTTAAATTCGTCAAAGGATCGCAACAACTTGGCTACACCTTGCGGATCGGTAATTGCAGCAAAGTGTCTCCCCTTAACTGGCGGCAAAGCCCCACGAAGGTCACCGGAAGGATCGCGCTCGGCAAGTCCGTGAGCAACGGCATAGCGAAAAACTTGGCCACAGTTCTGAAGCGCCCGGTGTGCTGTTTCTAGAGCGCCTCTCTCCTCGATACGCCGCATCGCCCGAAGTAATTCTGGCGCATTGATTTCAGCAATTGGTCGCGCACCGATCCAGGGAAACACATCGCGCTCAAAGCGGCTAATGATCTTATCTGCATGGGATTGGGCCCAATTCGGCGAAAACTTGCCGAACCACTCTCTGGCAATGGCCTCGAAGCTATTGGAAGCACGGTCTGCTTTCGCAGCTTTCTGCTCCTTGCGGTGTTCGCCAGGATCGACCCCCTCGGCAAGGAGTTTTCTTGCCCCATCCCGTCGTTCCCGTGCTTCTTTCAGGCCAACGTCGGGGTAAACGCCCAACGAAAGCCGCTTCTCCTTGCCGCCGAAACGATATTTCAGCCGCCACCACTTGCCCCCTGCGGGAGCTACTTCAAGATACAGACCACCGGAGTCGTAGAGCCTGACGGGCTTTGCGGCAGATTTCGCCTTGCGGATTGCCGCATCGGTAAGAGGCATTATGGGGGCAACTCCTGGCCAAGAATGACATGAACAACTAAGTTGCCCCAAATTCTGCCCCCAGTTGCCCCCTGATTGCAATAGCTATTGCCGGATAGCAATGGAAAGAAAAAAGCCTGAAACCCTTGCTGACACTGGAGTTTCAGGCTTTCACCGGATGTTCTCGGATTTGTTGTTGGTGGCCAGGGGCAGAATCGAACTGCCGACACGCGGATTTTCAATCCGCTGCTCTACCAACTGAGCTACCTAGCCGAAGGCGCGCATTATATACACGAGTGCCCTTCTGTTGCCGGAAGACTTCACACTTTTCAGCTTATCCGGATTGCCGGAATGCCAGGCAAAAAAAGCCCACCAATCAACATTGGTGGGCCTGTTCCGTTTGCGACAGAAAGATTTACTTCTTGCCTTTCTTGCCAGCCACGGCGGCTTTGAATCCGGCGCCTGCGGTGAATTTGGGCACGGTGGTGGCGGGAATCTTGATCGTTGCGCCAGTCTGGGGATTCTTGCCGGTACGGGCAGCGCGCTTGGCTGACTTGAAGGTACCGAAGCCAACCAAGGTCACGGTGTCATTCTTGGAAACGGCCTTGACCACAGCGTTGATGACAGCATCCAGAGCCTTGCCAGCCGCTGCCTTGCTGATATCTGCCTCCTTGGCGGCGATTTCAATCAGTTCCGCTTTATTCATATCATCACTTCCTTTCCAGTTGGTGAAGGCCAAATGGCCTGATTCGGATTGTAACCACGTCTTATGCGCTTGTGGCAAGCGTCATACGCGAAATCCCGCTCCCCATGCCACTTTCCAGCGCATATGGTAAAAATCCGGAACACCGTAGCCCCCGCACACGGCATCCAGCCATGGTATTGACGCAATTTCACCCGAACCGCAGAATCCAGACTTTCGCCTTTGTCCTCCCGTGCATTTAGATACCCTTTACGCTCCGATCGCCAGCGACATGCGGGCAGTCGACGGAGTCATCCGTACCCGCCTGCATTCTGACATCGTGCTGATCCGCCAGGTGGCGGAATACATCATCGCAGCCGGAGGCAAACGCATGCGCCCGGCCCTGGTTTTGCTGGCTGCCGGTGCGGCCGGTTACGATGGCCGGCATCACCTCGACCTGGCTGCAGTTGTTGAATTCATTCACACCGCCACCCTGCTTCACGATGACGTCGTCGACGCATCGGAGTTACGGCGCGGCCGGGATACCGCCAACGCGCTGTTTGGTAACGCCGCCAGCGTGCTGGTTGGAGATTTTCTCTATTCGCGCGCCTTTCAGATGATGGTTGATGTTGGCAGCATGCGCATCATGTCGGTACTCGCCGAGGCCACCAACATCATTGCCGAAGGAGAGGTGCTGCAACTGATGAACTGCAAGAATCCCGATATCCGCATTGAGGAATATCTGCAGGTCATCCGTTTCAAAACCGCGAAACTCTTCGAGGCCGCTGCCCGCATTGGCGCCATTCTGGCTGACGCTCCCGCAGAAATCGAGGATGGCCTGGCCCGCTACGGCATGCATCTGGGCACGGCTTTTCAGTTGATCGACGATGTTCTGGATTATTCCGGTGACGAGGGGGAAACCGGGAAACATCTGGGAGACGATCTTGCCGAAGGGAAATCCACTCTCCCCCTGATTCATGCCATGGCCACAGGAGATGAAACGCAGCGCAGAGTTGTGCGTGCCGCCATTGAACATGGCGACCTGAACGCCCTGCCTGAAATCCGGGCGGCGATCATGGCAACCGGGGCTCTGGACGAAACCCGCCGGCGCGCACGCCAGGAAGCCGATTTGGCCATTGCCGCACTTTCCACGCTGCCCCCATCGGTCCATCTTGAATCTCTGCTACAATTCGCCGCCTTCGCGGTGGATAGACGCCATTAGCGAAGTCCGGGAACGGTCATCAGACCGCCTCCCATCGGGGTGTAGCTCAGCCTGGTAGAGTACTGCGTTCGGGACGCAGGAGTCGGAGGTTCGAATCCTCTCACCCCGACCAAATCAATTGCAGGACGGTAACCACTGTGTGGCCGGATACCGTCCTCCGCATTCAGGTCACAATCCGTACATCTTCGCGCTCCACCGTAACGCATAGCGCTCCGTCTGTTCGGACAATTCAAACGGGCAATCCGATATGCGATAATCCGTATTTTGGGCGGGTCGCCTTCGGGTGAGGAATCCCGGTCCTACCGGCGTCTTGTACAGCCCTCATGGACAGATCCGCCCGCAGCCCAAAGTGGAGACTCCAGCATGAACCAGCGCATTTCCGACCCAGCCGCGTCGGTTGCTCCCGATTTCATCAAACACGCCAAACTCAAGGCCTGGGTCGCGGAAGTCGCTGCCCTGACCCAACCGGATGCCATCGTCTGGTGCGATGGTTCCCAGGAGGAGGCTGACCGTCTTTTCGTCCAGATGGTCGCGGCGGGCAGTGTGCGCAAACTCAATCATGCCAAGCGTCCCAATTCCTACCTTGCGCTCTCCGATCCTTCCGATGTCGCCCGTGTCGAGGATCGCACCTTTGTCTGCAGTAACAAGCGTGAAGATGCCGGTCCCAACAACAACTGGGAAGATCCGGCCACGATGAAGGAAACCCTGAAGGGGCTGTTCAAGGGTTGCATGCGCGGCCGGACCATGTATGTGATTCCTTTCAGCATGGGACCGGTCGGCTCTCCCATCGCCCACATCGGCGTCGAGATTTCCGATAGCCCCTATGTCGTGGTCAATATGCGGATCATGACCCGCATGGGCCGCGCAGTGATCGACCAGCTCGGCGACAGTGGCGAATTTGTGCCCTGCCTGCATTCCGTTGGCCACCCTCTGGAGCCAGGGCAAGCCGATGTCAAATGGCCCTGCAACAAGACCAAATATATCTGCCACTTTCCCGAGACCCGCGAAATCTGGTCATTCGGCTCCGGCTATGGCGGCAATGCCCTGCTGGGCAAAAAATGTTTCGCACTACGCATCGCCTCCACCATGGCTCGCGACGAAGGCTGGCTGGCCGAGCATATGCTGATCCTCGGTGTCGAATCGCCCCAGGGTGAAAAGACGTATGTGGCGGCGGCATTCCCCTCAGCATGCGGCAAGACAAACTTTGCCATGCTGATCCCGCCCAAGTCCTTCAACGGCTGGAAGGTCACCACCGTCGGGGACGACATCGCATGGATCAAGCCCGGGAAGGATGGCCGTCTCTACGCCATCAATCCCGAAGCGGGATACTTCGGCGTCGCCCCGGGCACGTCGGAGAAAACCAACTTTAACGCCATGGCGACCCTGAAGGAAAACGTGATTTTCACCAATGTGGCCTTGACCGATGATGGTGATGTCTGGTGGGAAGGCATGACCAAGGAAATCCCCGCCCACCTGGTCGACTGGCAAGGGAAGGACTGGACACCGGAAGACGGCAAGGCAGGCCGCAAGGCAGCACACCCCAATGCCCGGTTCACCGCACCCGCCAGCCAGTGCCCTTCGATTGATCCTGACTGGGAAAATCCGGCCGGCGTACCGATCTCGGCCTTCATTTTCGGCGGTCGCCGCTCCACCACCGTTCCACTGGTGTTCGAGGCATTCAACTGGAATTACGGTGTGTACATGGCGGCCACCCTCGGCTCCGAAACCACTGCAGCTGCGGGTGGGGCACAAGGTATCGTGCGTCGAGACCCCTTCGCGATGCTGCCCTTCTGCGGCTACCACATGGGTGACTACTTCAACCACTGGCTACGCATTGGCCACAGCGTCGAGCATGCGCCCTCGATTTTCACCGTGAACTGGTTCCGCCAGGATGATCAGGGCAATTTCATATGGCCCGGATTCGGTGACAACATGCGGGTTCTGAAGTGGGTGGTGGATCGCTGCCGCAGCCGTGCCGGTGCCCGCCAGTCCGTACTGGGCTGGATGCCGAAATATGAAGATCTGGATTGGTCGGGTCTCGAAGGTATCACTCGCGGACAGTTCGAGGCTCTGACCAAGGTGGACGTCGACGCCTGGCGCGAAGAACTCAAGCTCCATGCCGAATGGTTCGAGAAACTCAAGGATCGCCTTCCCCCTGCCCTCCCGCTAAAAAGGGAACTGCTCGAACTAGGGCTGGTCGACTGAAGCGTAAAACCCCCTTCCCTTTTCTTCTGAACGGCCTCTCTTCATGGGGCCGTATTTTTTTGTTTTCCAAAATCCACTAGATACGAAATTAATGTGGATTGGGGAAGGCTGTCTTCATCCAGAATGAAAAACGCGCGGTGGAACACAATGTGCTCCCCGCGCGCCCTGAAAGCGCACGAACACCCCGAGGGTTGCCCGTGCGTGCCGAGCCGAGTTAAGGACGGGAACCGGTCGGGAAAGGCCAAGCAGCCGCCGGATTCAGCGACGACTTCAACCCCGGCGCAGCAGCCGTCGACGGCGTCGACGCGGCAGCGGGCGCGGGGGCAGCAGATTTCTTGGCGGCAGGCTTTTTCGCAGCAGCTTTCTTCACCGCCGGTTTTTTGGCAGCAGGCTTCTTGGCGACAGCCTTCTTCGCAGGCGCGGCTTTCTTTGCTGCCGGCTTCTTGGCAGCCGGCTTTTTCGCAGCAGCCTTTTTCGCCACAGGCTTCTTGGCAGCGACCTTTTTTGCAGCCGGCTTCTTGGCTGCAGGCTTCTTCGCAGCAACTGCCTTTTTCACAGCGGGTTTCTTGGCAGCAACCTTTTTCGCTGCCGGCTTCTTCGCTGCCGGCTTCTTGGCAGCAACCGCTTTTTTCGCAGCGGGCTTCTTCGCTACGGGCTTCTTGGCAGCGACAGCCTTTTTCGCAGCCGGCTTCTTGGCTGCAGGTTTTTTGCTAGCAACGGCCTTTTTGACTGCGGGCTTCTTTGCAGCAGCGGGTTTCTTCGCTACCGGCTTTTTCGCCGCAGGCTTCTTGGCCGCAGGTTTTTTCGCCGCGGGCTTCTTCGCGGCGGGTTTTTTGGCTTCAGCCATAACAAACCTCCTTAACAAATTGAAAGAAACGAGACACCACGACTGCTACAACTTCAACCCATCAACGGGTCAGGTTGGATTATTCATGGAATCCATACAAAGGAAAGCACTGAATTCCTCACGTTTTTCCATTCATCATTGCGTTTATTCACACTACCACGACAGCTTCCTTCGTTCCGAAGGCAGAACATGTACCGACCACAGAACAATGAATACCAGATCACAGGCAACGGTCTCTACTGGATATAGTTCAAAAATCGGATGCACCTACTGCATATAGTGCATCCTGCCCGTCCGAAGCCAGTATGAATTTCAGGCAATACGCGACCAATCAAAATATGGGCCGGGATCGGTTTTACGACCCGGTGCTATTTCTGCGTGACCTACGATCGCTTCGATCGAGTAGCGGGCGCGCAACACTTTTAGCAGAGGGACGAGAGTCTCGTATTGTTCGGACTCGAAAGAGATCGCATCGCACCCTTCAAGTTCGATGCCGATCGAGAAGTCATTGCAACGATCCAGTCCTTGCCATTCGGATATGCCCGCATGCCACGCCCGCCGGTTGGCCGGTACGAATTGCAGCAGGCTGCCGTCACGGCGGATCAGGAAATGCGCCGACACCCGCAGGGCCGCAATGTCCCGATAGTAGGGATGCTCATCCGGGCTCAAGTGATTGGTGAAGAGCTGGATGATTCCCGGACCACCAAACCGATCAGGTGGCAGGCTGATCGCGTGGATCACCAGGATGCGCACTTCCATCCCTTGTGGACGTAGATCGTGGTTGGGTGATGGAATCCATTCTGCTTCGGCAATCCGGCCCTCGGGATCGTTGGTCCAGTGCAGTGACACAGGCCGCGTCACTCCTTCAGCCCCAGCCGATCCAGCCGGTAACGCAGGGAGCGGAATGTCACTCCCAGCAGGCGGGCCGCCGCAGTCTGGTTATATCGGGTTTTTTGCAAAGCATCGAGAATCGCCTGGCGCTCCTGGGAATCCAGAAATTCTTGCAGCGGCAATTGGCCGGCAGGGATATCTGCTTTCATAGGAGCGGGTGCGAGGTTCAGGTCCGACACATCGATGCAGGTACCTGCCATGAGCGCCAAGGCACGCTCCAGAATATTTTCCAGTTCGCGGACATTGCCGGGGAAAGCATATCGCTGGAGTGCATCGATGGCCTGTGCCGTCAATTCCGGCGCTGTCACAGCGTGAGCCCCGGCAAGCCGCGCAAGAATGGCCCGTGCCAGGAGCGGCACATCCTCGACACACTCCCGTAGCGCCGGCAGACGGAGTTCGATCACATTCAGGCGGAAAAGCAGATCCTGGCGAAATCGCCCTGCCTCTACCAACTGACGTAAATTCTGATGGGTGGCGCTGATGATGCGGACATCCACATTTTCTTCCGTCGTGCTGCCGATGCGGCGTACCCGCTTTTCCTGGATCGCACGCAACAGTTTGACCTGCATGGATAACGGCAGATCTGCCACCTCATCCAGAAACAGGGTTCCACCCCGCGCCGCCTGAAAGAAACCTTCTCTCTCGCTGTCGGCACCAGTAAAAGCACCCTTGCGATAGCCAAAAAACTCGCTCTCCATCAGACTTTCCGGAATGGCACCGCAGTTGACGGGAACGAAAGGCCCCTCCTGACGTACGCCCTGGCCATGAATAGATCGTGCGACCAGTTCCTTGCCACTTCCCGATTCACCCGTGATATGTACCGGTGCCTGACTGCGGGAGATACGCCCGATCAGCGTCCGCACCTCAGTGATGGGGGCTGATTGCCCAAGGAGTAAAGTCGTTCCGTGTTCCTGGCCAGCGGCCACAGCCCCCGGAAGATTCAGCGCTCCCCGAATCAGGGCGCGCAACTGATCCAGCGCTACGGGTTTTGCCAGATAATCGAATGCCCCGGCCTTCAGGGCCGATACCGCATTTTCCGCACTACCGTGCGCCGTAATGACGGCCACCGGCAGTGTTGGATACTGCTCACCGATGATGCGCACCAAGGAAAGGCCTTCTCCATCGGGTAAGCGCATATCCGTCAGGCATAGCTGATAGCTGTTTTTTTCCAACAGGCGACGTGCATCAGTCAGGCTGGCGGCACAATCAGCCACAAGCCCCATCTTGGCCAGCGTCAGATCCAGCAGTTCACGAATGTCGTCTTCGTCATCCACGACCAGGACGCGTTTCTTGGCCACCATTTTTGTCGACTTCATCCTTCCAGCCGGACAGACCGGCCCATCAAACGAAAATACCCGCCCGGACCCGGCATGGCTTCAAGGCTGCCGCCGTTGGCCTCACACAATTCCCGGGCGATATAAAGCCCCAGGCCGGTTCCATCGCTACGGGTCGTAAAAAACGGTTCGAACATATGGGAAAGTGTATCCGTGTCCGGCCCCGGACCATCATCCAGCACCCTGATCTCTACCCTGGATGCGGATTCCGAATACAGCACCTCGATGCGGACGCTGCCTGGATCGCCACTGCAATATCGTAAGGCATTGCTGACCAGATTGGTCAGCACCCGTGTCAGATGAACCTGATCGAATTCGATGGCCGCTTCATCCGGAACCGACCGCACCAGAATATCACCGCCCCCCGGGTGGACCAGGGCAATGTCATCGGCGAACGCCAGAAGAAATGATGCAAGCGGAATGGCCTCCATGCTTGCCCGATCCCTCCGTCCCAGTTCAAGAACCTCGGTGACGATGTGATTCAGCCGCCGGGTATTGTCACCGATGATGCGGGACAAACGCATCACCATTGTCCCCTGGGCTTCCTCCCCCAGCAGTTCCGCGGCATGACTGATCGCCGCGAGAGGATTACGGATTTCATGAGCCATGTTCGCGGTCAACCGGCCCAGGGCTGCAAGCTTCAACTGTCGTGCCTGAGCCTGAACCTTGTCCATGTCCTCGACATAGATCAGGGCATTCCCCCCTTCGGCGGGCGGCAGATAGCGAATCCGGACCTGCTTTCCCTCGCTCAAGGTGATCTGTGTCCCGCGCTCTTCACCCTGTACCCGCCATTGTCCATAAATCCTGGCCAATTCCGGATTGAAGTCATTGAGATGGGTGGGGCTGGGGATATTCGTAACCTGAAAAAAATCCATGGCGCGTGGATTGTATTGACGAATCTGGCCGTAGGTATTGACCACCAGCACACCGTCCTGCATATCGCGAATCACCCGCTGATTGATATGTAGCTGTTCATTGAGCTGTTCACCGCGCTGACGCGCCAGTTCCTCGTTGGTAACCACACGCTGGGCCAGCAGGCGGGCGGAAATTGCGATGGCGAAGAAACCGATACAGATTGCTGCTACCCGGGTGAACTCCGCCATATCCGCATCCACATCCAGCGAGCGGAAGGCTTGTTCCAGCAAAAGGGCCAGCGAGGCCAAGGACGCATAAAACAGGGTCAGCCTGCCCTGCCCAACCAGGCCGGCCGCCGCCAGAGTCACCAAAAGCAAATAACCGAGGCCACTATGATTGCCGCCACTGGCATGCATCAACAGGGTAAGCGCCACGATATCCGTCATGACCTCTGCCGTCAGCAGGCGATTGAAACGGGGCCTCCAGCGGTAGAGCAGAACATAGAACCCGAGAGCCAGCACCAGATAGCCGCGGCTGATCCATTCCGCCATCGGGCCGGATTCGGTATCGAAGAAGTGGTAGCGGGCGGGCAGTTGTACGGCCAGCAGCAGCATGGCCGCCGTTACCAACCGGTAAAGATGGAAGTAGTGCAAGGAGCGCCAGAAAGATTCCGGCGGAACACTTTGCCAAAGAGAAGGGGATGGGCCTTGCACGTCACTCATTTTCGGCACAACGTGCGCCGCAGAACTCTCCGCCGTTCTTGCGGACCACTTCATCCGCCGGCACATAAAGATCGCAGCGCTGGCAGCGCACCATGGGCGCACTGCGTTGCGGTGGCCGCGAAGGAGCGGTTCGCCACCATCGCCAGATGACATAAGCCAGCAGGACCACACCAACGAACCTGAGAAACATCCACCTATCCTCCACCCCCGTCACCGGGTGGTTACATCATACCGCCGGAGGGGAGAAATCCTGGTTTCGCAGCCCTGCCACCATCCCGCTGCCAGATGCCCATGCGATGAGCCCCTCCACGTTTCCACGGAGGGATTCATCATGCACATCCTGCAAGCCACCTTATGCCTCGTGATGAATTTCCCGGTCTTTGGTTTCAGGCAGGAAGAACGTGCCCAGAACCAGGGTCATCAGCGCCACGATGATCGGATACCACAGGCCATAGTAGATATCCCCGGTAGTGGCCACCATGGCAAATGCCACGGTCGGCAGGAAGCCTCCGAACCAGCCATTACCGATGTGATACGGCAGAGACATGGAGGTATAGCGGATCCTGGCTGGAAACAATTCCACCAGCCAGGCAGCGATCGGCCCGTACACCATGGTGACGTAGATCACCAGAAGCGTAAGCAATGTCAGAACCACCGGGATATTGATTTGCGCGGTATCGGTTTTGGCCGGGTAGCCGGCTGTCTTGATCGCGTCCCCCAGCGCCTTGTCGAATTCGACAGATCGTGCCTTGAACTGATCCGCAGGCAATCCACCTCCTTCGAAGCTGGATACCATCGCACCCGCCCCGACTTTCACCGTGGCCACGGAACCCGGTGCAGCCGCTTCATTCACATAGGGAATGGCGCGCTTCGCCAGCCAGGCCTTGGCAATGTCGCAGGAACTGACGAACCTGGCCTTGCCCACCGGGTCAAACTGGAAGGAGCAACGGGCCGGATCAGCCACGACAACCACAGGATGCTCCGCCTCGGCCTTGAACACGGCAGGATTCACGTACTCGGTCAGCGCCTTGAAAATCGGGAAGTAGGTCAGGGCCGCGAGCAGGCATCCGATCATGACAATGGGTTTGCGGCCGATTTTGTCGGACAAGGCACCAAACAGGATGAAGAAAGGGGTACCGATCGCCAGGGCACCGGCAATCAGCAAATTGGCTGCCTGCGAGTCCACCTTGAGCATCTTTTCGAGAAAAAACAACGCATAGAACTGCCCGGTGTACCAGACCACAGCCTGACCTGCGGTTCCTCCCAGCAACGCCATGATGACGATTTTCAGGTTGTCCCAGCGGGCAAACGACTCGGTCAAGGGTGCCTTGGATGCCTTGCCTTCGTCCTTCATTTTCAGAAAGACGGGCGACTCATGGAGTTGCATCCGGATGTACACCGAGACGATCAGCAGCAAAATGGAAATCAGAAACGGGATCCGCCACCCCCACTCATCGAACTCTTTTCCCAGCAGGGTGCGGCACGCCAGAATCACCAGCAGGGAAAGAAACAGACCCAGGGTCGCGGTGGTTTGTATCCAGCTGGTGAACAGGCCGCGTTTCCCTTTGGGCGCATGCTCGGCCACGTATGTGGCCGCACCGCCATACTCTCCACCCAGCGCCAGACCCTGCAGCAGACGCAACGAAAGCAGGATGATGGGTGCAGCAACTCCGATCTGGGAATACGTAGGCAACATGCCGACCACGGCGGTAGACATGCCCATGATCAGGATCGTCACCAGGAAGGTGTACTTGCGACCGATCAGATCTCCCAGTCGCCCGAACACGATGGCCCCGAAGGGGCGTACCGCAAATCCTGCCGAGAAGGCGAGGAGCGCGAAGATGAATCCGGTGGTCTCGTTGACTCCCGAAAAAAAGTGCTTCGCGATGATCGCGGCCAGAGATCCGTACAGGTAAAAGTCATACCATTCGAAGACTGTTCCCAGGGATGACGCAAAAATGACCTTGCGCTCTCCTCCACTCAGCATTTCAGTTGCCTGACCTGACATGATGCCTCCCTTGTTTTGAAATACTGCCCCTCCACAATCACGACGAGCACTGCCCAGCGAAGCCATGGTCTTTCTCCGATCCGGCCACAAAAATGACCGGCCGGGCACCCCTTGCCCATTATAAATCCTACATAAGACTCAGCATTTCCAGTACCCCCATCTCACGTGAGGGAAGTCTCCCAATCACCGGATCTCACCTCATCTCGGAAGAGAGTCTCTCGATGTCCTCCGCGCCCTTCCGGCCCGGAGTGTGACTGAATCTGTCATTCGGCGACATGGAGCAGAATCTTGCCAATATGGCCACGCGATTCCATGCGACGGTGAGCCGCTGCCGCATCATTCAGGGGAAAAGTCGAGTCGAGATGCACGCCCACTCGTCCCGTGGTCAGGGCCGGCCAAACCCGTTCGAGCAAATCATTCCGTATCCGGGTCTTTTCGATGATGCTCCTTGGACGCATGGTGGAGCCTGTCATGACCAGACGGCGCATCATCACCGTCATGAAATCGAACTCCACCCTGCTGCCTTCCAGGAAGGCAATGGAGATATGACGCCCATCCTGACGCAGCAGCGACACATTTTTCTGCAGGAAATTTCCCCCCAGAATGTCCAGCACGACATCCACGCCAGACCGGGAGGTGATTTCCCGTATCCGTTCCACAAAATCCTCTTTTCCGGAATCGATACACCATGTCGCACCATATTGGGCGCACATCGCCAGCTTGGACGAACTGCTGGCAGTAGCAAATACCTCGGCGCCGACCAGGCGCCCCAGTTGCAAGGCAGCCAGACCGATACCGCCTGCGGCGCCATGCACCAGCAATCGCTCACCTGTCTGGAGATGGCCAAGATCCATGAGGTTATGCCAGACAGTAAACCAGTTCTCTGGCAGACCGGCGGCGACATCCAGGCCAATGCCTTCAGGAACCGGCAGCACCTGCCCTGCAGGAGCCAGGCAAAACTCCGCATATCCGCCTCCAGGCACCAGCGCCGCGACACGATCGCCGGTACGCCACTCCGTAACCCCGTCACCGACTGCAGCAACCCACCCGGATACTTCGAGCCCCAGTACGGGCGATACCCCCGGTGGTGGCGGATAGGCGCCTGCCCGTTGCAGGAGATCGGGACGATTGACACCGGCATAAGCGACCCGAATCAGCACATCGCCCGGCTCCGGCACAGGGACCGAGCCTTCTTTCAGGTGCAAAACTGATGCCTCTCCCGGAGCATCGAAGCCGATGAATTTCATTGCGGAGCAGGTGCCTTGTTCAACCCCTGGATCAACGTGCCAGGACCCAACCCGTGCTGTCTGAACCACCCAAGGTTCGTTTCAAGTGCATAGCGGGCAGGAGCGGAAGCACAATGATTCGTTGTGGTTTGCGGCGCCATGTTCTCGACATTGAGCACCCGGCCCGATTCATCAATGAAAGCCACGGAAAGAGGAATCAGCGTATTGCGCATCCACATGCAGGGTATCCCTTTTTGTGGGAACACAAACAACATGCCGGCATTGGGATCGAGGTGTCGCCGGTTCATCAGTCCCTGTATCCGTGCATCCTGGGTTGCGGCCAGTTCAGCCTGGAGAACATGGATGCCGGCATTGAGGGCAATCACCGGAGCCTGAGCAAACGCCAGTCCGGTGAAACAACTGGAAATCAACGTGGAAAGCAGAAGGCGGTACATGGTGTGTAGAAGATATGTGAGATAAGGATATGAACTGTACAGGGCGTTGCGGCTAACAGATACAAAGTCTATCGGCGCCAGTTCGTCCCGACGAAAAATCCTGGCCTGCCAAAAGAAAAGGGCGGGTTACCCCGCCCCGGACTTTCACGGTACAGCCGAATCACTTGGCCGCGGCAGCCTTCCGGGCCTTCCGCTTGCCTTTCTTGCCTTTTCTGGCCTTGGCCGGCTTGGCTTCGCTCTTCTTCTCCGCAGCAGAAGCCGCAGCCGGAGAAGCAGTAGCCGCGGGCGTGGCCGACACGGGCTGCGCCGCATTGGCGGCAAACGCGGTCGTGGCAGCAAACAGTCCGGCAACCAGAGTGGCAATCAGTTTATTCATGGGACTTCCTTTCAGCATACGGAGGATGAGAGCGTTACGCTACCGTCGGCGCGACCGGGTAGCAGGGCTTTTAACGTATCGAGCTCGCTCAGGTTGACCCGGCAGGACAGGATTCTCGATCACCCGCCATTCCCCCGGGGCAAGGCCATCCAGTGTCCAAGGCCCGATAGACCAGCGAACCAGGCGCAACGTGGGGAAACCGATATGGGCAGTCATTCGCCGTACCTGGCGGTTCTTGCCCTCCTTGAGTTCGATTTCCATCCAGCAGGTGGGAATCGTTGCACGGTAGCGGATGGGCGGGTTCCGCTGCCAGAGGGTTGGTTCCGACATGAGCCGGGCACCACAGGGCCGGGTGCGAAAATCCCCCAGATCCACACCGGCCCGCAGCGCATTCAGTGCTTGTTCTCCCGGCGCTCCTTCAACCTGGGCCCAGTAGGTCTTGGCCAGCTTATGACGGGGATCGGCAATCCGGGACTGGAGCGAGCCATCATCGGTCAACAGCAACAATCCCTCGCTGTCGGCATCCAGACGGCCTGCAGGGTAAACGTCCGGCAAGGCGATATAGTCCTTGAGAGTTGCCCGTCCCGCCACACCGGAAAACTGCGTCAAAACCCCGAAGGGCTTGTTGAACAGGACCAGTCTGCTCATTGTCATCCAGTCTCATCATCACCATAACGGATGGCCACAGCATCGGAGAAGACCGGAATCCTTCTGGCCTGAGCAAGGCAATATGAATCTGAAGCGAAAAATAATTAGCCCACCGCCTTTCGACACCATCCCCCTGTGCACATTCACATATCTCTGCATACCGGCCGGAAACAGGCATCGGCATACGGAGTAATCCTGCATTCCACCCACACCGCAGGAATCCGGGATGTCCATTGCCACATTAGCGAAGTTAGCCGAAAATGACGGACCTTCGGCTCCCCCACACCGGGACTCTCCCGAAATCCGGTGCCTGCAAAAAGGTCATGCCATGGTACCCGGATCACTGCCACCGGATATCCTGCATGACATCCCGCCGATTCAAATTCTCGAGATGGAGTAAGACCAATGGCCGCAGAAAATTCAACAATTGTATACACGCTTACCGATGAAGCTCCCTGGCTGG
Organism: Pseudomonadota bacterium; assembly: GCA_018241695.1. Classification (GTDB taxonomy): domain Bacteria; phylum Pseudomonadota; class Gammaproteobacteria; order Burkholderiales; family Rhodocyclaceae; genus Denitratisoma. The sequence continues at coordinate 7,101 of JAFEDH010000009.1, read as the reverse complement.
CGACCTGCGCCTTCCTGCCCATCATCCGGACATTCACCAAACCGGCAGGCATCGATATCACCACGGCCGACATTTCCGTTGCCGCACGTATCCTGGCCGAGTTTCCCGACGCCCTCGGAGAAGGGCAGCGAGCACCCAACTATCTGACAGAACTGGGCCAGCTGACATTGAAGCCCGAGGCCAACATTATCAAGCTACCCAATATCAGCGCGTCGGTAGCTCAATTGATGTCCGCCATCAAGGAACTCCAGGGCAAGGGATATGCCATTCCGGATTTTCCCGAGGATCCCAAAACGGATACAGAAAAGGACATTCGCGCCCGTTACAGCCGTTGCCTGGGTTCAGCCGTGAACCCGGTCCTGCGGGAAGGCAACTCTGACCGCCGTGCTCCGCTGGCAGTGAAAAATTATGCCAGGAAGCACCCTCACTCCATGGGTGAATGGAAACAATGGTCACAGACCCACGCTTCCTACATGCGACACGGTGATTTCTACCACAGTGAAAAGTCCACCACGCTGGACCGTGCCCGCGAGGTACGGATGGAATTCACCTCGAAAAACGGGAAGACCACCGTACTCAAGCCCAAGGTTGCCCTTCAGGCCGGTGAAGTTATCGACTCGATGTTCATGAGCAAGAAGGCCCTGTGTGCTTTTTACGAAGAACAACTGGAGGATGCCCGCAAGGCAGGGATCCTGTTCTCCCTGCACGTCAAGGCAACAATGATGAAGGTCTCGCACCCCATCGTCTTCGGCCACTGTGTCAAGATCTACTACAAAGAGGCCTTCGAGAAACACGGCAAGCTGTTCGACGAAATCGGCATCAACGTCAACAACGGCATGTCCACTCTCTACGAAAAGATCGAAGCCCTGCCCGAGTCCAAGCGCGACGAGATCATCCGCGACCTGCACGCCTGCCAGGAGCACCGTCCACGTCTGGCCATGGTCGACTCCGCCAAGGGGATCACCAACTTTCACTCCCCCAATGACGTGATCGTGGATGCATCAATGCCTGCCATGATCCGTGGCGGCGGCAAGATGTGGGCAGCCGATGGCAAGCAATACGATTGCAAGGCGGTCATGCCGGAATCGACGTTTGCCCGTATTTACCAGGAGATGATCAATTTCTGCAAGACCAACGGCAACTTTGATCCGCGCACCATGGGCACCGTCCCCAACGTCGGCCTCATGGCGCAGCAGGCCGAAGAATATGGCTCACACGACAAGACCTTTGAAATCGCGGAAGATGGTATCGCCAACATTGTGGATATCGCTACCGGCGAAGTGCTGCTGACCCAGAACGTAGAACAGGGTGATATCTGGCGTATGTGCCAGGTCAAAGATGCCCCGATTCAGGACTGGGTCAAACTGGCCGTCACCCGCGCCCGCAACTCGGGCTCGCCGGCCGTCTTCTGGCTCGACCCTTACCGCCCACACGAAAACGAACTCATCAAGAAGGTTAACAAGTACCTGAAGAATCACGATACCAGTGGTCTGGATATCCGGATCATGTCCCAGGTCCGCGCCATGCGCTTCACCCTGGAGCGGGTGGTCCGCGGGCTCGACACCATCTCTGTGACCGGCAATATTCTGCGCGACTACCTGACCGACCTGTTCCCGATCATGGAACTGGGAACCAGTGCCAAGATGTTGTCGATCGTGCCCCTGATGAATGGTGGCGGCATGTATGAAACCGGTGCCGGCGGCTCGGCGCCCAAGCATGTCCAGCAACTGGTGCAGGAAAACCACCTGCGCTGGGATTCTCTTGGTGAGTTCCTGGCGCTGGCGGTATCTCTTGAGGAATTGGGTATCAAATCCGGCAATGCCGCAGCCAAGCTTCTGGCCAAAACCCTGGATGCCGCCACAGGGAAACTCCTGGACAACAACAAATCCCCCTCACCCAAGACAGGCGAACTGGACAACCGCGGCAGCCAGTTCTACCTGGCGATGTACTGGGCACAGGCGCTGGCCGAACAAAATGAGGACAAGCGTCTGGCCAGTCATTTCGCACCTCTGGCCAGGGCCTTGAAAGAAAGTGAAGCCAAGATCGTCGCCGAGCTTGCCTCGGTACAAGGCAAGCCGGTGGACATCGGCGGCTACTACAAGCCCGATACCGACAAGGCTCACGCCGTCATGTGTCCCAGCGTCACCTTGAACAAGGTACTCCAGACTGCCGGGGCCTGACTGTAAACTGACCGGGCAGGAAAAGAGAAACCCTCTTTTCCTGCTTCTGGCACCAGCACGCTTCGGAAACGCTACCGGGCAACGAACCGGTTGTGCGCCTACTGGTAGGCGCCGACCTCTTGTCGGGTATCTAACGGGGAGTGCGGGGAAAACAGATGATGGCCGTGCGCAGCTCAGGCTCGCTGGATATTGGCAGCCTGCTTGCCTTTGGGCCCCTGGGTCACATCGAAGGAAACCTTTTCGCCCTCTTTCAGGGACTTGAAGCCCGACATGGTGATGGCGGAGAAGTGTGCGAACAAGTCCTCACTACCGTCGTCGGGAGTAATGAATCCATATCCCTTGGCGTCGTTGAACCACTTTACAGTACCAGTTGCCATACATCCACTCCCTAAGCTCGGATATCTCGATCCGTCAAACGGCGCCGATTACGCCGAGAGACGGGGTTTGTTCAGGCAAAAGGTTGCAGCAACCGCGAAAGAGCCCAAGCGTTGATCCCAAAAATGAAGAATCACGGAGATATGGGGCAACGGTGTGAAATCCAAGCCAGGAACGCTCTGCCTTTTACGCATTTTATTTATAGACGTCAAGTAATTTTTCTTAGGGGGAGTAACAAGACAACATGTATCCCATATCCGGATTCGCAGTGGATTCTTGCTCTTTTTTGAACTTGGCACTCCCTCAGACCTGCCTCTAATCGCATTAGAATCGAACCATGTCCTCCCACAAGGAAAGCCATGAGCGCGGAAACGGGGTCGTTCTCGAACCCCAGAAAAGTCGCGTCAAGCCACCCCCTCTGTACAAGGTGTTATTGCTTAACGATGACTACACTCCGATGGACTTTGTCGTCAAAGTACTGGAACAGTTTTTCACCATGACACGTGAAAAAGCCAGCGTGATCATGCTCAGGGTTCACCGGGAAGGCAAGGGACTGTGCGGCATCTATCCCAGGGATGTAGCCGCCACCAAGGTAGCCCAGGTCGTTGCATTCGCACGTCAACACCAGCATCCGCTGGCTTGTGTGATGGAGGAAAACACATGATTGCCCAAGAACTGGAAGTCAGCCTGCACATGGCCTTTGTCGAGGCCCGGCAGAAGCGGCATGAATTCATCACCGTGGAACATCTGTTGCTGGCGCTGCTGGACAACCCTTCAGCGGCGGAAGTTCTGCGGGCCTGTGCGGCCAATCTGGAAGAATTGCGCCAGGAACTGGTTGATTTCATCGGCACCCACACCCCGACCGTTTCCGGTGCGGAAGAAATCGACACACAACCCACACTCGGGTTTCAACGTGTGATCCAGCGGGCCATCCTCCACGTCCAGTCCTCGGGTAAAAAGGAAGTTACTGGTGCCAATGTCCTGGTCGCCATGTTCGGAGAAAAGGATTCCCACGCCGTCTACTTTCTGCAAAAGCAGAATATCTCGCGCCTGGATGTTGTGAACTTCATCTCCCACGGGATATCCAAGGCAACCCATCTACCGGGCAAGGGTGAGGAAAGTCCGGAACAGGAAACTGAGCCTTCCGAAAAGAGTGGCGCACTGGACAGCTACACCCTGAATCTTAACCAGCAGGCCCTGGCGGGGAAAATCGATCCTCTGATCGGGCGCGAAAAGGAGCTGGAACGCGTCATTCAGACGCTGTGCCGGCGCCGCAAAAACAATCCCTTGCTGGCTGGTGAGGCCGGCGTCGGTAAAACGGCAATCGCGGAAGGTCTGGCCTGGCGCATCGTCGAGGGCCGGGTTCCCGAAATTCTGGCCGAAGCAACTGTATACGCACTCGACATGGGTGCTTTGCTGGCGGGTACGAAGTACCGGGGTGATTTCGAGCAACGGCTCAAGGGCGTCCTCAAACAGCTTGTCGATAATCCCAAAGCCATCCTGTTCATTGATGAAATCCATACCCTGATCGGCGCCGGCGCGGCCTCGGGGGGAACACTGGATGCCTCCAATCTGCTCAAGCCCGCCCTGTCATCCGGAGGTCTCAAGTGCATAGGGGCCACGACCTACACCGAATTCCGCGGCATCTTCGAGAAAGATCATGCCCTTTCGCGCCGTTTCCAGAAGGTCGACGTCAATGAACCCTCGGTAGACGAAACCGTCGCCATTTTGCGCGGGTTAAAAACCCGCTTCGAAGAGCATCACGGTATCAAATACTCCGCAGCAGCCATCACCAGCGCGGCGGAATTGGCCGCCAAGTACATCAATGACCGACACTTGCCGGACAAGGCGATCGACGTCATCGATGAAGCAGGTGCCGCCCAGCGCATCCTCCCCAAATCCAGGCAGAAGAAACTGATTGGCAAACAGGAAATCGAGGAAACCGTAGCGAAGATTGCCCGTATCCCTCCCCAGCACGTTTCCGCCGATGATCGATCCGCCTTACGAAATCTGGATCGTGACCTGAAAAACATGGTTTTCGGCCAGGATGTCGCGATCGAGGCCCTGTCCCGCGCTATCAAGATGTCACGTTCCGGCCTTGGTAATCCTCAGAAGCCCATCGGGGCATTTCTTTTCTCAGGACCCACCGGGGTAGGCAAAACGGAAGTCGCCCGCCAGCTTGCCTACTGCATGGGCATCGAACTGATCCGCTTCGACATGTCCGAGTACATGGAGCGTCACGCAGTGTCCCGGTTGATCGGCGCTCCACCGGGATATATCGGCTTTGACCAGGGGGGATTGCTCACCGAAGCAGTGACCAAAAAGCCCCATGCAGTTTTGCTTCTGGATGAAATTGAAAAAGCTCATCCGGATATTTTCAATATCCTGCTGCAGGTAATGGATCACGGCACCCTGACGGACAACAATGGCCGCAAAGCGGATTTCCGGAATATTGTGATCGTCATGACCACCAATGCCGGCGCTGAAGCCCTGCAGAAAGCCACAATCGGCTTTACCAGCACCAAACAGGCAGGTGATGAAATGTCGGAAATCAAGCGGCTATTCACCCCTGAGTTCCGCAACCGTCTGGATGGAGTCATTTCCTTCAAGGCCCTGGATACCGAAGTCATCCTGCGGGTTGTGGACAAATTCCTGATGCAGCTTGAGGGGCAACTCCACGAGAAAAAGGTAGAAGTCATTTTCACCGATCCGCTCAGGGCCTGGCTGGCCGAGCGGGGTTTTGACCCCCTGATGGGAGCCCGTCCGATGGCAAGGCTGATTCAGGACACCATTCGCGCCGCGCTCGCCGACGAACTTCTGTTCGGCCGGCTATCCCACGGTGGCCGGGTCACCATCGACCTCGATGAGGATGCGCCAGACGACCGGAAGGTAAAGCTGACTGTGGACGCACCGCCCACCCCTGCGACGGTCTGACTCCACCGGCGCCCTGCGATCCCCCTCCCTCAACGGGAGGGGAGATGCTTCAAGAGGCATCCCCTACCGGCTAGTCACAATAATCGCAGATAGGGAAGCTTCCATACTCAACGGCCGCGTACTCCCGAGTGATGCGCCCCTCGATCACCATGCGTCGTATTCCCACGCCGATCCGGCTTGCCGTTACCTTGCCGATCACGTCCCTTGTTCGTGTCGCCATGCTTCCCATGGCTTACGCCGGAGCGTGGCTGACGGGGCTTCTGAATCGGCTCGGGACGAATCGATGGATCGGGCTCATAACCCGGCACCACACACTTTTCGATGGAGCGTTTCAACACGCGCTCGATGTCGCGCAGCAGTTTGGCTTCATCCACGCAGACCAGTGATACTGCGGCCCCATCTGAGCCTGCCCGCCCGGTCCGCCCGATACGATGCACATAATCCTCGGGCACATTCGGCAATTCAAAGTTCACCACCTGAGGCAACTGGTCGATGTCAATGCCGCGTGCCGCAATATCGGTCGCTACCAGAACATTGATCTTCAGACGTTTGAAGTCATCCAGCGCTCGCTGACGGGCACCCTGGGTTTTATTGCCATGTAGCGCGGCGGCGGTAATCCCGGATTTTTCAAGGTGGCGGGCCAAAGCATCCGCACCATGCTTGGTACGGGTGAATACCAGAACCTGATGCCAGCCATGATCCTGGATGAGTTTCACCAGCAGATCCTTCTTGCGGACGCGGTCAACCGGGTAAACAGTCTGGGTCACCGCTTCAGCTGCCGAATTGCGCCGTGCCACCTCGACACTGGCGGGATCAGTCAGCAGCCCCTGGGCCAGGGCGCGAATCTCGTCCGAGAACGTGGCGGAAAAGAGCAGGCTCTGCTTACGTTTTGGCAGCAGCGAAAGAATCTTGCGGATATCGCGGATGAATCCCATGTCCAGCATGCGGTCGGCCTCATCCAGGACGAGAATTTCAATCCCGGACAGATCGGCATTTCGCTCGGACACATGATCCAGAAGGCGCCCGGGGGTAGCGACGACAATATCCACCCCCTGCTTGAGTAGCCGCGTCTGGGGTCCCATACCTACACCGCCATAAATCACGGCAGACTTGAGCGGGAGATGCCGGCCATAAACACGCACACTATCGTGCACCTGGGCGGCCAGTTCTCGCGTCGGCGTCAGAATCAGCGCCCGTGGCCTGAATTTTTTCAGTGACAAGCCCGTGTCCCGGCCTGCAAGCAATTGGAGAATCGGCAATGTAAAGCCGGCGGTCTTTCCCGTTCCTGTCTGGGCAGCGGCCATCAGGTCACGTCCGGACAGAACGACCGGAATCGCCTGAGCCTGAATCGGCGTGGGAATGTCGTAGCCCTCGGCGGCCACGGATTGAAGAATCTCGGCGCGAAGGCCAAGGTCGTTGAAACGCATAGGAAAACTCCAGGATCCGGCCCTGCGTGCCAGGCACGCACCAGTCTGGGCGGAGCAAACGGGGATGGAATACGCGAAGCGGTCGCCTCGGCGTATCGTCGAACTGACTGAGGGGAATGACGAATCGGTGTGCAGTGTACCACTCGGGGCCATTTTCCGACTTTTCGTATTGCGGAACAAACCCT
>JAFEDH010000008.1 GCA_018241695.1 Pseudomonadota bacterium | reverse complement strand
TAACGCTACCAATGTACGTTGACCCAAGGTGGCCACTCTTCTCCTTGAAGATACTCGACTGCGTGCAGTACTTGCGATAAGGCAGGAAGCCGTGATGCTTGTGCGTATGCGAGTCGACCGCGAGTTCCAAGTAATTGACCCTGCCGGTTTGATACAACAGCGGGTACGTGATGGGATCGAACAGCGCGTTGAAGGTGCTCTTGAAGTCCGCGAACTCCTCGCCACGAAACTGCGACGGATAAAGTGTCAGCGTGATATACCGGCCACCAGACTTCTTGCCCGGAATCTTGTAGGCACCGAGTGTGAGGTCAACAATCTTTCTTCGCCCGGCCTTCTTCCACGAATACTCTGGGTAGTAGTCCAATCGGACAGAATACTTGGCTGGCCTGCGGATGATCCTCCCGCCCGGAAGCAGATTTTTTTCTTCTTGCTCCATCGTGGAGAATTGTCCATAGAGATGCTTGTACAGCTTTTCGCCCACAATCGTTCCAGTAATACCAATCCTATCGACCAGCAAGTACCGCCAGATGGTAACTGCCATGAACCACTCCTTGGTTTCCTACTGGTAAGCCCGTAGGATGGCGAGACGGTAGCACGCTGTGTCCAACAAGTGTCCAACTGAGATGGGCAAAACCCGAAAGGTCTCTGGAGATCGTCCATAACAAATCAATCAGTTAGAGTGTCCCTGCTCACCATCTACGACATGTGCAAGGCCATGGATCGTGGCATGCGCATACAGGACATCCGCCTGCTGGAAAAGCGCGGAGGCAAATCCGGCATCTGGCAGGCGGATTCGTGAGATGGCCGACGAGATCGAACTCAAACTTTCTCTCCCCCTGTCGCAACACCCCCTCCTGGAACGCCACCCCTTGCTGCAACGCGCCGGCCCGCCAATCCGTAAACAGGTAGACAACGTTTACTACGATACCTCCGGACATGCGCTCTGGCACCGGGGCATCACGCTGCGCCTGCGGCGCCAGGGCGATGAATGGCTGCAGACGGTGAAATGCGCGGGGACCAGCCAGGGCGGACTGTCCGTGCGGCCGGAATGGGAGATACCGCATGGCGGGCAATTCGATTTCGACGCGGTGACGGATCGACGGGTGCGCCGGTTTCTGAAAAAACATCAGGCTGCGCTGATCCCGGTTTTCGAGACCCGTTTCAAGCGCTGCACCTGGCGCCTGCCAGCGAACGGGGAGGGCGCACTGCTGCTGATGCTCGACGCGGGGTGGATCACGGCGGCCGGACGCCGGGCACCCATCGCCGAACTGGAACTTGAACTCGCGGGGGCCGATGCGGGAATATTGTTCGCCACCGCCCGGGCGCTCGCCCAGGATATGCAGCTGATCCCGGAAAACCGCTCCAAGGCCGAGCGCGGCTACCGGCTTTTCAAGCACGAGGGCGAGGCGCCGGTCACTGCGGGCGCGGTCCCGCTCACACCGGACATGTCTCCCGCACAGGCCTTCCATCGGCTGGCCCTGGCCGCGCTGGATCACTTCAACGCCAACCGCGATGGCCTGCTAACGCAGGATGATCCCGAATATCCGCACCAGATGCGGGTAGCGCTGCGACGCCTGCGTGCCACCCTGCAACTTTTCAGCCCACTGCTCGCACCCTCATGGCACACCACGCAGCCACTCCTGCAGCAGCTGACCACCACGCTCGGCGCGGTTCGCGATCTGGATGTGCTGCATTCCGACATCCTGACTCCGGTGCGCGAAGGCCAGCGGCGGAATCCCGATCTTGCCGTACTGGATGCCCGTATCGCCCAACTGCGTGCCAAGGCCCGATCCCACGCCCGCGCCATGATCGCTGCGCAGGAGTACGGTCGATTTCTGCTGGAAATCCTGTCCCTCGCCCACGACGAATCCACCCGAGAGACCGCGGACCGGTCTCTTGCGGAATTCCTGCACCAGCGCGTGCAACGGCTCGCCCGCGGGACAGCCACCCAGGCACGGGTTGCCGCATCGCTCTCGGCGCAGGATCTGCACGTCTTGCGCATCCGGATGAAGCGGCTGCGCTACGGTCTCGAATCCGCCGCGCCGCTCCTTCATGTGCCGCGACGGAATATCCGGCGCCTTGCACAGCTCCAGTTCCGGCTCGGTCAGCTCAACGATATCGCAATCGCCGGCCGGATCCTTCTGCCCCTGACCCGGGACGATCCCCGCCTCGCCCGCGCCGTCATGCTCGTGGCTGACGGACACCGCCCCCGCGTCAACTCCCTGCTGCGACAAATCGCGGCGGATCTCCCATGGCTTCATCGGTTCCCGCATCTCTTCCCCTGACATGGACCTGATCCTCTGGCGTCACGCCGAAGCGGAAGATCCCCGGCCCGGAGAATCCGACCTGGATCGCGGCCTCACGTCGAGAGGCCGCGATCAGGCCAGTGCCGTAGCGGTCTGGCTGCGCTCACATCTGCCACAGGATGCGCGCATTCTTGCCAGCCCCGCCCGCCGCACCCGGCAGACCGCGGATGCGCTCGGGATCGCTTACCGGATCGAATCCCGGCTGGCTCCCGGAGGGAATGCCGGACAACTGCTCACCGCCTGCGGCTGGCCGGATGCGGGTGGTACGGTACTGATCGTCGGTCACCAGCCCACCCTCGGTGAAGCCGCCGCCCTGCTGCTCTCGGGCAGCCCGCAACCCTGGACGGTGCGCAAGGGCAGCCTGTGGTGGCTGCGCGGACGGCAACGCCAGGGAGTGGCACAGGTGGTTCTCGACACGGTCATCACCCCGGACAGAGTGCGGGAAGACGGCCAGACCGACTAGAGGCACCCTGCTACAATCGTGGCCCCAAAGCACTCCGTCAGCGCCCACCAGTGCCCATGAAAGCCGTCATTCTGGCCGGAGGACTCGGCACCCGACTCAGCGAGGAAACCGGCACCCGCCCCAAGCCCATGGTGGACATCGGCGGGCGTCCCATCCTCTGGCACATCATGAAAGGCTACTCGGCCCACGGCATCCACGACTTTGTCGTCTGCCTCGGCTACAAGGGCTATCTGATCAAGGAATTTTTCGCCAACTATTTTCTTCATACCTCGGATGTGACCTTCGACATGGCCCACAACCGGATGGAGGTGCATGAACGCCATGCCGAGCCCTGGCGCGTCACCCTGGTGGATACCGGTGAACTCACCCAGACCGGCGGGCGCCTCAAGCGTGTCGCCGCCCATCTGGACGAAGAAGATTTCTGCATGACCTACGGTGACGGTCTGGGCGATGTGGATATCGGCGCCCTGCTCGCCTTCCACCGCAATCATGGCCGGCTGGCCACCGTCACGGCGGTACAGCCGCCCGGCCGCTTTGGCCGGCTCGATCTGGACGATGCCACGGTTGCCGGTTTCCGCGAAAAGCCTGAAGGCGACGGTGACTGGATCAACGGCGGTTTTTTCATCCTCTCGCCCCGGGTACTGGACATCATCGAAGGCGACCACACCCTGTGGGAACGTGAGCCGATGGAGCAGCTCGCCGCCCGCGACCAGCTCCGCGCCTGGCGCCATCAGGGATTCTGGCAGCCCATGGACACCCTGCGTGACCGGAATCAGCTCGAAACCCTGTGGCAAACGGGAAATGCGCCATGGAAAATCTGGGGCTGAATCCGGAATTCTGGCGTGGCCGGACGGTACTCGTCACCGGGCACACCGGATTCAAGGGCAGCTGGCTCTGCCTGTGGCTGCTGCACTGGGGCGCGCGAGTCACCGGCTACGCCCTGCCCCCCGCCCCCGGGCCGAGCCTGTTCCAGTCCCTGGGGCTGGCGCAAAAAATGGATTCCGTGTTCGGCGATGTCCGTGATGCCACGGCCCTGTCCGCGGTGGCCCGTGGCAAACGTTTCGATACGGTCTTCCACCTCGCCGCCCAGCCTCTGGTCCGTGCCAGCTATGACGATCCGGTCAGCACTTTCGCGACCAACGTGATGGGTACGGTGCATCTGCTCGACGCCTTCCGCGATAGCCATCACCCTCCCGCAATCGTCGTCGTGACCAGCGACAAGTGCTATGAGAACCGTGAGTGGCCCTGGCCTTACCGGGAAAACGAAGCCCTCGGCGGCCATGATCCCTATAGCGCCAGCAAGGCCGCCACGGAAATCGCGGCGGCCAGCTATCGCCGCAGCTTCCCCGGCTGCGCGGCCCTCGCCACGGCCCGGGCCGGCAACGTGATCGGCGGCGGGGACTGGGCCGCAGACCGATTGGTGCCCGATCTGGTGCGTGCCCTGCAGAACAACACCGCACCCGTCCTGCGCAATCCGGACGCAGTGCGTCCCTGGCAGCACGTGCTCGACGCCCTGCATGGCTACATCCTCCTCGCCCAGGCTCTGACCGCGGATACGGAGCGACATGCCACCGCCTGGAACTTCGGTCCGGGCGAAACCGACCTGCATCCCGTGCGCTGGGTGGCGGAGCGCCTGTGCGCGCAATGGGGTGGCGATCTTCAATGGAAACCGGCCCCGGATGCCACACGCCACGAAGCCCGTCTCCTGCGCCTGGACAGCAGCCTGGCCCGCACCCGCCTGGGCTGGGCGCCACGCTGGAACACTGCGCGGGCACTGGAAACCACGGCGCAGTGGTACCGGCATCATCACCATCATGCGGCGGATATCGCCGACTTTACGCTCAGCCAACTGGAACACTATCTGCAATGAGCGTATCCCGCGACGACATCCTGGCCCTGGTGCGGCAATACGCCAGCGATGCCCTGGTCGACCGGGGCTTTACCCCCGGCAAGACGGCGGTGCCACCCTCGGGAAAATCCATCGTGCCCGACGACATCGCCGCCGTGGTGGATGCGGCCCTCGATGGCTGGTTCACCACCGGCCGCCATAACGCGGCCTTCGAAACCGCACTGGGCCAATATCTGGGCCTGCCCCATGTGCTGACCACCAATTCCGGATCGTCGGCCAATCTGCTGGCAGTATCGGCGCTCACATCTCCCCTGCTAGGCGAACGGCAATTGCAGCCGGGGGACGAGGTCATCACCGCGGCGGCGGGGTTTCCCACCACGGTCAATCCGCTGCTGCAAAACGGTCTGGTGCCGGTCTTCGTCGACTCCGCCCCCCCCCATTACAATCCGGTCGCCGCCGCCGTCGAAGCCGCCATCGGCCCGCGCACCCGTGCCATCGTCCTGGCCCACACCCTGGGCAACCCCTATGAGGTACAGACACTGCGCTCGCTGGCCGACCGCCATGGCCTCTGGCTGGTGGAGGATTGCTGCGACGCCCTGGGATCGATCTACACGGGCCGCAAGGTCGGCACCTTCGGCCACATCGGCACCCTCAGTTTTTATCCCGCCCACCACATCACCATGGGCGAAGGCGGTGCGGTATTCACCGCCGACCCGCTACTGCGGCGCATCCTCGAATCCTTCCGCGACTGGGGGCGGGACTGCTGGTGTGCGCCAGGCGCGGACAACACCTGCGGCAAGCGTTTCGACTGGCAACTAGGCGATCTTCCCGCCGGATACGACCACAAATACACATATCGTCACGCCGGGTACAACCTCAAGATCACCGATATGCAGGCTGCCCTCGGGTTTTCCCAGCTGGGCCGCATCGACGCCTTCATCCAGGCCCGGCGCGAACACTTCCGTTTTCTCCATCAGGCACTCGCGCCACTCGCCGAAGTGCTCGAACTGCCGCAGGCCACAGCGGAAAGCAATCCCTCCTGGTTCGGTTTTCCCCTCACCCTCAGGCCCGCGGCGGGCTGCCGCCGGGTGGACCTGCTGCGCTATCTCGACGAGCGGCGCATCGGCACCCGTCTGCTGTTCGCCGGCAATCTGGTGCGCCAGCCCTATTTCGCCGGCCGCCCCTATCGCATCAGCGGAACGCTGGAGGGCGCCGACCGGATCATGAACGACAGTTTCTGGATCGGCCTGCATCCCGGGCTCGATACCGATCAACTGGCCTATTCGGCAGAGCAACTGCTGACGTTCTTCGGCCATGGCTTCTAGGCCCCTGCTCAGCGAAGACGTTGACCACATCCTCGGCCACACCGGGCCGCTGTGGCGCGAACTCGACGGCGAACGCCTGTTCATCACCGGCGGCACCGGCTTCTTCGGCAAATGGATGCTGGAAAGCCTGATCAACGCCAACCGGCGGCTCGACCTCGATATCCGCGCCACCGTCCTTAGCCGCGACCCGCAAGCCTTCGAGCGCGACATGCCCCATCTGGCGGGCAACCCGGCCATCACCTGGCTGCGCGGCGATGTGCGCGACTTCAAGTTTCCCGCCGGCGAATTCAGCCATGTCCTGCACATGGCTACCGCTGCCAGCGCTGCGCTCAACGACACCGCACCGCTGGAGATGCTCGCCACCATCGTGGACGGCACCCGGCATACGCTGGAATTCGCCGAACAGGCCCATTGCGAACGTCTGCTGTTCACCAGCTCCGGCGCGGTCTACGGGCCGCAACCAGAGAAACTGGAACGCATCCCCGAAGATTATCGTGGCGGTCCCGACCCCACCGATCCCCGTGCCGCCTACGCCGAAGGCAAGCGCATGGCAGAAATGCTCTGCACCCTCGGCCCCGTTCCCTGCGTCATCGCCCGCTGCTTCGCCTTCATCGGCCCGCACCTTCCTCTCGATGCCCATTTCGCGGCGGGAAATTTCCTGCGCGACGCGCTGGCAGGCGGGCCGATTGCGCTGACCGGTGACGGCCGCAGCGTCCGGAGCTACCTGTATGGCGCCGACCTCGTCTGCTGGCTGCTCCACCTGCTGATCCGGGGAACCCCGGACCACCCCTATAACGTGGGCAGCCCGCATGCCACCACGACACTGCAACTGGCAGAAGCCATCGCAATGCAACTCAGCCCGCAACCCCGGGTCAGCGTACTCGCCACCTCCCCGGTGCCCAGCACCCGCTATGTGCCTTGCACGAATGCCATCCATCGGGAACTTGCGCTCACACAAAGGGTGGACCTACCAGCCGCCATCAGGAAAACATTGAAATGGCATCGAGAGATCCAGACCCCACGAATACCATAACCTCCGTGCCGGATTTGTTCACACAAATGCGGGCATTACTCGACCGCGACGACCGGTCCCAGGCCCTGGGCCTGCTCTTGCTCATGATCTTCGGCGCGCTGCTGGAGATGACCGCGGTCAGCCTCATGTTCCCGCTGATCCAGGTCATCTCGACCCCGGGGGCCAATCCCACAATGCCACTGGCCCAATGGCTGAGAAATTTTCTCGCCCCCACGCATCCAGAGGACTTCGCCATCCAGCTACTGGCCTTTCTGGTGCTCTTTTATATCGTCAAGAACCTCTTCTTCGGCATGCTGCTGTATCTGCAGAACCGCTTTGGTTTCCGCATCCAGACCAAGATTTCCTCCCAGCTTTTTCATCGCTATCTGAACCAGCCCTACACCTTCCACCTGCAACGCAACACTGCCGATCTGTTGCGCAACCTCACCTACGAGGCTGACCAGATCGTCTGGTCAGTAATGATCCCGGCGTTGGCCTTGGTCACGGAAGCCCTCGTCGCCGCCAGCCTGGTAACCCTGCTGTTCGTATCCAGCATCCAGGCCGCCATCGTCATCAGTTCGATTTTCGGCATCACGGGGTTTCTGTATTACCGCCTGTTCCGGGAGCGCATCCAGGGCTGGGGAGCTGCTCTGACTCACCATGAGGGCCAGCGGATTCGTGCCATTCACGAAGGGATGGGGAGCCTGAAAGAACTCAAGGTACTGGGCCGAAACACCTATTTCCTCAATCGCTACGCCGCTCACAACCGGCAGCGGGCCAGATTTGCCAGCAAACATAGTCTGGCACTGGGCTCCAACCTGCTGCTGCTGGAAGTCCTTGGGATTTCCAGCCTCCTCGCGCTGGTCGCCATCCATCTCTTGCAGGGGAATCCATTTTCTACCCTTCTGCCCATGATGGGTGTTTTCGCAGGCGCAGCCTTCCGCCTGATCCCTGCTACCAACCGCATCATCAATAACTTCCAGCATGTTCAGTATGCCGCACCGATTATCCGCAACCTGCGCAACGAACTCAGCATCCCCCTTCATTCCACTGCTGAAGAGACCGTTCTGCCAATCGGATTCGAGGACGAGATTCGCCTTGAAAACGTCGCCTTCGGCTATCGCGACGGCCAGAAAGTGCTGGAGGACGTATCGCTGACCATATCGAAAGGAGAAACCATCGGAGTGGTGGGAGACTCGGGCGCGGGGAAAACGACCCTGCTTGATCTTGTCCTCGGCATCCTCAGCCCCGACCGGGGACAGATCAGCGTGGACCGGGTGAATATCGCCACCGGCATTTCCGGCTGGCAGAAACTGATTGGCTACATACCACAAGGCACCTACCTGCTGGACGGAACGATCCGCCAGAACGTCGCCTTCGCCCTCGATGAGGATGAAATTGATGATGCCCGTGTATCTCATGCACTGCGCGGAGCCCAGCTCGAAGAATTTGTCACCCGCCTGACCCATGGGGTTCACACAAACGTTGGCGAACTCGGAAAACGCCTCTCGGGAGGACAGCGCCAGCGGATCGGAATCGCCCGTGCGCTCTATCTGAACCCGCAGATCCTGGTTCTCGACGAGGCCACCTCCGCCCTCGACACCACTACCGAAACCGAGGTCCTGGAAGCCATCCGCCGCATGCACGGGCAAAAAACCATCATCATCATCACGCACCGGACCAGCATGCTTCGCTGCTGCGACAGAATCCTGCGGCTCGAGGACGGCAGGCTCGCTCCGCAGCACACCACCATCACCCAGCCAGCAGAATGAAAAAGTTCGTCGACCTGTTCTTTCGCATCACCAACCGGCTTTTCGTTTTTTTCATCACGGCGCTGGGCTTCCTTTGGCGCGAAAAGAAGCGCTTCAATCCAGCGGCAACCGATGGCCGAAAGCTCCTCGTCGTGCGCCATGGGGGCCTGGGTGACCTGTTGTTCATTTCCCCCATCATCGCCGAGATGAAGCTGCGCTACCCGGATCTGCGCATCGACCTCATGACCCACCCGGGCAACCATGCCGTCTTCCAGGGTCACCCGGGGCTGGGACATCTGATACAACACCGCTGGCCCGATTTCCACAGGCTGTTCGGTTACGACTACATCATTTTTCTCGATGGCGTCATCGAACTCGACGCAGAGGCCAAAACACGAAATATCTACGATCTGCTATCGGAGAAGTACTTCGGCATCACACTGCCACCCGAGCGCAAGAAACCCATCATTTCCCTGTCTTTATCGGCCCAGCACCAACTCCTTGGGACACTGGACCCGCTCAAGACACCTTCCCCGAAAATCGGCCTGCAGCTGTGCGCCAACAGCCCGGTCCGGACGCCCGACATCCCCGTCTGGACGAAAGTCGTTTCCCGCATCCTTTCCCATATGCCGGATGCGGCGCTCTTCCTCAGCACCGATGCCAGGCACCAGCCGGTGGCGGAACAGCTTGTGGCGCTCATCAGGAAAAGCCATCCCGATGTCTCGCTCACCCTTACCGCAGCAGCCACCCCCACAGTGGAATCCCTCGTGGCCCTGGTATCCCTGATGGACCTTGTCGTCGCTCCCGATTCATCCATGTCCCATATGGCGGCGGCCTTCGACATTCCTGCGCTGGGAATTTATGGTCCTTTCCCTTCGGCACTGAGGACAAAGTATTACCGCAACGCAATCCCGATCGACGTCAAGGCCGACTGCGCCCCTTGCTTCACCCACGGCCATTGGCCCTGCAAAAAAGCCAAGGAACAAAACCGGATCAACAGCCCCTGCTTCGATAGCCTGGAAGAATGGGAAATCGATGCCGCTCTCGGGCGACTCACCCCGCTGATCCAGGGGAGAAAGGCCCTCGTCCATGGCCGGTACCGATATTTCCGCTACGCGACTCCAACCTATCGCAGCGAAACCTCCAAATTCCGCGCCCAGATCCTCTCGCTGATCAAAACCCGGGAAAACCTGGATCTGAGCGAACTCAATGGCGTCGACATTGGTTGTGGCGGCGATCCGCTTCTGCCGGAAAGCATCGCCATCGACCTGCCGCAACCCTATGCAAAATGCGGAACCTCGGCGCTCCATCTGAAAGGAAACGCCGACCGTCTGCCCTGGCTCGCGACAGACAGTCTGGATTATGTCTATTCAAGCCATCTGTTCGAGGACTTCCCCGAGCCCGACAATCGCAGGGTTCTCAAGGAATGGATGCGGGTCCTCAAGCCTGGCGGACTGCTGATCCTCCTGCTTCCCGACCAGCCCAGATATCTGGAGCATTGCAAACAGGCCAACGAGACACCGAACGAACATCACAGCATCCCCACTTTTGGCATTGAATACCTGAAAAAACTCGTCGAGGAGATTTCCTCGGGCCACTCGATCGAAACAGTCGGATTCTGGGAAACCACAGAGGGCGAATACAATTTTCTCGCCACCATGAGAAAACCCCCTGCTCCCGGAACGGGAACATGAATGCCATGGACCCTGGTTCCGAAACCCCTGCATAAGCTATCGGCCTACTGCATTTCTCCATGAAAAACCTGCTGACATATAAGTTCGGAACATTCATAAGGCGCGGGTTGTCCCGCAGAATGCTGCTTGCCGACTATTCCATGTCCAGTACCAGACACTGTGACTTTTGCGCGGCACCGCTCAAGGCCCAAAACCCTCGACTGCGAATGGTTCCGCCCACATATGGACACTGTCGGAACTGCCACCTGCTGTTTTCAGAATTTCCAATGCCGAACTACCAGGCCGAAGCGATTTACTCTCCATCGAATGAATTCCTGGACGCCAATATTCAGCACTACAGACAATTATTTCTGGCTCACCCAAAACTGATACAAAGCATCCAGGAGGCGGGGATTCGAAATCTGATTGACCTGGCTGGAGGGACAGGGCTGTTTCCCCGCATGATTTGCCAGCATGTTCCCTCAATCGAAGAAATCAAAATCATCGAGGTCGGCGGTTATGCCAATGACTCCGAACTCCACGACCGGATAAATCATCGGTTGGGAACACAAACCCCCGTTTCTTTTGAACCCCGGGACGTACTGGAGTATCTCGGCGACACTTCGACTGCGTGTCCTGACAACACGCTTATTTCGTGTGTGCACTTCATCGACCACCTGAGACAACCGATGAAGTTCCTTGCAATGCTCAAATCGTTTTCAAATGCCTCGAACGTATATGCACTTGTGTACTGTCATGCGCTCGACAGTTATAAAGGACGTGATTGGTTTGTTACCAACACGACTCCTCCGGGAGAGCATCAGATCATCTACTCCCGAAAGGCATTACGCAATCTCCTGTCTGCATATGGAGAGGTATTACAAAGCGAAATCTACTGTGATGATCAATATCATTTCCTGAAAATCAATACCTAAAAACTGCCGATCCAACCAAGATGCGTGTTGCCGAATTCATTGCCCAAAACCTCGCCGAACGCGGGGCCGGACACATCTTCTCCGTCACCGGCGGAGGCGCCATGTTTCTCAACGATGCCTTCGGTTTCCATCCTGACATTACTCCTATCTACAACCACCACGAGCAAGCCTCCGCGATGGCGGCCGAGGCCTATGCGCGCATCTCGGGGAAAATCGGTGTCGTTGTCGCCACCACCGGGCCGGGGAGCATCAACACGCTCAACGGCGTGTTCGGTGCATGGACGGATTCGATCCCCATGCTGATCCTCTCTGGCCAGGTCAAGCGTGAAACCTGCATGAGCAGCTACGACCTGCCAGGATTACGGCAACTCGGGGATCAGGAGGTTGACATCATCTCCATGGTGCGGCCCATCACCAAATACGCCGCACAGGTGCGCAAGCCGGAGGACATCCGCCACGAACTGGAAAAAGCCCTGTACCTGGCAAGCCATGGCCGGCCCGGCCCCTGCTGGCTGGACATTCCCCTGGATGTGCAGTCGGCAACCGTGGAGCCGGAGCACTTGCGGGTGTTCTCGCCGCCCGCCGCGACTGTCATCCCCGCGCCGGATGAAATTCAGGGTCATGCCAAACAAATCCTCGAACAACTCGGCAAGGCGCGTCGTCCTGTGCTGATGGCGGGCACAGGGGTCAGGCTTGCCGGTGCTGAAGCCGTATTTCTCCGGGTCGCCCGCATGCTGGGTATTCCCGTGGTGACGGCCTGGACCCACGATCTGATCGCCAGCGCCGATCCGCTCTTCTGCGGCCGACCCGGCACCATCGGCACCCGAGCGGGGAATTTCACTGTGCAGAGTGCGGACCTGGTGTTGATTCTCGGCAGTCGCATGAATATCCGCCAGACCAGCTACAACTGGTCGGCCTTCGCCCCGAAGGCGATGAAAATTCAGGTCGATATCGATCCGGCCGAGCTCGGGAAACCCACCTTCCGTCCCGACCACGGCATCTGCTGCGACTTGAAACCCTTGCTCGAAACGCTGGAACAGCTCATCCCCACATCCGGCATCGAGCCGTCCCGGTTTTCTGCCTGGCTGAGCTGGTGCAAGGAAAGGCTGGAGCGGTTTCCCGGCGTCTCGGCCCGTCAGCGCATCGTCGGGGACCGCATCAATCCCTATCACTTCGTCGACACCCTGTTCCAGCAACTGGACGAGCGGGACATCATCGCCTGCGGCAACGCCACCGCCTGCATCGTGCCTTTCCAGATCGGCACCCTCAAGGCAGGGCAGCGCATGTTCTCCAACTCCGGCAGCGCCTCGATGGGCTACGATCTGCCGGCAGCCATCGGCGCCTGGTTCGGCGCGCTTGCAGCCAGGGGAAATCAGGCACGCGTCGTCTGCCTGGCGGGAGACGGCAGCCTGCAGATGAACATCCAGGAATTGCAGACCTTCGTGAATTACGCCATACCGATCAAGCTCTTCGTTCTCAACAATCGGGGCTACCTCTCGATCCGTAGCTCCCAGCAGAACTTCTTCGGCCGGCTTACCGGCGAAGGCCCCGATAGTGGCGTGACCTTCCCCGATTTCGCCAAGGTAGGCGCCGCCTACGGCCTGCCCGCAACAGTCCTCCGGGGGCCTGGCTTCGCGGACGATCTGAAGGAGGGACTGAACGCTTCCGGGCCGATGATTTTCGATGTGATGCTCGACGAAAGCCAGGGCTTCGAACCACGCATGAGCTCGCGGCAACTGGAAGACGGGCGGATCGTGAGTGCGCCGCTGGAAGATATGTATCCCTTCCTGGATCGGGAAATCCTGGCCGGGAACATGATAGATTCAACTGCCCATCAGGATGATTCATTACGCGACAATGAGTGACAGCCGTATCTTTGAAGACCTGTTTGTCCTTGAACTGGCGAATAACCACTGGGGCCGCATCGAGCGCGGGCTGAAGATCGTCACCGACTTCGCCCGCATCGTCCGTTTCAACAATGTGCGTGCGGCGATCAAGCTCCAGTTCCGTGACGTGGATGCCTTCATCCACAAGGACTTTCGTGATCGCGGTGATATCCGCTACATCAAGAAAACGCTGGCCACACGCATGGACAAGGATGCCTATGCCATGCTGGTGCGAGCCATCCGCCAGGGCGGCTGCATCCCCATGGCGACCCCGTTCGACGAAGCATCGGTGGATCTGTGTGTGGAACTCGGCATCGATCTCATCAAGCTCGCCAGCTCCGATCTCAACGACTGGATCCTGATCGAGAAAATCGCCACCACGCGCAAGCCGGTCATCGTGTCCACTGGCGGCTCGTCCCTCAAGGATGTAGACGATCTGGTGAAGTTCTTCGCCAACCGAAATATTCCGCTCGCGATCAATCACTGTGTCTCGCTCTACCCTTCGGAAGATCACGAACTGGAAATGAACCAGATCGATTTCCTGCGGGACCGCTACCCCGACAACATCATCGGCTTTTCCACCCACGAATACACCGACTGGACCAGCTCCATCCTGATCGCCCATGCCAAGGGCGCACGCACCTTCGAGCGGCATATCGACATCGACGATGACGATATCGAGGTTTCCCGTTACTGCAGCCTGCCGGAACAGGTCGATACCTGGTTCAGGTCGTGGAAGAAGGCGGTCGAAATGTGCGGTGCGCCAGGCACGCGCAAGCGCATTCCCCAGCAACGCGAAACCGAGTATCTCGATGGCCTGATACGGGGCGTCTATGCCCGTCACGACCTGCCGGCCGGCCATGCACTGTCCGATGAAGACGTCTATCTCGCCATCCCCCTGCAAAAGGGCCAGATTTCCTGCCGGGAGCTGATGCATGGCGAACGGCTGCTGCATCCGGTGGTGGCCGACCAGCCCGTGATGATCGATGCCATCGACAGCCCGTATGCGGCCAGCACCAACCTCAAGGCCCTGATCTACAAGCGGGGCCTGTAGGTCGATGTGGCCGCATTGCATCGCATTCGATTTCGACGGCACCCTGGTGGACTCGGCACCCGGTGTCCTCTCCGCCCTGGCCCATGCGCTCACGCAGAACGGCATGCAGGCGCAGGTTGCCCTGACCACCGACATCATCGGTCCGCCCTTGCGGCACACCCTGGCCCTAATCAGCGGCACAAACCAGCCCGCCCTGCTCGACGGCCTGGCGCAGGCTTTCAAGCAACACTACGACAGCGAATCCTGCCGCCTGACGCCGCCTTACCCCGGCATCGTCCACCTGCTCGATGAACTGCGCCGGCACGCCACTCCGCTCCTGCTCGTCACCAACAAACGCGGTCTGCCGACGCGCCTGATCCTTTCGCAACTGAGCTGGCTTTCCCGATTCGTCGGGCTGTATTGCCTGGACGAACACCCCGACTGCGCCGACAAGGCCGCCCTGCTGACCAAGGCCCTCCATTCGCACGAGCAGGATCCGGCAACCACACCCTATGTGGGCGACACCGAAGGGGATGCACAGGCGGCGGCGGCCAATGGCATGCCGATGATCTGGGCCGCCTGGGGATATGGAGGCATGCCCGCCCCCCGGCACACCATTGCCCGAACGCCTGACGAACTGTGGATGCTGCTTTCCTCCGCCCCGCCCCGGGAGTCATCATGCCCCGCCCCCTGATTTCCGTCGTCACCCCCTGCTACAACGAAGAGGACAACGTGGAGGAACTGCATCGCCGCATCGCGGCCCAGTTCGCGACCATGCCGGAGTACGACTACGAACATATCTATATCGACAATGCCTCGGTCGATGCAACGGTCGAGCGCATCAAGGCGCTCGCCGCAAGCGACCGGCGGATCAAGCTGATCGTCAACACCCGCAATTTCGGCCATATCCGCTCTCCCATGCACGCCATCCTCCAGGCGCGGGGTGAAGCCGTGATCACCATGGCTTCCGACCTGCAGGACCCGCCCGAGCTGATTTCCGAATTCGTGCGGCAATGGAAAGCCGGTTTCCCGGTGGTCGCGGGGGTCAAACCCCGGAGCGAGGAAACGCCGCTGATGTTTCTGGTGCGCAGGCTCTACTACCGCACCATCGGCCGCATCTCGGAAGTGCGGCAGATCCAGAATTTCACGGGTTTCGGCCTCTATGCCCGTGAAGTGATCGAAACCCTGCGCCGCATCGGCGACCCCTACCCGTATTTCCGCGGCCTGATCGCGGAGCTCGGCTACCGCCATGCGGAAGTGCCCTATGTTCAGCCGCAGCGCAAGCGTGGCATCACCAAGAACAACTTCTACACCCTCTACGACATCGCCATGCTGGGGATCACCAGCCACTCCAAGCTTCCCCTGCGCCTCGCGACCATGGGCGGCTTCGCCCTGTCCGCGCTAAGCCTCTTCACCGCGCTGCTGTATCTCGGTCTGAAGCTCCTGTACTGGAACGAATTTTCCCTGGGCCTCGCCCCGATCCTGATCGGCTCGTTTTTCTTCGCCTCGGTGCAACTGTTCTTCATCGGTCTCCTGGGGGAATACATCGCGGCGATCCACACCCAGATTCTTCATCGCCCGCTCGTCGTCGAGCGGGAACGGGTGAATCTGGAGCCGATGGAAAACCCACCGAGGTCGGAAAACCGTTGAACATGGGCCATGGCTCCCGGCCTCCATCCGGGAGGGGACTCGTCATCGACCGCGACAATTCCTGCATCGCACCCGATGCCCTCACCGCCCTGGCCGTGCTTTATGTCGCCCTGCCCAGCCTGATTTTTTTCGGTGGCTGGCTCAAGCTTCCCTATGCCGTCATCGCTGTCGCCCTGATCGGCCTCAGCCTCGTCCAGTGGATCGGGCGCAGTGTCCCGGTGTGGACCCAGCCCTATTCGCGGGGCGCTGTCGCTGCTGTGCTTGTCACCGGCTTCGCCTGGGCCAGCCTGGGTGGCGCCGGCCATTTCGTTTTCGCCAACTCCGACTGGTTTGTCCGCGACACGGTGCTGGCCGACCTGACGCTGACGCCCTGGCCTCCCTCCTACGGCGACCCGGGTGGTGCACCCCATATCCTGCGCACCGCCTTCGGCTATTTTTTCCCGCCCGCCCTGGCCGCGAAATGGCTGGGACTATCGACACTGGACATGGCGGCCTATCTCTGGACGGCTGCCGGCAGTACTCTTTTCCTCTTGTTGCTGCCCCTGCCGAAAAAACCGGGCATCGCCCTGTTCGGCGCCCTCCTGATCGCCGTGTTCTTCAGCGGCATGGATTATCTTGGCATCGTGCTGCTCACGGGCACCACTCCGATCTTTCCCTTGCGGCTGGAATGGTGGGTACCCTTCAGCTATCCATCCCTCACCGGGCAGCTCTACTGGGGACCCAATCACGCACTTCCCCTCTGGATCGCCACTGCCCTGTTCTACCGGCACTGGGGCACGCGCCATCTGTGGACGCTGTTTTTCACCCTGCTGCCCATGCTGTTCCTCTGGACCCCTTTTGCGGTTCCGGCGCTGGCCCCGTTCCTGATGCTGGCCGCATGGCGGTGCTGGCGCAGCGGCGAATCGGCCAGCATCGTTTTTCCGACAGCGATCCAGATCGTCACGGCCACGGCTAGCACCTATCTTCTGGTGCGCCTGTTCTCTATCGGCGCAAGCCATATCGGTGGCGCACCGACGATGGAAGTCACACCGATCAAGGAAAGTCTCTATGACTTCACGGTGAAATACCTGCTCTTCATCCTGATGGAGTTCGTCATTCTTGCCCTCCTGATCGGGCGCAGGGTAAGGCACTCGCGCAGCCTGCTGCTGCTCTCGGTGGCGCTGCTATGCCTGCTGCCCCTTTACCAGTACGGCCCCTCCAACGATTCCATGCTGCGCCTGTCCACGCCATGTCTGGTCATTCTCATGATCCTGACCCTGGATGTGGTTGTGCTGGCACCGCTGCGCCCGGGCAACCGGGGCGTCCTCCCCCGCATTCCGTGGTACATCGTGGCCGTGCTCGCAATCGGCGCCTGCACACCCTTCAACGAAATGTGGCGCGGCGCCACCTTCCACCGCAGGCCTCCCAACTATGGTCAGGATCTGGTCGAGCAGCAGCAGGGCTTCGAACCCCCGCATTACATCGGAAGACTCGATCGTCCCGATCTTCGACTGCTGCTCAAAACGCCGCAACCGGTGCCTGATGCGCGGACACGCCGCGCTCAGGGATTGCCGCCGCCTTTTTCCAGACCCAGATAGCGCATGAATGCGCTCTCCAGGGTCAGTGTGGGTTTGACCTCGATCAGCGTATGGCCGGCGGCTTCCAGCCGCTGCAGGAGCGGCCACAGTGCCGGGCGGCGTATTTCCGCGAAATAACGACCGCCACTTTCCTCCTCCAGTCCGGAAAGCGGCCCGGGGCCGAAGGAACGCACGGTGACCAGATCATGGTCGCCAACAAGTTCATTGGGCGACTGGATGGTTTTCAGCTCTCCCTTGTGGATCAGCCCGAAGCGGTTCGCCAGACGCTCCACATCATGCAGCACATGGGAGGTCAGAAAAATCGTCCCGCCTTCCTTCCGGTATTCCGCAAGAATCTCCACCACATCCTTGCGCCCCACCGGATCAAGGCCGGAAAGTGGCTCATCGAGAATCAGGAGCCTGGGCGAGACCGCCAGGGCATGAGCCAGCGCGGTACGCTGCACCGTGCCCTTGGACAGCTCGCGCACCTTGCGGCGCGCGACATGGGCGATGGAAAACCGCTCTAGCCACGACAGACACCAGTTATCGGGATGGTCGCGGCGCACCCCGTGCAGATCGAGTCCGGCACGCAGGATTTCCAGCGGGGTCAACTGCTCGTACAGGGCCGGCGCTTCGGGCACATAGCCGACCGCCCGCCTTGCCGCGGCATCGCGGGCCGGAACCCCGAACAGTGAAATCTCGCCGGCATAATCGGTGATGATGTTGAGCATCGCCTTGATCGTCGTCGACTTCCCCGCGCCATTCGGGCCGACGAAACCGAACACCTCACCGGCTTCCACCCGCAGCGAAATACCGTCGAGCGCGCGCACCGGCGTGCGCCGCCCCTGCCTGAATGTCTTGCTGACACTGGTCAACGCGATTGCGCTCACTTGTCTACTCCCTCCGGACGACGGATTTTCAGTTCCTTCAGGGCGAACCGCCCGTTTTCAAAAACATAGCCCAACCGCACCGGATCGCGGGGGAACTCCTTGAGCATCCCGCTGGTGATCAGTTCCTGTGGCGCCTGCAGCAGTCGCCGGAAGCGCCGCTCGAAAGCATCCTGCGCATCCTGCAGAACAATCAGGCCCGCGAGACGGCCGATCCGCTGGTCGAGCAGCTGTTTGAGGCGGGTATCCCGCGCTTCGTCCCGTTCCGCCACCAGATATTTTTGTGCGGCATGAAGGTCCGGATAGGTTTCCGCCTCGTACAGGATGCCGATGCGGCGGAAAACCGCGGCGTTATTGCTCGCGCGATCGGCTGCCTCGAACAGCGCCTGCTTGGCCTGCCGGTGTGCACCCTTGAAAAAATCCAGGTTGTAGCCCAGAAAGAACGGGGGATACTCGTCCCAGAACCGGCAATCCGTCGCCCCGCGCAAAATCGCCAGGGCACTGTCCACCGTGCCGCCCCAGGTCAGCAGGGCATTGGCAACGTAGTAATTATCCTCATGGCAGGGATTCAGGAGTGCAACCGCCAGTTGCAACCGTTCGAAATAATCCGGCGCGATCCCTTCCACCGGCCCGCCGGTCACCAATACCCGGGCGGCCTCGACATCGGCTGCAAGCCAGGGATCGCCGCCATACAGCACCGTCTGCAAGGTCGGCGGCAACACCACCGAGCCCGGCATGGCCTGAGGCGGCGTGACGATGCCGATCGCACGGGATGCCACGATGAAAAACCCGTAAGCAGCCAGCGCGACACCCCATCCGAGCATTTTTCGGTTCATGCCGGCTCAGGCGAACTGACGACGCTCGAAAGCCAGGCAGGCAAGCGACACTGCCAGACAGGAGTACGCCAGCGGCATGACTGCCAGACCCCAGACCGGTGTCGGCAGGAAAGCCCATTTGCCATACAGGGCGACGGCGCGGATATCCAGCGCCGCCAGATCGGGAAGAAACCATTGCACGGACTGCAGGCCCTGGTGATACCACTGCGCTCCCGTAACCAGTTCCTGCTCCCGGGAGAGAAGCGTGATGATGACCGACACCGACCGCGCCGCGATCATGAACCCCAGGCCGGAGAACAGCACGAGATTCGGCGTCGTCGCGACCGATGCGGCCAGTGCCGCAAAAGCTGCAACTACTGCAAAATCCAGGCAACACGCGGTAACCACCGCAAGATAAGGCGCGCCCAGGGCTACCGGGGTTGCCTGGGCATAGGTTTTGCCTACCCCGACCACCACCAGCCCGAGCACCAGTGCCAGCACCCAGGTAACAGCCCAGGCGGCGGTCACGATGGCCGCATAGCGGGCCAGCAGAAAGGCCGCACGCGAGCGGGGATAGGTCAGGCTGTTCAGGATGAGCCGACGCTCGACCTCCCGGGCGACCAGATCCTGTATCTGCACCAGCATCAGGAAGGGTACCGCGAGCCGGATCATCGAAAGCCCGACATCCAGCGCCACGGTCGCGGGCTGGCGGGGGCTGAACTGCGCACCCATCCATGCCCCGCCCGCCACCAGTCCCGTCAGGATCAGAAGCATCGTCCCGAAGCGAGAGCGGAACAAAAGCAAAAGCGTCAGACGGAATTCGGCCATACCCATCACTTTCTTTCAACGACGATCGGTGCGCGGACTGTCCCGGCAGATAATGCCTCGCTCAAAAAAAAGCCGCGCATGCCGCGCGGCTTTTTTCAGACAGCAACCGTTCAGGAACTACCACCCGCGGAAGCGGCAGCGGACTGGGTCGTCAGTTGCCCGGCAGTCGGGACGGAAGATCCCGTGCTGGTAACCGTGATCCCGCCACCGGCCGAGCTGGCGCTATAGATATTGTTTTTGCCGCTGGTATTGGCAAAAGCCACGCCAACGTTGGCCAGGGCATCGTTACAGTCGATGGAACCATTGTTGGCCACCGATGAGTTGATGGTCACGGCCGAGGACAGCAACGAGCATGTGCCAGCAGCACTCGGGGCGGCGCCAGAATTGATGACCGTCGTGGAGGACTTGTTCGTCTGGCCCGTAATGGCGGCCACTTCCGTGGCAAAGGCACCACTCACAACAGTTGCGAGGGCGGCGGCAATCAGAATTTTCTTCATGTCCATTTCCTCCTTAAATCTTGCTCGCCATCATGACCGTCAACGCATTCTTGGTGTCGGTCTGGGCAGTGGCGTCACGGGACTTCTTCTGATAGTCAGAGAAAGCGGGAATGGCCACGGCGGCCAGAATGCCGATGATCGCAACCACGATCATCAGTTCGATCAGGGTAAAACCCTTTTGCTGCTTCATTGTGTTTCTCCTCTCGGAATAAACAGGAATATCGCCGGAGCGACGGTGTGCAAAACAGCTGCGAAGTCTAATGAGCAATCCTTGTGCCAGCATGAGATACCCTCTGTTTCCGCAATCCACCCCCCGTTCTGCTGCACAAAAGATTGCCTCCGACGAAAGAAAGGACAGAAAGTGACGATATTCGTCACCCGTGAGCCGCCGAGGCCAGGGTGGCGGCCTCATCGACCTCGTCGATCTGCTGCGGCTTGAGAAAGGCATCCGCATACTTACGGTACACCTTGCGGCGGATGAAAACTTCGAAAAGATCGGGATCGATATGACCGTTGCGGGAAAAATTCGCCAGGATCGAGACGGCCTGGGAGAGTTTCATGCCTGCCTTGTAGGGGCGATCACGGGCAGTCAGCGCCTCGAAAATGTCGGCGATGCCCATGATGCGCGCCTGGACCGACATCTGGTCACGGGTCAGGCCGCGCGGATAACCCTTGCCATCCATGCGCTCGTGATGCCCCCCGGCATATTCGGGGACATTGCGCAGATGATTGGGCCAGGGCAACTGCTCCAGCATCTTGATGGTGGCGACGATGTGATTATTGATGACCTCACGCTCGGACTGGGTGAGCGTTCCGGCCCGGATGGTGAGATTCTCGACTTCATCGCGGGCAAGGAACTCGGTGTCCTCGCCGATCTCGTTCACCCAGCGCCGGCGCCGGCCGATATCCCGTACCCGCTGCTGATCCTCCGGTTTCATCGCCTCTCCGCCGATATTGGCACGGCGCAGGAATTCGGTATCGTCATCGATCGCAGCGATTTCTTCCACCAACCGCGCCTGTATCTGCTGCTCCAGCGCTGGATTGATTGCGCCGCGCAAGGCTAGCTGATCACGCAGGGACTGGATCTCGGCATCACGCTTGAGCACCTCGGCGCGGGTATCGATCAGCTTGATGCGATCGAAGATGGTCTGCAGTTTCGTTGCCTTGTCCACCACATGCACCGGCGTGGTGACCTTGCCGCAATCGTGAAGCAGGCCGGCGATCTTGAGTTCGTAACGATCCTTGTCGGTCATGCGGAAATCCGCGAGGGGACCGCTACCGGTTTCGTTGACGGCTTCCGCCAGCATCATGGTCAGGGCGGGGACACGCTCGCAGTGCCCGCCGGTGTAGGGGGATTTTTCATCAATGGCGATATTGATGAGGTTGATGAATGCCTCGAACAGCGCTTCGAGCTGGAGCACGAGCTGACGGTTGGTGATCGCGATTGCCGCCTGGGACGCAAGGGATTCCGCGAGGCGCTGATCGGGCGCTGAAAACGGCAGCACCTCCCCCGTTTCCGGCTGCAGGGCGTTGATCAGTTGCAGTACGCCGATGATGCGGTTTTCATGGTTTTTCATCGGCACGGCGAGAAACGATTTGGAACGGTAGCCCGTGCGCTCGTCGAACTTGCGCGTACCCGAAAAATCAAACCCGGCAGCCGTGTAGGCATCCGCGATATTGACCGTTTGGTCGTTGATCGCGGCATAGGCGGCGATCATGGCATTGTTGGGCTGCCCCTGTTCGTCGGTCAGCGCAAGATCCGGCAGGGTGATGGGATTTCCCGTAGTGCCGCCCAGTGCGATCCCCAGCGAGTCGGTGCGCATGATCTCGAAGCGCAACGCCCGTCCGTCGTCGGTAATCCGGTAGAGGGTGCCACCGTCGGCATGGGTGATGTTTTTGGCCGCCACCAGGATGCCCTCCAGCAGCCGGTCGATATTCCTTTCCTTCGAGAGGGCGGCACCCACCTCATTGAGTTTTTCCAGGCGGAGAAAGAGATCGTCCAGGGTTTCCATGGTCACTTGATGCAAACGGCCCGCACCTGCTTGAGATCGGTAATGCCCTGCAGAATCTTTTCCATGCCGTCCATCTTCAGGGTGAGCATGCCGTCTTCCAGCGCCTGGGCAAAAAGCTGTGCCACGCGCGCATGCTCCTGGATCAGCTTCTTGATCGGCTCGGTTCCCACCATCAGTTCATGCAGGCCCACCCGTCCTTTGTAACCGCTGCCACCACACGCATCACACCCCTTGGCACGACAGAAGACGAGCCGGCCGTCCTTGCCGTAATCCTGCACCAGCCGCTTGTAGACCGCCGCCTGGGCCTTTGGCCCGTCTTTCTTGAACGTTTCGGTATTCACCAGTTCACTGCAATACTCGGTCATGAACTGCTTGATCTCGGCCTCGTCGGGGACATACTCCTCCTTGCACTTGCACAACCGCTTGGCCAGGCGCTGGGCGAGAATGCCCA
Organism: Pseudomonadota bacterium; assembly: GCA_018241695.1. Classification (GTDB taxonomy): domain Bacteria; phylum Pseudomonadota; class Gammaproteobacteria; order Burkholderiales; family Rhodocyclaceae; genus Denitratisoma. The sequence goes on along the minus strand of JAFEDH010000008.1, from coordinate 125,239 downwards.
GCAGGGCATCGGCAAAGTTGAAGGGATCCATGCCCATGTCCAGCAAACGGATGATGGATTCGGGCGCGCTGTTGGTATGCAGGGTGGCGAATACCAGGTGGCCCGTCAGGGAAGCCTCGATGCCGATACCGGTGGTTTCGGCATCGCGCATTTCACCCACCATGATGATGTCCGGATCGGCCCGCAAAAACGCTTTCATCACCGTGGCGAAATCCATGACCTTCTTGTTCACCTGAACCTGGCGCAAGCCCTTCTGGGTGATTTCGACCGGATCCTCGGCGGTCCAGATCTTGGTATCAGGTGTGTTCAGGTAGCCCAACACCGAATGCAGCGTGGTGGTCTTGCCGGAGCCGGTGGGACCGCAAACGAAGAAAAGGCCGTAGGGTTTGGAGACGGTTGCCTTCAGCGTGGCAAGGTTGCTGGGCAGCACCCCGAGTTTGTCCAGCGGAATCGGTTCGCCGGCAGCGAGGATACGCATCACCACATCCTCGACACCGCCTGTCGATGGGATGGTGGCCACCCGCAGTTCGATATCCAGCGGGCCGAATTTCTTGAACTTGATCTTGCCGTCCTGGGGTTTTCGCCGTTCGGAGATATCCAGGTCGCACATGATCTTGAGGCGGGCGACGATGGCGTTGCGGAAAGATGCCGGAATCTCGATGTATTTCTGCAAGGACCCGTCCCTGCGCAACCGGATCAGGGTCTTGTCCTTGCCCATGCCGGGCTCGACATGAATGTCGGAAGCGCCCATCTGATAGGCGTCGATGATGATCTTGTTGACCAGTTTGACCAGCTCATTGTCGGCGGCGGCAGAAACGTCGTCGGCAACATCACCAGCTTCTTCGCTGTCGTCAGCCATGCTGAGCAGCATGTCGTCCACCGAAACGAGATCGCCCTCCGACGTGGAGCTACTTCCAAAGAAACCATCCAGCGTCTGATGGAACTCCCGGTTGGTCGTGACGCGATACACCACCTTGTTGCGTCCGAACACATTGTTCACCACCCGTGAACCACGCACCTGCTCGGGATCGAGACACATCACCACGATGCCTTCGGCCACATCATCGATGGGAACCCAGTGGTTCTGTTCCAGGTATTCGCGCTTGAGATTCTTCAGCAGATCCACCGGCTTCATGCGATCGTGGACATAGCCTTCATAGGGGACATTGAAGAACTTGGAAAGGGATGCACCCAGGATCGGTAGAGAGACCTGATATTGCTCGATCAGGACGCTCTCGATGCTGCGGTTGTCCTTGCGCGAGGTACGCTTTGCAAGATCAAGCTCTTCGGCGGTCACAATCGCGTCCGCCACGAGATAGTCATACTTTGAGCGGACCTGATGGGGCGCCTTGTTGCGCTGGGTAAAAGCAATTGCCAGGGTTTCACACAACCCCTTGACACCCTCCTCCGCCACGGTGACAAAGGGGGTACCGGCCTTGTTGTTGATGATCTGCACCACCCCCAGCAATTCACTGTTTTGCTGGTCAAGAATGGGGGCCACCAGCATCTGTTTGGTGCGATATCCCGTCCGCTTGTCCACCTCCTGCAGGAATCGCAGGCTCGGATTCACTGCCTTCAACTCGGCATCGTCATAGACATCGCACACATTGATGATGCGCTTTGACAAGGCAACGTAGCCGGCCACACTCTGATCGGTAATGGGAAGCCTCAAATCCTTGAAGGAATTGAGGCCGGTCTTGACCTTGGAAATGATCGACGCCTTGTCATCTCCCACCGAATAAATGGTCAGACGATCGGCATTGAACAGGCTGCAGATGTCCTGGGACAGCTCCAGCATGATCTCGTCCACATTGGAAGTGGCGTGAATCTTGTTTGTGACGGTTTGCAGCGACTTGAAAAAATTCAGCCGGCTGCTGACATCATTGAGGTTTCCATCGGCCCCCGGATTCATGACCGCATTCATGGCCGTGATCCTCCACCGCTCTCAGCGCGCCGCAAAGAGGAAAGCCCTCCTGCAAGGAGAGATGCCGAGAATCCGCGCTGTGACATCAGAAATGCTGCGGCAGCACTGCGCCGTCCGGTGTTGCAATAGGTCACGTACTCCTTGTCCGCATTCAGGGCGGGAAGGAAGCCACGAATTTCGTTCAGGGGAATATTGATCGCTCCGCGCAGGCCATCGTGCTGGAATTCTGCCGGATAGCGTACATCCAGCCATTGCGCGCCGGTGCATATCTGTTCCTGGGCATCAGGAACGGAAAGCGTGTGCAGCAGAGGATGACGCAACAGGGTGATGAAATCATTGCGATGCATGCGCCACAATATACCGTCGGACTTCATCGTCACGGTCGCATTGCGCGGAGCATCCGACACCAGGGCATCCTCGCCGAAGGTATCTCCGGCCTTGAGTTCGGCCAGCGGAATGACGCTGCCCCCCACCGCACGGGTTACGCTGCAGCGTCCACTGGCGATCATGTAGTAATAGTCTCCGGGAGAATCCTGCTGCAGAATGACTTCGCCCGATCCTGCATGTACTTGTGTGAAATGCTGTGCCAGCTCATCCAGCCCCAGGCCTGGCAAGGCTGCAAATGCCCGGCCGAGCAGGTTGCGGACGCCAGTATCGGTGACCTCTCCCTCTTCGCGGCCAGACTCTGATTGCTGTGCGGTCAGCATCATATCCACCAGTTCGGCGTTGACGGCCATCAACTCGATTTCGGTGATGGGTTTCACGACGTACGCCTCCCCTTGTACCCCCAGCGCGTGCAGAGCCCGTCCCTTGCCGCCCACGAACACATCGAATCCTCCTTCCGCACGTTCCACCTTGGCTTCGCCCTTGAGCAGGTAGAGCAAATCGCCGGGCAACTCGGCGGCCCGCAACATCTCCTTCTGGCGCAGCCTGGGGAGGATACGGATTCCGGGAATCAGAATCTCCCGCTTGGCCGGTTCAAGCTGGGCCAGGGGCTGCAGCACACCCAGCCAGCGGAGGATGTCGTCGGGGGTGTTCATAGTTCGAATACCTGATTGTTCTGCAGCATGCGGGGACGATATTCCCCGATGAAATCTTCGATCTCAAGCATGGTCAGCTCGATCTGTCCCGGCTTGAGATGGGTGATGAAAAGATCGACCTCGCGCTGCAACTGCATGAGTTCCTGTGCCAGCATCTTCGGGCATAAATGCTTGGAAGCAATTGCAAGCTGCTCTTCCCGATTGGAAAATGCACATTCGATGATCAGATAGCGCAGATTGGGCATTGCGTTTGCCACGGTCCAAAGCCCCGGGCAGACGGTCGTATCACCGGTAAAAATGAGGGCATGCTTGCCCGAATCCAGCGCATAGCCCACGGCCGGCACGGTGTGGTTGGCAGGCAGTGAGGTAATGTGACGCCCCGCCAGAGTGATGGTCTCGCCCAGGGTGATCGGCTGGTAACGCATGAAGGGGGCTTCCCGGTTGGGAATTTCGGAGAAATCCGGCCATATCGCCCAGTTGAATATGTGGGCCCGCAATATTTCCAGCACATCTTCAGTACCATAGACCGTCAACGGACGGTTGCGCATCTCGCCCACGGTATCGACGATGAACGGCAGGCAGGTGACATGATCGAGATGGGTATGCGTGATGAAGACATGATCGATCTGCGCGAGTTCCGCGACCGACAGATCACCGACACCGGTACCGGCATCGATCAGAATGTCGTGATCGACCAGCAGCGAAGTCGTGCGCAGGTGGCGCCCGCCGATACCGCCACTGCAACCGAGCACCTTGACCTTCATGTGATCGACCCCGCCACACCAGAATTCTGGCTGTAGATACAGGAGTGCGGCCAGAATGTAATCTGGATCATTTTGTTTCGAACTTCCATACACCGTCCCAGTCTGCTCCCGGTGGCTCCTTGCGATAGTGTGCCACCCGTTCGGCATAAATGTCGTACAGGGGACGCGGATCGCTGCGGCCCAGGTTAAGCAGCATCAGTTCCACCTGATCCCAGTCCTGCGCCCGATAGGCCTTGAGCGTCTGCCCCCAGAGCTTGAGCGCATCCTGGGTCGCCTTGTCGACCTGCCCTGCCAGCGCCACGGGCTCATAGATAGCGATCGGTTCATCCTTGCCCTTGACACGGACCCGGTCCAGTTCCCGGCACAGGAATTCATTCCTGATTGCTTCCCGGGTCTGCTCGCCGATGATGATGCCGACGCCGTACTGCTTGGTGATTCCTTCCAGGCGGGAACCCAGATTCACCGCGTCGCCCATCACGGTATATGACTGGCGGACCGGTGACCCCATGTCGCCCACGGTCATCACGCCAGTATTCACTCCCACACCGATCTTCAGTTCCGGCCAGCCCTTGGCAACCAGAATCCGGTTCAGGTCAACCAGGGCCGCCTGCATCTCCATGGCGGTCACCACGGCATGCCTGGCATGCTCGGCGTCATCGACCGGGGCGCCCCAGAAAGCCATGATCGCATCGCCGATATATTTGTCCAGGGTGCCGCGATTGTGCCGGATCACCTTGGTCATGGCCCCCAGGTACTCATTCATCAGATTGGCGAGCTGATCCGGCTCCAGCCCCTCGGAGATGGTGGTGAACCCCCGGACATCGGAGAAAAGTACCGTGAGGTCCGCCTTGCGCCCGGCCATGCTGTAATTCTCCGGATCCCGGCTCATCTCCTCCACCAGTTCCGGAGGCACGTACTGGCCAAACAATCCGGTCAGTTGCCGCTTGGTACGTGACTCGACAAAATATCCCCATGACATGTTCATGGCATAAAGCAGCGCCACCAGAATCAGGCTGTTTGCCAGTGGCAATACCAGATTGCCTCCCAGCCAGAACGCAAAATTCACACTCAGCAGAAAAAACAGCACCACGAATGCGATGATCGAGGCGCGGGACGGCGAAAGCAGAGGCAGAACGAATACCATGACGCTCCCGGCCAAAAGCAACAGGACCACGTCTGCACCCAGCACATAGGCTGGACGGTACTTGATGGAGCCATCCAGCATGCCTGCGATCAGGTTGGCGTGCACCTCCACACCGGGATAGGCATTACCCACAGGTGTCACCCGCAAATCCATGAGGCCCGGCGCCGTGGTACCGACGAGGATGATCTTGCCCTTCAACTCATCGGGTCCCAGACGGGCATTCAGGATGTCGGCCATGGAAACATAGCGGAAGCTGCCCCGGTAGCCACGGTAGGGCACCAACGAGGATGCCGATTCATCCACCGGCACACGCAAGGTGCCGCGTGCCGTTGGCAGATCGATCCATTCCATGACGCCATAGGATTTCGCATCCCCACCGGCGGGGTAGCCGGGCACCACCCTGGATGCGCCCAGTAACTGGCGCACCATGGCGAGTGACAGGGATTCGTAATAGGCCCCCTGGTATTCCGCAAGCATCGGCACCCGGCGTGACGAACCATCAAAATCCACCAGGGGATTGAAATGCCCGCCACTGGCGGCCGCATGCTGGAACAAGGGGAGATTGGCGCCATATCCGCTCCAGCGGGTGAAGGCGATATTGCGCCCCTGAAACGTGCCTGCCGGCAGCACGGGTGGTGGCAGTTCACCACTGCGGGAAACAAGGGTCTGGTTGGAAAAGTAGTAACCCAGGACGATCGGTCGCCCCTTGAGGGCAGCGGCAAAACGGGTGTCGTGATCGAGTTGCGGCCCGATCTGCTTCAGGGATGCCTGAAAGCCGGCATCATTACGCAGCTCCCCCGTCGCCAGGGACTGAAGGGATTTCAGCCCCGAGCTGTCGTCCGGCTCGGCAAAGACCACGTCGAAACCGACTACTGCGACATGGTAACGATCAAAAAGATTGTCAAGCACCGTTGCCAGCTTGTCCCTGCCCCATGGCCAGCGGCCCACTTCCGCCAGGGATTTTTCGTCGATATCCAGAATCACGACCCGGTCGTCCTGACTCTGCGGCATGGTGAGCCGCACCTTGGCATCGTAGATGAGCGCGTCGAGCTGGCTGATCAACGGGATCTGGTAGAACCGCGCGGAATGCCCCAGCAATCCCGCAAGCAGGAAGAACCCCAGCGCATAGCGAACCAGATATTGCTTCACCGGACCTCCCTGGTGCAGTCGAGCGGGCCTGCTTCAGCCCTTGAGGAAGAATTCCATTTTCACCCCTGCCAGTTCGATGATGTCGTGACTGGACAGCGGGTGGGCCTGGGCATCGAGCGACTTGCCATTCAAAACGGGAAAGCTGGAACCCTCGACATGCGTGATGAAATACCCCTGGGGACGCCGGGAAATCACCGCTACCTGTACGCCAGGCTTGCCAAGTGTCGTCAACGTCTTGACCAGTTCGAGCGAACGTCCGGCATTGGCCCCATTCAGGATCTGGATTGCGCCCAGAGGCAAGCCGGTCGCTTCCGCCGTGGGCGTGGAAGGGGCGGGAGCAGCAGGTGCAGCGGGTGCGGGAGCGGGCGGCGGGGCGATATCGGGTGCAGCAGGGCGATCCAATACCGGTTCGGCAGCCTTGCGCAGCATGTCCGGACGCAGGATCATGGTTTTTTCAAAGTCACCGGCTCCCGCCTGCTGGGGCACTTCGTTCACATACTTGAGGCGGTATTTGCCCAATTCGATCACGTCACCATTCTGCAGAAAATGCTTGCTGACCTGCTGCCCATTGACGCAGGTGCCGTTGGTGCTCCCCAGATCCTCGAGGAAGGAATCGTTGAGTATGGTGACGATCACTGCGTGCTCGCCCGAGATCGCCAGATTGTCGATCTGGATGTCGTTATGGGGCTTGCGACCGATAGTGGTGCGTTCCTTGGTGAGGGAAATTTCCTTGAGCACCAGACCGTCCATGCTGAGAATGAGCTTTGCCATTTTCCTGTTCCTTCAGCGCTTCATCATTTTGCAAACCAGGCCGAAAACCTGGATATCCAGCCATCCCGGGCCGGAAATTCGTGTTTGATCTTCACCAGTATCACCGATACATTGTCCCGCCCGCCATTGTCATTGGCCATCTGGATCAGCTGGGTCGCGCACAGATCAAGATTCACCGCGAGCAACTGCAGCGTCATGGCAATATCATCGTCATCCACCATGTCATTCAGGCCATCGGAACACAGCAGGTAGATGTCACCCTGTTTCACCTCGTATTCATGGATTTCAGTGGCCGCTTCAGGCTCGACACCCAGGGCACGGGTCACCAGATTCCGGTGCTCGGCATGCCGGGCGTCCTCTGCCGAAATCAGTCCGCTATCGATCTGCTCCTGCAACAGGGAGTGATCGCGGGTGACCTGGATGAAATCCGTACCGCGATTGCGGTACAGACGCGAATCCCCGAGATGGGCCACCGCCAGCCGGTTATCGTGGAATACGGCGGCGACCAGGGTTGTTCCCATGCCCGCATACTGCGGCTGGCTCTGGGCAGCCTGGAAGATGGCGCCGTTGGCCTTGGCGACTTCCCGTTCAAGCACCGCACACGCGCGGGACCTTCCTTCTTCGCGCCGCCACGCCGGCGCCTGCTGGAAAGCCTGCTCCAGTTCGCATCCCAGCAAGGCGGTGGCCATTCCACTGGCGACTTCGCCGGCGTTATATCCGCCCATGCCATCGGCCAGCACCACAAAACCGGCAGGCGCATTGGCCAATACCGAATCCTCGTTATTGGTTCGCACCATTCCCGGACTGGAACGGGTGATGATTTCGAGTGCGGCGGACATATCGATCATCGGTGACCGCTCCGCCGCCTAGGCGCCATTACCCAGGCTGGCGCGCAGATCACGCGCCATTTCGGCACCCGTCTGGTAACGCTGGTCCGCATCCTTTGTGAGCGCCCGGTCGACCACGACAGCCAGCGCCTCGGGAAGATCGGAACGGACGGTACGGATATCGGGATGAGCCTCGTTGGTGATCTTGAACATGAGCTGCGCCATCGACTCCCCGACGAAAGGCAGTTTTCCTGTAAGGAGCTGATAGAGCGCCACGCCGAGGGAGAAAAGGTCGGAGCGGCCGTCGATCTTCTTGCCTGCCAGCTGCTCCGGCGACATGTAGCTGGGAGTGCCCAGCACCATGCCGGTCTTGGTCTTGGAGGAATCCGTGATGCGGGCAATGCCGAAATCGGTCACCTTGACCTGATCCGACTCGGGCTCGTACATGACGTTTGCCGGCTTGATGTCCCGATGCACCACATTGTTTTCATGGGCGTAGGACAGGGCATCCGCCACCCGGGCGACGATGCTCACCGATTTGTCGATGGGTAGCAGCTGATCGGGCTTGGTGAAGGGGACCAGATCCTTGCCCTTGAGGAACTCCATCGCTATATAGGCCAGATCGTGCTCCTCGCCCGCGTCATACATGGTGACGATATTGGGATGATTGAGCCGGCCCGCAGTTTCCGCTTCGCGGAAGAAACGTTCCTTGACCTCGACCAGTTCATCCTCGTCGAACTCCTGGGACAAGGCCATGGTCTTGATCGCCACCACCCGGTTGATCTTGGGGTCGCGCCCCATGTACACCACCCCCATGGCGCCCTTGCCCAGTTCCTTTTCTATCTGGTAGCGGCCCAGCATGGGTTTTTCGACATTACCACCGGCATCCAGCATGCTGGCATTGGTACGGCCACCGCCACCGCCACCGAGGATGACGGTTTCCGACAGTTGCTTGGCACGATTGAGGCGGGTTTCCAGATCGCGGAACTTGGGGTTGTAATCCGCCATGTAACGGAACACGGCCTCGGCCTTGTTGAACTGCCGCTTGCGCTCGAAATCGAGGGCAAGGTTGTAAAGATTCTCCATCAGCTGATCGTCGAGCGGGCACTTACGGAACTTGTCGAAGGCCATGTCGAGCTGACCCTGGCCCTGAAACGCCAGCCCCAGCATCCGGTTCGATTCCGCGGACTCCTGATCGGATTTTTCCTTGCCCCGCTCGGTGACGAGGAAGCGCTTGGTGGTGAGCAGCAGATGTCCCACCAGCAGCAGGGTGGCCGGCACCATCAGCTGCAGCCAGAGCAACTGGGTGGTGATCAGCACAAAGTGGGCGCCCACGAGGGCGATCAGGATCACCCCTGTCACCACCGCGCCGGTACCGGCCTTGAGTCGTGGCAAAAGCGCGATCAGATAAGCCGCCACCAGCAGGAAGACCAGTTTTTCAACCCAGAAGCCCCAGGTCGGCGCCACGAAAAAATGCTCCGAAAGAATGCTGGAAATGGCGTGTGCCTGCATCAGCACCGCCGGCATGGCCGGCGAGATCGGAGTGACGAAGACACTGCCCACACCGGCCGCTGTGGGGCCAATGAGAACGATCTTGTCGCGGTACTTGCTGTAAGGGATCTTTCCGGTTTTGACATCGAAGAACGAATCCACGGCGAAGGCAGGGTGGCCATCCTTGTCCTTGTAAAAGAACGTGGCCATGCGTCCGTCCGGATCCGTGCCAATCTTCAGGCGTCCCAATTTCACCGAGTCCCCCGGCAATACCTGGATATCCCCCGGCCCCAGGTTAAGGCTACGGGCTGCCGCCATCAGGGAAAGCGATGGATAGGCTTCACCGAAATGCCCCAGGACCAGGGCTTCCGCACGAATGCCCCCATCCACGTCCGGAGTGACGTTGAGATGGCCGATGGCGGCAGTGGCCTTGCCCAGAGGCTCGATCACGCCGGCATCCAGATCCACGGTGGGAATCAGGCCCGAGTCTCCTCCAGAAAACTTGACCGCATCGCGCCGGATAAAGTCGGGAAGTTCCTTGTCCGGCCGTCCTACCGGGTCACCCAGACGAAACAGGATAGGCAGAACCACATTGCCAGCCTTGGCGAAGGACTGCGCCAGACGGCGATCCGTGTTCAGCTTCTGCTCCGCATCCTGCAGGATCGGAGCCAGGGTTGCACAGTTGCCAGCGGAGGGTGGTGCGGGAGCAGGTACGGATACGGGAGGGGGTGCTGCACTATCAGGGCCCGGCACGGTGGAAGCCGGTATCATCCCGCAAGCATCCATCATGCGATTGATGAAAGCCATGCCCGGATCGATCTGTGGTTCGGAATAGAAAACGGTGGTCGCAATAACCTTGGCCTGGGCTGCGGAAAGCTGCTCCACCATGTCGGCCATCACATCACGGGACCAGGGCCAGCGGCCGATATTGTCGATGCTCTGCTTGTCGATGGCGATGACCGCCACCTTGTCCGAAGGGGTACGCGATGTCATCTGCACGCCCTGGTCGTAGGCCTTGCGCTCCAGGCTTTGCAGCAAATCGCCATTACCGAGAAACAGGACGACGATGCTGACGGCCAGACCAAGGAACCAGTCTGCTTTCCAAAAGCCCGATTTATTGGTTTTCATGGACCCACCACCCCCTAGTGGTGCCCTGTTTTGTCATAAGCTCTTGGGGAAACAGGGCGATAGTGGCAATTCTTACAGTCAACCCTCAATAGAGTCAAATCATTTCGGCAGTCCTTCGTCATGGCATGAACGGCAGATGCACACTAGGGCCGGGGCAATTCCCGGCTCCCTTGACTCGTCCGGCGCCCAAGGAACCAGCCAATTCCGACCACGAGGACAGCTCCGGCCAATCCCCCAAGGTATGCAGGAGGTGGAATACCATTCAGCCAGGCAACCACCAGCGGGTCGGCCACTGCCATTTCCCCGCCAACATAGCCGAGCAGGCCGGCCCCCGCAGCCACCACAAACGGCCAGCGTTCCATGGCCCACATCACCCATTGGGCCGACCAGACAATCAGGGGAATGCTCACCGCCAGGCCGAACACCATCAGGATCAAGGAATCCCGTGCCGCCGCCGCCACGGCGATGACATTATCGATGCTCATTACCAGATCGGCTGTGATCACGGTCCGGACCGCGGCCCAGAGCCTGTCCGGAGCAGCTACGTCATCCCCGTTCCCCTGCTCGGGCAGCATGAGCTTGACTCCGATCCAGAGCAGCACCACCCCGCCTGCCAGTTTCAGATAGGGGTATCCGAGCAGGGTTGCGGCAAAGGCGGTCAGGACAACACGCAAACCCACAGCGCCGACCACTCCCCAGAAAACACCCTGGCGCCGTTGTGCGGCAGGCAGGTTACGGCACGCCAGGGCGATCACCACCGCATTGTCGCCGGAGAGAACCAGGTCGATCGCGATGATTTGCAGGATGGCGACCCAGGGGCCGGAAAACCCTGAAAATATGTGTTCCATGGAATGAAGAAATAAAAAAGCCGTGCGGCTCGCGCCGGCACGGCTTGTGTGGCGTTGGCGAAGCTTACAGCATGGCCTTGAGCAGCTTGCCCATTTCGGAAGGATTGCGGGTCACCTTGAAACCGCACTCCTCCATGATGGCCAGCTTGGCATCGGCCGTATCGGCACCACCGGAAATCAGCGCACCGGCGTGGCCCATGCGCTTGCCCGGAGGAGCGGTAACCCCTGCGATGAAGCCGACAATCGGCTTCTTCATGTTGGCCTTACACCACTGGGCGGCTTCGGCCTCGTCGGGACCGCCGATCTCGCCGATCATGATCACCGCATCGGTATCGGGATCGTCGTTGAAGGCCTTCATCACGTCGATGTGCTTGAGGCCGTTGATGGGGTCACCACCGATACCGACTGCGGAAGACTGGCCAAGACCGATTTCGGTCAACTGGGCCACGGCTTCGTAGGTCAGGGTGCCGGAGCGGGAAACCACGCCGATACGGCCCTTACGATGGATATGACCGGGCATGATGCCGATCTTGATCTCGTCGGGGGTGATCAGGCCGGGACAGTTGGGACCCAGCAGCAGGGTCTTCTTGCCGCCGGCGGCTTCCTTGGCCTTCATCTTGTTGCGCACTTCCAGCATGTCACGCACGGGGATGCCTTCGGTGATGCAGATCGCCAGGTCCAGATCGGCCTCAACGGCTTCCCAGATGGCGGCGGCGGCGCCGGCGGGAGGCACGTAGATCACGGAAACGGTGGCACCGGTTTGCCCTGCAGCTTCCTTGACGGAACCGAAGATGGGGATGTCGAAAATCTTCTCGCCGGCCTTCTTGGGGTTCACTCCGGCAACGAAGCAGTTCTTGCCGTTGGCGTATTCCTGGCACTTCTCGGTGTGGAACTGGCCGGTCTTGCCCGTAATGCCCTGGGTGATGACCTTGGTGTTTTTGTTGATGTAGATGGACATTCTGCTTCCCCTTACTTAACGGCGGCGACGATCTTCTGGGCGGCCTCTGCCATGCTGTCGGCAGAGATGATGGGCAGACCGGAGTCCTTCAGGATCTGCTTGCCCAGATCTTCGTTGGTGCCCTTCATGCGCACCACCAAGGGTACGGAAAGCTTTACTTCACGGGCGGCGGTAACCACGCCGGTGGCGATGGTGTCGCACTTCATGATGCCGCCGAAGATGTTGACCAGGATGCCCTTGACCTTGGGGTTCTTGAGCATGATCTTGAAGGCCTCGGTCACCTTCTCGGTCGTCGCACCGCCACCGACGTCGAGGAAGTTGGCCGGCTCGGCACCGAACAGCTTGATGGTGTCCATGGTGGCCATGGCCAGACCGGCACCATTGACCAGGCAGCCGATGTTGCCGTCGAGGGAGATGTAGGCCAGGTCGAACCTGGAAGCCTCGATTTCGTCGGCATCCTCTTCGTCCAGATCACGGTAGGCCACGATCTCGGGATGGCGGAACAGAGCATTGGAGTCGAAGTTGAACTTGGCGTCCAGGGCCTTGATGTTGCCGTTGCCTTCCAGGATCAGCGGGTTGATCTCCGCCAGGGATGCATCGGTTTCCATGTAGCAGGTATACAGCTTCTTCAGGGTGTCCACGCACATGGCGACGGACCCCGCGGGGACGCCGATTCCGTTGGCCAGCTCGGTAGCCTGAGCGTCGGTCAGGCCGGTGGCAGGGTCGACGAAGACCTTGATAATCTTCTCGGGCGTGCTGTGGGCGACTTCCTCGATGTCCATGCCGCCTTCGGAGGAGGCCATCATGGCCACCTTCTGGGTAGCGCGATCAGTCAGGGCCGCAACGTAGTATTCCTTCTCGATATCGGCGCCGTCCTCGACCAGCAGGCGACGGACCTTCTGGCCTTCAGGCCCGGTCTGGTGGGTCACCAGCTGCATGCCGAGGATCGCGCCGGCGTGCTGGCGTACCTCGTCCAGGGATCTGGCCAGCTTGACGCCACCGCCCTTGCCGCGGCCGCCGGCGTGGATCTGGGCCTTGACCACCCAGATCTTGCCGCCCAGGGTCTCGGCGGCCTTGACCGCCTCGTCTACGGAGAAGCACGGAATGCCGCGAGGGGTCGCGACACCGAACTTCCTCAGGATTTCCTTGCCCTGATACTCGTGGATCTTCATGCGTCTTCCTTGCTGTCGAAGTGCGTTTTGAATACGGCCGGGGAACCCGCCCAGGGAGCGCCCGACGGCGCAGCCGGGCCTTGCTTGCAAGGAGACCTCTGCCGCGACCGTGCGAATGAGCGCGCTATGTTACCACGCCGGGGAGGTGGTCAAAAAGTCCGCCCGGGTCAGCCTGGCGCCGGCTGCTGTACCTGAACGAAGCAGAAACGGTGTGCAACGTAGGCCGGATCGATGAAGCTGCAATTCGCCGCCGGATTGATCCCGGTGCCAAGAAAATCGGAAAACCCCGCGGTCTGGTTCATGAGGACATTCGCATCCAGATTGATGGACAGGGCCAGCCCCGTGCGCAGCGCCATTTCCTCCGCCAGTGCCTGGAGCGGCGAATGGGTGGAGTGGAGCAGCAAACCCAGGCTCCCCTTTTCCATGGCCACACGTTCGACCAGCGCAAGACTCTCGCTTGCCGCCCCGGTTTCCACAATCAGGGCGATGGGGCCGAACAACGCATCTTCCGCAGCATCAAGCGCCGACGCCTCCATGCGCAGGAGAGTCGGGGTACGGGTACGGGCCAGCGCCCATTGCGGCAGATCCAGGGCCGTACCGGTACGCAACACGGTCTGCGGATCACACTGGTCGACCAGGGCATCGATGTGTGCCAGCGATTCCGTGGAAGCAATCGCACCGAGCAATTCGGCGGCAGCAGAAGGAACCTCGACCAGCCGGCTCACCATCTGGGAAAGATCACGGCAGAACTGGTCGACGGGAATCAGCGCATCGGCGACCCGCACCCCCTCCCGCGAGACGCACACCAGGCGCGGGGAAGTGGTCATCTGCCCGGAGTACAGGCAGATACTCAGGGCCAGATTGCGCAACATGCCGTGGTAATCATCGGTCGCATCGATCACCACGGCGTTGATTGCGCGCTTTTGTACAAACACCGCCGCCTGACTGGCACTGGTTTCCAGCCAGGCACCAAAACGGTTGTGACCGGCGTAGTCGATGATGCGGATTTCGGGCTTCAGGGCGGTCCGCTGTGCGACTGAGCCAGTCTCGTCGTCCACCAGGAGGCTCACCAGATTTGGATCGAAGCCGGCCTCCCTGAGTACCATGCGGGCGGCGGCCACGGTAATGGCTATCGGCAGCACTGCTCCGGGGTGAGGTTTGACCAGGACCGGATTGCCGGTGGCCAGGCTGGCCATGATGGCCGGATAGGCGTGCCAGGTCGGCAGAGTCGCGCAGGTCACCACCAGGGCCACACCACGCGGCACCGCGGTGAATTGTTTTGCCATCCGCAGCGGCGGACGGCCCCTGCTCTGCGGCTTTTCCCAAAGGCTGGAACTGGGCACCAGCTTCATTGCCCGATAGGCACAGGTGACCGCCTCCAGACCGCGATCGAGGGCCTGGGCAACGGAGAACTGGCGGGAAAATGACAGGGACTGCCCCGTGGTATGCATCAGGGCATGGGCCAGTTCCATTCCGTGCTTGTCCAGCCGCGACAGAATCTCGAGACAAACGCCGACCCGTGCTTCCGGCCCCGCCTTGGTCCAGGCCGGTATGGCGTTGCGTGCCGCCTGGATCAGACGGTCGGGATTGCAGACCGGATATACGGTATTCAGCACCGGCCCGTAAGGAGAGATTTCTCCGCCCGCCCGCCCGGTCATGCCCGGTTGATCGAGGTAGAAGGAAGCATCCCGGTATGCCTCGAAAGCCTCGCGTCCCGCCGCGACCGCACTCTCGTTCATCATGTCCGGGATTTCGCTGAACGGGCTCCAGAACATCCGGTGTTCCACGGCCGCCATGGCGCGCCGGAACAGGTTCAGATGCTGCTCGAAAAGATCACTGGACATCCAGCCCTCCCCAGGGAACAGACGGATCCCAACTCGGTTTGGCTACCGGTGGCGAAGCCGTGGGTGGCACCACGGAAAGCGCATAATATCGGCATCCGGCAAGGGAATACAGTCCATGATCGAACACGCAACCCTGGGTGGTGGCTGCTTCTGGTGCATCGAGGCCGCCCTCATACAACTCGATGGCGTCCTCTCCGCAGTCTCGGGCTACAGCGGCGGTCCGCTCGAACATCCCGATTACCATACCGTCTGCACGGGTCAAAGTGGCCATGCCGAAGTGGTCCGGTTCGATTTCGATCCGCAGTGCATCGACTATCGGACGCTGCTGACCGCCTTTTTCGCGGTTCATGATCCGACCACGCCCGATCGCCAGGGCAACGATGTCGGCACCCAGTACCGCTCGGTCATATACACCCACGACCCTGGACAGGAATCGGTCGCCCGCCAGTTGATTGCCGACCTGGAAAGACAGGGCGTGTGGGATGCCCCGGTGGTGACCGAAATCACGCCACTGGAGAAATTCTGGCCGGCGGAGGATTACCACCAGGACTACTTCACGAAGAACCCCCACCAGGGGTATTGCCAGGCGGTCGTCGCCCCCAAGGTGATCAAGCTGCGTCAGGCGTTCCGCCAGCGCCTCAAAAACAGATAAGCAGGGGGCTTCGTTAATAGTTGCACAGATTGGTTAGCCGCCGGGTCGGCCCCGGTCAGCCGGCATTGACCCAGCCTGGCACGTTGTGTCCCCAGCCACGTTCCTCCACCCGCTCGCACATGCGCCAGCCCTGTGGCGTGCGCACGAACCGGTCGCAATACCACAGCCCGAGGAACATCACCTGCCGGCTGCCGTCCGGCCCGACCGTTTCCATCGGATTGAAGCACATGACCCGGCCAGTAGCCGTGTCGCCATCGAGCCGGATACGCTGATTGGCCACCATGTGCTGGTAGGCGGGAAACTTCGCCAGCGCCTGCTTCAGCCAGGGCTTGATCTCTTCGTAGCGGCCATCCACGCCGCCCATAGCCCGGTAATCGATATAGGCATCCGGCGTGAACACCTGATCCAGGATATCGAAACGCCGGCTGTCGATGGCGTCGGCATAATCCACCACCAGCTGCTCGATTTCCATGCGGTCCGATATCTCCTGCAAGCTCAGCATCACACGTCTCCTTCGAATGGTTGTAATCAGAAATGATCGCTCACGCGTTCAAACGGGATTGTCGAGATCCACATATTCGTGCCCGATGCCGAAACGCTCCCCGAGGTGGGCCGCGACCGCCTGAACGCCATAGCGCTCGGTCGCATGATGGCCCGCCGCGATATAGGGTACGCCCGACTCGCGGGCCAGATGATAGGTCTGTTCGGAAATTTCGCCACTGACAAAAAGATCGGCGCCCGCCAGCAGCGCCGCCTCGAAATATCCCTGGGCGCCGCCACTGCACCAGGCGATGCGGTTAACCTGTCGCGTCCCGTCTCCGACCAGGAGCGGCGTCCGGCCCAGAACGCGGGCCAGATCGGCGGCAATTCCATCCGCCGGGGCCGGTCGGGCCGGATGGCCGATGAAGCCGATATCCTGCTCGGCGAAACGGCCTTGCGTCACCCAGCCCAGACGTTGCGCCCACTGGGCGTTGTTCCCCAGATCGGCATGAGCATCGAGAGGCAGGTGATAGGCAAACAGGTTGATGTCGCGTCCCAGCAGGGTGGCCAGCCGGCGCTTGCGGGTACCCGTGACCCGCCCGTCCTCACCGCGCCAGAACCAGCCGTGGTGCACCAGCACCGCATCGGCGCCACGCTCCACGGCCGCTTCCAGCAATGCCTGGCTGGCGGTAACCCCGCAGACGATACGACTCACCTGTGCCCGGCCTTCCACCTGCAGGCCGTTTGGGCAATAATCGCGGAACCGGGCGGTCTCCAACAAATCATCCAGATAGGCCGCGAGTTGATCACGTTGCATAGCACTTCCTTACCGAATCCATGAAACGACTCTGGCTGATCTTCGCACAGACCGTGACGATCTGTGTGGCCATGCTGTTTACCGTGCAGACGCTGAAACCGGAATGGATCGGCAATCGCGCACCAGGGGGCGTGGTCACCATCCAGCAGGCGGCGGACAGCACCGGCGCGGCGCGTGCCAATTCCTATGCCGATGCCGCCCGCAAGGCCGTCCCGGCAGTGGTGCATATCTATACCTCGCAGGAAGTCCATGTCCAGCGCAACCCCCTGCTCGACGACCCATTCTTCCGCCATTTCTTCGGCGACCGCGACGATGAGCAGACCCAGCAGCGCACCGGGCTGGGCAGCGGGGTCATCGTCAGCAGCGATGGTTACATCCTGACCAACAACCACGTCGTCGACGGCGCCGACCAGATCGAGGTCGCGCTCAACGATGACCGCAAGTTCAAGGCCCGGGTGGTGGGCACCGACCCCGACTCCGATCTCGCGGTCCTGCGCATCGACACGGACAAGAAGCTTCCGGTCATCACCTTCGCATCCTCCGACTCGATCCGGGTGGGAGACGTGGTGCTTGCCATCGGCAACCCCTTCGGCGTTGGCCAGACCGTCACCTCCGGCATCGTTTCCGCGCTCGGCCGCTCCCATCTGGGCATCAACACCTTCGAGAACTTCATCCAGACCGACGCGCCGATCAACCCGGGCAATTCCGGCGGTGCGCTGGTGGATGCCACGGGCAATCTGGTCGGCATCAACACCGCCATCTACTCCCAAAGCGGAGGTTCGATGGGGATCGGCTTCGCCATCCCGGTCTCCCTGGCCCGCAGCGTGATGGACCAGATCATCCGGAATGGTTCGGTGGTGCGGGGCTGGATCGGCGTCGAGGTGCAGGAAATGACCCCGGAACTGGCCGAATCCTTCCGCCTGCCCAACACCAGCGGCGCCCTCATCGCCGGCGTGATGCGCGGCAGCCCGGCCGACAAGGGCGGCATCCGCCCCGGCGACGTGCTGACGACGATCAACGGCAAACCCATCGGCGACGCCCAGTCGATGCTCTCGCGCATCGCCGAGCTCCCGCCCGGAGAAAGTGCCCGTTTCGGATTGCTGCGCAACGGCAAAACAGTGGAGATGGAGATCAGCATCGGCCGCCGGCCCCGGCCCGGCCGGCGCTGATCAGGCCGTTTCGCTCCGCCCCACGAAACGGGCGGCCAGCAAGCCGGCCTCGAACAGCAGGCACATCGGTACGGCCAGCATGATCTGGGAGGTGATGTCGGGCGGCGTCAGCACCGCGGCAACGACGAAAGCGCCGACGATGGCGTAGGGGCGGAATGCCCGCAACTGATCCAGCGTCACCACGCCGAAGCGCACCAGCAGCACCACCACTACCGGCACCTCGAAGGTGGCGCCGAAAGCGACGAACATCGTCAGCACGAAAGACAGATACTGTTCGATATCCGGCGCGGGTGTGATGCTGGCGGGTGAAACCTGCGCAATGAAATGGAATACGGTGCCGAACACAAAAAAGTAGCAAAAGGCCATCCCCAGCAGGAACAGGGCCGTCGTCGCCACCACCACCGGCGCCACCAGACGTTTTTCATGCGCATAGAGCCCGGGGGCGACAAAGGCCCAGGCCTGGTAGAGCACCACCGGCAGCGCCACGACAAACCCCGCCATCAGTGTCACCTTCAGGGGCACCAGGAAGGGCGTGATGACCCCGGTCGCAATCATGTGGGTGCCGGGCGGCAGATTGGCCATCAGGGGGTGGGCCAGGATGTCATAGATGCGGCCCGACCACGGTACCAGGGCAAGGAAAGCCACCAGTACCGCACTCATCGCCTTGATGAGGCGGGAGCGCAGTTCCAGCAGATGGGAAATGAAACTTTCCTGCAGATCGGACATCAGGATTTCGCCGGCGGTGCCGGCGCAGTGCCGGCGGAGGGCGGATCATTTTGCGGACGGGTTTTCACCTCATCTTCCAGCGCCTCCAGATCGCTGCGGATCCGTGTTTCCACCTGCGTGGCCTGGGACTCGATCTTGCGTGCCTGCTCCGCCATTTCCTGCTGCAGCTTGCGCAGTTCCTCGAGCTGCAGTTCCCGGTTGACCTCGGCCTTGACGTCGTTGAAATAGCGCTGGGCACGGCCCAGCAACGCCCCCGCGGTACGGGCCACACGGGGCAGCCGCTCCGGGCCGATGACCACCAGCGCGACCACGCCGATCACGACCAGTTCGGAAAAACCGACGTCGAACACGCTGCAGACTATCCGGCAGATCTATGTCAAGGATCAGACCTTGGTCTTGTCCCTGACCTCGCCTTCGATGATGCGGCCGGCATGGCTGTCATCCTGTGCCGGGGGCCGACCCTCCGTGCCCTCGCGCATGCCCTCCTTGAAGCCACGCACGGCGCTGCCCAGATCCTTGCCAACGTTGCCCAGCTTCTTGGTGCCGAACACCAGCATGACGATGACCAGCACGACCAGCCAGTGCCAGATGCTCCAGGTTCCCATATCGCTCTCCTATATCCTGCGGACCATCGGCCCGACCGGGTCCGGTCCGCCGAGGATGTGTACATGCAGATGATAAACCTCCTGCCCGCCGATCCGCCCGGTGTTTACGATGGTGCGGAATCCGTCTCCGAGGCCTTCCTGGCGGGCCAGAGTGCCGGCCTTCAGCAACAGGGCGCCAAGCACGTCCCGATCGACCGCAGCCACATCGTAGAGCGTGGCGATATGGTGTTTCGGAATGATCATGAAGTGAACCGGCCGCTGGGGATGAATGTCGTGAAAGGCGAGAATCTCGTCATCCTCGTACACCTTGCGGCAGGGGATCTCACCGCGGACGATGCGGCAGAACAGGCAGTTATCCATGGTGTATCCCGCTTCAGCCAACGGCCGGCGGTCGGCTGTTCTTTTCATCGATGCCGGAAATACCCTCGCGCCGGTGCAGTTCGGCCAGAACATCGTCCACACCGATCTCGAACCGGGTCAGCAGCACCATGCTGTGAAACCAGAGATCCGCCACTTCCCGCACCAGGTGCAGGCGATCGGCATCCTTGGCGGCCATGATCGTCTCGGCAGCCTCCTCGGCCACCTTCTTGCAAATGGCGTCGGTGCCCTTGGCATACAGCGAGGCCACATAGGAAGTGCCCGGCGCGGCGCCCTTGCGCGCCATCAGCGTTTGCTGCAGGCGATGCAGCACCTCGGCATCGATCATTTGTAGATCTCCTTCGGGTCTTTCAGCACGGGCTCGACGACCGCCCAGCCCTGATCTTCCAGCTTGTGGAAGAAGCAGCTGCGCCGGCCGGTATGGCAGGCGATGCCGCCCACCTGCTCGACTTTCAGCAGCACCACGTCCTTGTCGCAGTCGACACGGATCTCCAGCACCTTCTGCACATGGCCGGATTCTTCCCCCTTGTGCCAGAGCTTGCGCCGGGAGCGCGACCAATACACGGCAACCCCCTCGGCCGCCGTCAGTTCGAGCGCCTCGCGATTCATCCAGGCGAACATCAGAACCTCGCCGGTTCGCGCATCCTGGACAATCGCGGGCACCAGCCCCTGGGTGTCCCAGCAGATCTCGTTGAGCCACCGGGCGGCACTCACAAGCGTACCTCGATGCCACGGGCGGCCATGTATTCCTTGGCTTCGCGCACGCTGTGCTCGCCGTAATGGAAGATGCTGGCGGCCAGCACCGCGTCGGCGCGGCCTTCGCTCACCCCCTCGGCCAGATGCTGCAGGCTGCCCACGCCGCCACTGGCGATCACGGGCACGCAGACGGCATCGGAAACCGCCCGCGTGAGCACCAGGTCGAAACCGCTCCGGGTTCCATCGCGGTCCATGCTGGTGAGCAGTATCTCGCCCGCGCCGAGTTCCTCCACACGGCGCGCCCAGTCGATGACTTCCATGCCGGTGTTGTTGCGACCGCCGTGAGTAAACACATTCCAGTGTCCCGCTGCGGTCTGTTTCGCGTCGATGGCGACCACGATGCACTGCGTCCCCACCTTTGCCGCGGCATCGGCCACCAGTTGCGGATTCTGCACCGCGGCGGTATTCATGCTCACCTTGTCGGCGCCCGCATTGAGCAGGCGGCGCACATCGTCCACCCGGCGCACGCCGCCACCGACGGTCAGCGGAATGAAAACCTGGGAAGCCACGGCCTCGACGATATGCAAAATGATGTCCCGGTCGTCGGAACTGGCGGTGATGTCGAGAAAGGTAATTTCATCAGCGCCCTGCTCGTCATAGCGGCGGGCGATTTCCACCGGATCGCCGGCATCGCGCAGTTCGACAAAATTGACGCCCTTCACCACGCGGCCGGCATTGACGTCGAGGCAGGGAATGATGCGTTTGGCAAGCATGGTCGGCACCCCGCTGGACGGGCTCAGGCCCCCGCCAGCTTGTCGGCTTCGGCCTGGGCCTTCCTGAAATCCAGCTTGCCCTCGTAAATCGCGCGACCGGTAATGGCACCGGTGATGCCCTCCGCGCTCACGGCGCACAGGGCCTTCACATCCTTGAGACTGGCGATGCCGCCACTGGCGATGACCGGGATGCGCAACGCCCGGGCCAGCGCGACCGTGGCCTCGACATTGACGCCGGAGAGCATGCCGTCGCGACCGATATCGGTATAGATGATGGATTCGACGCCGTAATCCTCGAATTTCTGCGCCAGATCGACCACATCGTGTCCGGTCATTTTCGACCAGCCATCCACCGCCACCTTGCCGTCCCGGGCGTCCAGCCCGACGATGATGTGGCCGGGAAAGGCGCCGCAGGCATCGTGCACGAAGCCGGGGTTCTTCACCGCCGCGGTGCCGATGATGACATAGCTGATGCCATCGTCCAGACAGCGTTCGATGGTGTCCAGATCGCGAATGCCGCCGCCCAGCTGCACGGGAATCTCGTCCCCCACTTCCTCCAGGATGGCCTTGATCGCGGGTTCGTTCTTCGGCTTGCCGGCAAAGGCACCATTGAGATCGACCAGATGCAACCGCCGCGCGCCCTGGGCGATCCAGTGACGGGCCATGGCCGCGGGCGCCTCGGAGAAAACCGTGGCGTCCTCCATGGCACCCTGTTTGAGGCGGACACAATGTCCGTCCTTGAGATCGATGGCGGGAATCAGCAGCATGGCGTGTCGTCTTGAGAACGGAGGATCAGGGCCGCCAGCCAACGAAGTTGCTCAGCAACTGCAGGCCGGCACGGGCGCTTTTTTCAGGATGGAACTGGACCGCGAAAATGTTATCGCGGGCCACCGCGCTGGTAAAGGGGATGCCGTACCACGTCGAGGCGGCCGTCAGCGCGGCAACTTCCGGTTCGACATGGTAACTGTGAACGAAATAGAAACGGCTGCGATCGGCGATGTCGCGCCACAGCGGGTGAGGACGGGTCTGCGCCACTTCGTTCCAGCCCATGTGGGGCACCTTGAGGCGGGCGCCATCCGGCCCGCTCAATCCGGAAGGGAAGCGGACCACCCGGCCCGGGAGAATGCCCAGACCCGGCACATCGCCCTCCTCGCTGCGACCGAAAAGCATCTGCACACCGATGCAGATGCCCAGAAACGGCTTCTCCGCCGCGGCACGCACGACCGCGTCACGCAAGCCACGGGCTTCCAGCTCGCGCATGCAGTCCAGCATGGCGCCCTGACCGGGGACGACCACCCGGGCCGCGGACGACACCACGGCCGGATCGGAAGTCACGATCACACGGGTCGGGCCCGAGACATGCTCGATGGCCTTGGCCACCGAACGCAGATTGCCCATACCGTAATCGACGACAGCAACAACGCTCATACGGAGAGACCCGTCAGAGTGCGCCCTTGGTGGATGGGATGCCGCTGGCGCGGGGATCGACCTCCACCGCTGCGCGCAGGGCACGGCCAAAGGCCTTGAACACGGTCTCGGCCTGATGATGGGCGTTGCTGCCGCGCAGGTTGTCTACCTGCACCGTGATCGCGGCGTGGTTCACCAGCCCCTGGAAGAACTCGCGCACCAGGTCGACGTCGAACTCGCCGATCATGGCGCGGGTGAAGGGCACGTCGAACACCAGGCCGGGGCGGCCGGAAAGATCCACCACCACTCTCGACAGGGCTTCATCCAGGGGGACGTAGGCATGGCCGTAGCGGCGCACGCCCTTCTTGTCGCCCAGCGCCTGGGCCAGCGCCTGCCCCAGGGTGATGCCGATGTCCTCGACCGTGTGATGGGCGTCGATATGCAGATCGCCCTGGGCGCTGATTTCGAGATCGATCAGGCCATGGCGGGCGATCTGGTCCAGCATGTGATCGAGAAAACCCACACCGGTGGCAAGGGTCGACCTGCCTGAACCATCCAGATCGATGCGAACGGAAACCCGGGTTTCCAGGGTATTGCGGGAGACTTCGGCTTGGCGCATGGCGCAGGCGATTGCAGGCAGTGGCAGGGAAAGTGGCGCGAAAATCGCGGCGATGCGTCATGATAGCATTCTGCTGCGGCACACTCCTGCAAGATCCGCTCCCATCCCGGCCTGGTCCATTCCCCGCCCATTCCTGCCTGCCCATCCCTGCCCCCATGAGCCGTTACTGGAGCACCACCGTTCACCGCCTCACCCCCTATGTGCCCGGGGAGCAGCCCCGGATAGACGGACTGATCAAGCTCAACACCAACGAAAACCCCTATCCGCCCTCGCCGCTCGCGCTCGCCGCGATGCAGGCGGCGCTGGACGAGCGCCTGCGGCTCTACCCCGATCCCGAAGGCGCACCGCTGAAGCAGGCGGTCGCCGATTTCCACGGGCTCACCCCGCGCCAGGTCTTCGTCGGCAATGGTTCGGATGAAGTCCTCGCCCACGTGTTCCAGGCGCTGCTCAAGCATGAGGCACCGCTACTCTTCCCCGACATCACCTACAGCTTCTACCCGGTGTATTGCGGGCTCTACGGGATCGAATACCGGACGCTGCCCCTCGATGCCGATTTCGCCCTCCGTGTCGAGGATTATCTGGCCCACGACGGCGGCCGCAATGGCGGCATCATTTTTCCCAACCCCAACGCCCCCACCGGCCGGCCGCTGCCGCTCGATGCCATCGAGCGGCTGGTTCGCGGCGCGTCAGGGTCGGTCGTGGTGGTGGATGAAGCCTATGTGGATTTCGGCGGCGAATCCGCCGTGACCCTGGTGGACCGTTATCCCAATCTGCTGGTGGTGCACACCCTTTCCAAATCCCGCAGCCTGGCCGGCCTGCGCGTCGGCTTCGCGATCGGCCATCCGGACCTGATCGAGGGGCTGGAGCGGGTCAAGAACAGTTTCAACTCCTACCCCCTGGACCGCGTCGCGCTTGCCGGCGGGGTGGCCGCGATGGCGGACCGGGCGTACTTCGAGCAGACCCGGCAGGTCGTGATCGCCTCCCGCGAGCATCTGGTGCAGGCCCTGCTCCCGCTGGGATTCGAGATCCTGCCTTCCGCCGCCAATTTCATTTTTGCCCGCCATCCGCACCATGACGCCCAGGCTCTGGCCGCGGCCCTGCGTGAGCGCCGCATCCTCGTGCGTCACTTCCGCCTGCCGCGCATCGACCAGTTTCTGCGCATCACGATCGGCACCGATGCGCAATGCGAAGCGCTGCAGGAAGCATTGCGCGAGCTGGTGACCTAACGGCCCGGCCAGCGCGCTCCGCGGCAACCCCCGTTCCTGACTCCATGACGATTACCGGCTACCGGCTAACGCCCAGCGGCTCCCGCCACGAGAGCTTTGTCATCGTCGGCAGAACCATGGCGGGTGGACACTTTCGCCCCAGCGACTGGGCGGAGCGCCTGTGCAGCATCATGTCCACCTTCGGTGCAGAACACCGGATGGCCTACTCCCCCTACGTCCAGCCAGGCGATCTCATGGGCGTGAAATGCGTTTTCGTGAACTTCCGCCTTCACGATCTCGAACCCATGGCCTTTCACTTTCTCGAAAGCTTCGCCAAGGACAACGATCTGGGTGTCATCGCCCCCTGGCAGCCCGGCACCCTGCCGCCGGCCGACAGCACGCTCCAATCCCCTGTTCCGGCGCTCAGCCTCACTCCACCCGCTGCCGGCTGATCCCCCCGCAGCGGCAGCGGGATTTGAACGGAGCCCGAATCCTCTGCCCGTTCCGCCGCACTGCCTGCTGCACCCACGCCGTCTAACGTGGCCGACCATCCCACATTTTCTGCAGCCGCTTCACCGATACCGGTGACGGAGTGCGCAGTTCCTGCGCGAACAGGGCGATCCGCAATTCCTCCAGCAGCCAGCGGAATTCCTCCATGAAAGGGTCCGCCACGCCGGCCTTGCGCTGCGCCAGCCGCTCCCGCTCGAAGGGCCGGGCCAGGCCCTGCCAGTCGGTCAGGAGCTGCATGTCGCGTGCCGGATTGGCACGCGCCTTGTCCAGCCGCATCGCCGCGCCCCTGAGGTAGCGGGGGAAATGGGCAAGGCGTTCCCACGGCGTGGCCGTGATGAAATTCCGCCCCAGCAGGGCGGCGAGCTGGGCCGTGACGTCTTCACAAGCCTGAGGGAAGGCCTTGTGCAGGGTGGCGAGCTTTTTTTGCAGCAGCAGATAATCGCCCAGCACCGCGCCGGCCAGCCGCGCCACTTCCTGCGCCACCAGCACGATCCGCCCCTTCGCCGCCACGGCGCGCGCATCGAATGCTTCCGCGTTGGCGGGCCAGGGCGCCATCATGCAGGTGCGCTCCAGCGTGGCCGCCACGATCTGCGCCTTGAGTTCCTGCTCGGTACCCAGGCTCATGAACTGCATGCCCAGTTCCCGCGGCAGGTTACGGTCGATGGATTTCACCTGCTCCTTCAGCGCCAGGGCGAACAGGCGCCGCAAACCGGCGCGATGCTGCTCAAGCGCCATTTCCTCCGTATCGAAGGCGCGCAGGGCCACGCTCCCGCCTTCATCCACCAGCGCGGGGAAGCCGACCACGCTGCGCCCCGCCACCTTCACTTCGAGCAGTTCGGGCAGGGCGCCGAAGGTCCAGCCCGTCAGGCCACCCGTTGCCCCCGGGATACCCGGGCCGCCCGCTGATCCCGGTGATTCCGCATCCTCCGGCCCGGAGCGCGCCTGGATCTCGCTGGCGGCAAAGGCCCGGTCCACCCGGTCGCCATACTGCGCCCGCAGTTCGGGCAGCGAACGGGAAAAGGCCAGGGTGCCACCATGCTCGTCGAGCAGGCGGAAGTTCATGAAAAGATGCGGGCGCAATTCGCCGGGGCGGAATGCATCGAGCGGCAGCTTCAGCGCCAGCGCTTCTTCCACATGCCGGGTCAGGGCCTGCACCAGCGGCCCGTCCGACTCGTGGCCCGCGGCGCAGAAACCCTGCGCGCAACCGTCCAGCGGTTGCAGCCGGTGGCGGTATTTTTGCGGCAGCGTCTTCAGAAGCGCCACCACCTTTTCCTTGAGCAGGCCGGGCACCAGCCATTCGCAGCGCACGGCGGGCACCTGGTTCAGGAATGGCAGCGGCATGGCGAGCGTGACGCCATCGTCGCCGGCGCCCGGATCGTGCTTGTAGGCCAGCCGGTATTTCCGGCCCCGATGTTCCAGATGGGCGGGAAAGGCATCGGTGGTGATGCCCTCGGCCTCGTGGCGCATCAGCTGCTCCCTTTCGAGGAACAGCAGCGCGGGTTTCTCCTGCTCCGCCCCCCGGCGCCAGTGATCGAAACCGGCGAGGGTGACGATTTCTTCCGGCACCTTGCTGTCGTAGAAGGCATGGATCAGCGCTTCATCCACCAGCACGTCGGGCCGGCGCGACTTGTGTTCCAGATGCTCGATATCGCGCACCAGCTTGCGGTTGTGCTGGAGAAAGCGCCACTTCTTCAGCCAGTCCTCGTTCACATCGCCCTGCACCAGCGCGGCCCGGATCAGAATCTCGCGCGAGAGCTTCACATCCCGCGCGCCGTAGTTCACCCGGCGCCGCGCATCGATCAGGAGGCCATGCAGCGTGAGCCGTTCCCACGCCACCACCTGCCCCGGCCCCTTTTCCCAGTGCGGGTCGTACACATGACGGCGGATCAGATGCGCGCCGACCTCCTCCAGCCACTCCGGCTCGATGCGGGCCACGCAGCGGGCGAAGAGGCGCGAGGTTTCCACCAGTTCCGCCGCCATGATCCAGCGCCCCGCCTTTTTCACCAGCGTGGAGCCGGGGTGGATGAAATAGCGGATGCCGCGCGCACCCAGATAGTTCTGCTCTTCCTCGCTCTTGAGGCCGATGTGGCCGAGCAGCCCGGTCAGCAGCGCCTTGTGAATGGCTTCATAGGTGGCGGGTACCTGATTTTCCTTCCAGCCGTGCTCGTGGCACAGCGTCATCAGCTGGCCGTGCACATCGCGCCACTCGCGCAGACGCAGCCAGG
Organism: Pseudomonadota bacterium; assembly: GCA_018241695.1. GTDB lineage: Bacteria > Pseudomonadota > Gammaproteobacteria > Burkholderiales > Rhodocyclaceae > Denitratisoma. The sequence continues at coordinate 97,917 of JAFEDH010000008.1, read as the reverse complement.
AGATGAAATTCTGCCGGCACCACTGGCGCTGCTTGCTGGAAGTTTCGTGTTTCCACACCTCGTCGGCAGCGTTCCACAGCTTGAGCCAGGAGAGAAATTCCGACTTCTCGTCTTTCCATTTGGCATGAGCCTGATCGGCACTGCCCGCCTGCTCCTGCGGACGCTCGCGCGGGTCCTGCGCCGACAATGCCGCCGCGATCACCAGCACCTCCTTCAGACAGCCATAATCACGGGCGGCGAGCATCATGCGGCCGATCTTCGGGTCCAGCGGCAAGCGCGCCAGCTCGTGACCCAGCGGCGTCAGCCGTTTTTCCTCATCCACCGCACCCAGCTCGGCCAGCAGCTGATAGCCATCAGCCACCATGCGCGGCAAGGGCCAGTCAAGAAATGGAAAGGCCTCGACATCGCCCAGCCCCAGGGATTTCATGCGCAGGATCACGCCGGCCAGTGAAGATCGCAGGATTTCCGGATCGGCATGCGCAGCGCGCCGGTTGAAATCCTCCTCTTCGTAGAGACGGAAACAGATGCCCGCCGAAACCCGCCCGCAGCGGCCCGCCCGCTGCTGCGCCGCCGACCGCGCCACGGCCTCCACCTGCAGCTGCTCCACCTTGTTGCGATGGCTGTAGCGCTTCACCCGCGCCAGACCGGTATCGACCACATAGCGGATGCCGGGCACCGTGAGCGATGTCTCCGCCACATTGGTGGCCAGCACCACGCGCCGGCCCTGATGGGCAGTGAAGATGCGGCTTTGCTCCTGCGCCGACTGGCGGGCGAAAAGCGGCAGCACCTCCAGCCCCGGCGCGCTCCTGCCAAACGCATGCTTGCGCAGCGCCTCCGCCGCCTCGCGAATCTCGCGCTCGCCGGGCAGGAACACCAGCACATCGCCCGGCCCCTCGCGATGCGCCTCGGCCACGGCATCGACAATCGCCTCATTCACATCCACATCCCTGCGTTCCTCATAGGGCCGGTAACGCATTTCGATGGGAAAGAGCCGGCCCGACACCTCGATTACCGGGCAATCATCAAAATGCCTGCTGAAGCGTTCCGCATCCAGCGTGGCCGAAGTGACGATCACCTTCAGATCGGGCCGACGGGGCAGCAGCTGCTTCAGGTAGCCGAGCAGGAAATCGATGTTCAGGCTGCGCTCGTGAGCTTCGTCGATGATGATCGTGTCGTACTGCCGCAGCAGCGGATCACCCTGGGTCTCGGCCAGCAGGATGCCGTCGGTCATCAGCTTGATATAGGTCTCGGGCGTGGCCTTGTCGGTGAAGCGGATCTTGAAACCCACGTAGCGGCCCAGCTCGCTCTTCAGCTCCTGCGCAATGCGCGTGGCCGTGGCCCGGGCGGCGATGCGGCGCGGCTGGGTATGGCCGATCAGCCCGGCGCAGCCACGCCCCAGCTCGAGGCAGATCTTGGGCAGCTGGGTGGTCTTGCCCGAGCCTGTCTCGCCGCAGATCACCACCACCGGATGCGCGGCGATGGCGCGGGCGATTTCTTCACGCCGCGCGTTGACCGGCAGCGCATCATCGTAGGTGATCACGGGCCGCGCCACCAGTCGGGCCTGCAAGCGAGCCTGCAATGCGGTTTCGCTTGCGGCGGCGTCATTCCGGCGTGATGCGGGCTGCTGCCCGGATTTTTGCCCCGCTGCTTTTCCCGCTGTTTTCCCCCCATCTTGCCCCGCTGCCGGACGGGGCGGCTTTGCCCCCGCCGCTACCGTATCGGCAGCGGATGAAGCCGCGGCCATCCGCCGCTTCAAATCCTTCAGATCCGAACTCACAAATGATCCAGGGGGCTGACCACGCCCTTGCCGCCCCGGTTGAGCACATGGGTGTAGATCATGGTGGTGGATACATCGGAATGGCCCAGCAGTTCCTGCACGGTACGGATGTCGTAGCCCGACTCCAGCAGATGGGTGGCGAAGGAATGGCGCAGCGTATGGGTGCTGGCCGGCTTGGAAACCGCCGCCACCCTGAGCCCCTTCTTCACCGCCCGCTGCAGATTGGTTTCATAGCAGTGATGCCTCCGCTCCAGCCCGGTGCGCGGGTCCGCCGACAACTGCCGCGCAGGAAACACCCAGAACCACGGCCACGACCGGCCCGCCTCGGGATATTTTCTTTCCAGCGCATCGGGCATCCACACGCCGCCGCGCCCGGCTTCACGATCGGATTCCCACACCCGCTGCACGCGGCCCACATGGGCCTGCAATTCGCCCGCAAGGGATTGCGGCAAAACCGTCACCCGGTCCTTCGCGCCCTTGCCGTCGCGGATCAGGATCTCGCCCCGACCAAAATCCACATCCTTCACCCGCAAGCGGATCACCTCCATCAGGCGCATGCCCGTACCGTAGAGCAGCCGCGCCATCAGGGCGTGGGTTCCCTCCATCGCCCCCAGCAGGCGCTGCACCTCCTGGCGCGAAAGCACCGTGGGCAAGCGCCGGGGCTTCTTCGCCCGCACCACCTCGTTCATCCAGGGCAGATCGACCTTGAGAATTTCACGATAGAGAAACAGCAGGGCCGAAAGCGCCTGATGCTGCGTCGCCGAGGCGACATTGCCCTCCGTCGCGAGATGGCTCAAAAAGGCCGTCACCTCCTCGGCCCCCATCTCCCGCGGATGCCGCTTGCCGTGAAACAGGATAAAGCGTCTAATCCATCCGACATAAGCCGTCTCGGTACGGATGCTGTAATGCCGCAGCCGGATGGCCGCCCGGACCTCGTCGAGCAACCTCGGTTTGGGGGAGGTCTGCGGTGTCGGATAATCTGGAGGCATAGTTATGGTATTAGCCGGAGGCTTTATGAAAACAATAAGTTACTTACCACCTTTCCAGATTATACGGCTCCACCTGCTGGATTACCCGGCGAAATTGCCGTCTACATTACGTTAGGCTTCTCTATCAACTGGTCATATATGGAACTGAAAAAAACCCGAGATCTCTTTTCTCTTTCGACTGGCGACATTGTCACCAAGCGGAATCTGTATGACCTCGTGCAGTTCTCGAAAGTTGAGGCATCTCCTTACTGGTCTGGTACGGAGGGCATTATTGGTAACACGCCACAGCAAGGAATAAATTGGGTTGGTCAGCTACCTGAAGTTCAGGCCGTAATAATCAAAACGCGCCCAGGCTCTTACGACGACGATGGCTGGTCTGACGACGGTAAGACTTCCTACCACTATTCCTTCAAAGCGAGGAACGGTGAAATCTCATATGCCGAAAAGGCCAATGAAGTCCTTGTTAAGCAGCCTCAGCATCTCTACCCAATCTTCCTGTTCACAGAACACAAAGATGGGTGGTACTTCGAGGGGTCTTTTTCAGTTTCTGAAATAGAAAATAAATTCGTCGTTCTGCATCGTGGCTTGGCTTCTGCCGCCGAAATTTCGGCACCGCAGGATGAACTCATCTTTCAAGAAGGTGAAAGGAAATACGTTACGCACCTTATGGCTGAAAGGAGCAAGGGGGTTGTAAAGACGCTGAAGAGTGTCGAGTCATGGCTATGCGATATATGTGGTGAAGATTTTTTCGTCAGATACAGAGTCAAATACATCGAGGCGCATCACAAGGTCCCTATATCCACCTACTCCGCGAGCTATGTCGTCAGTCTTTCTGACTTTGCTCTTCTCTGTCCGAACTGTCACAAGGCGGTTCACATCTACATGAAGAAGAGCGGCTATGAGTACGCGAAAATCAAAGACATTTTGGGAGCCAAAGCCCAACCCGACGCTCAACCGGACGCTGCGCAATAAAGCCGCGCAGCGCCGGTTAGCTCTACGTTAGATTTCACTATGGATACACAAACGATAACTACACTCGGAACTTCGTTAATCGTTGCTTTGGCAACCGTAATTGGGTCAGCCATTACAGCGTATTTTGGATTCAAGAGCGTAAAAGCAACTGCCGATATGGCAAAAGCCAAGGAAGAAATGGCATCAGCAAAAAAAGAGCTGGTTGCCGCCTACCGACAAATCAGTGCCTACTATCAGCTTGAACAAGAGTTCATCGCGGTAATCAAAACCACAAACGGCGGAACAGAAAAATCTCTGAAGATAAGCCATCGAGACAAGGTCGTTGAAAAAGGTTTTGAAAGACCGTCAGTTACTCATAACCAAGCTGAGAAGCGTATCCGTGAACTTGAAATCTAACATTGCGGTCAAGTGGGACGCGCCGCAAGCGGCGCGCCCCTTACCTTAAACGTTAGGCGAAACAGGCCCTATTCTTGCAGTGTTGATCTATGAACGAAATTGAAGTCCACATCCTGAGCCTCTCGCGCAATATCGTTGAGATTGAACTCCGTCGCGATAGCGAGGCGCTGGCCGCATTGATATGCGATGACTACGTTGGCGTCGATCCTTCAGGCACGCTGATCGACAAGTCTGTCTCGGTAGGTCGATATTCCAACCCTGACTTTCAACTCACTCAACACGGGCTAGACGATGTTCATATCTCTTCGTTCGATGAGACCGCCATTGAAATCGGTATCATGAATCTGGCTGGGCGGCTTGGCTCGTTTAGCTTTGGTGGAAGGTATCGATACACCCACTTTTGGCTCAAAACACCTGAGGGATGGAAAGTACGGGCCTCTCAGCTAACACCATTGAACGAACGTGCTGCCTAACCTGTCGGTCAACCCGCGGGAAACAGGGTAACGAGAAGCAGGGTCAGGTTTTGCAATATAACAATCGTCTAACATCCCATCGCAGCCGACCGCCTACGGCGGCGGCTGAACTTACTCGTTATGCATCTGTGAAGCGCACAGCGGAGCAATGAAAGATCCCTCGACGAAAAAAATCTTGTTGCTGCATCTGCTGGCGTTTGTTTCCGCCACTCTCCCAATCCATTCCGTGGCTTCTGATGAGGTTGAAACGCTTAAATGCACCATCATCGCAGACGCCATTACTGGCAATACCTTATATGAGACCGGAGAATGTGCCCGTCGCGTGTCTCCGTGCTCGTCTTTTAAACTTCCATTGGCAATCATGGGGTTTGATAGTGGAATCTTGCAGTCGCCAAAATCACCCACATGGGAATTGAAGCCGGAATACAACCCGTCTCCGAGGGATCAAACATACAAACAAGTCTATCCGGCGCTGTGGCTACGCGACTCTGTTGTCTGGTTCTCGCAGCAATTAACAAGCCGCCTGGGAGATGATCGTTTTACTGAGTACATAAAGAAATTTGAATACGGTAATCAAGATGTTTCCGGCGACCCGGGGAAACATAACGGTTTGACCCAGTCGTGGCTGATGTCGTCGCTCGCCATATCCCCCAGGGAGCAAATCCAGTTTCTTCTACGCTTTGTCGCGCATAAGCTGCCTGTATCCGAAGCGACTTATGACATGGTGTATGCCACGATCCCGCAGTATCAGGCAGCCGAAGGATGGGTTGTACATGGAAAAAGCGGCAGCGGCTGGCTTCGGGACAGTAACGGCAAGATAAATGAAAACCGCCCGCAGGGCTGGTTCCTGGGCTGGGCCGAGAAAAACGGGCGGCAAGTTATTTTCGCCCGATTGGAAATTGGAAGCGTGAGATCCGATATTCCCGGGGGATCTAAAGCGCGAGAGGATATTCTCTTGGAATTACCCGTGTTGATAGATAACAAATGACATGTGGCGTCATCGAGAGCGGATGCATAACCCTGCGCTCAACCGGATGCTGCGCGATAAAGCCGCGCAGCACCGGTTAGCTTCACGTTAGAAATACCTTCCGACTGGCGTAATGTCGCCAATTAAGGTATATTTTCTATACTATGTATTCCTTCGAATTTGATGCCGCAAAGAGTGAGTCCAATCGCGTAAAGCACGGCATCGATTTTGTGGAAGCCCAGAAGCTCTGGAACGATCCAATGTTGCTGGAGATTCCAGTCAAGACAGATGACGAGCCGCGGTATCTGGCAATTGGCGCAATTGATGGGAAGCATTGGTCAGCCATTACCTACCGTGGGGCCAATGTCCGATTGATATCTGTGCGTCGCGCACGTACAGAAGAGGTAGCGCTTTATGAAAGCTAAAAGATTCGAGCAACAGTTTGATGAGGGTGTCGACGTCACGGCTTCTTTGGACTTGTCCAAAGCCAAGCGCGTGCTGCAGGAGCAGAAGCGGGTGAATGTCGATTTTCCAACATGGATGATTGACTCGCTGGATCGTGAAGCCAGCAAACTGGGGGTGACGCGTCAATCTGTTATCAAGGTTTGGCTAGCCGAACGCCTGGAGGCCTCCGCTTCTAACTTGCCGTTGCAACGAACGCGCGCAGGTGCCGCGCACCGCTGAACTTCACGTTAGAACTTCTATTTCCATGGCCCAACGCTCCCGTCTTTCTACTGGCTTGTGTGGCATCGCTGGCGAGTACTTTGTCGCTGCCGAGTTGTCACGTCGCGGCCACATCGCGTCACTGACTCTTCGAAACACAAAGGGCATTGACATACTTGCATCCAACACAGACGCAACAAAGAGTGTTGGCATTCAGGTCAAGGCCATTCAAGGCAGTGGCAAGGAATGGATGCTCAATCAAAAGCACGAAAGCGACATAGCAACCAATTTGTTCTTTGTGTTTATCCGTCTCAATGATCTTCTCGCGCCCGAGTACTACATCGTCCCGCGCGAGGAAGCAGCCAAGTACGCCCGAGACAATCATCAACGCTGGCTCAACACCCCTGGCCGCAATGGTCAGCAGCATCAAGACACACCAATGCGTAAGTTTGCAGACCCAGAAAACAAATACCTTAATCGCTGGGAGTTATTGGGCCTTGACTGAACCAAGTTCTAACATGGCGCTCAACCTCGCTCTCTTCGGTCGCTGGACGCTGCGCGATAAAGCCGCGCAGCGCCGGTGACTTCTACGTTGGACCTCACCATAAGCACTGTCTGGGCATTTGACGAAACTACGGCATTGCCGTATATTGGAGCCCATGTTCACGGTCATCGAAACGTCAACGTTCGTTCGCCTCGCCAGCGATTTCTGGAACGATGAGGATCGAATCAGCTTCATCAACTTCATCGCCGGATATCCAGAAGCTGGCGATGTCGTGCCTGGATCGGGAGGCGTAAGAAAAACTCGATGGAGGAGCGCTGGTCGTGGCAAGAGTGGCGGGGTGCGAGTCATTTACTTCAATCGCCTCGCCAATGGAGAAATCTGGTTGTTGCTGGTCTACGGAAAGTCCGTGCGTGAAAATATCCCAGCGCATGTGCTTCGGCAGATCAAAGAGGAGATCGAAAATGCGTAAAGCTAAACAGAAGCCCGTCGGCCGTCAGCCCGCAATTGACATTGGCGCCGAACTACTAACATCGGTGCGTGAAATGAAGGCTGGCATGCGTGCTCGCGTCCATCGTCCCGAAATTTCTGAAATTGCTCACGCTCGTTTGGTGTCGGGCCTTTCTCAAACTGCATTTGCGGCACTGCTTGGAGTTTCTGTGCGCACACTCCAAGACTGGGAACAGGGGCGTCGCGAGCCTTCGGGTGCAGCCAAGACCCTCTTCCGTGTCGCCGAGCGTCATCCCGAAGTTCTGCAAGAACTCGCTGCATGATACGGTGCGGCCCAACCCTATGATGCAGGGGATCTGGTGCATAGGGCCGTACCTGGCCCCTGATCTTGAACGTTGGGTGGCAGAAGGCCACTCGAAAGGTGGACTTGATGACTAACTACCGACACGATGTCTTGCTCGCGGCCCCCGTGTCCGCCGCATACGACGCGCTTACACCACTCGTTGATCATGCCTGCGTGAAGTACCTCGCGCTTTTTTCTCGACCGGCCGCCGGCGGCGGCCATTTCAAGCGCCAGACGACATACTGCGCAGCATCCCGCACATGAATATCCGCGAAGCCCGGCCCGATGATCATCCAATTCTCCTTGACATCTGGGAGCAATCGGTCCGTGCGTCACATGGCTTTCTGACGGAGCAGGATATCCAGTCCCTTTTGCCGATCGTTCGCGACCATGCCATGCCCGGGCTCGAATTGTGGGTGCTGTGTGATGAGGCAGCCAGGCCCCTTGGCTTCATGGGAATGGATAAAAACAGGATTGAGGCATTGTTCATCGCTCCGGCCAGCTTTCGGCAGGGGGGAGGAAAACTCATGCTCGAACATGCGAGAAAATTGCGCGGCAGGCTGCTGGTGGATGTCAATGAAGACAATCCGCGTGCATTGGCTTTCTATCTGGCCAACGGGTTCGAGGTGGCCGGCCGCTCTCCCACCGATTCACAGGGTATGCCATTCCCGCTGCTGCACCTGAGCGAGGCTGGCGACACCCACTGAAGCCATGAGAAACAAAAATGTTCAAACGCCGCATTGAAGCCAAAATCGTCAACCCGCTGCTGGGCAAGGAGCTTCCGCTACCGGCCTACGCGACGGAGGGTTCGGCCGCCATGGATCTGCGCGCCTGCATTGAAAGCGTTGTCACGATTCAGCCAGGCCAGCGCCTGCTGGTCGACACCGGCATCGCGCTCAATATGATGGACCCGGGCCTGGTGGCCGTTGTCGCCTCGCGCTCGGGGCTTTCGCTGAACCACGGTGTTCGCGTTGCCCAGGGCATCGGCGTGATCGATTCCGACTACCACGGTGAAATCCGCGTCATCCTGACGAACGACGGTGACAAGCCGTTTCGCATCGAGCCGGGCGACCGCATCGCCCAGCTCCTGTTCCAGCCGGTGGTGCAGGTGGCCCTGCACTTCACGGACGATTTCTCGACCGAAACCGGACGCGGCGCCGGCGGCTTCGGTAGCACGGGCCAGCGCTAGCAGCGCCTGCATCAGTCCAGTGTCAGCCCAGCATCATCCCAGCAGCGGCAGCAGCAGGGGCAGCATCACCGCGGTGAGCAGGCCATTGAGGCCCATCGCCAGCCCGGCGAAGGCGCCGGAAATCTCGTTCATCTGAAAGGCTCGCGCGGTACCGATGCCGTGGGCGGCAAGGCCGAGGGCAAAGCCGCGCGTGGCCGGGTCGTGAATGCGCAACAGACGATAGATGGGCTGGGCGACCACGATGCCGAGGGTGCCGGTGAGGATCACCAGCACCGCCGCCAGCGGGGGCAGGCCACCCAGCCGCTCCGCGATGCCCATCGCAATTGGCGTGGTCACCGATTTGGGTGCGAGGGAAAGCAGCGTCTCCCGGCTCGCCCCCAGCGCGCGGCCGATCAGCACCGCCGACACCACGGCGGTGGCAGACCCCGCCAGCAGGGCCGTCACCAGTGGCGTGAACATCGTCCGCAGGCGCCTGATCTGGGCATGCAGCGGAATCGCCAGCGCCACCGTCGCCGGCCCCAGCAGGAAATGGATGAACTGCGCGCCACGAAAATATTCGGCATAGGGTGTGCCGGTCACGATCAGTAGCGGCACCAGCACCACCATGGCGACGATCACCGGATTGGCGAGCGGGTTGCCTCCACTGCGGCGGTAGATGGCAAGGCCGAAGACGTAGAGCAGCAGCGTCAGCAACAGCCCGGTGAGCGGCTGGACCATCAGCTCGTGGAGATTCATGCGTCCTCCCGCCGTGCACCGCCCAGCATCTTCAGCACGCCGGCGGTGACGGCGATGGCCAGCACCGTGCTTGCCAGCAGAGCGGCGCCGATGGGCAGCCACTCCTGCTCCACCCTGTCGAAATACTGCATCACCCCCACGCCCGCCGGAATGAAAAGCAGGGACATGTGCTGCAAAAGTCCGCTGCCGGTCTGGCGCAGTTCGTGGCTGGGCTCCCCGCGCAGGATGAGGAAGACGAAACACAGGGCCATGCCCACCACGGGGCCGGGCAGCGGCAGGGAGAAAAAACGCACCAGGAATTCGCCGGCGAACTGGAACAGCAGCAACTGGGTGAAGGCGGTGATCATCGGTGTCGGGCTGTTAAGGGCAGGCACCCATTGTAGGCACCATCTTCCCCTCCACAAAATCGCGCCGGCAGCGCATCACGCCCCCTCGCTAAGATGAGGCGAGACGCGCGAGAACCGTTTCGATGCGTTCCTGCGCCCAGGCAAGCTCCATGGCGTCGATGATCAGGGGCGGGGCCAGCCGGATCACCGAGCCGCGGGTTTCCCGGGTCAGGATGCCGGCTTCGAGCAGGGCCAGCGCCGCACCGTAGCCGTCGCAGCGGGCCGGATCGAGATCGAGGCCGATCAAGAGGCCGCGCCCGCGCACCGAGCGGATCAGCGGATTGTCCAGGGCTTGCAGCCGCGCCATGAAATCGGCGCCGAGGCGGGCGGCGCGCGCGGGCAGGTTTTCTTCCACCAGCAGATCCAGCGCGGCCAGCCCGATGGCGGCGGCCAGTGCGTTGCCGCCGAAGGTGGAGCCATGGTCGCCGGGACCGAAAACATCCATCACCTCCGCGCTGGCGAGAAAGGCGGAGACGGGATAGAGCCCGCCGCCCAGCGCCTTGCCGAGGATCACGCCATCGGGCCTCACACCTTCATGCCAGCTTGCCAGCAGCGTGCCGGTCCGGCCCAGGCCGGTCTGCACCTCGTCGGCAAGCAGCAGCACCCGCTCGCGCCGGCAGAGTTCGGCGCAGGCGGCCAGATAGCCGGGAGGCGGCACGATGATGCCGCCCTCGCCCTGGATCGGCTCCACCAGAAAGGCGGCCGTGTCCGGCGTGATGGCCGCCGCAAGGGCCGCCACATCGCCATAGGGAACGGTGACGAATCCCGGCGCGAAGGGGCCGAACCCGGCGCGGTATTGCGCTTCGCCGGACAGGCCCACGGCCCCCAGGGTGCGGCCATGAAAATTCCCCTGGCAGGCGATGATCACGGCCTGTTCCGGTGCGATGCCCTTCACCCGGTAGCCCCATTTGCGCGCCGCCTTGAGCGCCGTTTCCACCGCCTCGACCCCGCTGTTAACCGGCAGGGCGCGGGCGTAGCCGGTGAGCTCGGTGAGCCGGCGCAGGAAGGCGGGCAGCACCTCGTTGTGAAAGGCGCGGCCGGTCACCGCCAGTTGCCCGGCCTGTCGCGCCAGCGCGGCCACCAGGCGCGGATGGGCATGGCCGAAACTGGTCGCCGAGTACGCCGACATCATGTCCAGGTAGCAGCGGCCTGCGGTGTCCCACACGCGGCAGCCCTCGCCGCGCTGGAGCACCACCGGCAGGGGGGCGTAGTTATGCGCGCCGTGGTGGTCTTCCAGTGCGCGCAGGGTATCCGCATCGGGGGCGAACAGGGTTTCCAGCAGACGGCAGGCCAGCGCCGCGGTGCGGCCATCGCGATCGCGCAGGCCGTCGCATTCGGTGATTTCCACCGCGCGGCAGCCCGCCCGCCGCGCCAGGCCGCACAACGCCTGAAGCCACCGGGAGGTGCTGTAACCACCCGCCACGGGCGCGTTCACTCCGGGCGCATCGGCCGGGTCGAACACATCCAGATCGAGGGAAATCCCGAATCCCCCCGGCGCCGCCTCCACGATGGCGAGCGCATCGGCGAGCACGGCCGGCAGGCCGCGGCGATTGATCTCGGCCTGATCGAAAACACGCACGCCGAAGCGGTCCAGACGCGCCCGTTCCGTCGGTTCCCAGCTGCGGCCACCCACCAGGCAAAGATGGCGTGGCGCCAGCACCGGCCGCGCCAGAGGCGGCCCCGGATCGCCGAGGAGGAGCGCCACCGGCATGCCATGCGGATTGGCGGAAAGGCTGTCCTGCGGCGTGTGGGCATCGAGATGGGCATCGATCCAGAGCAGACCGGACGGTGCCGGCGTAGCCGCCGCCACACCACGCCAGGTGCCGACCGCAATGGCATGGTCGCCCCCCAGCACGAGGGGCAGCCGGTCGTTGCCGAGGCTGGCCGCCACCATATCGGCCAGACGTTGCCAGAGATCGGCGAGGGCTGACCAGCGGTTGCCCGTGCCGGGTGAAATCGCGGGCGGGATTGCCGGTGTGATTGCGGACGCCCATTCCGCCGCCAGGCCGCAACGATGCAGGGCGGTGAGGGCACCCGCCCGGCGCAGCGCCTCCGGCCCGTCGGCGGCACCGGCATCGGGTGCTCCGAGGGCGCTGGGCACTGGAATCAGGTCGATCGCTTTCATGGCGCGGACACCGATGGCATGAAGCCGTGGCGCATGGTGTTGACACTCACGCACCGGCTCCAGAGAAACTGCTTGAGGTAATCCGGCCCGCCGGCCTGGATGCCGGTGCCCGAGAGCGCCACGCCGCCAAAGGACTGGATGCCGACACGGGCACCGGTGATGGGGCGGTTGAGATAGAGATTGCCCACGGCGAAGCGGGCGCGGGCCAGGGCGAGATGCGCGGGCAGGCGGCTGTATACGCCGCCGGTGAGGGCATAGTCGGAGTCCAGCGCCATCTCCAGCGCCGTTGCGAAATCGGGCGCCCGCATCACCGCCAGGACCGGCCCGAACACTTCCTCCCGCGCCAGCCGGTGATGGGGCCGGATATCGGCGAAGATCGTCGGCGACACATACCAGCCGCCGCCCTTTTCCGCGCCCGGCACCCAGCCCTGCCACACCATGCGGCCTTCCTGACGGCCGATTTCGATATAGGACAGCGCCTTGTCGCGCGCCGCGGCGCTGATCAGCGGGCCGTGATCGCAGGCCGGATCCTCGGGCGGACCCCAGACCAGGGCATCGGCCGCCGCGGCCAGGCGCGAGAGCAGAGCATCGTGCACCGGCTCCACGACGATGACACGCGAACAGGCCGAGCACTTCTGCCCGCTGTAGCCGAAAGCGGAGGCGAGGATGCCGGCCACCGCTTCATCCGGATCGGCGTCGGCATCCACCACGATGGCATTCTTGCCCCCCATTTCACACACCACCTGCTTGACGTGGCGCTGCTCCGGCGCCGGCGTGTGCGCCGCACGGAGTATCGCCAGCCCGGTCTGGCGCGAACCGGTAAAGGCCACCACCTGAACACCGGCATGGCACACCAGGGCCTCGCCCACGTCGGCGTCACCGGGCAGCAATTGCAGCACATCAAACGGAATGCCGGCTTCATGCAGCACGTCGCGCAGGGCATGGGCCGTCAGCAGGGCGGGCAGGGCCGGCTTCATCACCACGCAGTTGCCGGCTGCCAGCGCGGCCGAGGTCATGCCGCAGAGCAGGGCATAGGGGAAGTTCCAGGGAGCGATCACCACCGCCACGCCGCGGGGTTCGTAGCGCCAGGCGTTGTCCTCGCCGGGGAAGTTGTGCGTGTCGTTCCAGCCGTCGAGGATTTCCATCTGACCGGCGTAGTAGCCGAGGAAATCAACCGCTTCGGCCACGTCGGCATCGGCTTCGCGCCAGGGCTTCGCAGTTTCCAGCACGGCGAGGGCGGCGAGTTCGTGGCGCCGCGCGGCCAGCAGCGCCGCGGCCCGGCGCAGGCGTGCGCAGCGTTCGCTGGCCGGCGTGTCGCGCCAGGCGGGGAAAGCCGCCCGGGCCCGGGCCACGGCGATATCGGCATCCTCGGGCAGGGCCAGCCCGACTTCCCCCAGCACTTCTTCCGGGGCCGCAGGATTGCGCGCCAGATGCCGCCCGGAAAACCCGGCATGGCGCAGCGGCAAACGGGCGCGGACCGAACGCAGCGCACCGGCGAAACGGTCGCGCTCTCCGGCCTGGCTGAAATCCAGCAGGGGCAGATTGGCAAAGGTTTTCGCTGGCGCCGGCAGCGCGGCGCTCTCCCGGACAGGGGGCGGGTGAGGTGTCTGCAACAGCGACTCCGCATCCACGCCATCGAGGTAGGACTGACGCAGCACGCTGGTGGAGGCGGTGTTTTCCATCAGGCGCCGGATCAGGTAGGCGATGCCCGTATCCAGCGCACCGGTGGGCACATAGATGCGCAGCGGCGCGCCCTCCCCCGCCAGCGCATCGCGCAGGGGCTCGGCCATGCCGAACAGCATCTGCATTTCCCAATCGGTGTCGGCAATACCAAGCCGGCGCGCGTGGGTCAGGGCCAGCGCCTGGCTGCGCAGATTGTGGGATGCGATGGCCGGATGCAGGCAGTCGCTGCGCTCCAGCAGCCAGACTGTATGGGCCTCGAAGGCCGCATCGGTGGCGGCCTTGTCGGTCCATGCCGGCACGGGCCAGCCACGCTGGGCCGCCCAGGCCTGCTCCTGATCCCAATAGGCGCCCTTCACCAGGCGCACGCCCAGCCGCCGGCCCAGCCGTCGGGCGGTGGCATGGACACGGACCAGATCGTCGCCCGTGTCGCGCAGATAGGCCTGCAGGGCGATGGCGGGCTGCCAGGCACCCGGGCAGGCTTCGGCCAGATGGAGAAAGAGATCGAGGATCGCCTCCTTGAGGGCGTAGTGCTCCATATCCACCGTGAGCGTCGCCCCCAGGCGAGATGCGGCATCGATCAGCGGCGCCATGCGTCCCAGCACCCGGTGCCGCGTGCCGCCGGGGTCGAGGGGATCAAAGCGCGGCGTGAGCGCGCTGAGCTTGAGGGAAAGATGGGGCGGGCCGTGCGGGCGGGCCATTGTCCCCATCCACTCCAGCAGGCGCAGATTGCGGTCGAGGTATTGATCGGCCTCGGCTTCGCTCAGCACCTGCTCGCCCACCGCATCCAGCGTGGCCCGTGCGGGCACCCGCGCCAGTCCGGCCAGCACGCCACGGAGCGCCTTTTCGTTTTCCTCGCACAGAAAGTGCAGCGCCAGCCGCCGCGTGAAGACCCGCACGCTCCAGGCCAGCCCCGGCCGGGCCGCGAGGCGCAGCAGCGCATCCAGCCAGTCCGCGCGCCGCGCCGCCGGCAAGCCGGCGCGCAGATGGGCGGCGATCGCGCCGGCATCGCGCAACTGGGGCAGCGCTTCGATCAGCGGAAAAAGACTGTCGCGCCACCCGTCGTCCCGCGCCACCCGCGCCAGCAGCCGGCCACTCAGACCCCGCAGCAGCCCGGGCCTGCGCGCCCGGGCATGAAGCCGCAGGCCCAGTTGCCGGATGTCCGCTTCCAGATCGCTCATAGCGAGATCACTCATAGCGCCCCCGCGTTCTCCCGCGCCGGTATCCGTTTCCATTATGGGATAGCCGCAAAAAATCGCCTGGCCGGCGCGATATGACCACGGTACGAACGGATATTTTCCGGATCATCCCGACACTGTTTTTCCGCTTCACCACACAGGCACTGATGCCGCAAACCCATGCTGCTGGCAGTGGCAATCCCAGTATCCATCAGGGTTTGCACTTTTCCGGGAATTTCCTACAATCGGTTTTGTTGGCGCTGTTGCGGGTTGAAGGTTCGTTGCTTGAGGTGCACCTGGGTTGCACCCGATGAAGCTGCCGGTAGCGCCTTTGACCGAAAGGAAGTGTGACCATGGACAGTGCCATCCTGAGCCTGCTGGGGGCTTTTTTGCTGTCGATCCTGGGGCTGTTTGCCTTCATCTGGTCACTGCGCAAAGGTCTGCTGGTAGAAAACCCCAAGGCGGCATCGGCCATCTTTGTTCAGGGTGAAATCGGCCATGCCGAAGACCCGGCGCTCGACCCCGCCCGGCAGCACCAGCTGAAGGCAGCAGCGGCCGAGCCGGGCGATACGGACCACCCGCCCAGTGCCGGGGAACTGGCCGACCGCCTCGCCGCCGACCGTTCCAGCGCCTTTCCGGTTTTCATGTTCATCGCCTTTGCCTGCATGTGGCTGCTGTTCGGCAGCATCGCCGGGCTCGTGGCCTCGCTCAAGCTGCACTGGCCCGACTTTCTGGTGAGCGAGGCGTGGATGACCTTTGGCCGCATCCGCACCGTGCACCTCACGGTGGTGCTCTACGGCTGGATCACCAACGCCGAGCTGGGCATCATCATCTGGCTCATGCCACGCCTGCTGCGCACACCGCTGATCGGCAACATGTGGATCATGCTCGGCGGCGCCCTGGTGAATATCGCCATTGCCAGCGGCATCGGCGCGATCGGCTCGGGCTGGACGGACGGGCTCGAATATCTGGAAATGCCCTGGCAGATCGGCATCTTCTTCGCCGCCGGCATGATCTGCATCATCGGGCCGGTGATGACCACGCTGGTCCGCCGCAAGGTCGAGTCGCTCTACGTGACCACCTGGTATCACACGGCGGCGCTGCTGTGGATCACCATGCTGTTCATCGTCGGCAAGATACCCGGCGTGCACTTCGGCGTGGAGCAGGCAACCATGAACTGGTGGTATGGCCACAACGTGCTGGGCCTGTGGTTCACGCCCGTGGCCGTGGGCGCGATCTACTACTTTCTGCCCAAGATCATCGCGCGCCCGATCCGCTCCTACAACCTGTCCATCCTCGGTTTCTGGACGCTGGCCTTCTTCTACGCCCAGGTCGGCGGCCACCATCTGGTGGGCGGGCCGGTGCCGGGCTGGCTGGTCACCCTTTCCATCGTGCAGAGCATGATGATGATCGTGCCGGTGCTGGCGTTTTCCATCAACATGGGCCTGACCATGAAGGGCCGCATGCGCCTCGGGCTGTATTCGCCCACGCTGCGTTTCATGATGTTTGGCGGCGCCATGTATTTCCTCTCTTCGCTGCAGGGGTCGTTCGAGGCATTGCGCTCGGTGCAGCAGGTGGCGCACTTCACGCATTTCACCGTGGCGCACGCGCATCTGGGCGCCTACGGATTCGTCACCATGGTGCTGTTCGGCGCCATCTACTTCATGATGCCGCGCATCCTCTACTGGGAATGGCCCTTCCCCCGGCTGATCTCCCTGCATTTCTGGCTGGCGGCCATCGGGGTCACGATCTACTTCGTCGGCCTCACCTACGGCGGCTGGCTGCAGGGCCTGGCCATGCTGGATGCCTCGCGCCCCTTCATGGATTCGGTCAACGTCACCCTGCCGTGGCTGCGATGGCGCAGCGTGGGCGGGAGCCTGATGGTGGCCAGCCACGTCGTCTTCGTCTTCCACTTCCTCGCCATGGCGCTGCGCTTCGGCCCCAACCGCGCGGGCGCCGCGCTGTTCACCCAACAACCCAAGGATCTGGAGCCCGCTCATGGAGAATGAAGTCAAGCTCACCGTGGGCGCGATGGTGACCTTTGCCATCGCCGTCTCGGCCCTCGTCGTCCTCCCCTACATCCAGGTCAGCGACGTCAAGCCGCCCGAGGGCCTCAAGCCCTACACCAGCGCCGAATTACGCGGGCGCGCCAGCTACATTGCCAACGGCTGCATGTACTGCCACAGCCAGCAGCCGCGTTCCGAGAGCTTCGCCCCCGATGCCAAACGCGGCTGGGGCCGGGCCTCGGTGCCGGGCGACTACTACTACGACAGTCCCCACCTGCTGGGCAGCATGCGCACCGGGCCCGACCTGTTCAACGTCGGCGTGCGCCAGCCCAGCAAGGACTGGAACCTGGGCCATCTCTACCAGCCGCGCGCCTATGTGCCGGGTTCCATCATGCCCTCCTTCCCCTATCTGTTCGAGGTGAAGGACAAGGCCGATCCGGACGAGGAAACGCTCAACCTGCCGCCCGGCGTGGCGCCGCCCGGAAAGGTCGTTGTGCCCAAGCCCGAGGTGCTGGATCTGGTGAAGTACCTGCAGTCCCTCAAGCACGAGTACCCGGTGCTGCCCCCCGAGCCGCACGATGCCGCCGCGCCCGCCGCAGCCGCGCGGCCCGCTTCCTGAAAGGACAGCCCCCATGAGCCAAGACATGGAAACCCGCGCACAGGCGCGCGAAAACGAAGATCCCGAAGAAGCCATCCGCCCCATGCCGCTGACCATTCTGGTGGTGGCCCTGGGCATGGTGCTGTGGGCGGTGGTGTACATTCTCTCCACCGAACCCCTGACCCTTTCCGCCTATGGCGACCAGCGCACCCGTGCCGAACTCGCGGGTGCCACACCCGCCGCAGCAGGCGCCGCGGGCGCCGCTGTCGATGGCCAGGCCGTGTTCGCCTCCCGCTGCGCCGCCTGCCACCAGGCCACGGGCAGCGGCCTGCCGGGCGTGTTCCCGCCGCTCGATGGTTCGGAGTGGGTGCAGGGCGAACCACGCATCCTGGCCAATATCCTGCTGCACGGCATTACCGGCTCCATCAGCGTCAAGGGCGCCACGTACCAGGGGGCGATGCCCAGCTTTCATGATCTGCCCGATGCAGAACTGGCCGCCGTGCTGAGTTATGTCCGTGGCAGCTGGAGCAACAAGGCCCCCGCCGTGACCGGCGACCTGTTCGCCCAGGAACGCAAGGCGAGCAACCGCACCACACCGTTTGAAGGCGGCGAGGCGCTCAAGGCCTTGATCAAGTAGACGCAGGCCGCCCCATGCTGCGCACCGCCCTGCTCAGTGTGCTGCTGCTGCTGGGCGGCTACGCGTCGGCCCACTGGCTGACCCGCGATTTCCAGGTCTGGACCGACGAAGGCGCGCGTCGACTGGAAGTCGCCCTGCATCCCCTGCCCGCCCCCGCCGTCGTGGTACAGGGGCCGGGCGTGGCGGCGCACGACCTGCCTGCGCTGCTGTCGGAAGGTGGCGGCGTGACGCTGGCCGATTTCTTCTACACCCGCTGCCAGACCGTGTGCCTCTCGCTGGGCAGCAGCTTCCAGCAATTGCAGGCAGCCTTGCGCGACCGGCCCAATCCCGGCGTGCGCCTGCTGTCCATCAGTTTTGACGGCGCGCACGACGATCCGGCGGCCTTGCGGGCCTACGCACGCAGCCTGCGGGCCGATCCGTCCGTCTGGCGTTTTGTGCGCGTGCCCGATGAACAGCAGCAGGAAACCCTGCTGCGGCGTCTGGGCGTGGTGGTGGTGCCCGATGACCGGGGCGACTACGAACACAATGCCGCGCTCCTGGTGTTCGATGCCCATGCGCGTCTGGTGCGGATTTTCGATCTGGCCGAGCAGCAGCTGGCGCTGGATTACGCCCGTCATCTGGCGCGCACGGACGCACACGCGGACACCCACGCGGGCACAATGGGCACATTATGATTCGGCACGCATCCTCCCGGTATCTGGCGGCCCTGCGTGCGCCCTTGTGGCAGAGCCTGGCGGCGCTGGTTCTCGGCCTGCTGCTGGCGTGGCCCGTTCCACGCGCCTGGATGGAGGCCACCATGTGGCGCCACATGCTCGTGCAGTACCCGCTGTGGATGCTGACGGGAGCGCTGGCGCTGGCTGCCCTGCCGCCCCGCTGGCACGCCGGCGCGGCGCGCTGGAATGCCCACGGCATCAGCGGACTGGTGGGCGTAGGGGTGGTGCTGGCCGTGCTCATGGTGCCGCGCGTGCTGGATCTGGCGCTGCGCGACCCCGCCGTGGAGATCGACAAATGCGCCGCGCTGCTGTTCGCGGGGGCGGCCCTGCGTGCCTCCTGGGGCGTGGCCGGGCTGGTGGTGCAGGGCTTCTTTCTCGGCAATGTGCTGCCCATGATGGTGGTGGTGGGCCAGCTCTACATCGACTCGCCCCTGCGCCTGTGCAATGCCTATCTGCAGGACGATCAGGCCCGGCTGGGCGCCTGGCTGGTCGGCGTGGCGGCCGTGCTGGCGCTGGTCTGGCTGATGCAGGTGGCGTGGTGGATGGTGCGACGCGAGGAAGCCGCAAGCTCCATGGGCCGAATCACGTCCTGAAGGATTGCGAGGATTGCGCGTGCCGGGGGCCTGTTGCGCGCCACCCTCCAGCGCCATGGCCCATCGCGGATTCAAAAATCCCCCGCGAGACGCCGGACAGGCAGCGACGGATAGAATCGGCGGGGAGAGTTTCCGCCGCGAGCGGAGAAACAAATAAAAAGCGTGCTGCGAGTGGTGCGACAGCCACGGACACGCCATCAGAAAAAACCAGGAAACCGGAGGGAAACACCATGGATGCCCTGACCCTGTCCCGGCTGCCGGCCGGGACCGAGTCCCTGCGCGCGAAACTGCGCGCCTTTCTCGACACGCGCATGGCGTCGGTTCCGCCGCAGGTGCGGGCGCGTTCGTGGATGGGTTTCGATGCCGGATTCAGCCGCGCGCTGGCCCGCGAGGGCCTGGTCGGCCTCACCCTGCCCAGGGAATGGGGCGGCGCCGGGCTGGGCGCATTCGACCGTTTCGTGGTGGTGGAAGAACTGCTGGCCCGGGGCGCCCCGGTTGCGGCGCACTGGATCGCCGACCGCCAGAGCGGCCCCCTGATCCACCGCTACGGCACGCCGCAACAGAAAGCCTTCTATCTGCCGCGCATCTGCCGCGGCGAGGCCTTCTTCGGCATCGGCATGAGCGAACCCGGCGCGGGCTCCGACCTGGCCAGCGTGCGCAGCAAGGCGATCCGCACCGACAGCGGCTGGCAGCTCACGGGCCAGAAGATCTGGACCACCCACGCCCAGCACGCGCACTACCTGATCGCGCTGGTGCGCACCACGGGCACCGCGGCGGATCGCCAGCAGGGGCTTTCCCAGTTCATCGTGGATCTTTCCCTGCCCGGCGTGACGGTGCGCCCCATCGTCGATCTCGCGGGCGATGCCCATTTCAGCGAAGTGTTCTTCGACGATGTCGCGCTGGCCGAAGACGCCCTGATCGGCGAGGAAGGCGCCGGCTGGGAACAGGTTAACGCCGAGCTCGCCTTCGAGCGCAGCGGGCCGGAGCGCATCTATTCCTCCATCATCGTCTTCGATACCTGGCTGCAATGGCTGCGCACCCTGCCCGCGCCGGAAGAATGGGCCGTGACGCTGGCGGGCCGCATCGTCGCCCATCTGGCGGTGCTGCGCGCCCTTTCCATCGCCGTCACCGCGAAGCTGGAAGCCGGGGAAAACCCGGTCACCCTCGCGGCCCTGGTCAAGGATCTGGGCACGGCACTGGAGCAGGAGATTCCCCGCGTCATCGCCGACGCCATCGCCGGCAACCCCGATCTCATCGCCCCCGAATCCCTGCTCCGGACCGTCGCCTATGTCTCGCAAATCTGCCCTTCCTTCTCGCTCCGGGGCGGCACGCGCGAGATCCTGCGCGGCATGATCGCCCGCGGCCTGGGCCTGCGCTGAACCCGCACCGATATGGATACCCTTTTCGCCGATGCCATCCAGCGCCTGCTGGAACAACACGTCACTCCCGCCACCGTCCGCGCCATCGAAGCCGGCCAGGATGCCGGCGCCCTGTATGCCGCGCTGGAGGCATCGGGCTTTCTCGATGCGCTCGTCAGCGAAGCGCACGGCGGCGCGGGGCTCGATCTCGCCGCCGTGCATCCGCTGCTCCACCAGTGCGGCTACCGCGCCGTGCCCGCCCCCGTCGCCGCCACCACCATCGCCCGCGCCCTGCTGCGCGCGGGAGGTGATGAAGTACCCACGGGCTTCATCACCCTGGCCGGCACGCCGGCGATACTGCACGATGGCTGCATCACGGTGCCCGACATCCCCTGCGGCCGTGTCGCCGGCTGGGTGCTGGCGGCGCTGCCGGAAGGTGTAGCCCTGCTGCCCACCGCCCGCGCCCGGCAACAGGAGGCACGGCAGGATGCGCACCCGGACACGCACCACGACACACACGCCGCCACCAACCTGCGCGCCCGCTACACATGGGACAGGGCCGCCGCCCGGAGGGTCCATGTCGCGGCCGATGCGCTGTGGCCCCTGGGCGCACTGATCGCCACGGTGCAGCTGGCCGGCGCCGCCCGGCGCGCGCTGGAAATGACGCTCGAACATGCCGGCACGCGCCAGCAGTTCGGCAAGCCGATCGGGAAATTCCAGGCCATCCAGCAGCAGATCAGCGTCATGGCCGAGCAGGTCTGCGCCATGGACATGGCGGGCCGGCTGGCCTGCCGCGGCGATCCGTGCGCGCCCGATCCGCTCGCCATCGGCGCGGGCAAGGCCCGCGCCAGCGAAGCGGCGGCGGAAGTCTGCGCCATCGCCCACGCGGTGCACGGCGCAATGGGCATCACCGCCGAGCACGATCTTCAGCTCTACACCCGGCGCCTGCTCGAATGGCGCACCGACCACGGCTCCGAACGCTACTGGCAGGGCCGGCTCGGCCGCGCCCTGCTCGCCGGCAACCAGTCCGCGCTGGACTTCATGCGCAGCGCCCTCTTCCACGAAACCGCATAAGGATCGACCCCATGTTTCTCGACTACCAGCAGGACGGCGCCATCGTCACCCTGACGATGAACCAGCCGGAAACCCGCAACGCGCTCACCGGCAACAACGCCGTGGATGAATTCGTCGCCGCCACCCGGCGCATCGCCGCCGATACCTCGGTGCGCGCCGTGATCATCACCGGTACCGGCCCCGTCTTCTCCTCCGGCGGCAACGTGAAAGACATGCGCCGCTACTTCGAGCAGAACATCCCGCCCGTGGCGACGCGGCCCGAATACCAGCACGGCATCCAGCGCCTGACCACGGCCATCTACCATCTCGAAGTGCCCACCATCGCGGCGGTGAATGGCCCCGCCGTCGGCGCCGGCTGCGATCTCACCTGCATGTGCGACATCCGCATCGCCGCCGAGAGCGCCACCTTCGCCGAGAGCTTCGTCCGCATCGGGCTGATCCCCGGCGATGGCGGCGCCTGGCTCCTGCCCCGCGCCGTGGGCCTGTCGAAGGCGGCGGAAATGAGCTTCACCGGCGACCCGATCGACGCCGCCGAAGCGCTGCGCTGCGGCCTGGTCTCCCGCGTGGTGCCCGCCGACCAGCTGCTGCCCGAAGCCAGCCGGCTGGCCGCACGCATCGCGCGCAACCCCGGCGCCAGCCTGCGCATGACCAAGCGCCTCTTGCGCGAAGGCCAGCACACCCGCCTCGATTCGCTGCTCGAACTCTCGGCCGCCTTCCAGGCCATCGCCCACACCACCGCCGCGCATCAGGAAGCGGTGATGGCCTTCGTCGAAAAACGTCCGCCCGGCTTCGGCGACGAATGAGCCCTGCCTGCCTTTCATGCGAATGTAATGGCCTGCATGGGTCATTTGTCGGACAATACCGCGCAGCGGCCATCCTTCACGACGGCCACCCCAAACCCGGGCTGACTCCATGTCGAATCCATTTTTCGATCATCCGATCCTGAATTCCCCGTATGAACGTCCGTCCCGGCACTGGGAGCTGGATGAATCGGGGCAGCCGACGCAGCAAATCCTCGAAACACGGCGCCGGGCCGATTTCATTACGCCGATCCCGAAACCGAAGAAACAGAAGAAAACCCAGAAGCAGGAAGGCTTCGTGTTTGACGAAGGCGCGGGCCTGTCTACCAAGGATCAACAGTACGATCCGACCTCGATCATCAACGAGGTCCGCGGCCATGTCGATGCCTGGCGTGCCCTGCCGAATCCGGACCAGTGGCAGGTCACGCCCGAAACGGCGCGACTCCTTCAGCACTGGCGCCACCACAGGTTCAATGGCGTGCGCCCCTTCTTTTGTCAGGTCGAGGCGGTCGAGACGGCCATCTGGCTGACCGAAGTCGCGCCGGCCACCAGGCACGGCAAACGGCTGCTCGATCACCTGGCCGCCGCCAACAAGGAAGCCAATCCGGAGTTGCTGCGGCTTTCCCTCAAGCTGGCCACCGGGGCGGGCAAAACGACGGTGATGGCCATGCTCATCGCCTGGCAGACCCTCAACGCCGTGCGCCGTCCGGCCAGCAGGCAATTCACGCGCGGCTTCCTGATCTGCGCGCCAGGCCTCACCATCAGGGATCGCCTGCGCGTGCTCCAGCCCCACGATCCGGACAGCTACTACAGGGAACGCGAACTGGTGCCGGGCGACATGCTTGATGATCTGGGACGCGCCAAGATCGTCATCACCAACTATCACGCCTTCAAGCGGCGCGAACGCATCGACATTTCCAAAGGCGGGCGGCAACTGCTCAAGGGCCGCACCGGCGACGACATCGTCACCACCGAAACCGAAGGCCAGATGCTCCAGCGCGTGATGCCCGAGCTGATGGGCATGAAGAACATCCTCGCCATCAACGACGAGGCGCATCACTGCTACCGCGAGAAACAGCAGGGAACCAACGACGAGGAACTGAAAGGCGAAGACAAGGCCGAGGCCGAGAAGAACAACGAGGCCGCCCGTCTGTGGATTTCCGGCCTCGAAGCGGTCAACCGCAAGCTGGGCCTGAGCCGTGTCATTGACCTCTCCGCCACGCCGTTTTTCCTGCGCGGTTCGGGCTACCCCGAAGGCACGCTGTTCTCCTGGACGATGAGCGACTTCTCGCTGATGGACGCCATCGAATGCGGCATCGTCAAGCTGCCGCGCGTGCCGGTGGCGGACAACATCCCCGGCAACGAAATGCCCATGTTCCGCAACCTGTGGGAACACATCCGGGACAAGATGCCGAAAAAGGGGCGCAACAAGGCCGACGGGCTCAATCCGCTCAATCTGCCGCCGCAACTGCAAACCGCTCTGGAAGCACTCTACGGCCACTACGAGAAAACCTACGCGCTCTGGGCGAAGGAAAAAATTTCCGTTCCGCCGTGCTTCATCATCGTCTGCAACAACACCTCGGCCTCCAAGCTGGTCTACGACTACATCTCCGGCTTTCAACGCACCGACAAGAACGGCACGTCGCAACTCGAATACGGGCGCCTGCCCCTGTTCCGCAACCATGACGAGCACGGCAATCCGCTCGGCCGCCCGCGTACCCTGCTGATCGACAGCGAGCAACTGGAATCCGGCGAGGCGCTGGACGATGCCTTCCACACCCTGGCCGCCGACGAGATTGCCCGCTTCCGGCGCGAAGTCGTCGAGCGCACGGGCGATGCACATGCCGGGGAGAACATGACGGATCAGGATCTGCTGCGCGAAGCGATGAATACCGTCGGCAAAGCGGGGCGCCTGGGAGATTCGATTCGCTGCGTGGTATCCGTCTCCATGCTCACCGAAGGCTGGGACGCCAATACCGTCACCCACGTGCTCGGCATTCGCGCCTTCGGCACGCAACTGCTGTGCGAGCAGGTGATCGGTCGCGCCCTGCGCCGCCAGTCCTACGACCTCAACGAAGATGGCCTGTTCAACGTCGAGTACGCCGATGTGCTCGGCATTCCCTTCGATTTCAACGCCAAGCCGGTCATCGCCCCGCCGCAGAAACCGCGCGAAACCATCCAGGTCAGGGCGATGCGGCCGGAGCGCGATGCGCTGGAAATCTCGTTCCCGCGCGTGCAAGGCTATCGCGCCGAATTGCCCGAAGAACGATTGACCGCGGAGTTCAACGACGATTCCACGCTGGAGCTCAACCCGGAAATGGTCGGCGCCACCGAGACGCGCAATTCCGGCATCATCGGCGCACCGGTCGATCTCAACCTGGCCCACACCGGGGAGGTGCGGCAATCCCAGGTGATCTACGAGCTGACCTCGCATCTGCTGCTGAGCCGGTTCCGCGACGACGATGGCGAGCCGCGGCTTCACCTGTTCGGCCAGCTCAAGCGCATCGTCCGCGAATGGCTCGATGCGCATCTGGTCTGCAAGGGCAGCACCTACCCGGCGCAGCTCAAATACAAGATGCTGGCCGACATGGCCTGCGAGCGCATCAATGCCGGCATCACCCGTGCGCTGATGGGCAGGCAGCCGATCGTCGCGTTGCTCGACCCCTACAACACCAGCGGATCGACGCGCCATGTCCGCTTCAATACCTCCAAAGCGGATCGCTGGTACACCGATGGCCCGCCGCCGAAGTGCCACGTCAACTTGGTGGTGCTCGACAGCGACTGGGAAGCCGAATTCTGCCGTGTGGCCGAAGCGCATCCGCAGGTGCGCGCCTATGTGAAGAACCACGGTCTCGGCTTCGAGGTGCCCTACCGCTACGGTTCCGAAACGCGCACCTACCTGCCCGACTTCATCGTGCTGGTGGACGACGGCCATGGCCCGGACGACCCGCTACATCTCGTCGTCGAGATCAAGGGCTACCGGCGCGAGGACGCCAAAGAGAAGAAATCGACCATGGACACCTACTGGGTGCCCGGCGTCAATCACCTCGGCACCCATGGCCGCTGGGCCTTCGCCGAATTCACCGACGTGTTCCGGATGCAGGATGATTTCGCCAGAAAGGTCGAGGCGGAGTTCGGGAAAATGATCGAAGCCATCGTCCGCCAATAAGCTCCGAATTCTTTACATATCCGCATATCGCGTATATAAAACAGCCATTTTCTATACATTTAAACCGGGACATGTAAAGAAATGGCTGAAATCCTGCCTCTGACCGCCCTGCGGCCGGAACGCTTCGACCGGCCCGACATCCTCAAGCAGCTCAATGCGGCCAGCCGCAGGCTGGCCGAGCTCAAGGGAGTCGCCGCCTCAATGCCGAACCAGGGCATCCTGATCAGTACGCTGGGCCTTCAGGAAGCCAAAGACAGTTCCGCAATCGAGAACATCGTCACCACCCACGACGAACTGTTCCGCGAGGCCGCCTTCCCCGATGTGGCCGGCAGTGCCGCCGCCAAGGAAGTCGCCCACTATCGCCAGGCGCTGCGGACAGGTTTCGAAGCGGTGCTCGATAGCGGTCTGCTTACCAACAACCACATCCTGCAAATCCAGGCCGAGCTGGAACGCAACCGTGCCGGTTTTCGCAGGCTGCCCGGCACCGTGCTCAAGGGTGAGGGCGGCCGTGTCGTCCACACCCCGCCGCAGGACGCCGCGGTGGTGGAGAAGCTGATGGCCGACATCGAACGCTTCATCAACGACGATGCCCTGTTCGACGCCGATCCGCTGGTCAAGATGGCCCTCATCCATCACCAGTTCGAGAGCATTCACCCTTTCTACGACGGCAATGGCCGCACCGGCCGCATCATCAATGTGCTCTATCTGGTCAAACAGGGCCTGCTCGATATTCCGGTGCTGTATCTGAGCCGCCATATCGTGCGCACCAAGGCCGACTACTACCGCCTGTTGCAGGAAGTCCGCGACAACGATGCCTGGGAAGACTGGGTGCGCTACATGCTCACGGCAGTCGAGCACACCGCCGCCGAAGGCATTGCCACCATCCAGGCCATCAAGGTGCTGCTCATGGACTACAAGCACCGCATCCGGGCCGGACATCGTTTTTACAGCCAGGATCTGGTCAACAACCTGTTTTCCTACCCATACACCAAGATCGAATTCATCCAGCACGACCTCAAGGTGTCGCGCCTGACCGCCACCAAGTATCTCGAAGCACTGACCAAAACCGGCTTCCTGCACAAGCGCAAGGTCGGCCGCAGCAACTACTACATCAACCTGCCGCTCTACCGCATCCTCACCGGCGAAGCCTTGTCGGCGGAGCAGGAATAACCCCATGGCCAAACCACCCACCACCAAAAGCGTCGACGCCATCCGGCACGACTCGGCCCGCCGCAAGAACATCCCCACCGCCGAATACCAGTCGGTGCTGGACGAGGCGCAGAAAAACCCCAAACAGGTGCGCTACCCGCGCCCCGATGTTTCCGCGCTGTCTGCGGAAACATCGTCCAGGAACCGCGACCTCGACCCGCAACTGGTCTGGCGCGGCAAGGACGGGCAGGACTGGAGCGACCTCGTCGTGCACGCGCCGCCGCTCTACATCCAGGAAAAGGTGCACCCCAAGGCGCTGATCGACGAGCTGCTGCGCGAATCGAGAGAGCGCGAGCACGCGCAAGGCCAGATCACTGCCGATCTGTTCACTGACTTCAACGGCATTCCCAAGGACGCCGACAAGACCGAGTTCTACCAGCACGAGCAGAACTGGACCAACCGCATGATCCTCGGCGACAGCCTGCAAGTCATGGCCAGTCTCGCCGAACGCGAGGGCCTGCGCGGCAAGGTGCAGTGCATCTACTTCGACCCGCCCTACGGCATCAGATTCAACAGCAACTTCCAGTGGTCGACCACCAGCCGCGACGTCAAGGACGGCAAGGCCGACCACATCACCCGCGAGCCGGAACAGGTCAAGGCGTTCCGCGACACCTGGCGCGACGGCATCCACTCCTACCTCACCTACCTGCGCGACCGGCTGACGGTGGCGCGCGATCTACTGACCGATTCGGGGTCGATCTTTGTGCAGATCGGGGATGAGAACGTGCATCGGGTGCGGGCGGTGATGGATGAGGTGTTTGGGGAAGAAGCCAAAGCGGCGCAAATTGCCTTCCGCACAACAACTGGTCGGGGCGGTGATGGTCTTTCCGAAGCTGTGAACTATCTGCTCTGGTATGTCCGTTCGCCTGGAAACTTCAAGTACAGATCGTTGGTACTCGAGAAAGGCGAAGCTGCGACCACAAGCGCACTATATAGTTTGCTCAAGTTTCCAGACGGAAGTTATCGCCGCATGACCGACGCCGAGCGAGATGGCGAAGCGCTTATCTCGGCCGGAGCGCAAGTGTTTCGACCGGACAATATTACGAGCGCACGACCGGCACGCGATGCTGATGTTCAATCCTACGTGTTTCGAGGAAAGGACTACTCGCCAGGCAAACGAACATTCGCAACGGATATAACCGGTCTGAATCGCTTGGCGAAATCTGACCGACTGTTCCCTACCTCCGCGGCAAGCATTCAATACATCCGAATGCTTAGCGATTACCCCTCCATACCAATCACCAATGTTTGGAATGACACGGGGACGGGTAGTTTTACGGATCAGAAGGTCTACGTTGTTCAGACTGGAACGAAGGTCATTCAGCGCTGCATCCTCATGTCTACCGACCCCGGCGACCTCGTCCTCGACCCCACCTGCGGTTCCGGCACCACCGCCACGGTCGCCGAACAATGGGGCCGCCGCTGGATCACTCTCGACACCTCGCGCGTCGCGCTGGCGCTGGCCCGCGCCCGCATCATGGGGGCGCGCTATCCCTTCTATCTGCTCGCCGATTCGCGCGAGGGCCAGATCAAGGAAGCCGAGGTCACGCGCACGGCGCCCAGTTCTCAGCCGACCCACGGCAACATCCGCCACGGCTTCGTCTATGAGCGGGTACCGCACATCACGCTGAAATCCATCGCCAACAACGCCGAGATCGACGTGATCTGGGAAGAGTGGCAAGCGAAGCTGGAACCGCTGCGCGTGCAACTGAATGCGGCGCTGAAGCAGACCTGGCAGGAATGGGAGATTCCGCGCGAGGCATCGGACACCGCTTCGGCCAAATGGCCGGAAAAGGCGAGGCAGCTCCACGCCGAATGGTGGCAGGCGCGCATCGCACGGCAAAAGGAAATCGACGCCTCGATTGCCGCCAAGGCCGAGTTCGAATATCTCTACGACAAGCCTTATGAAAACAGGAAGGCGGTGCGCGTGGCCGGCCCCTTCACCGTCGAGAGCCTCTCGCCGCACCGCATGCTCGGCGTGGATGAAAACGACGAGCTGATCGACGGCCTGCGCGATCCGGGCGCGGACTATGCGGCCAAGCAGTCCTTCCCGCAGATGATCCTGGAAAACCTGAAGACCGCCGGCGTGCAGCAGGCGCACAAGGCAGACCGCATTGCCTTTACCTCCTTGGCACTCTGGCCGGGCGATCTGGTCTGCGCCGAGGGTCGCTATCTTGAAGGCGAGGGCGAGGAGAAGCGCGCCGCCATCTTCATCGGCCCCGAGTTCGGCACCGTGCAGCGCGCCGATCTGGTCGAGGCGGCGCGTGAGGCGGCCGACGCCGGCTTCGACGTGCTGATCGCCTGCGCCTTCAACTTCGAGGCGCACACCACCGAGTTCGCCAAACTCGGCAAGCTGCCGGTGCTCAAGGCGCGCATGAACGCCGACCTGCACATGGCCGAAGACCTCAAGAACACCGGCAAGGGCAACCTGTTCGTGATCTTCGGCGAGCCGGACATCACACTGATTCAGGAAGGCGATCCATCCGGCGAACTGCTGCGCGTAAAGGTGAATGGCGTCGACGTGTTCAAGCCGCAGACCGGCGAAGTGGTCAGCGACGGCGCCGACGGCATCGCCTGCTGGTTCATCGATACCGACTACAACGAGGAAAGCTTCTTCGTCCGCCACGCCTACTTCCTCGGCGCCAACGATCCCTACAGCGCCTTGAAAACCACTTTGCGCGCCGAAATCGATGCCGAAGCCTGGGCAACGCTCAACAGCGACACCTCAAGACCATTCAACAAACCGAAATCCGGCCGCATCGCGGTGAAGGTGATCAATCACCTCGGCGACGAGGTGATGAAGGTGATCCGGGTGCAGTGAAGCGGCGCGGTGTGGCGCGGTGTAGTGTCGTGCGGTGAACCGCGCTGCAGGGTGCTGCGCCCGCCACAGCGGACGGGCGCTGCGGCGGCCTATTCCATCGCCTCGTACAGCGGCAGGGTGAGGAATTCCGGATACTCCGGCGTCAGGCTCATCCTGTCGAAGATCACCGCCGCCTGCTCGTAGGTGGCGGTGTCCTCGCCCGCCGCGCGGACGGTGGCCTGCACCCGGGCGAGTTCTTCCGCGATCATGGCGCGCACCATGTCGGCGCTGACCTTGCGGCCATCGTCGAGGCTGCCCTTGGGGCTCACCACCCACTGCCACACCTGGGAGCGGGAAATTTCGGCGGTGGCGGCGTCTTCCATCAGGTTGTGGATGGGCACGCAGCCGTTGCCGGCGAGCCAGCTGCCGAGGTAATGGATGCCGACATTGATGTTGTTGCGCAGGCCGGTTTCGGTGATCGGCTGTTCGGGCTGGAAGTCGAGCCAGTCCCTGGGGCCGTAGCTGCCCGCCACCTGCTTGTGCCACTGGTTGGGCTGGTCGCCCAGCACCTTGACGAACTCTTCCATGGCGATGCCGACCAGGCCGGGGTGGGCCACCCAGCCGCCATCGAAGCCGTCGCTGGCGTCGCGGGTCTTGTCGTGGCGGATGCCGGCCAGCGCCTTTTCGTTGGCGGCGGGATCGTGCTTGATCGGAATCAGCGCGCTCATGCCGCCCATGGCGGGCGCGCCGCGCTTGTGGCAGGCCTGCACCAGGGCCAGGGCGTAGCTGCGCATGAAGGGCACTTCCATGGTGATCCTGCCGCGCTCGGCGAGGCAGAAGCCGGGAATCTTCCTGAATTTCTTGATGCAGCTGAAGATGTAGTCCCAGCGTCCGGCGTTGAGGCCGGCGCTGTGCTCGCGCAGTTCGTAGAGGATTTCTTCCAGCTCGAAGGTGGCGAGGACGGTTTCGATCAGCACGGTGGCCTTGATGGTGCCGCGGGGCAGGCCGAGGTGGTCCTGCGCCATGCAGAAGATGTCGTTCCACAGGCGCGCTTCGAGATGGCTTTCCATCTTCGGCAGGTAGAAGAAAGGCCCGGCGCCGCGCGCCACCTGCTCCTTCGCGTTGTGAAAAAAGACCAGCGCGAAATCGAAGAGGCCGCCGGAGACGCGCTGGCCGTCGACGGTCACGTGCTTTTCGTCCAGATGCCAGCCGCGCGGGCGAATCTGCAGGGTGGCGATGGTGTCGTTGAGGCGGTAGGTCTTGCCCGCCTCGTTGGTATGGCTGATGGTGCGGCGGATGGCGTCGTGCAGGTTGATCTGGCCCTGGATCTGGTTGCTCCACTTCGGGCTGTTGGAATCCTCGAAATCGGCCATGTAGCTGTCGGCGCCGGAGTTGAAGGCGTTGATGATCATCTTGCGCTCGACCGGGCCGGTGATCTCGACACGGCGGCATTCCAGCGCGCGCGGCAGCGGCGCGATCTTCCAGTCGCCTTCGCGCACGTGTTGGGTCTCGGGCAGGAAGCCGGGCATCTCGCCGGCATCGATGCGCGCCTGACGCTCGCCGCGTTTCTTCAGGAGTTCCTGGCGGCGCGGCTCGAAGGCCCGGTGCAGGCGGGCGACGAAGGCCATCGCTTCGGGCGTGAGGATGCGCTCGAAACCCGGTTGCAGGGGGGCGTTGATCTGTATGCCGGCGGGCAGGATGAGGGTCATGGAAGGCTCCTGAAGAAGGATCGCCGTGTTCCCGCAGGCGCAGGAAAACGGCAAAGATGAGGGAAATTCTGGACGGGTTCAGTCTATTGGCCGTTGATGGGCCTGTGAATTCCCGTTACAGTCAAACCATCTTGTATCTGGAGTAAAAGATGGACCGGCTGACCCAGCTCGACGCCTTCGTCTCCGTGGTGAATCGGGGCAGCCTCAGCGCCGCCGCCCGGGCCGAGGGCGTGACGCCGGCGGTGATGGGCCGGCGCCTCGATGCGCTGGAGGCCCGGCTCGGCGTCCGGCTGCTGATCCGCACCACGCGGCGCCTGAGCCTCACGCCCGAGGGCAGCGCCTTTCTCGAGGACTGCCAGCGCATCCTCGCCGATCTGGCCGCCGCCGAGGATGGCGTGGGCCAGGGGGCGGTCAAGGCCAGCGGCCATCTGCGCATCTCCGCGCCGGCGGGCTTCGGCCGCCGCCATGTGGCGCCGCAGGTGATGGCTTTTCTGGACGGACACCCCGAGGTGACGGTGAATCTGGATCTTTCCGACCGTTCGGTGGATCTGGTGAACGAGGGCGTGGATTGCGCCGTGCGCATCGGCCCGCCGGGCGATGAGCGGCTGGTGGCCGTGAAGCTGGGCGAGATGCGCCGGGCGGTGGTGGGCAGCCCCGGGTATCTGGCGCGGTGCGGCGTGCCCGCCACACCGGAGGATCTTTCCGCCCACGAATGCCTCGCGCTGGCCCAGCAGCCGGGCTGGAGCTTCGACGATCCGCAGCGCGCCGGCGCGCCGGTGGTGATGAAGGTGAATGGCCGGCTGCAATGCAACGAGGGCTCGGTGCTGCATGAATGGGCGCTGGCCGGGCGCGGCCTGGCCTGGCGCTCGCTGTGGGAGGTGGGCGACGATCTGCGCGCCGGGCGGCTGGTGGCGGTGCTGGCCGACTGGGCCGCGCCGCCGCTGGGCATCCATGCCGTTTTTCCCCAGGGCCGCATGCCCTTGCGATTGCGGCTTTTCATCGACCATCTGAAAGCCGCCTACGCCGTGCCCGGCTACTGGGCATAGCGGGTAGCGGATAGCGGGCGGGGCGGGGCTGGATGGGGGCGCCGGAATGGCGCTGCCCGCCCCCCTGCCGCTCAGGCCGGGTCGGCCAGCTTCAGCAGCTGCTTGCCCTGGTTGGCGCCGGAGAACAGGCGCAGGAAGGTGGCCGGGATGTTCTCGAAACCTTCCTGCACGTCTTCGCGGCAGCGGATGCGGCCCGCCGTCACCCATTCGGCCAGACGCGGCTGGGCCTCGGCGATGCGGTGCACGTAATCGACCATGACGAAGCCTTCCATGCGCACCCGGCGCGTCACCAGATTCATCAGGTTGCGCGGGCCGGGGCGGGCTTGCGCATCGTTGTAGGTGGCGATGGCGCCGCACAGCACGATGCGGCTATGGTCGGCGATCTGTTCGATGGCGGCTTCGAGAATGTCGCCGCCGACGTTGTCGAAGAAAACGTCGATGCCCATCGGGCAGATTTCCGCCAGGCGGGCCGCCACGTCTTCGTGCTTGTAATCGATCACGCCATCGAGGCCGCACGTGTCCCTGAGCCAGGCGCATTTCTCCGCGCCACCGGCGATGCCGATCACGCGGCAGCCCTGGATTCTGGCGATCTGCGCCACCACGCTTCCCACCGCGCCGGCCGCGCCGGACACCACCACGGTTTCGCCCGCCTTGGGCCGGCCCACTTCGAGCAGGCCGAAATAGGCGGTGAGGCTGGCGCCGCCGAAGGCGCCCAGCGGCAGGGTGAGCGGCGTGCCGGCGGGCACCGGCATGGGCGGCATCTCGCCGGCGCGATTGGCGACGGCGTATTCCTGCCAGTTGAGAAATCCCATGGCGAGGCTGCCCACGGGGAAAGCCGGATTGGCCGATTGCACCACCTGGCCGATGCCCGCCGCGCGCATCGGCTCGCCGAGAACGACGGGCGGCATGTAGCTGGGCTTGTCGTCCATCCAGCCGCGCATGGCCGGCTCGAAGCTCAGCATCAGGGTCTTCACCAGAATCTCGCCGGCGGCCAGATCGGGCACGGGCAGGGGCGATTCGCGGCAGGCGAAATCGGCGGTGCCGACCATCCCGGCGGGGCGGCGGGCGAGCAGCCACTGACGGTTGATGGCGGGCATGGCGGGATCGGCAGGCATCGGATTTCCTCCAGAAGTGGGAGTCGGTGAGATCGGGAACGGAGCGGGCTATGCGCCGGGGGCGAGCGGGATGATGCGCTGCCGGCCGCGCGGTGCGCCCAGGGCGCGGGCGCGCAGCTGGCCGCAGCCGCCATCGACATCCTGCCCGGCGGAGTTGCGCAGCTTGGCCAGCACCCCGCGCTGGTGCAGGTAGCGGGCCAGCGCCTCGGCCCGGGCCCGGGCGGGGCGCTGGTAGTCCAGTCCGGGCACGGCATTGAAGGGGATCAGGTTCATCATCGCGTATTTGCCGCGCAGCAGGGCGACGATGGCGTCCATCTCCGCCTCGCTGTCGTTCACGCCCTCGATCAGGGTCCATTGATACTGGACCGGATAGCCGGTGGCGCGGGCGTAGGTCTCCGCCAGATCGACCAGGGTTTCCGGGCGCAGATCGGGGGCGTTGGGCAACAGCCGGCGCCGCAGTTCATGCCGGGTGGTGTGCAGCGAGAGCGTCAGCGCCGGCTTCACCGGGCCTTGCGGCAGGCGTTCGAACACGCGCCGGTCGCCCACGGTGGAGAACACCAGGTTCTTGTGGCCGATGCCGCCGGCGGTGCCGAGCAGCTCGATGGCTTCCATCACGTTGTCCAGATTGTGGGCCGGCTCGCCCATGCCCATGAACACCACCTTCTTCACTGGCCGCCGGGCGCGGGCCAGCACCACCTGGGCGGCGATCTCGGCGCTGCCGAGCTGGCGCAGCAGGCCGCTTTTTCCGGTCATGCAGAAGGTGCAGCCCACGGCGCAGCCGACCTGGGTGGAGACGCAGACGCCCTCGCGCGGCAGCAGCACGGACTCCACCATCTGGCCGTCGGCGAGGCTCACCAGCAGGCGTGCGGAACCATCGGCGCCGGGATGCTCGGAATCCACACGGGCCAGCCGCGCCACCTCCGCGTTGAGCGCCGGCAGGGCTTCACGCACGGCGGCGGGCAGCGTGTTCTGGGTCTGGCGCGGGCCGGCTTCGAGCGGCTGCGCCCGCATCCAGGCGCGCAGCATGCGCCCCACATGGCCGGGCCGGGCACCGAGGGACTGCCATTGGCGACAAAGGTCGTCGATACGGATCATGCCCGGGTAACCACGGATTCGTCCATCGCCCGCAGCAGCGCCGCGCCGTAGCGCTCGGCCTTGGCCACGCTGATGCCGGCGATAGCGAGCAGTTCCGCCCGGCTGGCGGGTCGCAGCTGGGCGATCTCGCGCAGGCTGCGGTCGTGAAGGATGACGTAGGCGGGCACGCCCTGCTCCCTGGCTTCGCCGCTGCGCCATGCGCGCAGCGCCTCGAACACGGCCTGGTCGGCGGTGTCGAGTTCCACCCGGGTTTCTTCCCGGCTGAAGCGGGGGGCGCGGCCGGCATTGGGCAGCTTGCGCGGGCGGCGCAGCATCAGGGTGGTTTCGCCCTTGAGTACGGGGCGGGCGGCTGCGGTGAGGGTGATGGCGCCGAAGCGCTGGGCATCGGCATGGAGGATGCCACCCACCAGCAGCTGGCGGGTGACGGCACGCCAGGTGGCTTCGTCCACGTCGCGGCCGACGCCATAGGTGGGTAGCTGGTCATGCCGGTATTCCTCGATCTTGGGATTGCGCCGGCCCAGCAGCACGTCGATCAGATGGCCGCTGCCGAAGCGCTGGCCGGTGCGCAGGGCGGCGGAGAGCAGCTTTTGCGAAGCGATGGTGCCGTCCCACAGCTCGGGCGGGCTGGCGCAGGTGTCGCAGTTGTTGCAGGCGGCGTGCTCCTCGCCGAAATAGCGCAGCAGATGGCTGCGGCGGCAGGCGGCGGCTTCACAGTAGGCCAGCATGGCATCGAGCCGCTGCCGTTCGATGCGTTTCTGCTCCTCTCCCGCGGCGGATTCGTCGATGCGCTGGCGATGGATCACCACATCGTTCAGGCCATAGGTCATCCAGGCTTCGGCGGGTTCGCCGTCGCGGCCGGCGCGGCCCGTTTCCTGATAGTAGGCCTCCAGGCTTCTGGGCAGGTCGAGATGGGCGACGAAGCGCACGTCGGGTTTGTCGATGCCCATGCCGAAGGCGATGGTGGCCACCATCACGACACCGTCCTCGCGGACGAAGCGCTGCTGGTGCAGACGACGGGTTTCCGCATCGAGGCCGGCGTGATACGGCAGGGCGTGGATACCCTGCCCCTGCAGCCAGAGGGCGGTGTCATCCACCTTCCGGCGCGAGAGGCAGTAGATGATGCCGGCCGCACCCCGGTGTGCGGCGAGAAAACCCAGCAGCTGTTTCTTCGGATGGTCCCGCTCCACCACGGCGTAGCGGATGTTGGGCCGGTCGAAACTGGAGACGAACTGGCGTGCATCCGAGAGCCCCAGGCGCTCCACGATCTCGCGCCGGGTGGGAGCGTCGGCGGTGGCGGTCAGCGCGATGCGCGGCACCGCGGGAAAGCGCTGGTGCAGGGCCGAGAGCTGGATGTATTCGGGGCGGAAATCATGGCCCCACTGCGAGACGCAGTGGGCTTCGTCGATGGCGAAAAGCGCGATGCGGTGATCGTCGTAGAGCCGGTCGAGCTGGCCGAGAAAGCGTTCGGTGAGCAGACGCTCCGGCGCCACGTAGAGCAGGTCCAGATCGCCCTGCATGAGTCGCCGTTCGGTCGCCATCTGCTCCTCGAATGCGAGGCTCGAATTGAGATGGGCGGCCCGGACGTCCAGCTGCAGCAGGGCGTCCACCTGATCGTGCATGAGGGCGATCAGGGGCGAGACGACAATGGCGCAGCCGTGCCGGATCAGCGCCGGCAACTGGTAGCACAGCGATTTTCCGCCACCGGTGGGCATCAGCACCAGCGCATCGCCGCCCGTGGCGACATGGGCGACGATCTCGGCCTGCTGGCCGCGAAAATCGCCATGGCCGAAAACATCGTGCAACAACTGGCGGGAATCAGGCGTGGACATCGGACGGTTCGGGCTGCGGTGCCTGTGGTGGGCTACGACGGTGCGGGGGGTTTCCGGCCAGGGGCGGCGTCAGGGCGGCGTAGGGGTGGAAACGTCGCACCAGCGCCGGATGAAGTCATCGGCGGGTTCGGGGCGGCCGAAATAATACCCCTGCACCTCGTCGCAGCCGAGGGCGCGCAGCTGCTCGCACTGGCCGGCCTCCTCGACGCCCTCGGCGATGGTTGCCAGACCGAGGCTGCGGGCCATGGCGATGATGGTGGTGACGATGTTGTGATCGTTGCGGTCGGTGAGCATGTCGCGGACGAAGGACATGTCGATCTTGAGCTTGTCGGCCGGGAATCGTTTGAGATAGGCAAGCGAGGAATAGCCGGTACCGAAATCGTCGATGGCGATGGCGAAGCCCTTCTGCTTGAGCGTGTCCATCAGGCGGACCGCATGCTCCGGATCGTCCATCAGGGCGCTTTCCGTCAGTTCGAGCTCGAACATCTCCGGTGACAGCCGGTACCGGTCCATCACGGCCTGCACCGTCTCGGCAAAACGGGGCTGGGCAAGCTGCCGGGCGGAAACGTTCACCGCCAGCCGGCCCGGCGGTGCGACCCCCGCCGTGCGCCAGGCGGCGAGCTGGCGCGCGGCCTGATCGAGGATCCATTCCCCCAGCATCCCCATCATGCCGCGCTCTTCGGCCACCGGAATGAATTCGGCGGGACTGATCCAGCCCCGTTCCGGGTCGGGCCAGCGCAGCAGAACCTCGGCACCGATCAGCCGGTTGTCGCTCAGACGCACCTGTGGCTGGTAATACAGCTGCAGCCGGTTCTCGGTCAGCGCCAGTTCCAGGCCCTGGGCCAGGGTCAGACGGTGATCGAGCCTCGTGCTCATGTCGGCGCTGTAGAAGTGATAACCGCCACCATGGGCCTTGGCCTGGTACATGGCCATGTCGGCGCGGGAGATGAGGGCCTGGGCGGTATCGCCATCGCCGGGATAGAGGGCGATGCCGATGCTGACCCCGATGTTGAATCGACGGCCATCCACCAGAAAAGGCTTGTCGAAAGCGCGGGCAATCCGCTCCGCCACCCGGCTTGCGGTGACGGGCCGGGCATCGCCGACGATCAGGGTGAATTCATCCCCGCCCAGACGCGCCAGGGTTTCGCCCTGGCGCGTCTGGGCCTGAAGACGGTGCGCCACCTCCACCAGTACCTGGTCGCCGGCATCGTGCCCCTGGCTGTCGTTGATTTCCTTGAAGCGGTTCAGATCGAGAAAAAACAGGGCGACCGAATGCTGCTCCCGTGCGGCGGTAGCCAGGGTCTGGTCGAGACGGTCCGCGAACAGGGCGCGGTGGGGCAGTCCGGTCAGCGTATCGTAGAACGCAAGCTGCTCGATGCGGGCTTCCTGCTGCTTGCGCTCGGTAATGTCGAGCACGGTGCCGATCAGGGCGGTGACGCGGCCGCTGGCAGCGCGGATGGGCGTGATGTTGCCGCTGAAATGACGGACCGGCCCCAGATCGGGGTGGCTGCGAAACTCGAAGGAAGCTCTGGGTTCCCCGCCTGTGGTGACGTCCGCGTCGTACTGGCGCGTGGCGGGCTGGTCGTCCGGATGCAGGCGCAGGGCGAATTCCTCCCGGCGGAGGGGGCCGTGCTCCGGGGGCTGATGAAACAGGCGGAACATCTCCGCAGACCAGGTGATGTGGCCGCTTGCCAGATCATATTCCCAGCTGCCCAGGCCGATCCGGCGCTGCGCTTCGGCCAGGTGGGCTTCGCTGCGGCGCAGGGCTTCCGCCTTTCCGGCATACTCCACGGCCAGGATCGCGGTATGCACCGCGATCCGTGTGAGATGGAAAGCCTGTTCGTCAGGATCACGGACAACGGATTCCCAGTACATGAGAAGAAAACCCAGAAGGGTTCCAAAATCGTCATGCATGGGTGACAACCAGCAGGCTCGCAGCCCCAGCGCCAGTATCGGGTCGCGAACCTCTGCCCAGAGCGGATCGGTGGCGATATCCACACTCCGGATCGTTTGCGACGGATCGGGCCCGCCGGATCGCACCATCGAAACATAGCCCTCGGGTACATCAGGAATCTCTCCATAGAGGGTATGTTGCCCCGCCGGATCGAGCAGCAGAACGCCCGTCCGCACCCCCGGAACCTGGGTTTTCATCAGCGCCTTGAAAATCGCCTGCAGCGACTGGTCCTGCACAAGCCCTTCGAGTGCCGCCGCCTGGCTGGCCATCGCGGATTCGGCCCGGGCATGAATGTTTCGCTGGCGCAGGGTTTCCATGCCGAAGGCAAGATCATCGGCAAGTTCGGTCAGCAGGGTGACCTCGTCGTCGTGGAGTGCGTCCTCCTGTCCGGCATAGATACTCAAAACCCCGAAAATCCCGGCTCCGTTCCTGAGTGGCAGGACGATCGAGGCATGGTAACCATAGCGCTGTGCAAAGTTGCGCCAGAGACTGTTGGCCAGGGCCGGATCGGATCTGCGCGTGATGACCGGCTGATCTGTGCGGATGCAGCGCCCGACCGGCCCCTGCCCGGCAGGGGTATCCGCCCAGGTAATGGGAGCCGGTTCAAATTTTTCATCGACATGGCTCGCATGCGCGATGAAGGATACGGTTCGCCCGGCATCCTCGTTCACGAGGCCGACCCAGGCCAGGCGATACCCGCCCTTGTGCACCAGGATGTCGCAGACGTCCGAGACCAGCTGCGGCCTCGTCGTGCAACGGATCAGGACGCGATTGATCTCGGTCAGGATGCGCAGGGCACGATTGCTCTGCGCCAGCCCCTCCACCATTTCCCGATGCGGGGTGATGTCGTGTGCGATGCCAAGCACTCCGATGACGCGGCCGGCACCGTCGCGCAGAGCGGTTTTGATGGTTTCGGTGAGGACCGGATGACCGTTGTTGCCCCGGCCGAATCGTTCCTCGAAATGACAGGGAGTGGTTGCCGCCAGAGCGATCTGGTCGTTGTGGCGAAAGCTCCGGGCAATGTCCGCCTCCACCAGATCGAAGTCGGTCTTGCCGGTGATGCCGGTGGGAGGAATGTCGTAGAACTGCTCGAATGTCGTATTGCAGTACTGATAGACGCCCTCGGTATCCTTCAGCCAGACCATGTCGGGAATCGAGCGGATCAAGGTCTGCAGGTGGGCATGCTCGCTTTCCAGCTGCCGGGTGCGCCGGGCAACCTGCCGCCGCAGCAGGAGCGACC
Organism: Pseudomonadota bacterium; assembly: GCA_018241695.1. Classification (GTDB taxonomy): domain Bacteria; phylum Pseudomonadota; class Gammaproteobacteria; order Burkholderiales; family Rhodocyclaceae; genus Denitratisoma. Next base: position 58,147 of record JAFEDH010000008.1, on the reverse strand, counting down.
ATGCAAAGACAGCGGCACCGAGAACGAGCACGACGATGAGCGCGTGGGGCAGATAGGAATAGGCCTGGCTGGCAAGCGGCTGTCCCATCCACTTGCGTTGCAAGGCTTCCATCTCCCCCGGCGGGATGACGGCGAATCCACGCTCGATCCGCAGCAGGGTCGCCCGGTCACCCTTGCGCACGGCACGGTGCAACTGGCCGGAATACACGACAAAAGCCTTGTGGAAGCGCGAGGCAATGCCGGCGCGGTAAAGCAGATAGTCGGCGGCGGGATCACCCAGACAGAAAATCTTCACTTCGCCGCCGGCCGCGGCAGAGATCAGCGCCTCCGCGGTGACATAGCTCCGGAGCGTGGTGATGCCCTGCCGGCGCAGGAATTCCTCACAGACATCACCGCTCTGGGTGCCGACCCGCATGCCACGCAGCGAGGCGATGTCGGTGATGCCACCGATCCCGGCATCGGTGTAGACAGAAACCGGAACGTCCGCGTAGGGCCGGGAAAAATCCAGGTGCTGGTTGCGTTCGGGAGTGAAAAAAACGGCATCGATGGCATCGGCCTCGCCGTTCGCCATGGCAGCCCAGGCCATGGGCCAGGGGCGTGGATCGAGCCGGACCGGCACGCCGGTCTGTTGCGACCAACGATCCCAGAGATCGACCAGGAAGCCTGTGGCCTTGCCTGCGCTGTCGCGGAAAATGAACGGTGGGTAGTTGTCGTCAAGGACGACATGCAGCGCGCCGGGTGTCGCAGGTGTCCCGGGGGCTACGGGGGTCGTGGCGGTCGTGGGGGTCGTGGCGGTCGCGGTGATGGCCGATGCCGCCAGCGGCTGGCGGCAAAATGGCAGCAGGCAGGCCAGCAGCAGGCAGGCCATGGCGAGATGCGGGACGGTGGTCTTCCGCCACGCATCGATGCGACGGAACGGGATTGATACAGGGCTGCGCGGGGAATGGGACATATCGGGCATATCGTGGCGCGGACCGGCGGGAACGAGTGATCTTCTGCCGGCCATTATGATTGATCCGCACACCGCGGTTACGGATCGGCTCAGCACCCTGCCCAGGGCCGGAGTGCCCAGGAATCCGCGCCGCATTCCAGGAAGCTGCCACCCGATTCGTGCCAGTCACCGAGTACCCAGCGCTGGCAGGCCTGGCCGTCGACTTCATGGGTATGGTGGGCGAGCCGGTGGGTGTGACCGTGGATCATGCGCCGGACACCATGATCGCGGAATGCGGCCACGGTGGCGGCGGGGCTGGCATCCATCAGTGCGCCGGCCTTGGTCTGCTTTTCCTGCTCGCTGCGCTGACGCAGGACCTCGACCTGTTCCCGGCGCCGGGCCAGCGGCTGGGCGAGAAACTGCTCACGCCAGGTCGGGCTGCGTACCCGGCGGCGGAAATCCTGGTATTCGTGGTCATCGGTACACAGCAGATCACCATGCAGCAGCAGGGTGCGATGTCCGGCGACGAGGGCCTCACACGGATCGTCGAGGGATCGCAGCCCGGTGGCACGGGCGAAAGCATCTCCGGCGAGGAAATCACGGTTGCCGGCGATGAAGGCGAGGGTCGTGCCGCCCTCCGCCACGGCCTTGAGCGCGGCGCAGATGCGGGCATTGAAAGGGTCGTCCAGATCATCGTCACCGAGCCAGTATTCGAACAGGTCACCGAGGATATGGAGGGTGCCGGCCCGGGATGCCGGGCCGGCGAGAAAAGCCAGGAACAGTTCCGTCACGGCGGGCCGTGACGGGCACAGATGGATGTCGGAAACGAAAAGTTCCAAGACGGCGGATCCGGCCGGGTCAGATCACCTCGGCCCGCTCGATGATCACGTCTTCCTTCGGCACGTCCTGGTGGAAGCCGGCATTTCCGGTCTTGACCTTGCGGATGGCGTCCACCACTTCCAGGCCATCGACCACCTGGCCAAAAACGCAGTAACCCCAGCCGTTGCCGGAGGGTGCGCGGAAGTCGAGAAACTCGTTGTCCACCACGTTGATGAAAAACTGGGCCGTGGCGGAATGCGGGTCGCCGGTACGGGCCATGGCCAGCGTGCCGCGCTTGTTCTTGAGGCCGTTGGCGGCCTCGTTTTCGATCGGATCGCGGGTGTCCTTTTCCTTCAGGCCGGGCGCGAAGCCGCCGCCCTGGATCATGAAGCCGTCGATCACGCGGTGGAAGATGGTGCCGTTGTAGTGGCCGGCGCTCGCGTAGTCGATGAAGTTCTGGGCCGTTTTGGGGGCTTTTTCCAGATCGACTTCGATGCTGATGATGCCGTGGTTGGTGTGGAGCTTGATCATGGGGTTTCCTTTGCGGGTTGCTTCCATTGGATGGACTGGATGGTGACCGGAGTACGCGGTACGTTTTCGTAGATTCCCACATCGCGCGTGGGAACCTGGGCGATCTGCTGGACCACATCGAAGCCCTGCACGACCCTGCCGAAGACGGCATAGCCCCAGCCAGTACCGGACGGGGAATCAAGGCTGCGATTGTCGACCAGATTGATGAAAAACTGGGCAGTGGCCGAATGGGGATTGCCGGTGCGGGCCATGGCCAGCGTACCGGCTTCGTTCCGGAGCCCGTTGCGGGATTCGTTGCGGATCGGCGCACGGGTGGGTTTTTCCTTCAAGTCAGGCAGGAAGCCGCCGCCCTGGATCATGAAGCCGGGAATCACGCGGTGAAAGATCGTGCCCTTGTAAAAACCCGATTCAGCATACTTGCGAAAGTTCTCCACGGTGACGGGTGCCTGATCGGGATAGAACTCCACCACGATGGCGCCCAGGCTGGTTTTGATCTCTGCCGTGGGATTGGCGGCCAGTGCGCAGGACAGGGCAAGAGAGAGCAGCAGCCCGAGGGCCGGCGTGACGAGGCGCTTCATGAATGGTTTCCTGAAATACGGGTCCGGCGGCGGTCAGGCCGGCCCCTCGTAGATGATTTTCCAGCGCCCCGCTTCCTTGGCCCAGTACTGGCGCTTCTTCATGGTGTTGGAAAGGTTGTTGCTGCGATATTCCTGGTCGAAGGTGACCACCACGTAATCTTCCTTACCCGGATTGCGGAACATGCTGATGTTTTTGGTGGCGATCTGGATCCAGGTCTTGCTTTCGCCCACCTTGCGTTTTTGTTCCAGCCATTGCGAGAGGGTCTGGCCTTCCCCGTGGAAGCGTGGCGAGTAGTGGCTGGCATAGCGGGCCGGGTCGCGGCTTTCCCAGTCGTGGCGCCAGGCATCGATCATGGCCTGGAGCGATTTGCGCTCGGCCTGCCAGTCATCCATGGACAACCACTCGATGCTGTTGCTGATGATCACCGGCGTCATGCCGATCTGCAGCCTTTTGGCAATGGAATCGAGATCCTGGTTGGCCAGTACCACACAGCCATCGGATGCCTTGGGCGGGCGTGAAAAAGTCGCCGAAGGGGTGCCGTGGAGCCAGATGCCATGTCCCTTGCGCCCCATCTGCCGGTCCCATTCATTGGGATAGTTGAGCGGGAAGGCGCCGCTGCCATAGAGATCGGGCAGCTTCTGCCGGGGCAGGCTGGCGGTCACGTGATAGACGCCGATCGGCGTGCGCTGATCGCCCTCGCTGTGCTTGTTCGCCCCCAGCTTGCCCTGGGTGATGTAGTAGTCCGCAACGAAACGGGGGGTGCCCTTGTCGTTCTGGTACAGGTAAAGCCGGGATTTCTGCGTGTCCACCACCAGGGCGTATTTCTGATCGGCAGGCATCTGCACCAGATAGCGCGGCACATAATCGGCCGGGGGCTTGGTTCGGTAGCCCCTGAGACGGGCGATGGCCTCTTCGCGCAGTTCAGCCACCTTGTCGCCGGCATTGCGTGCGCCGCCGCCGAAGCTGGTGACCGGCCGGGCCCGGGCCAGCAGCAGATCGCCCTTGATCAGGTAGCCAAGACGGAAATTGGGATAGCTTTGCAGCAGGGTATCCACCTGCCCGAGCGCCTGTTCGAAACTGCCGGCCTCGATCGCATCGAAAACCTTGACCAGGAGTGGCTCGGGGCCAGCGTCGCTGTAGCGTTCCCCGGCAGCGCATGCCATCGTGGTGGCCAGACAGAGGGCCACGGCAAGCAGGGCGCGACGCGGATCGAACAATGCCATCAGCCGCCGATCCGTTCCTGCTGGATCAGCCAGCGGCCATCATGCCGGATCATGACCAGCACCTTGGAACTATCGCTTTTCAGATTGGCGGAACGGTATCCCTGACGGAAGTAGACAATGGCCCGGTCGGGTGATTCCTGCTCGACCCTGAGATTGCCGAGGGTGACATGGATCGCTCCCGGCTTGAGCAGACGCTGGCTGCGTTCCGCTTCCCAGGTTTTGCGCGAGACACCGCCCGGCGTCCTGAAATCACGGGCGTAGTGGGCCAGGTATGCCTTGACATCCTTTTTCGACCAGGCGCCGGCCCAGGCTTCGACGATCCGGCTTACCTCGGCGCTGGCATCGGCTGCGGCAGGCCGGATCGGCTCGGCACGAGAGGCAGGGGTCGCGGGCGGTGCCTGGACCGGGGGTGGCACGGGTTTCGCCGCTGCAGACGCCACCGGCCTGGAAGGCTCCGCCTGCGGCAGTGTGGCGGGGACCGGCAAGGGCGCGGAGGCAGGCCGGGCAGGTGTAGAAGCAGGCGGGGCGGATGGAATGGGCGCGGTGGACGCAGCCGCCACGGTGACAGGCCGGCCATCACGACGGGAAAGGCTCATCAGGTCGCGGATCATCGACAGCTTGGTCTGCGCCACGGCATTGGACGAATCGAGCTGCAACGCCTTGTCATACGCCTGACTGGCCATCCGGGCATAGATATCACCCAGGTTTTCATGCGCAGTGGCATAGGACGGGTGGGTACGGATCGCGGCTTCCAGAGCCTGCCGGGCCTTGTCGTACTGTTTTTGCTGGGCGTAGATCACCGCCAGATTGTTATAGGGCTCGGGCAGTTCGGGATAATCCTCGGTCAGGCGGGTGAAAACGGTGATCGCCTCCTGGCGCTTGCCCAGTTCGGTAAGGATGACGCCGCGCAAGAAGCGGCCCTGGGCGTCACGTGGCTTGTCGGCGAGAAACCGGTCCACCTGCGTCAGTGCCTGGGGATACTGCCCCTGCCTGAGCGACTGCGCGGCGTCCTGCAACATGTCTGCATGGACCGGGAGGATTGTTGCCGCAAGAATCAGCGGAATGGCACGCAGGGCACGCAACAGGCGAAGCGGGACGGGAAGAAATCGGACCATGCTATAGTGATGGAACTCGGAAAGCACTGCAAAATATAACCTGCGATTTTACCAATATCGCGACCGTTTCATCGGGTTTCGTCAAACTGCGGGTTACCGTGATACCGAACGGATGTTTTGGCCGGATATTGTGGTCGTGCTTCTTATTTTCCCCGACATTCTCCTTGCCGCACCCCCATGCTGAAGCTCTATAACACCCTGTCCCGCGAGAAACAGGTTTTTGTTCCCATGGAAGCCGGCAAGGTGCGCATGTACGTCTGCGGCATGACGGTTTATGACTACTGTCATCTGGGGCATGCACGGGTCATGGTGGTGTTCGACATGGTGGCGCGCTGGCTGCGGACAAGCGGACTGGCGGTGACCTATGTCCGCAACATCACCGATATCGACGACAAGATCATCCGCCGCGCTGGCGAAAATAGCGAACCTATCCGCGCACTCACCGACCGCTTCATCACCGCCATGCATGAAGATGCCGACGCCCTGGGTGTGTTGCGCCCCGATCATGAACCACGCGCGACCGACTTTGTGCCGCAGATGCTCGACATGATCGGCCAGCTGGAAAAGAACGGCCTGGCTTATCTGGCCGACAACCGGGACGTCTGCTACCACGTGCGCAGTTTCCCCGGCTACGGCCGGCTTTCGGGCAAATCCATCGAGGACTTGCGCGCCGGCGAACGGGTGGATGTGGCCGAAGGCAAGCGCGATCCGCTCGATTTCGTGCTCTGGAAGCATGCCAGGGCGGACGAGCCGGCGGAGGTCAAATGGCCCTCATCCTGGGGCGAGGGGCGGCCGGGCTGGCACATCGAATGCTCGGCAATGGCGACCCGGCTGCTCGGCCCCCGCTTCGACATCCACGGCGGCGGGCAGGATCTGCAGTTCCCCCATCACGAAAATGAAATCGCCCAGTCCGAGGGTGCGCATGGTCATCCCTATGTGAACTACTGGATGCACAACGGTTTCGTGCGTGTCGACGACGAAAAAATGTCCAAGTCCCTGGGCAATTTTTTCACCATCCGCGAGGTGCTCAAGCGCTACGACCCCGAAGTGGTGCGATTTTTCATCCTGCGCGCGCACTATCGCAGCCCGCTCAATTACTCCGACGCACACCTCGACGATGCGCGCCATGCCCTCTCCCGCCTCTATACTGCGCTGAAGGATCATGACGGCGCGGCGATGGTGGACTGGGATGAGCCCCACGCCCGACGTTTCAGGGCCGCGATGGACGATGATTTCGGCACGCCCGAGGCGGTGGAGGTGCTCTTCGATCTGGCTGCGGAAATCAATCGAGGCGACACGACCCTGGTCGGCCAGCTCAAGGCGCTGGGCAATGTGCTCGGCCTGTTGCAGCGTTCGCCAACGGCATTTCTCCAGTCTGGCCCTGCCGCGCAGGATGACGGACTTTCGGCGGAAACCATCGAGGCCCGTATCGCCGCCCGCGTCGCCGCCAAAAAGGCGAAGGATTTCGCCGAGGCCGACCGTATCCGCGACGAATTGAAAGACTCGGGGATCGTGCTGGAGGATTCGCCCCGGGGCACGAACTGGCGGCGTGCCTGAACTCACCAGCGCGAGGACGGAGCGTCGCCTGGCGGAACGAAGAGATCGCCTCGCCGCGACACCCGCGCGGGGCCTGACGCGCATGCTGCGATTTCACGCAAAGTAGCCGGGATCGCATCTTCGCATGCCTGCGGCAACACCTGGTTCGAGGCCTGGCCCACCGGCATCACTGCCGTGGTGGCACAGTGCTCATATGGACGAGTTCCCAATGATGGCCATCGGGATCGGCAAAGCTGTGCTGGTACATGAAGCCGTGATCCATCGGCTGTGCATAGAGCGATCCACCTGCCGCGACGGCTTTGGCAACGAGGTCTTCCACATGCTGGCGACTTTCACAACTGAGGCAAAGCAGCATCTCGACAGATTGGTTGGTATCGCAGATGGCTTTCGGTGTGAATTCACGAAACTTGGCGTGGGTGAGCAGCATGACATGGATCGTGTCGCTAATGACGATGCAAGCGGCGGTGTCATCGGTAAATTGTGGGTGGTGCGAGTAGCCAAGCGTCTTGAAAAAGCCCACGGATTTCGACAGGTCGGCCACGGGAAGGTTGATGAAGACTTGTGTGCTCATGGTTTCTCCTGACACATAGACGCCGCTGAACGTTTCGGCGTTTGCGCGTTTGATGTTTGAACGAGGTACCGCCTCTTTATCCCGGGATATCGGGTTCGACAAGAGTCGCAAGCTGGGCCAGTGACTCCTGCCAGCCCAGGTAGCACATTGCCAGAGGGATGGGGTCCGGAATGCCGGACTGGGTAACGCTCAGCTCGGTTCCGCAAACAACCTCCTTGAGGGATACGATCACCTCAAGCACGCCCGGCAAGTCCGGGTCGTCAAACCTGTCGTTGTACCGGATGCGCGCGTTGGGAACCAGTTCGAGGTATTCACCGCCGAAGGAATGACCGTTACCGCTCGCAAAGTTGTGGAACGACATCCGGAAGGTGCCGCCGACACGGGCTTCCAGGTGATGCACCGTGCAGGTGAAACCGTAGGGAGGAAGCCACTTGGCCATGGCGCCCGCTTCGAGAAACGCGCGATACACTTTCTCGGGTTTGGTGCGGAGTACTCTGTGCAGGCGAACAGTGCGGTCTGACATGGCATTGCTCCTTGAGGGCAAGGTAAGACGAACATCGGTTTGGCCGGTTTGCCGGGTAGAAATTGCATGGACGTGCCATCAATCCTCCCTTGCCTGCCCGGCCACCTCGGCGATGAAATGCGCGATCGCATGTCTCGCGCGGTGAGCCGACCTCGACGAATAGACCAGCCGCGCAGCGGGATCGGTGCCGGCTTCCGGATTGTCGAAAGCGTGATGTGTTTGGCTGTAGAGCTCGAAGCGCACGTCATTTCCCGCCGCATCCATCTCGGCAATGACCGCATGGATCGTTTCCATCGGCGAGACTTGGTCCTGCGTCCCTTGAAGGATCAGAACAGGAGCCTCGATGTGTGCGTCCATCCCCGGCGCGGCGGTCTTTAGCAGCGCGGAGCACAAGATGAACCCGGCGATGCTGGCGCCGCTGCGGGCGTAATCCAGCACGACCATTCCTCCTGCGCTGTACCCAAGGCAGACCACAGGCGTGCGTGGCGCGACCTCTTGCCGAAGCCGCGCCACGCACGCGGCGAGCGCATCGACACCATCGGCCCGCTTGTCCAGCAGCCGCCTCACCATCGGACCAACCTGCTCCGGATTGTCCGGATTAAAACCATCCCCGTACAGATCGGCGATGGCCACGGTACAGCCAAGCCCCGCCAGATACCCGGCATGATCGCCTGCAAGACTGCTTTGGCCCCGCCAGTCGGGCAGAAGCACGATTGCCGCGGCAGACACCGGATCCGGACCGCGGTAAAGCGTACCGACATAGCGCCGGTCGCCCACGGAATAATCGAAACGCGTGCTTCTTCCATCATTCATTCGCGGCGTTCCTTTTGATCTTTCAGGGCAACGGGGTTGTGCACCTGACACCCGATGCAGCCCCAAGGGGCGGATACGACAAATCCACTCCCCGGGTGCGATGTCAGGCCGTATACGCCATTCTTACTTGCCGGAGTCAGGACAGCCCGTACCTCCAGGAGCCAGCATCGCTTCCCAGCGTTTCTGCATTTCTTCGTGCGAGACGTTTTCGATCCGGTGCTGAAGCATCCATTTGTGCCCGAAAGGGTCGCTGATAGCGGCGCTGCGGAAGCCATAGAACATATCGGCCGGCGGCATGTCGACCGTTGCACCCATGGCGCTTGCGCGTTCCGTGGCGGTGTCGGCGTTTTCCACCATCAGACTGAAAGTCACGGCGCTGCCGCCAAGGCTCAGCGGCGATTTTTTACCGAATGCAGGATTTTCGTCGGCAAGCATGACAAGACTGCCATTGATCATGATCTCGGCATGGCCGACCGCTCCGGTTCTCGTATCGGAAAGCCGGAAGATTTCGGTCGCGCCGAACGCGGCCTTGTAGAACTCGATGGCCTTGCTGGCGCCCTTCACCGTCAGATAGGGACCCAGGGGCGGATAGTCAAAGGAATTTTGATTCACGGCATGCCTCCTGAAAAGTGATAGCGATTCACCTGCCTCATCCTCGGTATGCCGCCTCGATTGCGGCGATATCGATTTTCTTCATCTGCATCATGGCATCGAACGCGCGCCTGGCCGCAGCGCGATTGGGGCTGGTGTAGGCTTCAATCAGCACGGTCGGCGTGATCTGCCAGGAAACGCCCCATTTGTCCTTGCACCAGCCACATAGGCTTTCCTCGCCGCCATTGCCTACGATCGCGTTCCAGTAGCGATCCGTTTCGGCCTGATCGGCGGTGGCCACCTGGAACGAGAATGCCTCGCAGTGCTTGAAGACCGGACCACCATTCAGCCCGATGCACGGGATGCCCATGATCGTGAACTCCACGACCAGCACATCGCCCTGCTTTCCCGAAGGTGAGTCGCCCGGCGCGCGGTGGATGGTACCGACGGACGAGTCCGGAAAAGTCACAGCATAAAAGCGAGCCGCTTCTTCGGCGTCGCCTTCGTACCAGAGGCAGACCGTATTTTTCGCCTGCTTCACCATGCTGCCCCTCCTCCGTATGCAGACAAAGTAGCACCTAGGCCAGAAGGCCCGCAAGATAGGCCACGATGGCGCGTGCCACCTCGGCCTTGTCGGCGGGCGGCAGTGGATGGGCGCCCGTGGCGTCGAACAGGGTGACGGCATTGGTGTCGCCCCCCAGCCCGTCCTGCACCAGATTGCCCACCACCAGGGCCAGGTTCTTGGCCACCCGCTTGGCTTCGGCGTATTCGGCCAGATTGCGGCTCTCGGCGGCGAAGCCGACACACAAGGGCGCATCCGGCCGGGCGGCGACCTCGGCCAGGATATCGGGGTTGGGGGCGAGTTCGAGGGTCAGCGCCGCAGCGGATTTCTTGATCTTGTGCGCGACCGACTGCGCGGGCCGGTAGTCGGCCACCGCCGCGACGCCCACGAAAATATCCTGTCCCGGCAGATGCTCCATCACCGCCTGACGCATATCGAGGGCGGCTTGCACATCGTGGCGTACGACGCCCCTGGGCGTGGACAGTGAGACAGGCCCGGCCACCAGGGTAACCCGTGCGCCTGCCTCGGCAAAGGCGCGGGCCAGGGCGAAGCCCATCTTGCCCGAACTGGTGTTGGTGATGCCGCGCACCGGATCGAGCGGTTCGAAGGTGGGGCCAGCCGTCATCAGCACCCGTTTCCCCGCCAGAATCTTGGGCGCAAGATGGATCGCCAGGTCATCGGCGATTTCCGCTGCCTCGAGCATGCGCCCCTCGCCCACCTCGCCACAAGCCTGCTCGCCGGCGGCGGGGCCGAGAATGGCCACACCATCCGCACGCAGCCGGGCGATATTGCGCACGGTGGCGGGGTTTTCCCACATCTGGCGATTCATGGCCGGGGCCACGAGAAGGGGACAGTCCCGCGCCAGGGCGAGGGTGGAGAGCAGATCGTCGGCAAAGCCATGCGCCAGCCGGGCGATGAAATCTGCCGTGGCGGGCGCCACCAGCAGGGCATCGGCGCCGCGGGTGAGATCGATGTGGGCCATGCCGCTGGACATGCGATCGTCCCATATCCGGGCCCACACCGGCCGGCCGGAGAGCGCCTGGAATGTCGCGGGGCCGACGAAACGCGTACCGGCCTCGGTCATGACCACATCCACCATGGCGCCCGCCTTGACCAGCAGCCGGGTCAGTTCCGCCGCCTTGTAGGCGGCGACGCCTCCGGTGATGCCCAACACGATGCGCTTGCCTGTAAGAGGGTTCATGACATTAGAATCAAGGGGATCGAGCCGACCAGGAGGAGGAATTCTACATGGCGATCAGCGATTGGCCGGAAGGCGAACGCCCCCGGGAACGCCTCCAGGCCCTGGGGCCGGGCGCGCTGGCGGATGCGGAACTGCTGGCGATTTTCCTGCGCGTTGGCGTCAAGGGGAAAAGCGCCGTGGATCTGGCCCGCGAGCTTCTGGCCGCCTTCGATGGCCGGCTCTCGGCTCTGGCCGCGGCCTCGATGCAGGAACTCACCACTCTGCCCGGCATGGGGCCGGCCAAGGCGGTTCAATTGGTGGCAGCAATCGAACTCGCCCGCCGCGCTCTGGGAGAAACCATCCGGGAGCGGGACCTGCTTGCCTCACCCCGGGCGGTGCATGACTGGCTGCGCCTCAAGCTGGCGGCCCTGCCGCATGAAATCTTTGCCGTGCTCTGGCTCGACAGCCAGAACCGGCTGATCGCCTACGAGGAGCTGTTTCGCGGCAGCCTGAGCCAGGCCAGCGTCTATCCGCGCGAGGTGGTCAAACAGGCGCTGGCCCGCAATGCCGCCGCCGCAGTGCTGGTGCATAACCATCCCTCGGGTGTGGCGGAACCCTCCGCGGCCGATCAGGCGCTGACCCGGACCCTGAAGTCGGCGCTGGCCCTGGTCGATGTGCGGGTGGTGGATCACCTGCTGGTGGCGGGGAATACGCCGGTCTCCTTTGCCGAACGGGGATTGCTGTGAAATTCTTGAATCCGCACCGGCTTTTCAGATAGAATGCACGGCTTTGCTGTAACCGACTGACTGGAGCAACCACATGTCCCGCGTCTGCCAAGTGACGGGCAAGGCCCCGATGGTGGGGAACAACGTGTCCCACGCCAACAACAAGACCAAGCGTCGTTTCCTGCCCAACCTGCAGAGCCGCCGCTTCTGGATTGAATCTGAAAACCGCTTCGTGCGTCTGCGCGTTTCCAACGCCGGACTGCGCACCATCGACAAGAAGGGCATCGAAGTGGTGCTGGCCGAGCTGCGCGAACGCGGCGAAGCCGTTTAACCTGACGGAGAACGATCATGGCTAAAGGCGGCCGCGAGAAAATCAAGCTGGAGTCCACCGCGGGCACCGGCCATTTCTACACCACGACCAAGAACAAGAAGACCATGCCCGAGAAAATGGAGATCATGAAGTTCGATCCCAAGGCTCGCAAGCATGTGGCTTACAAGGAAACCAAGCTCAAGTAATTCCGGGTTCGGTTGTTCCAAATAAAAAACCCGCCAGAGGCGGGTTTTTTATTTCCTCCTCCGTCCTGTTCCGAAACAAGGAACAGGACGGAGAGAGAGACCCCGATCGAATCAGGGGGTCAGACCGCGTACTGCCGCAATCGCATCGAGAATTCCTGCAAAGGACGAATACCGCTCTCCTCGGCCTTGTGCACCCAGGCCTGAAGCTGGGCCAGCAGTTGTTCGCGGGTGGCGCTGGAGCGCGCCCACACCGCCTCCAGATCGGCGCGCATGGCATAGACCTTGGCCAGGCGCTCGCTGCGATCGAGCACCGCACGCAGCTTTTCCTCCTGCCCCTGTTCCAGGCTGCCAGCATCCCGCTTGAGCAGACGCTGTACCCGTCGGCCCTGACGCGCATCGAGCTTGAGATGTTCGAATTCCTCGCTGGCGGTCTGACTCAGGGACTTGAGGTATCGGGAAAGTACGTCGTAGCGATGGGTGATCACGGCCTGAAGATTGTCCATGTCCATCGTCTGGCGCGCGGTACCCAACACCAGGCGCGGCGCCACCTTTTTCACACGCGCCATGCCTAGGATTTCGAGGATGCGGATGTAGAACCAGCCAATGTCGAATTCATACCATTTGTTGGACAGCTTGGCTGAACTGCCGTAGGCATGGTGGTTGTTGTGCAGTTCCTCGCCACCGATCAGGATGCCCCAGGGAACGAGATTGGTGCTGGCATCGGCGCAGGCAAAATTGCGATAGCCCCAGAAATGCCCGAGGCCATTGATGACACCGGCCGCCCAGAAAGGAATCCAGATCATCTGCACGGCCCAGAGGGAGAGGCCGATGGCGCCGAAAAGCAGCACATCGATGATCAGCATGAGCGATACGCCAAGCACCGAACGGGCATAGACATTGCGCTCCAGCCAGTCGTCCGGCGTGCCGCTGCCATAACGATCGAGCGTTTCCTGGTTGGCCGCCTCGGCACGGTAGAGTTCGGCGCCTTCCCACAGCACCTTGCGCAGACCGCGGGTCCGCGGGCTATGGGGGTCTTCCGCGGTTTCGCACTTGGCGTGATGCTTGCGGTGGATCGCTGCCCACTGCCGGGTCACCATGCCCGTGGTCAGCCACAGCCAGAAACGGAAAAAATGTGACGGCACGGCACCCAGTTCCAGGGCGCGGTGCGCCTGGCAGCGATGGAGGAAAATGGTGACGGCCGCGATGGTCACGTGGGTCATCGCCAGGAGCACCACAATATAGCCCCACCATGGCAGGTCGATCAGACCGGTAAACATCGGGAATGGCCTTTCAAGGGAGATGTGCAGCGCACAATTCTACGCCAAACAACTGTTTCCAGGCTGGTATTCCGGCATCCCGGCGGTGACTTACGGGGTTCCGGACAGGATGCGCACCTCACGCTGGGGGAAGGGCATCTGGATACCCGCGGCCTTGAACGTGCGCCAGATGGCGAGATTGATTTCGGATTTCAGCCGCCCAGTGCCCGTTTCCGGGTCGTGAATCCAGAAGCCGACTTCGAGATTGATCCCCGAGTCAGCAAAAGACACCACCAGCGCCGCCGGCGAAGGTTCGCTCAATACCCGGGGCTGGTTCCTGGCGGCTGCCTCCAGAAGGACCAGTGCCTGGTCGAGATCGGTCCCATACGCCACCTGGACCGGCAGGGCGACCCGGACCCGGCGATCGGTATAGGATTCGTTGAGCACCACCGAACTCACCAGCACCTCGTTCGGCACCAGCGATTCCACGCCGCCACTGCCCCGCAGGACGGTGTAGCGCGTGGTGATCCGGGTGACCTGGCCACGATTCGAGTCCACCTCGATCATGTTGCCCAGGCGGATCGACCGATCAAGCAGGATGATGAAGCCGGAGACATAGTTGCTGGCGATCTTCTGCAGCCCGAAGCCGAGACCAACCCCCAGGGCGCCACCAAAAACCGAAAGCGTGGTGAGATCGATGCCCACCAGGGGCAGGCTGACGAGAATCGCCACCAGTACCAGCAGCGCCTTCGCCAGGCGGGTGAATACCACGCGCAGATTGCCATCCATATCTTCCGCGCGGAGCAGCCTGCGCTCCACGACACCGCCACACCAGAATGCCGTCAGCAATGCCACCACCACCGTCGCCAGCCCCTGCAGCAGCAGCCACAGGCTCAAATTCTGCCGCCCGACCGTGAAGTTCACGCTTTCGAGGAAATCGATCACACCGGGCAGCAGGCCGAGAATGTGCATCGCCACCACGGTCCACGTCAGCAGGGAAAAAATGCGCTCGAAGCTGGCCAGCCAGCGGGTTTGTGCGAATACCTGGCGCAGGGCGAAGAACACCGCGCGGATGCCCGCCAGGGAAAGCAGCAGCGGTATGGCGATGGACAGCAGATTGACGGGATGCGAGCCACGCAGCACGTAACGGGCGACAAATACCAGAACCGTCGTGGTCAACGGGAATGTCATGCGTCGCAGACCTCCCTCGCGCCAGGGTGCGGGAACCACGCCGCCATAGCCACGGACCAGACGCTCGACCAGTTTCCCGACGACGATGCAGGCCACGAGCGCAACGGCCTGCCATCCCACGTCTGGATGCTGAAAATCCTCCCATAACGCCAGGGCCATGTTGTCCAGATCGCTGTTCATTGCACTGCTCATCGCTTTATCTCCAGAGAATCGGTGCGACAGGTGGATTACGGTGCGCTGCGACACTCGCCCAGTGTCCGCAGCAAGTGGGCATCCTCACTGCCGGGCGAACGGCAGGGCAGCGGCGCGTGGTGTCCATCGGCAGAAGCCTGCGCATAGGCGACGGCGAGATCCCGGTGGCGTTGCCAGTTGCGCAGGTAGGCCAGCGCCAGGGCCGGATCGCCACGCAGGATCAGCAGGTTCTCCGCATTGCGGGCCTGGGCCGACCAGGTGAAGTTGTAGCTGCCGGTGACCACCACGGGCGTCTGGCCTTCCGGGTCCGCCAGAAGCACCTTGTTGTGGGCGGCGGCAAAGCGCCGCTCCAGCCAGATCGCAATACCCGCCGCATGCAGGCGCACAAGTTCCCGGCTCTCGCCCTTGTCGGCCATGGCGCCGTCCGCCAGTACGCTCACCGTCACCCCCCGCGATCGGGCATCGATCAGCGCCCGCGCCAGATTGCGACTGGTCAGGAGGTAGGCCTGCACATAGATCGTCTGGCGGGCGGAGGACACCACGCCGATCAGCGCCCCCTCGGCATCGTCCCAGGGCGAGAACAGCGCCTCCACGCTGCCGCTGGCCGGAAGCACGCGGGCTTGACACAGACCGGCCTGGCACAGACCGGCGCAGGCCAGCAGGACGATCACGCACAAACGCCTCAAGTCCGGCGCTCCATCACTGCGGCATAGAAGCCGTCAGTGCCATGCACATGAGGCAGAAGATGAAGATCCATACCGGTATCGAGTACGATGCCCTGCCGCGTCAGGATATCGCCGCACGCAACGCGGACGAATGCATCATGCGTGGCGAGAAAGGCATCGACGATGGCCTCGTTCTCCTCCGGCAGCAGGCTGCAGGTGGCATAGACGAGCCGGCCACCAGGCTTCGGCAAGCGGGCGGCGGATGTCAGGATGGCCGCCTGCCGGGCGCACAGTTCCGCCACATCTTCCGGCGTCTGCCGCCACTTGAGATCGGGATTGCGCCGCAAGGTGCCCAGCCCGGAACAGGGCGCATCCACCAGCACCCGGTCGATCTTGCCGGCCAGACGCTTGATGCGCGGATCATGTTCGCTGGCAAGCAGCGCCGGGTGGATATTGGACAAGCCGGCCCGGGCGGCCCGGGGCTTGAGCCTGGCCAGGCGCGCGCCGGCGACATCGAAAGCGTAGAGACGGCCGGTGGAACGCATCATGGCACCCAGCAGCAGGGTCTTGCCCCCTGCTCCGGCGCAGAAGTCCACCACCATCTCGCCCCGCTTGGGCGCAACCAGATGCCCCAGCAACTGGCTGCCCTCGTCCTGTACCTCGATCACGCCATCGAGAAAAAGCGGGTGTTTCGCCAGGGAAATTTTGCCCTGGAGACGCACGCCCTGGGGAGCGTAAGGACACGGATCGGCGGCGATCCCCTCGGCCCTGAGCCTGGCCAGTACCTCATCCCGGCCGGCCTTGAGGGCATTGACACGCAGATCCAGGGGCGCCATGGCATTGAGGCCGCGGGCCAGTTCCCGCAACCCTTCCTCTCCCTGGAGCGTCAGCAGCCGATCGGCAAGCCAGTCCGGCAGATTCAGCTCTTCCGCGAGGGTCAGAGCGGGTGCCGGCGCCGCCTTGATCTCATCGAGCCAATCCAGTTCCCGGGCTCTGACCGCCTGCTCCAACTGGCGCCGGCTCACTCCCTGAAACCGGGTCAATAGCGCCAGCAGCAGGCGACGCGGTGATTGATTGTCGCCGCACAACCGCTGCAGCACCCGCAGATGGCGCAGCACACCGTAGGCCGCTTCGGCGATGAAGGCGCGTTCCCGTGATCCCAGCGCGCGATGCTCACGAAAGTGGCGGGACAGGACGGCATCGGCCGGCTGGGTCAGGGCCAGCATGGCGGACAGGGCATCGACGGCCGAATCCAGCAGTTGACTGGAGATGTGCTGGGTCATGAAATGGATTCCATCGCGATGGCGAAAGTACATCCGGGGGCCGTCATTTTCCGGCTCTTCCCATGCAGGCCGCCCCGGCCGGCACGATGCCGCTCATTTCTGATACTCGATCTTCTCGGCATCCTGGTCATAGAGTTCTCCCTTGCGGTCGATATGGCGGATGCGTACCGGCAGACCCATCGCATCCTCGGCCAGCCATACTTCGGTGCTGTCGCCGCCACCCGTCACGGCCCGGACCCGCACATGCCAGGTCTTGAAGCGGCCCGCCGGCAGGCTCAGTGTTTCCTCCGGCAACCATTCAAAGGCGTAACGCTCCACCTTGCGTCCGGTCGCGACCGCCATCTGGAAGCCATCTTCCCGCTGCGCAGCCGCCATCAGCTGGAAAAACATGGACAGCATGTCCTCGGCGCCATCGGAAAACGAAAGCGTCCGGCCGTCCCCCAGGGTGACGCGCTGATGTGCCCAGTCAAAGTCGGCGCTGGCCACATCACCGTCCCCCTTGTCGATCACGAAGCGGCGCGGATACAGTTCGCCGCCTTCAAGCCTGCCCTCGCTGGTCTGCACGACCCGGGCGGGACGAAACAGGGCAACGATTCCGGTGGTTTCGGTGGTGCTGGTCAACCGGTAGCTGTGGCCATCATGGTGCCATTCGGTGACCGCCCGGCCCACCACCATGCCACCCTCCCCGCGGCGCACGATATAACGGATGTGCCCGTTCGCCGGCAAGGGTGTGATGATCTGCGGCGCGGCAGGAACCGCCAGGGCAGCCGGCAGCAGCGCCGCGGCATCGACACGTTCGAGTGTGGGTGTGATCGTCCCGGCGGCATCACCAGCAGGCAACGGAGCCGATACGACCGGCATGGAATGACGGGGAGGAGATGGCGGACGGGGCAGTGGAGGTGGCTGTGGCGACAGCACCTGTGCCATCAGGATCTCGGGCTCCGTATCGGTCGTTGTTAACTTCCCCAGATGCCAGCCTGGCCCCAGGATCAGAAAACCATGAAGCAACAGGGTTGCGAAAAGTGCCAGGACCGGCCCCCGGCGCAGAGGCAAATTCATCCGACGGGAAAGCTGAGTGCGGCGGGTATTGGACCGGGCCGGGAGAGCCTGACACAAAGACCATCGACATGCAGGCATCCCTCGAGGAACCAGCGCGCCGCCTGCGGATATATCCGATGCTCCTCGGCCAGCACCCGGGCCGCCAGGGATTCCGGCGTATCGTCGTCGAGCACCGGCACGGCCGCCTGGATCACGATGGGACCGGTATCCAGATCAGGCGTGACGAAATGCACCGTGCAGCCGTGCAATCTGACACCGTTCTCCAGTGCCTGGGCATGTGTACGCAGTCCGGGGAAAGCGGGCAGCAGCGAAGGATGGATGTTGAGCATGCGCCCCGCGAAGCGACGCACGAACGCCGGCGAGAGAATGCGCATGAAACCGGCCAGCAGCACCAGATCGGGTTGATGACGCTCGACCTCGGCGGCGAGTGCCGCATCGAAGGCCGCACGATCGGGATAGGCCTTGTGGTCCACCACAACGGTGGCCACCCCCTGCCGTGCAGCGTAGACCAGGCCGGCCGCAGCGGGCCGGTTGCTGATCACTGCGGCACAGCGGCCGGGCAGATTCGCCGTCAGCAGTGCTTCCATATTGCTGCCCCGGCCGGAAATGATGATGACGTAGTTCTTCATGAATTCATTTGATCGCCACCGGCAGGAATACCGCCGTGGCCATGTTTTGCAGGATCTTGATCACGGTGCGGTTGGCCTTGTCGGCCACGACGGTCGACAGCAGATCCAGATTGCCGATCATCTTGCCGAACTCCCGCTCGAAACTCAGATTGGGCACACCGCCACCTTCATTCGTGAGCAACAACAAATGTCCGTCCGGGCCTTTGCTATTGCTCAGTTTCCACACCACGATCTCCAGGTTGCGGGCCGCGTTATAGAGTTTTTGCGGATCCAGGTCATCGCTCATATCCTGCTCGTCCCGACCGCCGAAAGCCGCCAGCAACATGCCTCCCATGCCGGCGACCAGGGCGAATACCCGGTCACCCGCATAGTCCGGGCGCAAGGCCAGACGCATGGCTTCGACGCCGGTATGCCCTTCCAGTTCCGGGAAAGCCCAATTGTGCCGGGAAGCGAACAGGCGGTTGAGCGGATCATCCACCTGGTTCCAGTGTCCCTTGTGCCACTCGTGCGGATTGCGCCGGTAAAGTTTCTCCGCCAGCACCTTCAAGCTCGCCATCAGGGCGCGGTAGTGCGCCTCGGAGAAGCGGTCGACATCCGACTTGAACAGCTGATCGGGCTGGAAGACCCCTGTCTCACCCGTCCTTCCTGGTGTCTTCGGGCTGCTGCAGGCGACAACCGCGATGGCGATCGCCGGAACAATCCACAAGGGCCGGAGCGGGACATTGTGCGCCATGCCGAATGATAGCCCAGCCGACCGGCCGTCATCCGGGCGCAACATGCCGCCGGCTAGGAAGCGGCGCGACGGTGCCGCCACCAGCCGATGAATGCGGGCAGGAAGGAAATGCCGATAATGGAAAGGATCACCAGCGTCAGGTTGTTCTTGATCAGGGGCATGTTGCCGAACCAGTATCCCGCCGCTGTGAGGGAAACGACCCATAGGGCACCGCCCGTGATGTTGAACAGCGAGAAGCGGCGCCAGTCCATGGCGCCGATGCCGGCGACGAAGGGAACAAAGGTGCGGAACAGAGGCAGGAAACGCGAAATCACCACGGCCTTGCCACCGTGGCGTTCATAGAACTCGCGGGTCTTGTCCAGTGCGTTACGGTTGAAAAAACGCGAGTCGGGCCATTGAAAAACCCGCGGGCCGAGCCAGCGGCCGATGGCATAGTTGAGGCTGTTGCCCAGCACCGCCGCCAGCAGCAACAGGGCCATCAGCAACGTGGCATCCATTCCCCCCAGGGCTGCCACCGCGCCAGCAACGAAAATCAGGGAATCGCCCGGCAGGATGGGGGTAACGACGAACCCGGTCTCGGCGAAGATCACGGCAAACAGGATCGCATAGATCCACGGACCGTACTGACTCACCAGTTGTTCGACATGAACATCGAGGTGGATGAGGATATCGATGAACTGGCCGAGAATTTCCACGATAGCGGTCACCTGGACGCGAAGGGGCGCGTAGTTTAACCGCTTCGCCAGATGTATCCGGTCCCCGCGACAAGGCGGAGCCGGATACCGGGCGCGCAGTATGGACTACGGACGGACGGGGCCGTGCCCCATGACGGTTGGTCGGTCGGTTGCGGCATCACAACTGCCTACCTTGTGGCCGGAAATATTCTGGACCATGGCCATGCCGTGGGTATTCATCCGGATGGTACCCTCCAGTGTTGTGGCCGTCTTGGTCATCTCGCCGCTGCCGCTCATTTCTTCCTTCCCCGTACAGCGAACCTGCCAGGAGGTTTTGTTACCAACCACCTTGAGTTCGGTGAATTTACAGTTTTTTGCCTCCCGGCCCTGATCCGGGTTATACGCATTGCCCTTGGTCAGGCAGGACTTTACAGTCGCTCCACCGCCCTGCATCCCCATGCCCTGGATATTCATCCGGGTGGTGATTTCCCAAAGCTCGTCATTGCCCGCCGCACCCGCCAGCAGGGGTACCCCGCCCAGACACAGCACCAGCCACCACAATTTCAATTTGCCCATCGCCATCTCCCTTTCCCCATGAATGAGTACCACCGATGCGTCGATGCACCCGGCTTTCGGACCGCGTTGATCGACTGCGCATTCGATATGTCAGTGTAATCCGGCGCGGCTGACAATGAAAGTGGCCGCACCTGATCATCAGTGTCACACGCGGCGACATGCCAGGGTCACCCTGGCATCCCGGAATGGTGCCCGTTCGGCACGGCTATAATTGCCGCCCTCATCATGTCCCGCATCCTTCCCCTTCCGGACCAGCTCATCAGCCAGATCGCCGCGGGCGAGGTGGTGGAACGCCCGGCTTCGGTGCTGAAGGAACTGATCGAGAACAGCCTCGATGCCGGCGCAACACACGTCGATGTCATTCTGGAAAAAGGTGGTGTTCAGCTGATGCGGGTGACGGATGACGGCAACGGCATCGCTGCCGCCGATCTGCCCCTGGCCCTGACCCGGCATGCCACCAGCAAGATCGCCTCCCTCGATGATCTCGAAGCCGTAGCAAGCTATGGCTTCCGCGGTGAAGCCCTGGCGGCCATTGCCGCAGTCGCCCGTGTCACCCTCACCAGCCGCACCGCCGATGCGCCACATGCCTCCCGGGTCCGCGCCGAGGCCATGCAGGTCGAGCCTGCCGCCCTTGCCGCCGGCACCGTGGTGGAAATGGCGGATCTGTATTTCAATACCCCGGCCCGGCGCAAATTCCTCAAATCCGAAGCCACCGAAATGGCGCATTGCGATGATGTGCTGCGGCGCATGGCCCTGGCCAATCCTGGGGTGACTTTCGGCCTGACCCATAACGGCAGCGTCAAGCACAGATATGCCGCAGGCGATCTGCCGCGCAGGGTACGCGAAGTCCTCGGCACGGAGTTTTTCGATCATGCCCGGCCCGTTCGGGCGGAAGCCGGTCCTCTCCGGCTATACGGCTTTGCCGCCCTGCCCGCCTATTCCCGCGCTTCACGTGATGACCAGTATTGCTATGTGAATGGCCGCTTCGTGCGCGACAAGCTGCTGGCCCACGCCCTGCGCGAAGCATATGCGGACGTACTGCATGGTGCACGCCATCCGGCCTACGCAGTCTTCCTCGAACTCGACCCGCGCGGCGTGGACGTCAACGTTCATCCGGCAAAAACCGAGGTCCGCTTCCGTGATGGCCGGGGAGTGCATCAGTTCGTTTTTCACGTCTTGCAACATGGCCTGGCGGCACCGTTGGCGGACATGGCGAATCCGGAAAGGGCTCTGTCCGGTGCTGCAACCCTCCCTGCCGTATCGTCACCCCCTCAGACTCCTGATTCACATTATCCGGCTTACCGGCAGGTGCCGCTGCCGGTGCAGGAGCCTGCCCTCTCCACGCATTTCGACTTTGTTCGCAGCGCGTTTGCATCCCCTCCCGTGCCACATCATGGACTGCCGGATACCACACCAGATGGCTCGCCCCCCCTGGGTTACGCGGTGGCCCAGATTCACGGTGTTTACGTATTGGCACAAAATGCCGCCGGGCTGGTGGTGGTGGACATGCATGCCGCCCACGAACGGATTCTGTACGAGCAGCTGAAGAACCAGCTCGACGGGGGACCACCTCCGCGCCAGCCCCTGCTGGTGCCCCTGCTGCTCGCTGTCAGCCCGGGCGAGGCCGCAGTGGCGGCCGAGCAGGGCGACACGCTGCAGCGCCTCGGGTTCGAGCTGACCTCCGCCGGCCCCCAGGCGCTGGCCGTGCGGGCGGTGCCGGCCCTGCTCGCCACGGATGACCTGCCCGCCCTGCTGCGTGGCCTGCTCGCGGACCTGAAGGAATTCCCCGCCAGCCGGGCGGTGGAGGATCGGCGCAACGAACTTCTGGCCACCATGGCCTGCCACGGTGCCGTGCGTGCGCACCGGGCATTGACCCTGCCCGAGATGAACGCCCTGCTGCGCGACATGGAAGCCACCGAACGCGCCGATCAGTGCAATCACGGCCGGCCAACCTGGGTGCAACTGTCGACGCGGGATCTGGACAAGCTCTTCATGCGTGGCCAATGACCACGGGCAATCCGTCGCTTCCCCCGGCCATCCTGCTGATGGGGCCGACCGCCAGCGGCAAGACCGCTCTGGGCCTGGAAATCGCACAACGCTTTCCCGTGGAACTGATCAGTGTGGATTCGGCCCAGGTTTTTACCGGCATGGACATCGGCACCGCCAAACCCGATGCCGCAACCCTGGCCCGCTTTCCCCATCATCTGATCGACCTGATCACGCCTGAAGAACGCTATTCCGCTGCCCGCTTCCGGTCCGATGCCCTGCGGGTCATGGAGGAAATCACCCGCCGCGGCAGGATCCCCCTGCTGGTGGGCGGCACCATGCTCTACTTCAAGGCGCTGCTCGAAGGCCTGGCGGAACTGCCCGAAGCCGATCCGGCATTACGCGCCGCCATCGATACCGAAGCCCGGACCCGGGGCTGGCCCAGCCTGCACGCCGAGCTGGCGCGACTGGATCCGGACAGCGGCGCCCGCCTGAAACCCAACGACAGCCAGCGGATCCAGCGCGCCCTGGAAATCGTGCGCCTCACCGGGCGACCGGTCGGCGAGTTCTATGCCCGGCAGATACGCCAGCCCCTGCCTTATCGCATCCTGCCACTGGCGCTCATGCCAGGCGAGCGGGCGGAACTGCATGCCCGCATCGCGCTGCGTTTCGATCAGATGCTGGAGCAGGGTCTGGTGCGCGAAGTACGCATGCTGCAACAGGCCTATGCGCTTCATGCCGGGCTACCGGCCATGCGCTGTGTGGGTTATCGCCAGACCTGGCAGATGCTTGCGGGAGAAATTCCGGCCACGGCGCTGCGTGATCGCGGTATATTCGCCACGCGCCAGCTCGCCAAGCGCCAGCTGACGTGGCTGAACTCGATGGGAAGCGCCACTCGCCACAATTCCTGCAACCCACGTGCCACCGACGACGTTTTGCAAGAAATCCATCAATTCCTGCTGCCCTGTGCCCACGCAACATGAGCATTCCCGACGATAAAGCGCTCGATCAGTTCTCCACCGCCTTCCGCCGGGAAATTGTGTTCTATCTGCGTCAGCTGATCGATAACGGAGACCAGGTTTCCGTGAGTTTCAACGAAGGGCGCGATGCGGTACTCACCATCCTGCTTGACGTCGACGAGGAAGCCAATACCCTGATTTTTGACTGGGGCGGCAGTGAAGAGTCCAATGCCCGCCTGCTCAGGAGCGAGCGCAACATTTTTGTCGCCAAACCCCAGGGGATCCGTAACCAGTTCATTACCGGGCGCCCCCGTGAGGTCAGCCACAAAAAACGCCGCGCCTTCGCTGTCCCGCTTCCGGACAAATACGTCCGCCTGCAGCGGCGCGAGTTCTTCCGTCTGGTTCTGCCCATGATGCGTCGCCCTCCCTGTACCCTGAAGGGAGAAAAGGATGGCAACGAAATGACGCTGTCGGTCGTCGATATCGGCCTGGGAGGGGTTGGCATGGAAGTTCCGGAACTCGCTATCCCCTGTGAGGTTGCCCAGGTTTTTCCACGCGCCAGGATCGATCTCAAGGAAGCCGGCGTTCTCTTCGCCGATCTCCAGATCCGCTATGTGGACGCCGTGACCAGGGGTACGAAGCAGTTCATCCGTATTGGTGCCCGCTTCGTGAATGCGTCACCCGCCCAGGAGCTGATGCTGCAGAAATTCATCACTCAGGTACAGATCGAGGAACGCGTCCGCCTCGGCGCCTGATCCGGTGGTGGAACCAGGTCTGGCAGCATCCTTGCCGGCAGAAGCGGGCCATGCCCGCGGCACCAAAGACTCAGATGACGCGGGTCCGGGCCTGATCGGGCTGCCGGGTCTCGATACGGCCGATCCGGTACACCGTCTCGCCTGCGGCTTCGAGCAGGGTTTGGGCCCGATCGGCATCGGTGGCCGCCACCACGACCACCATGCCGATACCACAGTTGAAAACACGATGCATCTCGGCATCGGCTACGTTGCCCTCCTTTTGCAGCCACCGGAAAAGAGGCGGCAGGGGCCACGCCTGCTGCTCCAGCACAGCGCTCACACCTTCGGGGAGAACCCGGGGCACATTCTCCACCAGACCCCCACCGGTGATATGGGCCATGCCTTTCACCGCGAGGGTATCCATCAGCCCGAGCAGGGGTTTCACGTAAATACGGGTGGGCGCCAGCAGCACGTCCCGCAGGGGACGGCCATGAAAGTCGGCATTCATATCCGGGTTGGCACGGTCGATGATCTTGCGCACCAGGGAATATCCGTTGGAGTGCGCACCGCTGGAAGCCAGGCCCAGCACCACATCCCCCGGCACGATGGTGCTGCCGTCGATGATCCTGGATTTTTCCACTGCCCCGACGGCAAACCCCGCCAGATCATATTCCCCCTCGGGGTACATGCTCGGCATCTCGGCAGTCTCCCCACCGATCAGGGCACAGCCGGCCAGCTCGCACCCCTGTGCGATGCCCTTGATCACATCGGCCGCCGTATCCACGTCCAGCCTGCCACAAGCGAAGTAATCGAGGAAGAACAGGGGCTCGGCACCCTGCACCAGGATATCGTTCACACTCATGGCCACCAGGTCCTGGCCCACGGTATCGTGTTTGTTCAGATGGAAGGCGAGCTTGAGTTTGGTTCCCACACCGTCGGTGCCGGAGACCAGAACCGGCTCCCGGTATTTCTTCGAAATCTCGAACAGTGCGCCAAAGCCACCGATGCCACCAAGGACTTCGGGACGCATGGTGCGCCGGGCAAAAGGCTTGATGCGGTCCACCAGCGCATCGCCGGCTTCGATATCCACGCCGGCATCACGGTAGGTCAGGGAGGTGGTCAAGATTGAGTTCCTTGGGCAGGGCGGCTAAAGTGGCGGGTTTTCCGGCCCAGGGACCGGGCCCCGCCGGGCCGCAATGAGAGAAGCCGAATTTTACATGACAGCCGTCCACCTTCCGCCCCGCACCCAGCGCATTCCCTCCTGCATCACGAAAGTGGCGGGAGGGTCACGATGACCCCCTTGCAACGCCAGCTTCTGCTCGGCCTGCGTCCGGATCAGCCGCGAACCCTGGAAAATTTCGTGGCCGGCCGCAACGGCGAACTGCTGCGGGGACTGGCGCGCCTCACCGTCCCGGAAAACACCGGCAGCTATTATCTCTGGGGCCCCCCCGGCTGTGGCCGCAGTCATCTGCTGGCAGCGGTGACCCGCCTGGCCAGACGCCCGGCGGTGCTTTCCAGCGCAGACGAGCTTGGCCACACATGGACCTGGCAGCCGGGCAGCCTGCTGGCGGTGGACGATGTGCACACCCTGAATGACGATGGACAGGCCACCCTGTTCCGCGCTTTCATTGCCGCCCGCAACGAGGGCCTGAGCCTGCTCCTCAGCGGCCCCGTCCCTCCCCTGGAACTGACCCTGCGCGAAGATCTGCGCACCCGCATCGGGCAATGCCTGATCTACGAAATCCAGCCCCTGTCCGATACCGAGAAGGCCGCCACCCTGGCCCAGCACGCACGGGAGAGAGGGATGGCGCTGGACGAAGCCATCGTGCCCTGGTTGCTGCGTCATGGTCGTCGCGATCTGCCTTCCCTGCTCGCCACCCTGGATGCCCTGGACCATGCATCCCTTGAACTCAAGCGCCCCCCTACCCTGCCATTGCTGCGGGAGGTGCTGCAACTGCGACTGGAAACCGAATGAAGCTCGTTCTTTTCGATCTCGATAACACCCTTCTCGCCGGCGACTCCGATTTCGAGTGGGCCCAGTTCCTGATCCGCAAGGGGGTGCTGGACGAGGAAGTTCACGCCATCCGCAACGAACAGTTCTATGCCGACTACAAGGCCGGCACTCTGGATATCGATGCATTTCTCGAATTCCAGCTTGCCCCCCTGGCCCGCCACGACCGGGCCGAGCTGGATGTCTGGCATCGGGAGTTCATGGATGGGAGCATTCGTCCCATCATGACCCCCAAAGCCCGGGCGCTGGTGAAACAGCATCTCGATTCAGATGCCCTGACTGCCATCGTGACGGCCACCAACAGTTTTGTCACCGGGCCGATCGCCCGGGAATTCGGCATCCCGCACCTGATCGCCACCATTCCGGCATTCGAACATGGCCGTTTCACCGGCAGGCCAAGAGGCACACCCTCCTTCAAGGAAGGCAAAACCGTGCGTGTTGAAGCCTGGCTCGAATCCATGGGGCTCTGGTGGGGTGCTTTCGAGAGCAGTCACTTCTACAGCGACTCCCACAATGATCTGCCCCTGATGGAAAAAGTCAGCCACCCGGTAGCCGTGGACCCGGACGAGACCCTCGCCGATCACGCCCACCACCACGGCTGGCCCATCATCAGCCTGCGCTGACCCCATCCGTCGCCCCGACGGTTGCAGTGGCCGAGGCGACTTGTTGCAAACTTAAAATAAGCTCATTAAGATTTGCCGGGCTGGTGGCCGGCGTTTTCCGGTCACGGCTGACCGATTCAGGAGGAATCCGTGACTGCACCCTCATCTCCAGGGCCCGGCCGCGCCCTGTTGGCCCTCGTGGGCTATCCGCTGATCCTGGCCCAGGCCATCGCCTTCGCTATCTGGCTGGACAGAAACGGCTTCGCCGCCGGCGCCATCGTCGGCTACACCTCCCTCGTCACCATCGCCCTGGTGACCCTGTCGGAACGCCTGATTCCGTTCCGTCCCGACTGGAATCAGAACCAGGGCGATTTCCGGGCCGACATGCTGCACAACATCTTCTCCGCCTATTTGATGCGGGAGCTATGCAAGGCCGTGCTCCGCGCCTTGCTGGCATCCGGCGTGATCGCCATCGCTGCCAGCCAGGATGGCGGCGTATGGTCCGGCCTCGCGGAACAATGGCCCTTCGCACTGCAAGTGGTGCTGGTGCTCGTCATCGCCGAGTTCACCGATTACTGGATGCACCGTATTTCCCACGAGGTCGAGTTCTTCTGGCGCTTCCATGCGTTGCACCATAGTCCGCTGCGCCTTTACTGGCTCAACGCCGGGCGAGACCATCCGGGCGAGACCCTGCTGTTCTACCTCAGCACCTCGGTTCCCTTGGTACTGCTGGGTACCCCGCCCAAGGTATTGCTCATGTTTTATGTCATCGAATCCGCGCTGGGACTGTTGCAGCACGCGAATGCGGCGTTCCGCCTGGGGCCCCTCAACTGGATATTCTCCACCGCCGACCTGCACCGTTGGCACCACTCATTGATAGTGGCCGAAGCCAACAGCAACTATGGCTCGAACCTGATCATCTGGGATACCGTCTTCGGCACCCGCACCTTGCCGCACCTGGGCGGACCGGACAGGATCGGGGTGGAGACGCCGTACATCACCAACCGCTGGCGGGACCAGCTCATGGTGCCCTTTCGCTGGCGTCGTCTGGTGACGAAGGCGCCCGGAGCCTAATCCTTGCGGCGCTTGCCCGCGTCCGGCTCCGGAGGTTGAGGGGCGGCAGCGGCCGGACTCGGCTCCCGTCACTATCAGCCTGCGCTATTCCGATACGGCACGGCTTGCGGCGGGGGAGATGGTTGTCCAGGCCCGCCGGGCACTCTTCAACCTTGGGGCGGCCTCGTAGAAAGGCAGTTCATCCTGCTCCATGGCGGCCAGTGCCTCCATGCGCCTGACGCCGGCCGGATGGGTGCTGAGCCAGTCGAAGCGCGAATTGTCGCCACTTTCCCTGACCATCTTGTCCCACAGCGTGACTGCCGCATGGGGGTTGAAACCCGCCCGCGCGGCTAGTCCCAACCCGACCCGGTCCGCCTCGGATTCCGCTTCCCGGCTGTTGGGCAGCAGGATCGCGCCCAGCGCAACCATCTGCGCCAGCGGTGCATAGTTTCCACCATCACGGTCACTGATGGCCGCCGCTGCGACTACGCCCCCGGCTACCATGCTCATGGACATTTTCTCCGCCCCGTGCTTGAGCAGGGCGTGCGAGATTTCATGGGCCATGACCTGGGCCAGTTCGTCGTCACTGGGCTGGATTTTTTCTATCAGGCCGGTATAGACGGCCATCTTCCCTCCGGGCATGCACCAGGCATTTACCGTCTTGGGATCGTCGATCACTTCCACGCGCCAGGTCCAGTCCGCGGTTTCGGGCCGATACTGGACCGCCTGGTCGATCAGCCGGTCGGTAATGCGATGTACCCGGGCAATCAGCCTGGAATCAGTGCTCAGCTTCCCCTGCTTGCGGTACTGCCCGACCATCTGCCGGTACTCCTGCAAGGATTCGGAAATGGCCGAATCCTCCGATACCAGCATCAGCTGCTGACGCCCCGAGATCGGATTGGCGGTACACGCCGCCAGAACGGCGGCCAAGACAAACGGAGCGAGCAAGCGGTGCATGGGCGGTATCCAGAAAAAGCCGGGCAAAAGAAAACGGGGCGTAGAGTACGCCCCGTTTTGTCCTTCTCCGCAGGAACCGGAAACTCAGTCGGCCTTGGGCGACTGGGTGGCCTTGATGGTGAGTTTTTCCTTGATGCGGGCGGATTTGCCGGAGCGGCTGCGCAGATAGTACAGCTTGGCGCGGCGCACGTCGCCACGGCGCTTGACCTCGATGCTGGCAATCAGGGGAGAGTAGGTCTGGAAGGTACGTTCCACGCCTTCACCGGAGGAAATCTTGCGCACGATGAAGTTGGAATTCAGGCCGCGGTTACGCTTGGCGATGACCACGCCTTCGTACGCCTGGACGCGCTTGCGTTCGCCTTCCACCACATTCACGTTGACGATCACGGTATCGCCGGGGGCGAACTCGGGGATATTCTTGCCCAGACGGGCGATTTCTTCTTTTTCCAGTTGCTGGATCAGGGTGTCCATCATTCACTCCAAAAAGTCATGGCCGGTGGCCTTCCGTGCAGAGCAGCGATGCTGATGCACGCGGTTTATTGGCTGCGCTCCCGCTGGAATTCCGCCAGCAGTTGCGCCTCTTCGCTGCTCAGTCCGCGTTGCCCCAGCAGATCGGGGCGCCGCAGCCAGGTTCGGCCCAGCGCCTGTTTCAGGCGCCAGCGCCGGATCTGCTCATGGTTGCCGGACAGCAGCACATCCGGCACCCGCATTCCTTCATATTCCTCGGGCCGCGTGTAGTGGGGACAATCCAGAAGCCCCGCCACAAACGAATCCTCGACCGCCGAAGCCCCGTCATTCAAGGCTCCCGGCAGTTGCCGCACACAGGCGTCGATCAGGGCCAGGGCCGGAATCTCCCCCCCGGACAAGACGAAGTCGCCCAGGGAAATCTCCTCGTCCACACAGCGTTCGAGCAAGCGCTCGTCCACTCCCTCGTACCGCCCGCAGAGGAGGATGGCCCCCTCGCCCGCCGCCAGTTCCAGCACCTTGCCGTGGGTGAGCGACGCACCCTGGGGCGAGAGATAGACCACCTTCCCGCCCACACCTTGCTCCTGCCGCGCGGCCTGCGCCGCACGTATCGTCCGTTCCAATGGCCCCGGCAGCATCACCATGCCCGGGCCACCCCCGTAGGGACGGTCATCCACCGTGCGGTGGTTGTCCGCAGTGGCATCCCGCGGATTCCAGCAATGCATCTGCCAGAGACCCCGGTCCAGCGCCCGCCGCGTGATTCCGGCCCCGGTCACGGCCCTGAAAATCTCGGGAAACAGGGTAACGGCATCGAAACGCAACATGCCGGCTACCAGTCCCGGGCCCAGTCCACGCGTATCGTGCCTCCCGGTACATCCACTTCCTTCACCACCGCATCGACGAAAGGGAGCAGGCGCTCCGTTTCACCTTCCTGCACGACCAGCACATCGTTGGCGCCGGTTTCGATCAGCGAGACCACCGTTCCCAGAGCCTCACCTTCCAGATTCACCATCGCCAGACCGACCAGATCGGCCCAGTAGTACTCGCCGTTACCGGCTTCCGGCAGGGCTTCACGGGGAGCCCCCAGATAGAAGCCTTTGAGCGCCTCGGCACCGCTGCGGTCGTTCACCCCGTCGAACCGGGCGACCCAGCCATCACCATGCGCCTTGAATCCGGCCAGCGCGCGAACCTGCCAGGAGGCGGATTCCGCTTCCGGCGCCAGCCACCACGCCGGCATGTTCTTCCAGGCGGCCGGATCATCCCCGAAGGGATGTATATGCACCCAGCCAGCCACACCATACGGGGCGACGATCCGCCCCAGCACGATCATGCGACTCAGGCGGCCTTGTTCGTGTTGAACTGCTTGACCAGGCGGGCGGCGGTCGGCGACAACTGGGCGCCATTGCCCTGCCAGTAAGCCAGGCGCTCGGTGTTGATCACCAGGCCCTGTTCCGTGGCGGCGGCCACGGGATTGTAGAAGCCGATGCGTTCCACGAAGCGGCCGTCGCGGCGATTGCGCGAATCGGTGACCACCATGTTGTAGAAGGGGCGCTTCTTGGCGCCGCTGCGAGCGAGGCGGATGACAACCATGTGTCGTTCCCTTGAAATCGGAAAAAGGCCGCGATTATAGGGGAATTCCTCCCGGATGGACAAGTCTCCGTTTCTCCGGGGAGGTGGATACCCCCCGAGAGGCATGCGATCGGGTTGTCATGCGCCGAGAACGCTCCTGATTTGTTCCAGCGCCAGCGGATCCTCGATGGTGGTGATATCCCCCGGATCGCGCCCTTCGGCCAGCGCCTGAAGCGAGCGACGCAACAGCTTGCCGGAGCGGGTCTTGGGCAAGGCGGTGACGAAATGGACCCGCGATGGCCGGGCAATCGCCCCCAGGCTTGCGTCCACGGTTTTCAAGATTTCTTTTTCCAGAGCCGCGCGCAGTTCGGCGGTCGCGGTGCGGGCAACATCTTTCACCACGGCAAATGCCACGGGCATCTGCCCCTTGACCACATCCTGCACACCCACCACCGCCACTTCGGCAATGGCGGAATGGCTTTGCACCGCTTCTTCGATCTCCCGCGTGCCCAGACGGTGACCGGCCACATTGATCACATCATCGGTGCGGCCAAGGATGAAATGGTAGCCGGCGTCATCGCGTATGCCCCAGTCGAAGGAGGAATAGACCAGCGGTGACTTGAACAGGCTGAAATAGGTTTTGACAAAACGCGCGTCATCACCCCAGACCGTGGACAGGCAGCCCGGCGGCAGGGGTGGAACGATGCCCACGATCCCCTTTTCATTCGCATCGCATTCGCTGCCATCCTCGCGAAAAATCCTGAGGTTGTAGCCGAATACTGGGAAGGAGGGGGTGCCGTACCGGATCGGGGTCGCCTCCACACCCGGCACGGCCGAAAGCATGGGCCAGCCGGTTTCGGTCTGCCAGTAATTGTCGATCACCGGCTTTTTCAGGGTGCCCATGATCCATTCGTGGGTCGGCTGATCCAGCGGCTCGCCGGCGAGAAAAAGATGTTTGAGCGAGGAAAGGTCATATCTGGAAAGAAAGGCCGGATCCTGCTTTTTCAGCACCCGGACCGCCGTGGGTGAGGAAAACATCACATTCACCCGGAACCGTTCCACGATGCGCCACCAGATACCGGCATCGGGATGCAGCGGCGTACCCTCGAACACCAGGGTGGTCATCCCGGCGATCAGGGGGCCATAGACGATATAGGAATGCCCGACCACCCAGCCGATGTCCGAGGTGGAGAACATGGTCTCGCCCTTGCCACCGCAGAAGATGTGCCGCATCGACGCGGCCAGGGCCACCGCATAGCCGCCGGTATCCCGCTGTATCCCCTTGGGCTTGCCGGTGGTGCCCGAGGTATAGAGGATGTAGGAAGGCTCGGAGGATTCCATCCATTCGCAGGGGACCAGGGCGTCCATATGACGGTCGCGCAGATCGGCATAATCCTCGTCGCGACCGGCGACCCGTGTCCAGCCAGGATCGATACCCCGATCCACCATCAGTACCTTGGCCGGCGGAAACCCGGCCAGTTCGATGGCATCGTCGAGCAGGGGCTTGTAGGGCACGGCCTTGCCGTTGCGCATGCCGGCGTCGGCGGAAACGATCAACCGGGGTCTGGCATCGTCGATACGGGTGGCGAGAGAGGTGGAGGCAAAGCCGCCGAAGACCACCGAATGAATGGCGCCGATCCGGGCGCAGGCCAGCATGGCAAACACCGCTTCGGCGATCATGGGCATGTAGATCAGCACCCGGTCGCCACGCTCCACGCCCAGGGACTGCATGATGGCGGCCATGCGCATCACTTCGGTCTTGAGCTCGGCGAAGGTATACGTCTGTTCCTGATGGGTCTCGGTGGAGAGATAGATCAGGGCCGGGGTATCGGGCATGGTCGCGGCATGGCGATCCACCGCATTGTGACAAAGATTGATACGCCCACCGACGAACCATTTCGCGAAGGGTGGGCGGGAGTAATCACAAACCTGGGTGAACGGAGTCTGCCAATCCACCCGTTGCGCCTCTTCACGCCAGAAGGCATCGGGCTGGTCGATCGATTTTCGATAGAACGCCGGATAGCGCGTCATGGGTGCCCTTCCTATCAGTTCCCGATACGGACCACGGTACGGCCCCGGGCCCGCCCCTGGATGAAGTCATCAAAAACACCAGGCAGATCGGCGAAGGTGATGGTGCGGACCAGCCGGGGCAGATCGGGCACCGCCATATCACTGCCCAGCCGGCGCCAGACTTCGGCCCGCACAGGCATGGGGCAATTCACCGAATCCACGCCCAGCAGGCTCACGCCGCGCAGGATCAGGGGCATCACGGTGGTGTTGAACTGGTGGCCCGATGCCAGGCCGATGCTGGCCAGGGTGCCTCCCACCTGCAGGGTGCTCGCCATCCAGGACAGCACATCGCCCCCCAGGTTATCCACGGCACCGGCCCAGAGCGCCCGGTCGAGTGGCTTGATCCGGGAAAGATCCAGCTGGTCGCGCAGCATCACCTCCGCCGCGCCCAGGCTCCCGAGATATCCGGCCTCGCTTTCCTTGCCGGTCAAAGCGGTGACCCGATAGCCGAGCCTGGCGAGAATGGCGACGGCAATACTGCCCACGCCACCGCTAGCGCCAGAGACGATCACCGGCCCGTTTTCCGGACGCAGGCCGTTGGCCTCCATGCGTACCACACCCAGCGCCGCGGTAAAGCCGGCGGTTCCGTAGGCCATGGCGGAAAACAGGTCGATACCCGGTGGCAGCCTGACCACCCATTCGGCGGGGACCCGGGCCCGCTCGGCATACCCGCCATGATGCGCCACGCCCAGATCGTAGCTGGTGCACAACACCGGATCTCCGGGAGAAAAACGGGGATCGGTACTCGCGATCACCGTGCCCGACAGATCGATGCCACCGATGCAGGGAAAACGGCGGATGATGCGCCCGGTGCCGGTGGCGGCCAGGGCGTCCTTGTAGTTCACACTGGAATAGGCAACCTGGATCGTCACCTCGCCCGGGTCGAGCCGGGCTTCGTCAAACGGGGTGAATGCGGCGCTTGTCCTGCCCGCCGCCTCGTCGATGAGATAGGCCCTGAACGACATCGGATATCTCCGGTGAATCCTGCAAAAGCGGACGGTGTGCGCCGCCCTGTCGCCCTAGCGTTCGCCGCGCTTGAGTATCTTGAAGAAACCGTAGGAAGGATCGTCCGGTCCCGGCTTGCCGATATAGGAGCCGGCAAGAATCGGGGAATCGAGGGCGACAACCGGCGGATCGCCCGTCACAGCCCAGTCCGCCAGCACCGAACGGTGGGCGAACTTCCAGACACCATTACGTTTCGCATATCTGTCCAGGTAGCGCCCGCCGATCAGAAGATCCATGCTGCCACCCCCGGGCTTCTTTATTTTGTGGAAAGCGAGGACATAGATCTCCCCTTCCCCCACATCCCCATCCACCTTGATATTCATGGTGGTCATGTTGTGATGCAGGATTTCCATGTCGGCCCAGATACCCGGCAGCTTATCCACGAACTCCTGGGCCAGTCCCTTGAAGAAAATGCCGTGATCATCCCAGGCGTCTTCGTGATAAAGCGCGCGGACCTTGGCCTGGTCATGGCGGTCGTTGGCATTGCAGTAAGCATGCAGCAGGTCGATAATCTCCTGCTTGTCCAGCAGGGCCTGCAGCTTGCGTTCCATGATTGCATCCATCGTTTCATTCTCCTCCGACATTGGGGCGGTTGTAGCCGCCGGGAAATTTGGGGCACCGCATTCATTGCGCCGATCCGCAATACCACGCAAGGTTTATGGAAACGCCTGACAAACGGCTCCGCATCCATCGTGGCGACATCACACGTCTCGACATCGACGCCATCGTCAATGCCGCCAACGAAACCCTGCTCGGCGGAGGCGGAGTCGACGGTGCGATTCATCGGGCAGCGGGGCCGGAATTGCTGGCCTATTGTCGCACACTGGGGGGTTGCCCCACGGGTGAAGCCCGCATGACGCCTGGCTTTCATCTCCCTGCGCGATACATCCTCCACACCGTTGGCCCCATCTGGCAAGGTGGTGGTCACGATGAAGCGCACCTGCTCGCCGGCTGCTACCGGGCATGCCTTGCTCTGGCCGAATCCCGCGGGCTGCGCCATCTCGCATTCCCTGCCATCTCCTGTGGCATATATGGCTACCCATGGGAGGCCGCAGCGACCATCGCGATCGCCACATGCCGTGAGGGGCTGGAACGGAACCCCACCCTCGAACATGTCCTGCTGGTCGCCTTTTCCGATGAAATGGCAGACCTCTACCATCGCCTGCTGAAAGAATGATTCATGAATCCCGACCTGCAAACCCTGCTCGACAAACAGGCGCTGCTCGATCTCAACGCCGCCTATTGCCGCGCCGTTGATCGCAAGAATTACCCGCTGTTGCGCAGGCTGTACCACCCCGATGCCACCGACGACCATGGTGACCTGTACAGCGGCAGCGCCGCCGGATTCGTCGATTATCTGGAACAGGTATTGCCCGGTATGAACACCCACCACTTCATCGGCAATGCCCTGTTCGTGGTGGAGGGGGATATTGCCGAAGGGGAAGTTTACGCGGTACGCCATCATCTGCTGCCGCCGGCACAGGAGCAACAGGAGGCACAGGAACTCATCGTGGGCGGACGCTATCTGGACCGTTACATCCGTCACCACCAAGGACATTGGCAGTTCCATCACCGTCATTCAGTCCGGGACTGGCTGCAGCAACGGCCCGCCCCGGATGCTTCGCTCACCCTCGCGACAGCCTTGCGGACGGAAGACATTTCCTATCGCCTGCTCCCGCGACTGGCGCGGGATTACTGATGATCGTCGTCCCGCATCGCCTTCACCTTCACGTAGCCGTTGCAATCCGCACAGCATGGCTATACTCACGCTTACCCACGAAGGAGACCTCCCGATGAAACCGGAAACCATCGCCGTCCACGGCGGCTACAGCCCCGATCCCACCACCCGCGCCGCCGCGGTACCGATCTACCAGACCACGTCATACGCATTCGACAACACCCAGTACGGCGCGGATCTGTTCGATCTCAAGATTCCCGGCAACATCTACACCCGGATCATGAATCCCACCCAGGACGTGCTGGAAAAGCGCGTCGCCGAACTGGAAGGAGGCATCGCCGGACTGGCGCTGGCTTCGGGCATGGCCGCCATCACCTATGCGATCCAGACTATCGCCGAGGCAGGCGACAACATTGTTTCCGCCGCCACCCTGTATGGCGGCACCTACAACCTCTTTGCCCATACCCTGCCGCAGATCGGCATCGAGGTACGCTTTGCCGACCATCGCGATCCGGCTTCTTTCGAAAAACTGATCGATGCCAGAACCAAGGCGGTTTTCGTTGAATCCATCGGCAACCCGCTGGGCAACATCACCGACTTCGAACCGCTGGCCGAGATCGCCCACCGGCATGGCGTACCCCTGATTGTGGACAACACCGTGCCCTCGCCCTATCTGTGCCGCCCCTTCGAGCATGGCGCCGACATCGTGGTGCATGCACTGACCAAATATCTGGGCGGCCATGGCAACTCCATCGGCGGCATCATCGTCGACAGTGGCAAATTCCCCTGGGCGCAGCACAAGGCTAGGTTCCGCCGCCTCAACGAACCCGATGTCTCCTACCACGGCGTGGTGTACACCGAAGCCCTGGGGCCCGCCGCCTACATTGGTCGTGCCCGCGTGGTGCCCCTGCGCAACATGGGCGCCGCCATCTCGCCTTTCAACGCCTTCCTGATCCTGCAGGGCATCGAAACCCTGGCCCTGCGCATGGACCGCATTACCGAAAACACCCGCAAGGTGGCCGAATTCCTCCGCGGCCACAAGAAGGTGAAGTGGGTGAACTATTCGGGCCTGTCCGACCACCGCGACCATGCGCTGGCGAAAAAATACATGGGTGGCCGACCTTCGGGGATTCTGACCTTCGGCGTGGAGGGTGGCAGCGAGGGCGGTGCGCGCTTCCAGGATGCGCTGAAACTGTTCACCCGCCTGGTGAATATCGGCGACGCCAAATCCCTCGCCTGCCATCCGGCCTCCACCACCCACCGCCAGTTGTCGCCGGCGGAAATGGAAAAGGCTGGCGTCACCGAGGACACGGTGCGCCTTTCGATCGGTATCGAGCACATCGACGATCTGATCGCGGACCTGGAGCAGGCACTCGCCGCCGCCTGAGCTTCATCCAGAGCGGGTACCGACCTGATAAAAAACGGAGGCCACGGCCTCCGTTTTTTATCAGCAGCCCATCTGCCCGGCTGATCCACTCAGTCGCGATAGTTGCCCTGACGCAGCGGGTAGTCGGTAATGGCCTTGTTCACCAGGGCGATGGCTTCCTGCAGCACATCGCGCTTGGCGCCACTGACGCGCACGGCATCTCCCTGGATCGCGGCCTGGACCTTGAGCTTGCTGTCCTTGAGCAACCTGACAATCTTCTTCGCCAGTTCCGCATCGATACCCGACCGGATCTTCAGATCCTGCTTCACCTTGTTGCCCGAGATTTTCTGTACCGGCTGTGCATCGAGCCGCTTGGTACTTTCCTTTTCCTTCTTCTCCATGGCGGGGAAGAGCAGATCCTTGATCTGATCGAGCTGGAAATCCGAGTCGCCATGCAGGGTGATCGTTTTTTCCTTTTCGTTCAGTTCGACACGCGCCGAGGTGCCCTTGAAATCGTAGCGATTGTCGATGGCGCGACCGGCGACATCGACGGAATTTTTCAGCGCCACCATATCCGTTTCGGAAGTGAAGTCGAAGGAGGGCATGTCGGGCTCCCGGAAATGGACGACGGCTTATCCGAAATGGCAGACGTAATGATACGGCTCGCCGCTCACTTCAATGTCGAAGCCGGAGTTGCCCGGAATGCTGAAGCGGTCACCGGCAGGACAGATTTTCCATTCCGACTCGCCCCGGATGCGGTAGCGCACGGAGCCCGCTACGGTCTCCATGATTTCGGGAGCGCCGGTGTTGAAAGTCAGCGCGGAGGGCAGGACCACGCCGACACTCTTTTTGGTGCCGTCGGCAAACTGGATGGTATGGCTCACGCACTTGCCATCGAAATACACATTGGCCTGCTTGAACACGGAAACGTTATCGAATTGCGACATGGCTAGATTCCCCACAATTTCTCGATGATGGTTTTGGCAATAAATCCGAGCATGCCGAATGCCAGGACAAAAAACAGCACGAAGGTACCGAACTTCCCTGCCCTGGATTTCCAGGCCAGCTCGCCGATGATGAACAGCATGAACAGCATGAAGCCACCCAGCAGAAAGGTCATGCCGAACT
The DNA here is from genome assembly GCA_018241695.1 of Pseudomonadota bacterium. GTDB lineage: Bacteria > Pseudomonadota > Gammaproteobacteria > Burkholderiales > Rhodocyclaceae > Denitratisoma. Next base: position 20,070 of record JAFEDH010000008.1, on the reverse strand, counting down.
GGCTCAGATCCTCTTCTGAAATGCTGATCACAACCCGGCCTCTCTCAGCGTTTCCGGGCTCCGGCCTTGGCCGGCTTGCCGGCCTTGATCACACGCCTGGTCCGGGCGTTCTCGGCGATGCGCATGCGCAGGGCATTGAGCTTGATGAAACCGGCAGCATCCTTCTGGTCGTATGCCCCGGCATCGTCCTCGAAGGTGGCGATGGTGGGATCGAACAGGGAGTCGGTCTTCGAATCACGCGAGACGACACTGACGCCACCCTTGTAGAGCTTGACGCGAACCCAGCCATTGACGCCCTGCTGGGTATGGTCGATCAGCACCTGCAGGGCTTGACGCTCGGGGCTCCACCAGTAGCCGTTGTAGACCAGGCTGGCATAGCGGGGCATGAGGTCATCCTTGAGATGAGCCACTTCGCGATCGAGGCAGATGGACTCGATACCGCGATGCGCCTTGAGCAGGATGGTGCCCCCCGGAGTTTCGTAGCAGCCGCGGGATTTCATGCCGACGTAGCGGTTTTCCACCAGATCGAGACGGCCGATGCCATGCCTGCCGCCAATCTGGTTGAGGCTGGCGAGGAGTTCATGGGGCTTCATCTTCTTGCCGTTGATGGCCACCAGATCGCCCTGTTTGAATTCGAGATCAAGGTATTCGGGTTTGGCTGGCGCCTTCTCGGGTGACACGGTCCAGCGCCACATGGATTCCTCGGCCTCGGCGGAGGGGTTCTCCAGATGGCGGCCTTCATAGGAGATATGCAGCAGGTTGGCATCCATGGAATAGGGCGAGCCGCCCTTTCTGTGCTTCATGTCGATGGGGATGCCGTGCTTCTCGGCGTAGGCCATGAGTTTCTCGCGTGAAAGCAGATCCCATTCGCGCCAGGGGGCGATGATCTTGACGTTGGGCATCAGGGCATAGGCGCCCAGTTCGAAACGCACCTGGTCGTTGCCCTTGCCGGTGGCGCCGTGGGAAATGGCATCCGCGCCGGTCTTGCGGGCGATTTCCACCAGGCGCTTGGCAATCAGGGGGCGGGCGATGGAAGTGCCCAGCAGGTATTCGCCTTCATAGATCGTGTTGGCGCGAAACATGGGGAAGACGAAATCACGCACGAATTCCTCGCGCAGGTCGTCGATGAAAATGTTCCTGGTCTTGATGCCCAGCTTGAGGGCCTTCTTGCGCGCCGGTTCCAGTTCCTCGCCCTGGCCGAGGTCGGCGGTAAAGGTCACCACCTCGCACTGATAGACATCTTGCAGCCATTTAAGGATCACCGAGGTATCCAGACCGCCGGAGTAGGCGAGGACGACTTTCTTGACTTCGCTCATGCTTGTTTCCCAGATCGATTATGCGGGTTCGTGGCAGACGGCTTCGATGTTGTGCCCGTCAGGGTCCAGCACGAAGGCGCCGTAGTAATGAGGGTGGTACTGGGGACGCAGGCCGGGCGCGCCGTTGTCGCGGCCCCCGGCGGCCAGGGCGGCGCGGTAAAAGGCATTCACCTGGTCCCGGCTGGCGGCGCGGAAGGCGACGTGCACCGGTGGCCGCTGCGGCTGGCTGGCGCCGATCCAGAAATCGGGTTTGGGCGCCACGCCGAAACCGGCACCGGCAAAGTCGCCGGTCTGCTGCGCGGTCAATTCAACCAGCAGGGAATACCCCAGCGGAGCCAGCGCGGCAAGATAAAAAGCCTTGCTGCGAGGGTAATCGGCGGTGCTGATGCTGACGTGATCAATCACGGCCGGATGATCCCCAGCAGCAAAAATTCCATCAGCGCCTTTTGTGTGTGCAACCGGTTTTCCGCCTCGTCCCACACCACGCTCTGGGGGCCATCGATGACCTCGGCGGCAACCTCTTCGCCACGGTGGGCGGGCAGGCAGTGCATGAAGACGGCATCGGACCGGGCCGCCTTCATCATCTCGGCATCCACCTGCCAGTCGGCGAAGTCGCGCTTGCGCTCCTCGTTCTCGGCCTCGAAACCCATCGAGGTCCACACATCGGTGGTCACCAGATCGGCGCCCCGTACCGCGTCCATGGGATCGGCAAAAGCCTCGAAGTGAGTACCGTGAACACCGGCACGTTCCGGCTCGACCTCGTAACCCGGCGGGGTCGAGACATGTACCCTGAAGCCGAATATCTCGGCGGCCTGCAGCCAGGTATTGCAGACATTGTTCGAATCGCCCACCCAGGCCACGGTGCGACCACGGATGTCGCCACGGTGCTCGATGAAGGTATAGATGTCGGCCAGAATCTGGCAGGGATGGTATTCGTTGGTCAGCCCGTTGATCACCGGCACACGGGAGTGTGCGGCGAAGCGCTCGATGATCTCCTGATCGAAAGTGCGGATCATGACGATGTCGCTCATGCGCGAAATCACCTGTGCCGCATCCTCCACCGGCTCGCCACGACCCAGCTGGGAATCGCGGGTATTGAGATAGATGGCGGACCCTCCCAGCTGCTGCATCCCGGCCTCGAAGGAAAGACGCGTCCGGGTGCTGGCTTTCTCGAAGATCATCACCAGGGTCCGGTCGGTCAGCGGCCAGTATTGCTGGTAGGACCGGAACTGCTGCTTGATCCAGCGGGTGCGGGTAAACACATGGTCGAGTTCTGCAGCGCTTAAATTCTTGAGCTGGAGAAAGTGGCGCGGTGCCGTCATGGTCAGTTCTCCAGAAAGGCCCGCACCAGGGTGGAAAGCTTGGCCACCAGTTCGTCGACTTCGGCATCGCTGAAGATCAGCGCCGGCAGCAGGCGGATCACCCTTTCGGCGGTGACATTGATCACCAGCCCGGCATCCAGACCCCGCTGCACCAGCGTCCCGCAGGGCCGGTCCAGCTCGATGCCGATCATCAGGCCATCCCCACGAATCTCCCTGATCGCATCCAGCCCCTGAAAGGCGGCCACCAAGCCGCTGCGGATACGCTCGCCGCTGCGGATCGCACGTGCCATGAGCCCTTCGGCATCGATCACATCGAGCGTGGTGAGTGCGGCGACGCACGCGAAGGGATTGCCACCGAAGGTGGAGCCATGATTGCCGGGGCCGAAAACCCCGGCTGCCGGCCCGGCGGCCAGGCAGGCGCCGATGGGCACGCCGGAGCCAAGGCCCTTGGCCAGCGTCATCACATCCGGACGAATCTCCGCATGCTGGTGGGCGAACCAGGCACCGGTACGGGCCAGGCCGCACTGGATCTCATCGACCATGAACAGCCAGCCCCGGTCATCACAAATGCGGCGCAGCGCCTGCATATAGGCGTTATGGGCGACATTGATGCCGCCTTCGCCCTGGATCGGCTCGAACAGCACGGCCACCACATTGGGATTGCCGGCCGCCACCTGCTCGATGGCGGGCAGGTCGTCGAAGGGTACGCGGATAAAGCCGGAAACCAGTGGCTCGAATCCCGCCTGGACCTTCCGGTTGCCGGTGGCGGAAAGGGTCGCCAGGGTACGGCCATGAAACGCCTGCTCCATGACCACGATGGCCGGGTTGTCGATGCCGCGCTGATGGCCATACAGCCGTGCCAGCTTGATCGCGGCTTCGTTCGCCTCGCAACCCGAATTGCAGAAAAACACCTCATCCATGCCGGAGATGGCCGCCAGGCGATCGGACAGGATCTCCTGTTCATGCACGCGAAACAGGTTGGAAGTGTGAATCAGGCGCCCGGCTTGCCTGGTTAATGCGCTGACGAGCGCAGGGTGGTTGTGGCCCAGGGTATTGACCGCGATACCCGAGAGCGCATCCAGATAGGATTTTCCGGTTTCATCGAAGAGCCGGCAGCCTTCGCCCCGGGCAAATGCCACGGGCAGGCGACTGTAGTTGTTCATCAGGTGAGACATGGACTGGCTCCGCCCCCTTGGCTAGCCGGCACAATCCGCCCCGCCGCCAAAAAGCAACACGGCGGCAGAAGCCGCCGTGAAGGTTTATCAAGGGTGCAATGTTACGGAAACAAGGCCTGCCCGTCAAAACCCGCCGTCATTCGAAGCAGGTATTCAAGAAGACTGGTGCCCCCGGCAGGAATCGAACCCGCGACCTTCGGTTTACAAAACCGCTGCTCTACCAGCTGAGCTACAAGGGCGAGGCGCGGATTCTACACGAGGGTCAGAGCGACGATCAGCGCGTTACGCCGCAAGCACGCGGTTCTTGCCCGAGCGCTTCGCCAGATACATGGCGCCATCTGCCCGTTTGAGAGTATCGCCGGGCGGCTCCTCCGTACCGATCTCGGCCACCCCGCAGCTAAAGGTGATCAATATCTTTTCATTCTGGTGCATGAAGAATTTTCGCGTCAGCTCCCGTTGTACCCGTGCCATGGCAGCGACACCATCCGCCAGCGCGGTATCCGGCAGCAGGATGACGAACTCCTCACCACCATAGCGCGCCAGCGTATCCTGTGGACGAATGGTCTCCTTCACTACCCGGGTCAGGTGTACCAAGGCGGCATCACCCGCATCATGCCCCAGGGTGTCATTGAGTTTTTTGAAATTGTCGATATCGAGCAAGGCGATACACAGGGTGCTGCGGTGCCGGCGAACCCTGGAAACTTCCTTGTTCAGGGCTTCATCCATGCCTTTCCGGTTGAGGGCGCCGGTCAGGGCATCCTGACGCACCATGTCGCTGGCCTCGGCCAGCTCCTGCTGCAGGCGTCCGACTTCCTCCTCGGCTTCCCGTGCCCGGGTCCGCATTTCGTTCAGCTCATCCCGTGAGCGGATGGTGTTGATCTGAATGATACGGGTTTCGCTCATCACCACGTCGAGCTCATCGGTGATTTCAGAGATGCTACCGGCAGAACCGATACGGCTGGCGCACTTCTCGATCTTGTCGTGATACAGCCCGCTGGCTTCGCTCATGTCGGCAAGACGGTCGACAAAGCTGGCCAGCATGGCCTTGAGTTTTCCCTCGGCATCCGTGAGGTTTTTCTTCAGCGCACTTTGCTTGTAGATCAGATCCTTGAGTCGCTGCTCCACTTCGTCCAGGCGACGCAGGCTCAAGGGCTGCCCTACCAGATCGGCAACCAGCACCATCTGGCCATGCAGCCACTGGTCATCCACCACCAGCTGATCGATGTTATCCACGAGCAGCTGTAAAAGCTGCAACAGGGCCTGGCGTAACTCGACCTGATCCTCGGCAACAAATTGCAGACGGTAGGTAAACCTTCGCAGCCGGGTCACCAGGGTAGCCAGCTGTTCGGTGCCATTCACCGAACGGGCTGCAGCGATGATCTGGGTAAGTTCCGCGGCCAGTTCACTACTACTATCGGTCAATAGCGGGGCAATACCCCCTTCAAGCAGGTGCAGAACGAGTTCCCGCCAGTCGCCAGCTGTCTGGGCCGAACCGGTCTTTGCCACCGGCGGTGTCACCGCTGGTGTACTGGCGGGAATGGCGGCAACCGACGCCATTTCGCCAACCAGTTCCCGGTCATCGATCGCCCGATTCCGGGACCAGCTGCGCAACAGGGACTGAAGTCGCTGGTGCAACAGCTCCGGATTGGTGCACGAAGCCAACACATGATCCAGGGATTCGCGCTTGGCCGCAGGCGTCAATCCAACCGTGCGGGCCTCGATCTGGACCATCAGCTCGCGCAATACCCCAGACCAGTTGGGCTGCTCGGCGCCAATGCGGGTCAAGATTCCACCCAGCGCCTGGCCGAGGGTAGACCAGTTACGGGAGTCCACCGCCTGATCCAGGCTACGAACCAGCTTGAGCTGATCCGGTGTGGTTCGGGGCAGGGAGGAAAGCAGCGACCGTAACGACTTTTCGGGAAATATCTCGGGGGTCGTAGCACCGGAAATTTCATTGTAGAGCGTGAGGTAATTGTCCGGCGTGGGCGCAATGCGACGCTGGGCGAGACGTAGCAGCGCCTCGCGGGCGATTTCGGATGGCTGGTTGAAATCAGGCATGGAATGCCTTTCTCTGGAAGGTCGTGGATTATTGCACCAGGCTGTGTTCGATGCCGTAGCGGATCAGGTCGGCGGTCGTATCGAGGCGCATTTTTTCCAGCAGGCGCTTGCGGTATTCACTCACCGTCTTGGCGCTCAGATTGAGTTCCTCGGCGATCTGCGTCAGCGTCTTGCCCGAAGCGATACGCACCAGAACCTGATATTCGCGGTCGGAAACCCGCTCATGAGGCGGCTTGTCACTGTCATCCGCCAGCGCATTGGCCAGCTGCTCGGCCAGGGTCGGGCTGATGAAACGCCGCCCCGCGGCAACCTGGCGGATGGCGGTGACCAGCAGTTCCGGCGCACTTTGCTTGGTGAGATAGCCGGCGGCACCGGACTTGATGGCGCGCACCGCATAGTGCTCCTCGGGATGCATGCTGAGAATCAGCACCGGCTGGCGTGGATATTCCTTCTTCAGCTGCTTGAGCGTATCGATACCGTTCCGATTGGGCATGGTGACATCAAGCAAAAAAACGTCCCAGGACTGCGAGCGGGCCAGATGCAGGGCGGCGGCGCCATCATCGGCCTCGCCCGCCACCACCATATCCTCCGTGTCGGAGAGGATCTGCTTGAGCCCCTGGCGCACGATGGCATGATCATCGGCGATGAGGACCAGGATTTTCTCGCTCATGACCCTCCTCAGAAGAGACTACCCTGACGTTCGATTTCCGGAACCGGTACGGGCGCATCGAGCGGAAGCCGGAGCAGCACATGGGTTCCGCCCTGTTCGCCAGCGGTGATACAGCATTCCCCATGCAGGCTGCGGGCCCGCTCGCGGATACCACGCAAGCCGAAGGACTTGGGTTTGCCCATGTCATCCTCCGCGATACCGCGCCCGTTGTCGCGCACCTCGAGAATGACATGCCGGCCCTCGCGGCACAAGCGGACCGCTACCAGGGAGGCATGGGCATGTTTGGCGATATTGGTCAGGGCCTCCTGCACAATGCGGAACAATGCCAGGGAGACGGGTTCATCGAGATCCAGATCTTCGTCATCGCACTGGGCGCGACAGGTGATGCCGGTGCGCTGCGTGAAATCTTCCGCCTGGCACTCAATTGCAGCAGAGAGGCCGAATTCCTTGAGAATGCCGGGACGCAGTTCGCGCGCGACCCGGCTGGCCGTCCCCATGGCCTGGTCGATCAGGCTTTCGATTCCCTGGGCCTTTTTGCGCAAGGGAGGCGTTTCCTTGAGTTTGCCGGAAAGCAGGGATGCCTCGATCTTGAGCGCCACCAGCAGGCTGCCCAGTTCATCGTGAATATCCCGGGCGATGCGTTCCCGCTCATCTTCCTTGGCATCCTCCAGATAGGAGGAAAGCTCGGCCAGCTGCTCGCCGGAGCGGCGCAAGGCAGCCTCCGCCTCCTTGCTGCGGGTGATGTCGGTGGCAATGCCATGCCAGTGGATGCTGCCATCCTCCCGGGGCTCCGGTGTGGAACGCAGGTTGATCCACTTCTGCCGGTACTGGCCACGGGGACGGGTACGGCCCTCCCAGTTCAGGGTGGTCATGCTGCGTGCCGATTCCTCGATCGCCACCAGCAGACCCTGTCTTTCCAGAGGCTCGATGGCATCAATGAAGCGTGGAAAGTCCGACAGCAATTCGTGAGGCTTGAGCCCAAGCAATTTATGGCCACCCTCGCTCACGTAAAGAAAGCCGGGCATGCCATCGGCCTCCCGGGCAAGCTGGAACACCATTCCCGGAAGGTTGCCCGCCAGGGCACGGAACCGGCTTTCGCTGCCCCTGAGCTTTTCCAGGATCAGTCGGTGATCGGCATCGTGCCCCGTTTCACGCAGCACCCGGTCAATGGCGGGCAGCAGGGATTCGAGATGATCGAGATGAAAACAATCACCCGCATCGGCCTTTGTCGTCCTGTCGACACCTGGCTCCTCGCCATCACGAAAAAGAAACAGAAGTGGAAGTGCGGTCGCCGACTCGGCCAGTTGGCCGCGCAGCATTGGCAAGGACAGATCGGGAGTCGCCGGTGCATACAGCAGCACATCCCAGCGCGCGGGTGGTTGCAGCGCGGCTCGCAGGGCTGCGGCGGAATTCACCCGCAGCAGTTCGGGCGTTTCCCCCAGCGCGGCAAAATGGTCACGCAGGCGCACCAGATCGTTCTCGACCGCGGAGACCAGCAGCAGACACAATGTGGTGTCTTTCACCCTGGGCATCACGGTCAGACCAGCGCCCTACTTCATGCGCAGTTCGGCGGCGCGGGCATGGGCATCGAGCCCCTCGCCACGGGCCAGCACCGAGGCTGTCGCCCCCAGAACCCGGGCAGCGGCGGCAGATACCTCGATCAGGCTGGTACGCTTCTGGAAATCGTACACGCCCAACGGGCTGGAAAAACGCGCGCTGCGGGCGGTGGGCAGCACATGATCGGGACCGGCGCAGTAGTCCCCCAGGGATTCGGATGCGTAAGCGCCGAGGAAAATGGCGCCGGCATGTCGAATCCCGTCTATCAGGGCTCGTGGCTCGCGCACGGACAGCTCCAGATGCTCCGGCGCGATGCGGTTGGCGATCGTGCAGGCTTCGTCCAGATCACGCACCCGGATCAGGGCGCCACGCCGTGCAAGCGATGCCGCGATGATGTCGCGCCGGTTCATGGTGGGTAGCAGCTTTTCGATGGCGGCGGCAACATGCCCGATATAGGCCTCGTCCGGGCAGAGCAGGATGGATTGCGCCATTTCGTCGTGCTCGGCCTGGGCGAAGAGATCCATCGCCACCCAGTCGGGGTCGGTGCTGCCATCGGCGATGATGAGAATCTCGGAGGGGCCGGCCACCATGTCGATGCCCACGACGCCGAAGACACGGCGTTTGGCGCTGGCGACATAGGCATTGCCGGGGCCGACGATCTTGTCCACCCGGGGCAGGGTCGCCGTGCCGTAGGCCAGCGCGGCCACCGCCTGGGCTCCGCCGATGGCGAACACGCGATCCACACCGGCCAGATGGGCGGCGGCCAGCACCAGGGGATTACGCTCGCCACCCGGCATGGGGCTGACCATGATGAGTTCCCCGACTCCCGCCACCCTGGCCGGAATCGCATTCATCAGCACCGACGAAGGATAGGCTGCCTTGCCTCCCGGCACATAAAGGCCGACGCGATCGAGCGGCGTGATCTTCTGGCCCAGGCGGGTTCCATCCGGCTCGGTGTACTCCCATGAGTCGGCTCTCTGCCGCTCGTGGTAGCGGCGGATGCGCACGGCGGCATGTTCGAGGGCCTGGCGCGAAATATCGGGCAGGGCGGCAAAGGCCGCGGCCAGTTCACTGGCTGGCAGCTCGAGATCGGCCATGGTCACGGCGGTGGACCGGTCGAAGCGGCGGGTGTAGTCCAGAACCGCGTCATCTCCACGCTGGCGTACATCATGGAGGATGCCGGCGACGGCCTGCTCGATGGCGTCGTCAGTGGAGCCATCGAAGGCCAGCAGGATTTCGAGTTCGGCATCGAACCCGGGGCTGCGGGTATTCAGGCGGCGCGGTACCGGGCTGTTCATGGTTTCACCGCCCGGGCAAAGGATTCGATGACCGGCTGCAGCAGATCGCGTTTCACCTTGAGCGCGGCCTGATTGACAATGAGCCGTGACGAGATGGACATGATCTCCTCCACCTCGGCAAGATTGTTGGCCTTGAGCGTGCCCCCGCTGGACACCAGATCGACAATCGCGTCCGCCAGACCCACCAGGGGCGCGAGTTCCATCGAGCCGTAGAGCTTGATCAGATCGACATGAACGCCCTTGGTGGCAAAGTGGGCACGTGCGGTGGCGACATATTTGGTGGCGATCCGCAGCCGCGCGCCGCGCCGCACGGCGAAGGCGTAGTCGAATCCCGTCGGTGCGGCGACACACATGCGGCATCTGGCGATGTTGAGATCGAGCGGCTGATAAAGCCCGGCACCACCGTGTTCGAGCAGCACATCCTTGCCGGCGATGCCCAGGTCGGCCGCACCGTACTGGACATAGGTTGGCACATCGGAAGCACGGACGACGACCAGCCGCACCTCGGGCCGGTTGCTGCCAATGATCAGTTTGCGCGAATGCTCGGGGTTCTCGGCCGGAACGATACCGGCCGCCGCCAGCAAAGGCAGGGTTTCGTCGAAGATGCGTCCCTTGGACAAAGCGATGGTGATGCCGGTCATTGCAGTGCGAAGCTGAAGATGGAAAACGTGGAGTTTACCGGCTCAACGCACACGGCGCACCCGGGCGCCAAGCGCGGCCAGTTTTTGTTCCAGATGCTCATACCCCCGGTCCAGATGATAGATGCGCTCGACCAGGGTTTCGCCCCGTGCCACCAGACCGGCAATCACCAGGCTGGCGGAAGCGCGCAGATCCGTCGCCATCACGGTGGCTCCCTCCAGCGCCGGCTTGCCCTGAACCACGGCGGTGTTGCCGTCGATCCGGATATCGGCACCCAGGCGGATCAGTTCCACCGCATGCATGTAACGGTTTTCGAAAATCGTCTCGCGGATCACCGCGGTGCCTTCCGCGACCGTATTGATGGCCATGAACTGGGCCTGCATGTCGGTGGGAAAAGCGGGATAGGGCGCGGTACGGATCGACACCGCTGTCAGGCGGCGGGAGGCGTGCAGATGGATGAAATCGCGCCCGGTCTCGATCTCGCAGCCCGCATCCATGAGCTTGTCCACTACCGCATCGAGATAGCAGGCGGAAGTGCCGGTCAGGCGCACATCCCCCCCGGTCGCCGCCGCAGCACACAGATAAGTGCCGGTCTCGATACGGTCGGGCATGATGCGATGCGTGGTGCCATGCAAACTCTCCACGCCCTGAATGCGGATCACGTCGGTACCCGCGCCGGAAATGCGGGCGCCCATGGCGACGAGGCAATTGGCCAGATCCACCACTTCCGGTTCACGGGCGGCGTTCTCGATCACGGTCTCGCCCGCGGCAAGGCAGGCGGCCATCATCAGGTTCTCGGTGCCGGTCACAGTCACCATGTCGGTGAAAAGACGGGCGCCCTTCAGCCGCGCCGTTCTGGCATGGACGTAACCCTGTTCCACGGCAATCTCTGCACCCATGGCCTGGAGGCCCTTGATGTGCTGGTCTACAGGACGGGCACCGATCGCGCAACCGCCGGGCAGGGATACCCGTGCCTCACCCATGCGGGCCACCAGCGGACCCAGCACGAGAATCGATGCACGCATCGTTTTCACCAGCTCATAGGGTGCGACGGGCGTGTCCAGTCCTCCGGCATCGAGAGTCACGGTGCTGCCTTCGCGCTCCACCTTGACACCCATCTGTGCCAGCAGCCTGAGCATGGTGCCGATGTCATTGAGATCCGGCACATGGGTGAACGTCACGGGGTCGCGCGTTAGCAGCGCCGCGCACAGCAGTGGCAGGGCGGCATTCTTGGCGCCGGAGATGGCGATTTCGCCCGCCAGGCGGGGGCCGCCCTCGATCAGCAGCTTATCCACGTTGTGCCTGCCATTCGACCGGGGTCAGGGTCTGCATCGACAGGGCGTGCAGGATGCCGCTGTCGAAGTGGTCCTTGAGTACGGCGTTGACGCGCTGCTGGCGCCGGACGCGGCTGAGTCCCTCGAACTCGACACTGACGATGATGGCCTGGAAGTGCTGGCCATCGCCCTCCACCTGCAGGTGGTCACAGTTCATGCCATGGGCGATCCAGGTTTCGATTTGTTTGGGGTCGAGCATGTTCATTGCCTCAGTTTGTAACCCCGATGCAGCAACCAGAGGGTCAGGCCGGCCAGTATCAGGGTGCAGGAAAGGGAAACCGCGATGCTTTGCCAGGGCGAGACATCGGACATGCCGAAAAAGCCATAGCGAAAACCATCGATCAGGTAGAAGACCGGGTTGTAGCGGGACACTGCCTGCCAGAAGGCCGGCAGGGAATGTATCGAATAGAACACGCCGGAAAGAAAGGTCAGCGGCATGATGAGAAAATTCTGGAAAGCGGCGAGCTGATCGAACTTGTCGGCCCAAAGCCCGGCCAGCATGCCCAGCGTGCCCAGTAGGGCGCCTCCAAGAAAGGCAAAAGCCAGTACCCAGAGCGGGTTTTCCAGATGCAGGGGGGCGAACCAGCAAGTCACCAGCAGAACACCGGCGCCGACCATGACACCCCGCAACAGCGCGGCGACGATATAGGCGCCATAGAAGGAGAGGTAGGAGATCGGCGGCAGCAGAATGAAAACAATGCTGCCCATGACCTTGGACTGAATCAGGGACGAGGAGGTGTTGGCAAATGCATTCTGCAATACCGACATCATCACCAGGCCGGGAACGAGGAAAGCCGTATAGGGCAGGGTGCCATACACCCGCACCCGGCCTTCCAGTACATGGGAGAAGATCAACAGATAGAGCATGGCCGTCAGCACCGGGGCGGCGAGGGTCTGAAATCCCACCTTCCAGAAGCGCAATACTTCCTTGTAGAGCAGGGTGAGAAAACTCGTCATGCGGCAGCCCCTTCGCTGTGCATGACCTTGAGGAACACCTCTTCGAGGTCGGGCTGGGCGGTGGCCAGATCCTCGATCACGCAGCCGGTCGCCCGCACCCGTGCCAGCAACGGCTCGACATCATCGAAACGCTCGAAAGGCAGCACCCAGGTATCGCCCTGGCGTTCGGCTTTCACTTCCGCCGGCAGGCTGTCACCGGCGCGCAGGCGCAGACGCAGGGTATGGACGGAAAAACGGCGCAGGAGATTGGGCGTACTGTCCAGCGCCACGATGCGGCCGGCCCGCAGCATGGCGATGCGGCCACAGAGGCTTTCGGCCTCCTCCAGATAATGCGTGGTGAGGACGATGGTGTGGCCTTCCGCATTGAGGCGCCGGATGAAGCGCCACAGCGTCTGACGCAGTTCCACATCCACGCCCGCCGTGGGTTCGTCCAGGACGATCACGGGCGGACGGTGCACCAACGCCTGGGCCACCAGCACGCGGCGCTTCATGCCGCCCGAGAGCGTGCGCATGTTGGAATTGGCCTTGTCGGTCAGGTCCAGGTTATGGAGGATTTCGTCTACCCATGCATCTCGCTCCCGACTGGCCGCAATGCCGAAATAGCCCGCCTGTATCTGCAATGTCTCGCGTACCGAGAAGAACGGATCGAAAACCAGTTCCTGCGGTACCACACCCAACTGGCGCCGTGCCGCGCGGTAATCGGACTGGACATCACAGCCCATGACTTCAAGGCGGCCACTATCTGGCCGGACCAGCCCGGCCAGTGCGGAAATGAGGGTGGTCTTGCCCGCACCGTTGGGCCCGAGCAGGCCGAAGAATTCTCCCTGGGCAACTTCGAGATCAACCCGGTCCAGCGCCTGCAGGCTGCCGTAGCGCTTGGCAACCTGGTGAATGCGAAGCGCGGGAATCACGGCGCGGCCAGAGGTGGAAGGCACAACCCGTCAGGCGACGGGAAGCAGGTCGCGTACGCCGTACACCTCGGCCAGGCTAAGCATTTCCGGAGGAAGATTGTCAAGGCGCAACTGCATGCCCCGGGCCTGGGCGGCACGCATCCAGCCGAATACCACGGCCAGTGCCGAGGAATCCACCTCGGTGACTTGCGCCATATCCACCACGCCCTCACCCGCAGCCAGCGCCGCCACGCCCTGATCGAGCAGTGCCTTGGCCTGGGTGAGCGTCATTGCGCCCTCCACCCGGATCAGGCCCGCATTTGTGCTGATCATTTTTTGACGGGCGCGTCGGGATTCTTGTTCTTGGCCTGAAGGGATCGGATCAAACCATCGATACCCACGGCGGAAATTTCCTGCCGGAACTGGTCGCGGTAACTGCTCACCAGGCTCACATCGGCGATGACCACATCAAACACCTTCCAGCCGCCACTACCCTTTTCCAGCACGTAGGAAAGCCCGATGGGCTTGGTGCCAGGCTGCCTGATCTCGGTACGGACAGTCGCCTCGGTATCGCCGGGGGCGGACCGGAAAGGCTTGAAGTCGATGGCCTGGTTCTTGTAGGCGGTCAGGGAATTGGCATAGGTACGCACCAGCAGGGTACGGAATTCACCAATCAATGCCTGCTGCTGGGCCGGGCTGGCCTGACGCCAGTCGCGGCCCACGGCGAGGGCCGTCATGCGCTGGAAATCGAAATTGGGCAGAATCCGGGTTTCGACCAGATCCTGAACCTTGCGGGTGCTGCCCCCCTGAATGTCCTTGTCCTTGCGCAGGATGTCCAGAACCTCGTTGGTCACATTCTTGACCAGCGTGTCGGGCGCAATCTCATCGGCGCTGGCGGGCAGGGCGAAGGTGACGGCGGCACACAGTGCGATCAGCCATTTCATGGAAATCTCTCTTTTTTCGTTGCGGGTCGTCGGGATAGCTTATTCGTCGTCGTAATCGTGGGAGACGATGCCATCGTTGATCAGGGTGCGACGGCGCTGCAGATAGCCGTCGCGGATATAGGAATACTTGTCGAGGGCGGCCTCGTCGATCACCTTGTCCGCCGGCAACATCATGGCGCGATCACTGATCAGACGGGTCACGATCAGGGTATTGCGGGCAGGCACATCACGAATGTTGGCCACCGGGTCGGCCGCCAGATCCAGAATCAGCCCGCCTGTATCACGCACGGTGCGGGGGCCCCAAAGCGGCAGGACGACATAGGCCCCGCTACCCATACCCCATCGTCCCAGGGTCTGGCCGAAATCCTCGTCATGTTTTTCCACACCCAGGTCGGTGGCCACATCCATGAAACCGAACACCCCCAGAGTGGTATTCACCGCGACGCGGCCAAAATCGTTGATACCCTCGGGCATCTTGCCCTGGAGAACATTGTTGATGCCGATGAATACATCGGCGATATTGCCGAAGAAATTGGCAATCCCGGTTCGCACCGGCGTGGGTACGGCGGCCTCGTATCCCTGGGCGACCGGCCGGATGGCAACCTGATCAAGCCCCTCGTTGAAGGCGAACATGGCGCGGTTGAAACCCTCGATCGGATCGCGTGAATTGCCGGATGTCGCACAGCCTCCAAGGGTGGCGGCAGCCAGAACGGCAAGCGTCAGTCGTCGAAAGCGGGCGTTCATGGTTTTTCCCTTTATTTCTTGGTAGTGGCGGGCTCTTCGGCCGCCTTGTTGAACAGGAACTGGCTGATCAGTTTTTCCAGCACGACGGCCGACTGGGTAAGACGGATGGAGTCGCCCGGCTTGAGCATCTGGGTATCGCCACCGGGATCGAATCCCACATACTGCTCGCCCAAAAGCCCCTGGGTATTGATGGTCGCGGAAGTATCCTTGGGAAACTGGTAGCGGTCATCCACCTGCATGGATACCAGCGCAACATAGTTTTCCGGATCAAAACGGATATCGGACACGCGCCCCACCACAACTCCGGCACTCTTGACCGGGGAACGCACTTTCAGGCCACCGATGTTATCAAACCTGGCCTGCAGGACGTAGGTATCGGCATTGCTGAGGGAACTCATGGTGCCCACTTTCACCGCCAGAAACAGCAGTGCGGCAAGGCCGATCGCGACGAAGAAACCGACCCACAGGTCGAGCATGGCTTTATTCATTTAAGCACCCCGGAACATGAAGGCCGTCAGCATGAAATCGGCGGCGAGGATTGCCAGCGAGGAAGTCACCACCGTGCGGGTGGTCGCGCCGGACACTCCTTCCGCCGTGGGCTCGCAGTCATAGCCTTCGAAGACCGCGATCCAGGAAACAATAACGCCGAACACGGCACTCTTGATGACGCCATTGACGATATCGTCGCCAAAATCGACCGAAGAGCGCATCTGCGACCAGAAAATACCGTCATCCACGCCGATCAGCTGAACACCCACCAGATAGCCGCCGAAGATCCCCATCGCGGAGAACAGCGCCGCCAGCAACGGCATGGACACCACCCCTGCCCAGAAGCGCGGAGCGACGACACGGGCAATCGGATTCACAGCCATCATTTCCATGGCCGAAAGCTGCTCGGTGGCTTTCATCAAACCGATCTCGGCCGTGATGGCCGATCCGGCCCGGCTGGCAAACAGGAGCGCCGCCACGACCGGGCCCAGTTCCCGTACCAGGGACAGGGCCACCAGGGTGCCCAGCGCCGAAGCGGAACCGAAGCGCTGCAGGGTATCGTAGCCCTGCAGACCCAGCACCATGCCGACAAAGAGGCCGGACACCAGAATGATGATGAGGGAAAGAACACCAGTGAAATAGATTTCACGTATGGTCAGGCCAAAACGACGCAGGGCCATGCCCGAATACAGCAGGGTGGCGAGCAGGAAACGGCTGGCGAAGCCCAGGCGCCAGAGCCGGTCGGTTACGCTGCGGCCAAGCAAACGCAGGCCGGCGGCAAGCTTAGTGAGCACGTGAGGGCTCCCGCAGAATCTGTTCCCGGTAGGGGGCAGAAGGGTATTGGAATGGAACCGGGCCATCACGCTCGCCCCAGACGAACTGGTGAACATAGGGCGCCGCAGACCCGCGGATATCCTCCGCCGTGCCCTCGGCCACGATGCGGCCCTCGGCAACGATATAGACGTAATCCACGATCTTGAGCGACTCATGGACATCGTGCGTGACGATGATGGAGCTCGCGCCCAGGGCGTCATTCAAGGTGCGGATGAGCCGACCGACAACGGACAGGGCGATCGGATCGAGGCCGGCAAAGGGTTCGTCGTACATCACCAGCATCGGATCGAGCGCGATGGCCCGGGCCAGAGCCACCCGCCGCGCCATACCACCCGAAAGCTCCGACGGCATCATGGCATGAGCGCCACGCAGTCCCACGGCATTGAGCTTCATCGTCACCAGATCCCGCACCAGGGTTTCGGACAGGTCGGCATGTTCGCGCAGGGGAAACGCCACGTTGTCGAATACGGACATGTCGGTGAACAGTGCGCCGAACTGAAACAGCATGCCCATACGGCGGCGCAACGCATAGAGCCCCGGGGCATCCAGATCGGGAACCGAGTGCCCGGCCACGCGGACTTCACCCCGGGTGGGCCGCAACTGCCCCCCGATCAGACGCAGGGTGGTGGTTTTGCCACCGCCGCTGATACCCATGATGGCCACCACCTTGCCGCGCGGAATCGTCATGTTGATTCCCTGCAGGATGGGACGGGGACCATAGGAGAAACTGACGTCTTTGAGCTGGATCAGCGGTTCGGAAGGCACTGCAAAACAGACCGGGATAAAGGGAAGCGTCGAATTTTACCAGACAGAACCCTGTCATCCCGCAGCGCCGCAGACCCGATGGCGGACATCCGCTCACAAGCAACCTCCCGCCGCCGTGGAATTTCCCCGTCTTTTCCGTGCCTCCGGCAGTCCGTGCGTGACTATGATGATCCGCCATGAGAAATTCCACCAATCTTGCCGGCCGCCCCTTATTGCTCATCGTCGATGACGATCCGCTGATCGCGGACACGCTCGCCTTCTCGCTCGATGCCGATTTCAACGTAATCACCGCGGCCTCCCGCGAAGATGCCATCGCGCAGATCCGGGCTTCCGCGCACAACCCTGATCTGGCCCTGGTGGATCTGGGCCTGCCACCGATCCCGCACCGGCCTGACGAAGGGCTGGCCCTGATTTCAGAACTGCTCAGCCACATCCCCGCCCTGCCGATTCTGGTGCTTTCCGGACAGGACGAAGAAGCCAACGCGCGCCATGCCCGCGCCCGGGGTGCTGTCGATTTCGTGCCCAAACCGGCCGATCCCCAACAGTTGCGCCAGCGCCTGCTGGATCTTCTGACCTTTGGACGCGGCCCCGCCCCGGACGCAACCCTGTCACCGGAACCCGACACGGGCCTGCGTCTGATCGGGGAAAGCCCGGCAATACAAAGATTGCAGCTT
Organism: Pseudomonadota bacterium; assembly: GCA_018241695.1. Lineage (GTDB taxonomy): Bacteria > Pseudomonadota > Gammaproteobacteria > Burkholderiales > Rhodocyclaceae > Denitratisoma. The sequence goes on along the minus strand of JAFEDH010000008.1, from coordinate 2,404 downwards.
CAGCTCAAACAATACGCAGACTCCCCCTTCCCGGTCCTGATCGAGGGTGAATCCGGCAGCGGCAAGGAAATCGTCGCCAAACTCGGCTTTCATATCCAGTCCCTGCGCCACGACCGCCCTTACCTCGCGCTCAACTGCGCCGCCATCTCGCCCACCCTGGTTGAGCCCACCCTGTTCGGCTACGCCAAGGGTTCCTTCACTGGGGCCAGCAGCCAGAAGACGGGGTATTTCGAGGATGCCGCCACCGGCACCCTGTTTCTCGACGAAATTGGCGAGCTTCCGCTGGAACTGCAGGCAAAGCTGCTCAGAGTGCTTGAAAACGGAGAATTCCAGCGTGTCGGCGAAACCCAGACCCGTACCAGCCACGCCCGCATCATTGCCGCCACCAATCGTGATCTGCGCCAGGAAGTGCGCGAAGGCCGCTTCCGTGCCGATCTTTATCATCGTCTTTCGGTATTCACCATCGCCGTTCCGCCCCTGCGCGAAATGGGCTCCGACCGCATGCTGCTGCTGGAGCACTTCCGCCAGCGCTACGCACACCAGACCGGACTTCCGCCCTTCATCCTCTCGCCCGAAGCCGAACAGCGCTGGATGGCCTATGCCTTTCCGGGCAATGTGCGCGAACTGCGCAACATCGTCATCCGTCTCACTGCAAAGCATCAGGGAGGGCGGGTGTCCGCCACCGAACTGGAATCCGAGTTCGACATCACCGAGCCAGCCATTTCCCCCGCACCGGCTGCGGATGTCACCGGATATTCCGACATGGCGGCGATTGCACGGCAGGGAATCGAATCGTCTGCGGACTTCAATCTCGACCGCACACTGCGTGACTGGGAGCGCGCCTACATCGAGGCGGCCCAGCACCTGACACAGGGCAACATGAGCCAGACCGCCAGGCTGCTGGGCCTCAATCGCACCACCCTCTACAACCGCCTCGAATCCCTCTCCCGGAGCCGCGGATCATGACTATGTATCTGGATCACTTCGGACTGACGGAACCGCCCTTTCGCATCACCCCCCACACCGATTTCTTTTTCCCCGGTGCCAATCGTGGCGCGACGCTGGAAGCATTGATCTACGCCATCGTCCATGATGAAGGAATTACCAAGGTCAGTGGCGAGGTCGGCAGCGGCAAGACCATGCTCTGCCGGGTGCTGGCGGAAAGGCTGCCACCCCAGATCGGCATCGTCTATCTCTCCAATCCCTCCCTGTCACGGGACGACATCCTCTATGCCATCGCCGACGAACTGGCCATTCCGCTCCCCGCAAACACCCGTGCCAGCACGGTCCTGCGCCTGCTTCAGGCCCATCTGATCGAACGTTATGCCAGTGGTCAGCGAGTTGCCGTGCTGATCGACGAAGCCCACGCGATGCCGGCCGAATCGCTGGAAGAAATCCGCCTGCTCTCCAACCTTGAATCGAACCGGCACAAACTCCTGCAACTGGTGCTCTTCGGTCAGCCCGAGCTGAACGAAATTCTCGCCCGCAGCGACATGCGCCAATTGAAGGAGCGCATCACCCATAATTTCCATCTCGAGCCCCTGGTCCGGGACGACATCGCCGCCTATCTCGAGTTCCGCATGCGGGCCGCCGGTTACAAAGGCCCCAATGTCTTCAGCCCTGCAGCTACCCGGCTGATTGCCGAAGCCTCCCAGGGGCTGACCCGGCGCATCAATATCCTCGCCGACAAATCCCTCCTGTCGGCATTTTCCGCCGGCAGCCATCAGATCACGGCCCGTGAAGTCCGCGCCGCCATCCGCGACAGCGAATTCAGCAACACCACACGCGCATCCCGCCACGCCACTTCACGCATCGCCACGGCCTTGAGCATCACGGCCGCACTCGCGGTGGCCCTCTGGATCGCCACCCACTCCCTGCTGCCCGCAAGCACCAGTCCACCCGCTACGAACATGGCGCCGCCATCTCCTCCTCCCGCACCCGCAGCATCAGTGGCGACGGTCAAACCTGGCATGTCCCCCATGCCGGCGCCTCCTCCCTCCGAGCCGGCACCCCCATCTGCCACACCCGTTATCCCGGCCGCAAAACCAGATCCGGCAGCCTCGTTACTCGAGCAGCATCTTGCCACCGGGAAAGAGTGGCTGGCGAAGAGCAGTGACGAACACTGGTTCCTGCAACTGATGACGGCCGAGGCCAGCCGGTCAAATGATGTCGAGTATTTTTTGCGCAACCTCAAGCGCAACGGCGTTGATATGCAGCAGGTACGGCTCTACCGCTCGGACCTGAGCGGCCACTTGCGCTATGGTGTGATCTACGGAGATTTTCCCAGTGCAGCTTCCGCACAACAGGCGCTGGCCACGCTTCCAGCCTTCCTGAAAACAAAAAAACCCTTTCCACGTCAAGTAATTAGATTACGTTAGCATGATCAAAAGCCGGATTTGGGGAT
>JAFEDH010000007.1 GCA_018241695.1 Pseudomonadota bacterium | reverse complement strand
TTTTCGTATTGCGGAACAAACCCTATATTATGAAAAAATATAAATAACCAATTGATTTTATTATGATAAATTGTTTTCACATGTCTTATATAAGACATCAGATATTTAACTACAACAAGCACTGATGCACCGAAGACATGTCCGCTCCCACCTTGCAAAGGAATCAATCATGAGTACACGCGCACAAGCCATCGCCCAACTGGAAAAGGACTGGGCCGAAAATCCCCGCTGGCATGGCCTCAAGCGTCCCTACAGTGCCGCTGACGTGGTTCGCCTGCGCGGTAGCCTGCACATCGAGCACACCCTGGCCCGTCACGGTGCGGAGAAGCTCTGGAGGCTGGTGAACAACGAACCGTATGTGAATTGCCTGGGCGCATTGACCGGAGGCCAGGCCATGCAACAGGTAAAAGCCGGCATCAAGGCCATCTACCTCTCCGGCTGGCAGGTGGCCGCCGACAACAACGCCTACATGGCCATGTATCCCGATCAGTCCCTGTATCCGGTGGACTCCGTACCTACCGTGGTGGAACGCATCAACAACACCTTCACACGCGCGGACGAGATCCAGTGGGCCAAGGGTATCGACCGGGATGCTGCCGGTTATATCGATTACTTTGCCCCCATTGTTGCCGATGCGGAAGCCGGTTTTGGCGGCGTGCTCAATGCCTATGAACTGATGAAAGCCATGATCCGGGCCGGGGCGGGTGGTGTGCACTTCGAGGACCAGCTGGCTTCGGTAAAAAAGTGCGGCCATATGGGAGGCAAGGTTCTCGTACCCACCCAGGAAGCCATACAAAAGCTGGTTGCTGCCCGGCTCGCTGCGGATGTAATGGGTGTGCCCACCATCATCCTGGCTCGCACCGATGCGGAAGCGGCCGATCTGCTCACCAGCGACGTCGATGAAAACGACAAACCCTTCATCACCGGCGAACGCACCGCAGAAGGTTTCTACAAAACCTACAAGGGGCTGGAGCAGGCCATCAGTCGTGGCCTGGCCTACGCACCTTATGCCGACATGGTGTGGTGTGAAACGGGCACACCCGATCTGGAATTCGCCCGCAAATTCGCGGAAGCGATACGTGCCCGGTTCCCCGGCAAGTTGCTGGCCTACAACTGTTCGCCTTCCTTCAACTGGAAAAAGAATCTGGACGATGCCACCATCGCCCGGTTCCAGCGCGAACTGGGCGCCATGGGTTACAAATACCAGTTCATCACCCTGGCCGGCATTCATTCCATGTGGTTCAACATGTTCGATCTGGCCCAGGATTACGCCCGACGCGGCATGTCGGCCTATGTCGAGAAGGTGCAGGAACCCGAATTCTCCGCCCGCGATCGCGGCTACACCTTCGTCTCCCATCAACAGGAGGTCGGCACCGGGTATTTCGACGATGTCACCACCGTGATCCAGGGGGGTACTTCCTCGGTTACGGCGCTCACCGGCTCCACAGAGGAAGAGCAGTTTCATTGAAAGCCGATTTTCCCGGCACCTCTCGGGGACACCATCGCCACCCTGCGGGGTGGCTTTTTCAACCCGGCTGATCCGTTCCCCCCCCCACGCTCGACCGCCGGCTAACATGGGCGACCCTCATCCAGGGAATCCATCAGGAGAATGCCGCCATGTCCGATCCCGCCACCGCGAACCGAAATCTTATTCAGTGCTATTTCGACATCCTGCGCGGGCAGCGGCCAGACCTCGCCCTCGCCGACTGTTTCAACAAAGATGCCCGCTGGCATGTGCCACCCAGCAATCCCATGATCAGGCCCAATCCCAAGATCGGGATCGAAGGAATCATGGAAGTGCTGGGATCGGGCGTTGCAATCTATGCGCCCGGCAGTCTGGATATCCTGATCGATACCATGATCGCCGATGCCGAGAATGTCGCCGTTCCATTTACGCTGAAAGCCCGGCTGGCAGACGGCAGACCCTATGAGAACCGTTACTTCTTTCGTTTCCGTATCGCCAATGGCCGCATCGCCGAAGTCTGGGAATATCTCGACACGCTCTATCAGGAGCAGCAGGGCACCTTCAATCAAGCATCTGCCTGACCCGGAATATACGCAGTCAGAAGACTTTCCCTGGATTGAGTATCCCCTTCGGATCAAGGGCTGACTTGAGGGTGCGCATCAGCGCAACCTCCTCCGGACGACGGCTGATCCCCAGCCAGGATTTTTTCTCCAGGCCGATGCCATGCTCCGCCGAGACCGAGCCTGCCCAGCGCGCCAGCGGTTGATACACGGCAGCCTCGATGGCCGGGCGCAGCGCGTCGTGTCGATCCCGGGGAACGGGGACGAGCACATGCAAATTGCCATCCCCCAGATGCCCGAACAGATAGAGCGGTGCCCCGTCCGCCACGCCGGGGATAGTTTTCTGCAACTCCATCGAATAAGGCTCCATGGCCGCCAGCGGCAGGGAAATATCGAAAATCACCGGTTCCAGGCCACGGGTCAGTTGCCCTACATCATCACGCAATCCCCAGAGCCGCCGACAATCGGTCTCCGAACTTGCCACGGCGGCATCTCCGATCAGCTCCTCCGTGAATGCCGCCTCCAGCGCCGCCTCGAAGCTCTGGCGATCCCGGACCGGATCTCCTCCCTGGCTTTCCACCAGCACATAAAAAGGAAAGTCCTGGCTGATCGGTGCCCGACCGGTGGCCGGTATGGTGGTAACACCCCGGTAAAACGACTGCCAGAGCACTTCGAACGCCGACAACGCGCCGCCCAGGCTGCGATCCATGTGCTTGAGCAGGCGGGCAACGGCGGAAAAATCACGCAAACCCACCAGCGCCATCTGGGTGCTCTGTGGCCTTTCCCGAAGACGCAGCACCAGGCGCGTGATGATGCCCAAGGTTCCTTCCGTTCCAAGAAACAGTTGTTTGAGGTCATACCCCGCATTGTTCTTGATCAGCACATTCAGTGAGGACAGCACGGCACCATCCGCCAGCACCGCCTCGATCCCCAGCACCATGTCACGCATCATGCCGTAACGGATCACCCGGTTACCACCAGCATTGGTGGCGGCAGTTCCACCCAGTGTCGCCGTGCCACGAGCACCCAGGTCAAGCGGGAAAGCCAGGCCATGGGCTTCCGCAGCCTCCTGCAGGGCCTGAAGGGTCACTCCTGCCTGGACTTGCGCGATCCGCTGAACCGGATCCACCACCTCGATTCCCGTCATCCGCTCAAGGGAAAGGATGATCTGGTCTGGTGCCGCATCCGCGCCATGCACAAGGCCGGTGAGCCCCCCCTGCGGCACCACCGAAAGACTCCGTTCATGGCAATACGCCAGAACGGCAGCAACCTCGGTGGTTGAGCGCGGCCTGACCAGCGCACACGCCTGCAAATGATCCTGTCGCCATATGCCGGCCAAACGCTGCGACAACTCTATTCCATCAAGCACACCACCGGAATCGGTCAGTGCACGCAACTCATCGATCAGTCCCATTCATGCCCCCTCAACACCTACTACCCAAACGGGTGTATCAGACACCTCTACGAGCGCGCACTATAAGCTTCGCTCCGCTTTGCCACATTTCCCATTCCACAAGCGATTTCGAGGAGAAACCCCATGGCCACCCCAGAGTACGATGTTGTAATCCGCAACGGCATGATTGTCGATGGTGCCCGCAACCCCCGCCACATCGGCGACATCTGCATCAAGGACGGCAGGATTGCCCGTATTGGCGTAGCAAAAAATATCCGCGCCAAGCGTGAAATCGACGCCACGGGTCTGGTGGTAGCGCCTGGGTTCATCGATCTGCACACGCATTACGATGCCCAGGTGTACTGGGACCCCTATCTGTCCACCTCGGGTTTCCACGGTGTGACCTCGGTGGTCATCGGCAACTGCGGCTTCGGTTTCGCGCCGATGAAGGAGGAATACCGACAGCGTGCCATGCAGTCCATGACCAAGGTCGAGGCGATTCCCCTGGTCACCATGCAGAAAGCCATCCCCTGGAACTGGACCTCCTATCCGGAATATCTCGACAGCCTCGATGCCCTGCCCAAGGCGCTCAATATCCTGCCCTACGTTCCGGTCAATCCGCTACTGATCGAGGCCATGGGATTTACCGATGCCAAGGCAGGCCGCAAGCCGACTGAAGCCGAGCATGCCAAAATTGCCGCGCTTCTCAACGAAGCCATGGATGCGGGCGCCTGCGGCTGGTCCGCACAATGTCTGGGACAATCCGGAAAGCCGGAAGAACCCACCATGGGAGGAGCGGCACAAACCGATTTCGACGGATCCCCGATGCCCACCGACGTGATGTGGCCGGAAACCCGCGCCCTGCTCGCCAAGATCCTGGGAGATCGGGGCGAAGGGTTCATCGCACTCTCCATGGGACTGCAAAATCCTGACGAATGGGAAAAGCTGGCGGCCATGAGCAAGGCACCGATCATGTTCCAGGCCATTGTCCCGGCCGGGGATGAAAGCGGAAAAATGATCCGGCGCCATCTGCTGAACTGGCTCGACAGCTGCCATCAGCGCGGCCTGCAAATCTATGGACAGGGGATTACCCAGGATCCCCCGCTGATCTTCACCTTCGATTACTGGGATCTGTGGGGATCTACCTGGAATAAATACTTCGGCCCCGATGTGGAACTCGCCACACGTCACAGCAACGCCGCCAGTGCGGCCGTGCGCGAGGAACTCAAGAAGGCTCCGCTCAAATACCAGTTCATCGATGCGATTCCCGATACCCGGGTGCACAAGGCCAAGAACCCGGCTCTCAAATCGCTGGAGGGCAAGACCCTTGGTGAAATTGCCCAGAGCAGCGGCAAACACGTCGTGGATACCGTATGCGATCTGATCCAGCAAGATGGATTCGATACCATTTTTGAAACCCGGCAGTTCGACACCACGCTGGAAGGCGTCAAGGAACTGCTCGACAACCACAACATCATTCCGGGCCTCTCCGACGGTGGTGCCCACCTGAAATATCTGACCTGCGGCAGCTATGGCACGGAAATGATCGCCGAATACGTCCGCCGGGAAAAGCTCATCAGCCTTGAGGAAGCGCACTGGCGGCTGAGCGCCCTGCCCGCCTTTTGTGCCGGATTCCAGGACCGGGGCATCCTGCGCGAAGGCGCTGCGGCGGACATCATCATCTACGACTACGAGAAGCTTGATTACACCTTCCCGGAATTCGTCCGCGACCTGCCCGGCGATGAATACCGCGCCACCAACAAGGGAACCGGCTACCGGTATGTACTGGTGAATGGACAAGTCACGGTCGAGGACGACAAACCTACCCATACCCACTCCGGGGCGCTGCTGCGTAACGGCAAGATCCGCCCCGCTCTGGCCAAAGCCGCCTGATCGTCTTTAACCAGCACACGGCCTGACGGATCCTTTCCGTCAGGCCGTGTGCCTTTCGTGGGCATGCCCCAAAGAACTAATCCAAGAAGCTATCCAGATCAGCACCTTAGGTGCCATCCAGCAAGGTGGCTAGTCTAAAAAGACTAACCAGAGCAATACCTTACATTCAATCAATAGCCTGATCCGGATGTCCACACCGCGTATTTCTGTGCGATGATTGACCCGGCAATTAGTTTGCAGATTCCCCCAAAGATTCGGACAGCATAGAGGAGAGACATCACCATGAAGGACGAAGACTTCTTCTGGGAAGGCATCAAGGAAGACCGGCTGCTATTCCAGAAATGCAGTGATTGCGGCACGCTGCGCCAACCCCCGGGCCCCATGTGCCCCAGCTGCCAGTCCCTGCACTGGGCGCCTCATGCCGCGAGCGGCCGGGGCAAGGTCGTCACCTGGATCGTATCGGCCCATCCTACCCGTCGCGACGCCCCGCCACCACGTACCGTGGTGCTGGTCGACCTGGAGGAAGGCGTCTCGCTGATTTCCAATCTCCAGGGCATCGACCCCAAGGACGTATACGAAGGACTGGAAGTCGAAGTGTTCTATCAGGACTTCAACGGACTCAAGCTTCACCAGTTCCGTCCGGTCCAGAAAGGGAGTGTCTGATCATGCAAAACATTCTCGACAAGACCGCCATCGTCGGCATCGGCCAAACCGAGTTTTCCAAATTCTCCGGCCGCAGCGAGCTGCAACTGGCCGCCGAAGCCGCCAAGGCCGCCATCGACGACGCCGGACTCAAGCCCTCCGACATCGAAGGCATGGTGACCTTCACCCTGGACACAAACGATGAACTGGCCCTGCAGCGCTGTCTGGGCATTCCCGAATTGCGCTATGTCGCCCGCGGCCCCTTTGGCGGTGCCGCAGCCAGCGCAACGGTACATCTGGCCGCCACCGCCGTTGCCTCGGGAGCCGCCAAGGCGGTGTTGATCTACCGCGCCTTCAACGAACGGTCCGGCAAACGCTTCGGCCAGCCCATGGTGGATCAGAGCGGCTACGGCGGCTTTGGCTCCGGCCCCGATTTTCACGTCACCTTCGGGCTCGATACTCCCGCCAAGATCTACGCCCTCTGGTACGCCCACTACATGCACCGTTACGGTGTCACCAGCGAAGATCTGGGACGCTACAGCGTGGTTGCCCGCGCCAATGCCGCCACCAATCCCCGCGCCTGGTTCTACCAGAAACCCATCACACTCGAAGACCACCAGAATTCCCGCTGGATCGTCGAACCGGTGCTGCGGCTGCTGGATTGCTGCCAGGAATCCGATGGTGGCGTCGCCATCGTCGTCACCTCGCTGGACCGTGCCCGCGACCTGAAGCAGCCCCCGGTCAGGGTCGCTGCCGCCACCCAGTCCCATCAGATCGGTGGCAACATCATGTGGGACTATTACCGTGGTGCCAAGGTGCAGTACCGCGAAGCACAGAGTACCGCCCGGCAGATGTTCGCCAGCGCCGGAATCACCAAGGACGATATCGATGTCGCCCTGATCTACGAGAACTTCACCCCCATCATCCTGATGGCGCTGGAAGCCCATGGATTTTGCGGACCCGGCGAAGCCAAGGATTTCATCAAGGACGGCCACATCGCGCTGAACGGATCGATTCCCGTGAACACTCACGGTGGCCTGATCGGTGAAGCGTACATTCATGGCGTGAACAACATCCTCGAAGGCGTGCGTCAGATTCGCGGTACCGCCGCGAATCAGGTCAAGGACGCGCGACATGTGCTCGTATCCGCCAGCCGCAGCTCCATGATCCTCGGTCGCGCCTGACAGCATCATCCCTGGTCGCGAAAGACAGAACAGCCTCGCAGCAGCGGGGCTGTTCCGCTTTACGGACTGCATCCCGCGCCGGAGCAGCTAACATCATGGCCATGATGCCCGCCAAATTTCTGCGCACCGCGTTCAACACGCTTGCCGTACTCTCATTCGTTCTTCTGTCTGTCCTGCATGCCGGGCAGGTCCGGGCCGCGACTCTGGTCATCGGCCTGGCCGCCGACGTCTCATCCCTGGATCCCCATTTCCTCAACGTGGCCTCCAACGTGGCCATGTCCAGTCACTTTTTTGACACGCTGGTCACCACCGATGCCGACGGCAAGCTGATACCGGCGCTGGCCGAATCCTGGAGAACCCTCAGCCCCACGGTGTGGGAATTCAAGCTGCGCAAAGATGTGAAATTCCAGGACGGCAGCCCCCTGACCGCCGACGACGTGGTGTTTTCCCTCGAACGTCCCGCGACCATACTCAACAGTCCCGGCCCTTTCACCCCCTATGTCAAGCAGATCGTGAGCAGGCAGATCATGGATGCCCATACTCTGCGCCTGACCACGGCCCAGCCCTATGGCCCGCTGCTGCTGGATCTCTCTTCGATATTCATCGTTTCGAAAAAAGCCGCCCAGGGAAAGACGACGGAAGACTTCAACACGGGACGCGCCCTGATCGGTACCGGCCCCTTCCGCTTTGTCAAATTCCAGCGGGGCGAACGTATCGAAGCCGTACGCAACGAGTATTACTGGGGCCCCAGGCCCGTCTGGGACAAGGTTACCTTTCGTATCCTCACCGCCGAACCGGCCCGCCTGGCCGCCCTGCTCTCCGGCCAGGTGGACCTGATCGAAGGCGCTCCACCCGCTGATCTGCCGCGCTTACGCAAGGATGCCCGCTTCCGTCTGGAGCAGCGCCCCTCCTGGCGCACCCTGTTTCTCCAGCTCGATCACGCCCGTGATGCTTCTCCGGACATTACCGACAACAACGGGAAACCCCTGGGGCGCAATCCGCTCAAGGACCTGCGCGTGCGGCGTGCCCTTTCCAAGGCCATCCAGCGCCAGGCCCTGACCGAGCGCACACTGGAAGGACTCGGCATACCGGCGGCCAATCTCGTCGCGCCGGGCATCCTCGGCCACAACGACAACCTCAGGCCGGAAGCCTACGATCCGGAGGGGGCCCGCCGCCTGCTGGCCGAAGCCGGCTGGCCCAACGGGTTTGGCCTCACCCTGCACGGGCCGAACAACCGTTACATCAATGATGACCAGATTCTCCAAACCATCGCCCAGTTCTTTTCCCGCATCGGCATCAAGACCCGGGTGGAAACCCTGCCCCTGTCCGTGTACTTCGGCCGCCTGCGCAACGCCGATTTCAGTATCGGCCTGCTGGGCTGGGGCTCCCTGGCCGGTGACGTCGCCGCCAAAACCCTGGTGGGAACGCCGGATCCGGCCATTGGATGGGGTAGCTGGAACTGGGGACGTTACAGCAACCCGCGGGTAGATGGCCTGATCCGCGATGCGCTGGCCACCACTGATCCGTCACGGCGCCGCCGCCTGGCCCAGGCCGCCGATACCGCAGCGCTGGAGGACCTGGCCATGATTCCCCTGCACCACGAAATCGCCACCTGGGCCATGCGCCGCAACTTGCGCTACCCGCCGCGGATCGATGAATTCACTTTTGCCTGGCAGGTGAGGCCGGAATAGGCCGATGCGGCAACCCTCATGACGACCTTTCTGCTACGGCGCCTGGGACACGGCCTCTTTGTCCTGCTCGCCATGGCCCTTCTGGTGTTCATCGCAGTCTATGCCATCGGCAATCCCGTGGACCTGCTGGTCGACCCGCAGGCCGACGCCGCCGACCGGGCACGCGCCATCCACGCCCTGGGGCTCGACCAGTCCCTGCCCCGGCAATTCGTGGCCTATCTGGGCCATGCCCTGCGAGGAGACCTGGGCAATTCCTTCGTCTATGGCACGCCTGCGTTATCTCTGATTATGGAGCGCCTGCCCGCCACCCTGGAACTGGCGGGAACCGCCCTGTTTGTCGCAATATTGGCCGGCCTCCCGCTCGGCCTGTGGGCTGGCACCCGCCAGGGTCCGATACGCCAGATCATCGACGGACTGTCGCTACTCGGCTTCTCCCTCCCCACGTTCTGGAGCGGATTGCTGCTGATCCTCATTTTTGCCGTCACCCTGGGCTGGCTGCCTCCCGGTGGCCGCGGTGAAACACACGTGCTGTATGGCATCTCCCTTTCCATATTCACTCCCGACGGCTGGCGCCATCTCATCCTGCCCGCATCGACCCTGGCCCTGTTCAATACCGCGCTGCTGGTCCGTCTCGTCACTCGCGGCACCGCCGACGGCCTGACCCAGGAATATGCCCGCTACGCCAAAGCCCGGGGACTCCCGCCCGGGCAAGTGCTGACGGGGCATGTGCTGCCCAATATCCTGATTCCTGTCATCACCGTCCTCGGTCTGGAATTCGGCTCCACCATCGCCTTTGCCGTCGTCACCGAAACCCTCTTCGGCTGGCCGGGAATGGGCAAACTGCTGATCGACGCCATCGGCACGCTCGACCGGCCGGTGATCGTTGCCTACCTGCTGGTTACCACCACCCTCTTCGTCACCATCAATCTGGGGGTGGATCTGCTCTATATGATCCTCGACCCCAGGGTAAGGCTGGGAAACAGCCATGGCTAGCATCAAGCCCCTTGCATGGCCCCGGATCGCCTGGCTGCCCCTGGCCGCACTGGTCTTCGCAGCCCTCATCGCCCCTTGGCTTGCACCCCAGAACCCCTACGATCTTGTCACCCTCGACCTGCTCGATGCACGCCTGCCTCCCGGCAGCCATGCCGGTACCGGTACGCTCACCTATCTGCTGGGCAGCGACGAACAGGGCAGGGACATGCTCTCCGCCATTCTCTACGGCCTGCGCATCAGCCTGGTCGTGGGGCTGGCCGGCAGCGGCGGTGGCGCCCTGCTGGGCGTACCGCTGGGCCTCATCGCGGCGCAGGTCGGTGGGCGCATCGACGGCCTGATCATGCGCATCGCGGACCTGCAACTCTCCTTTCCCGCCCTGCTGCTGGCGCTGGTGCTGCTGGCCCTGCTCGGCCCGGGGCTGGGCAAGGTCGTACTCGCCCTGATCGCCGTGCAATGGGCTTACTTCGCCCGCAGTACCCGCGCCACGGCCCTGGTGGAACTGGGCAAGGACTACATCACCGCGGCCCGCGGTCTGGGGCTGAATCCCCTGCGCATCTCCCTGCGACACATCCTGCCCAACTGCCTGCCCCCCCTGCTGACCCTGCTCCCCCTGCAGATTGCCGCCGCCATCAACCTGGAAGCCACTCTGTCCTTCCTCGGACTGGGTGCACCGGTCACCGAACCATCACTCGGCCTCCTGATGGCCAACGGTTTCCAGTATCTGCTGGCCGGCCAGTACTGGATCAGTATTTATCCCGGTATCGCCCTTTTGGGCACCATCATGGGCATTCATATCGCCACGGGCAGACGTGGCGCCGAATATACTTGAGGGATAAACCCATCATTTCAGAAATGACAAAGGAGGCAGGAAAGCATGAACTGGGATACGACCGTAGACGTCCTGATCGTCGGCTCCGGCAATGGTGGCCTGACGGCTGCGCTGTGCTGCTACGAGATGGGCGCGAAAAATACCCTAGTCATCGAAAAGGCCGACAAATACGGTGGCACCAGTTCCTATTCGGGCGGTGGCATCTGGATTCCCTGCAATCAGTATGCACAGGCTGCCGGCGCACAGGATTCCCTGCAGGATGCCAGCGCCTATCTTCATGCCGTGCTGCCTCATGAACGGATCGATACTTCACTGATCGACGTCTATCTCAAGACGGCGCCGGAAATGCTCAGTTTTCTCACCGAGCGGACCCAGGTCAAGTACCGGGACCTGCCCATGTATCCGGACTATTTTTCCGATGCCCCTGGCGCCAAGAGCGGCCATCGTTCCCTGGAACCCGAGCCTTTTTCCGGTGAAAAATTGGGCAAGGAATGGGACAACCTCACGCCCACCAATCACCAGATGTACATCCAGGGGGTGATCGGCATCACCCAGGCCGAGGCCCACGAGGTCTATGCCGGCCTGCCCGGCTGGAAAAGCCTCGCCGCCAAGCTGGTGCTGCAATACCTGCTCGACATTCCCTGGCGTCTGAAGACCCGGATGGCTCGCCGCATTACCTGCGGCGCCGCCGGCATAGCCCGGCTGCGCGCATCGATGATGGATCGCGACCTGCCCCTGTGGCTCAATACCCGACTGGTGGACCTGGTATATGAAAACGGCCGGGTGGAAGGCGCCGTGGTCGAAAAAGCCGGCAAGCGCATGGCCATTCGCGCCACCCGCGGTGTGATCCTCGCCGCCGGCGGTTTCGAGAAAAATCAGGCCATGCGTGAGAAATACCTGCCCAAACCCACCAATGCCGCCTGGAGCGCCGCCGCCTGGAGCAATACCGGAGACGCCATTCTCGCCGGCGAAAAGATCGGTGCCCGCCTGTCCAACATGAACAGCGCCTGGTGGTGCACCACCATCTGCGCCCCGGATCTGCTGCCCCAGCTTTCCATTACCGAAAAATCCTATCCCGGCTCCTGCGTAGTAAACAAAAATGGCCGCCGGATCGCCAACGAATCCCAGAACTACATGTCCTGGATGCTGGAAGCCTTTGCACGCCACACACCGGAAAATCCCTCCGCACCGGCCTACATGGTGTTTGATGCCCGCTTCCGCCGCAGTTACCTGACCGGTCCCCTGCTCAAAAGCTCGATGCGGCCCGACTTCATATTGCCGAAGAAGTGGTTCGAATCCAAGTTCATTGCCAAAGCGAACACCATCGCCGATCTGGCCCGCCAGATCGATGTGGATGTCAAGGGCCTGGAAAAAACCATTGCCGACATGAACCGCTACGCCCAGGCCGGCAAGGATGAGGAATTCAATCGCGGGGAGGCCCTCTACGACCGCTACTACGGCGACCCCCGCATCAGCCCCAACCCCTGCCTGGCGCCGATTGTCGAAGCCCCCTTTTATGCCATGAAGATCGAACTGGGGGATTTCGCCACCAACGGCGGCCTGGTCACCGATGCCGATGCCCGGGTCCGGAACACCAATGGCGAGGCCATTTCCGGCCTCTATGCCGTGGGGAATACCAGCGCCGGCCTGCTGGTCACCTACCCTGGCCCCGGCTCCACCCTCGGCCCCGCCATGACTTTCGCTTACCGGGCGGCCCGGCACCTGTGCAACGTCTGAATCACTGCCAACCTCTTGCCCGGCCAGAATGTTTTTCTGGCCGGAAGACTTGGCAACCGCTAAGCTGAATCAGCCACCTGACCGAGGAATCCTGTCATGCAAGTTTCATCATCCCTTGCCGCCTCTCCACCACAGGGTCTCCCCCAGCAACCCCCTTCCGCACCGGACCAGGCGAATCACACAACGTCGGAAGCCCGACGCCAGGCCCAGCAACAGGTGCAGCAAACCCAGGAAGCTGCCCGGCAATACAACAACCCATCCAACCTGGGAAATCGGGTCGATACCTTTGCCTGAGCAATGGCAAGCTGCAAGATGAAGCCCCAGGCCGGAAGGGGAAACCGAAAAATTCGCTAAAGTTTTCCGGCCCGGCTCCGTTACAGAGGCTGTAGGCAGCATGCGCTGCCCCCAAACCCGGTTGGCGGCCAGTTGTTGGCAACCAACGTGGCTTTTCCTCTGAAAAGGAGTCGCAAAATGGCACAGGTCGTCAACACCAACATCCCATCGCTCAATGCCCAGCGCAATCTGATGACATCCCAGATGTCGCTGCAGACCGCGTTGCAGCGGCTTTCTTCGGGTCTGCGCATCAACAGCGCGAAGGACGATGCCGCCGGCCTGGCCATTTCCGACCGGATGACTGCCCAGATCCGTGGCCTCAACCAGGCTGCCCGCAATGCCAACGACGGCATCTCCCTGGCGCAGACTGCCGAAGGCGCCCTCGCCGCCATCGGCACCTCCCTCCAGCGGATGCGCGAACTCTCCGTCCAGTCGGCGAATTCCACGAACTCCGCTTCCGACCGTAGCGCGCTGAACGCCGAAACCCAGCAGCTGCTGGCGGAAATCCAGCGCGTCGCCCAGACCACCCAGTTCAACGGTCTCAACCTTCTCGATGGCTCCTTCTCCGCCCAGCAATTCCAGGTCGGTGCCAATGCCAACCAGACCATCAGCATGTCCCTGACGGGTGCCACCACCACCAGCCTGGGTGCCTGGGGTGGTACCAGCGCCTCCGTGCTGCCCACTACCGTCACCAACGGCGCAGCACCCAACGCATGGACCGCATCCTCCACCATCTCGATCAACGGCATCAGTATTGGCGCCTCGGTCGCCGATACTACCCAGGCCGGCTGGTCCGCTGGCAGTGCTGCAGCCAAAGCGCTGGCCATCAACGCCAAGTCTTCCCAGACCGGTGTCAATGCCACAGCTTCCACGTCGGTTGCAGGGAGCGGCCCCACCGCCAATTCATCTCTCGCCAATGGCGGCCTGACCATCAACGGCGTCAATGTCGGTCCCATCGCCGCAGCTACCACTGCCGTCGGCCAGGGTCAGAATGCGGCCGCCGCCATTAACCTGATCAGCAACCAGACCGGGGTCACCGCAACTTACAGCACCACCTCCGGTGCGCTCTCGCTCACAGCCTCCGATGGTCGCGACATCAAGCTCCAGGCCGGTACCGCCACCGCCAGCGGCGTCGCCCAGGTGCTCAACGCCACCGGCCTCAAGGCATCCGATCTCAACGTTGGCAATGCCGCCGCCACCATCGGTACCTCCACCGTCGCTTTCGGTGCCGCCGCCGCTGTGGGCAACACGGTCACAATCAATGGTGTCACCTTCACCTATGCCGATGCCGGCGCCGGCAATCCGGATGCCTACACGGTGGTCGATGCGACCCATGTGACCGTTTCGACCGATATCAGCGCCGCCACCGCCGCCTCGTCGGGCACATCGCTCGTCAATGCCTTCAATGCCGCCAAGGCCAATACGCTCACTGCAGCGGCCCTGGCCCCCCTCTCGGCAGCCGGCGCCGCCACCGTCACCCTGACCGATACCCGTGCCGGTCTCGCGGCCACCGTCGGCCGCACCGTCGCTGCCTCCACGGCCACCGTCACGCTCAATGCCACCGGCAGCGATGGCACCCTCGCCGGCAACGCCTACGAAACCACCGGCGGCACGCTGAGCCTGAGTGCTTCCCAGAATTTCACCCTCACCGGTTCCGGAACCGGTCTCGCCGATGGCGGCCTGGGCAGTTTCACTTCCAGCCTTTCCCAGCTCTCCAACGTCAGCATCGCTTCGCTGGCGGGCGCCAACCTGGCGATTACGGTCATCGATGCCACACTTTCCCAGGTGAACTCCCAGCGCGCCAGTCTGGGTGCCTACCAGAACCGCTTCGAGGCCACCGTATCAAGCCTTGCCGTCAGTTCCGAAAACCTCTCGGCCGCACGCAGCCGCATCCAGGATGCCGATTTCGCCCAGGAAACCGCCAATCTGACTCGCGCCCAGATCCTCCAGCAGGCCGGTGTCGCAATGCTCGCTCAAGCAAATTCGCTGCCAAACATGGTCCTCTCCCTGCTCAAGGGCTAAGTCACCATCATCATGATCTAGGCCGCGGGAGGGATTTCTCCCTTCTGCGGTTTGTACGAGGAGAATTGTCATGGCAGTTACGACAATCGGCAGCGTAGCACCGGCCTACACCATGGCGGCAGCGGTAACGTCCGCCGAATACGCCGCCCCGTCGCCATCCGTTTCAAATGTCTCGTCCGCTGCGCCGGCAGGTCCGGCACAATCCGCCCAGCACCCGCAGCAGTTGCAGGAAGCCGTCGAAAGCATGAGGCGACAGGTGGAGGTGCATGTCCCCAACAGCCTGGCGTTTTCGTTGGATTCCTCCACCGGAGAAACCATCGTCAAAATCACGGATACCCAGACGGGCGCCATGATTCGCCAGATTCCATCGAAAGAAGCCCTCGAAATCGCTCGTTCCATCGAGCAGATGCAAAGCCTGTTGCTGCCACAAAAGGCTTAGGCAGCACAGCCAGCCCGACGTACGTTTTAGCCGCTGCCCGGCCCGGATTTCCTGGCCGGGTGCGTTGTTTTTGTACTGCCCACCTTTGGCAACCAGGGCGCGATCAATGGGGTTCGAGCCGGCATAACACTCCAAACAGCGTTACGGGAACGCATTGCTCTCGTCCACATTGCCGACACAGGCTGCTCAAGCGCTTCTAATAGGCTATAGTTTTCCAGGCAGTAGCCGTTAACGCGTTGTATCAACCGATAGAGAAGACCTGATATGGCCGCACTTACCTCCCCCGGAATAGGCTCGGGCCTCGACATCAATGGTCTGGTGACCAAGTTGATGCAGGCTGAAAGCGCACCGCTGGCCAAAATGGCCACGGACGAAGCCAGCTATCAGGCAAAAATCTCCGCCTTTGGCTCCCTGACCAGCACTCTGGCCACCCTGCAATCGGCAGCACAGACGCTGGCCACCCCGGGGACTTTCTCCGGACTGACCGCAAATGTATCCGATACCAGCGTCTATACCGCGAGCACCACCAACACGGCCTCTGCGGGGACATATGACATTTCGGTCAATACCCTGGCCAAAGCCCAGGTGCTCAGTACCGGCCGGGCCTACAGCATGGCCGATACATTCAAGGGGGGTACGCTCGCGATCCAGATCGGCTCAACGAATGGCGTGGGAGGAACGACGACCAACGTCACCATTGCCGATGGCAGCACGCTGACCGACATTCAGAACGCTATCAACGGGGCGAATGCCGGTGTCACTGCAAGCATCATTAACGATGGCACGACCAACCGCCTTGTGTTCAATGCCAACACCACCGGGGCCGCAGGCAACATCCGTATCTCGGCCACCGAAACCGGGACTGGAGGAACACCCACCGCCCCCGGAGTCGTGCAAAGCCTTCTTGATTTGGGTTATACCGGTACCAATACGGCGACCATGTCGCAGATTCGCCCCCCGGACAATGCCTCGTTTTCGGTCAATGGCCTGGCCATCACACGTTCGAGCAACACGATCACCGACGTTATCAATGGCGTTACGCTGACCCTGTCCAAGGAGGGTAGCAGCGCCCAACTGGCGGTAGCCAGAAACACCAGTGCGATTCAGTCTGCAGCCAGTGCCTTCGTCAATGCATATAACGGGGCGGTCGGCCAGATCAAGACCATGACGGCCTATGATGCCACCAACAAGAAAGGCTCCATTCTGACCGGAGACAGTACGGTTCTGGATATCCAGTCCCGCCTGTCATCATTGATATCGACCGTAGTCGGCGGCAATCCGGGAAGCCTGCGCACGCTCTCCGATATTGGAATCTCGGTGCAGAAGGACGGTACGCTGAAGCTCGACAGCAACAAACTTTCCACTGCGCTGAACGACCCATCCAAGGATGTTGCCGCCTTTTTCTCGGCCACCACTGCCGGCAAAGTGGGAATCGCCACCCAGTTCCAGTCAGCCCTCGCCGACATGACCAGCAGCACGGGCATCATCGCCGCACGAACCAATGGCTACAGAAGTTCCATCCAGGATATCGGCAAGCAGCGGGATGCGTTCAATCTTCGCCTGGCTGACATCGAAAAACGTTATCGTGACCAGTTCAACGCACTTGACGCTCTCGTAGCGCAAATGAACTCGACCAGTACATTCCTGACACAACAACTGGCCAACCTGCCGAGCCTGTCCTCATCCAAACAATCGAACTGATCGGTTTCCCGTCAGCCATGAATACACATCATCGTTCTGCCGCTTACCGGAACGTCGGGCTTGAAACCGGCATCACCAGCGCCAGTCCGCACGAATTGATCCTGATGTTGCTGGATGGCGCGTTGTTGTCCATGGCCAAGGCCAGGAGCTTCATGGCGACAGGAGATATTCCCCAAAAGGGGCAAGAGATTTCCCACGCCATCGAGATTATCAGCAACGGCCTGCACGCCTGCCTCGATTACGAGGCAGGCGGGGAGCTTGCCACCAACCTGGGGGCCCTGTACGACTACATGGTCCGAATCCTGGTTTCCGCCAACATCAGCAATAATCCGGAGGCCGTAGCCGAGGCTGAGGGATTGCTGAAGGAAATCAGATCCGGCTGGGAAGAGTTGGCAAAGGATTCGGCCGCTCTTTCTGCTACCGGGGAGCCCGCTTGATGCCTACCATTGCGGACATGCAATCCCAAATCGAAATCTACTCCACCATGGGAGCGCTTTCGGGCCGCATGGCCGATGCTGCTCGTGCCAATGACTGGGATCAGTTGGTCCAGCTGGAAAAATCGGTACGGATGTTGCGATTTTCCCTGGAGGCACTCCCGGCAGCCAATGATCTTCTCTCATCGGCCGAAATCGAGCTCAAGCGTTCCCTGATCCAGAAGATACTGGACGACGATGCCGAAGTGCGCCGTCACACCGAACCACGCATGGAACATCTGCGTCAGTTTCTCGGCGCGCGTCGCCAGCATCGCCGTATCGAAAAAGCCTACGCCAGCCCGCTGTAACCTCTTGCGCCCGACAGGACGCGGGCATGATCAAGGCAGCGGTAACACGGAGGTGACCACATGGTCTTGATTCCACCCGAAGCGGGTATTCAGGCCCGCAGTCTGCTCGACAGCCCGCTTCAACCCATCTCTCCCATTCAGGGCCTTCCCTCCGATCTGCTTGATTTGCAGCCAGGACAGGCATTCTCCGCCCGCATCCTGCAAGTGCTGCCATCCAGCACCTATCGCGCCCTGGTGGCGGGCAGGGAAGTGACACTGGCCCTGCCCCAGGCTGCCAACCCGGGCGACACCCTGGAACTGGTGGTGATGGATCGCTCAGCCAAGGCCATCATGGCCCAGCTGGCAGCCCCTCCCGAGCTCAAACCCGGAAATGCTTTCACCGCCGTTATTCAGCAGGCGCTACCCGACAATATTTTCCGGGCACTGATGGGAGACAAGCCCCTCCTGCTGCGCCTGAGCGATCCGGTCAATATGGGTGAAGAACTGGAAATGCTCGTCACCGGTCGATCGGAATCGGTGGTCAGCGCCAATATTCTCAACCGGCTTGGCATACCGGGAAAATCCGACAGCTATCCATACACCAGCCTGAGTCAGGCCGCCCAGTTGATCGGAAAACTGCTCGTTGCTGCCGGTGATTCTCCCGAGGCCGCACCACTCAATGGTGGCCGCCCCCTGCTGACAGAACCTCCCCGGGCCGGGGCCGATCTGACACCTCATTTGATGCAGGCAGTCACACAAAGCGGCCTGTTCTACGAATCCCATCAAGCCCAGTGGGTGCAGGGCAAATTGCCTGCCGTGGCGCTGCAGCAGGAACCCCAGGCCAGGCTTGTTGCAACAAGCACCCCACCTTCAACCTCCCTCCAGCCCCATATGATTCCGGAGGAATTGCGTCCCCTGGTTCAGCAGCAGCTGGATAGCGTCACCACACAACGGATGATCTGGCATGGCGAGGCATGGCCGCAGCAGTCGATGGAATGGGAAATCCAGCGCGATGCACCGGAACGCTCGTACGAAGCCGAGGAACTCCCGGCCTGGTCCAGCCGGCTCACCGTCACTCTGCCCCACCTGGGAAGAGTCGAGGCGCAGTTGCGTTTAAGCGGCAACAACCTCCAGATCGCACTGGCTGGTGCCAATACCCGGGCTGCAGAGGATCTGCGCAGCCAGATTCCCGTACTGACTGACAGTCTGGCGGCAGCCGGCATTTCCGTTCTGTCATTGCAGGTTCGCAATGGCGACTGACGAAACGGCCAACGAGCGCACCCTTGCGGTAGCCCTGGCATATGCGCCCGGGGATTCGGCCCCCAAGGTTGTCGCCAAGGGACGCGGCCTGATAGCCGACGAAATCATCGCCCGGGCACGGGAACACGGCGTGTTCGTACACGAATCCCCCGAACTGGTCACTCTTTTGCTTCAGGTTGATCTGGACCAACAGATTCCACCCCAGCTTTATGTTGCCATAGCCGAGCTGCTGGCCTGGCTTCACCGTGTCGACAATCTGGATATTCCTTTGTAATCGTACCCCCCGCCTCTGGCGACATCAGCTAGACTGACAGACGTTTCTTCTGTCCGGCAATGAACGACACAGCCCCCACACCACCCGTCATACCGGCGGCGACCACCGCAGGTGCGGATCCGTCCCTCCCCGCTGCCCAGACACTTCTGGAGCCGGCGGACTACGATCAGTACATGCTGTACTCGAAGCATGGAATTCTCTTCGTGATCCGGGCACTGATCGCGCAGCTCAGCCAGATGACGGTCTTTTTCGGTGACAACCTTCTGCTCACTGCCGTGATTGCGGTCGACGAAACCTCAATTATTCTGGATTATGGTGCCAGCATGGAAGTCAACCGCCGCGTGGTGGAAGCCGACAAACTGTTCTGTGTCACCAGCCTCGAAAAGGTCAAGATTCAATTCATTCTGCGCGGCCTGGAAAAAATCGAATACGAAGGACGCCCCGCCTTCCGTGCCGCACTGCCAGATGCCGTGCTGCGCTTGCAGCGCCGTGAGTATTACCGGCTGACCATGCCGATCACCCGGCCACTGGTCGCGGTGATCAGGATTCCCCTGAAGGATGGCCTCCTCCATGAGCAGGCAGTCAATGTGGCGGACATCAGTGGCGGAGGAATCGCCATGGTCGTCCCTCCCGAAGGCATGGTGCTGCAGCCGGGCATGGAATTCCCCGATTGCTCCATCGATCTGCCGGAAATCGGCATGGTGTCCGCACCCTTGCGTGTGTGCAGTGTTTTCGAACTGACTCTGCGCAGCGGAGTCCGTCTGCACCGCTCCGGTTGCCAGTTCGTCAACCTGTCGCCCGCCATGACCACGCTGATTCAACGCTATATCATCAAGACCGAGCGCGAGCGCAAGGCGCGTGAATCCGGCCTGGCCTGACTCCGGGAAACGGGGAGGTTCCGGACTTTAACCCCTGTGTTCCGGGCTCGACCCGGGGCTTTCTCGCGCCAACCTTCGTTCCCCATGAGCCAATACGACGAATCCTCCTTCCGCGTCCTCAAAGGACTCGAGCCGGTGCGCGAACGCCCGGGCATGTACACCCGCACCGACTCGCCGGCCCACATCATCCAGGAAGTCATCGATAACGCTGCCGACGAAGCGCTGGCCGGCCATGCCAGGCACATCCATGTGCTCATGCACCAGGATGGCTCGGTAACCGTCACCGACGACGGCCGCGGGATTCCCGTCGGGCTCCATCCTGAAGAAAAAATCCCGGTGGTGGTGCTGGCTTACACTCAGTTGCACGCCGGCGGCAAGTTTGACAAGAAAAGTGGCAACTCGGCCTATGCCTTCTCCGGCGGCCTTCATGGAGTCGGCGTATCCGTCACCAACGCGCTGTCCACCCGTATCGCCGTCGAGGTCCGGCGCGAAGGCCGAATCTGGGGCATCGAATTCAGTCAGGGCGGCAGCAATATCGGCCCGCTGGAGGATTTGGGCAGTTGCGGCAAACAGACCGGAACCCGGGTCCGCGTCTGGCCGGATGGCAAGTATTTCGATACCCCGAAGGTACCACTCGGTGAACTGGAACGCTTGCTACGCTCCAAGGCTGTGCTACTGCCGGGTGTCAAGGTAGCGCTGGATATCGAGCAGACCGATGGTGCCATTCTGACCAAGGCATGGAGTTACCCCGAAGGACTCGCCGGCTATCTGAAGGAACTGGCCGGAGATCAAGAAGCCGTCTGCCCCATCTATGCTGCGGAGAAATATGCCGATGCCAACGACAGCGACTTCGCGCCCGGCGAGGGTGCCGCATGGGCGATCGGCTGGTTCCCCGAGGGTGTCTCGTCCGAGTCCTATGTCAACCTGATTCCCACGGTTGCCGGGGGCACCCACGAATCCGGCCTGCGTGCAGGCGTGTTCGACGCCATCAAGGCCTTCGTCGAACATCATGCCCTGCTGCCCCGAGGCGTCAAGCTGCAGCAGGAAGACGCCTGTGGCCGCATGGGTTTCGTCCTCTCCGCCCGCCTGCTCGATCCCCAGTTCCAGGGCCAGGTGAAGGAAAAGCTCAATTCCCGCGAGGCGGTGAAACTGGTCTCCAGCCAGGTGCGCGACCCCTTCGAGATCTGGCTCAACCTGCATGTGGATGCCGGCCGTGCCATTGCCGAACTGGCCATCAAGCAGGCTTTGGCGCGACAGAAGAATGCGCAGAAAGTGGAAAAGAAAAAGCAGTCCGGTGTCGCCGTGCTGCCGGGCAAGCTCTCCGACTGCGAATCGACCGACCTCGTCGAAAACGAGCTTTTCCTCGTGGAAGGGGATTCTGCCGGCGGCTCGGCCAAGATGGCGCGCAACAAGGAAACCCAGGCCATTCTGCCCCTGCGCGGCAAGGTACTCAATTCCTGGGAAATCGAAGTGGGTCGGCTTTTTGCCAATGCCGAGATCCACGACATCTCCGTCGCCCTGGGTGTGGACCCCCACGGTCCCGACGACACGCCGAACCTCTCCAACCTGCGCTACGGCAAGGTGGTGATCATGTCCGACGCCGACGTGGACGGCGCCCACATCCAGACCCTGCTGCTGACCCTCTTCTACCGCCACTTCCCGGCCTTGATCGACGGCGGACACGTGCATATCGCCCAGCCGCCGCTCTACCGGATTGACGTACCCGCTTCGGGCAAGAAACGCCCTGCCCGCCGGCTCTACGCGCTGGACGATGGTGAACTCAATGCCATCCGCGACCGCCTGGAGAAGGAAGGCATCGCCGCGGACAGAATCGAAGTCGGCCGCTTCAAGGGCCTCGGTGAAATGAACCCCGAGCAGCTACGCGAAACCGCCATGGACCCGGCCACCCGCCGTGTTCTGCCTGTATTGCATGCAGGCGGTGATCGTGACACCACCCTGAAACTTTTCCACCTCCTCATGGGCAAGGGCGAAGCCGCCGGCCGCCGCGCATGGATGGAAGCCAACGGCCACCTCGTGGAGGCCGATATCTGATGAGTACCGACACCCCCGACCTGTTCACTGCCGGCCTGCCACCGGCGCCTCCTGCACCACCCTTCGACGCCCCCCTGGGTGACGGCAGCGCCTTGCCGCTCGACCGCTACGCCGAGCGCGCCTATCTCTCCTACGCCATGAGTGTGGTGAAAAGCCGCGCCCTGCCCCAGGTGGAGGATGGACTCAAGCCGGTACAACGTCGCATCCTCCACGCCATGAACGAAATGCGGCTGCCCGCCACCGCCAAGCATGTGAAATCGGCGCGGGTGGTAGGTGATGTGATCGGCAAATATCACCCTCATGGCGATACCAGCGTATACGATGCCATGGTGCGGGTAGCGCAAGACTTCAGCCTGCGCTACCCGCTAGTGGATGGCCAGGGCAACTTCGGCTCGCGCGATGGTGACGGAGCCGCGGCGATGCGTTACACCGAATGCCGGCTGACGCCCATCGCCGCCCTGTTGCTGTCGGAAATCGATCGTGGCACGGTGGATTTCGTCCCCAACTACGACGGCGCCTTCACCGAGCCGCAACTGCTGCCCGCGCGCCTGCCCTTTGTGCTGCTCAATGGCGCCTCGGGGATTGCTGTCGGCATGGCGACGGAAATTCCCGCACACAATCTGCGTGAAGTGGCGGAGGCCGCACGACTGCTGATCAAAAAGCCGGAAGCAGCGCTGGAAGAAGTCATGGCCGTACTGCCGGGCCCCGACTTCCCCGGTGGCGGTCATCTGATTTCCTCACCCGGGGATATCCGCGATGCCTACGCCAGCGGCCGTGGCAGCCTGCGCCTGCGCGCCCGCTGGCGCGTCGAGGAACTGGCTCGTGGCCAATGGCGCGTCATCGTCAATGAGTTGCCCCATGGCGTTTCCACCGCCCAGGTGCTGTCGGAAATCGAGTCTCTGACCAATCCCCAGCCCAGAGCCGGAAAAAAGGATGTCTCCCAGGAACAGAAGAATCTCAAGCAACTGGTGCTGGGTGTTCTTGAGTCTGTGCGTGACGAATCCAACGAAAAGGCACCGGTGCGCATCGTCCTCGAACCGCGATCCTCACGCCTGACGCAAGACGAATTCATGTCCGTGTTGCTGGCCCACACCAGCCTCGAATCGAGCACCTCGCTCAACTTCACCATGATCGGCCGCGACGGCCGGCCCCAGCAGAAATCCCTGCTGCAGGTGATTCACGAATGGATCGACTTCCGTTTCATCACGGTGGAACGACGCACCCGCCATCGCCTGGCAGAGGTAGCGCGGCGCATCCATATCCTCGAAGGCCGCATGACGGTCTTTCTCAGAATCGACGAGGTGATCAAGGTCATCCGCAATTCCGACGAACCCAAACTGGACCTGATCTGGAAGTTCCACCTCACCGAGATACAGGCCGAGGACATTCTCGAAATCCGCCTGCGCCAACTGGCCCGCCTGGAAGGTATCAGGATCGAACAGGAACTGGGCGAGCTGCGCATCGAGGAAGGCGAACTGCGCACCCTGCTCGATGACCGCAAGGAAATGACCCGGCTCATCCTCAAGGAAATCAGCGACGACGCCAGGCAATACGGTGACGAACGACGCACCCTGATTGAAGCCGTAGCCTTCACCGCCCCCACGGAAATCTCGGTGCCCGACGAACCGGTAACGGTGATCCTTTCCCGCAATGGCTGGGTGCGCGCGCGTCAGGGCCACGGCATCGTGCCCGATACCATCACCTACAAGGCCGGTGATTTCGCTTTCCTGGTGGCCGAATCACGCACCGTCTGGCCCCTGGTGCTGATCGACAGCAATGGCCGCGCCTACAGCATCAAGGTTTCCGATCTGCCCGGTGGTCGTGGCGATGGTGTGCCGATCACCACGCTGATCGACCTGCAGGACGGTGGCAAGGTGGTGCAGGCCTTCTCGGCAGACCCGGAAAGCAAATATCTTTTCGCCAGCAGTGGCGGCTACGGCTTTGTCGCCAAGGCAGCCGATCTGGTCGGTCGCAACAAGGCAGGCAAGGCCTTCATGTCTCTCGACAAGGGAGAATTGCCTCTCGCTCCGGCAGCAACGCAGGGCGCAACGCTCTGCGCCATTTCCACCGCCGCCCGACTGCTGATTTTCCCCCTGGCCGACATCCCCGAAATGAGCAAGGGAAGAGGCAACAAGATCATCGACCTGGAAAAATCCGACGAACTCGTCGCCGTCTGTGTGAACTACGGCAACAGTCTGACCGTGGAAGGAACGGGGCGCGGGGGCAAAATCACGTCGGTGGCAATCGAGGGGAAAGCACTGGATACCCATCGCGGCCAGCGCGCCCGCAAGGGCCAGGTGATTGCCGCCAAGCTCAAGCCAACCACCCTTCGTTAGCAGGGAAGCTGTTCGCTGCGGGCTGTCAGTTGATACCGGCCCGCAGCAGAAAATGGCCCAGGTGGTAGTCGCTTTTGGTGATGTGGTTGATCTGCCAATCCACCAGGGTCAGCCGGATCTTGAAAAGCAGAAGGATACGATCCTGATCCGCCCGGCGGATTTCATCACACAATGACATATAGCTGTCCATGAAATGGTGATGCTGGGCGCCATGCTCCGCAGCGAAGGGATAGGCATAGCGCCGCATGAGATTTTCCTCGGTGGCGAAGTGCTCCGTCAGAAAAAGTGTGAGCGGCTGGAGTACCGCATCGACCCGCCTCTCGCCCTGATCCACCACAGCAGCCAGCTCCCCGAACATGCGCAGCATTTCCCGGTGCTGGGAATCGACCTCGCTGATATTGATCGCATACTCGTCCCGCCAGCGGATGTCCTGAATCGTATCGGAAGATAGCGCAACCTCCTGTTGCAGGGCACTTTCGCAACGATCCCGGTAAAACCGGGCAGGCTTGTCATCCGGAGCGGCCTCAAGACACTCGTTCAGAAAAGGTAACGCCTGATCCGGGTATCCCATGTGGAACAGGGCCAGCGCCCGGTCAAACTGGCTGCGGGTTTCCTGCTTGGCCAGCCACAGCGGCTCCGGATCGGCATCGAACACTTCGTAGATGGACTGGGACTGATAACGTCCCTTGACTCGAATGCGATCCAGAAAACGGATGCTGTACGCCGATTTGTCTTCCAGTGAATGATAGGTATGCTCGCTGATGATCAGCGGGGCACCATAGATCTTGCTGTGGCCTTCCATGCGGGAGGCCAGATTCACGGCATCACCAATGACCGTGCTTTCCATCCGGTTGTGCCCACCCACCGTTCCCAGCATTACCAGACCGGTATTGATTCCGATACCGATACGGATCGGTACATAACCCGCCCGGGAGCGCCCCTGGTTATAGGCCACCAGACGACGCAGCATATCGATTCCGGAACGTACCCCATCATCCGCCCGCCCCGGGAACAAGGCCATGATGCCGTCACCGATGTACTTGTCGATGATGCCATTGTGGCGTGCCACCACCGGCTCCATGGTGGACAGATAGGAATTGATGAAGCGGAAGTTCTCTGCCGGAAGGATGGCCTCGGACAACAGGGTAAAGCCACGGATATCGGAGAAGAGCAAGGTCATCTCCTTCTCCACGTGATCGCCCAGAGTGACATCAAGAATACTGGGGCGCCCCAGCAACTGCAAAAACTGGCGGGGTACAAAACGGCCGTAGGAAGCCTCGGTATCAGTCGTCCCCGGATCGATACAGGGCTCAGTGTCGTTCGGCATGACCACGAGTATAGACGCTATAAAAACAAAACCCCGGCATGCCGGGGTTTTACAAGAATGACAACGCAGCGATCAAACGGACATGTTCATAACATCGTGATATGCGGTCACCAGCTTGTTACGCACCTGCACCATCTGCTGAAACGACAGATTCGCCTTTTGCAGATTGATCATCACATCCTGCAGGTTCATGTCGCCCTCTCCCGCAGCAAAATCTTCGGTGATCTTGTGGGCATTCTGCTGGGCCTGATTGACCTGTTCAAGCGCGCCCTTGAGGATCTGGGAAAAATCGGCATCCCCTGCCTCGGGTGTCGTACCTGAAGCTTTGCCCTGTGCCGCCAAGGTGGCGCCACGCAAGTCGGCAAGAACGGCTTCCAGATTATGGGTATCAATGGGCATGATAATTCCGCCAAAGCTGTGGTTGTCTCAATCCAGCGTTCCCATTGTAGGAGCAAACCCCGTGCCTGTCATCCTTCGTTCCAATACCCTTCCTGCCGGTATTGAGCCAACTTGTAGCGCAGGGTTCTTTCGGAGATGCCGAGTATTTCCACCGCGCGTCTGCGTGAACCGCCCACCTGGATCAGGGTATCGAGAATATGCTGACGCTCGAGATCCCGCATGTTCACCGCAGCACCGGCAGATATGGGCTCTGGCAGTGCTACATCATTTCCCTGCACAGAACGTTCAGCGAGTATTGAAGTATCCGTGACCCTTGACGATACAGTAGTCGTTTCCACACCGGTTGCGTGGCCGAGCAGCAAATGCTCAGGCTTGATCGGGCCACCATTGGCCAGAATCAGCGCCCGCTGGATGACATTTTCCAGCTCCCGCACATTGCCAGGCCAGGAATAGGCGGCAAGACTTGCCGCCGTGGCAGGGGCCAGATCCGCTTCACCCCCCTGCATCTGCGTCTGACGCTGCAGATGGTAGCGTGCCAGGGCCACGATGTCGGCCTGCCGGTCGCGCAAAGGCGGTATTTCCAGCGGGAATACATTGAGCCGATAGTAAAGATCCTGGCGGAACCGTCCCTGCCTCACTTCCTCGGCCATATTGCGGTTGGAGGTTGCCAGTACCCGAATATCCACGGCAACCGGCTTGCGACCACCGACCCGCTCCACCTCTCGCTCCTGCAATACCCGCAGCAATTTGGCCTGCAGGGCCAGGGGCATTTCCGATATTTCATCCAGCAGCAGGGTGCCGCCGTCAGCCTGCTCGAACTTGCCTGGCTGCGCGCTCTGCGCGCCGGTGAAGGCACCCTTTTCGTGACCGAAAAATGTGGCCTCCAGAAGGTTTTCAGGGATCGCGGCACAATTGATCGCGACAAAGGGACCGCGACCGCGCAAGGACTGATCATGGATATAGCGGGCCAGGACCTCCTTCCCGGTTCCCGACTCTCCGGTCAGGAGCACCGTGGCATCGGTTCTGGCCACGCGCGCGGCGAGCAGCAGAAGGTCACGGGTACGCCGGTCTTCGGCCACCACACCCTCGGCTGCGGGAACTACCGCATAGCGGTCGATCTGGGCAAGCAGATCCCTGGATTCGAAGGGTTTGAGCATGAAATCACATGCGCCACCACGCATGGCCAAAACCGCCTTGTCCACATCGCCAAAAGCGGTCATCAGCAAAACCGGCAACCCCGGCCTGAGGCCGCGGATTTCTGCCAGCAACCGGAGGCCATCCATGGGTTCCATGCGAAGGTCTGAAATCACCATCTGATAATCATTGCGCTCGAGCAGTTGCAGCGCATGAGGACCGGATGGCGCCCCGGTCACCCGGTGTCCGGCAGTCTCCAGCGTAATCAGCAATGCATCAAGCAAAGCGGCATCGTCCTCGACCACCAGCAGATTCAATCGGGATGCGATCATGGGTTTTCCGGTAACGGGTGGTCCCGGAGGGCCACCGAGAAAATGAACTCTGTCCCAGCTCCAGGAGTTGAGCTCACATCGATACTGCCACCGTGCGCACGTGCCACGCCCCGTGCGATGGCAAGCCCCAGCCCGGTTCCTTCTGGGCGGGTCGTGAAAAACGGCTCGAAAAGACGCGATGCCACGGTCGCATCCATGCCCCACCCGTTATCCCGGATATGAAACATCACATGGTGGGAATCGCTGGTCGTCCTGATCTCGATCTTTCCGTCTGAACCGACTGCATGGAGCGCATTGTCCACGAGATTGGCCAATGCGCCAGACAGCGCCTTGCGATTGCCATGCAAAACCACGGATTGCGCAGATCCCCGTATATCCAGGTGGACACCATTTCGCCGGGCCAAGGGCTCGATAATCTGGATCACATCCTGAATCAGATCGTTGACATCGATGGTTTCACGGCCCAGGGCCTCCCCCCGAGCGAACATCAACATATCCTGGATCAACCGCTCCAGGTATTTCAACCGGTCCACCGTTTTGACCACAATCATCTGTCGCTGGGGCTGAGGCAGATCGGGATTTTCAAGGTTGCCGGCATACAACAACGCTGCGGAAAGCGGGGTACGCAGCTGATGGGCGAGCTGCGCGGATAACTCGCCCATGGCCGCCAGTCGCTCATGTCGCTCGGCCTGAGCCTTGAGCCGGTGATTCTCGGTCACATCATGGAGCAATAAAATACGGCCGCCTCCCGAATCGATGGCGCTCGCGGTCAACACCAATCGTCGCCCGAATCCGGCGCCATAGTGAAATTCCCCCTGCAGCTCGGAAGCCTGAAGCAGGGCGGGCTCCACCTCGGCCCAGGAACGCCCGACCAATCCTGACACCAGCATCGCTTCGGCAGCAGCATTGACCTCGACGATCCGGTCGCCACCGTCGAGCACCACGACACCCGCGGGGAGCGCATCCTGCAACAACGTCATGCGCTCGGTCAGTTGTACAACCTGCACCTGAAGTCGGGCATAAGCTGCCGAAAGCTCGGTCGACACCTGATTGAAGCGCTGGAATGCCTCGGCCAGGCGCGCCGCTTCCCCGCCGGAGCGGATTTCGGCGGTTATCGGCTCCACGGTTTGTACTGTCGTTTTCATGAGTGCCTGATATTGGCAGATTCCCCCTATGGGGACAACGCCAACCCCCTTCAAATAGGCGGCAAGAACTGCCGCTAATTGCAGGAACCGGACTTGCTTCGCGGCCACACAATCGGCACGGGGCAAAATTGCCGCAAAATCATACGGATCACAAACGAAAACCATGGCTGACGCCGCAGCATCCACAACCCGATTTCCATTCTCGGTCAGGGATTTCAACCAGTTACCGACTCGCGTCAAACTTGCCGGCATGATTGGCGTTGCAGTTGCGGTGGCGGTGGTTGTAGGTACCTGGCTGTGGGCCCGGCAGCCCGATTACGCCACCCTTTTCGCCAATCTCTCCGAACAGGACGGCGGCCAGATCGTCACGATCTTGCAGCAGCAAAACATCCCCTATCGGATTACCGATGGCGGAGGTGCCATCCAGATTCCGGCCACACAGGTACACGAAATTCGCCTGCGCCTCGCTGCCCAGGGCCTGCCCAAAGGAGGCCTGGTCGGATTCGAGGTGATGGAAAATCAGAAACTCGGTGCCAGCCAGTTTCAGGAACAGGTGAACTACCAGCGTGCCCTGGAAGGCGAGCTTGCACGCACGATCTCTACCATTTCAGCCGTCCGGGGAGCCAGGGTTCACCTCGCGATTCCCAAACAGTCCGCATTTCTGCGCGACGAACAAAAACCATCCGCCTCCGTGTTGCTGAATCTGCAACCGGGGCGGACCCTGGATGGCACCCAGCTGGCCGGCGTGGTGCATCTCGTATCCTCCAGCGTTCCGGATCTGAATCCGGTCAACGTCAGCGTGGTGGATCAGGATGGCAATCTGCTTTCTCAATCTCCTGCTGGGCAACAGTCGGGGCTTGATTCATCCCAAATCAAGTTCGTGCGGGAACTGGAATCTGGTTACATCAAGCGCATCGAGGCCATCCTCACGCCCGTGGTGGGCAGAGGCAACTTCAAGGCGCAGGTGGCGGCCGACGTGGATTTTTCACAATCCGATCAGGTGGCGGAAACCTATCGCCCCAATCCTAGCCCCGATACTGCCATCCGCAGCCAGCAGACCAATGAATCCGGCTCCGTACTGCCTCCGGCCATGGGCGTGCCGGGCGCACTTTCCAACCAGCCACCGGCGCCGGCCACGGCACCCATTGTCACCCCCGCACCGGGAACGGGAGCTCCCGGTGCCCTGGCCAACACGGCCACTTCTCCGGCAGCCACCCCGCAGAACTACACCCGGAACGCCACCACAAACTATGAAGTCGACAAGACCATCAAGCACACCAGAACAGTACCGGGCAGCCTGCGCCGCCTCTCGGTCGCTGTTGTAATCAACCAGAAGCAGGAACCCGGCAAGCCCAAACCCGTACCGCTTTCAGCGAACGAAATGCAGCAGTTCAATGATCTGATCAAAGAGGCGGTCGGTTATGACAAGACACGTGGCGACTCGATCAACGTGGCCAATGCCGCCTTTACAGCCACCAAGGACGAACTGCCACAGATGCCCTTCTGGCAAGACCCCTGGCTTCTCGGAACGGCGCGGGATGCCGGACGGTATATCGCGGCACTGATCGTTGCCTATCTGGTCTGGACCCGGCTGTTACGCCCCCTGTTCAGGAAACTCGCCGAGCTGCCCAGGCACTCTTCAAAAGAAGAAATGGCACTTGACACCATGACGGGTTCCCATGGAACTGCTTCTTTCGATGCCAAGATCAGCCATGCACGCGCGCTGGCAAAGGAAAATCCACAAGCGGTAGCCAATGTGATCAAGGAGTGGGTGGGTGGCAACGAGTCCCGATGAGGGCGTGGAAAAAAGTGCGATCCTGCTGCTTTCTCTCGGCGAGGATGAGGCAGCGGAGGTTTTGCGCAACCTGACTCCGAAGGAAGTAAAGAAAATCAGCCACGCCATGGCAGCACTGAAACAGGTACCGCTCGAACGGATCGAAGCCGTGGTGGACGAGCTCAATTCAGAGTCAACCAGGCATGCCGGCATGGCGGTAAATGATGACGTGATCCGAGCCATGCTGACCAAGGCTCTGGGAGATGACAAGGCAGCCAGTCTCCTATCCCGAATTCTCCAGGGAGGAGATTCGACTGGCGTCGAAAACCTCAAGTGGATGGAGGCCGGTACCGTTGCCAATCTGATCCGAAACGAGCATCCACAGGTCATCGCGACCATCCTGGCGCACCTGGACTACGATCAGGCGGGAGGCATCCTCAAGCTGTTCGATGATCGTCTGCGCAATGATGTCGTGCTGCGCATCGCCATCCTGGATGGTGTGCAGCCCATTGCCATGCAGGAACTCAACGGCGCACTGAACCGCATCCTGACCGGATCCGCTACCCAAAACCAGAAATCGGCCATGGGAGGTGTGCGCCATGTGGCGGAGATTCTCAACTTCGTGGGCCAGCAGACGGAAACCACGATTGTGGATAATGTGCGGGAGTACGATCCGGAACTTGCACAGAAGATTCTTGACGAAATGTTCATCTTCGAGAATCTGCTGGATGTCGATGACCGGGGAATCCAGCTCCTGCTGCGAGAAGTGCAATCCGACTCCCTGATTGTCGCCCTCAAGGGCGCATCACCCGAATTGCGCGAAAAAATCTTCAAGAACATGTCCCAGCGGGCCGCCGAAATGTTGCGCGAGGATCTCGAATCAAAGGGCCCCGTCCGACTGTCCGAAGTTGAGTCCGAACAGAAGGAGATTCTCAAGATCGCCCGCCGTCTGGCTGACGAAGGTCAGATCCAGTTGGGAGGAGGTGGTGGTGATGACCAGTTCGTTTGAGCCCGGAATGCCATGAGTCGTGAGAAGCAAACCGCATGGGAGCGTTGGGAGATCGGGGCACTGGATGAGGAAAGGTCCACCAAAACCCCACTCACCAAAATACCACTGCCTCCTCAACTGCCCACTGCCGAAGAAATCGGACGCATCCGGCAGGAAGCCTACGCAGCAGGATATCGGGAAGGCCTCGAAGCCGGAAATACCGACGGCTTCAAGGCTGGGCAGCAGGAAGCCGAAGCGATGGGACGGGAAGCCGCGGGACGGTTTCTGGAACTGTCGGCCCGTCTGGACCAGGCCCTTGATGCCCTGAACGAGACCGTAGGTGACGAATTGGTGGCACTGGCGCTGGAAATTGCCCGACATGTAATCCGGCAGTCCATAGCGGTGCACCCCGAAACAATACGCACCGTAGTCAAGGAGGCCCTGGCACAACTACCGCAGCAGCATGCCGGCATTTTCCTTCACCCGGAGGATGCTGCCCTGCTTCGCGCCTGTCTCGATGACCAGATCACTCATGCTGGTCATCGCATCCACGAAGCCCCCCAGCTCGAACGGGGAGATGTAGTCGTGGAAGCAGGCGGCACTCATATCGATGCGACGCTGGGCCAGCGCTGGCAGCGGATAGTTCAGGCACTGGACAGCAGCATTCCCTGGATTGCGCCTTCTCCATCAACACCATCCAGTGAATCCTGATCGCCTGTATCAACTCCTCAATCGCTGCCGGGAGCAAGTCTCTCATGTCAGCCCCTATCTCGTTGCAGGTCGTCTGACCCGTATCAATGGCCTGGTGATGGAGGCCTCGGGATTGCATCTCCCCCTCGGTTCCGGCTGTAACATCGAAGCCACGGGTATCGGAAGTGTGGAAGCCGAGGTCGTTGGATTTCATGGAGAACGATTGTTCCTGATGCCCACCGAAGATGTGTATGGCCTGGCCCCTGGCGCTCTGGTGACTCCGATGGCGCATTCCATCTCTCCCCTGCGGGAAGATAAGCGTATCCCGCCCTTGCGACGGGTTCAGGATCGAGCAAAGCACCTTCCTGTCGGCAATCGATTGCTGGGGCGGATCGTTGATGGCAACGGTCGCCCCCTGGACAGCCTCGGCCCTCTGGATTCCCATGAATCACGCCCCCTGGCCAGCCGTCCGTTAAACCCCCTGCAACGGGCACCTATCCGGCACACCATGGACGTGGGAATCCGTGCCCTCAACAGTCTGCTCACCGTCGGCCGCGGTCAACGCCTCGGATTGTTCGCCGGCTCGGGGGTAGGCAAAAGCGTACTGCTAGGCATGATGGCTCGCTACACCGAAGCCGAAGTAATCGTGGTCGGCCTGATCGGTGAACGAGGTAGAGAAGTCAAGGAATTCATCGAGCAGAACCTGGGGCAGGAGGGACTGGCCCGCTCGGTAGTGGTCGCCGCACCTGCCGACGTCAGCCCGCTGATGCGTCTTCAGGGAGCTTCGTACGCTACGGCAATAGCGGAACACTTCCGCAGCCAGGGACGCCACGTACTGCTGATCATGGATTCCTTGACACGCTTTGCCATGGCCCAGCGGGAAATTGCCCTGGCCATTGGCGAACCTCCGGTCACACGTGGCTACCCTCCGTCGGTATTCGCCCGCCTGCCACAACTGGTGGAGCGTGCCGGTAACGGCCCGGAAGGAGGTGGTTCGATCACCGCGTTCTATACGGTCCTGACCGAAGGTGATGACCCGCAGGATCCCATCGCAGACTCGGCACGGGCGATTCTCGATGGCCACATCGTGCTCAGTCGCCATCTGGCAGATGCTGGGCACTACCCTGCGATAGACATCGAGCAATCCATTTCCCGTGCGATGACCAATCTGATCGATACGGACCATCTGAACAACGTCCGCCACTTCAAACAACTCTATTCCCGCTATCAGCGGGCCCGGGATCTGATTGCCGTAGGCGCCTATGTTGCGGGTTCCGATCCCCAACTGGACCGGGCAGTGACCCTCTATCCGCATCTGGAAACTTTTTTGCAGCAGGGCATTGATGAACGCGCCTCCTATCCGGCTAGCCTGGAGGCTCTGCGAGCGCTATTCTCGTAACTGCCCTCACGCACGAACCCCCTCATCATGAGCCAGGTATTTCCCTTGCAGATCCTGCTCGACTTGTCCCAAAACCATCTCGACGAGGCAACCCGTCGCCTGGGTGAACTGGTAACGGGAGAACAGCAGGCAAAACAGCGACTGGAAATGTTGGTCCAATATCGGTCAGAGTATCGGACCCGTTTCCAAGAAGCGGCCCGTGATGGCCTGGACTATGGACAATTACGCAACTACCAGTCATTTCTTTTGCGACTGGACGATGCCATTGCGCAGGCATCCCGGTTGATGGAGCAAGCATCCCTCCATACCTCGACCGGACGACAGGAATGGCTTGATCGCAGTAGCCGGGTCAGGGCTTTTGACACCCTCGCGGACCACCACAAAACCAAATGCCAGCAAGCAGAGCGGCGCCAGGAGCAGAAAATCCAGGACGGTCATGCGGCCCGGAACACCGACAAATTCGATAAGTAGACGATTGATGGCATAAGTTTTGCTGGGGGACAGGGTACTGATCACGCCCAAAGGTTTGTGATGCCTGAATCCCCCATCGTTCCCGCACTACCGATCAATTCCAATTCCGCCCTGGTGCTGCCGTCGCCTCCCCTTCAGGGAGGGCAGGGAGGGCAAGGTACGCAACCATTCGCCAGCGTACTGCGGCAGCAGATGAATGCCGGGGTACCGGCGACTACCCAAACTTCGGCAGAAGTTGCCGGCAGGGACGCCGACGCGCAAAGCTCCGTAGAAACCGGGGCGGGACTGCTGGCGACCCTGATTCCGCTCCTGGCAGGCAGCATGAACGGCGTTGTGGGCAGCAATTCTGATCGTCAGGGAACCACCCGTTCACAGAATCCAGACAGCTCGGAAATCACCCTTCCTCAAGCTTCTGAAAATACCGGGAATGCCATTCTTGCCGTGGGCATGGTTGCCCATGCTCCTTCGCAGGGAGGTACTCCCGCCTTGCAGGCCGGGGATGCAGCCCCAGCGCCGACACTACGCTCCCCTCCCTTCAAGGATGGCTCGAACCCAAGCATATCGGCCAATCACACGGGGAGAATTTTCGATACAAAACCCCAGGATACTGAAAAGCTTGCCTTGACACCGGTTCTTGCGAAATCTTCCACCGATGTACCGGCTGCCTCACAACCCGATACCGTCACCTCCTTTCCGGCCCTTTTGCTCCATGCACAGGGGGTGCGACCGAGCGATACCCCCCATATCCCCAGCCTAAAGACAGGAGCCTCATTGGGTACACCCGCGTGGAACCAGGAGGTTGGTGACCGGGTGGTCTGGATGGTTCGGCAGCAGGAAAGCCGGGCTGAACTCGTCCTTACTCCCCCACAGTTCGGGCGGGTGGAAATTTCCCTGTCGATAAACGGAGATCAGGCCTCTGCCAGTTTCGTCGCAGCCAATGCCGCGGTACGGGATGCGCTTGAAGCCGCCCTGCCCCGTTTGCGTGAAAGTCTGGCGGGTGCAGGTATCCATCTTGGGCAGGCCCATGTCGGCACAGGCCTGTCACAAGAATCCGCTTCAAACGGGTCACAATCCGGCGATAATCCGGGCTTCGTTCGGCATAATTCCGGGCACGATGTGGTCTCCGTGCCGGCAGGAAGCATTTCCGGGATATCACGCTGGCAAATGGCAGGTCGGGGGTTGATCGATACCTTTGCCTGAGGCCGGCCTAACACTGAGTTGGAGCGTATTGCATGGCTGACGACGACGCCCCCCCCAAGAAAAAAGGCAAACTGCTGATTTTCATCATTGCCGGTGTGGTGGTTGTATTGGTGATCGTTGCCGCCGGCGCCTTTTTTCTGCTGAAGAAAAAGCCGGCGGAAGATGACGAAGGTGATGCCACCCATCAGGAGACAAAAGCAGAACATGCGGTTCCTCCCGTCTATGTGAAACTGGAGACATTCACAACCAATCTGGCGGCTGAAGACAGCACCAATCCGCAAAGTGGCCAGTATGTGCAGGTAGTAGTGGAGTTGAAGGTCGGAGCAGCGAGTGATGGCGACTATCTGAAACAATTCATGCCTGAGATCCGTAACAGCATCCTGCGCTTACTTTCAAATCGCCGCCCCTCCCAGCTGGCTACGGCTGAAGGCAAGGACCAACTGGCGCAGGACATGATGGATACGGTGAACGACATCATTGGCCCCACTCCAGGGAAAGGGAACGGCAAGAAGAAGCACAAGGGGCCTGTATCTGCGGTTCTTTTCAGCAGCTTCATTATCCAATAACCAGAGTGAGCCAGGATTTTCTCTCCCAGGAAGAAGTCGATGCCCTGCTCAAGGGGGTCGCGAGCGATACGGACGAAATACCTCGTGACAACAATACCGAAAGCGTCCAATCCTATGACCTCGGCCGTCAGGAGCGCATTGTCCGTGGACGGATGGCCTCCCTGGATCTCATCAATGAGCGATTTGTACGCAACCTCCGCGCCGGACTGTTCAACTACATGCAACGGAACGTGGAAATCTCCCTGGGGCCGGTCCGGATCCAGCAATACAGCGAGTTTGTCCGCAACCTGTCCGTTCCTGCCAGTCTGAATCTGATACAGGTCAAACCGCTCCAGGGAACCGGATTGATCGTGCTTGATCCCAATCTGGTGTTTCTCGTAGTCGATAACCTGTTCGGCGGAGATGGACGCTTCCATACCCGGGCCGAGGGCCGTGACTTCACGACGACTGAGCAACGCATCGTCCAGGGATTGCTGAAGGTCGTTTTCGAGGAATACGAAAAATCCTGGAGGCCGACGTATCCGGTCAAATTCGAGTACCTCCGTTCGGAAATGAATCCCCAGTTTGCTGCGATCGTAACGCCATCGGAGACCATTGTTGCGATGACGTTCACCCTGGAACTCTCGGGCAATACTGTGGAAATGCAATTGTGTCTTCCCTATTCGATGATTGAGCCCATTCGTGATGTACTCAGCGATACCACGCGCAGCGAACAGCCCGTATCGGATAAACGCTGGGCCACTCTGCTGACACAGCAGTTGCAACTCGCCGAAATCGAACTCCACGCCCCTCTCGGAACCGGCACGATCCGCCTGGGAGATATTCTGGCAATGCAGGTAGGTGATATCGTTCCTCTTGAAATGAACGATCGTATCGTGGCGACCGCGGAAGGCATCCCCGTCCTAAAATGCCGCTATGGCGTGCACAACGGGCAATACGCGTTGAAAGTCGAACAATTCATCCTCCAGGAAGAAGACGAGCAGGCTGTATCACAGGAAACTCCCGCATGAGCGAAGAAGCACCGGCATACACAGAAAACTTGGCCGACACCATGAACGAACAGACTTTGGTGGAAGCCCAGCCTGCGGCATTCAGCGAACTGTCCGGCGACAAAGGCAGCAGTTCCGTCATGCGGGACTTCGACATGATTCTGGATATCCCGGTGAACATGACGGTGGAACTCGGACACGCAAGGATCCCCATCCGCAATCTGCTCCAGCTGGCCCGCGGCTCCATCGTCGAACTCGATGGATTGGCGGGAGAACCTCTCGATGTGCTGGTCAATGGCACCCTGATCGCCCAAGGAGAAGTCGTGGTGGTCAACGAAAAATTCGGTATCCGCCTCACCGATATCATCACCCCTGCCGAACGCGTGAAGAAGCTCGGTCGATAACAGGAGCACCCTCCCCTTTCCCTGCCTGATTGGGGCGCCGGCCTGAAGGCCAGGGAAATAAGCTGGCGCTGTTGTAGTCTGCAATTTTCGCCATGCGTGTTTCTTTCCGCTGTTTTTGCATTCTGGCTACCCTGTCGGCGCTATCCGCCCGGGCCGACCCGGCTTCACCCTCCCCGGATCTGGGTAGCAGTGCGTTGCAACTCCTGTCGGGTTTTGCCCTGGTGCTGATTCTTCTGTTTGTCAGCCTGTGGCTGTTGAAGCGGCTGGGAGCTGCCCGTGAGAACGGTAATCACCTGCTTAAAATCGTGGCCGGTACTGCGGTGGGGCCCCGTGAAAAGGTCGTCGTGATGGAAATCGGCAATCTGTGGCTGGTTATTGGTGTAACGCCCGGGCAGATCACGGCCTTGCATCAGATGCCGAAAGAAACACGTCCTGAACAATCCGGATTGCCCACAGCTGACTTTGCTGGCCGTATCCAGCAATTTCTTTCCCGTCGCCATGCTCCGTAAACAGACTCTGCCGATCCTGTTGCTGGTGCTTCCCGCTCTGGCCAATGCCCAGGTTTTGCCCGCCATCACCAGCGCGGCGGCACCAGGTGGTGGTACCCAGTGGTCTCTTTCGATCCAGACTCTGCTGCTGCTGACCAGCCTCAGCTTTCTCCCGGCGATCCTGCTGCTGATGACCAGTTTCACCCGCATCATCATCGTGTTCTCCCTTCTCCGCCAGGCACTGGGAACCCAGACGTCGCCTCCGAATCAGGTACTGGTGGGGCTTGCGCTGTTTCTCACCTTTTTCATCATGGCACCGGTAGGGGACAGGATATACACCGAAGCCTATATCCCCCTCTCGGAAAATAAAATCGGATTTCCCGAGGCACTCGACCGGGCTTCCGTCCCGCTCCGGAGCTTCATGCTGCGACAGACACGTGAAGCCGATCTGGTTCTGTTCAACAACATTGCGAAACTCCCCAAACCGGAATCAAAAGAAACCGTGCCGATGCGCATATTGATACCCGCATTTGTCACTTCGGAACTGAAGACCGCGTTCCAGATCGGGTTCATCGTTTTCATTCCGTTTCTCATCATTGACATGGTGGTGGCTTCGGTTCTCATGTCCATGGGGATGATGATGATGTCTCCGGTCATCGTCGCACTACCCTTCAAGCTCATGCTGTTCGTGCTGGTGGACGGATGGAACCTTCTGGTCGGCTCCCTGGTGCGCAGTTTCGGCTAGGAGAAAGAGCATGACACCCACCACGGTCATCGCTATCGGCCGCCAGGCACTGGAAGTCATGCTCATGATCTCGGCCCCGCTGTTCATCGCCGCTCTGGTGACGGGTCTGATCATCAGCATCTTTCAGGCCGCCACCCAGATCAACGAATCGACACTATCCTTCGTTCCCAAGCTGGTCATGATCTTTCTCGTCCTGCTTGTGGCGGGCCCCTGGATGCTGACCATCATGACCGACTACGTGCGTCAGCTGTTCGAGGCAATTCCCGGCCTGATTGGCTGAGGCAGGAATGCTGCAGGTCACCTCGACCCAGCTGAATACATGGCTGGCGATGTTCATGTTCCCGCTGGCCCGCATCGTCGGCCTGCTGGCCATGGCCCCGGTTTTCAACAATACCGGTCTGCCGAACCGGCTCCGGCTCGTGACCGGACTGGTCATTGCGCTGGCGCTGGCACCAGCCCTGCCAGCAATGCCCGCGGTATCACTGGGAT
Source organism: Pseudomonadota bacterium (assembly GCA_018241695.1). GTDB lineage: Bacteria > Pseudomonadota > Gammaproteobacteria > Burkholderiales > Rhodocyclaceae > Denitratisoma. Next base: position 77,923 of record JAFEDH010000007.1, on the reverse strand, counting down.
CCTGGGCTGGTCTGATGGTTTTAGCTCAGGAGCTCGTGACGGGTGTTGCCCTTGGGCTTACGCTACGCATTGTCTTCTCCGCCATCGATATTGCCGGCGAACTGATCGGCATGCAGATGGGACTTTCCTTTGCCCGTTTCTACGATCCACTGGGCAGTGGACAAACTCCGGTCATCACCCGCTTCATGACGCTGCTCGCACTGCTTATTTTTCTGTCCATGAACGGACATCTGCTAACCCTGAAGGCCCTGGCGGAAAGCTTTACGCTTCTTCCTGTTGCCACCCATTTCTCTACTGCAGGAATACAGGCCATGCTGACCTGGGCGGGTACGCTGTTCTCTGCCGGCACCCTGCTATCCCTTCCCATCGTGACCGCCCTGCTGATCGCCAATCTGGCCCTGGGAGTGCTCAGCCGGGTGGCCCCCTCCCTTAATATTTTTTCGATTGGCTTTGCTTTCACCCTGTTCGCGGGCTTCATCGTACTCACCCTGCTGCTGCCGTATTTCGGCGATGCAATGGGTGGGCTCTACGAGAAGGGATTCTCCGCCCTGGGGGTCGTGGTCAGGGCTGCCGCCCGCCAATAGCCGGATCGAACGGGAGAGAATTCAACCGGTCAGGGTCTGGGCTTGAGGGCAATCACACCTTCCGCTACCCGGCGCGAGCCGATGGCACTCGAATCCAGACCTTCGCTGTATTCGAGAATGTCATACCCCGGTGCTCCCGCTGCTAACGCCAGCTCCTGCGCCCGGCGCTGGAATGCCTGCCGGGCCTCGCCTGCGCCACCTGCGTAATAGCGCTTCATCTGCAGGCTGAGGTGATAGCGTCCCTCGGGGAACTTCGCCTCCTCGATCGACCAGTTGGGTTGAAAAGGGTCAATCACATAGTAAGCAATCGCGGCCACACCGCCCCAGTACACAATTTTTTCCAGGGGCAGCGCAGTGGTAGGGCTCACCTGCACGGTGGCATCGGGAACGAGAGCTCCTGAACGAGGGAAGTTGCCCGATACGCTCGATGGCCAATGCAACGCATTGCAACCGGCAAGTACCGGCAATGCGGCGAAAAGGAGAAACGTTTTCACAGGTAGTTGAACAAGGAAAGCCCCGAGACCTTGCTGAAGGTTTGCTGAGCCGCCTGCAACCCTGTCTGCTGACGCATGAAATCGGTAATCGCTTTGGCGTAATCAACATCCTGCAAATTGGAAAGCGTGCTGGAGTATTGCAAATTCAGGCTTTGCGATACATTGGTCAGGTCGCTGGCCTCCCCCATGCGGGTGCCGATATCGGCCCGGACCTTGAGCACCGCATCCCGGGCCTGATCCAGATTGGTAAGGACGAAACCCAGCTTGTTCTGCAGTTCCGAGTTGCCCGCTCCCGGCGGCCCGATCCTGCCCTCGAGCGTGCCGATCAGATCCCCCAGATTCTGGAAGATGCTGGTGCTGGTGCTGTTTTGCACCGTGAATGCATCGCCACTGGCGGGCGTGCCACTAATGGCGACCGAAATCCCCAGATCGCCATAAGGGGCGGCCAGTCCGGAAAAGCTGATGCCATCACCGGCGGTGAACGCATGGGTATACGTGCTGCCTAATCCCCCCGCAGTGGACGCTGAATTGGTGAACAGGGATTTCTCTGTTCTGGCGTCGACGATGTCGTAATACACCGGCGCATTCGCTGCCGTGTTCTGCGGATCTTTCCAGAAGCGAATTTCAAGATCTCCGCTATTGGCCGGATTACGCCATTTGGCAGAATCGGTCACCGTACCCGTGCCGACGATGGCACTGCCCGTATTGGCAGTCTGGATTTCCTTCGCCGCAGTGACGAAATAGCCATTCCCCGCCGGATCGGTGCTGGCCTTCACCGTGAAGCTGTCTCCACTGGCGGGAATACCCGAAACGATCACACTGGCACCGAAATCATTGCTGGGCGGGTTATAGGCTGCGGCCAGACCGTTGAAATTGATCGGGCTGCCGCTCGTATAAGCGTGGGTATAGCTTCCTCCCGCACCCGTGGCTGAGGAATTTCCGGTAAACAGGGATTTACCGCTACCGGCATCCACCAGATCGTAATAGGTCCGCCCTTGTGGCCCCACACTGCCCGTACCATCCACCCAGAAACGGACCTCCAGATTTCCGCTGTTCGTGTTGCTGGACCACTTGACCGGATCGGTGACCGTACCGGTACTGATGGCCGTCCGGGCGCTGCTTGCAGTAAGCGTGCTGGACGCCAGGGTCAGGCTTGCGGCATTACGACTGAAGGTGAAAAGATCACCGGTTTGCGGTGTCCCGGTAATGACCGCATTGGCCCCGTAATCGAAAGCCACCACAGCAGGGGGGGAGAGAGATGACAGGGGGATCGGACTGCCACTGACGTAAGGATGCGTGAAGCTGCCGCCGGTTCCGGTGACGGGAGGCGTACCGGTATAGAGGGAATTTCCGGTGACGGTATTTACCAGGTCGTAATACACCTTGTTGGCGCCACCGCCCATGGCATTGGCCGTATCGGTCCAGAAGCGGACATCCACTGTTCCTGTGCTCGTGGGTGGGTTGCTCACAGCTGCACCTTCAAAGGTCGCCTGGCTGGCATTGGCCGATTTCAGGCCGCGCAATCCGGTGGCGAAGGTGCCATTGCCATTCGGAACTCCCATGAACAACGCATTTCCGGAATCACTCACGGACAACTGGCGCGATGCCGACACACTCAAGGTACGCTGCCCAGAATCACCGTTATAAACCACCCCGTTCTCGACACTGCCGGCAAAAGGCTGGGTCGCTCCCTGGTAGCCGGAGAACAGATATTGCCCTGTCCCGTCGGTGCTGTTGGCGAGACCGATCAGCTCTTCATAGCGGGAACGGAGCTCGATCGCGATGCTGCGCCGGTCAGAATCGGAAAGGCTGGCATTGCCGGCCTGAACCGTGAGTTCCTTGATGCGGGCATAGAGGTCGTTGACGCTCGAGAGCTGGCTGTCTGCCAGTCCCAGAATGCTCTGGGCATTTCCCTGGGCATTCTGATACTGCTGATTCAGGGACTGGGCCTGGGTGACATCCAGGGCCTGTGCCGAGGCCACCGGATCATCGGCGGGATTGAGGATGCGCTTCCCGCTGGAGATCTGTTGCTGGGTCCGGATCAACGCACTGGTCTGGTTCTGCATCGAACCCAGCCCTGCATCAAAAATCATTTGGGTACTGATACGCATCGTCAATCTCCTGATCCGGCCACTATCTAGCTGCCGAGGGTAAGCAACTGGTCAAAGAGCTTGCCCGCAATATTGATGACTTTGGCCGATGCCTGATACGCCTGCTGATAGCGCAAAAGATTGGCCGCCTCCTCATCCAGATTCACACCCGATGCGGACTGGATTGCAGTCTGGCCCTGCTGGACCAGGTTCTGCTGGGCGGACAAATTGACATCCACTGCCCGTGACTGGTTGCCGATCGTGGCAACGATCTGACTATACGTACCCTGAAAGGTGGCAGTCGCGCCGGATAGCGCATTATTGGTCTGCAGCTTGCCCAGCAAAGTAGCATTCCGGTTATCGGCAATCCCCGAGGGATTCGGCCCCAAGGTGAATGTGTCACCATTCGCGGGAGAGCCGTTGATGCTGAAGCGGATGCCATTGAAGGCCATGGTCGCGCCTGCCGTGTAGGGCACGGTATCGGTGACATGACTCACCTTGTACTCCACCGGCGCCCCTCCCGGAGGTGTGACGGTAACCACGGTACCCACCGGAAATCCCTGCAGGCGATTGGGCTGGAGCGGAGCCACTGTCGCCCCCTGGTAGGTCAGTGTCAGGGGTGCCTGAAGCAGGCTGGTCGTTGCAGTGACGGTACCGGTGCCCACCGTTGCGGCACCCAGGTTGACCGTGGCCAATCCGACCGACGAACCACTTCCAATCAGATTCGACATCAGCACCAGCTGGTTGCCGCCGCTCAGGGTTGCTGTGATGCCGGGAGCCGCAGCAACCGCATTGAGCGCGGCCTGGAGTTGTGCCTGCAGCGCTGCCGGGGAGTAGCTGCCCGGAGGAAGGGTGATGATCTGGCTACCGCCACCATTGAGTGTCAGACGGAATGCATCATTGACCCCGGCGGTGATCACGGTCGGGCTGCCCAGCGCGGCTCCCGTCGACTGGGCCTGATTACCGGAAGTCGCCACACCGAACAGGTTTGTGTAGCCGTTATTGGCACCTGCTGCCGACAACACAATGGCGGAAGCGCCACCAACCGTCGAAGATGTGACCTGAAGACGATTCGTGCCGTCCAGCGTCACCACCACACCACCACCAATCGCGCTCTGGACCGCGCCGGCCAGTGCCGCCGGCGTCGCATAGGGCCCTGCACCAAGGGTAACGGTGGATGCCGCGCCGCCATCGATCGAAATATTGAACTGGTCGTTGACTCCTGCCGTCAGAACCAGGGGAAAGCCCAGCGTCGTGATATCCACGCTCCCCTGGGATGCACCACGAAAACTCGATACCGGGGCCACACCGAACAGGGATGAAAAACCGGTGCTCCCCGCAGTTGGGGCGGCCGGCGGCGGGTTGATGGTGAAGGTATCACCATTGGCCGGTGTGCCGTTCAGCACGAAACCGACTCCGTTCAGGCTCATATTGACGCCCGAGGCATAGGGAATTCGCGTGGTGGCGCTGGTAACCCGATAGGTCTGAGGACCCGCCTGCACCGTTGCGCCAATGGGGAATCCCACCAGGCTGTTGCTGGCCGCATCGTAGCTCACCGTAAAGGGAGCCGACAGCAACACCTGTGTATCGTTCACACTGCCTGCACTGATGGCTCCGGTACCGGTATTGGTGGTGCCCGCTGCGGTACGCAGGGGCGTGGCCAGTGCGATGGAGCCGGGATCACTGATGGCTAGCCCCATGTCACGGGCAGCGAAACGGGTGGGACGGATCAGAAAGCTGTCTCCGCTCTGCATTGTCCCGCTCAGTGTCAGCGTGAAACCAATAGGGGAGGACTGGTTCATCAGATCCTGCATCGCAGCGGCCTGGGAAACTCCCTGACCGGTCCAGACAGTCCCATCGGACAACCGTTCAAGCACCAGGGTATTGGCCGAGGGCATGGTCAGACGAAAATCGCTATCTCCCAAAGACTGCAAATTGGAGGCCGAAGAACTCAGCGTGACGTTCCCGGTATTGGTCGCATAGGTGACCACCCGCGATCCGTCCGGCTGATCGGGCCGAATCAAGAAAGTGTCACCCACCGCCGGCACACCGGAAGTGGCAGAAATCCGCACCCCGTCCACTACCTGCGGCAAGCCAGCGAAAGTGCCCAGGTTGGTGTCATCGGACAGGCGGGTAATGGTGTAACCACCGGCGCCATAGACCACCTTATAGTCGCTGGATTTCACATTCGCGGCAAGTGATGCCGTGCCGGTATTGATTGCTGCACCCAGGGTATTGAGCGTGATGGGCTGGAAAAAATTGCCCCCCGGATTGCCGTTCAGATCCTGCCCGAGGGCATGCTGATTATTGAAATTTGTGGTGATCGCAAATGCCAGACGGCCAATCGCATTCTGTGTCGAATTCAGACTGTTGGAGCGGAAGTTGAGCAGTCCACCCAACTTGCCTCCGGTCACCAGGGAATCGGGTATGGATGTGGTTGATGTACCGCCCATTTGTAATCCGATTTGGAGCTCGGACGCATCTTCGGTACCGGGAATCGCCCTGAGTTGATAACTCTGTGCACCAACCACCAGTGGTTGTCCGGAGCCGAAAAACACGCTGTAGCTACCATCCGATTCCTGATGGGAGGTGATGCTAATTTCCTGATTCAGATTCGATATCAACTGATCTCGCTGATCCAGCAGATCATTCGGTACTTGCCCCGCTCCACCGGCCTGGGCAAGGACGATGCGTTGGTTGATGCTGGCCAGCTGGTCCACATAGGAATTGATGGTGACCACCTCGGTCTGTATCTGCTTGTTGACTCCATCCCGGATATCCGAGAGTTGCTGATCCATGGACTGGAAGCGTGAAGCCAGTGCCTGGCCAGAAGACAGAAGTGCCTGGCGGGCTGGGATGGAAGAAGGGGATCCCGCCGCGGTGGACAGTGCATTGAAGAATCCCTGTATGGCCGGACTGAGACCAGCGCTCGGATCAGCCATCAGATTGCTGATCTGGGTGATCTGGTCGGAATAGGTTTGTAATTGAGCAGTGGCTGTCTGGGCACCCAGCACCTGCGTCGTGAGCAGATCGTTATAAGTCCGCTGCACCGTCTGCACATTGGTGCCCTGCCCCAGAAAGCCGGAGCCGGTAAACATCGGGATATTGGTCGCCTGAACTATGGACTGGCGGTTATATCCGGGTGTCGAGGCATTGGCGATGTTATGGCTGGTCGTGAGCAGACCTGCCATGGCGGCATTAAGCCCGGAAACACTGATCCCAAGAAGACCGCTGCCCATAGATGATGACTCCCAATATTCTGGAATAACGGCAAATCTTGCCGTAAATTGAATTCATGGAAGAGAACAGCAACCCTTGTGCCAGCATAACGGCGGGCACAAGATTGGAAGCGCTGAGGACCGGATCAACCCGTCAGGGCCTGACGCAGACGGTTCCCTGAAATGATGCGTTCAAGCTTGGCGGCGTACATCGGATCGGTGGCATAGCCGGCCCGCTGAAGCCCACGGGCAAACGAGGCAGGGTCTTGTACGCCAATTACGCCCGCATAGCGCGGGGACTGCAACAGCCGGGCATAGTCACGAAAAGCCTCGTCATAGCTGCCATACGCCTTGAACCGGGCGGTTTCGCGCTGCTGCATGCCATCGACGTATTCCGTGGTGACTGCATCAATAGTGGGACCAGACCAGTCACGACCCGCCTTGATGCCGAACAGGTTGTAACTGGGGAAGCCGTTCGCATCCCGGGGTTCGGAGCGTCCCCATCCCGTTTCCAGTGCGGCATGGGCCACCAGAAAATGGGGAGGGATCCCCGTAGTCCGGGCAGCCTCGGTCGCAGCGGCCCAGATCTGACCGACGAATCCTTCCGGATCGTCGTTGGCGATGCGTGTCTGACCGGAAGCCATGTCTGGCGTTGAGATAGAAGGAGTAACAACAGCCCGGGGGGGAGCAGACAACACGTCAGAAGCAGCGGCAGGATCGGACGTATTACGGGTGAGCTGTCTTTCGATCACCGCAGCCAGCCCCGTTCCGCCCCGGTGGACCATCACCTGGGCCAATTGCTGATCGAGCAGGGATTGATAGAGCCGGGTCTGATCACTGTCAAACAGCCCTTCCTGCGGTGTGGCGTCCCGCATTGATTTGAGCACCATCTGCAGAAACAGGGCTTCGAATTGCTGGGCCACCTGTTTCAGTGCCTTGGGATCGCTGCCCTTCACCTGTCGGCGCAGGGCGGCCAGGCCGGCGGTATCGAAAACATTCGGATCGAGGGATGATGCGCTCATGGTCCGCCAGCTTGCCAGCCGCGCCCCTTACCCGATCTGTGGAGTAAGGGGAATGATGGCCGGGATCAGATGATTTCCAGTTCCGCGCGCAGGGAACCCGCCGCTTTCAGTGCCTGGAGAATGGCCACCAGGTCCTGTGGGTTGGCACCGATTGCATTGAGCGCCTTGACCACATCCGCCAGATTCGCCCCGCCCGGAAGATTCAGCACGGAACCGTTGTCCTGCTTGATCTCGATCTGGGAATTGCTCACTCCCGCCGTCTGCCCGCCTGCCAGCGCATTGGGCTGACTCACCTCGTTACGGGTATTGACCGACACGGACAGATTGCCGTGGGCCACCGCACAGTTGTACAGGGTCACCGACTGGTTCATGACCACCGACCCCGAACGGGCATTGATGATCACCTTGGCAACCCCCCGGGCCGGTTGCAGATCGATATTCTCGATGCTGCCAATGAAGGCCACGCGCTCGTCCATATCGAGCGGTGCGCGGACCCGAATCTGCCGGGGATCATTCGCACTGGCAGCACCGGGGGCGACCCGGTTGATGGCCTCGACCATGCGCTGGGCGGTACCGAAATCGGTTGTATTGAGATCGAAATAGACGAACTCGCCCTGACCGATGGGTGTGCCGACCTCGCGCTCCACCGTCGCGCCGCCGGAAATGCGTCCTACCGAAAGATGATTGATCGTCACCTTCGATCCGGCCCCTGCGGCACCAGCCCCGGCCACCACGAGATTGCCCTGGGCCATGGCATATACCTGGCCATCCGCGCCCTTCATGGGGGTAAGTACCAGGGTGCCACCCCGCAGGCTCTTGGCATTGCCCATGGACGATACGGTAACGTCGATGGCCTGCCCCGTCCGGGCAAAGGGTGGCAGGCTGGCCGTCACCATCACGGCGGCCACATTCTTCAATTGCAGGCTGGTGCCTGCAGGCAGGGTAACGCCCATATTGGAAAGCATGTTGACAATGCTCTGCACGGTGAACGGGGTCTGTGTCGTCTGATCACCGCTGCCATCCAGACCGACCACCAGCCCATAGCCGACAAGCTGGTTGTTGCGCACTCCGCCAATCGTCGCCAGATCCTTGATGCGTTCGGCGCGGGCGGCATCGGCGACCAGCAGCAGCACCAGAATCCAGAAGAAGACCAGGCAGGTCCGTTCCACGATTCCACTGGATTTCATCATCGGCTCCCGTCAGAAAGGCAAGACACTGAGGAAGAAGCGGGAAAGCCAGCCCATGCGCTGGCTTTCATCGAGGAAGCCGTTGGCCTTGTACTCGATACGTGCATCGGCCACCTGGGTAGACTGCACGGTATTGGCGCTCGTGATGGTGGTCGGATTGACCACCCCGGAGAAACGGACGAACTCCTCACCTTCCTTAAGACCGATCTGTTTTTCTCCTGATACCAGGAGATTGCCGTTGGGCAATACCTCGATCACTGTCACGGTGATGGTGGACGTGAATACGGCAGTGGAACTGTTCTCTCCCGCACCCGTGAACTTGTTTGAATCGTTGGCAGAAATATTGAGGTTGGTCACACCCTTGAACGGTGTTCCATCCATCGCGGGAACTCCCGCGGAAACCGTCTGGGTGCGGGATGCACTGGTACCCGACTTTTTCGATGCCTGGACATTTTCCACAATATTGATGGTGAGGATGTCTCCGACAAAGCGGGAACGCCTGTCCTCGAACAGGGGCCGGGCATTACCGGTGTTGTAGATTGAACCATTGGCAGGGCCGGCAGCCATCCGTGCCTCGGGCCGGATGGACATCGGCTGATGTACCGCGGTAGGCGGCACGGTCGCCACACAGCCGGTGAGCAGCAGGGAGAACAGAAAAGGAAGACGACCGATACGCAGGATACGCATCATGCCGTCATGTAGTGCCACGTTCATAACTGGGTCAGCCTGGCCAGCATCTGATCCGATGTGGAAATGGCCTTGGAATTCATCTCATAGGCCCGTTGGGTCTGGATCATGTTGACCAGTTCTTCCGCCACATTGACGTTGGATGCCTCGACATAATTCTGATTGAGCAGCCCGGCACCATTGGTACCCGGTGTATTGGGTGTCGGCGTACCGCTCGAAACCGTTTCGACGAAAAGATTTTCACCAACGCTTTGCAGGCCACCCGGATTGATGAAGGTGGCCAGCTGTATGGTGCCAATCTGGGTGGGAGCCGAGGCGCCAGATTGCAACACTGATACGATGCCATCCCGGCTGATGGTCAGCGAGATGGCATTGGAGGGAATGGTGATCGCAGGAGAAAGCGGATAACCGCTGGAAGTGACAACCTGCCCCGTACTGTCCTGCTGAAAGGCGCCGTCACGCGTATAGGCCAGCGTACCGTCAGGCATCTGTATCTGGAAAAATCCCTGGCCATTGATGGCCATGTCCAGGGAGTTTCCGGTCTGTACCATCGCTCCCTGGGTAAAGATATGCTCGGTCGAAATCGGGCGCACCCCCACGCCCAGCATCAGGCCGGAGGGGATGGTGGTTTGCTGGGAGGACTGCGCGCCGGGCTGCCGCAGGGTCTGATAGAGCAGATCCTCGAATATCGCCCGTGACCGTTTGAAGCCATTGGTACTGACATTGGCCAGATTGTTGGCGATAACGTCCAGTTGGGTTTGCTGGGCATCGAGGCCGGTTTTGGCGATCCAGAGTGATCGAATCATGGTTCAGTCCTACAGATTGGAAATGACCTGGGTGGCGGCCTTGTCGTTGTCGTTGGCGGTGGTAAGCAGTTTCATCTGCATCTCGAACTGACGGGCCAGAGAAATCATGCTCACCATCTGATCCGCCGGATTGACATTGCTGTTCTCCAGATAGCCGGATGAAACCTTTACATTTTCATCCTGTGGCGCGGGCGCACCGTCGCGCAGTCGAAACCGGCCATCGGCACCCCGCACCAGACTGTCGTCGGGTGGATTAACCAGCTTCAGACGGCCGATGGCATTGACAGTGTTCTGTGCGCCGGTCTCGGGAACCACGGATACCTGGCCATAGTTTCCGATCTCGACCTTGGAATCCGGAGGAATGCTGATCGGACCGCCATCACCCATGACAGGAATTCCATCCCGGGTCTGCAATACACCATTGACATTTATTTCCAGACTGCCGTCACGCGTATAGGCTTCGCTGCCATCGGGCATGGAGAGAGCGATCCAGCCCTTGCCATTGATGGCCACATCGAGAGCACGCCCGGTCATCTGCAGGGCGCCTGCGGAATAGTCGGTGTGGGTGCTGGCATCGACCGCAAAAGCACGTGTCGGCAACGTGGGCGCTCCCGCTGCTGCCTGCACCTGAACCGCACGCAAGCGATGCTCCTCGGCGCGATAGCCGGTTGAAGACACATTTGCCAGGTTGTGCGCCACCGCCGCCTGGCGGCTGATCACCCCGCTGGCCCCGCTCATGGCGGTATAAATCAGGCGATCCATGACCCGACTGTCACACGATCAGCGCAGATTGACCAGGGTCTGCAACACCTGATCCTGGGTCTTGATCGTCTGGGCATTGGCCTGATAGGCCCGCTGCTGGGTGATCATGCGAACCAGTTCGGCCGTCAGATCCACATTCGATTCTTCCACTGCGGCGGACTGGATCGCCCCCAGATTGCCCTGGGCAGGCGTGCCGGGAATCGGCTGCCCCGAATCGGAAGTCTCCGCCCACAGATTGCTGCCGAGCGACTGCAGACCGTTGGCATTGTTGAAATTCACCAGCACGAGCTGCCCCAGGTTACGGGTTTTCCCGTTCGAATACCGCCCCTGAAGTATGCCGTCCGATGACACGGACATACCTGATAGTCGTCCGGAAGTATAGCCATCCTGTGTGAGTTGATTGGTACCAAAACTGATGCCGTACTGGGTCGTACCGGTCAGGTCGAGAGTGAAGTTCAGCGGCGACTGTGCCCCATTGCTCAACGTGAAAGTCTGATTCACCGGCATTGCCGTCGTCAGCGCCCCGGAACTGTTGAAGTTGAGTACCGTCGCCGCCGACGGTGCTCCACCGTCAAGCGTGGTGTACACCTGCCAGCGTCCGGCATAGTTGGCCTTGGCAAAATACAGGGTCAGGTTGTGGGGATTGCCCAGGGTGTCAAATACCGTCTGTGCAGTCGACCCGGTATAGCTCAGGGCATTGGTGACACTGAAATTGTCCGCCCCGGCCACAGGTGTGACAGCAGGATCACCCGCACCCTGGAAAAGTGTTCCGACCGCATTTCCCCCGCCACCGGTGAAGGTCACGCTGGAGCCGGAACCCTGACTGCCGGATGTCCCGGCACTGGCCGACTGGATGACCAGATTACTGGGAGAAGTACCCAAAGAAACCGTCACCACCGCTCCGGAAGTTCCCAGCCCGGTGTTGATCAGGCCTTGCAGGGTATTGGCGATCTGGGCCTGGGAATAGGCTCCGGCCGGAATCGTGACACTGGCCGGAACACCATCCACGGTCACGCTCAGCGTGTCGTTGACCCCTGCCGTAATCGTTGTGGTCGCCGGCAGTCCACCTGTCAGCGTGCCCGTCAGCGCACCATGAGACATGGCTGCTGGCGGCTTGGCGCGGGAGTCCAGATTCAACTGGAACTGGCTCTGGGTTGTCGCCTTGGGCGGGATATTGGCCGTGTTGATCTGCAGATCGACTGGCGCGCCAGGTACCACATTGCCGTTGCTGTCGACTGCATATCCGGTCAGATGCGCCCCCCCGGTATTTACGATGAATCCATTTTTGTCGGCCTGAAATTGCCCGGCACGACTGTAGCTGATCGTCCCGCCGCTGCTGAGCCGGAAGAACCCCGCACCGTTGATGGCGAGATCCAGCGGATTGTTGGTGGTGGAAACGTTACCCTGAGTGAATTGCTGAAAAAGCGAATTCACCGCCACACCGACCCCCGCCTGGGTAGTACCTCCACCTTGCAGAGATGCTGCAAAAACATCGGAAAACCGTGGATCGGCAGACTTGAAACCTACCGTACCGCTATTGGCGACGTTGTTGCCAATCGCATCCAGTGCCGTGGATGCTGCGCCGAGACCGCTCAAACCTTGTTGGAATGACATATCTGATCCTCGTCTAATCCGAACTTTTAAAGAATTTGCCGTACATCGCTGATGCCGAACGCACCCAAGCCTCCCACATTCAAGGCAAGCCCGGCGCCGCTACGGGTAATGCTGGATACCTGACCCACCGCCAGCGCAGTGGTATTGATCTTATTGGCACCCTGTGTGGCCGCGACGCTGAAGCTATAGTTGCCCGGAACCGCAGCATCACCACTATCCGCCTTTCCGTCCCATACAAACATCCGGGAACCCGTGCCAAGCGCACCCAGCGCAAGGGTCCGCACCACCAGCCCATTGCCATCCTTGATGGTGACCGTAGCGTTATCGGCCGCACCGGATAAATCAATACCCCCCACGGCCTGTCCGCTGGCGGAAAGCTGCAGGCTGCCACCTGGTACCAGGACGTTGCGACCGACCATGGCTGCAGCCTGCATGGCCTGGCTTGAGGCCGAATCATCAATCAGGTTTTGCAATGTCGCATTGAGTTGCTGGATACCGCTGACCGTGCTGATCTGTGCCAGCTGGGAAGTCATCTGGGCGTTGTCCATCGGATTGAGCGGGTCCTGATTCTTGAGCTGGGTGGTAAGCAGCCGGAGAAATCGGGTCTGGGAATCATCGGCGGCACCCGCCGCACGAGTCCCCGTCCCGGACACGGAAGATCCGTTCAATGTCGCCAATAGATCGTTTGAAAGTGTCGTCATCGCACTACCTCTTACTGTCCGATAGCCAGGGTCTTGAGCAATAGCGCCTTGGTGGTATTCATCACTTCGGCATTGGTCTGGTAGGAGCGGGAAGCGGAAATCATGTTCACCATCTCCTCCACCACGTTTACGTTGGGCATCACCACATAGCCCTCGGCATTTGCCGCAGGGCTGGAAGGGTCGTACTGCAATCGCATCGGCGCGGTACTGTCCGCCACCCGGGCCACCCGAACTCCCTGCCCGTCCCCCATGCCGACAGCCTGGAATACCACCTGCTTCGCCCGATAGGGCTGGCCATCAGATCCGGTAATGCTGTCAGCATTGGCAAGATTGCTCGCCACCGCATTCAGCCGGGCAGACTGGGCGGTCAGGGCAGAACCGGCAATATCAAGAATATTGAACATGGAGAAACCCTAGTTGCTTGTGATCGCTGTCTGCATATCCTTGAAGTCGCCACGAATGAACGTGAGCAGCGCCTCCATCCGGATCGTGTTTTCGGCCATTGCTGCCCGCTCCACATCCATGTTCACCGCGTTGCCATCCACCCCCCCCTGATAATCCTGGCGATAGGCGGTCAAGGCGCCGAACCGGTTGCCCCCTCCTCCTCGCAGATGCTCCGTGCTCGTTCGTGCAAGATCGAGGCTGCCGGCTCTGCGCCCGGCCAGTGCATCGCCCAGCGCAGCCCTGAAATCGATATCCCGCGCCTTGTAATTTGGAGTGTCAGCGTTGGCAATATTGGACGCCAGCAACTCCTGACGGTAATTGCGCAGCCCCAGGGCGGCCTGGATAACACGAAAATGCTGGTCAACTCGGTCGGACATAAACGCCTCGATAGGTAACTGCCCAACCCTCCATGCAGTATTCGTGCCATCCACTGACATAAAACCCATCCCGCCTGTTCATACGAACTTACGGGCCACGCAGTTCCGGTTCACGAAAAACCGTCCGCACAATCGGCAACTATTGCCGCCTCTCTCATCCAGCTTGCCAGGGTTTGCCGGCCATGATTGAATCGGGCCATGCGTTCTTTTCTGATCTGTCTCGCCCTGCTATCCCCGATCTCCGGGATTGCAGCACCCGCTCCCGCACCCAACACGATTCGACAGGCCGTAGAAGTGTTTCTCCGGGAGCAGACACGGAACCTCCCCGGAAAAGTCAGCATCGAGGTGGGTTCCGTGGATGCGGCCACCCAACTTCCCGCGTGCTCATCACCGGAAATCGGCCTGCCTCCAGGCGCACGCGCCTGGGGACGCACCACGGTTCAGGTGCAGTGCCGGGATGGAGCAGGCTGGACGCAATATGTCGCCGCGCAAGTCAGAGTCGAGGGTCACTACATCGTGGCTGCCCGCCCCCTGCCTCAGGGTCATCTACTTACTGCCGAAGATTTGCTGACTCAGACCGGGGACATCACCGATCTGGCCTCGAACGCCGTTCTCGATCCCACGCAGGCGCTGGGAAAAACCCTGACCGCCCCGTTGGCTGCCGGGCGCCCCCTGCGCAGTGATTACCTGCGGCAGCCACCCGTGGTTCTGCAGGGCCAGAACGTCAAGGTACTCTCTCGTGGCCCCGGTTTTCAGGTTTCCAACGAGGGCCAGGCACTGAATAACGGGGCCAACGGCCAGGTTGTCAGGGTCCGCCTGTCCAATGGGCAGATTGTCAGTGGTCTGGCCCGGGCGGGCGCAATAGTGGAAGTAGGTTACTAAGCCATGTCAGGCTGCTGATAAAATCAGCTTCGCACCCATTCTTCGGTTCATTGCCCTAAAGATTGTGCGATCACAGCCGTTACCCTCGAAGAGTAACCCCGTAGTGGAAAGGATGCAGCCGTGAAAATTGACAACACCCTCAAGCCGCTCGGACGTCTTGCCGGCGGTCCGGCCGTCCCTGCGCGTACCACCCCGCAATCCCCTGCTCCACAGGGTGGAGCCACGACCGATGTGCAACTGTCGTCCGCATCAGCACAGCTTGGCAATGCCGGAGGTGTGATTGATGCCGACCGGGTATCCGAGATCAGGCAGGCGATCGCCGAGGGACGCTTCCAGATCAATCCGGAACGTATTGCCGATGGCCTGCTGACCAGCGTACGCCAACTTCTGCGCAACGCGCCCCAGGAATCTTGACGAATACCCCGCTCGCCACGCTGCTCCAAGCAGAGTGCGCGTTGCTGGAGGCCTTCATCACGGTGTTGCAACGTGAGCAACACCTGTTGATTGAAGGCAGGACCGAAGACCTCGAAGCGGTCGCCCGGGAAAAAAGCCGGATTGCCGATCAGCTGACCGGCGCCGGACAACAGCGGGAAGCCGCACTATCTAGCCTGGGCCTGGATGCAGGCCGTGAAGGCATCAGTATCTGGCAGGCACGGGCGGACGCGACAGAACAAGCCCGATGGTCTTCCCTTCTCGAATCCGCAGCAGAAGCCCGACGGCTGAATGAAACGAATGGCCGGCTGATCACCGAACGCCTGCAACGTAACCAGCAGCTTCTCCAGGTATTGACTGCCGCTTCCAACCGGGCCGCACTCTACGGCCCTGACGGGCAGACTCAGGTCAGCACTGGCGGCCGTACCCTGGGCTCGGCCTGACGCCCGGAATCGAAGTCACGATACACCCTTAACTGCTCCCCACTTGCGGGCAAATCGGATTTTGGCCGCATTTCACGGACACAAATTCGACACTTCGTTAGCGCACAGGTACTTCCACAGTCGTATCCGGGCTTTGTGCCTCGATATTGATGGCCACCCTGCGATTACGCTGGCGGCCCTCTGCCGAAACATTGTCGGCAACCGGTCTTTGGTCGGCATAGCCGATGGCCGTCAGGCGGCGGGGATCGACTCCATTGGCAATGAACAGCCGCACCACACTGGAGGCACGCACACCCGACAGTTCCCAGTTGGAAGGAAACATGGGACTGTTGATCGGCGAGTTGTCCGTATGCCCTTCGACCACCACTGGAAACGCATCCGATGCCATGACCTTTGCTACCGCAGTCAAGGCCTTGATCGCCACCGGATCGAGTGTCGCATCACCGGGTGCAAACAGGACGCTGGCGTTGATCTCTATCGTCAATCCCCTGCCGTTCTCGGTGATGCGGACCATGCCATCTTTTACCAGAGGGGACAGGGCCTCCTTGATGTCCTTGGCCATAGTCTGCATCCGTTCCCGGTTCTGACGCAAATTGGCATCCGCCTTGATGCCGGGTTGTGGCTTGCGCAGGGGGATCGCAATCGGTGTCGGCGCATTCGGATTGATCGATACCAGGGCACCCGAGCTGTTGCCAGGAACATTTTTGAAAGCAGATGTCAGCGCATCGGACAGCACGCGATACTTTCCTTCATTCACTGAAGAAATCGCATACATGACCACAAAAAAAGCAAACAGCAGGGTAATGAAATCCGCGTAGGAAACCAGCCAGCGATCGTGGTTCTCGTATTCTTCCTCATGAGGCCGGCGCCGTGACATCGATGATCCTCCGCCTACAAACCGTACATATCGTGTCTCACGGGAGATAGCCTCGAAGTCGCCCCTCGATCACTCGTGGATTATCTCCGTTGGCGATACCGACCAGTCCATCGACGTACATTTCCCGTAAAGAAACCAGACGGCTGACATTGGCCATCAGTTTTTTTGCAATCGGCAGGAAAACCAGATTGGCCGAACCCACGCCATAAATCGTGGCAACAAAAGCAACCGCAATCCCGGCACCGAGTTTGGACGGATCCGAAAGATTCTCCATCACATGGATCAATCCCATCACCGCCCCCAGGATGCCGATGGTAGGTGAATACCCTCCCGCCGCTTCCCATATTTTGGCGGCCTGCTTCAATCCGGCTTCATACGTGGAAATCTCCACGTGAAGCACCTCACGCAAGCGCTCGGGTTCGGCTCCATCCACCAGCAACTGGACGCCTTTTTGCAAAAAGGAATCCTTCAATGTGCCGATCTGGTTCTCCAGCGCCAGAAGCCCCTCCTTGCGGGCGACATGGCTCCAGGTATCGATCTGCAGGATCAATGCCTCGGGATTGATCGCTGGCGGTGTAAAAACCCAACGCACCATGCGCATCCCCGCCATGAAGGTCGGCAACGGGCTTTGCAGCAATACTGCTCCGAGAGTGCCGCCAATCACGATGATGAATGCCGTAGGCTGAACCAGGGAACCGATATTCCCACCCTCAAGCAGTTGTCCGCCAACTATGGACAATATCCCCACCCACAGACCCACAATGCTGATCACATCCATGCTCAGCCTCCCCCCTGGGCGCCGGATTCGCAACTTTTGGGTTTCCGCCCCCGTTTGGCCACCGGTGTTTCTGGTGCGTTCATCACGGTTGCACGTAACCGGGCAATGGATTGCGTATGAAGCTGACAAACCCGAGATTCGGTGACTCCCATGATTTCGCCGATTTCCCGCAGGTTCAACTCCTGCTCGTAGTAGAGCGCCATCATGAGTTTTTCCCGCTCCGGCAACATCTCGATGGCGCGGACCAGGGTAGTCCGCATGTTTGCGTCTTCGAGCAGCGCGAGGGGATCGGGAAGAGAGGACGCCGTAGTGTTGCGCGCAAGGTAATCATCACCTTCTTCTCCTCCCAGATCCTCGAGATAAAGCAGTTGATGACCACGCGCGTCAAGCAGCAGTTTCTGGTAGTCCGCCAAAGACATGCCCAAAGCATTCGCCAGTTCTCCCTCTGCGGGCGGGCGGCCCTGCGCGTGCTCCAGTTGCACGACCATGGTTTCGACCCGGCGCATTTCGCGTCGAATCCCTCGTGGCAGCCAGTCATTCTCGCGCAGGCCATCCAGCATCGAGCCCCGGATCCGCTGCACAGCATAGGTTTCGAATTGTGCGCCCAGCCCTTCCTCATAGCGGCCCAGCGCATCGAGCAGGCCCAGCATTCCGTTCTGGATCAGATCGTCCACCTGTACGCTCGGTGGCAGTTTCGCCATCAAATGGAAGGCGATGCGCTTGACCAAAGGAGCATATTGAACAACGAGCTGATCTCTTTCAAGAGCACCCTGGGCGGTGTACATCTGTAATTGGCGTGTATCAAGTCGATCTGACTATACCATCGAATGTAGCAGCTCCAGACCTGCTGCGGCCCGCCCCTGCCGGTCTGGCGGAGCAGTACGTGCCTCGGCTTTCATATCGTTCAGAAGACTGCCGGCCAGGTGATCCATTTCCATCGGCAGGGCTTTCAGGTCCACACCAAGATGGTCGGCCGCTACCTGGCGCATATTGCCAAAAATGGCCCGGGCATCCTCCGGTCGCCGCGCTCCGGTCACGGTCAGATGGAATCGGGTACGCCCTTGCTCACGGGCGATACGCTTGATCAAGGCATAGGCACGGGTCACCGATTCGGGTCGGGCAGGAGTAGCCACCACCCAATGCCGTGCCTGCCGGGACACGGCGGATACCACGGCATCCCGCCGTGACAACGCATCAACCAGGACGAAATCCGCCTCGCAAGTCAGGCGCTGGAACATGGAGGGCAAGGCATTGCCAGGACCGTCCTCCCCCGGGACCAGGGCGCTTGCCGCACGATGCGCTCCAAGCAGGCGGATCAGCGGGGCAACCGGAATCAATGCCCGATCCAGACTGCAGTCGCCCAAAAGAACGTCATACACCTCCTGGCCCGGCGTGGCACCGAAGGCAGAAATCAGGGATGCGGACCCCACACGCTCATCCACCAGGATCACCTCCCGGCCGCCAGCAGCCAGAACGTAGGCGGTGCGCGCCAGCAGGGCGCCCAGGCCACAGGGTTCGGCCGCCATGAAAGCGACGGTCCGCGCGTCCTGATGGCCAAACAGGCGGCGTAGTCCGGCTGCCTGATCATCGCGCAACGAATTTGCGTTAACCAAGGCTGCCCTCCTTGCGTGATGGTTCCTGTGCTCTGGCATTGAGCAACATGCCCACTTCGTTTTCGCGCAAACGGTGAGGTGAGCCAGGGACCGGCTGTTTGAATGCGCGATGCAGAAGATAGTTGCGATTCGGCAGATGCAGATCCTCCGGCACCCGCTGACCGTTCGTAACGTAGGAAAGCAGCAGGCCGTGGCGGATCACGGCATCCAGCACCGGTGCCAGTGATGCTGTTTCGTCCACCTTGGTCAGCAGACAGCCTGCCAGATCTTCCCCCGCGTAAGCCCGGATCACATCGTCGAGCGTATCCCCTCGACTGGTCGCGTTCAGCAACAACAACCGGCTCACATCACCGGATCGCATCAGCATCGCCGCCTGCTCGGCCACCATCCGGTCACGCTGGCTCATGCCTACGGTATCGATCAGCACCATGTGCTTTTCACGCAGGTCGGCAAGGGTATGCTGCAGGTCGTCACCATCACGAACCACATGGACAGGAACACCAAGAATCCGGCCATAAATACGCAGTTGCTCATGTGCGCCGATACGGTAGGTATCGGTGGTCAGCAATGCAACGCGCTCGGCACCATAACGCACCACGCAGCGTGCAGCCAGTTTGGCCGTAGTCGTGGTTTTACCGACCCCGGTGGGGCCTACCAGGGCATAAACACCGCCACGATCGATCAGATCACCTTCGTTACCCAGGGTTCGCAAGCGCCGGTTGACCCCCACCATCAGCCGTTTGCGGCCCTCGTCGATGGCCACATCCACAGGCAGTTCCTGCGCAACACGGCGGGCCAGTTGACCGGAAAAGCCGGCTGCCAGCATTTCCGACAGCAGCAGTGCCCGTGCCGGCGCATTCCTCGATAAATCTCCCCAGGCAAATCCTGCCAGTTGCTGCTCAAGCATGCCACGAATAGTTTGCATCTCCTTCATGAGATGATCAACCTGGGCATCGGCATCAACCGCCTTCTCTCTGACATGCGCCGGCGACGGAGCAGGCTGGACCGGACGTTCTCCCGGCACGACCGCCGGGGGCACTGGGGGCACCGGGACCCTGGCATGAGCGGCTTCTGCCATATCACGGGGTTGCAGGGGATTTGGACGGGATGCCACTGCAGCAGTGACCGCTGGTGGTTGCCAGTCACGGAAGGCAGGCTGCTTTCGCACCCTGGGGGACAGACTCACGGTGTAGTCATCGTCACCGCCAACAACCGGTGGGGAAGACAGGGTTTTGACCGGTACCCCGTTCCCCACGGCACGCACCGGATTGACAGCCTGTCGTGACAGCGCATCCAGGCTGTCTGCAGACATGGCGGTGATCTCCACGCCTCCGGTTACCGCCTTGTTGGAAACAACAATGGCATCCGGCCCCAGTTCCTCCTTCACTCTGCGCAGACATTCGCGCGCACTTTCAGCAAAGAATCTTTTGATGGTCATGGATCAGCCTTTCGCTCCAATGAGGGTCGTGATGCGGATCGTGCGGGAATCCGGCACTTCGGCATTGGCCACGACCTTGAGCTGTGAGATGGATCGACGCAGGAAGCGTGACAATAGCCAGCGAAGATGGCCTGGAACAAGCAATACCGGGGGCAGACCCATGTCTTCCTGGCGCTGGGCAGCCGTGGCTGTCTCGCGCAGCAGGGAATCGGCCAGCCCGGGTTCGATGGAACCCTCGCCCCCACCCAGCAAGGCCTGCCCGAGAATGCGCTCCAGATCGGGATCGAGCGCCATCACCTGCAACTCGGCATTACCCGGGAAATACTGCTGGATGATGGCCCGGCCCAGGGTCACACGGATAACGGCAGTCAGTTCCGCCGGGTCCTGCGTTCGTGGCGCATGCTCGGCCAGCGTCTCGATGATGGAACGCATGTCGCGTATGTTGACACTCTCCTCCAGCAGGTTTTGCAGCACCCGCTGCACCACCGACAAGGGAATCTGCTTGGGCACCAGATCCTCGATCAGCTTGGGGGCATCCTTGGCAATATGATCGAGCAGCGCCTGTGTTTCCTGGCGGCCGAGAAGCTCGGCGGCGTGGAGCAGGATGATGTGATTCAGATGGGTTGCAATCACCGTCCCGGCATCCACTACCGTGTAGCCGAGCACATTTGCCTGTTCCTTGAGGCCTGCCTCGACCCAGGTGGCGGGCAAATCGAAAGCGGGATCCTTGGTGGCGATACCCTGCACAGGCCCCGCCACCCGACCGGGATTGATGGCGAGAAACATTCCCGGATAGGCCTCGCCGGTCCCGATTTCCACCCCCTTCAACGCGATCCGGTAGGCATTGGGTTTCAATTCGAGGTTGTCACGGATGTGCACCGGCGCCGCAAGAAATCCGACCTCCTGCGCAAACTTGCGCCGCAAGCCGCGAATGCGCTTGAGCAGATCACCTTCCTGACTCCGGTCCACCAGGGGAATCAGGCGGTAGCCCACCTCCAGCCCGAGCACGTCCACAGGAGCCACATCGGCCCAGCTCGCCTCTTGCGATTCGGAAGTGGCAGCAGGAGTGACGGCTGCCACATCCGGCGCACTCCTGCCTTTGCCGGCCTCGGTGATCTTCCAGTAGGCAAAGCCCCCGATCGCCCCGGCCAGAAGGAGAAACACGAAATGAGGCATGCCGGGAATCAACCCGAGAACCCCGAGAATGCCCGCGGTCAGGATCAAAACGGTGGAATTGCCGAAGATCTGCCCGATGAACTGCTGCCCGATGTCCGTGTCATCATCCCCCACCCGGGTCACCACCAGGCCTGCCGCAGTGGAAATGATCAGTGCCGGAATCTGCGCCACCAGCCCATCGCCGATCGTCAGCAACGTATAGTTTTTTGCCGCCTGGGCGGCGGCCATATCGTGCTGGATCACACCGACAATCAGGCCACCGACGATGTTGATCAACAGGATCAGGATGCCGGCGATGGCGTCCCCCCGGACAAATTTGGAAGCACCGTCCATGGAGCCGTAAAAGTCGGCTTCCTGGGCAACGGTGCTGCGTCGCTTGCGCGCCTCATCCTCTCCGATCAACCCGGCATTGAGATCCGCATCAATCGCCATCTGTTTTCCCGGCATGGCATCCAGGGTGAAGCGTGCCGAAACCTCCGCGATACGGCCGGCCCCCTTGGTGATCACGATGAAGTTGATCACGGTGAGAATGATGAACACCACGATACCCACGGTGTAATTGCCACCCACCAGGAAATGACCGAAGGCCTCGATCACCTTTCCGGCAGCATCCGGACCGGTATGCCCTTCCAGCAGCACCACCCGGGTGGAGGCCACATTGAGGGATAACCGGAGCAGCGTGGTCACCAGCAATACCGTTGGGAATACGGAAAAATCCAGTGGCTTCACGGTGTACATCGACACCAGCAGCACCATGATCGCGAGGGCGATGTTGAATGTGAACAGCAGATCCAGCACAAATGGCGGCAACGGCAGCACCATCATCGCCAGAATCATGATGATGAGACCCGGTGCCGCCAATGCCTTCAGATTCTGGCGGCCGAAGAGCTGATTCAGCGTCAGCACGAAAGCTTCGTTCATTCAGCCGCTCCGGGATCCATTCCATCCGGCATTGCAACCGCCGCCGGAAGCACCGGTGCCTGCAGTGTGCGCCCGCCGTCGGCCACGAACTGATCGAGTTGATAAACGTAAGCCATGACCTCGGCCACAGCGGTGTACAGGCTCGATGGAATCTGGTCGCCAATCTCGGCGTGGCGGTAAAGGGCCCGCGCAAGCGGTGGTATCTCCAGCACCGGTACCTGATTTTCTTCGGCCAGGGTACGAATCTTCTGCGCCACCAGATTGATGCCTTTGGCAACCACCTGGGGCGCCGCCATGGCGCCCTGTTCATACTTCAGGGCGACGGCAAAGTGGGTGGGGTTGGTAACCACCACATTGGCCTTGGGCACTTCCGACATCATCCGCTTGCGTGCCATTTCCCGCTGCTGGCTGCGGATGCGCGCCTTGAGCTGGGGGTCGCCCTCCATTTCCTTGTGCTCCTGGCGCAACTCCTCTTTGGTCATGCGCAGTCCCGAGTAGTACTGCCAGAGCTGGAACGGCACGTCGATGGCAGCAATGAATGCCAAACCGGCCAGCAGGGCAACCGCCGCGCGCAGGACCAGGGTGGAAAAGTGATGAATCCCCCCCTCGGGTGTCTGCTGAAGCATGGCGAAAAGGGAAGCACCGTCATGCAGGACGACCCAGGTGATGACCCCGCCGATCAGTAAGGCCTTGAGGACTGCCTTGACCAGCTCTCCCAGGCTGCGCACGGAGAACATGCGCCGAACCCCGGCCAGAGGATCCAGACGGGAGAGATTGAGATTGAGTGCCTTGGGCGAATACACCAGGCCGCCAAGCATTGCCGGCGCCAGAATCGCTGCGAAGAATGTCAAGATAAAGACCGGTGCCGCCAGCAGCAGCGCGGACCATCCCAGGGATGCCATGGTTGCCTGCATGACACGCGCATCAAAGGCGCCGGCCCTGCCGAAGCTCAATCCCTCGCGCACGATATGCGTGGCGTGCTGCCCCATCCAGCCGGACATCATCCAGATTCCGCCAACCGCGACAAACAGCACCAGAAAGGCCTGCAGCTCCCGTGACTGGGGAACCTGCCCTTCCTCGCGCGCCTTTTCGATGCGCCGGCTCGATGCAGGTTCCGTGCGTTCGAGATCACTGTCTTCAGCCATGAGCCCACGTCTCCATGACGGCAATTATTGCCGTCATGGCGTGTATGAAAGGGCGTGAATAACCGGCTTTAGGCCAATCAATTCCTGCGGCGCGCCTCTGCCTCGCACGCTGTGGCGGTCAGCAGTTCAGCGGGCTGCCGGGGTGGAAGCGGCGGGCAGCCGGGATGCCGCCTGCTCGACCTGCTGACCAGCATCACCTTCGTCTCCGATATCGGTATTGTTGCCATCACGAAGGATGGCCTCCTCGGTACGCTTGTTCATCACGACAATACTGATGCGCCGATTGGTCGGATTGTATGGGTCCTGCTTATCGTACAGAATGGTGGAGGCCAGCCCCACGATACGCATCACCTTGTTTTCCCGCATGCCACCGGCGATCATTTCGCGCCGCGAAGCATTGGCCCGGTTGGTGGACAATTCCCAGTTGCCGAATCCCTTGTCGCCCCCCGAATATGGCGTGGCATCCGTATGCCCTGAAAGGGATATCCGGTTATCCACCCGGTTCAGCGCACGCCCGATCTCGTGCAGAATTTCCTTGGTATAAGGCTTCAATTCGGAACTCGCGGAATCGAACATCGGACGATTCTTCTCGTCCACGATCTGGATACGCAATCCCTCGCTGGTCAGATCGAGCAGCAATTGGCTCTTGAACTGCCGCAGCGTCGGCGTGGAATCGATCATCTGCTCCAGATCCCCTTTCAGGCCCTCGAGGCGGGCACGCTCCTGGCGCTCGAAGTCGGCCCGCAGCGCCTGGAGATTGAGCGAGCGTTTTTCGGACTCGATATCCCCTTTTTTCACCTGACCGTGGGCACGGCTCAAATCCTCCCCGCCTCCCTGGATGACCGAAGAAGAGTCACCAGAGCCCGAACCGCCGGCCATGGCCACCTTGAGCGGTGTGGAGAAATATTCCGAGATTCCCTTCAAATCGCCCTGGGTAGTGGATCCCAGCAGCCACATCAGGAGAAAGAAAGCCATCATCGCGGTTACAAAGTCCGCATAGGCGATTTTCCAGGCGCCACCGTGATGGCCACCGCCCCCCTTCTTGATACGCTTGACGACTATCGGCTGCTGGGTATCGTCGCTCACGGCCTGCCTCGATGCACCTTCGGGAGTTACTTGCCCTTGCGGGACTTGAGATCATCCTCCAGCTCGCGGAAACTGGGACGATCCGTGGAAAACAGCACCTTGCGGCCAAACTCGACCGCCACCTGCGGGGCATAGCCATTCATGCTCGCCAGCAAAACCACCTTCATGCACTGGAACAGTTTTGCCTCTTCGTGAAGCTTGTGTTCCAGGGCGGTGCCCACCGGCGCCACAAATCCATAGGAAAGCAAAATACCGAGAAAAGTACCGACCAGGGCAGCCGCAATCAGCTTGCCCAGTTCTGCCGGAGGAATGCCCACCGATTCCATGGTGTGCACCACCCCCATCACCGCAGCCACGATACCGAATGCAGGCAGACCATCTGCAACCTTGCCCAGGGCATGAATCGGCAGTTCGCCCTCGTGATGGTGAGTTTCGATCTCGTTGTCCATCAGATTCTCGATTTCGAAGGCATTCAGATTTCCACCCACCATCATGCGCAAATAATCGGTCAGGAATTCGACGAGATGATGATCTCCGACAATGGCAGGATATTTGGAGAAGATGGGGCTCGATTCCGGATTCTCGATGTCGCTTTCGACGGACATCAAGCCCTCTTTGCGAACCTTGGACAGAATCTCGAAAAGCATCGCCAGTAAATCCATGTACAACGCCTTGTTGAGGCGTGAGCCCTTGAGCACCTTGGGGACGGCCGCGAAAGTTGCCTTCACCACCTTGGGAGGGTTGGCCACGAAAAAGGCTCCCAGCGTCGCACCGCCGATCGAAAGCAGTTCGGTGGGCTGGATCAGGGAATGGACATGCCCTCCGGCGAGCACAAAGCCCCCGAGAACGGCACCTACGAGAACTACATAGCCGATGATGACGAACATGCGGCGGACTCCCGGGGTTTTTCTTAATTATTCGGAATGGCTTTCAATGGCCGGAGCGGGCCAATAATAACGGTAAAAATCTCGATGCAACGTTACGACTGGCATCGCATGAAAGACAAGACCCTTCTTCGCACAAAGAAGGGTCTTGTCTTTCATGCCCGGGAATTCCTGCGGGATCAGGCGACGACTGCTGCGGACTCCCTGGCTTTGCGGGTTTTTCCCGCCCGGGCAGGCATGTGGCACAGGCCGCAGACATATCCGCGCCGAGGATCGTGGGCATGGGAAACAAACTCTCCGCTACATTCCCTGCAAATCACGGTCTGCAGCATGTCGGCCTCAAAGAAGCGGACCATGGTCCAGGCACGGGTGAGAGACAACACCACATCCATGCCGCCCCGCCTTACCTGTTCCAGATACATGCGGTAAGCCTTGATGATGAGTTCCAGTCCGCGCAACTCGGTGTGCTTTTGAAAAAAGCGGTAATAGGCCATGAACAGGGAGGCATGGATGTTCGGCTGCCAGGTCATGAACCAGTCCGTCGAAAAGGGCAGCATGCCCTTGGGAGGGGACTCTCCCTTGACCTCCTTGTAGAGCTTCAGCAGACGCTCCCGGGACAACTTGGTCTCCGCTTCCAGCAACTGGAGGCGCGCGCCAAGTTCGATCAGATCGATCGCGAGCCGGATATCACGGGCTTCCAGGATAACGGACTTGTTGCGCATGGTAGCTCCTCAGGAAACTGTTTCCACCGGCTTTCCCGCCGCCAGAATGGCAGCATGGATATGACCGACACCACGCTCCCGCTCATGATCCGAAAGAAGATTCAGCAACAGGGAATCGTCAAAGCGGAAACTGCACAACAGCATGTCGGTGCTTGCCATCTTGAGGATTTGCCCGGGAGTCAAGCCATCCAGGAGATCGGCAATCTCGGTACTGATACCCAGACGGAAAACAGCCGCCTCACGATCTCCGCGCACCATGCTCTGGGCGAGCATGAGGTAGGCCAGATTGACTTCCTTGATATCGTTATAAACATCCGTTGCCTTCATCGCGCGCTCCTCCGGAAACAGCCCCGATCCCCCGGGACGATGCGCACATTCTGGGTCAGGGCATGTACCATGACGATAGGCAGACCCGGTAATCTTCCGTAAGAAAAACACAAATCATCCTGTAGGGCTTTCCCTACAGGATGGCAATCCTCAACGAAATTGTCTGACCTTGTCTGCCGCCCCTGCATTGCACAGGAGCACGGACAGCATCCTAGCGCCCGCCCGAATCTGCGTCACGCAGGATTCATGGAAAGAAATCCCCGTATTCCCCCTATCACCTCAGCAGGCTTCGGCTGCTTCGTCTGATCGCACCATTCACCTCCGGCAGGCTAGAATCAAGCGCCATGGACCCGGCCATCAATTACTGTTGCACCTGTGGCGCACCCGTCGCCTATCGAATCCCTCCCGGAGATTCCCGGCCGCGCCATCTCTGTGACGCCTGCGGTGCCATCCACTATCGTAATCCGCGCCTGGTCGTGGGAACGTTGCCCGAGTGGGAAGACAAAATTCTCCTGTGTCGTCGCGCCATCGACCCCCGCTACGGGAAATGGACGCTTCCCGCCGGTTTTATGGAAAATGACGAAACCGTACCCCAGGCAGCGATCCGCGAAACGCGGGAGGAAGCCAACGCGCGGGTGGATCTGCACGACATGTACTCTCTCATCAGCGTCCCCCAGGCCAATCAGGTTCATGTGTTTTACCGTTCCCGGCTCAAGGATCTCGAGTTCTCTCCCGGCGAGGAGACCCTGGAAACCGCATTGTTTTCCGAAAGCGAAATCCCCTGGGAGGAAATCGCCTTTCGCACCGTCGCCATCACCCTCCGGCATTTTTTTGCCGACCGGACGAGTGGCAGCTTCGGCTTCCACGCCGAAGACCTGCTCCCCTCCTGAGCCACATCCCGATCCTGCGCACTACCGGAGGCCGAAAACTACCGGCAGTGTCAGCACGAACCGCTTCCCCTGCAAGACCACGGGTACTGGCGTTCTGGCCACGGCCCCTTCAATCAATGCCAGGGCCGCCGCATCCAGTTCCCGATGGCCGCTGGACTGCTCCAGCCAGGGCGGAGATACTGCTCCGCCCACGCCCACCCCGATGCCGATGATCGCGGTCCCGGACCGGTCTGCCATCACCGCCTCATGATCGGAAAACCGCCCCCCCCGAGCCTGTATGGCCAAGGCCAGGCGGTAACGGCGCAACCCTTCTCCATCCACCTCCTCACCCGGCTCCGCGCCTTTGGAGCGGGATTCGCGCGGAACAGGCGGATGCGACGCTTGCGTTGTACCGGATCGGCCGGCTACGCTGGCGGGCGCATCTTCATCACCGTGCGCTGCTGACAGCACGCGGTGTTCGGAATGCGGGATGCCTGGCATCGGGCCGAGCCGGGGCGGTGCCAGCGTCACGCGCCACTGGGAAGCCACCGGAGTCACAACGGCAGGCAACCCGGGGGCAAGCACCAAACCGTGGAATAGCAGGGAAATTCCCAGCGCGAAACACCAACGGCGCATACTCGATCCGCTATATAAATTCACGAAGCTCTGATAGCCTTGATTCTGAAGGGACTGCTGGACATTTTATTTGGAGTGACCGGAACCGCCCATGGGAACCCATCCCCTGATCCTCACGCTCGACCAGCACGGCGCACCCCATCGCTGGGTGAGCTGGCAGCACGCCTGCTTCTACTACGCGAAGGATCTGGTCGCCTGGGCGATCGGCGCAAACAGTTTTGTCTTCCATGGCGGCATCAATCGTGTCACCGGCGAACGATCCGAAATCTGTACCAACAGCATTATCGCCATCCGCGGCAAGACACTGGGGGGGCGCTCGGCGCGCCAGACTCCGCCGCTGACCAACCGGGAACTGTTCCACCGGGACCGCCATATCTGCGCCTACTGTGGCGAGGAACTTTCCGGCAGCCGCCTGACGCGTGACCACGTCGTTCCGGTCTCACAGGGCGGGCGTGACATCTGGATGAACGTGGTGGCCGCATGCAAGGACTGCAATCAGCTCAAAAGCGGCCGAACGCCCGAACAGGCCCGGATGGAGCTACTATACGCACCCTACGTGCCCAACAAGGCCGAGTACCTGATCCTTTGCAATCGCCAGATACTGGCTGATCAAATGGATTTTCTGGCCCGTCAGGTGCCTGCGCAGAGCCGCTGGAAGGCAGCCGCGTAAATCCGACCCGGGTGCTCCGGCGCCCCACCCCGATGGAAGCAAAATCTCTCGACTCCTACCGGCCCCACTGGGCCAAACGATTCGGCATCGCCCCGTTTCTGCCCATGTCCCGCGCCGAAATGGATCAGCTCGGCTGGGATTCGTGCGACATCATTCTCGTCACCGGCGATGCCTACATCGACCACCCCAGCTTCGGCATGGCCCTGATAGGCCGGCTGCTCGAAGCCCAGGGGTTCCGCGTCGGCATCCTCAGTCAGCCTGACTGGCATTCCGCCACCGATTTCCAGCGTCTGGGCAAGCCCAATCTCTATTTCGGCATCACCGCCGGCAACATGGATTCCATGGTCAACCGCTACACGGCCGACCGCAAGATCCGCTCCGACGACGCCTACACCGCCAACGCCGAACCCAACCGGCGTCCCGACCGTGCCGTCATTGTCTACGCCCAGCGGGCGCGCGAGGCCTGCCCCGGCACCCCCATCGTGATCGGCAGTATCGAAGCCAGCCTGCGCCGCATCGCCCACTACGATTACTGGTCGGACAAGGTGCGCCGCTCGGTCCTGCCCGACAGCAAGGCCGATCTGCTGATCTTTGGCAACGCCGAGCGCGCCCTGGTGGAACTCAGCCATCGCCTGGCGAAGGGCGAACCCATCGAAAGCATCCGCGACCTCCGCGGTACCGCCTTCATGGTTCCCCGCGGCTGGCGGCCGGACGCGGACTGGGAGGAAGTGGACTCCACCACCGTGGACACGCCCGGGCGCGTGGATCGCCATCCCGATCCCTATGCCATGGCGGAGAAACCGGACACGCCGCCGCTCGGGCCACAATCCCATGTCGTCCGCATCGTCCCCGCCGTCGAGCGTGTCGCCGCCCGCCGCGCTGCGCGCGCCCGGCAGGTCGTGCGCCTGCCCTCCTATGATCGCGTGGCAGAAGATCCGGTGCGTTACGCCCATGCCAGCCGCACCTTCCATCTGGAATCCAACCCCGGCAACGCCCGTGCCCTGGTGCAGGGCCACGGCGAGCGCGACGTCTGGCTGAACCCGCCCCCCATCCCTCTCACCACGACAGAGATGGACTATCTCTATGGCATGCCCTTCGCACGCCGCCCCCACCCCGTCTATGGCACGGCGAAGATTCCGGCGTGGGAAATGATCCGCTTCTCGATCAACATCATGCGGGGCTGCTTCGGCGGCTGCACCTTCTGCTCCATCACGGAACACGAAGGACGCATCATCCAGAGCCGCTCCGAAGCCTCGATCCTCCGCGAGATCGAGGAAATCCGCGACAAGACTCCGGGCTTCACCGGCATCATCTCCGATCTGGGTGGCCCCACGGCCAACATGTACCGTCTGGCCTGCAAGGACAAGAAAATCGAGGAAAACTGCCGCCGTCCTTCCTGTGTCTATCCGGGCATTTGCGAAAACCTCGGCACCGACCACACTCCCCTGATCCAGCTCTACCGCAAGGCCCGCGCCCTGCCCGGTGTGAAAAAAGTCCTCATCAGCTCCGGCCTGCGTTACGACCTGGCCGTGACCGCGCCGGAATACGTCAAGGAGCTGGTTTCCCACCACGTGGGCGGCTATCTCAAGATCGCTCCCGAACACACCCAGGATGGCCCGCTTTCGAAGATGATGAAGCCGGG
Source organism: Pseudomonadota bacterium (assembly GCA_018241695.1). Classification (GTDB taxonomy): domain Bacteria; phylum Pseudomonadota; class Gammaproteobacteria; order Burkholderiales; family Rhodocyclaceae; genus Denitratisoma. The sequence continues at coordinate 47,396 of JAFEDH010000007.1, read as the reverse complement.
CATCGCCACCTATGAGCGCTTCAAGCAGATGTTCGAAAAAGCCTCGCGGGAAGCCGGCAAGGAGCAGTACCTGATTCCTTATTTCATTGCCGCCCACCCCGGTACCTCCGATGCGGACATGCTGGAACTGGCGCTCTGGCTCAAGCGCAATGACTTCCGCCTCGATCAGGTGCAAACCTTCCTGCCCACGCCCCTGGCGACGGCGACCGCCATGTGGTACACGGGCAAGAACCCCCTGCGCCGCGTCAGCCGTGAATCAGAAACCATGCCCATTGTCCGCACCGGCCGCCAACGCCGGCTGCACAAGGCATTCCTGCGTTACCACGATCCGGCCAACTGGCCTCTGCTGCGGGAAACCCTCAAGGCCATGGGGCGGGCCGACCTGATCGGGAACGGCCGCCGCCACCTGATTCCCTCCTGGCAGCCGGGCGAGGCCGGGGCGGGGACTCCGCGCACACCACGCCGCATCGCCGCCGGCGTCAAGGGCCGGATGCCTCCGGCAGCGGCACGCAACGGTTCGCGCCGCAACCGCACCTGAGCGCTGCCCGGGTCGCGCTCAAGGCGCGCGCGGGCCACCCTGATACTTGCGTACCGCGTCGAGAAACTGGCGGCGCAACTCCGCCGTCGGCTGCCCTGCCGCATCGGCCAGACGCAAACGCCGCAGCAGTTCGGCCGGATCCTCCGTCGGTGGCAAGGCGGGGGCAACGCCCGCCCGGGAACGCGCACCGGCGTTCACCACTTCCACCCGCTCGGCCCCGGCCTGCTTGCGATCGGCCGTAATGACCAGTCCGCGCGGCGCCACGATCTTGCTGCGGGACCGGGTCGACGCGGCATCATGACGAAAGGTGTCCACCGCCGCGAACAAGGCCTGGCGCAATTCCTCCACCGGTCGTCCCTCGGCCTGGGCAACGCGGATCTGGCGAAGGATTTCCGCGATCTCCCCCGGGGGAGGCACCGAGCGGATTGCCACGCCAAACGATTCAGGCGGCAGCCGGGCCGCCCGGGCGAATTCTTCCGGCGAGGAGATCAGCCGGGCGATCCGCAGATTGTTGTAACGCATCGCCCAGCTGAGCGCGCTGTCCCCCCGCTCGTTGACCGGACGCGGATCGGCGCCGGCTTCCAGCAGGGTATGGGCGAGAGCCTCGTGTCCCTCACGCGCCGCCATCATCAGTACCGTCGAGCCGTTGGGCGCCCTGCCATTGACGTCGGCGCCACGCGCCATGAGCAATTGCGCCACCTCGCCATGACCCGCGAACACGGCATAGTGCAGCGCGCTCCACTGCAAGCCCGGGCGACTGACCTGGGCGCCGTGATCCAGCAACCACGCCACCGCGGCTTTCTGCCCCTTCCAGGCCGCCATCATCAGCGCCTGTTCGCCATGGGCATTCATCGCATTCACCCGGGCGCCGCGGGACACAAGATATTCCATGAGGGAAATGTTTCCTTCCCACGCCGCGATCATCAGCGGCGTGCCGATCCGGTCGGCCAGCGCATCCGGTGACATTCCCTCGTCGAGCCAGCGGCCGATACGGCCGGTATCCCCCACCTCGGCGGCCACGCCGAGGGCGGCCGGATCAGGCAGGGCCGCATGCAAAGCCGCCGGATGGGAAAAAACCAGGAAAAAAAACAGGCCGGGGAGGGAAGATAGGCGTCGGAACATCGTGGATTCGGTGGTTTTGCGCAACGTCGGGCCAAGGATAATACGCAAGACATGCAGGCTCCCCTCCGTTCCCTCGTCCGCGCGCTGATTCTTTCCCTGCTCCTTCACGGCGTCCTCGTGTTGCCGGCGCTCTGGCACGACACCTCCCGTCCACCGCCTGCCCCGCCCCGGATCGAAGTGCATCTGCGGGAAGCGCCCGTCTCAGATCCTTTGCTGAAGAACACGCTGGAAACCGATCCGACCCCTCCCGAACCTCCCGCCATCCGACGCTCCTTTTCTCCGGACAGCGCCCCAAAACCCGCAACGCCCCGGCATCCAACGCTGGCGGCGGCCCAGCGCAAGCTCGCCGAGCATCTCTACTATCCGGCCGAGGCGATTGCCCGGGGCTGGGAAGGCGAAACCCGGCTGCTGCTCACCCTCGCACAAGACGGCACCGTACAGGATGCCGATGTGGCGGCCAGCAGCGGTCATGTCATCCTCGATCAGGCCGCGCAGCGGGCTGCCTATGCCATGGGCAGGATCGATGCCGGCGGCCAGCGGGAGATGATCCTGCCGGTGATGTTCCAGCTGCGTTAACCGGCAGCACTGGAAGCGGCATCATGGTGCCGAACCTCATGAATCATGCCGTACCCTACATATTGCGCCGGTACTGCCCGCCCACCTCGTACAGGGCGTTGCTGATCTGCCCCAGGGAACAGTGGCGCACGGCATCCATCAATACGACAAAGACGTTGCCATTGGCAATCACCGTGTCCTTGAGCTTCTGTAGCCACCTTGCGGTCTCGGCCGGATTGCGGCCCTGGAACGCCGCCAGACGGGTCAGCTGGGACTGCTTCTCTTCCTCGCTGGAGCGGGCCAGTTCGATTTCTTCGGGAATCGCCGCGCCATGCGGATTGAGAAAGGTATTCACGCCGATGATGGGATAGGAGCCATCATGCTTCCTGTGCTCGTAATACATCGACTCTTCCTGAATCTTGCCGCGCTGGTAGCCGGTTTCCATGGCGCCAAGGACGCCGCCACGGGCGGCGATGGCCTCGAACTCCTTGAGCACGGCCTCCTCCACCAGATCGGTCAGCTCATCGATGATGAAAGCACCCTGGAGCGGATTTTCGTTCTTTGACAGCCCCCACTCGCGGTTGATGATGAGCTGGATCGCCATGGCCCGGCGCACCGAATCCTCGGTGGGAGTGGTGATGGCTTCGTCGAAGGCGTTGGTGTGCAGGCTGTTGCAGTTGTCGTACAGGGCGATCAGCGCCTGCAGGGTGGTGCGGATATCGTTGAAGTCCATCTCCTGCGCGTGCAGCGAACGGCCGGAGGTCTGGATGTGGTACTTGAGTTTCTGGCTGCGCTCGCTGGCGCCATATTTGTGCTTCATCGCCACAGCCCAGATGCGGCGGGCGACACGGCCAATGACGGAATACTCCGGATCCATGCCGTTGGAAAAGAAGAAGGAGAGGTTGGGTGCGAAATCGTCGATGTGCATGCCCCGCGCCAGATAGCTCTCGACATAGGTAAAGCCGTTGGACAGGGTGAAGGCGAGCTGGCTGACCGGATTCGCGCCGGCTTCGGCGATGTGGTAGCCGGAGATGGAGACCGAATAGAAATTGCGCACCTGGTTATGTGCGAAAAATTCCTGGATGTCGCCCATCATCTTGAGGGCGAATTCGGTGGAAAAGATGCAGGTGTTCTGCCCCTGGTCCTCCTTGAGAATGTCGGCCTGTACCGTACCGCGCACGTTGGAGAGCACCCGTTCACGGATCTTTGTGATCTCCTCCTCCAAGGGATCCCGGCCGTTGTCGGCACGGAATCTGTCGAGTTTCTGATCGAGCGCGGTGTTGAAAAACATGGCCAGGATCATGGGTGCTGGGCCGTTGATGGTCATCGACACCGAGGTGGAGGGCGCGCACAGATCGAAACCTGAATAGAGCACCTTCATGTCATCCAGGGTGGCGATGGAAACACCGGCATTGCCGATCTTGCCGTAGATATCGGGGCGCCGGTCCGGATCGCAGCCGTAGAGGGTGACCGAGTCAAAGGCGGTGGACAGGCGATGGGCGGGCATGCCCTCGGACACCTTCTTGAAACGGCGATTGGTGCGGAAAGCATCGCCCTCGCCGGCGAACATGCGGGTCGGATCCTCGCCCTCGCGCTTGAAGGCGAAAACGCCGGCGGTATAAGGAAAATCGCCGGGCACATTCTCGCGCAGGAGGAATTTCAGGATCTCGCCATCATCCTCGAAACGGGGCAGGGATACCTTGCGGATGCGGGTACCGGAAAGTGATTCGTAGGTCAGCGCCGTGCGAAGCTCCTTGTCGCGGATCTTCACCACGTATTCGTCGCCCGCATACGCCTGTTGCAGTTCCGGCCAGCGGGCTAGCAGACTGCGGCTGTGCGGGGAAAGCTCGCCATCCTTGGCAGTGATCATCGCGTCGAAACCGGAAACCGGCCTGCCACTCTTTTCGAAGAGCGCCCGGGCGATGCGCAGGGACTGGCGCTCGCGGGCGATGGTGGCCTGCTGCTGCACGTCCTTGTGATAGCCGCGCACACAGTCCGCAATCTCGGCCAGGTAACGTGAACGCTCGGCAGGCACAATGGCGCGGCCCTGGGTTGAATGCCTGACACCCGCGATGGGCAGGTGTCCGCCCTCCAGGATCAGGCCAAATTCGGCCAGGCGCGGAGCGATGGCCTGGTACAGGGCCGTGACACCATCGTCATTGAAGCGGGAGGCCATGGTGCCGAAGACGGGCATCCGCTCCGGTGCCTGGTTGAACAGCTCGCGGTTGCGCTGGTATTGCTTGCGCACGTCGCGCAGGGCATCGCTGGCGCCGCGCCGGTCGAACTTGTTGATGGCAACGAAATCGGCGAAGTCCAGCATGTCGATCTTCTCGAGCTGGCTGGCGGCGCCGAACTCGGGCGTCATCACATAGATGGAAAGATCCACGTGGGACACGATGGCCGCGTCACCCTGGCCGATACCCGATGTCTCCACCACCACCAGATCGAAGCCCGCCACCTTGCAGGCGGCGATCACCTCGGGCAGGGCCTTGGAGATTTCGCTGCCGGTGTCGCGGGTGGCCAGGGAGCGCATGTAGATGTTGGGATGCTCGATGGCGTTCATGCGGATGCGGTCGCCCAGCAGGGCGCCGCCGGTGCGCTTGCGTGAGGGATCGATCGAAATGATGGCGATCCTGAGCTTGTCGCCCTGGTCGAGGCGGAAGCGGCGGATCAGCTCGTCAGTGAGACTGGACTTGCCGGCACCGCCGGTACCGGTGATCCCCAGGGTGGGCACGGTGCGCCGGGTAGCCTTCTCGATCAAAGCCAGCTTGAGGGCAGCGGGTACGGCCTCGGCCTCGAGGGCGGTAATCAATCGGGCCAGGGCACGGCGGTCACCGGTTTCGATGGCGGCAAGATCGGTGGGCGCATGGACGGCGAGGTCCAGATCGCAGCGCTGCACCATGTCGTTGATCATGCCCTGCAGGCCCATCTTCTGGCCATCCTCCACCGAATACAGATGGGTCACACCGTAGGCATGCAGTTCACGGATCTCGGCGGGCACGATCACCCCGCCACCACCGCCGAAGACCTGGATGTTCTCGCCGCCGCGGCTTCGCAGCAGGTCGATCATGTACTTGAAATATTCGACGTGGCCGCCCTGGTAGGAGGAAAGGGCGATGCCGTGGGCGTCCTCCTGCAGGGCCGCATTGACCACCTCCTCCACGGAACGGTTGTGACCCAGGTGGATCACCTCGGCACCGGTGCTCTGGATGATGCGTCGCATGATGTTGATGGAGGCGTCATGACCGTCGAACAAAGAGGCGGCAGTGACGAAGCGCACCTTGTTCCTGGGCTTGTAGGGGGCCAGCTTGGTGGCGACGGAAAGATCGGTCATGGCGACGCTCCGAAAAGGAATGCGGAGAAAACGAGGGATGCTCAATCCTAGGTCGCCGACTCCGGCAATGCTATGGCGCTGGTGGACGCAAACTATGCAAAAATTGCCAATTATGAACAGGCGACCCTACTGCCCTGGCAGCCGCGCCACCGTTGGTATCGGCTTCGTGACCGGCATGCTGTCCGGATTTGACCGGACCGGCAGCAGTACCGATGGCGTGCTCCGGGAGGTAGAAATTGCCAAATCCCAGCTCCACAATCCTGAGGCCCACATCGCCCTGCCCCGCTACGCCGCCCTCTATCGGCGGGTAAGCGAGGCCCTGGCCGACGAGGGCTTCGCCCTCTTCTCGCGCCCTCTCAAGCCGGGCAGCTTCGAATTCCTCTGCCGTGCCGTACTCTCGGCGCCTACGCTGGGCGAGGCCCTGGAGCGCACAGCCCGGGGCCTGGGCCTGCTGCTGGACGATCTGGCGGTGCAGGTGGAAGCCGACGAGGACAGCGCCCGGCTGGTGATCGCCCAGGTCCGCTCCCTGCCGGTGAACGAGGCGGGCAGGGTATTCGCCTTCGAATGGCTGCTACGTCTGATCCACGGCCTCGCCGCCTGGCTGGTGGCACGGCCCCTGGCCCTGGACTCGGTGATCTTCCCCTACCCGCGCCCCACCCACGCCGCCGACTACGCCCGCATCTTTTCACCCCATTGCGATTTCGGCGGTACACAGTTGGAAGCCCGTTTCGCCCGCCATCTGCTGGACCTTCCCCTGCGCCGCGACGAGGCGGCCCTGCAAGCTTATCTGCAGGAAGCGCCAGCCAGCATCACCACGCTTTACCAGGGCGACCGCGCCCTCGCCCTGCACGTGCGCGACGCACTCAAGGCTGCCCTGCCCGAGATCCGCCCGCTGCCCGATCTGGCGCGGGCGCTGTTCATGTCGCCGCGCACCCTGCACCGCCGGCTGGAGGAGGAAGGCAGCAGCTACCGCGCCATCCGCGACGGCCTGCGCCGCGACCTGGCGGTGGAATGGCTGACCAAGAGCGAACGCCCCCTGCAGCAGATCGCCGCCGAACTGGGTTTCGCCGATGCCGCCGCCTTCTACCGTGCCTTCAGTGCCTGGACCGGGGTCGGGCCACGGGCCTACCGATTGCGCGAGCGGGGCTGATCCCCCCAGACAGATCGCCTAGGGGTCCCGGCAGCGTTGGCCCGGCTCCATGTGCGAGAACACGGCTCCGGAAGGATCGTCGCCGGCCCCGGGCAGGATGCAGACCTCGACCACCATGCGGCCAGTGGCGTTGCGGATATCCTGGGGAAAACGGGGGAAGGGCACGGCCCGTTCCACCACGGTGCGGATGTAGTCGATCTCGTCCTGCTGATCGGCGGTGCGGAGAATACGGAAGCTGTCCAGGGAGCCATCAGCGTTGAGGGCGATGCGCACGGCGGCGGCATGACGCCCCTTCTTGCGGCTGCGATTGACCACCATAGCCGCGCTGCGATTCATCTTGCGGAACACAGCATCGAAATACATCTCCAGGCTGAAAGGCTCGACCCTGGCCGTTTTCAGCCGACGGGCGATCTCGGCCTGCTCAGGGTCGGGCTCGGTTTCAGGATCGGGCAGGGCCCGGGCCGCCGCCAGGGAGCGCTGCTCCAGACTGGGCGGCGCAGGCTGGCGGGTACTCGACAGATCCTGGAGGAAACGGTCCATTTCGTCCTTCTCGGCCACGCTCCAGTTGCTGCGCACACCGGGCGCCGTAAGCACACGATGTTCCCGGGTGACCCGGGGCGAGACGGCGGTCGAGGGGGTCGGCACGGTCATGGGCCGGGTGCGGGACGCCGGCTCCAGAGTCGCATCGAAACGGGAAGGTCCGGCAGCCCCCGTGGCGGGCGACGCAGGGGCGGCGATGCGTAATAGCAGCACCAGCACATGGACCACCGCCGAGAGGGCCAGGGCCAGTACCAGCCGATCCCGCTCGGCGCCGGGAGGGGTAAGCATAAACTGCGTCGGATGACCAAATGAAGGGCGGCCACGCTAACACAGGGCGACCTTACCGGGCCTGACGGTAACGGAAAATTACGCGCGTGAGGCCCCGGACATCCTCACATGCGAAAAGGCAGCGGTATGTTTGTCCTTGTCATCATCGGTTTCTCGCGGATTGATTGGCGGCTCACATGGCCAAAGATGACGGCTGCGGAATGATCGGTGAGCGGGTGGCGGGGATGTGTGGCACCGCATTAGGCACCAGGGTCTATCGACCGATCGACGGTGGAGAACGCTACTCCGCCGGAAACTTGAAGTAGTCGGGCCGGCCCGCCGTCCACAACTCGCCCCAGAGCCGGTAACCGCCGTCCACCGGCAGGGTGATGCCCGTAATGAAACTCGCGGCGGGGCTGGCGAGGAAGACGGCGGCCTCAGCCACTTCCAGCGGCGTGGCCGGGCGCTTGAAAAGATTGGCCCGGGGGAACTCCTGCTGCGCCGCCGCCGGATAGATTGAAAGCCCCTCGGTTGCAGTGAGGCCGGGTTCCAGACAGTTGACACGGATGCCCAGGGGCGCCCATTCAATAGCCACGGTATTCATGGCCCCCACCACACCGGCCCGGGCCGCCACGGTGTGCGCCACACCGGGCATGCCGCGCGCCATGGGAGCAACGATGTTCACGATGTTGCCAGGCCGCTGGTGGTCGCGCCAGTAGCGGGCCGCGGCCTGCATCATGTACCAGGTGCCATTGAGATTGTTGTTGATGACCGCGTTCCAGCCCTTGTGGCTGAAATCAATCGCAGGCTGGGGAAACTGGCCGCCGGCATTGTTCACCACGATATTAAGGGGCCCCAGTTCGGCGTCGATGCGCGCCAGCAGGGTTTCGATCTGCTCGGGCTGGCGGATATCGGTGGGCTGGGTCAGTATCTTCACTCCCCTGGAGGCGCAGAATGCGGCGACTTTCTCGAGCTTCCCCGGCGTGCGGCCACAGATGGCAAGCTTGGCCCCGAGTCGGGCAAAGAGCAGGGCGATGGCCCGGCCAATGCCGCTGCCGCCACCTGAAACCAGGACAACCCGATCCTTGAACAGATCGGCGCGAAAGGCCGTCGGCGCGGCCCACAGCGCTTCTACGCAATCCGTGGCGGCCGGATCACCCGGCGCCCCATCCGTACCGGTCATGCCGATCACGTCCTGAGCAGTTCGCCGCTGATGATCATCTTGCGCACCTCGGTGGTACCCGCGCCGATCTCCAGCAGCTTGATGGAACGATAAAGACGGTTGATCTCCGATTCCCAGATATAGCCGGAGCCACCATGGATCTGCAGTGCATCGTCGAGCACCGCATTCAGGGTATCCGCGGCATGCATCACGGAGGCGGCGGAGAGTTTGTGGATTTCACCGCGCCCGCCACCACTCTCGTCCACCGTGCTGGCGGCGCGCAACGTCTGGTAGGTGAAAACACGCATCGACTCCACACCCACGTACATCCGGGCCAGCTTGTCCTGGATCATCTGGAAGCTGGCGATGGGTTTGCCGAACTGCTGACGGGTCCTGGCGTAATCGATGGAAAGCGCCAGCGCCCGCTCGGCAATGCCCAGGCAGATGGGAGAGATCATGGCGCGCTCCAGGTCGAGGCCGCTCATCACCACCTTCACGCCCTCGTTCTCGTTGCCCACCCGATTGGCCACCGGCACCCTGCAATCCTCGAATACCAGTTCGGCCGTCTGGCTGCCACGGAAACCCATCTTGACCAGCTTCTGTGCGACGCGAAATCCCGGAAAACCCTTTTCCACCAGAAAGGCGGATATGCCGTGGGCGCCTTTTTCCTTGTCGGTTTTGGCATAGACCAGCAGCACATCGGCCACGGGGCCATTGGTGATGTAAATCTTGGTGCCGTTGAGCAGATAGTGATCGTCTTCGCGGCGGGCCGTGGTGCGCATCGAGCCAAGAGCGTCGGAACCGGCGCCCGGCTCGGTGAGGCCCAGGGCACCGATGCGCCTGCCCGAAACCAGATCCGGCGCGTACCTCGTCTTCTGCTCCGCGCTGGCATTGCGCAGAATGTTATGCAGGCAGAGGTTTTCGTGCGCCACCCAGGACAACCCCAGGGCATGGTTCCAGCGCGAGATCGCCTGCAACACCAGGCCGCTGGCGAAGAGGTCCATCCCGGCACCACCGAATTCCTCGGGCGCCGTCACACCCATGAAACCGTTCTTGCCCATTCTGGAGAATATGTCGGCAGGCCACCATTCCTCCGCATCCATGCGGGCCGCCAACGGGTAGAGTTCGTGGCTGGCGAAGCGGTCGGCCTGATCGAGGATTGTCTGTTCCGCGTCGGTCAGGCCGGAAAAAATCCGGGCGACGTTCTGGGCGTTGTTGTGGACCATGACAACCTCCGAAGCGTTGCAGTGCAGTCCGGCGAGCAGGGGTTGACGCCGGCACTGTTGCACGATGAAAATGAGCCTAACTCACCCCCATGATAATAGGACTTATTGCGCATAATCAAGGCGGAAAATTACCCACTTTCAGATCATGACAAGCAGTAAAGGGTGAGCATTACTCACCCTCTACCCAGACAAGGTGAACACCATGACCACGCACCCGCAGAAAATCGTCTGATGCGTACCGACACACAATCCTGGCCCTTCCGCTCCGTGCTGGTGGCCAACCGTGGCGAGATCGCTGTCCGCATATTGTGCACGGTCCGTGCCCTGGGTCTGGAGGGTATCGTGGTTTATCACGCGGTCGATGCCGCCACACCGGCCGTAAAGCTGGCCGACCGGGCCATCGAGATCCACGGCGACACGCCCGTGGCCGCCTATCTGGACGGTGCCCGGATCATCGCCGCCGCACTCGCCACGGGTGCGGGCGCCATCCATCCCGGCTACGGCTTCCTGGCGGAGAATGCCGCCTTCGCCCGCGCCGTGGCGAAGGCCGGCCTTATTTTCGTCGGCCCCACACCCGATGCGATCGATCTCATGGGCGACAAGATCACCGCCCGCGCCTTCGTGGCCCGCAGCGGTTTTCCCGTGGCCCCCTCCGCCATCGAGGACGAGGATCCCGCCACCTTTGTCGAACGCGCACGGGATGTCGGCGCCCCTCTGCTCATCAAGCCCGCGGCGGGCGGCGGGGGCAAGGGCATGCATATCGTGCGCGATCTCTCTCAGCTGGAAACCGCGATTGCGCGCGCACGCAGCGAAGGCCAGCGATATTTCGGTGACGGCCGTCTCTATGCCGAACGCTATGTCGAGAACCCGCGCCACATCGAGGTGCAGGTGCTGGGAGACGCCCACGGCAATGTGGTTCATCTGCATGAACGCGAATGCTCGGTGCAGCGCCGTTTCCAGAAAATCGTGGAGGAAGCCCCCTCCCCCGCGCTCTCGCCCGGATTGCGCCAGACCATCTGTGAAACCGCAGCCGGCATCGCCCGCAGCGCCGGCTACCGGAATGCCGGCACGGTCGAGTTCGTCTATGGCGATGGCGGGTTCTATTTTCTGGAAATGAATACCCGGCTGCAGGTGGAGCATCCGGTGACCGAGTCAACCACCGGCTTCGATCTGGTACGTGAACAGCTTCGCATTGCCGCCGGCGAAGCCCTGGGTTATGCCCAGACCGAAATACCCTCACGGGGCCATGCCTTCGAATTCCGGATTTATGCCGAAGACCCGGCCCGGGGCTTCACCCCCACGACGGGTCCGGTGCTTGAATTGTGCGAACCGGTGGGAGCAGGTATCCGCATCGACAGTGGGATTGCGACAGGCCAGGCGATCACGGCCGCCTTCGATCCCATGCTCGCCAAGCTGATCGTCCATGGCCGCGACCGTGCCGAAGCCATCGAACGGGCCGACCGCGCCCTGGCCGACTATGTTCTCCTGGGATGCAAAACCAACATTGCTTTCCTGCGCCGCCTGCTGCGGCACCCGGCCTTCCTTGCCGGAGAGATTCACACCGGCTTCCTCGACATGCATCCGCAGATCGCCGCCGAACCGCAACCCGAAGCAGCCGTCATGGAGCGGCTGCTCGCCGCCGCCGCGCTGTTCACCCGCCCCATGCGCGATGCCGCCGATGCCGTACCGGACCTGCACGCCGCCATGGGCGCATGGAGGAACTGAGATGCACCATGGATTCGTGCTCGATGACCAGGAGTTCAACGTCGAACTCTCCCGTGCCCGCGAAGGGTACCGGCTGCATTTCGAAGGACAGGTCATTCCGCTCAGCCTGCGCGCCGGTGATGATGGAGGCCAGATACTGACAGTGCGCGGCCACAGCGAACCCGTCCGGGTAGCGGTGGATGGCGACTGGCTGCACGTTCATCTCGCAGGCTCGACCTATACCCTGCGCTACCAACATCCCCTTGACCGGCTGGCCGCCGGGCATCAGGACGGCGCTGCGGATCACATCGTCGCCCCCATGCCGGGAAGTATCGTGGCCGTCCTGGTCCGGGCCGGCGATGCAGTGGTGCGTGGCCAGTCCCTGCTGGTGATGGAGAGCATGAAAATGGAAACCACCATCACCGCACCCCGTGATGGCGTGGTGGATGCGGTTCACTTCGACAAAGGCCAGAGCTTCGATCGTGATACGTTGCTGCTCGATCTGGTTGCGGAGCCCCGGCCATGAAGCGTATCGAATCACGGATCAATCCCGCCTCGGCGGATTTCAGGAACAACGCCGCACACTATCGTCAGGTGCTGGATGCATTTACGGAAAAGCAGCACCGTACCCGCCATGACCGCCCCGCGCGCGACATCGAACGCCTGCGCGCCCAGAACAAGATGTTCGTGCGCGAGCGCCTCGATCTCCTGCTCGATCCGGGCACCCCTTTCCTTGAGCTATCAACACTGGCGGCCAACGAGGCCTACGGGGGTGATTCGCCCGGTGCGGGCTGTGTCACCGGCATCGGAATCGTTTCCGGCCGCGAGGTGATGATCAATGCGGGCGATGCCTCGGTCAAAGGCGGGGCCTGGTATCCCCTCTCGGTGAAAAAAACCGTGCGCGCCCTCGATATCGCGCTCGAAAACCGCCTGCCTGTGGTCCATCTGTGTGATTCCGCCGGTGCCTTCCTGCCCCTGCAGGCGGAACTTTTTGCCGACAGGTACTACGCCGGCCGCATTTTCAGGAACCAGTGCCAGCTCTCGAAACTGAATGTTCCCCAGGTGGCCGTGGTGCTGGGACATTGCACGGCGGGGGGCGCCTATGTGCCCGCGCTCTCCGACTACAACGTCATCGTGCGCGGCAACGGCGCCATTTTCCTCGCCGGGCCGCCGCTGGTGAAGGCCGCCACCGGCGAGGACGTAACAGTGGATGAACTGGGCGGTTGCGACATGCACACCTCGGTTTCGGGTGTGGCCGATTACCCCGCCGCAACCGAGGAAGAAGCCATCGCCATCGCCCGCGACATCGTGGCCCAGTTCCGCCGGCCCGAGAAATCGCGCATCGAGTGGCAGGAGCCGGAAGACCCCTGGTACGAGCCGGTGGAGCTCTACGGCATCCTCCCCGCAGACATCAAGATCCAGTTCGATATGCGCGAGGTCATCGCCCGGATGGTGGATGGCTCCCGCTTCCACGAATACCAGCCCGGCTACGGCAAGACCCTGGTGTGTGGCTACGCCCATCTGTGGGGCTACAAGGTGGGCATCCTGGCCAACAACGGCGTGCTGTTCAATGACTCGGCACTCAAGGGCACCCATTTCATCGAGCTGTGCAACCAGAACCGCACCCCACTGGTGTTCCTGCAGAACATCACCGGTTTCATGGTCGGCCGTGAATACGAGCGGCAGGGCATCACCAAGGATGGCGCGAAAATGCTCATGGCCGTGAGCAACTCGGCAGTCCCCAAATTCACCGTCATGTGCAATGGCTCCTTCGGCGCCGGCAACTACGGCATGAGCGGCCGCGCCTTCGATTCCCGCCTGCTGTTCTCCTGGCCCCATGCGCAGATATCGGTGATGGGTGCCGAGCAGGCCGCCAATACCCTGGCCGAGGTCAAGATCCGCCAGCTGGCCCGTAGCGGGCAGACCCTCACCGCAGCCCGGATCGCCGAAATCCGCGATCCGGTACTGGCCGAATTCAAGCGCAAGCAGTCGGCCTACTGGTCCACCTCCGAGATCTGGGATGACGGCATCCTTGACCCCGTGGCCACCCGTAACGCACTGGGCATGGGGCTGAGCGCAGCCCTCAACACGCCCATCGAAGACCCGCGTTACGGCATTTTCCGTATGTAACCCTCCAAGGTGAAGTTCGCATGAGTGAATCTGAAGACGTTCTGCTCGAAACCCGCGGCCCGGTGCTGTGGATCACGATCAACCGTCCCGGGAAGCGCAATGCCATCAACGAGGGCGTCATCCACACGATCCGCGAAGCCATCGCCGCCGCGCCGAAGGATGCGTCGCTGCGCGCCATCGTTCTCACCGGTGCCGGCGACAAGGCCTTCTGCGCCGGCGCCGACCTGGGCCCGGATGTGAAGGGTGGCGCTTTCGACATGGACCCTGCCCGGCCACGGCATTACGTGGTCGATCTTTTCAAGCAGATCGGGGAGTGCACCCTGCCCATCATCGGCCGCATCAACGGCCACGCCCTGGCCGGCGGATTCGGTCTGCTGGCTGCCTGCGACATGGCCATCGCCGCCGACGATATTCGCCTGGGCGTGCCGGAAACCGGAATCGGTGTTGCCCCCATGATGATCCTTGGCCACATGATGCGTCTCCTCCCCCGCCGCAAGCTGCTGGAGATGTGTATCACCGCCGAGCTGATCGGCCCGGACGAAGCACTGGAGCTAGGCGTGCTGAACTACGTGGTGCCCCGCGATCAGCTCGATGACAAGCTGCAATGGCTGCTGGATCGCATCACGTCACGTTCACCCACCGCCATCCGTCTCTTCAAGCAGGGCTTTCACGCCATGCAGGACATGGATCTGCGCGAATGCATGGAGTACGCGCAGGTAATGATCAACGTCATGGCCCGCACAGAGGATGCGAAGGAAGGACGCCGCGCCTTCCAGGAAAAACGCGCTCCGCTGTGGAACGGTCGCTAAGGAATCGCAGCATGCCTCCATCGTTCGAGCTGCCGACCGACAGCATTCCGCTTGCAGAACATCAGCAACGCATGCTCGGCTACGCACTGGAAACAGGATTCTTCGCCTGGGCGGGTGTACGGCTCTCGCGCCTTGAGCACGGCGCCACCGAAGTGGTGCTGACCCCGCGTGCGGAGATGCTGACTCCATGGGGCACCCTGAATGGCGCCGTGATCAATGCCCTGGTGGAACTGCCCGCCTATCTGGCCCTGGCCACCCGGATCCCCGCCGGTCTGCTGCCGGTGACCAACGACATCTTCCTCCAGCACCTGCGGCCTCTGCCCGGTGCGGTGGAGTACTCCGCCATCGGCCGTGTCCTGCGCATGGGCAAATCCATGGCCTGGCTCGAAACCGAGGTGAGGGTCGACGGCAAGGCAACCAGCCTCGCCCGCATCACCAAAAGCCTGGTGCCGCGCGAGCTTCCCTGAATCCAGCCTATTCCAGCAATTCCGATGAATGACCACAAGACAATCCGCATCGGCGGTGGCGCCGGTTTCTGGGGCGACAGCGCCGAAGGACCGCGCCAGCTGGTGGCATCAGGCCAGATCGATTTTCTCATTCTCGATTATCTGGCCGAGATCACCATGTCCATCCTTTCCCGGGCCCGGGCCAGGGATGCGACGCTGGGCTATGCCACCGACTTTCCCCGGGTGATTGCCGAACTGGCACCGCAGATCAAGGCACGCGGCATCAAGGTGGTAACCAATGCCGGGGGAGTGAATCCGCGCGCCTGCCAGGCCGCCATCGAACAAAGTCTTCGGTCACTGGGGATCGATCTCAGGATCGGCGTGGTGCAAGGCGACGATCTGCTGGACCGGGCCGCATCCTTCCAGGCCCAGAGCGTGACCGAGATGTTCGACGCCACACCCTTTCCGCCACACCCCTGGAGCATCAACGCCTATCTGGGCGCCTTTCCCGTTGCCGCCGCCCTCGCTGCCGGCGCCGATATCGTGCTGACCGGCCGCTGCGTGGACAGCGCCCTGGTACTGGGCCCGCTGATCCATACATTTGGTTGGCGGGAGAACGATCTCGATCTCCTCGCTGCCGGCAGCCTCGCCGGTCATGTGATCGAATGCGGATGCCAGGCCACGGGCGGCATCAGCACCGACTGGGAAGCGGTCGCCGATGACTGGCACCGGATGGGGTTTCCCATCGCAGAATGTGCAGCGGATGGCAGCTTCGTTCTCACCCGGCCCCGGGACAGCGGTGGCCGCATCGTCCCGGAAACCGTGGCCGAGCAGATCGTTTATGAGATTGGTGACCCGGGTGTCTATCTGCTGCCCGATGTGACCTGCGACTTCCGGCAGGTGACCCTCACTCAGGAAGGACCGGACCGGGTGCTGGTCCGGGGTGCGAAAGGCCGTCCTCCACCTGCCGATTACAAGGTCTCGGTCACTCATCAGGATGGTTTTCGCTGCACCGGCACCCTGCTCGTCGGTGGCATCGATGCCATCGCCAAGGCCCGCCGCGTGGCGGATGCCCTGCTGCGCCGGACCCGTGCGCAGATGACCGGCAACGGCTACGCCGACTATCGTCGCACCGATGTCGAAATTCTTGGCGCGGAAGCCAACTGGGGGCCTCACGCGCGGGCCATGACGCGCGAAGTCATTCTCAAGGTCGCCCTGCACCACGATGACAGGAACGCACTCGAATATTTTTCGCGGGAATTCTTCGCCTCGGCGACCTCCATGGCCCAGGGCATTACCGGCTTCGCCGGCGGTCGCCCGGCCATCACCCCCCTGATACGCCTGTATTCCTTTCTCACACCGAAAGCCGCCGTGCCCATCCGCGTCGAGGTGGACGGCCTGCCCGTGCCACTGCCCGCAGCCTCCACGCCCCCGAATCCTTCAGCTTGCGCGGATGAAACCGGCCTGGCCGGGACAACCTCCGGTAGCGCCATTGAGCGAGTCACGCCGGGGCAGGGCCTCCGTGTCCCCCTCATCGCCCTGGCCTACGGGCGCAGCGGCGACAAGGGGAATCACGCCAATATCGGAATTCTCGCCCGGCGCGCCGAATTTCTTCCCCTGCTCGGGGCCGTGCTCACCGCCGACGCGGTGAAGGACTATTTTGCCCACATCGCGCAAGGTCGCGTCACCCGCTGGGAAATACCCGGCCTGATGGGTTTCAACTTCCTTCTCGAAAACGCACTGGGCGGTGGCGGCGTGGCCTCCCTGCGCTACGATCCCCAGGGGAAGCTGCTGGCCCAGGTGCTGATGGATTTCATCATCGAAATCCCCCGCGACTGGGTGGGGCGGGGCTGGGTAAAGAACGGATAGCCCCGCAGCCGCTACTGCTCCGGTATCGATCTCAGCTTTACGCTTTAGTTGGGCAGCAGTTTCTCCAGCCGTGCTGCCACATTTTCCAGTCGTGCCGCGATACGGCCCGGATCACCAGCGGATTCATCGACCGGCATCAGGGCGGCATACGCAATGGCACAGACCTCTCCGGTGAGTCGCTCGATATCCAGTTCACCATGGCCGCACAGAAACGCCCAGGCGTGGTGCTCGATGCCACCAAAAATCATATGGCGGATCAGTGAAGGGGAAACATCGGCGCGGAATTCGCCACTGTCCATCCCCTCCTGCATCACGTCCATGAGCAACTGGGAATACCGGCGATTCATCTGGTGCAGCCCGGACTGGTAGTAATCGCGTTCGGCCCTCACCTCCTGAAACAGCAGCAGGCACAGCAGACGGTCTTCATGCAGGACGCGCAGATGGCGCCAGACGAGATAGCGCAGGCGTGCACGGGCGCCGGACAATCCGGCCAGATCGCGCCTGAAAGCGTCGATCAGGGCTGCATACCAGTTTTCCAGCACCTTGATGAGCAGTTCGCGCTTGCTCTCGAAATACTTGTACAGCGTGCCCTCCACCACTCCGATACGGGCTGCGATCTCCGCCATCGAGGTCGCTTCATATCCCCGTTCGGCAAACACGTCGAGCGCCATGGTCATGATTTCGCTCTCACGCTGCGCCCGGTCGACGCGGATGACTGCTTTCCTGATCGGTTTGTTCATGCAAATGGGTGTCGCGCGGGTTATCGGATCCCGATATTGTGCCCTGTTCTGCCGACCCGGTATGGCAATCCACCTGCAACAGGACGGCCGTCCGAAATAACTGAATGATTTGGTGAATTGTTTTAAAATCGGCGCTTTGTTTCGCTGTCCCGGGCGTCCCCGCAAATGGCATGCTTCCGGAATTGCTGGTGTGGCCGCGGCTGTTTATGAGCCCGTTCTGGCCGGGCCAAGGATCATGGAGGAGTTGTGAACCCAACCGATACGCGTAATCCCGACTATTTCCACAAGGTCGTGGATTGTCAGTGGGCGTGCCCCGCCCATACCCCCGTGCCCGAGTACATCCGCCTGATCGCGGCCGGCCGTTATGACGACGCCTACATGGTGAACTGGAAGTCGAATGTCTTCCCCGGCATCCTGGGCCGTGTCTGCGACCGCCCCTGCGAACCGGCCTGCCGTCGTGGCCGGGTGGAAGAGCAGCCGGTGGCGATCTGCCGCCTGAAGCGCGTGGCCGCCGATCACAAGAGCGATATCAAGAGCCGTCTGCCCGCCCCCGTAGCCCAGAAGAATGGCAAGCGCATCGCCTGCATCGGCGGTGGGCCGGCCTCGCTCACGGTGGCCCGCGACCTGCTTCCCCTGGGTTACGACGTCGCCATCTACGATGGCGCGGATCGCGCCGGCGGCATGATCCGCAGCCAGATTCCCAAGTTCCGCCTGCCCGAAGCCGTGATTGACGAGGAAGTGGACTACATCCTGGAGATGGGGGCCACCCGCCGTTTCAACACCTGGGTCAGCAGCCTCAAGGACATCCTGGCCGAAGGCTACGATGCAGTTTTCGTCGGCACCGGCGCACCGCGTGGCCGCGAGGCGAATCTGCCCGGCCGCAAGGAGGCCGGCGCCCACATCCATATCGGCATCGACTGGCTGTCGAACGTGGCCTTCGGTCATATCGAAAAGATCGCATCCCGCGTCATCGTGCTTGGCGGCGGCAATACCGCAATGGACTGCTGCCGCACGGCCAAGCGCCTGGGTGGCAGCGATGTGAAGGTGGTGGTGCGTTCCGGCTATGACGAAATGAAAGCCTCGCCCTGGGAGCGCGAGGATGCCCAGCATGAAGGCGTGGAAATCATCAACTTCATGGTTCCCAAGGAATTCCGGCACGATGCCGGTCGCCTGATCGGTGTGGTATTTGAAAAGGTAAAGGCCGAGTACGACGCGAACGGGCGCCGCAATCTGGTGCCCACCGGAGAGCCGGATCAGTTGCTGGAATGCGACGCGGTGCTGGTGGCCATCGGCCAGGAGAATGCTTTCCCCTGGATCGAGCGTGACCTGGGCATCGCTTTCGACAAATGGGACATGCCGGTACTGGACCAGGTCACCCTGCAATCCACCGCGCCCCGCGTCTTCTTCGGCGGCGATGCCGCCCTCGGCCCGAAGAACATCATCACCGCCGTGGCTCAGGCCCACGATGCGGCGGTCTCCATCGACCTGTTCTGTCAGGGCAGGGACGTCAGGCAGCGCCCCGCCCCCCATACCAACCTGGCAAGCCAGAAAATGGGGATCCACGAGTGGAGCTACAGCAATCCGGTCACCCTCGATCTGCGCCACAAGGTTCCCACGCTCGACGTTGCCAAGGCGCTGAAAAGCCCCAAGAGCGAGTTCGAGTTGGGCTTCGACCTCAAACTGGCCTATGCCGAAGCCGAGCGCTGCTTCAACTGCGATGTGCAGACCGTTTTTTCCAGCAAGCTGTGCATCGAGTGCGATGGCTGCGTGGACATCTGCCCGGTGGACTGCATCACCTTTACCGACAATGGTGAGGAAACCGAGCTTCGCACCCGCCTCAAGGCGCCCGCCGAAAACATGGGCCAGGCACTGTTTGTTTCGGAAACCCTGCAGACCGGCCGCGTTGCCGTCAAGGACGAGGATGTCTGCCTGCACTGCGGTCTCTGCGCCGAGCGCTGCCCTACCGGAGCCTGGGACATGCAGAAATTCCTTCTTGAAATGAGCCACGCGGGTCAGTCATGAGCACCACTATCAAGCCCCTCCAGCGTACCAACGATTTCGTCGTCAAGTTTGCCAACGTCAACGGTTCCGGCTCGGCTTCGGCCAACGGCCTCTTCGCCCGCGCCATCCTGCGCATGGGGGTACCGGCTTCGGCACGGAATATTTTTCCCTCCAATATTCAGGGCCTGCCCACCTGGTACGAGGTCCGCATCAGCGGCCAGGGCTGGCTCGGCCGCCGCGGCGGCGTGGATCTGATGGTGGCCATGAACCCGCAAACCTGGGATCGCGATCTGGCCGAGATCGAACCCGGAGGCTATCTGTTCTATGACAGCACCCGGGAACTGCCCAAATCCAGATTCCGCGACGACATCTTCATTCTCGGCATCCCCCTGACGGCGATCTGCAACCGGGAATACACCAGCCCACGCGAACGGCAGCTCTTCAAGAACGTCATGTACCTGGGTGCCCTGGCCTTTCTGCTGGGCATCGAGCTGGCCGTGATCGACCAGTTGATCGCGGATCAGTTCGCTTCCAAACAGAAGCTGATCGATGCCAACTACAAGGCGGTCCGCCTGGGCTACGAAGCCGCCCGGACGCAAGTGGGCGCCCCCATCGGCCTGCATGTCGAACGCAGCGATGCCGTCGGCGATCGCATTTTCATCGATGGCAATGCCGCTGCGGGCCTGGGTTGTGTCTACGGTGGCGCCACCGTGTGCGCCTGGTATCCGATCACCCCTTCCACCTCCCTCGTGGAATCCTTTACCGATTACTGCAAGCAGTTGCGCCACGACCCCGAAACCGGCCGTGCCAACTACGCCATCGTCCAGGCCGAGGACGAACTGGCCTCCATCGGCATGGTGGTTGGCGCCGGCTGGAACGGCGCCCGTGCCTTTACCGCTACCTCCGGCCCCGGCATTTCGCTGATGCAGGAATTCCTCGGTCTGGCCTACTTCGCCGAAATTCCGTCGGTACTGTTCAATATCCAGCGGGGTGGTCCCTCCACCGGCATGCCCACCAAGACCCAGCAATCCGACGTGCTTTCCTGCGCCTATGCCTCCCATGGTGATACCAAGCACGTGCTGCTCTTTCCCCAGGACCCCAAGGAATCCTTCGATTTCGGCGCCCTCTCCTTCGATCTCGCCGAACGTCTGCAGACACCGGTATTCGTGATGATGGATCTCGATATCGGCATGAATGAATGGCTGGTCGATCCCTTCAGGTGGGACGAAACCCGCGGCTACGATCGCGGCAAGATCATGACCGCCGAAATGCTCGAGGCCGGCAAGGACTTCGGCCGCTACCTGGATGTAGACGGCGACGGTATTCCCTTTCGTACCCTGCCCGGCACCCATCCGGCCCGCGGCGCCTATTTCACCCGTGGCACCAGCCGCGATCCCTACGCCAAATACAGCGAACTCGGTTCGGTCTATCAGGCCAACATGGAGCGCCTGCTGAAAAAATTCCGCACCGCCGCCAGCCTCGTTCCTGCTCCTGTCGTGCACAGGGCACAACAGGAAACCAATGCCGGCATCCTCTACTACGGCTCGACCAGCGAGCCTATGCGCGAAGCGCTGAGCCAGCTTGAAGCCCAGAACATCCATCTGGACGCCATGCGTATTCGCGCCTTCCCCTTCAACGACGAGGTTTATCGCTTCATCGCCGAACACGACTTCGTGTTTCTGGTGGAACAGAACCGGGATGCCCAGCTCAAGACCCTGCTGGTCAATGAAGGCGAAATCGACCCATCCCGAATCGTCTCCCTGCTCCACTATGACGGCAGCACCATCACGGCGAAATTCATCAGCCGCGAGGTCGCTTCGCGTATCACCGCATCCAACGTCAAGCCCATGAAGAAGGTGGCGTCATGACCTATCTGCTCAAACCCAAGCTGCACCATCCCTCCCTGGCCCCCAACGCGCTGGGCTATACCCGGCGCGATTACGAAGGCGCAATCTCCACCATGTGTGCGGGCTGCGGCCACGATTCGATATCCGCCGCCCTGATCCAGACCTGCTACGAGTTGGACATGGAGCCACACCGGGTCGCAAAACTTTCGGGCATCGGCTGTTCCTCCAAGTCGCCTGACTACTTTCTGGGTAACTCCCACGGCTTCAACACCGTGCATGGCCGCATGCCCTCGGTCCTGACCGGAGCCAATCTGGCCAACCGTGACCTGCTCTATCTGGGCATCTCCGGCGATGGTGACTCCGCCTCCATCGGCCTGGGCCAGTTCGCCCACGCCATGCGTCGTGGTGTCCAAATGGTGTATGTGGTCGAAAACAACGGTGTGTATGGCCTCACCAAGGGTCAGTTCTCCGCCACTGCCGACAAGGGTTCTAAAAGCAAGGGCGGCGTGGTGAATGAGGACTCGGCCATCGACCTGTGCGCCTTGGCGTTGCAGATGGGCGCCACCTTTGTCGCCCGCAGTTTCTCCGGTGACAAGGGCCAGCTGGTGCCCCTGCTCAAGGCCGCTTTCACGCACGGTGGCACGGCCTTCATCGATGTGCTGAGTCCTTGCGTCACTTTCAACAACCATGCCGGCTCCACCAAGAGCTACGACTTCGTGCGCGAGCACAACGACGCGCTCAACCGGCTCGACATCTTCTTCGGCAAGGACGAGATCGTCGCCGACTACGCTCCGGGTTCGGTGACCGATGTACGCCAGCACGACGGCTCCATCCTGCGCCTGCACAAGCTGCACGACAGCTATACCCCCACCGACCGCATCCATGCGATGCGCTACCTGGAGGAACGCAAGGCCCTGGGGCAGATCGTCACCGGCCTGCTCTACATGGACGCCACCCCCAATACCCTGCACGACAACCTCAACACCGTGGAAGGCGCCCTGGGCATCCTCGGCGACAAGGCGCTGTGCCCGGGCCAGGGCAATCTGGACAAAATCAACGCCTCATTGCGCTGACTCCGGCCTTCCCGCTGCAACGGGAAGAAACCGGAAACAGAAAGGGCGCCCCATGGGCGAGCCCCTCTCAAATCCTGTTGGTTTTAAGAGGGGCTTTTCTTCGTCTACGGGGTAAAGTACAAAAATTAGGCGTCGACTGTCTTGGCGAAGTCTTGGGCGTCCATCACCCGTATGACTCAATGACAGCGTATCAGAATCGGTTTGGACGAAGCAGCAAAGAAGCAGACAGACGACAGCAAGGAATACCCCTGCCGACTACTTGAAGGGTATGGGCGTCTTGTCAGCCATCATCGAATAAATGAGCGACATTGGCTCCGAGAAAAGCTTATGGTTTAACGAAGCCGGGGTTTTGGACATGACAGGCTTCATTCCTGAATATACGGAATGGATCAAGACGAAGTTCCGATGGATATTGAAAACTTACTCGCAAAGTAAGGTAGTCCACTACCCTGTCATAATTCCGAGTTCCGTGCCGCAAGATTGAAACCATGACGCTCCCCTTCGAGGCTTCCCGTTCCTACGTCTACAACGCCGCAAGATACGAATTGCTGCCCCGTATCGCGGAAATCGCCCAAGGTTTCGGTGATGAGCCTTTCCTGCTGCGTGATATCTCGAAGAAACTACTTGCCGAGACCTACACACCCGAGCAGTTGGCAATCAATGTCAAGAAGGCAAGGAGCGATGCGACGGAAAAGATGAGTACCATCTTCATGTTCTATATCCCGTTTCTTGCGGAGAACCTGAAAGTCTTCGAGAACATTGGTGGCGGGATGTTCAAGAACATCCCGCTCGAAGAGGAAATGGCGGAAGCCGATGCGGCAGCCATCGATATCGAATCGGATGATGCAGGAATCATCTACGCCTACTCGTTCCCGGCTATCGTCAGAAAAGATTGCTCCCGCTTCCCCATCAAAGTTGGCTTGACCACGACTGGCGATGCGGAAGCACGTGTGATGCAGCAATGCAAAACGACTTGCTGCTTCGAATATCCCGTCATCCTGGGTGTTTGGGAAGTTCAACGGGTTGCGGCGATGGAAGATGCCATTCATTCCACTTTAGAAGCCCGTGGAGCGAAGAGGCAATCACCCGGAACGGAATGGTTCGACACGACGCTCGAAGAGATCGAGAACATCATCAAATTCGTGCAGCCATCGGCGCACGTAATCCCCAGTTCGTCGTAAGCGGGGAAAAACCCCAACATTGAAAGGCTGGGGTTTCGTCAACCCATCCTGATTAGCCCCTCAAAAACCCACAGATTTTGAAAGGGACTGGCCCCGCGGGGCGCCCTTTCTATTTCCACATTGCCGTTCAGATCGGCTTGATCAGGTACTGGCTGGTGGGCACCACATCGATGGTGTTGAAGTCGATGAAGCGGGTGCAGCTTTCCATCATCAGACGCTGGTTCTCGGCCAGCTTGGCATCGTCGCCCACGGCATCGTAGAAGGCATGCACGCTGGTCAGGGCCTCTTCGGGGAAGCCTTCCTCGACGATGGCCTCGTAGGGCGGCGCGCCGAAAGTCAGTGCGCGCACCACGAGGTTCTGGGTGTAGTGGAAGGTATCCTGGGTATCGATGGCCACCTGGCTGTGGGAATTGCGCCAGATGTCGATCCAGTTGTCCCGCGGCACATCCTTGCGGCAGGCAAACAGCGCCACCTGGGCCAGGCACTTGGTGCGCTTCCCCACCTGCGGCGGATGACGATCGTTGATCAGCACATGGGATTCACTCACCAGGTAGGCCGCCATACGCCAGCAAACCACCTCGATGGCAGCGTCGAAGGGCTTGCGCGGCTGGTCGTTGGCGCTGTCCAGCCAGAGCAGGATGACACCCTCGATCCTGGGCTGGCGACCCTGACGATACTGTTCGCCGGGTGCGGCCGGAGCGTCGCAGACATTGACCTGCACACCCCGGGCGCCGAGAGACACCAGCTTGTCGGCCACGGCGCCGCGCAACTGGCTGCACCAATCTTCCTGCGCGATGCGCGGATCGCGCCAAAGGGCATAAATCACTTTTTCCACGAGACTTTCTCCTTGTTTTGAATCAGGGGATCGCCAATCAGCGCCTGGCCACACTGATGCCGGCCTGACGGCCAAAGAAGCTCGAATCCCCCAGGGACATGCCCGAGCTGTAACCCTCGCCCCAGCGTGGCAATCCGCACGCGGTACGGCCCGCGGCATACAGCCCGGCGACCGGTGCGCCATCGGCATCGAGCACTTCACCCGAAGGCTGGGTGACCAGACCACCAAGCGTAAAACCGGTGGCGGGATAGTCCTCCGCACAAAAACTCAGGGCAGCGAAGGGCGATTCGGTCAGAGGCTGCATCCACTTCGCATCTTTATGCTGTACCGGATCCTGGCCGGCAGTGGCGTAACGGTTGTAGGCGTCGACCGTGTGCTGAAGTTCTCCTGCGGGGATTCCCAACTCCTGCTCCACCTCGGCCCAGGTTTCCCCGGCCGCGGCGATGTGCACATCGGGGAAAAATTCCGGGCGGGCAAAAATCGCATTGTCCATCAGGAGCCAGGCGCGGCCATTGGGCTGACGCATGATGTACTGGGTTACACGACCGTGGTAGGCGTCCTCATTGATGAAGCGCTGGCCGCGTTCATTAACGAAGATTCCCCTGACCATGTTGTCCGGTGGGAATGATGGTTTGGTGGCGAAGAACTGCTCCATGTGGGTTACCGCCCCCCCCACCGACATGCCCATGCGGATGCCCGAACCGTCGTCATTGCCACCCGTGGTGGGCCGTTCGGCAGCCTCCAGGGCGGCAGGAGCAAAGCGCTTGAGCATGTCCTGGTTGCAGATGAAGCCACCGGCACAGAGCACCACACCCTTTTTCGCGCGAACAAAGCGTGGCTCGCCGTCGATACGCACCACCACACCATGCACGGCGTTGTTCTCATCGGCGATCAGGCTCAGCACACGGGTGCTGAAGTGGGCTTCCGCGCCCAGGCCGAGGGCGCGCTCGGTGAGCATTTCCATGATCAGCTTGCCCGCACCCATGCCTTCCATCTGCGCGGCATGGCCGCGCGGCGCAGGTTTGGCCTTGGCCGAAAATGGCCAGGCGGCTTCGCTCCCAGACCAGATCAGGGTGTCATCGGTCATCGGTTCGAGCCACTTGCCCGGAAGGAAAGTCCCCTTGAAAGGCACGCCCTGATCCTTGAGCCATTGAAAATGACTGACCGCATGATCGGCATACAGGTCGATACGGGCCAAATCGGCACCCGGGCCGCCAGCCATCCTGAGATAGGTACGAAAATCCTCCGTACTATCCTGGAAGCCGGCCGCATTCTGTACCGGCGTACCGCCATTTCCCCCCAGGTAGAACTCGCCGCCGGAAAGTGCCGAACTGCCACCCGACGCCGCCGCCACCTCGTATATCGTTACCCGGGCCCCGGCCTGGCTGGCTTCAATGGCGGCACATGCGCCGGCAATGCCGAAACCGACCACGACCACATCGGTCTCCGCATCCCAACGGGAAACCTGGCTGGTACGACAGACATGGGAAGGGGAATAGCTGACGCTCATGGACATGGCCTCCGAAAATGTTGCGGATATTTTAAGCCTGCGATTTTAAATCAGAAAGGAGCAGGGCCGGGGCACATCGCCCGGCATGGGCAACGGATCGGCATCAGGCAAATGCAAAATTTTCTCTTTGACAGGCATAATTGACTTGACAATCCTTGCCTATACAATCATTATTCAGCCTTCTGAATTTATCGGCCACGCTTCCTTCTTTTCATGTCCGGACACCAGGCATCCAATTCCGTTCCCGAGGCACATTACAGTGTCGAAGGCTACACGCCGGACGAAAACATCCTTCATCTGATCAATCTCGCCCGCAACCGCTGTATTGCCGCCCTGGATGCCGAACTGGCCCTGCACGGACTCACCTCGGCCCAATGGGGCATTCTCCGGTTGATCAACGAAGGTAGCGAGCGCACCGCGGCCGATCTGTGCCGTCGCTACGACATGGATCCGGGCGCCGTAACCCGTATGCTGACCAAGCTGGAAGAAAAGGGCTTGATCGAGCGGGAACGCAGCAACGCCGACAAGCGGGTGGTGGAACTGGCCCTCACCGGGGCCGGCCAGCAAATGACCGGCGAAGGTCTGGCCGCGGTTGTCAATATTCTCAACCACGCGGTGCGGGATTTCAGCACGAATGAGCTGGAAACCCTCAAAATCACCCTGCGCCGCCTGGTCGCCAACATGAAATAGGGGTTTGCCCCGGAGATGAATCCATGAAACGCTTCGCGCCTCCTCTTGCATTCGCTGCCGTACTCATCGCCGGGTGTTCCAGCTTCGGCGGTCTTGACGCTGCCAACAAGCCCGCCGATCCGGCCAGCCTGGCCACTGCCCGCAGCTTCGCCGATACCCCGCAGGCCGCACCCACCGCGGAATGGTGGCACGCTTTTGGTGACCCGCAGCTCGATGCCCTGGTGGCCGAGGCACTCCAGTCCAGCCCCTCGCTGCAACTGGCTGCTGCCCGGCTGCGCAGGGCCCAGGCCCAGGCCGGCATTTCCCGCGCGGGCACCCGCCCCGATCTCTCCGGCAATATCGCCAGCGATCGGGAACGCATGAGCGAGAACTTCCTCTACCCGCCCCCCTTCGGCGGTTCGGCGATCACCTTCAATCGTGCCGCGCTGGATTTTTCCTACGAGATCGACTTCTGGGGCCGCAACCGCGCCGCGCTCGATGCGGCGCTGTCCGAAGCGAAAGCCAGCGCGCTGGAGCAACAATCCGCCCGCCTGCTGCTGGCGGCCGCGGTCTGCCGCAGCTATGTCGAACTGGATCGCCTGATGTCACAGCGCGAACTGGCCGAACGCATGCTCACCCTCGCCCGCGACCAGCGGTCTCTGGCGCAAAAACGTGTCGCTGCCGGCATCGACGACTCGGCTGCCCGTGCCAACGCCTTCGCCGCCGGGCGTGAAAGCGATCTGACTGCATATGATGATGCCATCGCGCAGCAACGCCACCAGATTGCCGCCCTGCTGGGTGCCGGCCCGGACCGCGGCCTCGATATCACCCGTCCGAAACTGCAAAACGCCGGCACGCTGGGGCTGCCCTCGCTGCTGCCCGCCGACCTGATGGGCCGCCGCCCCGACATCACCGCCCAACGCCTGCATGTGGAAGCCGCGGCCAGCGGCGTGGACGTAGCCAAGGCCGACTTTTATCCCAATGTAAACCTCTCCGCCTTCCTTGGTTTCCAGTCCATCGGCGCGAGCAAGTTCCTCGATCATGGCAGCCGCGTGGCCGGCATCGGGCCCGCCATCCACCTGCCAATCTTTACCGGTGGCGCCATCCGCTCCCGTCTGGATGCGCGTTATGCGGAATACGATGGCGCCGTCGCCCAGTACAACAATGCGCTATCCGGCGCACTGCGCGAGATCGCCGACGTGATATCTGTCTGGCGCGCGACCGAAAGCCGGGAAAAAGCCCAGGATACCGCCACCACCGAAATGACCCGGAGCCTCGCTAATGCCCGTCGCCGTGAAGCCGCCGGCCTGGGCAATCGGCTCGCCGTCATCACCGCAGAAGCCGACAGCATTACCGAAGAACGGCGCGGCACCGATCTTCGTGCCTTGCGTTTTGCCGCCGCCATCGAACTTGCCCGTGCCCTGGGTGGCGGCTATATCGAATCCCCCGCTGCCACCGCGCAACGCTAACCGTACCCATCAGGAGCAACCATGAGCGAAGCAACCGCCCCCTCCAACGGCAACGAGGAACGCCGCAGCCGTGCCCTCAAGCTGATCGGTGCCGCCTTTGCCGGTGCCGGCATCATCTATGGCGCCTACTGGCTGATCTACAGCCGCTATCACGAAACCACCGATGACGCCTACGTCGCCGGTAATGTGGTGCAGGTCACGCCCATGGTTTCCGGCGCGGTGAACGCCATCTACGTCGAGGACACCGATTTCGTCAAGGCCGGTGCCCCTCTGGTCAAGCTCGATCCGGCCGATGCCCGGGTCGCCCTGGAACAGGCGGAGGGCGACCTCGGCCGCACCGTGCGTGAAGTGCGCGGCCTGTTTACCGGTGAGGCCGCCCTCGCCGCCCAGGTGGCCCAGCGTGAAGTCGAACTGGCCAAGGCCAAGGAGGATGCGGCACGCCGGCAGAGCCTTGCCGGCACCGGCGCCATTTCCAAGGAAGAGCAGGAGCATGCCGCAACCGCGCTGCGGGCCGCCGAAGCCGCACTCGCCGCGGCGCGTGAAAATCTGGCCGGCAATCGCGCCCAGACCGCCGGTACCACGGTGGAAACCCATCCCAATGTGGTCCGTGCCGCGGCCAAGGTCAAGGAAGCCTATCTGGCCCAGGCCCGCACCACGATCCTTGCGCCGGTCAATGGCTATGTCGCCAAGCGTGCGGTGCAGGCCGGACAGCGCGTCGCTCCCGGTACACCGCTGATGGCCGTCGTCGGGCTCAACACCCTGTGGGTGGATGCCAACTTCAAGGAAGTGCAGCTCAAGTACATGCGTGTCGGACAGCCGGTCAAGCTCACCGCCGACGTCTATGGCCACAGTGTCGAATACCACGGCAAGATCGTCGGACTCGGTGCCGGTACCGGTGCCGCCTTCGCCCTGCTGCCGGCACAGAATGCGACCGGCAACTGGATCAAGGTGGTGCAGCGCGTGCCGGTACGCGTGACCCTCGACCCCAAGGAGATTGCCGCCAATCCCCTGCGGGTGGGGCTTTCCATGCTGGCCGATGTGGATACCCACGACCGCGAGGGCAAACCGGTCGCCGAAACCCCGCGCGAGAATCCCGTCGCCACCAGCGATGTCTATGGCGACCTGCTCAAGGAAGCGGATGCCCGGACCCGGCAGATCATCGCCGCCAACCTGAGTGCGCCGAAATAAATCCACTTTCCCGCTCGATCAGCCCAACCGCAACACAATCAGACTCTCAGCCCAGGCCATGAACGCATCCACATGCCACGACCGGAACACGGCCCTCTCCCGGTCATGCGTTCCCGCACCCATCACCGTGTAAGCGCATGGCCACCCAAGCCACTCACGTCGCGCTGCCCCCGCTGGAAGGCAGGCAGCGCCTGCTCGCCACCCTGGTGATTTCCCTCGCGGGATTCATGTATGCCCTCGACCTGTCGGTGGCCAACGTGTCGATCCCCACCATCGCCGGGGATCTCGGCGTGTCACCGGGCCAGGCCACCTGGGTCATCACCTCCTATGCCGTGGCCAACGCCATCGTCACGCCGCTCACCGGCTGGCTTGCCGCGCGCATCGGCCAAGTGCGCCTGTTCGCTTACTGCATCCTGCTGTTCGTCACAACGTCGCTGATGTGCGGCCTGGCGCCCAATCTGCCGCTATTGCTCGTCGGCCGCTGTCTGCAAGGTGCCGTGGCCGCACCGATGATGCCGATGTCCACCTCGCTGCTGCTGCAGTCGTACCCGCCCAACAAGGCGCCCACGGCGATGGCCACCTCCATGTTCACGATGATGTTCGCCCCCATCTTCGGTCCCATCATCGGCGGCTATCTGACGGAAAACTTTGCCTGGCCCTGGATTTTCTACATCAACATTCCCATCGGACTGTTCTGCGCCTGGGCGACCGTGCTGCTGTTCAGAAAACGGGAGTCGCGCCGGATCAAGCTGCCGGTGGATTACATCGGCGTCATCCTGCTCGTGATCTGGGTGGGCGCCCTGCAGCTGATGCTCGACCTCGGGCGCGAACTGGGCTGGTTCGAATCGGGCGAGATCGTGATGCTCGCCGTGGTCGCCCTGATCGGCTTTTGCCTGTTCGCCGCCTGGGAATGGTACGAAGCCCATCCCATCGTCGACTTCAAGCTGTTCACCGTTCCCAGCTTCACCGTCGGCGTAATGGCCGCCAGTGTCTGGAGCATCGCCTACATGGGCGCGATGGTGCAACAACCACTCTGGCTGCAGCAGACCCTGGGCTACACGGCAACCTGGGCCGGGATGGTGGTGGCGCCCGGCGCACTCTTCGCCGTATTGATGCAGCCGATCGCCGGCAAGGTGGTGCATAAGGTTGGCATCCGGGGCCTGGCCACCTTCGGCCTGGTCGTTCTCTCCATCGCCTGCTTCATGCGCACCGGTTTCACCCCGGACATGGCACCGATCAACATCATTCACCCGCAACTGGTCAATGGCTTCGGCTCCTCGGCCTTCACGCTCGCCAGCAGCCTGATGGTCTTCAGCGCCCTGCCGCAATGGCGGATCGCCGCCGCATCGGGCATCAGCAGCTTTTTCCGTCTGATGGGCACGGCGCTGGGAACCTCGATCGCCACCACGGTGTGGGACAACCGCACCATCCTGCATCATGGCCAGCTGGTGTCCCATGTATCCGCCTACGACGCCCCTGCCGGGCAGTACATCGATGCGCTGGGCAGCCTGGGGGTCGACCCGACCATGGCCCTGGGCATGATCGACCGCCAGGCCACGATCCAGTCCCAGACCATGGCCACGATTGATTACAACTGGGTATCCCTCATTCTCTACATTGTGGTGATCGCCATCTTCTGGACGACACGCCCGGGCAAACCACAGGGTCAGCAGGTGTCCATGGCCGCCGCGGAGCACTGATGTCCGCACCGGCGGCTGCGGCCACCCACCCGCCGCTGGAAGGTTCGCTGCGGGTATTCACCGCCTTTGCCATTTCCCTGGCGATCCTGATGAACGTCATGGATGCGCTGATCGCCAACGTCTGCCTCTCCGATATCGCCGGCAGCCTGGGCAATTCGCCCACCCAGGGCACCTGGGTACTGACCTCGTTCACGGTGGCCACCGCCATCATCCTGCCCCTTTCGGGCTGGCTGGCCAAACGTCTGGGCGAAGTGCGACTGTTCGTGCTTTCGACAGCACTGTTCACCTTCGCTTCCGCCATGTGCGGAATGTCCACCTCGATCGAGATGCTGGTCGGGTTTCGCGTACTGCAGGGTTTTGCCGCCGGCCCCATGCTGCCTCTGGGGCAATCCCTGATCCTGCAATGCTATCCGCGTGAAAAGATGACCCAGGCCGTTGCCATCTTTTCCATGGTGGCCATGGTGGGGCCCGTCGTCGGGCCGCCCCTGGGCGGCTGGCTGACCGACACCTTCTCCTGGCCGTGGATCTTTTTCATCAATGTTCCGCTGGGCATCTTCACCGCCTCCGCCTGCTGGTTCCTGCTCAAGGACAGGGAATCCCACCGGGAAAAGGTGCCGGTGGATTATGTTGGCATCCTGCTCACCGTGGTCTGGATCGCCTCCTTGCAGATCATGCTGGACAAAGGGCGCGAGCTGAACTGGTTCGAGTCCGCCGAGGTACGCATGCTGGCCACGACCGCCGTGGTGGGCTTTTGCATGTTTCTGGTGTGGGAACTGAACGATGCGCATCCGGCAGTGGAACTGCGCCTGTTCAAGAACTCGGCATTCACCATCGGCGTGATCACGCTGTGCCTGTCCTTTGCCGTGTACTACACCAGCCTGGTGATCCAGCCTCTTTGGTTGCAGCAGACCCTGGGGTTCTCCGCCACCATGGCCGGTGTGATCGTCGCTCCCTACGGCATCGTTGCCATGGCACTCACCCCGATCGCGGCCAAGCTCCTGCCGAAGGTCGGGGTGCGCGCCATGAGCTGCTTCGCCCTCGCCACGCTGGGGCTGGTGTCCCTGCTGCGCGCCCAGTTCACGCCGGACCTCACCCCCTGGGATGTGATCATTCCCCAGCTGCTGGTGGGCGTGCCGGTCGCCACACTGTTCATCCCCCTCAACGCGATGATCATGATGGTTCTGCCACCGGACAAGGCAACGGCCGGCGGCGGGCTGGCCACCCTGCTGCGCATGACCACCGGCGCGATCGGCACCTCCATCGTCGCCACGCTCTGGGAACACCGTTCCACACTGCACCACGCCCAGCTGGCAGAGCACCTCACGCTCTACGATGCCAACGCGACGCAGACGTACAGCGCCCTGGCCGCCGCAGGGCTGGAGCCGGCCCAGACCTACGCCATCGTGGACCGGCTGGTCACGGTACAGGCCCAGACCATTGCAACGAACGAACTGTTCTGGGCATCGGCCATGCTGTTTTTCGGACTCATCCCCATCATCTGGCTGGCCAAACCCGGCGGCAAGGTCCACGCGGGGCCAACCACGGTCAGCATGGAGCACTGATCGAAATCAGCGTTCCATGCCGCCCAGACAGAGATATTTCATCTCCAGGTAATCGTCGATGCCGTGGCGGGAACCCTCCCGTCCCAACCCCGATTCCTTGACACCGCCGAAAGGCGCCACCTCGGTGGACATGACCCCTTCGTTGATGCCCACCATGCCGTATTCCAGGGCTTCGGCGACACGAAACACCCGATTCACATCCTGGCTGTAGAAATAGGCCGCCAGGCCATATTCGGTGTCATTCGCCATCCGGATGGCCTCGGCCTCATCCTCGAAACGGAACAGGGGTGCCACGGGGCCGAAGGTTTCCTCACGGGCAACGCGCATGGCGGGAATGGCATCGGCGATCACCGTCGGCTCGAAGAAATTGTCCCCCAGGGCGTGACGCTTTCCACCGGCGAGCAAACGCCCTCCCTGGCCAATGGCGTCGGCCACGTGGGCCTCGACCTTTGCCAGCGCCCCGGCGTTGATCAGGGGACCGATCTGGCTGCCCCGGGAATCCCCGGGACCGACCTTCAGTTCCCCCACCGCAGCCGCGAAGCGACGCGCAAACTCCTCATAGATCCCCGACTGCACCAGAAACCGGTTGCTGCACACGCAGGTCTGCCCGCTGTTGCGGTATTTCGAGGCAATCGCTCCCTTCACCGCGAGTTCCAGATCGGCATCGTCGAAAACGATGAAAGGCGCATTGCCGCCCAGCTCCAGCGATACTTTCTTCACCGTGCCGGAGCTCTGGGACAACAGGATCTTGCCGACCCGGGTAGACCCGGTGAAGCTCAGCTTGCGCACCGTCGGACTGGCACACAGGGTCTGGCCCACGGCCGCCGCATCATTACTGGTGACGATATTGATCACACCGGGAGGAATCCCCGCCCGCTCCGCCAGCACTGTCAGGGCCAGCGCGGAAAAGGGGGTCAGCTCCGAAGGCTTGAGCACCATCGTGCATCCGGCCGCCAGCGCCGGGCCCAGCTTGCGGGTGAGCATGGCGCTGGGAAAATTCCAGGGTGTGATCGCACCGCATACCCCGACGGGCTGGCGGATCACCATCAGACGGCGCCCCGGAACGGTGGCGGGAATCGTCTCGCCGTACACCCGCTTGGCTTCTTCGGCGAACCATTCGAGAAAAGCCGCCCCATAAGTGATCTCGCCACGGGCCTCGGCCAGGGGCTTACCCTGTTCCGCGGTCAGGATGCGGGCCAGATCTTCCTGACGCGAGATCACCAGTTCGAACCATTTGCGCAGATAGGCCCCGCGCGCCTTGCCCGTCAGCGCCCGCCAGGCGGGCAGCGCGCGGGCGGCAGCGGCGATGGCCTGACCGGTTTCCTCCGGGCCCAGATCGGGCACCCCACCCAGCGGCACACCGCTGGCCGGGTCGCGCACGATACAGCGGGTTCCATCACGCGCATCCACCCACTGGCCGTCGATATAGGCCTGCTGCCGCAGCAGATCAGGGTCGCAAAGTTCCACTGCCATATCGCACATCCTCTAGATTCACCTTACAGACGCAAGGCAGACGAAAAAGGGTAAACGAAAAAGGCCGCCCGAAGGCGGCCTTTTTACCCGCGAAAATGAACGCGGAGGGATCAGTGCTCGCCCAGCACGGATACGGTGATGTTGGCCACCACGTCCGTATGCAGCGCCAGTTCGACGGCGTTGTCGCCGATCATCTTGAACGGACCGTTGGGCAGGCGCACTGCGGCCTTTTCGATTTCCACGCCCTGGGCTTTGAGCGCCTCGGCGATGTCCGCATTGCCGACCGAACCGAACAGGCGGCCATCCACCCCGGCCTTGCGGGTGATCTGCACCATCAGGCCCTCGACCTTACCGGCCAGGGCCTGGGCCGCAGTCAGCTTCTCGGCCTGAACCTTTTCCAGTTCGGCACGGCGTGCCTCGAAAACCTTCTTGTTCTCTTCGGTGGCACGTTTGGCCATACCCTGGGGAATCAGGAAGTTGCGGGCGTAACCGTCCTTGACCTTGACGATGTCACCGAGGCCACCGAGGTTGACCACCTTTTCCAGAAGAATGATTTGCATGGCGGATTCCTCAGGCGTTGTGCAGGTCGGTGTAAGGCATCAGGGCCAGAAAACGGGCGCGCTTGATGGCGGTGGACAGCTGGCGCTGGTAGCCGGTCTTGGTGCCGGTGATGCGGGCAGGCATGATCTTGCCGGTTTCGGTGATGAAGTCCTTGAGGATTTCCACATCCTTGTAGTCGATCTCCTCGATCTTCTCGGCGGAGAAGCGGCAAAACTTGCGGCGCTTGAACAGGGAACGACCCTTGTCGTCCTTGCGCTTGTTGGTGGTCTTAGGTCTGAAAGCCATTTGGGTTTCCTTCCAAAAATTCGATTGTCGTTACGTGCAGTACCGGGCTGCGACTCTTCAGGCTTCTGGCGGCGAGGAATCCACTGATCCGCATTCCGTCGCCGGGTTTGCTGTCGGCCAGCAGGTGGGCATTCGCGCCGAGGGCCACGCAGGCCATCTCGCATTCCACCCGCCGCATCACGCCCGCCTCCGCCTGCTCCGATCGATGTTCGAACCTGAAATCGATCACCGGCAGACCCGCCGGGGTGTACCGCAGCGCCCCCCGCTCCAGCATCCTTCCCGCAAGGCGGGCCAGGTTGTCCGAAGCGTCAGGTGCCGTCGAAGTCTCAGGCAGCCGGTGCCTCCACCTTGGGTTCAGCCTGCGGAGTCAGGGACTTGGCCTTTTCTTCCTTCATCATGGGCGAAGGAGCGATGACCGCCTTGTTCATCTTGATGGTCAGATGGCGCAGTACCGCGTCGTTGAACTTGAAGGCGTGCTCCAGTTCGGACAGGGTTTCACCGTCGCACTCGATGTTCATGAGCACGTAGTGGGCCTTGTGCACCTTCTGGATGGGATAGGCCATCTGCCGGCGGCCCCAGTCTTCGAGGCGATGGATGGCGCCACCCTTGCCGGTGACCAGCGTCTTGTAACGCTCGATCATGGCCGGAACCTGCTCGGACTGATCCGGGTGAACAATGAATACGATTTCGTAATGGCGCATGCAATCTCCTTGTGGCTGAAAGCCCCCCCGCATGCGAACGGGTGGAGCAAGGTGGAAAGGGGCGGGATTCTAGAGGGATTTCCCCATAAATTCAACAACCCTTTGACAAAATCGGACGGGCTGCGTATGATCCGGCCCCTCTTGCATTCCCCGTAATGGAGTCCATCATGTATGCGGTCATAAAAACCGGCGGCAAGCAGTATCGCGTCGCGGCCGGCGAAAAGATCAAAGTAGAACAGATACCGGCAGACGTGGGCACGGAAATCACCCTTGACCAGGTCCTCATGGTCGGCACAGGCGAGTCGGTCAGAATCGGCACGCCCCTGGTAGCCGATGCCAGGGTCACGGCCAGGGTCGTTGCCCATGGTCGTCACGACAAGGTGAAGATTTTCAAGATGCGCCGTCGCAAGCATTACCAGAAGCACCAGGGCCATCGCCAGAACTACACCGAACTGGAAATCAGCGGCATTGCCGGCTGATCGTTAGCGAAGGAGTCATTTCATGGCACACAAAAAAGCAGGCGGCAGTTCGCGCAACGGCCGCGACTCGGAAGCCAAACGACTGGGTGTGAAGCGCTTCGGCGGCCAGCAGGTCGCTGCCGGCAACATCATCGTGCGTCAGCGCGGCACCCAGTTCCATCCCGGCGACAACGTCGGTATCGGCAAGGATCACACCCTGTTCGCCAAGGTGGATGGCACCGTCCAGTTCACCATCAAGGGCGCCGCGAAGCGCCGGCAGGTCAATATCATCCCTGCCAGCGCCTGAACGGGCGCCGGCAGCCGGACAAAAGCCCTATCCCTGCGATAGGGCTTTTGTCTTTCTGGAATTCCATTCATGAAGTTTTTCGACGAAGCCAGGATCGAGGTGGTTGCCGGTGACGGCGGCAACGGCGTGGCATCGTTCCGGCGCGAGAAGTTCATCCCCTTCGGTGGCCCCGACGGCGGCGACGGCGGCCGCGGCGGCAGCATCTACGCGATCGCCGACCGCAACCTCAACACCCTGATCGACTTCCGCTATACCCGCATGTTCCGCGCCCAGCGCGGCGAAAACGGCCGCGGGGCGGACTGCTACGGCAAGGGCGGCGAGGACATGGAACTGCGCATGCCGGTGGGCACCGTGATCAGCGATGCCGAAACCGGCGTCGCGCTTGCCGACCTGGACCGTGATGGCAAGCGCGCCCTAATCGCCCGGGGTGGCCAGGGCGGGCTGGGCAACCTGCATTTCAAGTCCAGCACCAACCGGGCACCGCGCAAGTGCACGCCCGGTACCGAAGGCGAGCATCACCTGCTCAAGCTGGAACTCAAGGTACTGGCCGACGTGGGGCTGCTGGGCCTGCCCAATGCGGGAAAATCCACCTTCATCCGCGCGGTCTCGTCGGCCAAGCCCAAGGTGGCGGATTACCCCTTCACCACCCTGCATCCGAATCTGGGTGTGGTGCGGGTGGGCCATGATCGCAGTTTCGTCATCGCCGACATTCCCGGCCTGATCGAAGGTGCGGCCGAAGGTGCCGGCCTGGGCCACCGTTTTCTCAAGCACCTGCAACGCACCGGCGTTCTGCTGCATCTGGTGGACCTCGCGCCCTTCGACCCGGAGGCCGACCCGGTACGCGATGCCCGGGCGATCCTGGCCGAACTGCAGAAGTACGACACGGCCCTCTACGAGAAGCCCCGCTGGCTGGTGATCAACAAGATCGATCTGGTGCCCGAAGAAGAGCGCGAAGCCCGTATCGCCGCCCTGATCGGGGGCTACGGCGAGGTGGAACGGCATTTCGTCATCTCCGGATTGACCGGCGACGGCTGCAAGCCCCTGACCTACGCGATCATGGACTATCTGGAACAGCATCCCCGCGCGAACGGAGAAGCGGTGGAAGAAGACACGGACACGGCAGCAAGGACCGATGAGAGCAGCAATCTCGAAGGCTAGGCGCCTCATCATCAAGGTGGGCAGCGCCCTGGTGACCAATGACGGCGCCGGACTCTCCGAAACCTTCATCGCCGAGTGCGCGCGGCAGATCGCCATCCTCCACGCCCAGGGCCGCGAGGTGGTGCTGGTCTCCTCGGGCGCCATCGCCGCCGGCATGCAACGCCTGGGCTGGACCCGGCGCCCCCACGAGATTCACGAATTGCAGGCCGCCGCCGCCGTGGGCCAGATGGGGCTGTGCCAGACCTATGAAACCTGCTTCGCCGGCCACGGCCTGAAGACCGCCCAGATCCTGCTCACCCATGAAGATCTCGCCGATCGCACCCGTTATCTCAATGCCCGGTCTACCCTGACCACCCTGCTCTCTCTCGGTGTGGTGCCGATCATCAATGAAAACGACACCGTGGTCACCGATGAGATCAAGTTCGGCGATAACGACACGCTGGGCGCTCTGGTGGCCAATCTGGTCGAAGCCGATGCCCTGATCATCCTCACCGACCAGCGCGGCCTCTACAGCGCCGACCCACGCAAGGTTCCCGCAGCCACCCTGATCAGCGAGGGCGAAGCACAGGACCGCCGCTTCGAAACCATGGCCGGTGGCAGCGGCAGCACCATCAGCAAGGGTGGCATGATCACCAAGATCCGGGCGGCGCAAAGGGCGGCGCGCAGCGGAGCACATACCCTGATCGCCAGCGGCCATGAAAGCGACGTGCTGCCCCGCCTGATGACGGGGGAAGCCCTGGGCACGCTGCTCCATGCCAGCGCCAGTCCCATGGCGGCGCGCAAGCAATGGCTGGCCGATCATCTGCAGCTCGCGGGCAGCCTGACCCTCGATGCCGGTGCCGAGAAAGCATTGCGCAGCGGCCGCAGCCTGCTGCCCATCGGCGTCACCCGCGTGGACGGCGATTTCCAGCGCGGCGCGGTGGTGGCCTGCCGCGATGCCGATGGTGCCGAAATCGCCCGCGGCCTGGTCAACTACTCCAGCGTCGAGGCGCGCCGCATCGCCCGCCATGGCAGTAGCGAAATCGAAACCCTGCTCGGCTACATCAACGAGGAAGAGCTGATTCACAGAGACAATCTGGTTCTGCTCTGAGTCCGCCACGGCGGCTCCCCGCACCGGATCTCCGCCATGCCCGAACCGGGCCGCGCCATGCCGCACAATACCGCCATGCTCAGACTGATCGATATCCGGCTTCCCCTCGACCACACGGAGGATGCGCTCCGCGCTGCGGCCTGCGAACGTCTCGGCATCGCCACCACGGATCTGCTCCGCTGCACGGTATATCGCCGCAGCG
The DNA here is from genome assembly GCA_018241695.1 of Pseudomonadota bacterium. Lineage (GTDB taxonomy): Bacteria > Pseudomonadota > Gammaproteobacteria > Burkholderiales > Rhodocyclaceae > Denitratisoma. The sequence goes on along the minus strand of JAFEDH010000007.1, from coordinate 8,534 downwards.
TGGATGCCCGGCGGAAAAGCGCGATCATGCTGATCTACGCCCTGGACGTGGCGGTGCGCGACGAAACCGCCGCGCTGAGCCGTGTACCGGAACGGTCGGGCAAACCCCTGACAATGCTGCGGCCGGACGACCGCTACCGTTTCGTCGCCCGCGCACCTGCGGGCTTCTCCAACCGCCCCGTGGTGATCGGCACCGGCCCCTGCGGCCTGTTCGCCGGTCTGCTGCTGGCGCAGATGGGCTTCCGGCCATTGATCCTGGAACGTGGCAAGGCGGTGCGTGAGCGCACCCAGGACACCTGGGGCCTGTGGCGGCGCAGCCAGCTCGACCCCGAATCCAACGTACAGTTCGGCGAAGGCGGCGCCGGCACGTTTTCCGACGGCAAGCTCTACAGCCAGATATCGGACCCCATGCACTACGGGCGCAAGGTGCTGGAGGAATTCGTCAAGGCGGGCGCCCCGGAAGAAATCCTCTATGTCTATCGCCCTCACATCGGCACCTTCCGCCTGGTGAGCATGGTGGAAGAAATGCGCGCCACCATCACCGCACTCGGGGGCGAGATTCGCTTCCAGAGCCGGGTGGAAGAGATCGTCATCGAACACGATGCCGATGGAGAAAGGCAGGTTCGAGGCGTGATACTGGCGAATGGCGAGCGGATCACGACGGATCATGTCGTGCTCGCCATCGGCCATAGCGCCCGCGACACCTTTCGCATGCTCCATGACAAAGGCGTGCACATCGAGCCCAAACCCTTCTCCATCGGCGTGCGTATCGAACATCCCCAGTCCCTGATCGACCGTGCGCGCTGGGGGAAGTTTGCCGGCCATCCCCTGCTCGGGGCCGCCGACTACAAGCTCGTGCACCACTGCGCCAACGGCCGCAGCGTGTACAGCTTCTGCATGTGTCCCGGCGGCACGGTGGTGGCCGCCACCTCGGAGCCGGGGCATGTGGTCACCAACGGTATGAGCCAGTATTCCCGCAATGAACGCAACGCCAACAGCGGCATCGTGGTCGGCATCGATCCGGAGCGGGACTACCCCGGCCATGCCCTGGCCGGCATCGACTTCCAGCGTCATTGGGAAGCCAGCGCCTTCGAAGCCGGAGGCGGCACCTATGCGGCGCCTGCCCAGCGGATCGGTGATTTCCTGCTGGGCCGGCCTTCCCTCGCACAGGGCAATGTGACTCCTTCCTACCGGCCCGGCGTGCGCTGGACCGATCTGTCGCTCTACCTGCCGGAATTCGTCACGACCGCCCTGCGTGAAGCCATCCCCGCCTTCGCCCGGCAGATTCGCGGCTACGATCTCGCCGATGCGGTGATGACCGGCGTCGAGACCCGTACTTCCTCACCCATCCGCATCCGGCGCGGCGAAAACCTGCAAAGCATCAATACCCGTGGCCTGTTCCCGGCGGGCGAAGGCGCGGGTTACGCCGGCGGCATTCTCTCCGCCGGCGTCGACGGCATCCGCGTGGCGGAAGCTGTCGCACTCAGCCTGACACAGGCCGAGGAGAGTCGTCATATCCGCCGGTCCACCGCAGAATCACAGATTCCCACCGGATAAGCCGGCCCGCTCCAATCCGCGTCACACACCGCACCCGGTTGCACAAGGAAAACCAGCTGGATTCTGGTCATCAGCGCGGTGTCGCCGGTGCAAGCGCTGGCGATTCGGCGTGCCTCGCCACCTGCACCCGTGCCGATGGTGAGGCGTACCAATAGCCACCGGCCATGAACACACTGCCCGCCAGGATGTTGCCCAGGGTCACCCACAGCAGGTTGTGCGCCATACCGGCGAGGCTGATCGTCTCGGGGTGTTCGCCGAGCAGGGCGATCGAGAAGAGTGTCATGTTGGCGATGCTGTGCTCGTAGCCACTGGCGATGAAGGCGAACAAACACCAGAAAATCACCACGAGCTTAGCCGCATCACTTGTGGTACGCGCCGCCATCCAGAGGGAGAGACAGACCAGCCAGTTGCACAACACGGCGCGGGCGAACAGTTCTCCGGCCGGTGCGGCCATCTTGCTCGCGGCGACCTTGTAGAGAAAGGGCGCACCTTCGCTCAAAAGCGTACCTCCGCCCCCGGCATAAAAGATCCAGGCCAAGGCCACCGCGCCGGCAAGATTGCCGAGCCAGGACAACGCCCAACCGGAGGCAACATCGCCCCCCGTGATGCGCCGCCGCAGCCAGCCGATGGGCATGAACATGGTGTGGCCGGTGAACAGATCCGAACCCGCGAAGACCACCAGAGTCAGGGCGATGCCGAAAGAGGCCCCCATCACCAGGCGCTTCCAGGCCGGATCGATCGTTGCGCCGACGCTGAAGATAAGGATGATGCCCAACCCCACGTAGGCACCGGCCATCATGGCGCTGACAAAAAAGGACAGCGGATGGCTTCGGATCAATGAGGCCTTCTTTTCAGCCACGGCAGCAAAGTTGTCCAGTGTATCGAGGTACATGATGGGTCTCCTGACAAAGAAGAAAATACAAAACAGGGTTGGCGGTCTACCGTGATTCCGTCGCAAGCGGGAATGCATACAACCGGCTTCCGGAGCCAGGCTCACGCCTGTGCAGCAACAGCGGAATGTTCATGGGCCAAGATTCAGGAACACCACCCCCTTATCGACGCGCACACGGTACTTTTGCGTGCACCCCTCATCCGGCGCCTGTGCCTTTCCCGAATCGAGATGCACCGTCATGCCATGCAGCGGACAGGCGACACGACGGTCGTAGACGATGCCCTGCGAAAGGGGTCCACCCTTGTGCGGACATTTGTCATTGAGCGCAAACACCTCGTCCTCGGCATTGCGAAATACAGCAATGTCGCCCTTTCCGGTGTTCACCACCCTGGCGCCAAGGCGCGGGATATCGTCAAGCGGACAGATTTTCAGCCAGTCGTTCATCACTGCCTCCTGTGGAAACGGAATTCTTGACAAAGAATTTCACCGGTTTGAATTCGGTATCGGAATGATCGGACGCACGCTCGGCCCAGGGATCCTTCTCCACCGAGAGAGCCTCCTTCATGCGTGCGTAGAGGGCACGCCGGCCATCGGCATCGTCGACCACGCGCTTCCTCACGTAGTCGAGGCCGACGCGCCCGATCCAGTGCACCGTGCGGTCGAGATAGCGCGCCTCCTCACGATACAGTTGGAGGAAGGCGCCAGTCGTCTCCAGCACCTCTTCTTGCGTCTTCACCTTGCACAGAAACTGCGCCACCTCGGTCTTGATGCCGCCGTTTCCGGCAACGTAGATTTCCCAGCCGGAATCGACGCCGATCACGCCGACATCCTTGATGGTGGCCTCGGCGCAGTTGCGCGGGCAGCCGGAGACCCCGAGCTTGGTCTTGTGCGGCGTCCACAACCGTTCCAGGTCGTGCTCAAGGTCGATGCCCATACGGGTCGAATCCTGCACACCGAAGCGGCACCACTCCGAGCCGACGCAGGTCTTCACGGTACGCAGACCCTTCGAGTAGGCATAACCCGAAGGCATGTCGAGATCGGCCCAGATGGAGGGAAGATCCTCTTTTTTCACACCGAGCAGATCGATGCGCTGGCCGCCGGTGATCTTCACCGTCGGTACCGCATACTTCTCCGCCACCTCGGCGATGCGCTTCAGCTCGGCTGGCGAAGTGACACCCCCATAGATGCGCGGCACCACCGAGAATGAGCCATCCTTCTGGATGTTGGCGTGCACGCGCTCGTTGATGAAACGCGACTGCGGGTCGTCCCGATATTCCTTCGGCCAGGCGCAAAGCAGATAGAAGTTAAGTGCCGGACGGCAGGATGGGCAGCCGCTCGGCTGTCGCCATTCAAGAAAGCGCATGGCTTCCGGAATGGTCATCAGACGATGGTCGATGATTGCCTTGCGCACCTCTTCATGCGTGAAATCGGTGCAACCGCACAGCGGCTTCTTCTGCGCCACGACCGGCTGATAGGCGCCCCCCACCTCCGAGGCGAGGATCTGCTCGACAAGGCCGGTACACGAACCGCACGAGACGGAGGCCTTGGTGTGCTTGCGCACATCCTCCAGGGTGAACAATCCCTTTTCCTTGATCGCCTTGACGATGGAGATTTTCTTCACGCCATTGCAGCCGCACACCTCGAAATCATCGGGCAACGCCACGGCACGATTCCTGCCCTCATGGCCGGCACCTGCATTGTGCGACTGGCCCAGCATCAGGCGATCGCGCAGCGACCCGATACACTTCTTTTCCTTCATGAGCTGGAAATACCATCCGGAATCGGCCGTATCGCCATAGAGCACGGCACCGACGATTCGGTTGTCCCGCAGCACCAGCTTCTTGTAAATGCCCCCCTTCCTGTCGGCAAGGATGATCTCGTCGGTGTCGTCCCCCCCCATGAAATCGCCTGCAGAGAAGACGTCAACCCCGGTTACCTTGAGCTTGGTGGACACCGCCGAGCCGGAGTAGCGAGCGATGCCGAACTCGGCCAGGTGATTGGCGGCAACCTTGGCCTGCTCGAACAACGGTGCCACCAGGCCATAGGTGGTGCCGCGGTGCGCGACGCACTCGCCAACGGCATAGATGCGCGGGTCATAGGTCTGCAAGGTGTCGTTCACCAGGATGCCGTGATTGCAATGCAGACCGGCATCCTCGGCGAGCCGGATGTTGGGCCGGATGCCGATAGCCATCACGACAAGATCGGCAGACAGTTCGTCCCCATCGGCGAAGCGCACGGCGCTCACCCGACCGCCCGAATCCTTCGGTTCACCCACCAGCCCGACGGTCTTCTTCTCCAGCAGGAAGCGGAGTCCGCGAGCCTCAAGCGAGGTCCGCAGCATGTCGGCAGCAGTACGGTCAAGCTGGCGTTCCATGATCCACGGTGCGAGATGCACCACGGTGACCTCCATGCCGCGCGCCTTCAGCCCGTTGGCCGCCTCCAGCCCGAGCAGGCCGGCGCCGATCACCACGGCATGGCCACCCTTCGCGGATGCCGCGATGATTGCTTCCGTATCGGCGATATCCCGATACGCCAGAACGCCCGGCAGATCGTGGCCGGGGATCGGCAGCATCACCGGCGTCGAACCGGTGGCGAGCAGCAAGCGGTCATAGGGCTCCTCGCTACCGTCATCAGCGATCACGGTGCGGTGAATGCGATCAATACGGGTGATCTGCCGACCGCTGCGCAGGGTAATGCCATGCGCGCTGTACCAGTCAACGTCGTTGAGCATGATCTCGGGCAGCTTCATCTCGCCCGCCAGCACGGGCGAAAGAAGGATGCGGTTGTAGTTGCCATGCGGCTCGGCACCGTACACCGTGATGTCATAGAGATCCGGTGCCAGCTTGAGCAGTTCCTCGATGGTACGAACACCGGCCATGCCATTTCCAACGAGGACGAGTTTGGATTTCCTCATGAGTCCACTCCTCTGATTTCCTTGAACGATGTTCTTTTCGCAATCTCCGTGCCAATACCGAACATTGACCTGAAACCCGCTAAGGACAAGGCATTACGAGGAATTCCCCGCTCCTGCTGAACGATTCTTGTTGGTGCGGCACGCGCTCGCCACGATCCAAAGTGGTGCGCGTCCGCGTGACCGCCAATGACGTGAAGCTCTTGTCCCTGGAAGCAGCAAGACTAGCCCCGAGGGTTGCAGACGGCCCGCGTTCCCGCCATTTCGTAATCAGCGGCAACGTGGGTGTGACCGTGAATCCAGAGAGATTGGTTACGTGGGGTGATGCTTAGGTCGATCTGCGCACAAACAGAGAAAAGGGAAGAATTCGTGTGGCCCGGGAGGCGAGAACACGGCCTTCGGCGATCAGCGAAATTCGCACCACCCGGGGAATTCCGTCACTGGTAGCCCTTCACGGGGCGATAAAAAAGCCAGCGCGCAGCTGCCCTTGCTGCTCAGTTCGGCATAGCGCTTGAGCACGGCTTCCTTGTTGGGTGCCGCATCGGTGCGGGCACGCCCGTCGATGCACTTCAATCCGCCAGCTCGTAGCCGGTGCTGCGCCCGCCGCCGGGCGACTTCTTCAGCACACCCACTTCCAACAACTGCGTGATGTCGCGCAGCGCGGTGTCGGGCGAGCACTTGGCGATGGCGGCCCACTTGCTGCTCGTGAGCTTGCCCTCGAAGCCGTCGAGCAGGCGGTTGAGCAGTTTCACCTGCCGTTCGTTCAACGACCGTTTTTGTTCAATGAGCGCCCAGCGTTGCCAGAAGCGCGCCTTGACCAGCACCGCGTCCAGCGTGGATTGCGCGCTGGTGACGGCGCGCCCGAGCGTGCCGAGGAACCATGACAGCCAGCCGGTGACGTCGAGCGTTCCCTTCTGCGTGCGTTCGAGAACGTCGTAGTAATCCTTGCGCTCACGCTGAATCTGGGCCGATAGGCTGTAGAAGCGTTGCGGGCTGCCGTCGGCGCGCGCGAGGAACAGGTCGCCCACGGTGCGGGCAATGCGCCCGTTGCCGTCGTCGAACGGATGCAGCGTCACAAACCAGAGGTGCGCCAGCCCGGCTTTGACGAGCGCAGGCTCGCCGGTTTCCGCATTCGCCCACGCCAGGAACCGCGCCGCCTCCGCGGGCAGAATGTCGGCGGGCGGCGCCTGGAAATGTACCTTGCGCCGCCCCATCGGGCCGGAGACGACCTGCATCGGCCCACCCGCATCATCGCGCCACTGGCCCACGGCGATCTTGTTCATGCCCGAATACCCGGTCGGGAACAAGGCCGCGTGCCAGCCGAACAGGCGCTCGGCGGTCAGTGGTTCGGCGCTGTGGGATGTGGCGTCGAGCACCATTTCGACCACGCCCTCGACGTGCCGATCCACCGGAGCCACCGCGCCGATATCCACACCCAGACGCCGGGCGATGGACGAGCGCACGGATTCCACGTTCAGCACTTCGCCTTCGATCTCGCTGGTCTTGACCACGTCCTCGGTCAAGGCGGCGAGGCTGGCCTGATCGCGCAGCGCCAGCCCGACGTCGGCCAGTCGGCCCAGCAGCACACCTTGGGTTCGGCTGACCTCGGTCAACGGCCACATCAACGCAGACAGGTCGTAGCGCCAGGCGGGCCAATCGTCGGCTTGCCAGATGTAGAGTTTTTCTCCGCTATACATGCGGAGATTAAACACCCAATTCGCCGCAAGAGCAAGTCATTCGCCGCGTCTTGTGCGGTGAATGATGTCGCTAATCGCCGCATCGAGTGGCCAAGAATGGGCGGGAAACCCTTCAGCAAGCAGATGCTCTACAAGCTGCTGCACAACCGCGTCTACCGGGGCGAGATTCCCCACAAGGGGCAGTTCCATCCTGGCACGCACGAACCGATCATCGATCAGGCCCTGTGGGACGCCGCGCACACCATCATCGCCCAGAACAATCGCCAGCGCGCCTCCGAGACGTGGCAGCGGCGCCAGCCGGAGGCATTGCTGCTCGGCCTGTTCTACACCGCCGACGGCGAGAAGTATCAGCCGGCTTTCACGCGCAAGCCGAACGGCAAGTGCTATCGCTACTACGTGCCCAACCGCAAGGTGCGCTTTGGTGCCGATGCCAGCCTGGCGGGCCGGGTGCCGGCGGAACCCATCGAGCAGATGGTGCTGACGCAGGTCCATGCCGCGTTGATGTCGCCCGAGATGGTGCAGTCGATATGGGATGTGGCCCGGGAGAAATATCCGGAATTGACCGAGCCAGAAGTGGTGTTGCCGTTGCGGCAGATGGGCCAGGTCTGGGCGCAGCTATTTCCCGCCGAACGGCAACGCATCGTGCAGTTGCTGGTGGATCGCGTGACGCTCCGGGAGGAAGGTATCGAGATCACCTGGCGGGATACCGGCTGGCACGCCCTGGCCGGCGAGATGCGGCCGGGCATGATTGGGGCGGAATTACTGGAACTGGAACAGCAGGAGAGTGGTGCGGAGGTAGCGGCATGACACGGATCATCCAGACAGGCGCGGCGGTCAATCGGCAGGGCGCGAAGCTGACAACCTTCATTCCGGTGCGCATCAAGCAGCACGGTGGGCGCAAGGTGGTGATCCCGGCATCGACCGGGGACAAGATGCCAGAGCACGATGCGCCGATCCTGACGGCGCTGGCCAAGGCGTTTCACTGGCAGCGCCTCAGTGACGATGGCATCGTCAGTAGCGGGTCGGACATTGCCCGGCGCGAGGGGCTGCACCAGACGACCGTGAATGAACTGCTGCGATTGGCATTGCTCTCGCCGGCGGTGGTGCGTGGCATCCTCGATGGGCACCAGCCGAAAACCTTGAGCCTGATCTGGCTGAAGAACCATTTGCTGCCGCCGGACTGGGACAATCAGCACGCATTGTTCGATGGACTGGATGCGTAGAAATGGTTTGCAAGGTTTCTGGTCGGCGCGGTTGACGCCCAACCATCGGCGCGAAACCCGCATGAAATCGAGGGGGAGCGCGTCGGCCAGCCACAGGTCGAATGGAGAAAAGAGAAGCGTCTGGCGCCCGGTGGGCAGGAAAATGCGCCGCCGGGTTGATGGCGAAACACCAGAACACACCGAAAGCCCCGCCAACACTGGCGCGGCGGGGCAGAAAAAACCCAACCGATAAGGGTTGGGTTTTTGAATTGGTGG
>JAFEDH010000006.1 GCA_018241695.1 Pseudomonadota bacterium | reverse complement strand
CGGACGTACCGGTGATCGAGGTGTATGTGAAGGCGGGAGATGCGGTGGAGGCCGAGGGTCCGCTGGTGAGTCTGGAGTCGGACAAGGCGACGCTGGATGTGCCGAGTCCGGTTGCCGGGGTGGTGCAGGAAGTGAAGGTGAAGCTGGGGGACAAGCTGTCCGAAGGCAGCGTGGTGCTGTTGCTGGAGGTGACGACGGGTGCCGCGACTGCGCCCGCAACAGCATCTGCGCCTGAGGTGGCATCTACTCCCGCACCCACGCCTACTTCCGCAGCTGCTTCCCCATCGCCGCCTGCGCCCGCGACAGTGGCACCGGGAGCCTATGGCGGCAGTGTCGATCTCGAGTGTGATCTCGTCGTCCTCGGTGGCGGCCCCGGAGGGTATTCGGCCGCTTTCCGCGCCGCCGACCTGGGGCTGGATACGGTGATCGTCGAACGTTATGCCCAGCTGGGCGGCGTGTGCCTCAACGTTGGCTGCATACCCTCCAAGGCCCTGCTGCATGTGGCGGCCGTGATGGAAGAGGCTGCCCATGCGGCGGATTTCGGCATCACCTTTTCCGCACCCCAGGTGGATATCGACAAGCTGCGCGCTCACAAGGAAAAGGTGATCGGCAAGCTCACCACCGGCCTCGCCGGCATGGCCAAGGCGCGCAAGGTGCGTGTGGTGCGCGGTTTTGGCCATTTCCTCGATCCCCATCACCTGGAGGTGGAGGAAACCGCCGGTGCTGGCCAGGACAAATCCGGTACGAAAAAGGTGGTGCGCTTCAAGCAGGCCATCATCGCTGCCGGCGCGCAGGCCGTGCATCTGCCGTTCCTGCCCCGGGACGAACGCATCGTCGACTCCACCGGCGCGCTGCAGTTGCGGACGCGACCGGAAAAGCTGCTGGTCATTGGCGGTGGCATCATCGGCCTGGAAATGGCGACGGTCTATTCCACCCTCGGGGCCCGTGTCGATGTGGTGGAAATGCTCGATGGCCTGATGCAGGGGCCGGACCGTGATCTGGTCAAGGTCTGGGAAAAGCAGAATGCGCATCGCTTCGACAGGGTCATGCTCAAGACCCGGACCGTGGCGGTGGAGGCCCGGCCCGACGGACTCTGGGCGAGCTTCGAAGGCGACAATGCCCCGGCCGAAGCCCAGCGCTACGATCTGATCCTGCAATCGGCGGGGCGCAGCCCCAACGGCCTCAAGATCGGCGCCGACAAGGCAGGGGTGGCGGTGAGTGAACGGGGTTTCATTCCGGTGGATAGCCAGATGCGGACTCAAGTGCCCCATATCTTCGCCATTGGCGATATCGTCGGCCAGCCCATGCTGGCCCACAAGGCCGTGCATGAAGGCCATGTGGCGGCGGAAGCGGCGGCCGGACAGAAGAGTCATTTCGATGCTGGCGTGATTCCTGGCGTGGCCTACACGCATCCGGAAGTGGCCTGGGTGGGCCTGGGCGAAGACGAGGCGAAACAGCAGGGGCGGGCCGTAACAGTGGCGAAATTCCCCTGGGCGGCTTCCGGCCGGGCCATCGCCAATGGTGCCGAATATGGCTTTACCAAGCTGGTATTCGATGCTCAAACCCATCGTGTAGTGGGTGGCAGCATCGTCGGCCCCGGTGCAGGGGATTTTGTTGGCGAGATCGCCCTGGCCATCGAGATGGGGGCCGATGCTGTCGATATCGGCAAGACGATCCATCCCCATCCCACCCTGGGCGAGAGTATCGGTCTTGCAGCCGAGGTGGCGGAGGGTGTCTGCACCGATCTCCCGCCCATGAAAAAACGCAAGTAATCTTTCGGTAGCACATTCAACACCGGTTTTTCTGACACGATACTGATCTTCGCCCCGGCGCACCGTCGGAGCAGGCGGACACATTGAGGGGATGCCATGTTTTACGGATGGAGGATCGTCGCGGTCGCATTGCTGGCCCAGGCAGTGAGCGCCGGCATCACAAGTTATTCGTATGGCCTGCTGGTGCTGCCGATCAGTGCCGAATTCGGCGCCAGCCGCATGGAGATGATGTGGGGGATGACCGGCAGCTCGTTGATCGCGATCTTCATTTCTCCGACCCTCGGCTCGTTCGTCGATCGCTATTCGGCCCGCTGGCTCATGGCGGCGGGGGGGCTGTCGGTGGGCGTAGCCCTGGGCCTGATTTCTCGCGCCGGTAATGTCTGGGAATTCATCCTCGCCTTCGCGCTGGGCATGGCCCCGGTTTCCGTCCTGATCGGTCCGCTCGGCACCAGTGCTGTTGTGGCGCGCTGGTTCAACCGGCATCGGGGGCGCGCATTGAGTCTCACGGCACTGGGCACTTCCGTGGGGGGACTGCTGATTCCCTACCTGTTCCAGATCCTGATCGATGATCTCGGGTGGCGAGAAGCCTGCTTCCGGATGGGGCTCATCATGCTTGCCGTGTCGCTGCCACCGATATTGCTGGTGGTGCGCAATCATCCCGATGATCTCGGCCTGCAGCCCGATGGCCTACCACCATCCGAAACGAGCCCTGCGGCTGCCATGGTTTCCAGGGGAGCGATCGAACACCTGTTCCGGCATGGCCCGTTCTGGCGGATCGGGATTTCCGTGGGTTCGATGTTCGCGGTATTTTCCGTCCTGCTGGCGAATCTGGTGCCGTTCGCCATCGGGCATGGCATCGCGGCGAAACAGGCCACCTTGCTGATTTCGGTGATCGCTCTGGCTGGTGTGATCGGCAAGCTGCTGTTCAGCGTGGTGGCCGACCGGGTCAACCTCAAGGGTGCGCTCCTGGCCACCATGGTGATGGTCGGTGTGTCCTTGCTGGCGCTGATCCGGTTCGGCAACATATTTGATGTGATGCTGGTCTGTTCCGTTTTTATCGGACTTGCGCTGGGGGGGCTGTTACCCGCATGGTCGGCGATCCTGGCGCAAATCTACGGTCCGGCGAATTTCGGCAGGGTGATGGGGCGCATGCAGCCGGTGACGATTGCCATGGTCAGCCTGGCCGTACCGCTCACCGGCTATCTTTTCGACCGTACCGGCAACTACACGGCGGCCTTCGTGATGCTTTGCGGGCTCATTCTGGTGGCCGCTGCAGCTCTGATGCCGATGCGCACGACCAACGATCAATGACCCTGAATCCCGCTGTCGCAAGAAATCCGGTGCCGGGTATCTTGTGGTGCCACCCCGCCGGATATTGCCATGACACAAGATGAACTGAAGAAGGCCGCCGCCGCCGCCGCCCTGCGCCATGTTCTCGACCATACCGCCACTGGCGCCATCATCGGTGTGGGTACCGGTTCGACCGCCAATTTTTTCATCGATGCGCTGGCCACGGTGAAGGATCGTATTGGCGGGACCGTCGCCAGTTCTGAGGCATCGCGGCAGCGCCTCGAGGGTCATGGCATCCGGGTGCTCGAACTCAACGAGGTGACGGAGCTTCCCGTCTATGTCGATGGTGCGGACGAGATCACGCCGCGTCTTGAGATGATCAAGGGCGGAGGGGCGGCACTCACCCGGGAGAAGATTGTTTCTGCCGTGGCGCGGACGTTTGTCTGCGTCTGCGATGCCAGCAAGCTGGTGCCGGTGCTGGGTAAATTCCCCCTGCCGGTCGAGGTCATCCCCATGGCTCGCGCCTATGTGGCCCGCGAGATCGTCAAACTGGGTGGTCAGCCCCGCTGGCGTGAAGGGGTGGTGACCGATAACGGCAACGACATTCTCGATGTGCATGGCTGGTCCATTACCGATCCGGCGGGGCTGGAACAGCGCCTCGACCAGATCGTCGGTGTTGTGACCAATGGCCTTTTCGCCGCCCGTGGCGCCGACCTGCTGCTGCTGGCAACCCCCGAAGGCGTCCGTGAATACCGGAACTAGCCGTTTTCGCGACACCTGGGGAGCATGCGTATCACGCTTCAGTGATACAGACTGGCTTCAGGAGGATCAAGGAGTCATTGGCGGATGACGCTTGCAGTACCCGATCAGGTGAGGCGTTTTCCCGGAAGCGGAGGTAGATTTCCGCAGGCCCGATAATCAGGAGGAGAAACATGCGCACATTCGCTTTGCTCATTGACGGCCAATCGGTCGCCCCCAATGCCGATCTGGCGGTCATCAATCCGGCTGACGAATCGGTTTTCACCCATTGCCCGCGGACCACTCCGGCTCTGCTCGAGCAGGCCGTGACGGCCGCCAGGCGCAGCTTTGCCAGCTGGCGCACAACGCCCTTTGCCGACCGCGCGGGGATTCTGCTCAAGCTGGCCGACCGTATTGACGCGAACAAGGACGAGATCGCCCGGGTGCTGACGCTGGAACAGGGAAAGCCCATCGCCACCGCGGAGAACGAGGTGAGTTACGCCGCGCTCTTCTGCCGCCATTTTGCCGGTTTCACCTTTCCTCCGCAGATCGTTCAGGACGATGCCACGCAGCGCGTGGAAGTGCATCGCAAACCCCTGGGTGTGGTGGCGGCCATCGTGCCATGGAATTTTCCCTTCCTCCAGGCCGTCTACAAGACCGCTCCGGCCCTGCTGATGGGGAATACGGTGGTGTTGAAACCGGCGCCCACCACGCCTTTGACCAGTCTTTTCCTGGGCGAGCTGATCAAAGATCTGGTTCCCCCCGGCGTGGTCAATGTGGTTACCGATGGTGGCGACATTGGCCCCCTGCTCTCGGCCCATCCCGATATTGCCAAGGTGTCGTTCACCGGCTCGACGGCCGTGGGTCGTTCGGTCATGGCCGCCGCCGCTCCCACCCTCAAGCGCCTGACCCTTGAACTGGGCGGCAACGACGCGGCCATCGTCCTCGACGATGTGGATGTCGATGATGTGGCCGCCAAGATTTTCGGCGGCGCTTTCTTCAATTCCGGCCAGGTCTGTATCGCAATCAAGCGAATCTTTGTCCAGGAGGACATCTACGACCGCTTCTGCGACGCCATGGCCGGGCTGGCCGGGAAGGCGGTGGTGGGCAACGGCCTGGATGCGGCTTCCGAATTCGGCCCCCTGCAGAACAAGGCGCAATTCCAGCGCACCCAGCGCTATATGGAACTGGCCCGGACCCATGGCCGCATCATTGCCGGCGGCAAGACCATGGGCCCCGGCTACTTCTTCCAGCCGACCTTGGTGCGGGATATTGCCGAGGGCAATCCGCTGGTGGATGAGGAGACCTTCGGTCCGGTGCGCCCCCTCATCAAGTTCAAAACCCCGGAGGAGGCTGTCGCCCGCGCCAACCAGAGCCCCTACGGCCTGGGTGGATCAGTCTGGTCCGGGAGCATTGACCGGGCCCAGGCTCTGGCGGGGCAACTGGAATGCGGCACCGCCTGGGTCAATCAGCATCTGGGGTTCGGTCCCCACATTCCTTTCGGGGGCACCAAGCAGTCGGGCCTGGGAGTGGAATTCAGCCCCGAGGGAGTGCTGGAGTTCTCCGATATTCAGGTGGTCAGCATCGCGAAGGGCTGAAGGCGCCCGGGATACGGGCCGGCCACGCTCCGTCCTGAAACAGGAGGGACGTGGGCCGGTTCCGCGGCGCCTTCCATCAATTTCCGGTGTCTGGTTCCAGTCCCAGCAGCCGACGGTTGCGTGGCGCATCGACCGTGTTCAGGGAATAGCTGCTGACGGATTTTTCCGGCCGGCGGATCATATGCTCACGAATGAATTGCGCCCCTTCGCGCGCGCTGTCTTCCGGGTGCTTCAGGCAGCATTCCCATTCCATGACCGCCCAGCCGGCATATCCATGGCGCACCAGGCGGCTGAAGATGCCCTTGAAATCGATCTGCCCATCTCCAAGCGAACGGAAACGTCCGGGACGATCGATCCAGGCCTGATATCCGCCGTATACCCCGCTTCTGGCACTGGGCTGGAATTCCGCATCCTTGACGTGGAATGCCTTGATGCGCTCATGGTAAATATCGATGAAACCCAGGTAATCCATGTGCTGCAAATGCAGATGGCTCGGGTCATAGAGAATGCTGGCGCGTCGATGTCCGCTCACTGAATCGAGAAAACGCTCGAAGGTCACGCCATCGTGGAGATCCTCGCCCGGATGCAGTTCGTAGCACACGTCGACACCGGCTGCGTCATAAGCATCGAGAATCGGACGCCAGCGCCGGCCCAGTTCGGCAAATCCCTCCTCCACCAGACCGGCCGGACGCGGTGGCCAGGGGTACACGAGATGCCAGAGCAGTGAACCCGAAAACGTCACGCTGGCATTGAGTCCGAGCCGCCGGCTGGCGGCGGCCGCAAGCCGGAGCCGCTGTTCCGCCCACTCTTGCCGTGCCGCCGGATTGCCACGTATCGCCGGGGGGGCGAACATGTCGAAGAGTTCATCGTAGGCGGCGGGCACCGCCATCATCCGGCCCTGAAAATGGGTGGACAGTTCGGTCAGTTCCAGCCCATGAACGGCCAGGCGGCCATGCAGTTCATCGCAATAGGCATCGCTTTCTGCGGCCAGCCCCAGGTCGATCAATTCCACGGGAACCTGAATGCCGCAATAGCCCAGTGCACTGACCCATTGTGCCAGATTGTCGAGCGTGTCGAACGGCGGGTGCTGTCTCTGGAATTGCGTCAGGAAGACGGCGGGGCCTTTCATCGGGCTGCTCCTCGGGGGTTGTTGGATATGGGGTAATCAGGATTTGGCATGGTCGTCAGCTACTCCGCTGTGCCCTGGCTCGACCACAGGCTTGCCAGGGTGATGTGATGGCAAGACCGTCGATCGGAGCGCATTGTCGGGCCTGATGGTTACTTACTCTATCCATTGCGGGTTCCAGACAATTTCCCAGAGATGGCCATCCGGATCCTGGAAGTAACCGGAGTAGCCACCCCAGAAGGTATCGTGCGCGGCTTTGGTGACCACGGCGCCCGCGGCGCTCGCGGTTGTCATGATCGCATCAACCTCCGCTTTTGATGCGACGTTGTGGCCGAGGGTCATTTCTGTGGAACTGGCGGGACCGACGGCCAGGCCGGTGTCACGTCCGATGCTTTCCCGAGGCCACAGAGCAAGCTGCAGGCCAGGCTGAAGCTGGATGAATGCAACCGCGCCGTACGCGAACTCCTTGCCAACGATGCCTTCGGTGGGAAATCCCAAACCCTCGCGATAGAAGGCCAGCGAAGTCTCGAGGTCGTTTACGCCGATTGTGATGACCGTGATTCGTGGCTTCATGCGCTTTCCTTTTCGTTCGTCCCAACACCCTTCGTCTACGTTTTGCGCACGTCTGGAAACGCTCCGGAGGCCGTGTTTGGCCGACTTCCGGATGCCTTCAGTTTTGAGGAGGGACGTAACCCTGGGCGGTATCCGCGCCATCACCGAAGAAATGCTTGGCAACCTGTTCCTGCAGGTATTGGCGGGCGCGAGGATCGGCCAGGCTGAGACGGTTTTCGTTGATCAGCATCGTCTGCAGCTTGATCCATTGCTGCCACGCTTCCTTGGAGACGCTCTCGTAGATGCGCTTGCCGATTTCGCCAGGCAGGGGGGGGAAATCGAGTCCTTCGGCTTCGTGGCCGAGTTTGATGCAATTGATGGTGCGCGCCATGGCGTGTCCTTTCACATGGGGAGATGAGGCGGAATTCTATCCCGCCCCGATATGGGCTTAGAGCGACTTGACCAGCACCTTGGAACGGCGCTGCAGGTTGTAGAGTTCGCGCTTCTGGGCGGGCAGGGCATCAATGCCTTCTTCCACGAAACCCCGCTCCGTGAACCAGTGGGCGGTTCGGGTGGTAAGAACGAACAGGCGCTTGAGCTTCATTTGTTTGGCCCGGGATTCAAGATGCTGCCGCAGCTGATCGCCATAACCGCTGCCGCGGAATGTGGAATTCACCGCGAGGCAGGCCAGCTCGGCCGCTTTTTCCCTGGAGAAGGGGTAGAGCGCCGCGCAACCCACGATCACACCGTCGTGTTCGACCACCGAGAAGCGGTCGATTTCCATTTCCAGCCGTTCGCGGCCCCGGCGCACCAGGGTGCCATCAGCTTCCAGCGGGGCGATCAGGCCGAGGATGGCGCCAACGTCATCGGTGGTTGCCTCACGCAGCCGGGCGAGTGGGGCGCGGGTCATCACCGTACCGATGCCGCTGCGCGTAAAAAATTCCATCAGCATGGCGCCGTCGGCATCCCGGTCGAGGAAGTGCACCCGTCCGACACCCGCCCGGCATGCCCGGATCGCACCGGGAAGCACCCGGGCAACCTCCGGAGTCTGTTTGGTACGCTTCGTCAGGAGGTTTTCCGCATCCTCGACTGTGATCGCATCGATCAGCACTCCCTTCTTGTCTGTTATTCCCGGGCTGTCGCACAGATAGATCAGTTTCTCGGCCTGGATCGCCACCGCTACCGCTTCGGCCACTTCATCCCAGGCGAGGTTGAATATCTCACCCGAGGGCGAGGCGCCGATGGGGGTGATCAGGACCACGTTTTCCTGCTCCAGGTCGCCCCGGATTTCCTCGGCGATGATCTTGCGTACGGCGCCGGTATACAGGTAGTCGATGCCATCCATCACGCCCACCGGACGGGCAGTGATGAAATTGCCGCCGGTTACGCGCAGGAAGGCGCCCGCCATGGGGGTGTTGGGCAAGCCCTGGGAGAGCAGCGCCTCGATTTCGATCCGTGTCACGCCCATGGCGCGCTTGACGCACTCAAGGGCCGCGCCATCGGTAATGCGCAGGCCCTTGTGGAAGCGGGGCTCGAGATTTCGAAAACGCATTTCCTCATCGATCTGCGGCCGGGCGCCATGGACCAGCACCAGCTTGATGCCCATGCTGTCGAGCAGGGCGATGTCATGGATGATGGCCTGAGCCATGGAGCCAAGCAGGACCTCGCCACCAAAGGCAATGACAAAGGTCTTGCCCCTGAATGCGTGGATGTACGGGGCCGCCTGGCGGACCCAGGAGACAAGCTCGACGTCGGAGTCGGTGGTATCGGCGGAAGTGTTCATGGCGCCGATTATGCCTGATGCTTCTTTTTCCTGAAGGTGGCTTCCATCTGATCGGCGACGGTACGCAACACCCTGATCCGGGCGAGATTCTTGTCGTTGGCCGCAATCAGGTGCCAGGGTGCGATTTCGGTCGAGGTGCGGTCCACCATGTCGCACACGGCCTGTTCGTAGAGCGGCCATTTATCCCGGTTGCGCCAGTCCTCCTCGGTGATCTTGAAGCGCTTGAAGCGGGTATTTTCCCTTTCCTTGAAACGGCGCAGCTGTTCTTCGGCGGAAATGGCGAGCCAGAATTTGAGAACGATGGCACCGTGGCGGACCAGTTGCTCCTCGAAGTCGTTGATCTCGCTGTAGGCCCGCATCCAGTCCGCCTCGCTGCAATAGCCCTCGACACGTTCCACCAGTACCCGGCCATACCACGAGCGATCGAAGATCACCATCCGGTGCCGGCGTGGTACGTGACGCCAGAAGCGCCACAGATAGGGCTGGGCACGCTCCTCTTCGGTCGGCGCGGCGATGGGGATGATGCGATAGTCGCGGGCGTCGAGGGCCGCGGTAACGCGACGGATGGTGCCACCTTTGCCGGCCGCGTCGTTGCCTTCGAAAACCAGGAATACCGAGTGCTTGCGAAACGCGGGGTGGCGGGAGAGCTGGTTGAGGCGGGCCTGCTGGGCTTCAAGCTGCTCCCGGTATTGGGACCTGGGGAGCTTTTGGCCCATGTCCAGGGTATTGAGCAGGTTACGGTTGTCGATGGCGCGAATCAGCGGTGGTGCCGTTGCCGGCCGGTGCGGATCCCCGGGTGGTGCGTCAAGGTGTTTCCGGATATTCGCCAGCAAGTGTTGCCCCACCGTAAGCGCCCGGCAGCGCGCATCGCTGCCGTCCACCACGGTCCAGGGCGCATTGCCCGTACTGGTCCGCCGCAGCACGGGTTCCGCCACACCGATGTAGCGGTCGTATTCGGCGTAGAGCGCCCAGTCGTGCGGAGTAACCCGCCAGCGGGTGCGGGGATCCTTCTCCAGCATCCGCAGCCGTTTCATCTGGCCTTTTTTGGACAGATGAAACCAGTATTTGAGAACCAGAACGCCCTCATCGGTCAGCATCCGTTCGAAACACAGGATGTCATCCACCGACTGTGCCAGCGCCGGTGCGCCAATGACATCGCGGACCCGGCCCACAATCGGATCGGTGTACCAGTTGCCGACAAAGATGCCGATTTTTCCCTTGGCGGGGAGGGCGCGCCAGAAACGCCACATTCCGGGGCGCTCCCGTTCTTCTTCGGAGGGTGGCGGAAACGCATGGGTTTCGATGTGACGCGGATCCATCCAGGCATTGAGCAGGTTCACCATCTCGCCCTTGCCAGCGCCGTCCAGGCCATTGAACAGCACCACAACCGGAAATCGTACCGCCTGCCAGAGATCGTACTGGGCATCGAGCAGATCGGCGCGCAGCTGGGTTTCCTGTTTTACGTAGGTCTTTTTGTCAACCGTGTGTTCCAGTTCCGCCGATTCGAACATGTCTTCTCTCCCCGGATTGAGGATGAATTGCGGACTACATGTCGCCCCACAGCGCGAGGATCGCTGCCAGTGCCGCCGGTCCGGCTGTTTCGGTACGCAGGATGCGCGGCCCCAGCGTGATGGGACGGAATCCGGCTGCCAATGCAGCACGGATCTCGCCTTCCTCGAACCCGCCTTCCGGTCCTATCAGCAGACTGATCGGGGTGGCAGGAGCGGACAGTTCCCGCAAACGCCCGCCCCCCTCCGGGAGCAGGATGAGTCTGGTGTCATTATCACTGCCCGTCGCTGCCAGGGCTTGTGGCAGATCAAGGATCGGGCCCACCACGGGTGTCCGGTTGCGACCGCATTGTTCGCAGGCCGAGATGGCAACGCTCTGCCAGTGCTGGCGGCGTTTTTCCATGCGTTCGCCGGCGAGGCGGATCACGCTGCGATGGGCCGCGACCGGCTGCAAGGCGGATACCCCCAGCTCGACCGCCTTTTGCACCACCCAGTCCATTTTGTCGCCGGAGGGAATGGATTGCATGAGGGTCACCTGGATGGGGGATTCCCGGTCTTCCGCATCGAATATTTCCAGCGTGGCGACAGGATGGGGCTTGAGCCTTTCGAGGCGGGCTTGCCATTGCCCGCCACGGCCATCGAACAGCAGCAGGGGGGCGCCGGCGGTCAGGCGCAGGACATGCACGGCATGATGGGCCGCATCGGGCGGGAGCGGCACCAGCGCGCCGGGCGCCAGGAGTGCGGGGCAATGGAAACGTGGAATCATGGTTACATTATTCCACGCGCTTGCAAGCCCATAGATCACAATGGGTCGCAATGCTTCCGACCGCACGTCTGCAAACGAAGGAGTCCGCCATGGCCGCCAGTCCACCGGTCTGTAATTTTGGCTGGCCCGCTGCCGATTTCGATCTCCCCGGCACCGATGGCCAGCGCCATACCCGTGCTTCCTGTGCCGGTCCCCGCGGGTTGCTGGTGATGTTCATCTGCAATCACTGCCCCTATGTGAAGGCCGTACTGGACCGGATTGTGCGAGATGCGCGGGAGCTTCAGGCGCTCGGCGTTGGCGTGGTGGCCATCATGAGCAACGATCCTGCCGATTATCCCGAGGATGGATGGGCACGGATGGTGGCCGTGGCCCAGGATCGGGCTTTTCCCTTTCCCTATCTGTTCGATGAGACCCAGGATGTGGCGCGGGTGTACGGAGCGGTATGCACTCCGGATTTTTTCGGCTTCAACGCAGCGGGGAAACTGCAGTACCGGGGCCGCCTCGATGCCTCGCGCAAGGAGGCGGCGCCCGATGCCCGTCGGGAACTGTTCGAGGCGATGAGCCAGGTGGCGCGAACGGGGCAGGGGCCGCAGGAACAGGTGGCCAGTGTGGGCTGTTCCATCAAGTGGCGCGAGATCTGAACGTCGTGGCAGGTATCCCGCCCGGTCTCGCGCGGGGTGGTGTGGTCAGCTATGCACGCCGCCGTCGATACGGACGACCTCACCATTGACGTGGGCACCATCGGCGGAAGCCAGCATGGCGATGACTCCGGCAACGTTCTCCGGCTGACCGAAGCCGGCCATGGGTTGCAGATGGCCGAACAGGCTTTGATCGGCGCCCTCGGGGAACATGCCGCCCACGCTCTGGGCCAGCGGGGTGGCGATGCCCCCGGGTGCGACCGCATTGACCCGTACGCCTGACTTGAGGAACTCCCAGGCCAGGGTATGCGTCATGGCGGCCACGCCTCCCTTGCTGGCGGCGTAGGCGGCCATGTAGGGGTGACCGAAGTAGGAAGAGGTCGATGCGGCATTGACGATGTTGCCACGACGCTTGATCAGGTGGGGCAGGGCTTCGCGGCAGAAAAGGAAGGTGCCGCCCAGGTTGATCTGGAGGACGCTCATGAACTGCTCGAAGGAGGTTTCCGGAGTGTGGCTGACGCGGATCAGACCGGCCATGTTCACCAGCACGTCGAGGCCGCCTTCCTTGGCAACGAAATCAGCAACGATCTTCTTCACCGCTGCTTCATCGGCGATGGAAGCAACGACGTGGCTTGCGCGGCCACCGCCGCTGACGGCGGACTGGGCCAGTTTGACGGATTCCTTGAGTCCATCTTCATTGAGATCCACAGCCAGGGCGATAGCGCCTTCGGACACGAGCCGGATCAGGGTGGCACGCCCGATGCCGGAGGCGGCGCCGGTGACGATGACGGTTTTTTGGGCAAAGCGGTTCAGTGTGGTCATGTTGTCTCCTTGTGATGTACGTGGTGAGATGTGACGCGAATGGATCGTTCGGGCTGCGCTAGCTCAGCCCTGCGACGATGATGTGATCGCCATGGATTTCACTGGCGGCCTCCGATGTCAGGAAGGCCATGGTCTGTGCCAGCTTGCGCGGGGGCACCCACTGCGAAAAGTCGGCTTCAGGCATGGCGGCCCGGTTGGCCGGGGTATCGATCAGGCTGGGTGCGATGCTGTTGACGTTGATGCGGTGTGCCCGTACTTCGGCAGAGAGGGATTCCACCAGCCGCTGCAGAGCGCTCTTGGCCGCGCAGTAGGCACCCATCAGAGCACTGCCTTGAGCGGCGGCCCGTGCGCTGACGGCGACGATGCTGCCGCCACCGTTGGCGATCATGTGAGGCACCAGAGCCTGGGTAGTGGCGATGAAGGACCATGCATTGAGGTTCACCATGCCGTCCCACGTGGCGCGGGCCGTGGCGTGTGTGGCTTCGCCCATGGTGAAACCGCCGGCAATGTGGACCAGGGCGTGAATCCTGCCGCTGTGGGCGATGGCTTGCCGCACCACATTGGTCATGGACGCTTCGGCGGTGACATCGCCTGCCAGTAGCAGATGGCGGCCATCCTGCGCCAGTCGGGGAAAGGCGGCGGTCAGCAGGGATGATTCCCGGTCCACCAGGATCAGGCGGGCATTTTGTTCGAGAAAGGTTTCCACCGCGGCGCGGCCAAGTGCGCCGGCAGCGCCGGTGATGAGGATGGTGCGATCTGACATGAAAGCTCCGGATTTCCCAGTGGTTGAGAGGATGAAACCTTACCCCGAAGCTGGAATCGTTTCCTCGTCCGGGTGGATGGGTTTGCTCAGTTGCGTTCGCCGTAAAGTTTTTCCAGTTTTGCGGCGCAGATGAAATCCTTGCGGGAGAGTCCGTTGCAATCGTGGGTGGAATATTCGACCCGGCAGCGGTTGTAACCGATGTGGAGTTCCGGGTGATGATCCTCGGTGTGGGAGACCCAGGCTGCGGCGTTCACAAAAGCCAGGGTCTGGTAGTGGTCGCCAAAGAGGTAGGTGCGGATCAGTAATCCGTTTTCCGTGGCCCATTCCGGTATCTGGTGCAACAAAGCGGCGATTTCTGCATCATCGAGGCGGATTCCTCGCTGCCCCTTGGCGCAGCGTTCTAGGGCAAGAGAGGTCACGGCGGTTCCTTTCGGGGGGAGAAACGCCCCCATTCTAGGGGGAGATTGCCTGCCGCTGGATTGCCGGGCAGGTGTGCCAGGGCGAGGTAGGCATTCCGCAGACGAGAAATGACGATTTCGCCCATATAATGACAAGCTTCATTTCCGTCCCCGCGCCGGACCGCATATCGCTGGCGGTGCCGTGCCGATGTACTTCCCGAGAGGCTTTGAGGCTCCCATGTCCGTTACCCACCGTGATTCCAGGTCATCGACATTTACTCCGCTCACCGGCGCGATCCGTGCCCTCGCCATGGATGCCGTGGAAAGGGCCAAGTCCGGCCATCCTGGTGCGCCGATGGGCATGGCGGAAATCGCTGAAGTCCTGTGGCGTCACCATCTGCGCCACAATCCAGCCAACCCTGCATGGGCCAATCGTGACCGTTTCGTTCTCTCCAACGGTCATGGTTCGATGTTGATCTACGCCCTGCTGCACCTGACTGGCTACGATGTCACGATTGACGACATCAAACAGTTCCGCCAGTTTCATTCCAGGACGCCGGGACATCCAGAATATGGCTATACGCCCGGTGTGGAAACCACCACCGGCCCCCTGGGGCAGGGTATTGGCAATGCCGTGGGGATGGCGCTGGCTGAAAAACTGCTGGCGAATGAATTCAATCGCCCCGGCCACGAGATCGTGGGCCACCACACCTACGTTTTCCTCGGTGATGGCTGTCTGATGGAAGGCGTGTCACACGAGGTCTGCTCGCTTGCCGGTACCTGGCGGCTGGGTAACCTGATCGCCTTCTGGGACGACAATGGCATTTCCATCGATGGTGAAGTGAAGGGCTGGTTCAATGACGATACGCCGGGCCGTTTCGAAGCCTATGGCTGGCAGGTGATCCGCAATGTGGATGGGCATGATGCCGATGCGATCGGCCGCGCGGTGGAAGCCGCCAAGGCGGAGAAGAACCGGCCCAGCCTGATCTGCTGTAAAACGACGATCGGCATGGGGGCTCCCAACAAGGCGGGCAGCCACGATGCGCATGGTGCCGCGCTGGGCGAGGCCGAGGTGAATGCAGCGCGCGCGCATATGGGCTGGAATTACCCGCCTTTCGAGATTCCCGCTGAAATCTATGCGGCCTGGGATGCCCGTAAAAAAGGCGGCGAACTGGAGTCCGCCTGGCAGCAGAAATTCGATCGCTACGCCGTCGCTCATCCTGATCTGGCCGCCGAATTCAAACGCCGTATTGTGGGCGACCTGCCCGCAGACTGGGCCGCCAGGGTTCAGGCTGTCTTCGCCCGGATCAACGAGAAGGGCGAGACCGTGGCCACGCGCAAGGCCAGCCAGATCGCCATCGAGGCCTTTGCCGCCCACCTGCCTGAAATGCTGGGCGGTTCCGCGGATCTGACCGGCTCCAACCTGACCAACTGGTCCGGCTCGAAATGGATCGGCCCGGCCGGACAGGGCAACTACATCAGCTATGGCGTGCGTGAATTCGGCATGGCCGCCATCATGAACGGACTGGCCCTGCACGGCGGATTCATTCCCTATGGTGGCACCTTCCTGGTGTTCTCCGACTACGCCCGCAACGGTATCCGCATGGCGGCCCTGATGAAGCAGCGTGTGATCTATGTGTTCACCCACGATTCCATCGGCCTGGGCGAGGATGGTCCTACCCACCAGCCTGTGGAACATGCGGCCAGCCTGCGGCTGATCCCCAATCTGGATGTCTGGCGTCCCTGCGACACCTTCGAGACTGCCGTCGCCTGGGCCACGGCCCTGGAGCGGCACGGTGACAACGGCGGTCCCAGCGCCCTGGCCCTGTCGCGTCAGAACCTGCCTTTCGTCCAGCGTGATGCGGCGACCCTGGCCAATGTGGCGCGTGGTGGTTATGTGTTGAGCGAGGCCGCTGCCGCACCCAGAGCCGTGATCATCGCCACCGGCTCCGAAGTGGAACTGGCTCTCAAGGCCCAGGGGCAACTGGCGGAGCAGGGGGTGGCCGTGCGCGTGGTATCGATGCCCTGTGTGGAAGCCTTCGAGCGTCAGGATGCGGCCTACCGTGCTGCAGTGCTGCCCAGGGGGGTGGTGCGGGTGGCGGTTGAAGCCGGTGTCACCGGCCCCTGGCACAAATACGTGGGTCTGGAAGGGGCCGTGATCGGTCTCGATCACTTCGGCGAGTCGGCCCCCGCCGGCGTGCTGTTCAAGGAATTCGGCTTCACGACGGAGAACGTCGTGAAGATTGTGAAATCGGTTCTGTAACCGGATCTGCAACGTTTTTTCATCGGAGAGAGTTATGGCTATCAAAGTCGGCATCAACGGTTTCGGTCGTATCGGCCGCATGGTTTTCCGCGCAGCGGTTCAGAATTTTGCTGATATCGAAATCGTCGGTATCAACGACCTGCTGGAACCCGACTATCTGGCCTACATGTTGAAGTACGACTCCGTTCATGGCCGTTTCAAGAGTACCGTGGCCGTGGAAGGCAACACCCTGATCGTGAACGGCAGGAAAATCCGCCTGACCGCGGTCAAGGATCCCGCCGAACTGAAATGGAACGAGGTCGGCGCCGACGTGGTGATCGAGTCCACCGGCCTGTTCCTCGACAAGGCCAGCGCTGCCAAGCACCTGGCTGCCGGTGCCAGGAAAGTGATCATGTCCGCTCCATCGAAGGATGACACGCCGATGTTCGTGTATGGCGTGAATGACAAGACCTACACCGGTCAGGACATCATTTCCAATGCTTCGTGCACCACCAATTGCCTGGCTCCCGTAGCCAAGGTGCTGAACGATAAGTGGGGCATCAAGCGCGGCCTGATGACCACCGTGCACGCAGCTACCGCCACCCAGAAAACCGTGGACGGCCCCTCCAACAAGGACTGGCGCGGCGGACGCGGCATCCTGGAAAACATCATCCCGTCTTCCACCGGTGCCGCCAAGGCCGTGGGTGTGGTGATCCCCGAACTGAACAAGAAGCTGACCGGCATGTCCTTCCGTGTGCCAACCTCCGATGTTTCCGTCGTCGATCTGACCGTGGAGCTGAACAAGGCAGCCAGTTACGCCGAGATCTGCGCTGAAATGAAGGCCCAGTCCGAGGGCGCTCTGAAGGGCATCCTGGGCTACACCGAAGACAAGGTGGTCGCCACCGACTTCCGTGGTGAATCCTGCACCTCGGTATTCGATGCCGAGGCCGGCATTGCCCTGGACAGCACATTCGTCAAGCTGGTGTCCTGGTACGACAACGAGTGGGGCTATTCCAACAAGGTCCTGGAGATGGTTCGCGTCGTCTCGAAGTAGTCCGGCTCCGGGGGTTGCGGCCCCCGTTTTCATTTTTCAGGTTCATCGATCCATGAAATTCAAGCGTCTCACTGATCTCGACCTGGCCGGCAAGCGGGTTTTCATTCGCGCCGACCTCAACGTCCCCCAGGATGAGCAGGGCAACATCACCGAAGATACCCGCATCCGCGCTTCCGTTCCCGCCATCCGGCTGGCCCTGGAGAAGGGTGCCGCGGTCATGGTGACCTCCCATCTGGGCCGCCCCACCGAGGGTGAGCTCAAGCCTGAAGATTCGCTGGCGCCCATTGCCAGGCGTCTGGCCGAACTGCTCGGGCGCAAGGTGCCCCTGGTCAGGGATTGGGTGGATGGCGGGTTCGAAGTCAAACCCGGAGAAGTGGTGCTGCTGGAGAACTGCCGCTGCAACAAGGGCGAGAAGAAGAACAGCGACGAGCTGGCGCAGAAGATGGCCAGGCTTTGCGATGTCTATGTCAACGATGCCTTCGGTACCGCCCACCGCGCCGAAGCCACGACCCACGGTATCGCCAGGTATGCCCCCGTGGCCTGCGCCGGTCCCCTGCTGGCAGCCGAGCTGGATGCCCTGGGCCGGGCGCTGCATGCGCCCAGGCGACCCCTGGTGGCCATCGTTGCCGGCAGCAAGGTTTCCACCAAGCTCACCATCCTCAAGACTCTGGCGGACAAGGTTGACCAGTTGATCGTCGGTGGCGGCATCGCCAACACCTTCATGATGGCCAACGATCTTCCCATCGGCCGCTCCCTGGCCGAGCCTGATCTGGCGGAGGAGGCGCGCAACATCATGGACATGATGGACGGGCGTGGCGCTTCCGTGCCGATTCCGGAAGATGTGGTGGTGGCTGGCGAACTGTCGATCCAGGCCCACGCCAATCGCGTGGATGCGAAAGACGTTCAGGCCGACGACATGATTCTCGACATCGGCCCGCGTACCGCCGCCCGGCTGGCCGGCATCATTGCCAATGCCGGGACCATCGTCTGGAACGGTCCGGTCGGCGTGTTCGAGATCGAGCAGTTTGGCGGCGGCACCAAGATGCTGGCTGCGGCCATCGCTCATTCACCGGCCTTTTCCATTGCCGGCGGCGGGGATACCCTGGCTGCCATCGCCAAATACGGCATCGAAAAGCAGGTGGATTACATCTCCACGGGGGGCGGAGCCTTTCTCGAATTTCTCGAAGGCAAGGTCCTGCCCGCAGTCGAAGTGCTGGAACAGCGCGCAACCTGAACACGGAATCTTCCTGAGCAGACATCGATATGGAACAACGCGCCACCAAGATCGTTGCCACCCTGGGCCCGGCTTCCAGCGACCCCAGGGTGCTTGAAGCCCTGGTGCACGCCGGTGTGGATGTTGTCCGGCTGAATTTTTCCCATGGCACACCCGAGGATCACCGCAAGCGGGTCAAGGCCCTGCGCGATGCGTCCCAGAAGGCTGGGCGTACCGTCGGTGTGATGGCGGATCTGCAAGGCCCCAAGATCCGCATCGGCAAATTCGGCACGGGGAAGGTCAGTCTGGCGGCCGGCCGGATGTTCATTCTCGACGCGGCCTGCAAGCTGGGTGACGACACGCGGGTCGGCCTCGATTATCCAGAGCTGATCGACGACGTGGCTCCGGGCGATGTGCTGTTGCTCGATGACGGTCGTACCGTCTTCGATGTGGAGCGTATCGAGGGCAGCGAGATTCATTGCCGCAACCGCCATGAGGCGGAGCTTTCCAACAATAAGGGCATCAACAAGCAGGGTGGGGGGCTTTCCGCTCCGGCACTGACCCCCAAGGATATGGAGGATATCCAGACCGCCGCCAGTCTCAACGTGGATTATGTGGCCGTATCCTTTCCCAAGTCGGGGGGCGATCTGCGTCAGGCCAAGGAACTGCTGGTGCTGGCGGGATCGGATGCCCTGGTGGTGGCCAAGATCGAGCGGGTCGAGGCCGTTGCCAACCTGGAGGAAATCCTCCACGCCACCGATGGTGTGATGGTGGCCCGTGGCGATCTGGCGGTCGAGGTGGGCGACGCTGCGGTGCCGGCCCTGCAAAAACGCATCATCCGTCTGGCGCGCGAGCACAACAAATTCACCATCACCGCCACCCAGATGATGGAATCCATGATCCACAGTCCGGTGCCGACCCGTGCCGAAGTGTCTGACGTGGCCAATGCGGTACTGGATGGCACCGATGCGGTGATGCTCTCTGCGGAAACGGCCTCCGGCGAATATCCGGTGCATACCGTCGAGGCCATGGCGCGCATCTGCGTCGAGGCCGAGAAATCCCAGGAAGTCGGGCTGGATGCCCATTTCCTCAACCGGATGTTCACCCGTATCGATCAGTCGATTGCCATGGCGGCCTTGTTCACGGCATATCACCTCAAGGTGAAGGCTGTTGCCGCGCTGACCGAATCCGGTTCCACCGCCTTGTGGATGAGCCGCCTCAACAGCGGCGTACCGATCTATGCCCTGACGCCCCGTATCCGCACCCGCTACCGCGTCAGTATCTTCCGCGATGTGTTTCCCCTGCTTACCACCTACGTGGCCGAAGATCGCGATCAACTGCTCTGGCATGCGGAAGAAACCCTGATCGCCGCGGGTGCCGTCGAAATCGGTGATCTGATCGTGCTCACCATCGGCGAACCGATCGGTCAGGCCGGTGGCACCAATACCCTGAAAATTGTGCGTGTCGGTGAAAATCGTCCCACAACGACGCAAGACGTCTAACGTACTCACTTAGGAGAACGCCATGCCTCTCGTATCCATGCGCCAGCTGCTCGACCATGCCGCCGAAAACGGCTATGGCCTGCCTGCCTTCAATGTGAACAACATGGAACAGGTCTGGGCCATCATGGAGGCCGCCAGCGAACTCAACGCCCCGGTGATCATGCAG
The DNA here is from genome assembly GCA_018241695.1 of Pseudomonadota bacterium. GTDB lineage: Bacteria > Pseudomonadota > Gammaproteobacteria > Burkholderiales > Rhodocyclaceae > Denitratisoma. Next base: position 47,849 of record JAFEDH010000006.1, on the reverse strand, counting down.
GCTTCGGCGGGTGCCCGCAAATATGCCGGCGAACCTTTCCTGCGCCACCAGATCCTGGCTGCGCTGGAAGCCTATCCGCACATTCCCATCGTCATGCACCAGGATCACGGACAGTCTCCCGCCATCTGCATGGCGGCGATCAAATCCGGTTTCACCTCGGTGATGATGGATGGCTCCCTGGAGGCTGACGGCAAGACCGTGGCTTCTTACGAGTACAACATCGATGTATCCCGCGAAGTGGTGAAGTTCTCCCACTCCATCGGGGTTTCCGTCGAGGCCGAACTGGGCGTGCTGGGTTCCCTGGAAACCATGAAGGGGGACAAGGAAGATGGTCACGGCGCCGAGGGCACCATGACCCGCGAGCAACTCCTGACCGATGTCGACCAGGCGGCCGATTTTGTCAAGCAGACCAACTGCGACGCTCTCGCCATCGCCATCGGCACCAGCCACGGAGCCTACAAGTTCACCAAGAAACCCACCGGCGATATTCTGGCCATCGATCGCATCGCCGAGATTCATGCCCGCATCCCCAATACCCATCTGGTGATGCATGGATCCTCATCCGTGCCCCAGGATCTGCTGGCCGAGATACGTGAATTCGGTGGCGACATGAAGGAAACCTACGGTGTGCCGGTGGAAGAAATCGTGCGTGGCATCCAGCATGGTGTGCGCAAGGTGAATATCGATACCGACATTCGCCTCGCCATGACCGGCGCCGTTCGTCGCTACTTCGCCGAGAATCCTTCCAAGTTCGATCCCCGCGACTACCTCAAGCCTGCCCGTGAAGCTGCCAGGAAGATTTGCCTGGCACGCTACCAGGCATTCGGTTGCGCGGGTCAGGCCGGCAAGATTAAGGTCATGCCCCTGGAAAAAATGGCCGAGCGTTACACAAAAGGCGAACTGAATCAGATCGTCAACTGACACTGTCGCAAGCGGCATCGTGGGGCTGCCACGGCAGCCCCGTTTTTCTTTTTTGTCTCCGGAATCACCCGCATGAGCGCTCCATTATTCGAATCCAACATCAAGAGTCTGCCGCTGCTGGGGCGCGGCAAGGTGCGCGATATTTATGCCGTGGATGCCACCACCCTTCTGGTGGTCACTTCGGATCGCCTTTCCGCTTTCGATGTGATCCTGCCCGACCCCATCCCTGGCAAAGGGCAGGTGCTGACGGAGGTGGCGAATTTCTGGTTCGGGAAGCTGGCTCACGTGATACCCAATCATCTGACCGGAATCGATCCTGAGTCCGTTGTCGCTCCGGAAGAGCGCGACCAGGTGCGGGATCGCGCCATCGTCGTACGCCGCCTGCAGCCCTTGCCCGTCGAGGCCGTGGCGCGCGGGTACCTGATCGGTTCGGGATGGAAGGATTACCAGACCAATGGCCAGGTCTGCGGCATCGAACTTCCTCCCGGCCTCAAGCAGGCCCAGCAGCTGCCCAATGCGATCTTCACTCCTGCCACCAAGGCCGAAGCCGGTGACCACGATGAGAATATCGATTACGCCACCGTGGAGGAAATGATCGGCGTCGATCTGGCCGCGCGCGTGCGCGAAACCACCTTGCGTCTCTATCGTGAAGCGGCGGCCTATGCCCGTGTGCGCGGCATCATCATCGCCGATACCAAGTTCGAGTTCGGTCAGGACGAAACCGGCAAGCTCTATCTGATCGACGAGATCCTGACGCCGGACTCCTCACGCTTCTGGCCCGCCGACCAGTATCAGGTGGGTATCAGCCCACCCAGTTTCGACAAGCAGTTTGTACGTGACTATCTTGAAACCCTGGACTGGAACAAGAAATCCCCGGGGCCCGGCCTGCCAGCGGAGGTCATCGAACACACCGCAGCCAAGTATCGCGAAGCGCTCAACCGTCTGACCGGCAATACCCTGTAGGCGCCGAACCGCCTGCAAGACAGGGTCTTGGGCAATGGTTCAGGGTTAGAATATTTCCCGCTCCGGATTCATATTGTCAGCCATGGAAAATGCCTTGCCGATGCCCCGTGTCATCGACCTGACCCACCCTCTGGGCTGGCTTGCCGCCGGCTGGCGCGATCTCTGGCGTCAGCCTTCGGCCAGTCTTTTCTATGGAGCGGCGGTGGCGTTGACCGGGGTGATGATTCTGTTCATCAGTTTTTCCCTACCCTGGCTGTTCGTGCCTTCCGCCAGCGGATTTCTGCTGGTGGCGCCGATGCTCGCCACCGGCCTGTACTCTCTTTCCCGTGCCTATGAACGGGGCGAAACGCTTGGATTGCGGGCCTCCATGGTGGCCTGGCTCCCCAGCGCCCTTGGCTTCATCGGGATTTCCCTGCTGGTCCTGATCGCGGGCACCATCTGGCAGCTTTTTTCCCTCGTCATGCTGGCCATGCTCTATCACGGTCCGGCCATGACACCCCTGGATCTGATTCACGAAATCATCGTGGATCCCGAATACACGGGTTTGTTTTTCCTCTATGTGGGTGTCGGCGGCCTGGCGGCTGCCATGGTTTTTGCGCTCACCGTTATTTCCATGCCGCTGCTGCTGGATCGTGGTGGCCACGCCCTCGACGCCATGCTGGTGAGTTTCAATGTCGTGGCCAGCAATCCTGTTCCACTCGCCCTTTGGGCGGTGCTGATCATGCTTTTCACCGGCATCGGTTTTGCTACGGGCATGCTGGGTTTTGTCATCATCCTGCCCTGGCTGGGGCATGCCTCCTGGCACGCCTATCGGGATCTGGTTCAGGATTGACCCGCATCGCGTGCGGGTGAGGGTGTCTGCCCGGGAAATCAGGCAGAATGGCGGGCTTTATTGCTTGCTGGTCCGCATCCATGAATCCCCTGCTTGATTTTTCCGACCTGCCCCGTTTCGACGCGGTGCGTCCCGAACATGTGCCATCCGCCATTCGCGAACTGATCGACGAATACCGCTCCCTCGTCGACACGCTGACCGCACCCGAGGCTGCGGCGACCTGGGATGGTTTCATGGCGCCCATGACCGATGCCGGCGAGCGGTTGTCCCGGGCCTGGGGTATTGTCGGTCATCTGCATTCGGTGTTCGATGTACCCGAATGGCGTGCGGCTTACAACGCCATGCTGCCGGAGGTCTCCGGTTTCTATGCAGACCTGGGGCAGAACCTGGCCCTGTTCGCCAAACTCAAGGCACTGGCTGCCGGCCCGGAATATGTGGCATTGACACCCGTGCGCCGGCGCATTGTGGACAACGATCTGCGTGATTTCCGCCTGTCCGGCGCCGAGCTTGCCGAGGACAGAAAACCCCGCTTCAAGGCGATCCAGGAAGAGCTTTCCGCCCTGTCCGCCAAGTTTTCCGAAAACCTCCTCGATGCCACCAACGCGCATGCTGAATGGGTGACCGATGAAAGTGGCCTTGCCGGTCTGCCGGAGGACGTGAAGGCCGCGGCCCGCGCCGCTGCGGAGAAAGAAGGCAAGCCTGGCTGGAAATTCGTGCTGCAGGCGCCATCCTACATACCGGTCATGCAATATGCCGAGAACCGCGATCTGCGCGCCCGCATGTATCGTGCTTCTGCCACCCGCGCCGCCGAGTTTGGCGGCGGAGACTGGAATAACACACCCCTGATTGAAAAGATCCTCGCCCTCAAGGACGAAGAGGCCAGGCTGCTGGGCTATGCCAGCTACGCCGAAGTCTCACTGGCACCCAAGATGGCCGACTCACCGGGCCAGGTGATTGCCTTCCTGCGGGATCTCGCGGCCAGAGCCAAACCGTTTGGCGAGCGCGATATGGCTGAATTGCGCGCTTTTGCCCATGATGAGCTGGGACTGGATGCGCTGGAAAGCTGGGATATGGCCTGGGCCTCGGAAAAACTCAAACAGGCTCGTTATGCCTTTTCCGACGAAGAGGTGAAACAGTATTTCCCCGAACCGAGGGTGCTGGCCGGTCTTTTCCGTGTGATCGAGTCCCTGTTCAGCGTAAGGCTGGAGGCCGATACCGCACCGGTCTGGCATCCTGATGTACGTTTCTTCCGTATCCTTCGTGAGGGCCGGGTCATTGCCCGGTTCTACCTCGATCTCTATGCCCGCGATACCAAGCGTGGTGGTGCCTGGATGGACGATGCCATCACCCGTCGCCGGGTATCTGCGGGCATCCAGACCCCGGTGGCCTATCTCAACTGCAACTTCCCCGCGCCGGTGAACGGCAAGCCAGCCACCTTCAGCCATGACGATGTGATCACCCTGTTTCACGAGTGTGGTCATGGTCTGCACCATATGCTGACCCAGGTCGAGGAGTATTCCGTATCCGGCATCCACGGCGTGGAGTGGGATGCGGTCGAGTTGCCCAGCCAGTTCATGGAAAATTTCTGCTGGGAGTGGGATGTTCTGCAAGGCATGACCGCCCATGCCGATACCGGGCAGCCACTGCCGCGCGCCCTTTACGACAAGATGCTGGCCGCGAAGAATTTCCAGAGCGGCATGCAGACCCTGCGTCAGATCGAGTTTGGCCTCTTTGATCTGCGCCTGCACAGCGAGCCGGGCTGGTCACAGCGCTTCATGACGCTGCTCGACGAAGTGCGCAGTGAAGTGGCGGTGGTGATCCCGCCGCACTGGAATCGCTTCCCCCAGAGTTTTTCCCACATCTTCGCCGGCGGATATGCGGCGGGTTATTACAGTTACAAATGGGCCGAGGTGTTGTCAGCCGACGCCTATGCAGCATTCGAGGAAACCGCCAGGACTGCCGGCACCACACTGGATGCGGCCACCGGCAGCCGTTTTCTCGAGGAGATTCTGGCCGTGGGCGGATCGCGTCCGGCACTGGAATCGTTCAAGGCGTTCCGCGGCCGTGAACCTCGCGCCGATGCCCTGTTGCGCCATAACGGGATGGTGACGGCGTGAGAAGTGGAAATGTGTCCCCATTCACGACCGCCACCCTGCGGTTGTAAATGGGTGATTTGACCCCTCTCCCCGAGGGGCGATAAAATTCCACTTCTTTGCTATCTGCCTGAATTTTCCATGCGTACCAAACTCGTTGCCGGCAACTGGAAACAGCACGGCTCCCTTGCCACCAACATCGATCTGCTGGCCGCTGTGCGTGAAGGCGCCGCCGGCCTCAAGGCCGAGATGGCGGTCTGTGTGCCTTATCCCTATCTGGCTCAGGCCCGTTCGGTACTGGACGGTGGTCGTGTGGCCTGGGGCGCGCAGGATGTCTCCGAACACCTCCAGGGCGCGTATACCGGTGAAGTGGGTGCGGCCATGCTGGTGGATTTTGACGTGCGTTATGTGATCGTTGGCCATTCCGAACGCCGTGCCTGTTACGGCGATACCGATGCCGTGGTGGCCGCCAAGTTCGATGCCGCCCGACAGGCCGGCCTGACACCCATCCTGTGTGTGGGCGAAACCCTCGCGGAGCGCGAGGCCGGCATCACCGGCAAAGTAGTGACCCGCCAGCTGGATGCCGTGATTGCCCGTTGTGGTGCGGCTGCCCTGGCCGATGCGGTGGTTGCCTACGAGCCCGTGTGGGCCATCGGTACCGGCAAGACCGCCACGCTCTTGCAGGCGCAGGAGGTCCATGCCTTGATCCGCGCCCGCATCGTCACGGATGACAGGACGGTTGGAGAGGAGTTACGCATTCTCTATGGCGGAAGCGTCAAGCCGGGCAATGCGGCCGAGCTTTTTTCCCAGCCCGACATCGATGGCGGGCTGATTGGCGGTGCCGCCCTGGTGGCTGCCGATTTTCTGGCGATCTGCGCCGCCTGCTGAATTTTTTCAAGGAACTTACATGGACTATCTGTATCCCCTCGTTTTGAGTGTGCACATTCTGATCGGGCTCACCGTGATTGGTCTGGTGCTGCTCCAGCACGGCAAGGGCGCCGACATGGGAGCGGCCTTTGGCAGCGGCGCATCGGGGAGCCTCTTCGGCGCTTCCGGTTCGGCCAACTTTCTTTCGCGCACCACGGCCGTGCTGGCTGCGGCCTTTTTTCTGACCAGTCTGGGCCTGTCCTATCTGGCCACATCCAAGCCTCGGGCACCTGTGAGTGTCATGGATCGTGTCCAGGTACCCGTTCAGCCTGCCGTGCCCAGTGCACCTGTCGCACCTGCGGGCTCCAAGGCACAGGACGTTCCCAAGTAAACCCGTCCGGAATGGCTTGTGCGGAGCAAAAAATGCATAGTGTGGTCCGTGTCCGCAAGGGCATCGGTGCTATCATGCGCGCCTCTCGCAACATGCCCTGTGACGGTATTTGCAAGGCCGACGTGGTGAAATTGGTAGACACGCTATCTTGAGGGGGTAGTGGCGAAAGCTGTGCGAGTTCGAGTCTCGCCGTCGGCACCACGATGAAGTGCGAAGTGGGAGTTTTTGCTCTCATGCAGCAGTTGAAAAACGCGTCTTGGTCGCATCGAATATGCTGGAAAACTACTTTCCCGTTCTTGTCTTTGCGCTGGTGGGCCTCGCCATCGGGGCTCTGCCCATCGTCATCGGCCGCGTGCTGGGTCCCAATCGTCCCGATGCCGAGAAAATCTCCGCATACGAATGTGGCTTTGAGGCGTTCGAGGATGCGCGCATGCAGTTCGATGTTCGCTACTACCTGATCGCCATCATTTTTATCCTGTTCGATCTGGAAATCGCCTTCCTTTTCCCCTGGGCCGCGATTTTCAAGGAAATTGCTTCCACCCCCGAGGTGAGATTCTTCGGCTTCGTCGAGATGCTGGTCTTCATTGGCATTCTCGTGGTGGGCTATGTCTATGCCTGGGCCAAGGGCGCCCTGGATTGGGAATGAGCAAATGAGCATCGAAGGTGTTTTGCAGGAAGGCTTCATCACCACCACGCTGGACAAGGTGATCAATTGGACCCGTACTGGATCGCTCTGGCCGATGACTTTCGGGCTTGCCTGCTGTGCGGTGGAAATGATCCATGTGGGCTGTGCCCGTTACGACCTGGACCGCTTTGGTTCCTTTTTCCGCCCCAGTCCGCGCCAGTCCGACCTGATGATCGTGGCCGGTACCCTGTGTAACAAGATGGCGCCCGCACTGCGCAAGGTGTATGACCAGATGCCCGAACCCCGCTGGGTGATTTCCATGGGCTCCTGCGCCAATGGCGGGGGTTACTACCATTATTCCTATTCCGTCGTGCGCGGCTGTGACCGCATCGTGCCGGTGGATATCTACGTTCCTGGATGCCCGCCAACGGCAGAGGCCTTGCTCTATGGCTTCATCCAGTTACAGAACAAGATCAGGCGTACCAACACCATCGCCCGCTGATTCAGGATCCCTCATGAGCGCCAAGCTTAAAAAGCTCTGTGAATCCCTTACGACCGCTCTGGGCGGCCGGATTTCGGAGCCCGCCATTGTTCGTGGCGAAGTGACCATTGAAGTGCCGGCGGCTGACTACCTCGCCGTGGCGACAGTGCTGCGGGACAACGCTGATCTCGGGTTCGAACAGTTGCTTGATCTGTGCGGCGTCGACTATTCGACCTACTCCGGCCATGAAGGCAGTCGCTATGCCGTGGTCAGTCATCTGATGTCCCTGCGGCACAATCATCGCCTGCGTGTGCGCGTGTTTGCCGCAAGCGATGATTTCCCGGTGGTGCCTTCCCTCGCAGTCATCTGGAACAGTGCCGGCTGGTATGAGCGGGAGGCTTTCGACCTGTACGGCATTCATTTCGACGGACACCTCGACCTGCGCCGCATCCTCACCGATTATGGTTTCGTGGGACACCCTTTCCGCAAGGATTTCCCCGTTTCCGGTTATGTCGAAATGCGCTACGACCCGGAGCAGAAGCGCGTGATCTACGAGCCGGTCACCATCGAGCCACGGGAAGTCACCCCCCGCATTGTGCGCGAGGAGAATTACGGCCGTGGCTGACATCAAGAACTACACCCTGAATTTCGGCCCCCAGCATCCTGCTGCCCATGGGGTGCTGCGGTTGGTGCTGGAACTGGACGGCGAAGTCATCGTGCGTGCCGATCCGCATATCGGCCTTTTGCATCGCGCGACCGAAAAGCTGGCCGAGACCCGTACCTGGATCCAGTCGGTGCCCTACATGGACCGCCTCGACTATGTGTCCATGATGTGCAACGAGCACGCCTATTGTCTGGCAATTGAAAAATTGCTGGGCATCGAGGTACCCGAGCGGGCCCAGTACATCCGGGTTCTGTTCGACGAAGTCACCCGGGTGCTCAATCACCTGCTCAACATCGGCACCCATGCGCTGGATATCGGCGCCATGGCCGTTGCGCTCTATACGTTCCGTGATCGTGAGGAACTGATGGATGCCTACGAGGCGGTTTCTGGTGCCCGTATGCATGCGGCCTACTATCGTCCTGGTGGCGTCTATCGTGACCTGCCCGATACGATGCCCCAGTACAAGGTGTCGGGCTGGAAAAGTGAACAGGTGGTGCGCGAACTGAACGAGGAGCGCCAGGGTTCCCTGCTGGATTACCTGGAGCGTTTCACCGAGCGTTTCCCCGCCCGTTGTGACGAATACGAGGATCTCCTGACCGACAACCGTATCTGGAAACAGCGTACGGTCGGAGTTGGAGTGGTGTCACCCGAACGTGCCCTTCAGCTGGGATTCTCCGGCCCCATGCTGCGAGGCTCCGGCATCGAGTGGGATCTGCGCAAGAAGCAGCCCTACGAGGTGTATGACCGCCTTGATTTTGATATCCCGGTCGGCGTCAATGGCGACTCCTATGACCGTTACCTGGTGCGCATGGAAGAGATGCGCCAGGCCAACCGGATCATCAGGCAGTGCATCCAGTGGCTGCGCGAAAATCCCGGGCCTGTCATCATCGCCAACCACAAGGTGGCGCCTCCCGCCCGGGAGAAGATGAAGTCCAACATGGAAGAATTGATCCACCATTTCAAGCTTTTCACCGAAGGTATCCATGTGCCTCCTGGCGAAGCCTATGCCAGCATCGAGCATCCCAAGGGCGAGTTCGGTGTTTATCTGATTTCCGACGGCGCCAACAAGCCTTATCGCATGAAGCTGCGGGCACCGGGCTTTCCCCATCTGGCAGCACTGGATGAAATGGGCAAGGGCCATATGATCGCGGATGCCGTCACCATCATTGGCACCATGGACGTCGTGTTTGGCGAGATTGACCGTTAATCATGCTGACTCAAGAATCCTTACACAAGATCGACCGGGAAATCGCCAAGTATCCGGCGGAACAGAAGCAGTCCGCGGTGATGGCGGCGCTTGCCATCGCCCAGGATGAAAAGGGCTGGCTTTCACGCGAGACGATCGCTTTCGTCGCCGAATACCTGGGGATGCCTGCGATGGCAGCCTATGAAGTGGCGAGTTTCTACAACATGTACGATCTCGAGCCTGTCGGTAAATACAAGCTGACGGTGTGCACCAATCTGCCCTGCGCCCTTTCGGGCGGCGTGCATGCCGCCGACTATCTCAAGGAAAAGCTTGGCATCGATTTCAACGAAACCACTACCGACGGACGCTTCACCCTCAAGGAGGGGGAGTGTCTGGGCGCCTGTGGCGATGCCCCGGTCCTGCTGATGAACAACAAGCAAATGTGCAGTTTCATGACTCCGGACCAGATCGACAAACTGCTCGCGGAGTGCAAGTGACATGGCGCTGATCGATGCGATCAACCCGGTGCTCACTGCCGGCTGGAACAAGGGGGACGCGGGCTGGCGTCTCAAGGATTACGAGGCCCGTGATGGCTATGCGGCTTTACGCAAGATCATTGCCGGAAAGATTCCGCCAGCCGAGGTGATCAGCCAGGTCAAGGCCTCCGTGCTGCGCGGTCGGGGCGGCGCGGGATTCCCCACCGGGCTCAAGTGGAGCTTCATGCCCAATACCTTCCCCGGTGACAAGTACGTGGTATGCAATACCGACGAGGGGGAGCCGGGGACCTTCAAGGATCGTGATCTGCTGCGATTCGACCCCCATTCGGTGATCGAAGGCATGATCATCGCCGGCTATGCCATGGGCGCGACCCGGGGTTACAACTACATCCACGGCGAGATTTTCGAGATCTACCAGCGTTTCGAGGAAGCCCTGGATGAAGCCCGTGCCGCCGGTTATCTGGGACGGAACATCCTGGGCAGTGATTTTTGCTACGAGCTCTTCGCGCATCATGGTTATGGCGCCTATATCTGCGGCGAGGAAACCGGCCTGCTCGAATCTCTCGAGGGCAAGAAGGGACAACCCCGTTTCAAGCCACCGTTTCCCGCCAGCTATGGTCTCTACGGCAAGCCGACCACCATCAACAACACCGAGACGTTCGCCGCCGTACCTTTCCTGTTGCGCATGGGGCCGGAGAACTATCTCAACCTGGGAAAACCCAATAATGGTGGCACCAAGCTGTTTTCCGTTTCTGGTCACGTGAACAAGCCGGGCAACTACGAGGTTCCGCTGGGTACGCCTTTTTCGAGACTGCTCGAGATGGCAGGCGGCATGCGCGGCGGGCGCAAGCTCAAGGCCGTGATTCCCGGTGGTTCTTCCGCCCCGGTGATTCCCTCCGGGATCATGATGGATCTCACCATGGATTACGATGCCATTTCCAAGGCAGGCTCGATGCTGGGTTCCGGTGCCGTGATCGTCATGGACGAAACCACCTGCATGGTCAAGGCGCTGGAGCGCCTGTCCTACTTTTATTTTGAGGAATCCTGCGGTCAGTGCACGCCCTGCCGCGAGGGAACGGGCTGGCTGTACCGCGTTGTCCATCGTATCGAGAACGGCCTGGGCCGGCCCGATGACCTGGATCTTCTCACCAGCATCACGCCTAACATCATGGGCCGCACCATCTGCGCCCTGGGCGACGCGGCGGCCATGCCTGTCAACAGTTTCATCAAGCACTTCCGTTCCGAGTTCGAGTATCACATCGAAAACAGGAAGTGCCTGGTACCGCCGGATGTCCAGCGCACCGGCAGCAGCTATCACGTGAGTCCGGCATGCTAGAAATCGAAATCGACGGCAAGGTGCTGCAGGTCGAGGACGGCAGTACCATCATGGATGCTGCCCACCAGGCAGGTACCTACATTCCCCACTTCTGCTATCACAAGAAGCTGTCCATCGCGGCCAACTGCCGCATGTGTCTGGTGCAGGTGGAAAAAGCGCCCAAGCCGATGCCCGCGTGCGCCACGCCCGTTGCCAACGGCATGAAGGTGTTCACGCATTCCGAGATGGCCACCAAGGCCCAGGCCGGCGTGATGGAGTTCCTGCTCATCAACCATCCCCTGGATTGCCCTATCTGCGATCAGGGTGGCGAATGCCAGTTGCAGGATCTGGCCGTGGGCTATGGTGCTTCCGCCTCCCGCTATCAGGAAGAAAAGCGCGTGGTGACCGACAAGGATCTTGGTCCGCTGGTCGCCACCGACATGACCCGGTGCATCAACTGTACCCGCTGTGTCCGCTTTACCCAGGAAATCGCCGGCTTCATGGAGCTGGGCCAGGCATTCCGTGGCGAAAGGGCCGAAATCATGCCTTTCGTCGAGACCACGGTGACATCCGAACTCTCCGGCAACATCATCGACCTGTGCCCGGTCGGCGCACTGACGTCCAAGCCTTTCCGGTTTTCTGCCCGTACCTGGGAGCTTTCCCGCCGCAAGTCGGTGAGCCCCCATGATGGACTGGGCGCCAACCTCATTGTTCAGACCAAGCACGACCGCGTGCAGCGTGTCCTGCCCCTGGAGAATGAAGAGATCAATGAATGCTGGCTGGCGGACCGGGACCGCTTCTCCTACGAAGCCCTGAATTCCGAGCAACGCCTGACCAAGCCCATGGTCAAACAGGATGGTCAGTGGCGCGAAGTGGAATGGAATGTGGCCCTCGACTACGCTTCCCATGCCCTGCGGGACATCATGCAGACCGCGGGTGGTGATGCCATCGGAGCACTGGTGAGTCCGCACTCCACCCTGGAAGAGCAGTATCTCGCCGGCAAGCTGTTGCGTGGCATCGGTTCCGACAACATTGATTTCCGACTGCGCCGTTCCGATTTTTCCGCCGATGGCCACCGCGCCGGAACACCCTGGCTGGGCATGAGTCTCGCCGAGTTGAGCCGGGCCGACCGCATCCTGCTGGTGGGCTCCTTCCTGCGCAAGGACCAGCCCCTGGTGGCGCAGCGGCTGCGCCAGGCCGCCAAGCATGGCACGCAGATCAGTGTTCTGCATTCCGCCGACGATGATCTGCTGATGAAGATTTTCGCCAAGGCCATCGCCGCACCCTCCCGGTTGCCTTCGCTTCTGGCGCAGATCGTCAAGGCTGCAGCGGAGATCAAGGGAGTCGCCGTTGATGCCACACTGGCCACAGTGACTGTGGGCGACACTGCCCGCCGTATCGCCGAAAGTCTGGCCCGCGGCCAGAACGGCGTGATCCTCCTGGGCAACTTTGCCCAGCAGCATCCCCAGGCCACGATTCTCGAAATACTGGCGCAGCAGTTGGCTGCCATCACGGGCGCCCGCGTCGGTCATCTGGGCGAAGCCGCCAATAGTGTCGGTGGTCATGTGGCCAGAGCGTTACCACAGCAGGGTGGCCGCAACACCGCCGGTCTGCTGGCCGCACCGCGCCAGGCCTATGTATTGCTGAACGTGGAACCCGAACTGGACTGTGCCGATGGTGCTGCCGCCCTGGCTGCCCTTGGGCAGGCCAGAACCGTGGTGGTCCTGAGTTCCTTCCAGTCCCGGGCCGCGCTCGATTATGCCGATGTGATGCTGCCTGTCGCGCCCTTCAGCGAAACTTCCGGCACCTTCGTGAACATGGAGGGCCGGGTGCAGAGCTTTTACGCGGTGGCAAAGCCCCAGGGTGAATGCCGTCCCGCCTGGAAGGTGCTGCGGGTTCTCGGCAACCTGCTCGATGTGGCGGGTTTCGACTATGAGAGCAGCGAGCAGGTAAAGGCCGAAATACTGGAAGGCAAGACCGAATTCGTATCCGGTCTGGATAACCACGTCAGCGTGGCATCCGCATTTACGCCCGATGCTGCCGCCAGTGTTATCGAGCGGGTGGCCGACGTCCCCATCTATTTTTCGGATGCCCTGGTGCGTCGTGCCCCCAGCCTGCAGGCGACGGTGGATGCGGCAATGCCGACGGCGGGTTTCAATGCTGCGACCCTGTCACGCCTGGGAGTGGTGGAGGGTACCAGCGTCGCGGTAGCGTGCAATGGTTCCCGCGTGGTGCTCGATGCCCGTCTCGACAAGGGGCTGCCCGATAATGTGGTGCGCGTTGCCGCAGCCCATGTGGCAACCGTGGCCCTGGGCGCGCAGTTTGGCGCCCTGACGGTGGAGAAAGCCTGATGGATGCACTTCTGCAACCCTTCCAGACGTTCTTCGGCCCGTACTGGATCGTGGTCTGGACCCTGCTCAAGGTTGTCGGCGTGGTCGCGCCGCTGCTGGTGCTCGTGGCCTATACCACCGTGGGTGAACGGCGCATCCTCGGCATGATGCACATCCGGCTCGGCCCCAACCGGGTCGGTCCCTTCGGCGTGCTGCAGCCGATTGCCGACGGTGTGAAGCTGATGTTCAAGGAAGTCATCATTCCTTCCGCCGCCGATAAATGGCTGTATTTCCTCGGCCCCATCGTCGCCATGACGGTCGCCATGACCGCCTGGTCGATCGTCCCTTTCTACGACCATGGCTGGGTACTGGCGAATGTGGATGCCGGTGTGCTGCTGTACCTCGCCATCACTTCCTTTGGTGTGTACGGCGTGATCATCGCCGGCTGGGCCTCCAATTCGAAATATGCCTTCCTTGGCGCCATGCGGGCTGCGGCTCAGATGGTGTCCTATGAAGTCGCGATGGGGCTGGCACTCATCTGTGTGCTGATGATCTCCAACAGTCTCAATCTGACCGACATCGTGCGCGTGCAGCAGCATGGATTGTTCGCCAGTTGGGGAGTGAACTTCCTGTCCTGGAACTGGCTGCCTCTGCTGCCCATGTTTGCCGTGTTCCTGATTTCCGGCGTCGCGGAAACCAACCGCGCTCCCTTCGATGTGGTGGAAGGCGAATCCGAAATCGTAGCCGGTCACATGATCGAATATTCGGGCATGGGTTTCGCCCTGTTCTTCCTCGCCGAATACGCCAACATGGCGCTGGTGTCGGCCATGACGGCCCTGTTTTTCCTCGGCGGCTGGTCCTCGCCTTTCGGCTTCCTGCCCGATGGCTTCTTCTGGCTCGCGCTGAAGATCCTCGCCGGCCTGTTTTTCTTCATCTGGCTTCGAGCGACTTTCCCGCGCTATCGCTACGACCAGATCATGCGTCTGGGCTGGAAGGTTTTCGTGCCCATCTGTCTGGTCTGGATCCTCGTGGTCGGACTGTGGATGCTGTCGCCCTACAACATCTGGAAGTGACCACTATGGCCCACCATGCTCACATGCATCCGCTGCTTCCCACGGGAGGCCACAGGTCCCCCCGTGGCGGCCCGGCGAGGAGATGACAATGGGTGCCCGTGACTTTATCGGCAGTCTGTTTCTCAAGGAACTCTTCAAGGGGATGGCCATCACCGGCCGTTATCTGTTCGCACGCAAGATCGTGGTGCAGTACCCCGAAGAGCGCACCCCCCAGTCCAACCGCTTTCGTGGCCTGCATGCCCTGCGCCGCTATCCCAACGGAGAAGAGCGCTGCATCGCGTGCAAGTTATGCGAGGCGGTTTGCCCGGCCATGGCGATCACCATCGAATCCGCCCAGCGTGAGGACGGCAGCCGGCGTACCACCCGTTACGACATCGATCTGACCAAGTGCATCTTCTGCGGTTTTTGCGAAGAAGCCTGTCCGGTCGATGCCATCGTCGAAACCCGGGTTTTCGAATATCACGGCGAGCAGCGGGGCGATCTTTATTACACCAAGCAGATGCTGCTGGCCAATGGCGACCGCTACGAGGCGGAGATCGCCGCCGACCGGGAGCAGGACGCCAAATTCCGGTAAGCCGAGATGGATTTCAAGACCTTCCTCTTTTATCTGTTCGCCACGATACTGGTGGTATCGGGCCTGCGCGTGATCACCGCCCGCAATCCGGTGCATGCCGTGCTGTTCCTGGTGCTGGCTTTTTTCAATGCCGCAGGCATCTGGCTGCTGCTGGCGGCGGAATATCTGGCCATCACGCTGCTGGTGGTCTACGTCGGCGCGGTGATGGTGCTTTTCCTCTTCGTGGTGATGATGCTGGATATCAATCTGGAATCGATCCGGCGTGGCTTCTGGCACCATCTGCCTTTCGGTACGGCCATCGGCTTGCTGATGGTGGCCGAGATGGCCACCGTTCTGGGCGGACGCTATTTCGATGCCGATATCCTTCCTGCTCCGGCGATTGCGCCCGGTTACAGCAACGTCAAGGAACTGGGGCGGGTGTTGTACACCGAGTACGCATATCCCTTCGAGCTGGCCTCGGTGATCCTGCTGGTGGCCATCATCGCCGCCGTGACCCTTACCCTGCGCAAGCGCAAGGACACCAAGGCGCTCAATTCATCCGTACAGCTGGCCGTGAAGCGCAACGACCGCATCCGCATCGTCCGCATGGCGGCGGAAAAGGAGCAGGGGGAATAAAACCATGCTGAGCCAACCTTTGTCCCTGTCTCATTATCTGGTGCTGGGCGCCATCCTGTTCGCCATTTCCGTGGTCGGCATTTTCCTCAACCGGAAGAACCTGATCGTGCTGCTGATGGCCATCGAGCTGATGCTGCTGGCCGTGAACCTCAATTTCGTGGCGTTTTCCCATTATCTGCACGACAGCGCGGGCCAGATTTTCGTGTTCTTCATCCTGACCGTCGCCGCTGCGGAATCCGCCATCGGCCTTGCCATTCTGGTAGTGCTGTTCCGCAACCTCAAGACCATCGATGTCGAGGAACTCGACAGCCTCAAGGGTTAAGCCTCCATGGACATGAAGACCCTCTATCTCCTCGTACCGCTGGCGCCACTTCTGGGGTCCGTCGTGGCCGGCCTGTTTGGCAGGATCATCGGCCGTACCGGCGCCCATGTCGTGACCATCCTTGGCGTGCTGGTTTCCTTCATCGCATCGGTGGTGGTGTTCCGGGATGTCGAGGCCGGCAACACCTTCAATGGCGCGGTCTATACCTGGTTGCAGTCTGGCGGCCTCGACATCCAGATCGGCTTCCTGATCGACCGGCTGACCGTGATGATGATGCTGGTGGTGACCTTCGTTTCCCTCATGGTGCATGTCTACACCATCGGTTACATGGCGGAAGATCCTGGCTACCAGCGCTTCTTCAGCTATATCTCGCTGTTTACCTTCTCCATGCTCATGCTGGTGATGAGCAACAATTTCCTTCAGCTTTTCTTCGGCTGGGAGGCCGTCGGTCTGGTGTCCTACCTGCTGATCGGCTTCTGGTTCACCCGGCCTACGGCCATTTATGCCAATCTCAAGGCCTTCATGGTCAACCGTGTCGGTGACTTCGGTTTTCTTCTGGGAATCGGTCTGATAGCCGCATATGCAGGCAGTCTGGACTACGCCACGGTATTCGCACGAAAGGAAGAACTGGCGACCCTGATTTTCCAGGGAACGAACTGGTCGCTGATCACGGTGATCTGTATCTGCCTGTTCATCGGTGCCATGGGCAAGTCGGCCCAGGTACCCCTGCATGTCTGGCTGCCTGATTCGATGGAAGGCCCGACGCCGATCTCGGCCCTGATCCATGCGGCCACCATGGTTACCGCCGGCATCTTCATGGTCACCCGCATGTCCCCGCTGTTCGAGCTGTCCGACACCGCGCTGTCCTTCGTGCTGGTGATCGGCGCCACCACCGCCCTGTTCATGGGGCTGCTGGGACTGATACAGAATGACATCAAGCGGGTGGTGGCGTACTCCACGCTTTCCCAGCTGGGATACATGACGGTTGCGCTCGGGGTTTCCGCCTATTCGGCCGCGGTGTTCCACCTGATGACCCATGCCTTCTTCAAGGCCCTGCTGTTCCTGGGCGCGGGCTCGGTCATCATCGGCATGCATCATGACCAGGACATGCGCAACATGGGCGGCCTTGCCAAATACATGCCGATTACCTGGATCACCTCGCTGGTCGGTTCGCTGGCCCTGATCGGCTTTCCCTTCTTCGCCGGTTTCTATTCCAAGGATTCCATTATCGAAGCAGTGCAGGCATCCCATATCACTGGTGCCGGCTATGCCTATTTCTGCGTGATCGCCGGTGTTTTCGTCACAGCTTTCTACTCCTTCCGCATGT
The DNA here is from genome assembly GCA_018241695.1 of Pseudomonadota bacterium. Classification (GTDB taxonomy): domain Bacteria; phylum Pseudomonadota; class Gammaproteobacteria; order Burkholderiales; family Rhodocyclaceae; genus Denitratisoma. The sequence goes on along the minus strand of JAFEDH010000006.1, from coordinate 30,773 downwards.
ATTTCATGGTTTTCCACGGTGAGGAACGCTTCGGCAGGGATCAGCACGGCCACCATGGTGACCATGCGGAAGAAGAAGCCACTGCTGATCACCATCATGGTCTGGCACCCGGCCAGAAGCCCCACGAGACCCCCTGGGTAGTTTGGCTGCCGCTGGTGCTGCTTGCCATTCCTTCCGTGGGGATCGGTTTCCTGACCATCGCCCCGATGCTGCATGGCGACTGGTTTGGTCCGGCAGTTTTCATCAACCACGAACTCCACCCCGCGATGGAGGAACTGTCGCACGAGTTCCACGGCCCGATGGCGATGGCCCTGCACGGCTTCGTCTCGCTGCCATTCTTCCTGGCCATGGCGGGCGTGGCCCTGTCCTGGTTCTTCTACCTGAAGAAACCGGAGATTCCTGCGGCTATCGCCCGCACCTTCCATCCGCTCTATGTTCTGTTCGACAACAAGTATTACTTCGACAAATTCAACGAAGTGTTCTTTGCCGCGGGTTCGCGCCTGCTGGGTCGTGGTTTGTGGAAGGCCGGTGATCAGGTCCTGATCGACGGTCTCGTGGTGAATGGTTCCGCCCGCGCCGTGGGGTGGATGGGAGCGGCCTCGCGCATGCTGCAAAGCGGGCACCTTTACCAGTATGCATTTTCAATGATCATTGGCGTCTTTTTCCTGCTGACGCTGTGGTTCAATCGCGCCTGAGGAAAGAAACGAAACGATGAGTTCCCACCTGTTGAGTCTGGCCATCTGGGTGCCCATCCTCGGCGCGCTGCTGGTGTTCGTCGCCGGGTCCGAACGTCGCGCAACGGCCCGCTGGCTCGCGTTGGCCGTTGCGCTGGCAGGGCTGCTGGTGACGATACCTTTGTTCACCGGTTTCGACCGCACCCAGGCGGGCATGCAGTTTGTCGAACTGTCACCGTGGGTTGGTGCCTTCCGCATCAACTATTTCCTCGGCGTGGATGGCATTTCCATGCTCTTCATCCTGCTCAACAGCTTCATTACCGTGCTGGTGGTGCTGGCCGGATGGCAGGTGATCGAGGAAAAGCAGGCACAGTACATGGGCGCCTTCCTGATCATGTCCGGCCTCATGAACGGCATCTTTTCCGCTCTGGACGGGATCCTGTTCTATGTATTCTTTGAAGCCAGCCTGATTCCCATGTACCTGATCATCGGTATCTGGGGTGGGCCGAACCGGGTCTATGCGGCACTGAAATTCTTTCTCTACACCCTGCTCGGCTCCCTGCTGATGCTGGTGGCGTTCATCTACCTATATCTGCAATCCCATACCTTCAACCTGCTGGAATGGCACCAGCTGCGCCTGGATTTCATCCCGCAGTTGCTGATCTTCATTGCCTTCCTGCTTTCCTTTGCAGTCAAGGTGCCCATGTGGCCGGTGCACACCTGGCTACCCGATGCCCACGTCGAGGCGCCGACTGGTGGTTCCGTAGTGCTGGCAGCCATCGCCCTGAAGCTCGGTGCCTATGGATTCGTGCGCTTCTCGCTGCCGATTGTTCCCGACGCCGCCCACTATGCCGCACCCATGATGATCGGCCTGTCGCTGATCGCGATCATTTATATCGGCTTCGTCGCCATCGTCCAGGCCGACATGAAAAAACTGGTGGCGTATTCATCGGTTTCCCACATGGGTTTCGTGACACTGGGCTTCTTCATCTTCAATACGCTGGGTGTGGAGGGGGCGCTGGTCCAGATGATCTCCCACGGCTTCGTGTCTGGCGCGATGTTCCTTTGTATCGGGGTCATGTACGACCGTGTGCATAGCCGACAGATCGCCGATTATGGTGGTGTGGTGAACACCATGCCCAAGTTCGCAGCCCTGTTCCTGTTCTTCGCCATGGCCAATTCCGGGCTACCCGCAACATCGGGTTTTGTCGGCGAGTTCATGGTGATCATGGGCGCGGTACGCTTCAATTTCTGGACCGGTTTCGCTGCCGCCATCACCCTGATCCTGGGGGCCGCCTACACCTTGTGGATGTACAAGCGTGTGGTGTTCGGCGCCGTTGCCAATGATCATGTGGCCGAAATGAGCGATATCAACGCCCGCGAGTTCCTTGTTCTCGGCCTGCTGGCCGTGGCGGTACTGGCCATGGGCCTGTATCCCTTCCCCTTCACCGACGTCATGCATGCCTCCGTGGATAACCTCCTCAGGCATGTGGCGACGAGCAAACTGCTGTAACGGCGCGAGAACGACATGCTCAATCAATTTGTCGCCCCCGATCTATACCCGGCCGCTCCTGAGATTTTTCTGCTGGCCATGGCCTGCGTGATTCTGTTCGTCGATCTCCTGGCCAGCCAGCGTCGCTGGATCACTCCCTTCCTTTCGGTTGCCTCCCTGGTAGGCGCTGCCCTGCTGACCGTGCTGACCGCGAGCGAATTCTCGGTGCTGACGTTTAGCAATACCTACATCAACGATGCGCTGTCGAGTTTCCTCAAGCTGCTGACCTATCTCTCGGTGGCTACAGCCCTGATTTACGGTCGTGGATATCTGCGCGAGCGCAATCTGGACAAGGGCGAGTATTACCTTTTGGCCCTGTTCGCCACCCTGGGCATGATGGTCATGATTTCGGCCAACCATTTCCTGGTGATGTATCTGGGCATTGAACTTCTGTCCCTGTCGCTGTATGCCATGGTGGCGATGGACCGTGAGTCGGTGCGCGCCACGGAAGCGGCGATGAAATATTTTGTTCTCGGGGCCCTGGCGTCAGGCCTGCTGCTCTACGGCATGTCCATGGTCTACGGTGCCACAGGTTCCCTGGAAATTTCGGTGGTGGCCCAGGCTCTGGAACAGGGCGCGGTCAACAAGACCGTGCTGGTTTTCGGTCTGGTGTTCCTGGTTTCCGGCATTGCCTTCAAGCTCGGCGTGGTGCCTTTCCATATGTGGATTCCCGATGTCTATCATGGCGCGCCGACATCGGTCACACTGTTCATCGGCTCCGCGCCCAAACTCGCCGGCTATGCGCTCGCCATTCGCTTTCTGGTTTCCGGCCTGCTTGATCTGGCCGTCCATTGGCAGACCATGCTGCTGATCCTGGCGGTATTTTCCATCGTGCTGGGCAATCTGGCGGCGATCGCCCAGACCAATATCAAGCGCATGCTGGCCTATTCCACCATTTCACACATGGGCTTCATGCTCCTGGCGCTGACTGCCGGCGTTCAGGGGGGCAACACCACGCTTGCGTTTCCCGCCTACATCACGGCCCTGTATTACGTGGTGGCCTATGTGCTGATGGCGCTGGCCAGCTTCGGCATGATCATCCTGCTTTCCCGCAAGGGTTTCGAGGCAGAGGAACTGGAAGATTTCAAGGGACTCAACAAGCGCAGCCCCTGGTTTGCGCTGATGATGCTGATCCTGATGTTCTCCCTGGCCGGAATACCCTTCTTCATCGGCTTCTGGGCGAAGTTCGCGGTCCTGACCGTGGTGGTGGCCAGCGGCAAGGTTGCGGTTGCCGTATTCGCGGTCATCATGTCCCTGATCGGCGCCTTTTACTATCTGCGCGTGGTCAAGTGCATGTACTTCGATTCGCCCCGGGACATGACGCCCATCCAGGCCGGTGCCGATCTGCGCATCCTGCTTTCGATCAACAGTCTGGCCGTGGCGCTGCTGGGGGTTTTCCCGCAAAAGGTGATTTTCCTTTGCCAGTACGTGCTGGTGCGTACTTTCTGAAGATACCGGGCCCTCATGACCGCCGCGCAGATCACTGTCATCGTCCTGGCCATGGCGGCGGCCAATCTGCCCTTTTTCAGTAACTGCATCCTGTTCCTGCTCCGGCCGGCATCGGGTCAGAAGGGATTGGGCTGGCGACTGCTGGAAGTCCTGATCCTGTATTTCGCGGTTGGCGTACTGGCCATGACGCTTGAATCACGTGCTCACGGCACAGCGTATCCGCAGCGATGGGAGTTCTACGCCATCACGCTTTGTCTGTTCCTGGTGCTGGCCTATCCAGGTTTTGTGTACCGCTATCTCTGGCGCCACCATTAGCGCAGCCGGACCATGGATGACAAGGATCAGAATCTGATCGAGGCCGCGCTGTCCTCGGAGCCGGTATTTGATGGTGTATTGCTCAAGGTTCGCCGCGACCGGGTGCGTCTTCCGGATGGACGCGAAACCGTGCGGGAATGGATCACCCACCCGGGTGCGGCAGTGGTCATTGCGGCGCTGGACAATGGCAAACTGTTGTTCGAGCGCCAGTTCCGCTACCCGCTACGACGCATTTTTCTCGAACTGCCTGCCGGAAAGATCGATGCCGGTGAGCATCCGCTGGATACCGCCCGACGCGAACTGCGTGAGGAAACCGGTTACAAGGCCAAAAGCTGGACCCATCTGGGAACCATGCATCCTTGCATTGGCTACTCCGACGAGCGCATCGAAATATTTCTCGCGCATGGCCTGAGCTATGTGGGGCAGGCGTGTGACGAGGGTGAATATCTTGAAGTCATCGAACTGAGCGTGTCCGACGCGCTGCTGGCGGTGCGGGATGGCGAGATCACCGATGCCAAGACCATCACGGCCCTGCTCTGGGCCGACAAGATCTACTCCGGCAGTTGGAGCTTGCCTGGCTAGACTTCTCCGGGGCTGCCCTGGAAGTCCGCTCAGTGGGTCTGCTCGATTTCCCAATACACATCCACGCCTTCGATACGGTCGAGAATATCGTTGACCACCTCGGCATCGTGATCGGACCATTCCGCGTCATCGGCATCGGAGGTCGTGGCCAGGGGAATCAGTTCGAAATCGACGTAGTGATCCCCGATACGCAGGACACGGATCCCGGAGGGATGCTCCACCAGTTCCCATTGATCGGGAATGGTGATCTCGGCTTCTAGAGTGACACGCAGTGTTTTCATGGGGTTCTCGCGGAAAGAGGGGGTGATGGCGGAATTTCTATGGACCACAGCGCGGTGCGCTTGCGGGCCTTGGGCAGGCGGCGCAGTGCCGCTTCTGCCCTGAGGGCGTCGGCATGGTTGCCGCAGGGGCGTGATCCAAGCAGACGCATGGGGCGGTGCGAGCGGGTATAACGGGCGCCTGTACCTTTCTCATGCTGGGCGTAACGCCGCGCAACGTCGGTGGTGATGCCGGTGTAGAGGCTGCCATCCGCGCATTCGATCAGATAAAGATGCCAGAGTTGTGGCATGGAATCAGGCGGATTCGGGGAACCACGCCAGATCGGGTTGCAGTCCGGCAACTCGGCCGACAATGATCAGGGTGGGTGCCTTGAGGCCGGCTGCCCTGGCCCGCTCGGGCAGGGTTGCCAGGGTACCGGTCACCGTGCGCTGGGAGGACCGGGTGCCCTGCTGCACGATGGCGGCCGGCCAATGGGCAGGCAGGCCATGTTCGATCAGTTTCTCGCAGAGTACGTTGATGCCGGTCAGGCCCATGTAGATCACCACTGTCTGGCCGGATCGGGCCAGGGCCGGCCAGTCGAGATCCATGGTGCCGTCCTGGAGATGGCCGGTAACGAAGGTGACGGCATGAGCATGATCGCGGTGGGTCAGCGGAATCCCCGCATAGGCGGCAACACCCGATGCCGCGGTGATCCCCGGCACCACCTCGAAGGGGATGCCGTGTGCGACCAGGGTTTGTGCTTCTTCACCCCCGCGGCCGAAAATGTAGGGATCCCCGCCCTTGAGCCGGATTACGCACCTGTTCTGGCGCGCCAGCCTGACCAGCAGCAGGTTGAGCTCGTCCTGGGGTACGGAGTGATCACCACGCTGCTTGCCGGCATAAATGCGTTCTGCTTGGGGTGGCGCCATTTCCAGTATCTCGATGGCCACGAGATTGTCATACACCACCACATCGGCCATGCCGAGCAGATGGGCGCCTCTCAGTGTCAGCAGTCCGGGATCGCCGGGTCCGGCGCCGATCAGGTATACGGTGCCCGGTCGGGCATCGTGAGGAGAGTACTTCATCGCAAAAATGGTCGGGAGAATCGCTCAAGGCGCGATGTTAAAACGCCTGCCTCCGCCCGGGGGCACTCCCTTTCCATTTTTTGACCAAATCCCCTCCCGCCGGTTTGGGAGCCTGGATTGCGTTTACTGCATGTGCCAGCCGTGGCTCACCACCACGGTTTGTCCGGTCAGGGCGGCGGTGGGAAAGGCGGCGAGGAAAACGGCCACACGGGCGACATCGTCCGTGGTGGTGAACTCACCATCCACCGTGTGCTTGAGCATCACGTTCTTGACCACATCCGCTTCGCTGATGTTGAGTTCCTTGGCCTGCTCAGGAATTTGCCGCTCCACCAGAGGAGTAAGCACGAAGCCGGGGCTGATGACATTGGTGCGTACGCCATGGCTGGCACCTTCCTTTGCCAGCGCGCGACACAAACCCAGCAGACCGTGCTTGGCGGTGATGTAGGGCGCCTTGAGCAGCGAGGCTTCATGGGAGTGCACCGATCCGGTATAGATCACACAGCCTCCCTTTCCCGCAGGATAGGCGCCACGCACGAATGCACGGGTGGTAAGAAAGGCGCCATCGAGATGGATGGCCAGCATGCGCTTCCAGTTTGCCAGTGAAAGGGCGTCGATCGGATCGATATGCTGGACACCGGCATTGCTGACCAGGATGTCGGGTACTCCCCAGGCGGCAGTGATGGTGTCGAAACCGGCCTGTACAGAGGCTTCGTCACTGACATCCATCGCCAGCGCCATGGCCTGGCCACCCGTGGTCCGGATTTCGGCCGCCGCGGATTCCGCCTTGTCGGCAGCGAGATCGGCGATGCCTACGCGGGCACCTTCGCGGGCGTACTGGCGGGCGATCTCCAGGCCGATGCCGCTGGCGGCGCCGGTGATCACGGCGATCTTGTCTTTGAGCTGCATGGGGAAACTCCAAAGGATACGGAAACGATCCGCGAAAGGAATACAGGAAAATGACGGAGAGGATGCAGACCGGAGCGGCCCGCCGGATCAGCGTGAGCAGCTTGCCTTGATGAAATCGCGCACCTGGGGGTAGATTTCCTGATCCCAGCGTTTGCCGTTGAATACCCCGTAATGCCCAGCACCGGCCTGGACATGGTGGCGTTTGCGTGCAACCGGGATACCGGGGCAAATATCATGGGCAGCCCGGGTCTGGCCGGGGGCACAGATATCATCCCTTTCGCCTTCCACCGTGAACAGTGCAGATTTACGGATGGCGGCGGGATTAACGGTACGTCCACGGTACTCAAAGGTGCCCTGGGCGAGGCGGTGCTCCTGAAAGACGGTGAGTACGGTTTGCAGGTAGAACTCCGCCGGCAGATCCATCAACGCGAAATATTCTTCATAAAAGCTACGGATCGGGTTGGCCTGATCCAGATCGGCATTGACGATGTGCTTGTACAGATCGAAGAAGGAATTGGTGTGCCGATCCAGGTTCATGCACATGAAGGCGGAAATCTGCATGAATCCCGGATATACCCGTCGCATGCCGCCCTTGTAGCGCATCGGCACGACACCGATGAAACTCTGCTCGAACCACTCGAGCGGCTTGCGGGTTGCCAGCAGGTTGACCTCGGTGGGATTGATCCGGGTATCCATCGGCCCCGCCATCAGTGTGATGCTCGAAGGAAGGTTCGGATTGCCCTCCTCGGCCATGACCGCACAGGCGGCCAGCGTTCCCACCGTGGGCTGGCATACGGCCATGACATGGCTGTCCGGACCCAGAAAATCGAAAAAGCGGATGACGTGATCGATGAAATTGTCCAGATCGAACCGTCCGGCGAGCACCGAGACATCGCGTACGTTGTGCCAGTCGGTGATGTAGACGTCGTGGTCCTGGAGCATGGTGAGTACCGTGCCCCGCAAAAGGGTGGCGAAATGCCCCGATAGCGGTGCCACGATCAGAATCCTGGGCTGATTCGCGGCGATATCCTTACGAAAGTGCAACAGCGTGCAGAACGGTGTGGTGAGTGCAACTTCTTCCGTCACCTTGACCGATTCCTCTCCGATCCTGACTTCTTCGATATCGAAGGAAGGGCGTTTGTGGGTGAGACCGGTGCGTGCCAGTATTTCGGCAGCGGCCGTGACGCGGCCGGAGACCATGCCACTCAGAGGGCCGGGCCAGGGGCGGGTAAAAATATCACTGAAGACGCGGGCAGCTCCGAGAAAAGGAGCCGAAAGGTCGGCATAGGCCTGATAGGCTTGATAAATCATGGATGAAGTGTGCTCTCTGTTCCGGCTTCGATAATTATTTCTTGGAAAAATACCTGCTGGCTCGCAACTTGTAAAGCCCGAAATCGAAGGTATAAACCGATTCTGAAGATGTTTTAATTCGGTCTGTCCGGAGTGAAATCTTTCGCCTTTTGCGTCAGGCGTCCATTAAGGTTGCGATCCCCTGTCTTTGTCCCTCTCCGGTGATGGCTGTATCCCGTTTTCTTCGCTTTTCCCAAAGATCATGAACGACACTCACGCTGTTCCCTCACTCCCGCTCTGGACCCCGAACCCGGAGCAGGCCGCGCATTCCCGGATGGCACACTTTCTGGACCGGATGAAGGCACGCTGGCAGTGCGAGCTGACGGATTACGACAGTCTGTGGCAGTGGTCGGTCGATCAGCCCGAAGCATTCTGGCAATCGATCTGGGAGGAGGAGGGCGTGATCGGCGAACAGGGCCAGACGGTGCTCGCCCAGGGCGATCGAATGCCGGGCGCCCGCTGGTTTCCGCAAGCCCGCCTCAATTTCGCCGAGAACCTGCTGCGGCATCGTGGTTCCGGCACTGCCCTGGTGTTCATGGGTGAGGATGGTGTTCGCCGCGTGGTCTCCCACGACGATCTTCATGCCGCCGTGGCGGCTTTTGCCGCAGCACTCAAGGCCGAAGGCGTGACGGCTGGTGATCGTGTGGCCGCCTTCATGCCGAATATTCCCGAGGCCATCGTCGCCATGCTGGCCACAGCATCGCTTGGTGCCATTTTCACTTCCGCATCGCCCGATTTTGGTATTCAGGGCGTGCTGGACCGCTTCGGCCAGGTCGAGCCCAAGGTGCTGGTGACCGTGGACGGCTATCGTTACAACGGCAAGGCCCTGTCCATTCTCGACAAGGTGGCGACGGTTTCCGCCGGCCTGCCATCACTCGGGAAAACCGTGGTGGTGGGCTTCCTTGACAGCGCACCCGATCTGGCTGGCATTTCCGGCGCGATCAGTACCGCCGATTTCGTCGCCCCACATGCCGCGACGACGACCATCGATTTCGTCCGCCTACCCTTCGATCATCCGCTCTACATCCTGTATTCATCGGGTACCACGGGCGTGCCCAAGTGCATCATCCACGGCGCGGGCGGCACGCTCCTGCAACACCTCAAGGAGCATCGCCTGCACTGCGACATTCATCCGGGCGACAGACTGTTCTATTTCACGACCCTGGGCTGGATGATGTTCAACTGGCTGGCTTCGGGCTTGGCGGCGGGCGCAACGCTGCTGCTCTACGATGGATCTCCTTTCGCCCGTGACGGCCGCATCCTCTACGATTTCATTGCCGCCGAAGGCTGCACCCATTTTGGTGTCGGTGCCAAATTCATCGACTCCTGCCTCAAGGCGGAACTCAAGCCTCGCCAGACCCACGATCTTTCGGCCCTGCGGGTGGTGCTGTCCACCGGATCACCGCTTTCCCCCGAGGGATTCGATTATGTCTATCAGCAGATCAGCTCCGATGTTTTGTTGGCATCCATTTCAGGCGGCACAGACATCGTTTCCTGCTTTGTGCTGGGTAACCCGCTGCTGCCGGTATGGAAAGGCGAAATCCAGTGCCGTGGCCTGGGCATGGCGGTTGAAGTGCTGGATGATGCCGGATATCCGCTGCGCGGAGAGAAGGGTGAGCTTGCCTGTCTCAAGCCCTTTCCATCCATGCCGGTCGGATTCTGGAACGATCCCGGCCAGAAGAAATATCTGGCCGCCTACTTTGAAAAGATTCCCGGCATCTGGTGCCATGGCGATTTTGCCGAGTTCACCGTCCACGGCGGCCTGGTGATCCATGGCCGTTCCGATGCCACCCTCAACCCCGGTGGCGTACGTATCGGCACGGCCGAAATCTATCGTCAGGTGGAAAAACTCCCCGAGATCGTCGAGTCTCTGGCTATTGGTCAGGACTGGGATGACGATACCCGCGTGGTGCTGTTCGTCCGTCTCAAGGAGGGCATGGTGCTGGATGGTGCGCTCAGTGACCGCATCCGCCGGCAGATCCGCGACAACGCCACGCCACGCCATGTTCCGGCCCGCATCGTGCAGGTGAGCGACATTCCGCGCACCAAGAGCGGGAAGATCGTCGAACTGGCGGTGCGCGAAGTGGTGCACGGCCGTCCGGTGAAGAATATCGAGGCGCTGGCCAATCCCGAGGCATTGGCCCTGTTCCGGGATATTCCCGCCCTGTCTCGCTAGGCGGAATACCTCCGCCACCACCACACGGTAGTGGCGGCCGTCAACAGAACCAGCGGGATCGCCAGCAGATTGAGGCTGTACCATCCGCTGGCGCTGATCATCGCGCCCGAGGCAAGAGAGGTCACTCCCTGCACGGTGAACACCACGAAGTCGTTGGCTCCCTGTGCCTTGGCCCTTTCCTCGGGATGGCAGCTTTCCGTGAGCAGGGCGGTTCCGCCAATGAAAAGAAAGTTCCAGCCTACGCCGAGCAGGGTCAGCGCCCACCAGAAATGCATCAGGCTGACCCCAGTGATGGCTACCGCGATGCATGCGGCCATCAATCCGGCACCCGTCAGCAGCACGGCCGGCAGGCTGCAACGCCGGATCAGGGTGCCGGTGACGAAAGAGGGGCCGAACATGCCGATCACATGCCATTCGAGGATGAAAGCGACCGCCGGGAAGGGGTGGGCGCAGAGATCCATGGCCAGAGGTGTGGCCGTCATCAGCAGGTTCATCACACCGTAGCCACAGGCGGCGGCACACAGCGCCGCAAGGTAGGCCGGCTGGGTCATGAGCGCCCTGAGCGGGCGCCCCGATGCCCGCTGCTGCTGGACAGAAAGACCGGGCACCTGTAGCCGGCTCGCGGTGAACAGGGCGCCGAGGCCGATCAGCGCCAGGGCCAGATAGCTGGCGAGAAAGGGCGGAGCGAGGAGATCGCGGCTGTGCTTGGCGATCTCGGGGCCGAGGATGCCGCCCAGAATGCCGCCTGCGAGAGTGAGGGAGATGGCGCGGGGACGCCAGGAAACATCGGCCACATCGGCGGCGGCGAAGCGGTACTGCTGGCCGATGGCGGCGTAACTGCCCGCCACGAGGGTACCCAGGCAGAGCAACCAGAAACTGTGCTGATACACCGCCAACGCACAGAGCAGGGCCGCGACGATGCCGAGCAGGGCGCCCAGAATGAAGCCGGCACGACGACCGTGATGCTTCATGAAAAAGGCTGCCGGCAGCGTGGTGAGGGCGGTACCCACCACGGTGCAGGTCACCGGCAGCGTGGCCCAGCGCCGCTCTTCAGCCAATGCCAGGCCCACCAGGCCGCTGAGTGCGATCATGGTGACGCCATTGATCAGTAAAAATGCCTGGGCCAGGGCGAGGAGGGCGATCTGCTGCTTTTGCTGACGGGGTGTCATGGTGGCTTTCCTGAATGTGCCCCGCAGCTTACCTTGGCGATGCCGTTTGACTGAATGACGACCCCGTTTTCAGCTGTGATTGCGCAAAGGATTGCAGCCATGAATGCATACGACCATATGCCGGGCCCTATTCGGACCGTAGCGCCTCCAGCGGGTCCAGCCGGGCAGCACGCCGGGCCGGCAGCACGCCGGCCAGCAGGCCGACGATCACTGCCGTGAGTTCGGCGGCAACCGCATAGGACCAGGGGGTATTCACAGGCAGGGCGGGCACCGTGAGTTTCAGCAGCAGTGCGATGCCCCAGCCCAGGGTCAGTCCTGTGATGCCACCGAGTGCCGCGAGCAGCGCGGCTTCACCAAGAAAAAGGGTGAGGATGCGTCGCCGCGTGGCACCGATGGCACGCAGCAGACCGATTTCGCTGGTGCGCTCGGAGACGGCGATGGTGAGGATGGTGAGGATGCCGATCCCGCCCACCAGCAGCGAGATACCACCAATGGCCGCGATGGCGAAGGTGAGCGTGTCGAGAATGGTGCCGAAGGTTTCCAGCATTTTCTGCTGCGGCGTGACGGTGTAATCCTCGCGGCCGTGACGGCGGTTGAGCGTCTGGCGGATCTCCGCTTCCACCGTGGCAAGGGGGACGGTGGGTTCGTAGCTCAGATGGATTTCCATCAGGCTGTCCCGGTTGAACATTTCCAGGGCCCGGCCAACGGGAATATAGACGGTATCGTCCAGATCGAAGCCGAGCACCTGACCCTTGGCCTCCATCACGCCGATGACCCGGTAGCGTTCGCCACCGATCCGCACCCGCGCACCCAATGGGTTTTCTTCGTCGAACAGTTCCCGCGCCACCTTGGCACCCAGCACGGTAAAGGCCCGCGCACTGCGGGGATCATCGTCGGGCAGAAAGCTGCCTGCCGCGACTTTCATGTGCATCACCGCCGTCATGACGTGGCTGGCGCCGTAGATCATCACGCGGCGGCTGCGGCTGCCATTTTCAACCTCGCCATTGCCCTGCACGGTAGGGTCGGCAGCCAGTATCTGCGGGATCTGGCGCAGCGCCAGCGCATCGTCGATGGAGAGGGGGCGCACGGTGTTGATGGCCCCGATGGGACCGCCCCGCGTATCGGTGTGGCCGGGGGTGATGCCGATGATGTTGGTGCCGAACTGGGTGAATTCATCGATAACGAAGCGGTGCAGTCCCTGGCCGATGCTGGTGAGCAGGATCACCGCGGTGATACCGATGGCGATGCCCAGGGCCGACAGCACCGTGCGCAGGCGATGGGCCATGAGGGATTGCAGGATGAACCGGATGGCGTCGTCGGAGCGCATCAGGTGCGCGCCGCAAGGGCGGCGACGGGGTCGAGCCGGGCAGCCTGGCGCGCCGGGGTGATGGAGAACACGATCGCCGTGGCGATGGCCGTGGCTGGAGCGGCGATAACCGCCCACCAGGGCGCGGCAAAGGGTATGGAGGGGAAAAGGTGGCCAAGCAGGAACTGGCTTGCCCATCCGGCCGCCATGCCCGCGCTGGCACCGGCCAGAGCCAGCAAGATGGCTTCGCTGACGAAGATCAGCCGTATCTGTCCACTGGTCGCGCCCAGAGCCTTGAGCAAACCGATTTCGCGGCGGCGCTGGGTGACCGAGATGAGCATCACGTTCATGACCAGAATGCCCGCGACAGACAGGCTGATGGCCGCGATGCCGCCGACCGCCAGGGTCAGTGCGCCGAGGATGCGGTCGAAGGTGGACAGCACGGCATCCTGGGTGATGACCGTGATATCCCGCTCGCCTTCATGGCGTTGCTTCACGATTTCGAGAATATCCGTTTTGGCGGCGGCAACCTGGCCGCGGGATTTGGCCTCCACCAGGATACGGAACAGGGCTTCGCTGTTGAACAGCGCCTGGGCAGCGGCCAGGGGGACGATGACAATCTGGTCGGTATTGAAACCCAGGGATTCGCCCTGGGGCGCGGCGACGCCAATTACGCGGAAGCGACGGTCGCCGATCCGCAGCCACTGGCCCAGGGCGGGCGTATGACCGAACAGTTCCCGCGCCACCCTGGCGCCCACCACGCATACGGGCTGGCCGTGATGAGGGTCGCTCTCCGGCAGGAACAGCCCCTGGGCCAGATTCATTTCGCGCACGGCGATGAAATCCGCCGTGGTGCCCAGGATGGGAGATTCCCGCGTGCGGGCATTCCAGTGCACATCCCCGGTGCCCACGATCAGGGGCGCGATGCGGCGTACCGCGCGGCTGCGCGCGAGAGCCAGGGCATCATCGAGCGTGAGCAGGCGGGGGGTCTTGCCGGTGATGAAGCCGGGGATTCCACCCGCGGTCTCGGCGCGGCCGGGCAGCACGATCACCAGGTTCGATCCCAGGCCGGAGAACTGTTTGAGCACATAGCGTCGTGCACCTTCCCCGAGGGCGGTGACCATCAGCACCGCCGCGACGCCGATGCCCATGGCGAGCAGGATGAGCAGGGTCCGGCCACGATTGCCGCGCATCACCTGCCAGGTGAAAGCGGAAAGGTCGGCAATGCGCATCATCTGCGAGTCCTCAACGACTCAGTCCGCCGGGGAATCCGGCAGAGGCCTTTCGGCAATCAGGCCATCGTCCAGATGCAACTGGCGTGTGGCTCGGGCACCGAGTGACGGGTCGTGCGTGACGACAATCAGGGTGCTGCCGGCGGCATGCAGGGATTCGAGGAGGGTGATAACTTCCTGGCTGGTGTGGCGATCCAGATTGCCGGTGGGCTCGTCGGCGACGATGACGGGGGGCGACATGGACATGGCGCGGGCAATCGCCACGCGCTGGCATTGGCCGCCGGAAAGCTGGTCGGGGCGGTGATGGGCCCGGTTCGCCAGGCCATAGGCTTCGAGCAGCCATGCCACCCGTTCCTCGCGCCGGGACGGCTCGACTCCGGCCAGCACCATGGGCAGGGCGATGTTTTCGGCGGCGGTGAGACGGGGTACGAGATGGAAGAACTGGAAGACGAAGCCGATTTTTTCACGCCGTACCCGCGCCTGCTCGTCGTCCGCGAGCGCAGTGACGTCACGTCCGTCGAGTTCATACTGCCCCGCGCTTGGGTGGTCGAGCAGGCCGATAATGTTGAGCAGGGAAGATTTTCCCGAACCCGATGGCCCCAGGATTGCAATGTATTCGCCCGCACCGATGGCGAGATCGATGCCGCGCAGCGCATGGACCGTTTCGCCCCCAACCTGGAAATGGCGCTGGATGCCGGTGAGGCGGATCATTCGGAGCTGGCAATGATGCTCATGGCTGCTTGTTCTCGGCCACCGCACGGGCGCCGGCTTTCACGCCATCCCGGTCGAGCGAGGTGATCACCTGATCGCCGCGCTGGAGGCCGTTTCTGATTTCGGTGAATTCCCAGTTGGAAAGGCCGATGCCAACGACCCGTTCGCTCAGGATGCCGTCGCTGCCCAGCAGCAGCACACGGTTGCCCGGCATCAGCGCCGAAGTGGGGATGCGCAGGACCGCGTCGCGCCGCTCGGTAATTATTTCGATATCGGCGGAATAACCCACCAGCAGCGGTATGCCGTCACCGGGCCGTGGGTTGTCGAACGCGACTTCGACTTCAACGGTACGGGCCTGCTTCTCCAGCGCCAGAACATAGGGGGCGATACGCCGCACATGGCCCTGGAAATGCCGGTTGCGGTAGGCATCCAGGGTGATGCGTGCCGCAAGCCCTGTCCTCAGACGGGCGGCATCCACTTCGTCGATTGGCGCAGTGACATAGAGACAGGTGTCGTCGATCAGGTCCACCGCCGGCAGAGTGGGAATTCCGGGCGGTGAGGGGGTGAGGTATTCGCCACGTTCGCCATTGATTTCCGCGACCACGCCGGCAAAGGGCGCACGCAGGATGGTGCGCTCCGTATCGGCCCGGGCGGCGGCAACCCGTGCGCGGGCTTCCCGGACCTGGGCCTGGACTGCGGCGCAGGTAGCCTGGCTGGATCTGGCCTGGGCTTCGGCGCGAATCGCACGTTCCTCGGAAACGAAGCCCTTGTCTCTCAACGCACGGGTCTGCCGTGCCTCGCTCACTGCCGCGGCCGTGAGCTGGCAGGCTTCGGTGACGCGTGTTCTCGCGGTGACCAGCTGGTCACGGGCCAATTGCTCACGGGCGACCACATCATCGTTCCAGAGTTCGAGCAGCAAGGTGCCGGCCTCGACCCGTTGCCCTTTGTGGATGGGTAACCGGGCGATACGCCCCGCGGCCGGGGGCGCCACCTTGGCCCGACGGCAGGCGGCCACCGAGCCGGCCCGGGTATTGGCGACGGTGGTTTCCACCGGCCCCGGGTCGGCACTGGCAATGGTTACGGCAATCGGGGCGGGGCGGGTGGCATAACGGAAACCGAGGATTACCAAGCCCAGCAGGGCAAGCGCAAAAGCAGAGACCCGGAGTCCGCGCAAGGTCATGGGGCAGGGGGCTGTCCTGGCTCCACCAGCGCCCGGTAGGCGTACCAGGTGGTGTGGCCGAGGAGCGGCATGAGTACCAGCATGCCGAAAAATGCCGTACTGATTCCGATGGCGGTGAAGGTAACGATGATTGCGGCCCAGAGCAGTACGGGTGCCGGATTGCGGAACAGGGTCAGCGCGCTGGCGATCATGGCGGTGATGGTGTCTTGCCCCTGATCCAGGATGAGAGGGATCGAGACAACGCTGACGGCGAAGGCGATGCAGGCAAAAATACCGCCAACGATGAAATAGGCGATGAGGAACTCGGTATTGTCGAAACGGAGGATCTGCTGGATCAGATCCGTCAGTGTGGGCAGACCGCCCTGATAGAACAGGGCGAAGATCACCATCGAGGCCCGCGCCCAGAGCAGGTAGATGACGATCAGGACCAGGGAATAGATGCCGAATGCGGGAAGATTGCGGCGCCAGGCACTGAGAGTGGGGGCGAGCATGACGGTTTCACCCTGTTCGCGCAGCAGCGAAAGTTCGTACAGGCCGGTGGCAAAGAAGGGGGCTACCAGGAGAAAGCCCGTCGTCACTCCGGTGACCATGGCGACCGCATGGCTCAGGGCGAATACAAAAACCCACCCCAGCAGCGTGAAGCAGGCGCCATAGAACAGGCTGGGAAAAGGATGGGCGGCAAAGTCATTCCAGCCTGCCCGCAGCCAGGCCAGCGGGGCGAGCAGCGGCAGATCCGAGCGAATGTGTGGAAAGGGAACCGGTGGGGGCGGCGTCGGAACGAATTCGCTCATGGTGGCAGGGAAAAGAGGTCAGGCAGGTTCGTCGGGAGCAAGCATCCGTTCCAGGGTGATGATGCGGTCCCGGAGCTGGAGCCTGCGTTTTTTGAGCCGGCGCAGCATCAGCTCGTCGGGCGGCGGGGAGAGCGAAAGGTGCTCGATGGCGGTATCCAGATCGCGATGTTCACCGCGCAGCTCGTGTATCCGGGCGTGGAGGTTGTCGGGATCGTCTGGGAGTGCCATGCCGTTATGGTAAGGGTGGCCGGTCCGGTTTGGCAATGTGCTCTTGAAAATCCGCAATCTGCCGTTATCTGGGTCATGTCCCTGCTACGGAGGCCATCATGCAGATCCTGATCGACAACCCGACCCTTTATGTGATCGACTACCCCGGTCTGGATGCGGTCGAACTTTTCGACAAGCGCAGCCGGCGCGGCGGCCTGATGCAGGGGGCCATCGCTCATCGGTTCCGCAGCGAATTCATGTGCGTGCTGGCCGGGGGGGCGGACGATGACACGCTATCTGATTTTGCCGACCGTTACGACGCGGTGCTGAGCATGCCATTTGTTTGCCACTGACAGCGTATCGAAGCATCTCTGGAAGTCGATGGTCACCACGTTGCAGCCAGGATTTGCCGCTGCTGAAGGACAGATCATTGCAACACCGTACGAAAGCCTGAGCCGGTGAGGTTAAGGCTCTACAATGGCGTCATGACGCAGGCTTTTGTTCGATACCAGACTTGTGGCTGACGTACAGCGCCGGATTCAACCCGGGCTCCCGGTAGGGTTGTCGATCAACACGGGAGTGGCTGGTAGGTTGCAATTTCAGGAACCTTGCCGGCGGAAGCGTGCGCTGCTCCGTGGGTGCTTTCGGCACCTGATAGCAGTTTCGAATCAGGAGGCATGATGGTCGTGGTCGTGGATGATCGTAGTGGGGAGCGCAGGGGTGAGGGTGCACAGCGCGCGACCGTGGAATTCCTCTTGCGGCGGATGCGTTACAAGGGCGATTTTCCGGCACTATCCGATTCGGTATCTGCGATCAACAAACTCACCCACTCCGACAAGGAAAGCATCAACCGGCTGTCCAATACCATCATCAAGGATTACGGGCTGACCAACAAGATCCTGCGTATAGCCAATTCTGCCTATTTCACTCAGGCCGGGGCCGGCAACATCAGTACCGTGTCCCGAGCGGTGATCGTTCTGGGCTTCGATGCGGTACGCAATATCGTCATCAACGTTCTGCTCTTTGAACACATGCAGGACAAGGTGGGTGCACGGGAATTGAGGGAGGCCTTTCTCAAGGCCAATCTGGCGGCGCTGCTGGCGCGTGATGCGGGGCAGAAATTCATGGGGCGGGAAGCCGAGGAGGCTTTCATCTGCGCACTATTCCATAGCCTGGGCAGGCTTCTGTCTCTTCACTATTTTTCCGAAGAGATGGCAGCCATCCGCGCCATGATGCAGCAGAAGCAGGTCGATGAAGATGTGGCTTCCGAAAATGTGCTGGGAGTCTCATTTCATGACCTTGGGATTGCTGTGGCGCAGGAGTGGGGTTTCCCTCATGCCATTGTGCACAGCATGCGTCGTCTTGAGGCCGGACAGGTCAATAAACCTGAGACCCAGGGCGATATCCTGCGCACCCTGTCCGGTTTTGCCAACCAGTTGTGCGACTCACTGGCCGCCGGAACACCCGATGACCATGACCGGATCGTGCGGGAATTAACCGAGCGTTTTGGTGCGGGCATGGGATTTACCGAGTGCGATCTGCGGCCTCTGGTGGAAAAGTCTCTTGATGAGCTGGGGCAGCTGGCGAACAGCTTGCGGGTAAATCTGAACCAGAGTCACTTTGCCAGGCAGGTACGGCTTTTCGCTGGTGTTGGCACGCCGGCGGTTGCCGGTGATGGGGCAGCCGGCCGGGACAATCCATTATCCGGTGCGCTGCTGGGAGATAGCTTTGTTGCCAGTAACGGAAGTGGAAATGATGAGGAGGGGAGCACCGAGGAGGTGCTCACGGCGGGTATTCACGACATCAGCAACTCGCTGGTCGAAGACGCCTCCCTCAACGATATTTTGCGCATCATCCTGGAAACCATGTATCGGGCAGTCGGTTTCAAGCGTGTGATCCTGTGCATGCGCGATCCAAAGGCGGGGCGAATGGTGGCACGGTTCGGCTTTGGCCCGGATACGATGGCAGTCGTCAAACAATTTGATTTTCCGCTCGCCGTTGCTGCCGACGTTTTTTCCCTTTCCGTCACCAAGGGCGTCGATATCCTGATTTCGGATGTGGATGCCCCGGGAGTTGCCAGCCAGATTCCTTCCTGGTTCCGGGAAAAGGTGCCGGCAAAAACATTCGCCCTGTTTCCCCTTACACTCAAGGGTATGCCCGTTGCATTGATTTATTGCGACAAGGAAGTCGCCGGTTCCATTTTCATCTCCGAGCGGGAATCCCAGCTGCTCAAAACCCTGCGTAATCAGGCTGTTCTTGCCATCAAGCAGACCAGATAAACTTCTGCACTTCATTTTCTGCATGAATCGAGCATGAAGAATCCACAGCGGCTTTCCACCGTGTTTCAAAACATCGTGCGGCGCCGTGCGCTGCGTGTCTTTACCGCTGTGATCGCGGTGTTCTTCGTGCTTTTCGGTCTCGCCGGATATTTCTGGCTGCCGGGGTTCGCCAAAGCGAAACTCGAAACGATACTGGGCGAGCAGTTGCACCGGCCCGTCACCATCGAGCGCATCGCCATTTCTCCCTATACGCTTTCCGCCACCATGGAGGGTTTCAGGGCGGGGGATGTGCTGGCGGTGAAGTCGGCCCATGTTGATATTTCGGCCACCTCCCTGGTGCGCCGGATACCCGTTATCAGCGAGGTGAAAGTGGAGGGTGTGAATCTCCATCTGGTGCGGGAATCGGCAACTCGTCTCAATGTCTCCGATCTGCTGGACAAGTGGCTCGGCAAAAAGGATGACAGTCCGACTCCCGAGTTCTGGGTCAGCAATATCTCCCTGAAGGATGGGCGCATCGAACTGGTCGACAAGGTCGATGGCGGCACCCAGCTTGTTTCCGACATTGCGCTGGGAATTCCCTTCGTCGCCAACGTTCCATCCAAGACGGAAGTCTTCGTCGAGCCGCATTTCAGCGCGAGAATCAATGGAGCACCGCTGACGCTCACGGGCCGCATCCGGCCCTTTGCCACCGGGCATGATGCGGTTGTGGACATCAATCTGGACAAGTTCGACCTGACCAGAATCAGTGCTTACGCACGGCTGCCGTTCCGGTTGCACAGCGCACTGCTGGGAACCAGGATCGAGGTACGGTTCCGCAAACCCGTGGATCAGGCGCCAGCGGTCACGGTGGCGGGAAATCTCGATCTGAGCGGGATCGACCTGACCCTGGCGGACCCGAAGGTGCGGTTCGCATCGGAAGCCTTGCGGGTGCAAAATTTTGAATATGACGTCATGAAAGGGCGTGCGACGGTGGAACGGTGCTCCCTGGGTACGGGAGGACATGGCGGGCTTGCCATCGGTGACGACGGTGCGGAGAAGCGCGCCATCACCCTGGGGGATGCGGTGCTGTCCGGGCTCCGGGTCGATCTATCGGCTCGTGATATCCAGGCCGATAGCCTGACCCTGGGTGCGCCTTCGGCATCGATTACCCGCAGCGGTGATGGCCGGTTCGATCTGGTCGATCTCTTTGCCTCGCATGGGGAGACCAGTCCGGCATCGACCCGTCCCGGAGGGAACGCCCCACCCCCCGCCTGGCGCTGGTCGCTGGCCAAATTCGGGCTTTCGGGAGGAGCACTTAGCTTTACCGATGCAGGGTTGCCCGATGCGCCGACCCTGCATCTGTCCGATATTTCGCTGGATGGCACTCATCTCGCCAGCAGCGGCGCTCCGGCCGAGTCTCGCCTCAAGGCCACGGTGAATGAGC
Organism: Pseudomonadota bacterium; assembly: GCA_018241695.1. Lineage (GTDB taxonomy): Bacteria > Pseudomonadota > Gammaproteobacteria > Burkholderiales > Rhodocyclaceae > Denitratisoma. The sequence continues at coordinate 10,128 of JAFEDH010000006.1, read as the reverse complement.
GGGGCCATATCGATGCGGCGGGGAAGATCGGTCTGGCCGACGGGGGAGCGCTCACGCTGGATCTGGGGCAGGTCGATCTGGTCGCGTTGCAGGGGTTTGCCGGCGAACGTTTCAATGCCCTGCTGACCCGTGGTGCTTTGGATTTCCGGGGCAAAGTCAGCTGGCGGGAGGGGAATGTCCATCTCGATGGCGACGGCGCCCTGTCGGATGTCAGCATCCTCGACCGGATCAACGCCGAGGACTTGCTGCGTTGGAAACAGCTGCGCATCGGTGCATTGACCGTGGCGACGGCCCCCCTGGCTGTGGATGTGGGCAGCGTGGCGCTCTCGAATTTTTATGCCAAGGTTCTGATCAACCCGGAAGGCCATCTCAATCTGCGGGATATTCTCAAACCGGCTTCGCGTGAGCCAGCTCCGGCGGCCCCGGCATCGGCTCCGGCCTCCACGACACAGCCCGTGGCCGTGACTTCCGCTCCGGCCTCCGCCACGGAACCCCGCATCCGTATCGGCAGCATCCGGCTCGATGGTGGCGATGTGAATTTCAACGATCGCTTTATCAAACCCAATTACTCGGCCCGGATCGGCAGTCTGACCGGGACAATCGGTGCACTCTCGGCAGGCACGCTGAGCATGATCGACTTGCGTGGCAAGGTCGACCGCGCCGCGCCGCTGGAGATTTCGGGACGCATCGATCCGCTTTCCTCCCCCCCGGGCCTGGACATTCGCGCCATTGCCAAGGGGATCGACATGCCGCCCTTTTCCTCCTACTCGGCCCGCTATCTGGGCTACATGATCGACAAGGGCAAGCTCTCCATGGATGTGAGCTACAAGGTGGACAAAGGGGAGCTGGTGGCGGAAAACCAGATCTTTCTCGACCAGCTCACCCTGGGAGACAAGGTGGAAAGCAAGGATGCCGTTTCTCTTCCGGTGAGTCTGGCGCTTTCCCTCTTGAAAAATGCCCGGGGTGAAATCGATCTCAACCTGCCCTTGCGTGGTTCCATCAACGATCCGGAATTCAGCGTGGGGGGCATCGTGTTCAAGGTGCTGGTCAATCTGCTGGAAAAGGCGGTGACGGCACCCTTTGCCCTGCTCGGTTCGCTATTCGGTGGTGGTGAAGATCTATCCCAGGTGGCGTTCGCACCCGGGCAGGCCGGATTCACTCCCGAGATCGAAAGCCGCCTGCAGTCCCTGGCCAAGGCCATGGCGGATCGTCCGGCGCTGGTATTGGAAGTGACAGGGGTTGCCGATCCGGCAGTCGATCGCGAGGGACTCAAACAGGTCATGCTCGACCATCGCCTGCGTGCGCTGAAACTTGCGGATACCGCCAAGCGAGGCAAGAAGGGTGCCGATCTTTCCGAGGTGACGCTCACCACCGAGGAGCGGGCGCACTACCTCGAACGCCTGTACAAGGACAGCGATCTTCCCGATCGGCCCCGCAATCTGGTAGGCATGATCAAGACGCTGCCCGTCGCGGAAATGGAGGCGCGTCTGCTCCAGGCGCAGGACGTGTCCGATGCTGATCTGAAGCATCTGGCCGATGACCGTGCACAGCGTGTACAGGCCTGGCTTTCGGATACCGGTGGCGTGCCGGCGACCCGTGTATTCGTGCTCGCGCCCCGGGTTGCCGCCGGGGCGCACTCACCGGGTGGTGGCCAGGTAGCGTTTTCATTGCGCTAGCACCATCATGAGCAAGGCATTTACCAAGGAGCCGGATCAGGACGAGGATGATGCCCCGGAGGGGGCGCCCGCCCTGCCACCCGGAACGCGCAATTACATGACCCCCCGCGGCCATCGTGTCCTGCGCGAGGAATTCGAGCATCTGGTGAAGACCGAACGGCCGCAGGTGGTGCAGGTGGTGTCCTGGGCTGCGGGCAACGGCGATCGCTCCGAAAACGGTGATTACATTTATGGCAAGAAGCGGTTGCGTGAAATAGACCGCCGTATCCGCTTTCTGACCAAACGCCTGGACTCGGCGGTGGTGGTGGACCCCACCGCGCAGCAGAATCTGGAGCAGGTGTTCTTTGGCGCCTGGGTCACACTGTGCGACGAGCAGGGTAAAGAGGTGCAATACCAGATCGTCGGCATCGACGAGGCGGATGCCTCGGCCGGATGGATCAGCTGGGTTTCTCCGCTGGCCCGGGCCCTGATGAAGGCCCGGGAGGGAGATGTGGTGCGGTTCCAGAGTCCGGCGGGCTGGCGTGAAATCGAGATTGTCGAAATCCGTTACCACCAATAATGGCAGGGCCGCCGCAGCCGGGTCTGGCGTACGTCAGATCAGGCCTTCGGCCTTCAGGGCTGCCTGGACTGCCGGACGGGCGGAGATACGCTGGTGGTACGCCGCCAGATTGGGCAGTTTGGACAGGTCGACCTTGAGCCCATGGGCCCAGTTCATGGTGACCCAGAGATAGACGTCGGCTGCGGTCATCTGCTTGCCCACCAGGTATTCGCGTCCGTCGAGTTGCCGGGCAACGTGGGCCATGCGTGACTGCAACATTTCCAGGGCCTGGGCACGGGTTTCGGCGGCTGTTTGCGGATTGAACAAAGGGGTGTAGCAACCCTTGTGCAGTTCGCTGCCGACGAAGCTCTGCCACTGCTGAACCTTGTAGCGATCAAAATTTCCAACGGCGGGCATCAGGCCCTTGGTGGGCGCCTGGTCGGCCAGATACTGGGCAATTGCGCTGCCTTCGGAAAGGGTGCTGCCATCACCGAGCACCAGAAATGGCACCTGACCCAGGGGATTGATGGTGCGATAGTCTTCACCCTTCTCGGTCTGCTTGGTACGCAGGTCGACACGGATGATATCGATTGCCAGACCGGCCTCGCGGGCGATGATGTGAGGGGATTGGGAGCAGGCTCCGGGAGAATAATAGAGTTTCATGGATGGGGACTCCGGTGGTGGGTAAAAGGATGGATTCGAAGAAGTGTCAGGGTATCAGCGATCCGCGCCCGAGCGCAGGGATCGCCAGTCCATATAATGCCCTGCATTCCTTGATCCGGGTATTGCCGTGCCCCAACTGACTGCCGATCTCGAGCGCAAGCTGACCCATGCGGTGGACCGTATGCCGGCTTTCCCGCGTAGTGTGCAGAAGGTTCTGGAACTGACCCGCAACATCAACTGCATGCCCAAGGAATTGGTGGCGGTGATCGAGAAGGATCCGGTCATGACCGTGAAGATCCTCAAGGTCATCAACTCGGCATACTACAGCCTGCCGAACAAGGTGACCTCGGTGAACCAGTCGGTGGTGTATCTGGGCATCAACACGATCAAGAATCTGTCCCTTTCCTTCGCCGCTGCGGGCATGCTGCCCCGGATCAATGTTGCCGGCTTCGACATCCAGCGTTATCTGACGCATTCGCTCTCCACTGCGGCGGTATCCCGGCAGTTATGCGCGGTGTATGCCAAAAGCGAGGCGGATCCGGGAGACTGCTATGTGGCGGGGCTGCTGCACGACTTCGGCAAGGTGGTATTCGCCCAGTTTCTCGCGACGGATTTTCGTGAAGTACTCTTGCGCGGTGCATCCTGTGGCAGCCCCTTGTATCAGATCGAGCGGGAAATGATCGGTGCGGATCATGCCTATGTTGGCGCTCTGCTGGCGCGGAAATGGCAGTTTCCGGAACATCTGGTACAGTGCATCGGCAATCACCATGATCCGGCGGCCCCCTCATCGGCCATGCTCGACTGTCTGCGGATCGCCGATCAGATCTGCCGTGGTATCGGGCCGGAACCGGGGGAGCCACCCGCCTGGGTCGGGCAGTCTCCTGTGGTCTCCCGCTTTGGCGATGACATGAATACCGTGGTGGCCGGCCTGGGTGATCTGGCAAAAATCATCGCCGATGCCACGCTTTTAGTTCAGATCGACGGAGGAGCATGAAACTGCGTTTCTGGGGTGTTCGCGGCTCCATCCCCTGTCCGGGGCCACATACTTTGCGCTACGGCGGCAACACCACCTGCCTGGAGGTGCGCAGTGATGCTGGGGAGCTGATCATTCTCGATGCCGGCAGTGGCATCTTCCCGCTCGCCCAGTCGCTGCTGTCCCAGTTGCCGGTGTCACCTCATATCTTCATCACGCATACTCACTGGGATCATATTCACGGGCTGCCTTTCTTCACACCCTTCTTCATCCCCGGCAATACGGTATCCATCTATGGCGCCTTCGATATCGTGAGCGGCACCGGGATCGACCGGGTGATGGAGGTTCAGATGCAGTACAGCTACTTCCCCATTCGCGAGGCCGAACTGAAGGCAGCGATCGACTATCGAACGCTGGGCATCGATGAAACGGTGGAGGTGGGCGATGCCTCGGTTACCACCACCCTGCTCAATCATCCGGTCATCGATTTTGGCTACCGCGTGGCCTGTAACGGGAAGTCCCTCTTTTTCACTGGCGATCATGAACCCTGGTACAACATCTACGATCCCGGCGACGAAGGGTATGCCGAATACCAGGCCATGATCGAAGAAAAACAGCGGAGCATGGACGAAGCCGTGCGTGGCGTCGATGTGCTGGTGGTGGATTGCTCCTATACCGAGACGGAATATCAGGCCAGCAAGAAGGGCTGGGGCCATTCCACCTTCAGCTACGCCATCGCGCTGGCCCGCCGCGCCGGAGTGGGCAAGCTGGTCTGCACCCATCACGAGCCAACCCGTGCCGATGATGCGGTGGAACGCTGCCTGGCCGAGGCCCTGGCCGCAAATGGCGTCGGTTCCGGGGATCCGGAGGTGGTTCTCGCCTTCGAGGGGATGGAACTGGTCTGGTAAGCCCGTATCGCGTTGGCCGATCGTTGAAATTCGATGGATATGAAGGATTGCGTGTTTTGACACGATTACATTCGGTGTATCGAACTCATCGAATGTTGAATTTCAATAACCAGTTAGAGGGTGGTGGTGACGGCTATGAGATTTGGTGAGCTGCTTCATTGGCAGTGGCAGGGCTATGCACATACCCATCAGGCCCGGTCCAATCTGCTGCTTCACATCGTGCTGGTTCCATTCTTTCTTGCAGGCAATGTGGTGCTTGTGTCGGGGGTGGTTCTGTTGTCCTGGTGTTTGGTTCTCGCGGGTATCGTCGCAACCGTTGCTTCTATCGCCTTGCAGGGGCGCGGTCACAAGGTAGAGGCCAATCCACCCGAGCCATTCACCGGGGTTGGTAATGCGCTGTTACGCATATTCCTGGAGCAGTGGATTACCTTTCCCCGGTTTGTTCTGTCGGGCGGCTGGCTTCACGCACTACGGTCAGCGCTCTGACAATCCGGTGCGCCGGACATTCTTCTCTCTTTTTCGAAGAGGCATAAAGGCTTCGGCCCGATAGGCGATCATCGACCGCCTTACCCGAGCAGGTGCGAGAAATCGGTGCGATCTCTAGACCGGCACCCAGCGGTCATCCTGCAAGCGGGCACGACCGTCTTCTTCCAGCTTCTGCAAATGTGCCAGCAGGGAGCGTGCCGCCTGGAAATGCAGGGTGGAGGGTACGTCGTCGTAGACCGCCGGGAGCAGCTCCTCCACGCTGCCCGCAAGCTGGCGGGCGAGGGCATTCACCACCTTGTTTTCCCGTGCCAGACGATGAGCAACAAGCTGGTCGATGACCTGGTCCGGATGATCCATATAGGCGCCGTGGGCGGGAAGCAGGCGTGCCGCACCCAGCGCCTTGAGCTTTTGCAGTGAATCCAGATAGGCCCTCATGTTGCCATCCGGTGGCGCGATGACCACCGTGGACCCTTGCATGATGTGATCGCCGGTGAGCAGCAACTTTTCCTCTTCCACCAGATAGCAAAGATGGTTGGAAGCGTGGCCGGGTGTGTGAATCGCGCGCAGGGTGCGATCGCCGATGGCGATGCGTTCGCCGTCGGCAAGGATGCGGTCGGGGCGGAAGGTCTGGTCCTGTGGTCCTTCTGGCGGGGGTGCCATGCCCAGCAGTTCGGCGCCGGTTTTTTGCTTCAGGATGGCGGCGGCGGGCGAGTGGTCGGGGTGGGTGTGGGTGACAAAGATGCGGCGGATGCGGCCAGCGGTGATCTTCAGCAGATTGTCGATATGAAATTCCATCGCAGGGCCGGGGTCCACCAGCGAAAGTTCATCCCCCTGGCCGATCAGATAGGTGTTGGTGCCCGGTCCGGTCATCACGCCCGGATTGGGGCAGGTGACTCTTGTGATCCGCTCGGTGAGCGGGCGGGGCACCATGGGGGTGACATCGGTGGTCTGGTCTATGCCGCCGCTCGCCCTGACCTGGGCCAGCAATGCTGCCACGGTTTCAAAACGGGCCAGGAACTGCAGGGTGACAATGGTGGGATAGACCATGAACAGCCGGCCGCTGGCTTGGCCGATCAGGGCATCGGCCGGACGGATCCAGAGGTTGTCCACCGTTTCCTGATTGTCGTGGGAGGCGGTTTGCTCCGCGGGTGCGGCCGCCACGAAAAATCGCGTGTCGAAGCGGCGGCTCATGCCCGGCGGTGTGACCCAGCGGCTCAGATAGGCGAGCTGATCGAGGGCCGGGCGCAAGCCTTCCTGACGGCAAAGATCGACAAAGTTGCACTCGCCCTGGTTCAGGGCTGCGCGCAGGCGATGAAATTTTTCGTGTTCGGCACCGCTTTCCAGACAGGGAAACCGGTTGTTGCCATCGCATGCCAGCAGCAGCCCCGATTCCTCGAAACATTCACGGATCGCTCCAACACAGTAAGCGAGCCCGCCTTGCTCCAGCTTGAGCTGGCGGTTGGCGTCATCGGTGGCGGGCTGTCCGTGGATCTGGCACCAGAACGGGTCATCGTCCTCCGCATCCAGTGCCCCGCCGGGAAACACATAGGCATCGGCGGCGAATGCCGCCTGCTGATTCCGCCGCAGCATGAACACTTCCAGGCCCCGGGCGCTATCCCGGGCCAGGATCACGGTGGCGGAAGGACGTGGTACGAGCAGGGGTGGGGTCATGGCCTTGCGGGTCAGGCTCCTGGCGGAGCTCTAAAAATGTAGCCTGAGTATAGACCACGTCGCATCGCCGGATTGTGTGGCATCGACTTGGGCACCAGCAAAATGAAAAACGCCCCGGGAATCCGGGGCGTGGTTCTGTCCGATTGCGTTGGGCAGGCTTGGCCAACCGGCCTAACTTTTCATCAGCCACAGGCTCCCACCGCGCCGCAGGCGGTGCAGAAATCGCAGCCGTCCTTGCGGATCACGGTCATGTTGCCGCACTCGCCGCACAGGGAGCCCTGGGTGATCCTGACCCCGCCCTGGGTTTCGGTCAGCCCGGGAGTTTCGAGGATGCCCATTTCCCTTGTTGGAAAGCCCTCTTCGTTGAGGATGCCCAGCATGGAATAGCGGTGGATCAGCAGGCGGGCGATATAGGCAACGGTGGAGGGCCAGTTCTGCTGCTTGTTGGAGCCCGGCACCCGAGCCATGAAGTCGCCCAGAGGCTCGGGGTAGTCGATCAGCTTGCGCAGCTTCATGCCGATCCAGGCCGGATCCATGACCCGCATGTCGAGGGAAAGCAGCCGGGTCAGGCCATCGAGGGCGCGCGGGTAGTTGCCGGAGAGCCAGACCGAATAGGGACGGGTAACGCCGTCGGGCAGGGTGATTTCCTTGACGCCCAGCACGAAGTCTTCTCCCGCGGCGGGATTGGCGATATCCACCGTCCAGGACAGGGTGCCGTCGGTGCCGGTCCTGGGTTCCTCGCGGCTGAACATTGCGTCCAGCACGGGGGTCGCCCCTTCGCCTTCCAGTGCGCCGAGTTTCTCGCAACGATAGCGCACCACCTGGGCGAAGGCGGCAACGATGCCGGGCACCACCTTGCGCTCGCTATTGGGCGGGAAGGGCATTTCGAAGCTTTCCTCGCCCACGGTTTTGGCCAGGGCATCGAGTTTGAGCTTGAGGAAGGCCTTGTCGTTGACGCGCATGTCCATGGACAGGGTCTTGGCCACGGCACCCAGGCCGCGAGGCTGTGCGGCACCATTGACCCATACCTCGAAAGGCACGCCGCGTCCCAGTTCGTTTTCGGTCTGGCCGACGAAGAGGGCGAATTCGCCGTGGGGCGCTTCGATCATGTAGGTCCATGCGGTGTTGCCGTCGGCCAGGCGCGGCCGGCCCGGCCAGCGCAGCGAAGACAGCACGGGGGCCGGCAGGGCGCCGATCGAGAGGCGGCGGTTGGCGCTGTCGAGCGTGACATCCTGGGGCTGCTTCTGCGAGTTGCTGCCCTCTACCGAGAGCACCGAACCGAGTACCGCGTTGGGGCGGTAGGTGGCCAGCCCCTTGAGGCCCGCCTTCCAGGCCGTCATGTAGAGGTCTTCAAACTCGGTGTAGGGATAGTCCTCGGGAACGTTCACCGTCTTGGAAATGGAGGTGTCCACGAAGGGAGCGACGGCGGCCACCATGTCCTTGTGGGCCTGGGCGGAAATGTCCAGGGCCGTGACGAAATAATCGGGAAGGTTGTGTATGTCGCCGCCCATGTGCTTGTACAGGCGCCAGGCGTAGTCCTCGACCGCATACTCCTTGTGGGTGCCGTCGGCCATGCGTTTCTTGCGTGTATAGGTCCAGGAGAAAGGCGGTTCGATGCCATTGGAGGCGTTATCGGCGAATGCCAGTGAAATGGTGCCGGTCGGGGCGATCGACAGCAGGTGGGAGTTGCGGATGCCGTGCTTGCGAATCTGCTCCTTCACTTCAGCGGGCAGGCGCGAGGCGAAGTTGCCGCCGGAAAGATACATGTCGGCATTGAACAGGGGGAAGGCGCCGCGTTCCCTGGCCAGCTCGACCGAGGCCAGATAGGCCTGGTCACGCATGAATTCGGAAATCCGGGTCGCCATCGCCTGGGCTTCGGGGGTGTCGTACTTGAGGCGCAGCATGATCAGGGTATCGCCCAGGCCGGTGAAACCCAGGCCGACACGACGCTTGTTGCGCGCCTCGATCAGCTGTTGCTCCAGGGGCCAGTGGGTGGCGTCGAGCACGTTGTCCAGCATGCGCACGGAGGTTTGCACCGCCTTGCCGAAGCCGGCAAAGTCGAAACCGGCCTGATCCGTGAAGGGGGCCTCGACGAACAGGGTCAGGTTCACCGAACCCAGGCAGCAGCAGCCATAGGGCGGCAGCGGCTGTTCGGCGCAGGGATTGGTGGCCTCGATGGTTTCGCAGTAGTAGAGATTGTTGTCCCGGTTCATGCGATCGAGGAACAGGATGCCCGGCTCGGCGTGGTCATAGGTGGAGCGCATGATCTGGTCCCACAGATCGCGTGCGCGCACCTTGCGATAGACCCAGAGCCCATCCTCGCGCTGGTAGGCGCCTTCCGCCATGACCTCGGCGGAGGGCTGGGACTTGTGCGCCAGTTCCACCATCCGGTCGTGTTCCACCGCGGACATGAAGACATCGGTGACACCTACGGAGATGTTGAAGTTGGTCAGATCGCCCTTGTCCTTGGCGTGGATGAATTCCTCGATATCGGGGTGATCGCAGCGCATTACTCCCATCTGGGCGCCCCGGCGCGAACCGGCCGATTCGACCGTTTCACACGAGCGGTCGAACACGCGCATGAACGAAATGGGGCCGGAGGCACGGGACTGGGTTCCCTTCACCAGGGCGCCGATGGGACGGATGGAAGAAAAGTCATAGCCGACGCCGCCGCCGCGGCGCATGGTTTCGGCGGCCTGGGCCAGCGCCGTGTAGATGCCGGGACGGCCATCGACAGTTTCTCCGACCGAATCACCCACCGGCTGGACGAAACAGTTGATCAGGGTCGCGCACAGATCGGTGCCGGCGGCGGAATTGATGCGGCCGGCGGGAACGAAACCATGTTCCTGGGTTTCGAGAAAACGCGCTTCCCAATAGGCGCGCTTGTCCTCGGGTTCGACAGCGGCCAGTGCGCGGGCGACACGGCCGCGCACTTCGTGCACATTGCGTTCGTTACCCTTCGCATATTTCTCCAGCAGCACCTCGCCGGAGATTTCCTGGGGGAGAGGCAGGCCCAGCTGGCCGGTGTGTTCCTGGAGGGAGACTTCTTCGGGGGTGGTGGTTTGATTTGTCATATTCTGGTCCGAAGGAAAAGAGTGAATCGGAACGGTAAGCGGCGAAGCATAGACCGCAAATTCACGACTGAAAAGCAGAAAATTTTGCTGCTGAAAAAACAATGAGTTGCACTAAATATAGTAGCTTCGTGTTTTTCTT
>JAFEDH010000005.1 GCA_018241695.1 Pseudomonadota bacterium | reverse complement strand
TTCCACTGCGGCAGCACATCCAGTTCCCACTCCGGTTCGCCGCCTTCGGCATCGTGCCAGAACCAGACGGCGCCCATGGCTTCGGCCAGCCGGTAGGACTTGACGCAGGCGCTGGGCGGGGGCGGTTCGGGAGAATAGGGAATGTCGTCGACCTTGCCCTCGGCATTGATGCGCCAGCCGTGATAGGGGCAGCGGATCGAATCGCCTTCGATATTGGTGCCGCCATTGTCGATCACCACATAGGACGTGGTGTTCTTCGCCAGATGGGTCTTCATGTGGGGACAGTAGGCATCGAGCATGACCACCCGCCCGCTCTTGCCGCGATAGAGGGCAAAATCCTTGCCGAAGAAGCGGACGCCCTGCGGCTTGTCCTGGAGTTCCGAGGATTCGGCAATCATGAACCAGCCGCGGGGAAAGTCGAACTTGCCCAGTCCGTAATCTGCGGTCTTTGCCATGCGGGCTCCTCTTGGACGGGTTGATCTCTGTGAGTGGAAAGAATCGCTGGGTGCGGCGTACCCCAGCAGCATGAGGGTAGCGGAGTGGCAGGGCGATGCGCAAGGGGTTTGAACCCTTGCGCGGAAACGGTCCGGAAAATCAGCGGACCGGGTCTGCCTGAAAAAAGGCGGTTACTTCGGTGATATCGCGGGTACGACGCATGGGAGGGAGGGAGCGCCACACGGCTTTGCCGTAGGATTTTTCCACCAGGCGGGGATCGCAGATCATGAGCACCCCCCGATCGGCTTCATCCCGGATCAGTCGGCCGGCACCCTGTTTCATGCTGATCACGGCGCGGGGTAACTGGTGGCTGAAGAAAGCGTTGTGGCCCTGTTTCCTTAGGTGCTCGATACGCGCGGCCAGCACCGGGTCGTCCGGCGGCGCGAAGGGCAGTTTGTCGATCACCACAAGAGACAGCGCTTCACCACGCACGTCCACTCCTTCCCAGAAACTCTGGCTTGCCACCAGTACGGCGTTGCCCAGATGGCGGAAACGTTCCAGCAGTTCGGTGCGGGATCCTTCGCCCTGGATCAGCAGGGGCATCTCCACGCCTGCCGTGGTGATCCGTTCCTGCAGCAGCGCATGGATACGACGCATGGCCCTGAGCGACGTGCATAGGATGAAAGCCCGTCCCCCCGATGCCTGTAATACCGGCCAGACTGCTTCCGCCACGGCATCCTGATAATCCGGATGATTGGGGACGGGCAGACCCTGGGGGCAGTAGAGCAGGGCATTGTGCTCGTAGTCGAAGGGACTTCCCCACTGGCCGGTGAGCGCAGTTGCAAGACCCAGTTCGCCGCAGTAGTGGCCAAAATCCTTGCCCACGGCCAGGGTTGCCGAGGTGAATATCCAGGCCCGGGGATGGCCTTCCAGCTGGCGCTGGAAAATATCCGCCACCGAGAGCGGTGTCATGTTCAGGGCCATGGCCTGGCTGAAAACCTCGACCCAGCGCACATAAGTTTCCCCGTTGGCGGCTCCGGGAGATTCGCTCGCCTGCCAGCGGGCCAGGCGCAGGGCCATTTCGCTGGCACGGCGCGCGCAGTGGTCGATGCCTTCCGAGCGTCCGGCCTGGGCGGCGAGATGGCGTTCCAGTTCCTTGAGTGCGGATTCAATGCCGCTGATTGCCACCTTGAATTCTCCATCCTGGCCCAGCCGTTCCATGGAGATGCGTGTGTTTTCCAGCTTGACCGACAGGCGCAGATCCCTTGCCGTCTTGTCTACGGACCGCGCCGCTTCCTGCAGGGGTGGGTAATCTTTTGCGGCGGCGAGACCTTCATTGCGGCTGTCCCGGGCCAGTTCGATCAACTGGCTGGTGCTCAGGCTTTCACCGAAAAACAGCCCGGCGACTTCGGGAAGCTGATGCGCTTCATCGAAAATCACGGCATTGCAGGCGGGCAACAGTTCACCCAGGCCGTCATCCTTGAGCATCACGTCGGCAAAAAAGAGGTGGTGGTTGACTACCACCACGTCGGCGCTGAGGGCTTCGCGGCGGGCGTTGAGAACAAAGCATTCCTTGACCCTGGGGCATTCCTGTCCCAGACAGTTGTCGCGGGTGGAAGTGGCCAGCACCCATGCGCCGGAATCTTCCGGTACCGAAGAGAGTTCGGCCTTGTCTCCGCTCCGGGTTGCCTTGGCGAAGCGTGCGATGGTGCGCAGGTGGGCTGCCTCGGCTTTGGTGGCCAGCGTGCGTCCTTCGGACAGTGCCCGTTCGAGGTGATAAGGGCACACGTAATTGGCGCGGCCCTTGAGAAGCGCGATGGTGGCACCCACACCGAGGGCCTCGCGCACCACGGGTAAATCCCGGTTGAACAGTTGATCCTGCAAGGTCCTGGTGCCGGTGGAGATCACGATCTTGCCCCCGGATAGCAGCGATGGCACCAGATAGGCAAAGGTTTTCCCGGTACCGGTACCTGCCTCGGCCACGAAGATGTCATTGTTACGGATCGCCGCTTCGATCCGCTCCGCCATCTCCAGTTGCTGGGGGCGCAACCGAAAGCCTGGAATGGCCCGGGCCAGTGGGCCATCGGCGGCAAATAGGCGAGAAAGTTCGGACATCAATGGGGAGAGGGAGCGCAGATGCCGGATATTACCGAAGCAGCGCGATCCTGCTTGGCACGCATGATCGTGATTCGCGATATGGCCGGATGGCTTATGCCCGGGCATCCCCGGAGGGAATCCGGGCCTTGCATACCCTGCAGGCGCATGTGGATAACTCTGGTCTGGAGCACGGGTTGCTGGAACTGGTCAAGATGCGCGCTTCCCGGATGAACGGTTGTGCCTATTGTCTTGACATGCTTAGCAAGGATGCGTGAGCCGGCGGTAAAACCGAACAGCGTTTGTATTTGCTGGACACTTCGTGCGATACGCCGACTACAGCGACCACGAACGTGTTGCACTGGCTTGGATAGAGGTGTGCCTGCCGGATAACGAAGTGAGTGATTGGCTCTACGCCGAGGTTTGCCGCCACTTCACCGGGAAAGAGCTGGTTGATCTTTCATCCGCGATGATCGCCATCAACGGCTGGAGCCGTCTTGCCAAGCCTTTTCGCTCTTTGGTTGGATACTACCGGCCCGGTGATCGTGCGGAGTGATGATCGGTCGCAGGACTCGTGTCCCCGGCCCGGCCGGAGTGTCTTTCCTGTGTGCTTGCAACGAAGGAGCCATCCGGAAGATCGGGTCAGTGGGAGATCGAATCCGCCTTGGTCAGGCCATGTTTGTGCGCATACGCAAAAAGCTCAAGACGGTTGACCACATCCAGCTTGTTGTAGATCGATGTGAAGTGATTGCGCAAAGTGTGTTCGCTGATAAACAATGCCTGCGCAATCGTTTTGGCGGTGGCTCCGGCATTGCTTGCAGTCATCGCGACAATAGCGCGCTCACGCTGAGTCAGACTCGATATCTTCATCTGCTCCTTGTCGACACCGCTGGGCCTTCCCTCCCGTGCAAGTTCGACAAACACCCGGCCGGTAGCTTCACGATCCAGCCAGACCTGGCCTTCATGCACTTTCGCGATCGCGGTAAGTATGATTTCTGCCGACGCTTCCTTTTCCACGACACCGCTGGCACCGGCGAGTATGGCTTTGTCATGAGCGGTTTTGTCGCGCACGCCAGTCAACATCAGTATCTTCGCTCTGGATCTTTCGAGCAGCGCGGGAATTTCGTTAACGCCGTTTTCGTTACCCAGATCGATGTCGAGCAGGATCACATCGGGACTCGCCTGATCCATGACTTTATGTGCCTCGGCACAGCTTTCAGCGCTACCGGCAAACTCGATTGCAGGCCGGCCGCTTTCAATCAATCGCTGCAGACCCCACAGAATGCTGCGATGGTCGTCGATCAGGAACACGCGGATGATGGAGGATTGCATCGGGCAAAGATTTACCGATAGGTATGAGATCGAATAGGGTGATCAGCGGAGTTTTTGGTAAGCCCGGATTTCGAAGAATCCCGGGAGCCTATCCCTGCCGCCGTATTTTATTGCGTTCAGTCACGGTTTTTCAAATGTTTGTGGATTGCCCGATATCAGGGATACGGTCCCGAGGAAAATCGATGTGGCCATCTGAGCCGGTCAGCACGTACATTTTCATATCCTGCAAGTATTGGTTGTGAATGAAGTCTGGGGTGTCACCTTCAATCCGATTGATTGCAGAATGGTCACATCACATCGGAATGATCGAGATGACATAGGTGTAGTGATCCTCGTGGTGTTCCACGAAGGTTTTGCCGCCCAACGCCTGGGTACGCTGTGAAATCGAACGTGGCATGAAATGCTTGTTGCTGCCCTGGTCATTACCGATTTTGAGTAGAAGATCGGGGCCTTCGCAGGAAATGGACAGAACGGCATTTTTGGCCTGGGTGTGGCGCAGTATGTTGCTCAATCCTTCAGAGAATATCTGGAAGGCCTCCGCAGCCAGGCGCCCATTCAGGCGCTTTGAAATTTCTACGTTGATTTCGACATGGATACCGTAAAACCGCTTGAGACGCTCGGCATGGGTCCGGATCGCCGCAATCATGGCTTCGCCGGGGACCGCCTCCTTACCCTTGATTGTCGCCGCGAAATCGCGCAGATCACGAACCGTCATTTCCGTCATCTCGATCAGTTCCCGGATGCGCAGAGTGAGTGGATTGTCCTCCGGGGTTTCCCGGTTGATCGCTTCCAAAGCCAGCTTCAAGCCTATGTAGGGCTGAATCGTTGTGTCATGCAGATCGCGCGAAATGCTGGAGCGTTCCTGTTCGGTGGCTTTGTTCACCAACTCTTCCACCAGCTGCATGCTCTCGATGACTGTCGACATGGTATTGGAGGCATGCGACAGGAAATCGAGGTCTGATACATTGAAACCGCCATGGCTTGCGGTCAGAAATATTCTCCCCGTGGTGGTGCCATGCTGGACAAAGGGTACGCTGGCAAATATTTTGGTATCGAGAAGGTTCGCCAGGGTTTCACACTGAGCCCGCTGGGGCCGGGTTTTCTGCCAGGTATAGATATCAAACGAGAGGTACCCCTTGATTCGCCGCCATGGCGATCCTTCCGGATGATGGAAGAATACGGCCGATGTCGGCGGCAGGCTTGTCAGCAACGTCCCGGCTGCGCTGGCCGCGATATTGTGCTGGACCATCGCATGTCCGGCCTTATTTCGATATGCGGTGTAAAGGGTGTAGCTGAGTTCGGGACTCTGTCGCTGTAGTACCAGGGAGCACATGTCGCCGTCAAAAAACTCGAGGAGGCAGTCCAGATTGTTGGAGTACATCTGATCAACCCCGATGCGAGGATGCCATAGCTTGTTCATTTCCTTGAGGAGAGCAAGTTTGCGCATGAACATGCCGCCATAGCCACCGCAATAGGCAATGATGCAGCCGATGACAAGAACGTAGTCGGCCTCGATCAGCATGTTGCCGTGACCGATGCCGAATGTGTCTCCGGAGAACGCGAAGCCGATACCTATGCAGGTTGTGATCAGAAATGAGGCAATCGATACGATGACACCCTCACGGAATTCCTTTGCGAACGAGGCGACAAAAATCGGGTAGAAAAAGCACTGATACAGAATGGTGTCGCTGGCATAGGTGATGGTGACGAGGCAGCCTATGAAAACCACATCCAGCCAGTAGACGATTCTGGGTGTGGAGGGCCATTCCCGGATATAGGAGATCAGGGCTACGGTAAAGGCGTACAGACAGTACGCGAGAAATGAGCCAAACGTCCATTTGATCAGCGAGATCGATGATGAGCCAGACGGTAGTGAAGTCAGCAGGATCGTGACCGCGATCATGCAGCGCAACAACGAGATGCTGTGGCCGTCGATGGCGTTGCCGGTGACCGAGACGTTGAAGGAGGAGAGGGCGTCTTGCGAACCGGTAGTGTTGCCATGCGGAGCAACAGTTTCAGCCGACCCCATCGGTATCTTTTGAACGGTCACCATTGCGGCCCTTCCCTAGTAGGCATTATCCCGCTCCATCAGGACGACCCACATGGTGCGTGCAATGATGTAAAGATCCAGTCGCAGCGACCAGTTGCGTAGGTAGTCGAGGTCATAGTTGATACGTTCCGTCATCTTGTCAAGAGTCCGGGTTTCTCCTCGACTGCCATTGACCTGTGCCCATCCGGTAATGCCGGGCTTGACCTTGTGCCGCAGCATGTAGCCACGAATCATTTTCCGGTACATCTCGTTGTGGGCTACGGCGTGGGGGCGCGGTCCGACGATACTCATTCTTCCTTGTAATACATTGATGAACTGTGGAAATTCATCGAGGGAGGTCCGACGCAGGAATCGTCCCAGTGGTGTGATCCGGGGGTCGTTTTTCTGTGCCTGGGGAATCACGGGACCATCTTCGGCCACGCGCATCGAGCGGAATTTGTATACGACAATTTCACGGCCATCGAGTCCGTAGCGTCTCTGCCGGAAGATCACCGGCCCTGGAGAGGTGAGCTTGATACCGGCAGCGACACAAAGCAGGACAGGTGAGGTCAGGACGAGGAGCAACAAGGAGATGAGGATGTCGCTGCCGCGCTTCAATACACCGTTGAGCCCGGTGAACGGGGTTTCGCAAACCGCGACGACAGGCAGGCCGCTGACGGTATCCATGCGGCCCTGAATCAGATCCGTGACAAAAATATCCGGAACAAAATAGATTGATGCCGTGGTATCGCGTAAATCTTCCAGTAGCGAAAGGATTCTCGGTTGCGAGGCCATGGGGAGTGATATATAGATTGCATCTACCTGGTTGAGCTTGACGTAGGCCGCCAGGGAGGTAATCCGGCCAAGGAGAACCTGGTCTGGGCTCTGGTTGATCCGGTCAGTCGAACGATCGTCGAAAAAACCCAGCACCTGAATATGCGAATAAGGATCTGCGCCGAGCCGCCTTGCCAGTTCGATACCCTGGTCATTCATCCCGGCGATGATGGCACGACGCTCGTTGCCCTGCAGCTTGATGATCTGTGGTGTGATCCCGCGAAACATGAAGTGGGTCCCCACCGCGCCAAGCGGAGCAATCCACCACCAGGTGATCAATACGTCAGCATCAAAGTAGCGCAGGTAACCGCTGGCGTAACAGAGCAGGAACAGCAGCCCCGAGATGGTGATCCAGTTGGCCAGAATGTTGCGGATGACGCTTACAGGTGTCTGCGTCAGATAGGCGGGACCGGGGAATGTAACGGCGAATACCGCGAGCGAGAGCAGCATGTAACGTGGAGCGAGATAGCCTCCGGTATGGGCGATGGCTACCATCCATAGCGATAAGGCCAGCGTCAGCGGCTCAAGAAGGAATTCCAAAACGTTGAGCAACTGATCCCGACCAATGGAGATACGGGCTGCTTTGCGAAAAGAGGGTGGGGAAACCGGTTGTATCATTGTTATGGAGTTCCGGATTGCATTTAGGCTTTGCAATAGTTTGAGTACAGGGAGGTTTCGGGTTTCCGCCGTTTCTGTTTTCGCTGCAATCAAACCAGCGACAGCACGGGGTCGCCCTCCATGTCGGGATGAAATAGACAGGTAGTTATAATACAGTCGCCGGTCTTGTGTTCAGATTTGCGACTTAATTCGATACGCAGGGTTCATGATCCGGGCGGGTGTTGGAGTGCTTTAAGGAGCCAGGGGGAAAGCACGGGATGGATTGCCAGATTGCCAGGATTGGCTTTCGATATGGGTATGTCACTGCCTTGGTTACCTTTTTCGGAGGAATTTCAGTCACCTTTGACGCAGGGGCTCAGACATCCGGATCGGTGGCAAACGAGGTTCTTTCCGTACAAGCCGGGTTCGGCCAGAGTTGGGACTCGAATCTGTTTCGCCGCCCTGATTTTGTTGGGCCTCGCTCCGAGGTACTGACGGTGACTTCAGGAACCTTGCGATTCGACAAGCCGGTTTCCCGGCAACGCTTCCAACTCGAGTTGAACGAGGATATGAAGCGGTACCAGAACTTTTCCTACCTTGATTTCAACGCTACCCGATATCGTGCGTCGTGGTTGTGGAATCCGGGTAATTGGCTGAATGCAAGCCTCGTCCTGGATCGTTCAAGATCGTTGGCGCCATTTGAAGATACCCTGACAAATCTGCGTAATGTCAGTATCCGTGCAAACAAGGTATTGGACCTGAATGGGCGGATCACCGGAGGCTGGAACTGGTTGGCGAACCTGTCGCGTACAGATCAGAAAAGTGAACTGGCGATTGCTGTATCGCCCAGCCAGCGCATGGACAGTACATCGATTGGCTTCAGATATCTTTTTCCGTCGGGAAACTATCTTGATTTCAAGCAGCGGGCTTCCAGGGGCGATTATCTGAATCAGAGCATCATCCCCGGAGTTTCCGGCACAAGTTTCAAAGAGAGCGCCAGCGAATTTTCGGCATACTGGAAAGTGGGGGGGCGATCGGATCTGACCGGCCACGTATCTCTCACAAGGCGAAAGGACGGTCAGTACACCCAGCGGGATTTTTCCGGTGCCTCCGGAGATATCACCTATGGTTGGAAGCCAACCGCCAAGCTTGGCCTGTCGCTGACTGTGAGCCGTAGTCTCCAGCCTTTGCAGACGCCATCCTTTAGTTACACCGAGAACAATCTGGCGTCGATCACCTCAACATGGCAGATCAGCAGCAAGCTTGCCGCGCATCTGCTCGTATCGCGCACGACCAGTGGCTATCGTGGTCAAGGCACAACCCCGGCAATCGAGATGGCGCGCAGGGATACCACGACCAATACGGAGGCAGGCGTGGACTGGCTGCCAATACGTGCATTGACAATCCGGCTGAGTTTGCAGCGGCAGGTGCGTGACTCGAATCTCGCTATGGCCAAATATGGTGACAAGGTGGCAAAAATCGATGCGACCTGGTCGTTCTGAGTTGATTTTTTCGGTATGGATTAGAATGAGATTCCATTTTCCGCAAGTGGGAATATGGGTGGCACGGTAGTCTAGCAGTGCGTATCACGTATCGATTTGGCAGTCGGTATTTGTCCATTTCATCATCATTGGGGGTTCCATGTATTTCCCGACATCCCGCAGGTTGATTTGCCTTGGGTTCTCTGCATTGATCGTACTGACAGGGTGCGGTAAGCATGGAGGAGAAAAGCCTGCAGGCCAGGTTGCGGCCAAGGTGAATGCTGATGAAATCACGATATCCCAGATCAACGGTGTTCTGGCCCGCACTCCGGGGATATCTCCGGAAGAATTGCCGAAGGCAAAGAGTGCCGTTCTGGAAAAACTGATTGACCAGCAACTGGCCAAACAGCAGGCGATCGAGAACAAGATTGATCGCCTGCCCCAAGTGGTTCAGGCAATAGAAGCAGCACGTGACGAAATTCTCGCGCGTGCCTATCTCGAGAAAAAATCCGCGGACTTGCCCAAACCGACCCCAGAGGCTGTCAAGAAGTATTACAACGACCATCCGGAATTATTTTCTGACCGTCGGGTATACAACCTTGAGGAATTGGTGGTCGAACCCAAGGAGGGTATGGCCGCCACCTTGCGCGAACAAGTTGCGAAGGCCAAGTCCTTGCAGGATGTCGCTACCTGGTTGCAAGCCAACGGAGTGAAGTTTTCTGCCAGCCGGGGTGTTCGCCCGGCGGAAGCCCTGCCACTGGAATTTTTGCCCCAGATATACAAGCTCAAGGATGGTGGGATGAGTGTGATTGAAGTACCCAGTGGTGGCGTAATGGTGTTCCGTCTCGTGGCATCGCAGTCGGCTCCGATCGTCGAGGCTGCTGCGACGCCCCGCATCCAGCAGTTCCTCTTCAATCAGCAGGCGGCGAAAGCAATGGTGGCAGAAATCAAAGCCTTGCGCGACAAGGCCGACATTTCTTATCAGGGTGAATTTGCAGGTGGTGCCGCGGCAATGGCCTCCAGGGCAAAGGCGGAGGCTGATGTGGAAGCGAAACAGCTGGCAAAAGACAAGGCGGCCGCCGACGCCGAGGAACAAGTCAAGGCTGCAGCAAAAGCCAAGGCCGAGGCTGACTCCAAGGCTCAGGCCGAGGCCATTGCCAAGGCCCGGGCCGCAGCTGAAGCGGATGCGGCATCTCGCAAGCAGTCCGATGCCAAGGGCAGAGCCGCTTCGACAGCCGCACCGTTGAAGCAGGAAAGCATTGATAAGGGCTTGAATGGCCTCAGGTAAGAGCGACATATTGTACGGAAATCAAATCATGGCAACCAAGCTCAAGCAATGGATTGCGAAGTGCACGTTCATGGTCATGTCGCTGTTGCTTGCGGCAGGAGCGATTGCCCAGGGGGCTTTGCCTGATTACCGGCTCGGTGAGGGTGACAATATTCGTATCAGCGTGTTTCAGAATACCGACCTGACACTTGAAACACGCGTGTCCGAGAACGGCATGATCACTTTCCCGCTGATCGGGGCGATCAAGATCGGTGGAATGACGATTGCATCGGCAGAACAGGCGATCGCGAAGGCATTGCAGGATGGCTCTTTCGTTAAAAAGCCGCAGGTCAGTATTCTGCTGCTGAAAAACCTTGGCAACCAGGTTTCAGTCATTGGGCAGGTAGGGCATCCGGGACGGTTTCCGCTGGAGACCTTCAATACGCGGCTTACCGAAATATTGGCCATGGCTGGAGGGGTTCTCCCCGATGGGGCGGATACGGTCATCATTACCGGCGTTCGAGACGGGAAACCTTTTCGCCGGGAGGTGGATGTGGCGGGCATGTTCCTGAACAACGATTTCAAGGACGACATCACGGTTGCCGGTGGTGATGTGATTTTTGTAGCCAAGCACCCGGTGTTTTATGTTTATGGCGAAGTGCAGCACCCCGGCTCCTATCGGCTGGAGCGCAACATGACCGTGCGTCAGGCCCTGGCGCAGGGTGGCGGCTTGACGGATCGGGGTACGGAACGCGGACTGGACGTCTATCGTCGTGGCTCCAGTGGAGAACGGGTGGGCGTCAAGGGCGATGACAAGGTGCAGCCGGATGATGTGATCTACGTTGGCGAAAGCCTGTTCTGATTACTCAACATGAACCCGCTGCATCTGCTGCTGATCCTGCGCGCACACTGGAAAGTGGCATTCGGGGTTTTTTTGTTCACCCTTGTTGTGGGTATCACGGTTACGCTGTTGATGCCAAAGCAATATGTCACCAGCACCAGTCTGGTATTCGATGTCAAGTCGTCCGATCCGGTCGCCGGCGCTTTTCTGCCCGTGGTCCCAGGCTATCTGCAGACCCAGGTTGACATCATCAAGAGTGACCATATCGCGCAACAGGTAGTTACTGCGCTCAAGCTGGACCAGAGCCCGACACTGAAAAGGCGCTGGCAGGATGAGACCGGGGGAAAGACCAACCTGCAATACTGGATTGGTGAATTGCTGCAAAAGGGGCTCATGGTCAGTATTTCCAATGGCACCAATATCATCAGTATCAGCTTTGCCGCTGGAGATCCGAGCTTTGCTGCCGCCGTGGCCAATGCCTACGCACAGGCATACATCATCACCAATATCGAGCTCAAGGTCGATCCGGCACGACAGTATTCCCGCTGGTTTGGTGATCAGGCCAAGGTCATGCGTGAAAACCTTGAAAAAGCCCAGGCGGCACTCTCTGAATACCAGCAGGAACATGGCATTGTTTCCAAGGAAGAGCATCTGGATACCGAGATGGCCAGGCTCAATGAACTCACCGCCCAACTTACCCAGGCTCAGGAGCAGGCAGTTGAAGTACGTAGTAAGCAGAATGCGAAATCGGACGAATTGCCCGATGTGAATCAAAGTTCGATGGTGCAAAGTCTGAAAACCGATATTGCCCGCCAGGAAGCCAAGCTACAGGAGGCAGGTGAGAATCTGGGTGTAAACCACCCCCAATACCAACGTATGGCAGCCGAGCTGGCTACACTCAAGGCGCAATTGCAGTCGGAAAAAAATGCAATCGTCAGCAGTCTATCCACCTCAAAGAATATTGCACTGAGTAAGGAATCCCAGTTGAGGGCTGCAATCGAGAGTCAGAAAAAAAAGTTGCTCGAACTCAAAGGAGGTCGTGATCGACTTGCGGTGCTCCAGCGCGATGTGGATGCAGCACAAAGTGCCTACGACACGGTGATCAAGCGCTACAACCAGACCAGCTTGGAGAGTCAGGTCACCCAGACCAATGTATCGGTGCTGAACCCGGCTATCCAGCCACCGGAACCGGCCAGCCCGAATATCAAGAAGAGCCTTGCCATGACACTCCTGCTTGCACTCATTCTTGGGGGAGGGGCAGCTTATTTGCTTGAACTTCTCGACAAGAAGGTACGTACCGTCGACGATCTGGTTGAAATGTTACAGGTTCCAGTACTGGCCGTGATAGAAGGCCCACGCAGGAGCAACCGTCTCGTAGAGATTGCACGCCAACAGTTGTTACGGCTGGAGTCGAAATGAAAGGCGTGTTGAATTCGTCGAATGTGGTTTCCACCGTAAGCAGTACCAATGTTGTTGTGCAAGGTGAGCGCTCGATCGGCACTCTGCTGATTCAGTCTGGTCGGTTGACGCTGGATGGCGCCGAGGCCATCCTTCAGTTGCAGCGTGAAAAGGGATTGCGTTTTGGTGATGCGGCAGTTGAGCTGGGGCTGTTGACACCGGCCGACATCGAGTTCGCGTTGTCACGACAGTTCGATCATTCCTATCTTGTGCCCGGTGAGAGTCCTGTCAGCCAGGCAGTCATCAGCGCCTATTCCCCCATGAGCCCGCAGGCTCGCGCCATTGGAGCTTTGCGCAGTCAACTGATGCTGCGCTGGTTCGATGGTGCTCCATCCAGCAGGGCATTGGCCGTTGTCAGCGCAGAACGTGGGGAGGGACGCAGTTACATTGCTGCGAATCTGGCAGTGGCATTTTCCCAGATGGGACAAAAGACCCTGCTGATCGACGCAGATTTGCGTCACCCGATTCAGCATTTGCTGTTTGGCATTACAAACCGCCACGGATTATCCGCGGTTCTGACAGGACGTGGTGGCAATGATCCGGTCATACAGCCAATTGATGGCTTGCCGCATCTCTCGGTTTTGCCTGCGGGCGTCATACCCCCAAATCCGCTCGAACTACTGGCGCGACCATTGTTTCCTCAGCTGCTGCGGGAACTGTCGCAGGAATTCGATGCCATCCTGATTGATTCACCCTCCTCGGGTGATTATCCTGATGCACAGACGATTGCGGTACGTGCCGGAGCAGCCTTGGTTGTTGCACGTAAAAACACCACCCGGATGTGGAAAGTGCGTGGAATTTCAGAATCCGTCAATCATGCCAGTGCCACGATTGTCGGTGCTGTCTTCAACGTGTTTTGAGCTGGATTCGGATGACGCCCTCCAGTGTGAATGGCCAACCGTCATGGCATACATGGGGCCATGAATGGGGACCTGTCATTGCGGGATTATTGATTCTGTACATCCCCGTTTTTTATGTGCTTGCAACGACGATCTGGCAGGAGCCGGATTTTGCCCATGGTCCTATTATCCTGGCCGTGATTCTGTGGTTGCTCTGGGAGCGCCGATCCGTTCTGGTTTCTCCAGCAGAAGCGACCACACCGATCCCGGGATTTTTTATTTTGCTTCCTGGTCTTTTGATCTACGCGCTTGGCCGGGCCATGAACATCAGCATTCTGGAGGTTGGATCCCTGATCCCGGTTTGTGGTGGCACCCTGCTGTCGATGCGCGGGAAGAAGGGTATTGCTACATACTGGTTCCTGTTGTTATTTCTCATCTACCTGATTCCGCTCCCTGGGATCTTTGTGGATGGGATTACCGGGCCATTGAAAAAGTATGTTTCCATGGTGGCGGAGCAGATTCTGTATACAGCCGGCTATCCAGTCGCACGTAATGGGGTAATACTGACGATTGGGCAGTATCAATTGCTGGTGGCAGACGCATGCTCCGGTATCAACTCGATGTTCAGCCTCACTGCCATCGGACTGTTGTACCTATACCTGATGCAGCGCAAGAGTTGGGTGCATAACGGAGTGATGCTGGCTAGCCTGCTACCGGTTGCCTTTGCTGCAAATATTGTGCGCGTTGTTTTTCTCTCTCTCGTTACCTATCACTGGGGCGATGCGGCAGGGCAGGGATTCCTTCATGAGTTTTCCGGCATGGTGCTGTTTATCGCAGCCCTGTTGACCATTTTCGTGATTGATATCGTCCTGATTCGGATCGTCCATGGGCGATAGCTGATACAAATACGATATGCCCGAGAGTTTGCGCGCACTCATCGTCATATTGATATTGGCGACACCTGTTTTCATCCTTACCAAAAAGCCCGCTTGTAACATGGCTATGGCGGACTCGGACTTTGTCCGGCGACGCAATGTGTGGTTTGGGATTACTCTGGCAGTCTTTCTTGCACACGATTATTGGATATACACCACCATTGTCGCAGTGCTTCTGCTACTTATTCTTCCGCGCGAAAAGAATAGGTCCGCGCTTTTCTTTTTTTTACTGTTTGCGGCACCATCGATCCCTGCCGAGGTGAGTGGGCTGGGTGTGATCCGCTATTTTTTCGATATCAACTACGTCCGTCTGCTGACGTTGGTAATTTTATTACCCGAGTTTCTGAGAATTCAACAACGCCCGGCATTGGGCAGGTTTGGTGAGGGCAAGGCAGATAAATTCGTGCTCGGCTTTATCTGTGTACAAGTTGGATTGATGTTCATGGCAAGTACTTTAACCAATACCCTTCGGCAAGGGGTGTTTTACGAGTTTATGGATATTATTTTGCCGTACTACGTAATGAGCCGTTCTCAACGGACCTTGCAAGAATTGAAAGATACCTTGATGGCCTTTGCTGTCGCCGCAATCGTGATGGGTTTGATAGCGACAGTCGAATTTGCCAGGCACTGGTTGCTCTATGCCTCATTGCCGGATGCGCTCGGAGTCAGCTGGAATTTTGGAGGATATCTGGAGCGAGAGCCAGGAGATTTGCGTGCCCAAGGCTCTACGGGGCAACCGATTCCTCTCGGATACGTGATGACCATCGCGTTGGGATTCTGGCTTTATCTCAAAAAATCGGTTGCTGGAAAGAAAGAGTGGATGTTGGGTGCTTTTACCTTGCTTGCCGGCTTGGCTGCTTCTGTCTCACGCGGGCCCTGGGTGGGGACGGTCGCCATGGTATTTGTATTCGTTGCGCTTGGAAAAAAACCAGTCCAGAATCTTGTGAAACTGGGCTCAGCAGGCGCTGCAATTTTTTTGGTATTGCTAGTATCTCCTGCCGGAGGCAAGCTTATCGATCTGTTGCCATTCGTGGGTACGGTGGAAGTCGAGAACATAGATTATCGGCAACGATTACTGGAAATATCCATTCAACTCATCATGCAGAACCCCTGGTTCGGTGCCTACGATTACATCTATTCACCAGCCATGCAGGAGCTCAAACAGGGACAAGGCATGATCGATATCGTCAATACCTATCTGGCTATTGGTTTGTCCAATGGCCTGGTGGGGTTGGGATTGTTTCTGGGTTTCTTTTTTGTTGTAGTTATCGGCGTATACAAGAGCATGAAACTCCTTGACGACAAGGCCGAGGAGGAACGACTTCTTGGTCGAACCTTGCTTGCTACTCTGGCGGGGATACTCGTCATCATATTTACAGTCAGCAGTATCACTGTCATCCCCGTGCTCTATTGGTCGGTAGCGGGATTATCCGTGGCATACATTCGGCTCCTGCATCAAGAACACACTGAAACTGTAGCGTTGGCTGTTAATCGACAGCCAAAACCGCTCGTCTCGGGCTAGATTCGGCCTGTGATGAAGTATCTCCCGCTGGTGATTCCATGACGGCAACCTTAAGGCGTCGGATATTTTCTGCGGGTAGTTGGACAATATTGGGCTACGGTTCGAATCAGTTTTTAAGATTATTTGGAAACCTGATCCTGACCCGCTTGCTTTTCCCTGAAGCATTCGGGTTGATGGCGATTGTTCAAGCGGTCATGAGCGGTGTAGCTCTTTTATCGGATCTTGGTGTTACACAGTCCATCGTACAAAACAAGAACGGGGGTTCCTCCGATTTTTTCAATACTGCATGGACACTTCAGATCCTTCGTGGGGGACTCATGTGGGGAGTGTTGTGGTTAATCGCACCCACCGTGGCAACTTTTTATAAGGAGCCCATGCTGGCTGACATATTGCCTGTAGCAGGCACTGTGGCCATGATCACCAGTCTCAATTCCACCAAAATTGCATTGGCAAATAGAAGCCTTGGCATAGCAAGGATTACTTTTCTTGACGTTGGTTCTTATGCGTTCGGGCTGGCGATCACCATCCTGTGGGCCTTTATTGATCGTTCCATCTGGTCGCTCGTGGCAGGCAATATCATCAGCGCGATCGTAAAAATGATCGCCAGTCATTTCTGGCTTGAAGGGGAGCGCAATCGCCTGATGTTGCATCGTGATGCATTGAAGGATTTGTTATCGCTGGGGCAATGGTTTTTTGTAAGCTCTGCCTTGACGTTTTTGTCAGGAGAGGGAAACCGACTTTTGATCGGTGATCTGCTGGACGTCAAAGTGTTGGCATTTTTCTCTATCGCGATGGCGCTGGACCAGTTACCAAGACAGGTTGTTGACCAAATCAGTAGCAAGGTCATGTTTGCAGCATATTCAGAGACATTGAGAACCCAACCGGAGGGCCTATTCAAACTGGTGGCAAAAAGCAGGCTGATACAGACTGTACCGTACTGGCTGATCAGTGCCATCTATGTGTACTACGGTCCAGTTCTTGTTCACCTCTTGTACGACCCCCGTTACTCGGATGCGGCCTGGATGCTGAGGGTCATGGCTTTGGGGTCCTTGGCCGGTTGTGTATCGTCCTCTTACAACGGCATACTTTTTGCCAAAGGTATGGTTCGGGTCAGTTCCATGCTTTTGTTCGTACAAATCTGCTTGCAGATCCTTGCGATGTTCTTGGGGGCCTATTTCTGGGGAGCCCGAGGTTTGGTCATCGCTCTTGCATCAGTATCTTGGGTTATGTACCCGGTCAATGCATTTTGCTATTCAAGAATTGGCTTATGGCAACCCAGGCTTGATATTCCGATTCTTGTTGCATCCATGCTGGTTGTTTCTTCCGTACAGATTATGTAAGGGTAATGGATATGTCCGACGGAAGCACTGGAAGTGTCAATAAGGAGAAAACCCTGTTATCGGTGGTCATGATCAATTTTCGCACTGCGAACCTGGTGATCGACTGCCTTGCATCTTTGTTGCCCGAATTGACTGGGATGAAGGCAAAAGTCGTTTTAGTGGATAACCATTCCGATGATGGCTCGATGGAGCAGATTGAAGAATGGTTGATTCAAAATACCCATGATGATGTTGTGATTCCGGTACGTTCGAAATTCAACCAGGGTTTTGCTGGGGGGAACAATCTCGGGATAATCCAGATTCAGGCCGAGTATTACCTGTTGTTGAACAGTGATACTCTGATCAGACCAGGTGCGATCAAAATTCTTATGGAATCGATCGGGAATCATCCCCGAGCGGGTTTGGTCAGCCCCCGGCTCGAATGGGCCGATGGTTCGGGGCAGGAAAGCTGTTTCAAGTTCCATACACCCTTTAGCGAGATGATTCTTTCCGCTCAAACTGGTGTGGTCAGTCGACTGCTGTCCCGGTACATCGTGGCACAGCCCGTACAGGAGAATATGTTTCAGCCCGAGTGGACCAGCTTTGCCTGTGTTCTTGTTCGTGAGGCTGTCTTTGATCAGGTGGGTCTGCTTGATTCCGGGTATTTCATGTATTTCGAGGATGTGGAATTCTGTCATCGGGCACGACAGTCCGGCTGGGAGATTGTTCATGATCCGCGTGCTCGTGTGGTTCATCTGAGGGGCGGGAGTTCTTCGGTAAAACGCAAGACACTGCAGCGTAAACGTTTGCCACGTTACTTTTATGAATCACGGACACGATTCTTTTACCAGCGTTATGGCCGTCTTGGCCTGACAGCCGCCAATCTGATGTGGTGGCTGGGACGAATGGTTTCCAGGATTCGGCAGACTTCCGGGCGTAAGGACAAGGTCGCAGTCGAATACCAATGGCGTGATATCTGGATCAACTGGTGGCATCCGATGAAGGCGTATTCGATTCCCGGCGCATGAATCCCCAACGCAATCTACTCCGTTTGCCGGACTTCATCATCATTGGCGCCATGAAGTCGGCGACGAGCACGCTATTTGAGCAACTTTCCCGACAGCCGGGTATTTTCATGTGTGAGCCAAAGGAACCCAATTATTTCAGCGATGACAGACAGTTCCACAAAGGAATTAATTGGTATGCCGAACTATTCAACAAGGCCCCGGAAGATGCATTGCTGGGGGAGGCCAGTACCCATTACACCAAGTTGCCAACTCACCCCTCGACCGTAGAACGTATGCTGGATAGTGTGCCTGACGCAAAATTGATTTACGTCATGCGTCACCCTATTGACCGTTTGATATCTCACTATATGCATGAATGGAGCATGGGCGTGATCCGTTGCGATATTGATGTTGCGGTGGAGCGTTATCCGGAACTGATTGCTTACAGCCAATACGCAATGCAACTGGAACCATTTCTGAAAGGATATGGAGCACAAAGCATCCTACCGGTTTTTTTCGAGCGGATCAGTTGCCGGCCGCAGCAGGAATTTGAGCGTATCTGCCGCCATATTGGCTATCGTGGTGTGCCGGTCTGGAATCAGGGAATGCAACCAGCCAACGTTTCCGCGGAGCGGCTAAGAAGATTTCCCCTGTACAACTTTATTTTCAAACCGGAACTTGCCGCACGTTTGCGGCGCCGCCTGGTGCCACAAGGCTGGCGCAACTGGATCAAGCGGAAACTTACCATGCGTGAGCGTCCGGTTCTCAACGCCAGTGTGCGTGCCAGTCTTGAGCAGATATTTGATAAGGATCTTGAACAGCTTGGTGAATGGCTGGGTGGGGATTTGAAATGCGGAAATTTCAAGGAACTTACAGCGACCCGAGAACTTTCTTTTGATTGCGGGGCATTTCCAAAGGTGATTCGGTAGTGAGTGACGTAAGGGAAAATCGATTGGATGCTGCACTGCTCGGTGTGGTGATCATCGGTCGCAACGAAGGTGAAAGGTTGCGCGGGTGTATCGAGTCCGTGCTCCGTTCTGACGGTCCGGTGGTGTATGTCGATTCCGGGTCCACAGATGATTCGGTGGCAATGGCGCGAGGCTATGGCTGTGAAACCGTTGATCTGGACATTTCCATTCCCTTTACTGCGGCACGTGCCCGCAATTCAGGATTCCAAGCATTGATGCTCCGTCAGCCCACCTTGCGCTACGTTCAGTTCGTGGATGGTGATTGTGAAGTGGTGGCAGGATGGCTGGATTCGGCATTTTCATTTCTTGAGTCGCACCCGGATTTTGCGGTCGTGTTTGGGCGAAGGCGTGAGCGACATCCTGAACGCTCGGTCTACAATCTGCTCTGTGATATTGACTGGGACAAGCCTCTGGGAGAAATCAAGGCTTGTGGCGGCGATGCCTTGATGCGCGTTGCAGCGTTGTCGGAAGTACATGGATATCGGGCAGATCTTATCGCGGGAGAGGAGCCGGAACTGTGTATCCGGCTTCGCGCCGCGGGCTGGCGTATCTGGCGGCTTGATCTGGATATGACGTTGCACGATGCTGCGATGGTACGTTTTGGCCAATGGTGGATGCGCTCTGTCCGTAGCGGCTATGCCAGTGCTGAGGGAGCCTATCTGCATGGAGCAGCACCAGAACAGCACAAGGTGCGCGAATCCCGTAGCAACTGGTGGTGGGGGCTGGTACTGCCGAGTGGAGTGTTATTAGGGATTGGTATCCTAGGCCCGCTTGTCTTGATGCTGCTGGCCATTTATCCGGCTCAGGTATGTCGGTTGGCCCTGAAAGGTCAACGTACTTCGAGAGAGAACTGGTGGGCAGCCCTGTTTCTGATGCTGGGAAAGTTCCCGGAGGTCCAGGGACAGTTGAAGTTTCTCTTTAACCGGATCAAGGGGAAGCAATCACGCTTGATAGAGTACAAATGAATTAATTACCAGTAGGTGACATCACGTGATTTGATTTTGAATCGGCAGCAGTAGAAATCTGCAGAATGGTGATTCATGCACAACCTGCGATATGGTGGGGTTTATCTACATGCCAGCCGGTTTGTGTACGTCGGGACCGTAATTTTTATTCCCAATTCAGGCGATTCCATACCGGGGATAATCAGGTCTCTTGCGATGTTATCTGGTTAGAACAGAAACAGAAGTCAATCGTAGATCACACACAATCGAGCTTACCTAAATGACTACCAGGATCGCCTATTTCATCAATCAATATCCACAAGTCAGTCATGCCTTCATTCGTCGTGAGATGCTCGCACTTGAGCGCATGGGGTTCGAGATCGAGCGGTTTGCACTCCGAGGCTGGGATGCTGAAATCATCGATGAAATTGACTTTCAGGAACAGATTCGTACCAGGTATGTTCTTGAAAATGGTGTATTACCCTTGGCATTCTCGATGTTGTTGAGGGTGATCCGGTCACCGTTGCGATTTCTTGATGCTATGTTGCTTTCGATACGGATGGGATGGAAGGCGGACCGTCCCTTGCCTTATCACCTGGTTTATCTTGCCGAGGCATGTCATTTCCTGACATGGCTACAAGATCGTGAGGTTGATCATATCCACGCACATTTCGGTACCAATTCTGCAGAAGTGGTGATGCTGACTCACGCATTGGGTGGTCCGACTTACAGCTTCACCGTGCATGGCCCTCTGGAATTTGATCGGCCTTATTATCTCGGCATCGGCGAAAAAATAAGACACGCTGCCTTCGTGGTAGCAATTACATCTTTTTGCCGCAGTCAGCTCTTCAGATGGGTCGGACATACGCATTGGCCAAAGATCCAGGTAGTTCATTGTGGGTTGGAGGATGAATTTTTTGCGGGTACGTTTTCCCACCCATCCCCCACGCCCCGTTTGGTTTGTGTCGGTCGACTTTGCGAGCAGAAGGGGCAATTGCTGCTTATTGAGGCCGCAGCGAAAGTGGCAAGCTCGGGGCATGATTTCAAACTGGTTTTGGTGGGTGGGGGTGAAATGCGTTCCGAGATCGAGGCACTCGTTGTCCGTCATGGAATAAACGACAAAGTGGAGTTCACCGGCCCCGTGAGTACCGAGCGACTGCGTGAGGAATTACTGAAAGCGCAGGCGCTGGTATTGGCAAGTTTTGCCGAAGGTCTGCCGATGGTGATCATGGAAGCAATGGCGCTACGGCGACCAGTACTCTCGACGTTTGTGGCCGGAATTCCGGAACTTGTTGTGCCTGGTGAAACCGGCTGGCTGATACCTGCTGGTTCGGTCGATGATCTGGCGACAGCGATGACAGAGATCATTACCACCCCACCTGAGCGACTGCATGCGATGGGTAATGCGGCTCATGCACGTGTGGTCGGGCGGCATTCGATCGATACCGAAGTGGCAAGACTCGCTGATCTGTTTGTCAAATATGCTCGCCGTACAGGAAGCCCGATATGAGTGTCTTCATTACCGGTGTTGCGGGCTTTATTGGTTGCAACCTCGCGAGCGAGCTTTTGGCAAAGGGACGGATCGTCGCTGGGTTCGATAACCTTTGTCGTGGATCACGAGTGAATCTGACCGAGATATCCTCGCATCCGAATTTCAGTTTTGAAGTTGTCGATCTGTCCGACATTGATGCCTACCGGCACGCGCTTCATGATCTTCATCGGCGGCAACCGGTTACAGAAGTCTGGCATCTCGCCGCAAACTCGGATATTCCCGCTGGTACGGCGGATCCCCATATCGATTATCGCGATACCTTCATGACGACGTTCAATACCCTGGTTCTGATGCGTGAGCTTGGGATTCCGGTGATTGCCTTTGCGTCGAGTTCGGCGATTTATGGTGATCATGGAGATCGTCCATTGAACGAAGATAGCGGTCCGTTGCTTCCCATTTCAAATTATGGTGCCATGAAACTGGCTGCCGAAGCTGCGATTAGTGCTGCCTGTGAAAGTCATCTTGAGGCTGCCTATCTATTCCGGTTTCCCAATGTGATCGGTGTTCCAGCGACGCATGGTGTGATTCAGGATTTCATGCGAAAGCTACGAGAAACACCTGGCAACCTAGATGTTCTTGGTGATGGCTCGCAGCAAAAAGGCTATTTGCATGTCACCGATCTGGTGGATGCCATGCTGTTCATTCGCGAAACCGCAACTGACAAGCTCAGCTATTTCAATATCGGCGCCAGCGATAAGGGCGTAACCGTTCGATATATCGCCGAGACTGTCAGGGCACATGTCGCTCCTGAAGCAACTCTCAGTTTTGGCCAGGGAAACAAGGGCTGGGTAGGTGATGTACCAAAATTTACCTACCTGACCGAGAAGCTGTCGCTTCTCGGCTGGAATCCCCGCCTTGGGTCCGAGCAGGCCATTCGACGTGCCGTAAAAGAAATTGCCCGGCAAGAGTTTGGTTCATGAAGCAGGTCGTCATCCTGGCGGGGGGTAAAGGGACCCGATTGAGAGAACGCCTCGGCAGTTTGCCAAAACCTTTGGTCGATATTTGTGGTATCCCTTTGCTCGAACGACAGATACTACTGGCGAAGCGATATGGCTTTACGCACGTTTTGATTCTTGTCAGCTATGCGGCCGGTCAGATTCTCGATTTCTGTGCATCCAGGTACAACTGGGGCCTGGATATAAGATGCCTCGATGACGGGGAGCCACGCGGTACGGCAGGGGCGACACTGGCGGTATTCGATCAGCTGGCTGACGAATTCCTAGTGATGTACGGTGATACGATGCTTGAAGTCAATCTTGCCGGCTTTCATCGATATCACCAGCAGTTCCCGGATGCGGCGGCAACCCTGTTTCTGCATCCCAATGATCACCCGCATGATTCCGACCTGGTGGAAATGAATGAAAACGGTCAGATCACCGCCTTCCATCCCTATCCTCATGACAACTCGCGTTTCTACCCGAATCTGGTTAACGCGGCTTTGTATTGGGTAAACCGGAAGTCGTTATCGCCCTGGCGGCACGAATCCGGGATGCTGGATTTCGGTAAGGAAATCTTTCCTTCAATGTTGAGAAGCGGACAATTGTTACGTGGCTTCAACAGCCCGGAATACATCAAGGATATTGGAACGCCTCCCCGCCTCGACAGGGTTTGTGCAGATTTTGCAGCGGGGAAAATAGCGCGTTCCAGCCTCGATCAGCCCCAGTCGATTGTCTTCATTGATCGTGATGGCACATTGAATCGGGAGGTTGATCATCTCGATGAAATTGAAAAACTGGAACTGTTGCCTGATGTGGGAAGAGCGATCCGCCGTCTGAACCAATCCGAATATCGGTGTTGTGTCGTTACCAACCAGCCCGTGGTTGCGCGAGGGGAATGCAGCATCGAAGATTTGCATGGCATTCACTACAAAATGGAAACGTTACTGGGGCAGGTGGGCGCTTTCGTCGATCGGATTTATTACTGTCCACACCATCCAGAACGTGGATTCGATGGTGAAATACCTGAACTAAAGGTCGTGTGTGACTGCCGCAAGCCCCGAACAGGGATGGTTGAGCGGGGTCTGCATGAACTCAATGGCGCACGTGGGAATTCCTGGCTGGTTGGTGATAGTTCGGTTGATATCGAAACTGCACGCAGGGCGGGTATCCGGTCGATACTCGTCGAAACTGGCTATGCAGGACTGGATGGGCGTGAGTGGGCACTCCCTGACACGATTGTCCCGGATCTATCAGCTGCTGTGGATTTCATCCTTGATCAGTACCCACGTTTGCGTACGGCATGTCAGAGGCTGGTAGCGGATATTTCCCCAGGAGAACTGGTGTTCATCGGAGGGCTATCCCGTAGTGGAAAAAGTACGTTTGCCAATATTCTGCGGGATGCGATCCTTGCACAAGGGTTGCAGGCCAAGGTTTTGACGATTGATCGCTGGCTGCGAAGCAAAGGAAAACGTGAAAATGGTGTGTTTGGTCGGTATGACATGAAAACACTGCATGCGGTGGTCGAGCACCTGCGTACCGCTCGTCCGGTGATATTGGCACTTCCGGGCTATCACAAGCTAAGAAGGGAACGTATTGAAGATACCGCATCCATTGAGATGTTGTCCGAGGATGTGATAATCATTGAGGGAACCGTGGCGCTCGAATTGGCTACACATTCCGCAACTGACCACCGCTACCATGTCGAAATCGATGAAGCAGTGCGCAAACAACGCGTACTGCGTGAATATCGTCAGCGTGGAAAGGGAGAGACCGATGCTCTGCGAATCTACGCGGAACGTCAGGAGGATGAGTCTCCGATAATTCAATCGTTGGGTTGTGGAGCGACGAGAATTTCATTTGCGGATTTCCTTGAATGATCATTAGCCGAACCCCCCTGCGCATGAGCTTCGCCGGTGGTGGCAGTGATCTGCCATCGTTTTATCGTGAACATGGGGGCGCCGTGGTCAGCACGGCAATTGATAAATACGTTTACGTCAATATCAACAGAAAATTCGATGATGGAATCCGGATCGCCTATTCCAAAACCGAGGAAGTGGCCTCGGTCGGGGAGATCGATCATCGGATTGTCAGGGCTGCACTGCAGTACTTGCAGATTGATGGGGGTATCGAGATCACAACTATTGCCGACATCCCTTCCAAAGGCACCGGTCTGGGTTCTTCCAGTAGCTTTACGGTTGGTCTACTGCATGTACTCAATGCTTATCTTGGCAAGTATGTGTCCAGGGAACAACTGGGGCAGGATAGTTGCCGGATCGAAATCGACATTTGTGGCGAACCGATCGGAAAACAAGATCAGTATGCAGCGGCATTCGGTGGATTTAATCTGATCGAATTCAAGCCGGATGATTCCGTCATTGTTTCACCGATCATTTGCGATCGATCAACAGTTGCCGAGCTCGAAGCAGGGATCCTGATTTTCTACACCGGTATCACGCGTAGCGCTTCTGGATTGTTAAAGAAGCAGTCAGAGGACATGGCAGGTGATGCCGACAAGCAGCGAACCATGAAACGCATGGTGCAACTTGCTTATGATTTGCGAGAGGAATTGCACCGGAATAATCTGTCCGCTTTCGGAGAAATTCTGCACGAGAACTGGATGTTGAAACGCGGACTGACTGCGGGTGTCAGTACATCCGAGATTGATGAGTGGTACCGTATGGCGCGTGCAGCCGGTGCTACGGGTGGCAAAATACTGGGTGCTGGAGCTGGGGGATTTTTGATGATTTATGCCCCTCCTGCGACACATTCGATGATCAAATCTGCGCTTTCTTTTCTTAAAGTTGTCCAGATGAGGTTTGATCCATTGGGAAGCAGGATCATTTTTTATCATTGATACATGGCGTTGGCCAGAGGTGTTGTAATGCAGACATATGCTGGATCGGCACAAAATTATTTATCCAGGCTCGTCAATGTGCTTGGCGCTTTGGACAAGGCTCAGGTCGACAAAGCTATCGGGGTGATCGCTACGGCGTGGCTGGCTGGCCGACAGATCATTACATTGGGCAACGGTGGTAGCTCCATGACTGCGCTCCACTTTATCAACGACTGGAACAAGAGCATTTTCATGTCGAGTGGAAAGCCTTTCCGCGGTCGCTCCCTGGTGGACAACATGGGGCTGGTCATGTCCTATGGGAATGACATTTCATTTCAGGACATCTTTGTTGAGCAGCTCAAGAATCTGTTGCAACCGGGTGATCTTGTGATCGCCATTTCTGGAAGCGGGAATTCAGAAAATGTCGTTCGCGCAGTGCAGTATGCCAACGAGAACCAGGGAGTTACCCTCGGGCTGTGTGGCTACCGTGGTGGAAAACTCAAGGAACTGGTGCAGCATGTAGTGTGGGCAGATGTTGACGATATGCAGCTATCAGAGGATGTGCATTCGATTTTCGGCCACATTGTTATGCAACGCTTATGCGGGTACTCCGCGTAAGGGTGGTGAGTGAACTGCAAAATGATTTGGGTATGAGCGGCCGACGTTATCTGCTGATATCCCCATGCCGCAACGAGGAACAGTACATGCGGCAGACCCTGGAGACGGTCGTCGCTCAGTCGATCAGGCCCGCGAGATGGGTTATCGTCGATGACGGCTCGAGTGATGAAACACCAAAAATCCTCGCCGAATATGCTGCCCTGCACGACTGGATCACTATTGTTACCCGCTCGGACCGTGGGCATCGTGCGGTTGGACCAGGTGTGGTCGATGCCTTTTATGCTGGCTATGAAAGTATCGATCCTGACGCTTACGATTATTTATGCAAGCTTGATCTGGATTTGCGTTTGCCCACGGAATATTTTGCGCTTTTGATGGAACGGATGGAGAAGAACTCCGCCATTGCCACTTGCAGTGGGAAAGCCTATATCGAACGTGGAGGATGGCTCGTCAACGAAGGGCATGGAGATGAAACTTCGATTGGTGCAAGCAAGTTTTACCGTGTTTCCTGCTTTAAAAAACTCGGGGGATTCGTTCGCGAGGTCATGTGGGATGGTATCGATTGCCATCGCTGCCGGATGAATGGCTGGATCGCCTGCAGTTGGGACGAACCAGAGTTACGGTTCGTCCATTTGCGTCCTGAGGGAACCAGCCAGAAAAATGTTTTCGCCGGTCGGAGACGCCATGGATATGGGCAGTATTTCATGGGTACTGGCTTTCTCTACATGCTGGCCAGCGCGGTCTTTCGGCTGAAGGAAAAGCCCTACCTGATCGGCAGCCTGGCGATGCTCTCCGGCTGGCTGAGCGGCTTGTTACAGCGTAAGCCACGCTATGCGGACAGAGAGTTCCGTCGTTTCCTGCGTCACTATCAGTGGCGTGCATTATTGGTCGGAAAGCGTCGCGCGGTTGAGGAAATTTACCGGGCGCACGGTGTTTCAGCTGAGTATTGAGAGATATGGCGAGCATGTCATATCGATTGCTGGAGTGGGATACGGAGTTGTTCCGTATGGGCGTGGCCAAGATCGAGGATACGGATTTACCCGTCGACGCACTGCCAGAGTTACTTTCCGAGCTTAAACGGCAGAATGTGAAACTGGTTTACTGGTTTGCCAGCCGCGAGCACGCAGAGAGTGCTCTATGCTCTGGCGGGCTGCTTAATTCCAGAGTGATCTATACCATCGATTTGCGGACAACGCTTCACACCGATCTTTCGGACTTGAGCCAGATCGAAAGTTACTCAAGCGTGGTGCCAAACGAGGCACTTGAGGCATTAGCCATCCAGAGTGGTCGTTATTCACGGTTCAATCTTGATCCTGCTTTTCCCCAGGAAAAATTCGAAGCGATGTACAGAAAATGGATTCAACGATCCGTTTCCAGGGAGATTGCAGATACGGTATTGGTGATCCGGCAGCAGGGGAGAGAAGTTGCAATGGTTACGCTGGGTAAGGCTGCCGGAACCGGATCGGTTGGCCTGATTGCGGTGGATCGTGCCTTCAGAGGCCGTGGCTATGGTTCCCTGCTCATGCAGGCGGCTCGTCACTGGTTTATCGCACAGGGATTCGAGCGTGTAAATATCATTACCCAGGGTAAAAATAAGGAATCCAGAAGTCTTTTTGAGCGATGTGGCTACCGGGTGGACAGGATGGAGTTTGTCCATCACTTCTGGCTGTGAAGGGCATCTACGCCGCATTCGGCAAATTTATCCGCAGAGAATGATCTTGAAGATCCCATTCAATAATCCCTACATGACGGGCAAGGAGTTGTGGAATATCACCCAGGCCCATGTCAATGGCCAAATGGCAGGTGATGGCCCCTTTACCAAGCAATGCCATCGATGGATCGAGGAACGTACCGGCATCGCCAAGGCACTGCTCACGCATTCCTGCACGGCTGCCCTGGAAATGGCGGCGTTCCTCGCCGACCTGAATCCGGGCGACGAAGTGATCATGCCCTCCTATACGTTCGTCTCCACCGCGAATGCTTTTGTGATGCGTGGTGCGATTCCGGTATTCATCGATATCCGGCCCGATACGCTGAATATTGATGAAACATTGATCGAATCGGCGATCACAGAAAGAACGAAAGTGATCGTGCCGGTTCACTACGCCGGAGTCGGGTGCGAAATGGATGCCATCATGAGGACGGCTCGCTGGCACAACCTTATGGTCATCGAGGATGCGGCTCAAGGGGTGATGTCCAGTTATAAGGAGCGGAGTCTGGGAGCCATAGGTCATCTTGGTGCCTATTCATTCCATGAAACAAAGAACATTATTTCCGGCGAGGGGGGAGCGTTACTCATCAATGACCCGACCTTGTCCGAGCGAGCCGAGATCATCCGCGAAAAGGGAACCAACCGCAGCCAGTTTTTTCGCGGTCAGATCGACAAATACACCTGGGTGGATGTTGGCTCCTCCTATTTGCCCGGAGAACTGATTGCCGCGTTCCTGTTTGCCCAGATGGAGGAGGCGGAAACCATTACGCAACGCAGGCTGGGTATCTGGCAGACGTACCATGATGCCTTGTCGCCGCTATGCCAGGAAAAAGGAATCCGTCAGCCCATCGTGCCGGATGGATGCCGGCACAATGCCCACATGTACTATCTGCTGCTTCCGTCGCTTGAGCAGCGGACCGCCTTTATCGCCAGACTCAGGGAACGGGACATCATGGCCGTGTTCCATTATGTACCGCTACACGACGCGCCTGCCGGAAAACGCTTGGGGCGCACTCATGGACCGATGTCCGTGACGAGGCATGTGGCGGACTGTCTGGTACGCCTCCCCCTCTGGGTCGGGCTGGAGGATGAACAACCCCGTGTCATTGACCGCATTATGGAAGCTTTACATGGTCTCTGAAGCAGATTCGGGCAATATCGGTGAATCGGGTCTGTTCTTGCGACGTCTTTGCAGAGGTGCGGTCCGCCGGATACGCACCTTGGGCGAACTGCTGTCCTGGCCGATGCAGCTCTTGCGCTGGCGCCGCAGCCGGCAGATACAGCGCAAGATGTTCAATCAGACGGGATGTGCGAGTGCGGCCGAACTGATCATCTACCTGGTGCCAGGGATACAGCGTGTGACCGGGGGCGGATTGCAGATATTTGCCCTGCAGCGCATGACGCGTGAGCTTTACAGGGATACCGGAACTCGATCCGTACTGTGCTGGCTGTCCGGAGAGGGCTGGTCCGACCATCACTTTGATGGGTTCGATAACAATGAAATCGTGTTTCTTCTGGAGCAGGCCTTGGCATGGGCTGCCCCGGACTGCCGGATAATGATTCATCTTCCTGAGTATGCCGCAGTACGATTCTGTAATGATTTCGGATGGGAGCGCCTTGCCCATCTGAGAAAGAAGCACGGATTAAGGCTCAATATCCTGCAGCAGAATGTCGAGGTCATGCCGAATCCGGCCTTCATCAGAAATCTCCTGAATATCTTTCCCGATCTGAGTTCGACCATTGCCAATCCGGCCTGGGGTACGGTGGGGGAGCGTCAGCGCCTTGGAATCCCACTGCACTATCTCCCCACCTGGTATTACCCTGACGATGCTGCCTGGCAACCCTATGAATCCAAAGAGAACCTGATGATCGTGTCTCCTGATGCAAGCCCGCATCGGGACAGGGTGCTTGATGCCGTTAAAACCGCTTTCCCTGATCTGCGGATACAAATCATCTGGGGACTGAAATACGAGGATTACCTCAAACTTGAGCGGGTGGCGAAGTGGTCCGTCACATTTGGTGAGGGGCTCGATGGCTACTTTTATGGACCGAGCTTCCGTGGTGGCGTCGCTTTTGCGGTTCGGAATGGTACTTTCGATATTCCCGGGCTGGAGAATAAAACCACCATCTATGACAGCTACGAGGAAATGGCCGCCCGCATGGTCGAGGACATGAAGCGGCTGGACAGGAAGGATACCTATGAGGCCTACAATCGCTCGGTGCGTGGGCCGCTGAACGGAATATTCGGCCGCGATCTGACCGTACAGGCATTGGCCGCTTTTTATCGCGGTGAAAGGTCAATCCCCTGACTTCCGGCCCAGCCGTGCCGGTTGCTACCGGGACAGCAGGCGCTTCATCAGCGTGCCGGCAACCAGACAGATGAACCGGGTGTTGGTGTCCAGATAGCGCAGGAACATGCGCCTCGGTTCCTGTAGCAGCCGGAAGAACCATTCCATGCCAATCTTTTGAACCCACGCCGGCGCGCGTCTGCGCAGCCCCGCCAGGACATCGAAGCTGCCCCCGACGCCAATGGCCAGCCCGACGCCCAGACGCGGCCATTGATCTTCGATAAACCGCTCCTGGCGCGGCACACCCATCCCGACGAAAACGATTTCCGCACCGCTGGCATGGATGCGTTCGGCACGCGCCGCGGCTTCAGATGAAGAAAAGTAACCGTCCGCATAATCAAGACGCAGGTCGGGGTGACGCTGCCTGAGCCGGTCCGCAGTCTGGGTGATAACGGCGGCGGTGGCGCCCAGCAGGTAGATCCCCCTGCCTTCATGGGCAGCCCGGGCGCAGATGGCATCAATGAGTTCCACACCGGCGATTCGTTCCGGTAGATGTCCTCCGAATATCGGAGCACACCAGACGAGCGGTTGACCATCCGCCACGATCAGCGAGGATCGTTCGACATAATTTTGCAGGCGGGGGTCGGAGCGGATCATCATCAGAATCGCGACGTTGACCGTACTCAGCCAGCCACGCTCACCGCGTGCGAGTGCGGCGAAAATGGCGTCCACAGTTTGTGGAAAGCTCAGCGCATCGAAATCAGCGCCGAGAATACGAACCTTGCTCATCGTATTTGCCCTGAATGCGCAGCAGGAGCGCATCGATAAAAAACTTTGTAGGCCAGTTGGGGAAGCTCATGGGTGCGTATCGCCCCCAGATCGGAAATGATCCTTTGATGGCGCCTCGGATATTCTGGTTTGTAGTGTGAATATTCTGATGTTTCATCACCTGATCGGTCGCCAGAATGACAGCCTTGCGATATTTTTCATCATTCGTAAGCGCGTACAGTTTTGCCCAAACGATAGCAAACTGGCAGTTGCCGGTCAGGCAGCAGTAATTTGCCGCAGCATGGCCGGCAACCGATAACTGTCCGGGCAGATATCCGTCGGATCGGAGAAGCTCCAGGGCCGCATCCGCGCACTTTTGCGCCGAGTCCAGGTAACGGCTTTCATTCAGAAGCCGGCCCGACTCGAACAGGCCACGGGTTGCATAGGCGATGGTGTGCGTGAAGGGAGGGTCGCCCCGCTTGAAGGCGCATTCAGCAAAAAAACCGCTGGTCTGTTGTTCAGCAACAGCCCAGTCGAGATTGGATCTTGCAACTTGCTCCCGTCGGGAATCGTATGTCACTTGATTCATGCGCAGCAGGGCCCAGGCGGTGCGTGTGTTATAGACGTGAGGCGTATTCAGATGCTCGTTACGGGTCCAGCGCCCGCTGTGATCGGCAATCGAAACCAGCCAGTCCGCGGCACGCAGGGCGCCCTGCCTGAATGTGGCATCGCCGGTTTCTTCCGCAGCCCTGACCAGACCGAACAGATCCTGGCCCGTATCGAATACGATTCCCTCGCTACCGTAGCGGGGATTGGAGAAAGAGCCATCCGCATTTTGTACACCGAGCAGCCAGCGGCAGATCCGTATTGCCCGTTCCTGATAATCCGGATCATTGTGATGTCGAGCCAGATTGAAAAAAGTGGTTGCGATGTATCCCGAGGTCTCCCGGTAGGAAGGCCGCCACCCGCCACGAAGGGAGTAGCCGTAGCTGACGCCATCGTCATTCCCCTGATCCTGGGCATGCTTGAGCCAGCTTTCGGCAGAGAGCAGATGGGATTCTGGGGTTGATACACGGGGCAGGATATGGGCCAGATCCTTTACCGCAAGTTGAATGAAAGTTGCTAAGGTTGAAAGCACGGGTAGATTTCTGAATTGTTGGTTTACGTGATACGGAGATATTCGTTGACCGCTGTGCAAATTCTGGTTGCAGCCTGGCCATCACCGTAGGGCGATCCACCCTGCGACATTTTCTGGTAATGGTTGGTGTCCGTCAGCAGCCGGCATGTTTCGGTGAGAATGGACTCCCGATGGGCTCCGATCAGCTTTGCAACGCCGATTTCGACAGCTTCGGGGCGCTCCGTGGTTTCACGTAGTACCAGTACGGGTTTGCATAATGCGGGAGCTTCTTCCTGAATGCCACCCGAGTCTGTCAGGATGACCTTCGCGCGTTGCATCGCCGCTACCAGTTCCGGATAATCAAGCGGAGACGATAGCTTGATATTGGGCTGATTGCCCAGCATACGGTGTGCTACCGCATGGACATTGGGATTGGGGTGTACTGGGTAGAGTATTTTGATATCCGGAAATTTCTGGCAAAGCTCAAGGACGGCCGAGAAAATTTCAGCCAGTGGCTCTCCGAAACTTTCCCGGCGATGGGCTGTTAGCAGAATGTCATGATCCATGTCGGCCGTGGGGTGATTCTTGAGCTTTGCAACGGTGTATTGCAACGCATCGATCACCGTATTTCCCGTCAGATATGTGGAATTCCCGTTTGGGGGATATTCCGAGACGATATTCTCCCGGGAGAGTTGTGTCGGACAGAAATGTAGTTGGGAAATCCGCCCGACTGCGACACGATTGAATTCTTCCGGAAATGGATTGTGAATGTTGTGTGTTCGCAGACCCGCTTCGACATGGCCAAACGGGATATGCCGGTAGAAACAGGCCAAAGCGGCACAGAAAACCGTTGTGGTGTCACCTTGGGCGAGCACCAGATCTGGGCGGGTTTCTGACAGATATCGATCGAAGCCCTCCATCAACCGCGCCGTCAACCCGGAGAGTGACTGGTTTTCAGTCATGACAGACAGATCGGCATTAATGTCGAGTTCGAACCAGTCAACCAGCGGAGCGATCAGTTCCCTGTGCTGCCCGGAACTGAGGGTGCTGACTTCGAAATGGCCTGCCGCCTTCAGGGCGCGGATGACGGGCGCCATCTTGATGACTTCGGGACGTGTACCGATGATGCAGCTTACTTTTTTATTCATTGCAATCCGGGGTGCATGCACGCTGCTTGGTGTTTCGGATCAAGCAGCGTACCGAAATTGAGCCGAGGGATCGCCACAGCATAGGCGGCCGCACCCAGCAATTAAATCGGGATAACTGGCCTGCTTATTGTTCGGTTGCCCCGAGATCGTAGAGGTGGCTGGCGGCATCGGGCCGAATATTGCCGAAGAAATCGGAAAAGACAGGCACGGCCGTACCGCTATTTTTGGCGTAGCTCGCTCCCAGTTTGAAACCAGAGGGCGAATTCAGAGGCCCGACAAAGTTGGGAGATGTGCTGGGTGTGGTCGTGTTGGTGGCCAGGGTGGGGGAGGTAGACCCCAGATCACGAACCATGACAATGGAAGTGGTTGCACCCGGTGCATAGCCGAGGTTGTTCATTGCCGTGATGTTGGTGGTGCCGGCGCCAAGGACAATGCCAAAGAAATCCCCGGCGGATCCGCTGTATATGGTGTTGTTGTAGATATTGACGGTGTCACCCGCAGCCATCCCGGCCGTTGCGGCATCGACGGTAATTCCGTTGTGCTGGATCAGTGAGCCGGAATTGCTAATGTCAACGATTTCATTGCGTACGGTGATGCCGCTGCCGCGGATTTCAATACCGGCGGATCCGGCGGCATTGGCCTGGGTCTGATAGTAATTCCTCTCCAGTATCACATCCTGGATGAGTGTTGAATCGTTAGGGCTGACCTGATCCAGGGCAACGCCCACATAGGTATTGGTCTGAATCAGATTGTCGGCAATCACCACCTTGCGGGTTGCGGCGGCTGCTCCGCTCAGACCGAGTGCGGGAAAATAGTTGTTGCTTCCGGCTGGGCCAGGGCAGGCAGAAGAACAGGGCGCACGGAGCGTGAGCATTTCCTTGCCGACTTGAACCTTGTCGATCTGATTATGACCAATTACGCCCCGATCCATGTACTGGATACGGATCATGTGCTCCGCATTGCCCGAGGTGATTGAGTCGTCGAAAAGGTTGCCCAGTATTGCCGTGCGTGATCCCCCACTGAGAATTCCATGGCTGGCACTGGTCGGATTGCCCCCCACCAGACGGCGTATCGACGAGTCCGTCAATGTCAGCTGATCGTAGACAGCGGCAGCGGATTGCAGGGGTAATTCGATTGCGCCACCAATATCGTGTATGTACAGATTCATGAAAAGCATCTGGTTCATGCTGGCGCTGCCGCCACCCAGGATGGCTTGCCGGTGGATATCGCTTTGTCCATCGATTTCCAGATTGACGATGCGCCAGTCACTGTTGGAGCCGGTAAGGAGCAGAATGGTCGAGTTGTTACTGGTACCGGTGGTTTGAATGATCGGCTTGCCACTTCCATAC
The DNA here is from genome assembly GCA_018241695.1 of Pseudomonadota bacterium. GTDB lineage: Bacteria > Pseudomonadota > Gammaproteobacteria > Burkholderiales > Rhodocyclaceae > Denitratisoma. The sequence goes on along the minus strand of JAFEDH010000005.1, from coordinate 719 downwards.
GCACCGATGATTCCCGGTCCTGCGACACTGGACAGGGCCGCACTGGCCGGGCCGGAGAAGATATCTCCACCGTTCAGGAGAATGCGCTTCCCCGTGGTGGCCGACGCTACTACCGTTGGCCAGCTGTTGGTGGCCCCGATTTGTATGGCGCCGGTGGGACAACCCGCAAAATTGCTGGCATTGGAATAGCAAACCGTACTGGTGCCTGAAAATACCACATTGGGATCCTGCACGGCGATCTGCACACAGCTGTTCGACACCTGGTTGGTTCCATCGGTGACCGTCAGACTGATCGTATATGCACCCGGTGTTTCAAAAACGTGGGCGGCAACAGGACCTTTGGCCGCGTTGCGGCTTACGAGATTGCCGCTGCCCGACGAACCGGTTGCCTTGTCGCCCCAGGAGCCTGCTGTCGTATCGCCAAAAGTCCAGCTGTATTCAAGGTTATGGAATGGTCGGGCAGTCGCGGGCGCTGTCGTAGCCGAGGCATCGAAGAACACTGCGAGTGGAGCCACGCCGACAATGCGGCTGGGGGTTGCCGCCAGCGTGATGGCACCGGTAGCACCCGTGGTTGCACATCCTGACAACACGCCGCCATTGCGGGTCCATGAACTGCTGGCATTGGTACCGGTAAATGCGGCGGTGATGACAAAGGAGGAAGAGGTCGCGCTGACGACGGTAAAAGTACCGTTATAGGCGGGCGTGCTGCTGCCGCTGAT
>JAFEDH010000004.1 GCA_018241695.1 Pseudomonadota bacterium | reverse complement strand
CTCTCGGCCAGGCCCTCTCAGACCCATGAACAACCCCTTCGATCTCGGAGCCATCCACTCATCACTACCTCAGCCTAGCAAGTACCTACACCTATCGGCTGTTCCAGTTTTTAAAGAACCGCTGCGGTCAGCGCTACATTTTTGTAACGCGGCACAGCAAAGAGGTGCGCATTATAGGTAGAGAAAATCTCCGGTCAACCTTTTTCTCAAAAAATTTGAAAATGCATTTTCCTCTTACCGGAATCCATCGCGCTGACAACCCTCACACAATGCGCACACGCGCATATTTTCTCTTCCCTACCTGCAACACGGCGATGTCCCCCACTTTGAAAACAAGTGCCTTGTCCGTCACCTTCTCACCATTGCAGCGCACTCCACCACCCTCAATGAGGCGTATGGCTTCCGAGGTGCTGGCGGTCAGTTGCGCCTGCTTCAATATCTGGGCCACTCCACCCGCAGCAATTTCCAGCTCCGGCATGTCATCAGGCAGTACTCCACGTTGAAAACGGGCCTCGAAGTCAGCGAGTGCCGCCTGTGCATCTCTTTGCGAGTGAAATCGTGCAACGATTTCCAGCGCCAGCTGAACCTTGGCATCACGGGGATTGCGGCCCTCCACCGTTTCCTGGCGCAGGCAAGCGATTTCAACATTGTTCCTGAACGAAAGAAGATCGTAGTAGCGCCACATCAGATCGTCCGAAATCGACATCAGCTTGCCAAATATTTCTTTTGGCGGCTCCGCAATTCCGACATAGTTCCCTAGGGATTTCGACATTTTATTCACGCCGTCCAGCCCCACCAGCAGGGGCATCATCAATACGCACTGTGGTGATTGGCCGTAGTGTTTCTGCAGTTCCCGGCCGACCAGCAGATTGAATTTCTGGTCCGTACCACCCAGTTCCACATCGGTATTCATTGCCACCGAGTCGTATCCCTGACACAGCGGATAGAGAAATTCATGGACAGCAATCGGCTGACCATTGGCATGGCGTTTGGAAAAATCATCTCGCTCCAGCATTCTGGCTACCGTATGCTGCGCTGCCAGTTTGATCATGCCGGCAGCCCCGAGCGTATCGAACCACGAGGAGTTAAAGCAAACCTCGGTTCTCTCTGGGTCAAGAATCTTGAAAACCTGGTCCCGATAGGTCTCGGCATTGGCGAGAATCTGTTCCCGGGACAAAGGAGGCCGGGTCGTGTTCTTTCCCGTGGGATCTCCGATCATTCCGGTGAAATCACCGATCAGGAATTGAACACGATGCCCCATTTCCTGAAAATGTCGCATTTTGTTGATTAGAACCGTATGCCCAAGATGCAGATCTGGCGCCGTCGGGTCAAATCCGGCCTTGATGCGTAGCGATCTGCCGCTTTTCAGCTTCTCGACCAGTTCGGCCTCGATCAATAACTCGTCCGCCCCACGCTTGATCAGGGTCAGTTGCGATTCGATCTCGCTCATCGTCTTGCGGTCCTAAGGGAATGGCGATCGGTGCTACACTGCCGCGACTTTTTTGTCGTCCGATCGCCTGGATATGATGCAAGGAAAGCGCCGGATTTTAGCTTATCTCCCCGATCCCACAGTAATGCTGTCCCATCGCCGCTGGGCTGTGGGGGTGGTTGGCATCACCGCATTGATCGGCATGGTTACGGCCTTCGGTACGGTCTCCGGAGGTGTGCCGAAAAAAGTCGAACAGCGTGATGTGGTGGAGGAACTATCCCTCACCGCAAACCCTGCACCGATTACGACCACAGAGTCATATATACAGGAGGACCGCATCCGCGTCGGCGATACAGTCGCCTCTCTGCTTGATCGTCTCGGCGCTGGCGATGATGCAACCATAGAAAGGTTGCGTGGCTCTCCGGGAGCCGAGGCCATTTTCCGGCAAATGTCCCCCGGGAAAACAGTCATTGCACAACGGGATCGAGCGGGTCACCTGCAAAGCCTGACATTCCCCCTCAATGGCGGAGGGAATCAGGTGCTGAGCATCAAGCAATCGGATACCGGGTTCCAAGTCCGGACCACCACACTCCCGACAGAAACACAGGTGGTGATGAAGTCCGCCGAAATCCGTTATTCACTATTCGGGGCAACCGATGCGGTGGGTATTCCGGATGCCATCGCCATCCAGCTGGCCGACATTTTTGGTGGCGAAATCGACTTTCACCGTGATCTGCGCAAGGGAGACCGCTTCTCCGTTGTGTACGAATCAATCCGCACTGACGGCAAGCCCATCCGTACCGGACGTATCCTGGCTGCCGAATTTACCAACGGCAATCACCGTTACCAGGCACTTTGGTTTGGCAATAGTGAAGATCAGGACAAGGGTGGGTATTACACCCCCGAGGGAGAAAGTCTGCGCAAAGCCTTTCTCCGCTCCCCGCTGGAATTTTCCCGTGTGACTTCCGGCTTCAGCAGTGCACGATTCCATCCCGTTCTCCAGCAATGGCGTGCCCACAAGGGGGTGGACTATGGTGCGGCTATCGGAACCCGGGTCAGGGCAACCGCCGCCGGTATGGTCGACTTTGTCGGCGTTCAGGGTGGATATGGCAAGGTCGTGATCCTGCGACACCAGGGTCATTATTCCACTCTGTATGGGCACCTCTCGCGATTCGCCAGTGGATTGAAGAAGGGTGACCACGTTTCCCAGGGGGAGCTCATTGCCTTCACCGGCGCGAGCGGCCTGGCAAGCGGCCCCCATCTGCACTATGAATTCCGCATGGACGGTATCCACCAGAATCCGCTCACGGTAGCCCTGCCAGAAACACCTCCCCTGACAACCCGCCAGTTCCCCCAATTCCATCAAGCGACCGCCACCGAACTGGCCCGGCTCGGCATGCTGCGGGATTTCCGCTTTGTCAGCGCAGAATAATCGCCAAGCGTATTACATCGGTTTGATGTCCGGCACCAGTCTGGATGGGGTGGATGCCGCTCTTGTGCACTTTGAAAACAACCATCCGACCGTCGTCGCCACCGACTACATTCCCTTTCCTGACGAATTGCGTACCGAAGCCCTGGCTTTGCATCAGGCCACCGGAAACGAACTCCACCGCACCGCCTTGCTGGGCAATGCCCTGGCGGATATCTATGCCGAAGCCGTTCTTAACCTGCTTCGGAAATATCCGTTACCCACATCGTTGATTGCCGCAATCGGCTGCCACGGACAGACCCTGCGCCACTGCCCGGGCGATGGGTACACGCTGCAAATCAATAATCCGGCGCGAATCGCCGAACAAACCGGGATTGCGGTAGTCGCTGATTTTCGCAGTCGGGACGTGGCCGCCGGAGGGCAGGGTGCTCCTCTGGTGCCTGCATTCCATGCCGAAATATTCCGTCATCCGGCAGAATCCCGTGCCGTTCTCAACCTGGGCGGTATCGCCAATCTGACTTATCTGCCATGCCAAGGCATGGTACTCGGCTTTGATTGTGGGCCGGCGAACATGCTCCTGGATGCCTGGGCCCAACGCCATTTACATCAGCCTTGCGATCGTGAGGGGCACTGGAGCAGCAGTGGTCGCATCGTGCCTGAACTGCTTGAGCGGCTGATGAGACACCCATTTCTTGGGCAAAGCCCGCCCAAAAGCTGTGGCAGGGAGCAGTTTTCCATTTCCTGGCTGGAAACACAGCTAGATCCGCAATTCTCGGCTGCGGACGTGCAAGCGACACTGGTCGCCTATACTGCCACATCCGTACGCAACGCAGTAATCCGCTGGTGTCCGGATACCGAAGCACTCTTCGTCTGTGGCGGTGGAGCCCGCAATCCGGTACTCATGGCTGCACTATCCAGCACCCTGCCCGCAATCCGGATATCCGATACCGGCACGCTGGGCATCCCTCCCGAACAGGTCGAGGCAATCGCCTTCGCCTGGTTGGCCCGACAGCATGTCCTCGGGCGAACAGGAAACCTTCCGGCCGTTACCGGGGCACAGGGAGCACGCATACTCGGTGCCCACTATCCAGTTTGATATTGGATCTCAGAAAAGCCGAGGGGGAACGAAACGGGGCGCCGCAGCGCCCCGTTAGCCATGCCCACACACAGGATGGCTTTAGGTGGAAAAAGAAGAGCCGCAGCCGCAGGTACTGGTTGCATTCGGGTTCTTGATGACAAACTGGGCGCCTTCCAATCCTTCGGTGTAATCGATTTCGGCACCTACCAGATACTGAAAGCTCATCGGGTCCACGAGCAGGGTCACGCCACCCTTCTCGAAAGTGGTGTCATCCTCATTGGTTACCTCGTCAAAGGTAAACCCGTACTGGAATCCGGAACAGCCCCCTCCGGAGACAAACACGCGGAGCTTCAATTCCGGATTGCCTTCCTCGAGAATCAGCTCCTTGACCTTGTTGGCTGCATTTTCGGTAAATACCAGCGGCGAAGGCATTTCTGTCGGTGCGTTCATGACGCTTCTCCTAATCAAGTCATCCGGGTCAAGATTATCCGGCCAACGCGATGCGGGGTCAAATACGAGTGGGGGTAAACAGTCAATTGCTGCCGGCAGCCAGCTTCAATTCCACCGATTTGGTGGGCGCCCCTTGATGGATCAGCCGGCCTTGAACAATCGCCCCAAGATGCATCTCGACGGTACTGTATTCCATATCCCCCGTGACCCGTGCCCTGGATTGCAATTCAAGAAAATCGCGGCAATGCACGGGTCCCACGATCGTTCCATTCACCACCAGATGGGCCACAGTCACTCCACCCTCGATACGCGCCTGCTCGCTGATCACCAGCGTGCCGGCCTGACCTTCGGCCGCAGTCACGTTGCCATGAACCTCTCCGTCGATACGTAAGCCACCGGAAAATGTGATGTTGCCTTCCACCCGTGTCCCCGCACCGATAAGGCTTTCAATACGGCCCTGTGGCTTGGGTTTTTTTACGAACATGGATATCTCCTTTGCTTCCCAGGGGAGGTGAACCTTAATCCATCCAATCAGGGACGTCCACCTCGTGAAGGGAAAGCCTTTTCCCGCCCCTTCGCCAGGCTTTCAAAAACGGCAAGCTCCTCCCTCAGATGGGCAATCTCGGCTTCACGCTCCTGGACCAGGGTTGCCAGCTGGGTCTTGGCAGCCCGCTCCATCTGCAAGGTTCCTTCATAAGCGCCCAGTTCCTTTCTCAACCGATCCAGTTCGAGCGACTGCTGTTCGAGCCTGGTCCGCATCGCCGCAGCGGCCTGAGCATTTACCCAGCTGTCGAATCCTGCAAGGGATCGTCCCAGATCGTACATCCAGCCTGCAAGCGCCAGACTGAGCGCCAAAATCAGGATGACGCTCGCGGCACGCCAGTACCACGGAATATGAGGACGGACCGCGACCCGGGGCGCCATCAGGCCGAAGCGGCGACGCCAGAGGTCGAACATCAGGGTAGTACCGGGATCTGGTCCAGCCCCTGTTTCTCGTCCAGCCCCATCATGATGTTCATGTTTTGTACTGCCTGGCCGGAGGCTCCCTTGACCAAATTGTCGATGACCGACAGCACCACCAGAGTATCTCCTCCCTGTGGCCGATGAATGGCAATACGACAAATATTCGCCGCTCGCACGGAGCGGGTTTCGGGATGAGCACCGGGTGGCAGCACATCAACGAAGGGCTCATCGGCGTAACGCTGTTCGAACAGCCGCTGAAAATCCTCGTCGCGAGTGATTCTTGCGTAAAGCGTGGCGTGAATTCCGCGGATCAAGGGTGTCAGATGCGGAACAAAAGTAAGGCCGACTGGTTTCCCGGCGGCAATGCCGAGTCGCTCACTGATCTCCGGCAGATGACGATGCCCCGGCACACCGTAGGCCTTGAAATTGTCCGCTGCCTCGGCGAAAAGACTGCCAACCTCCGCCTTGCGGCCAGCCCCGGATACCCCCGACTTCGTATCGGCGATCAGATGCCCGATGTCCACACAGCCGGACTCCACCAGAGGCAGCAAACCCAGCTGGGTCGCTGTCGGATAACACCCCGGATTGGCGACCAGGCGAGCATTGCGAATCTGCGCCCGATTCACCTCCGGCAAGCCATACACGGCCTCGGCCACCAGGGCAGGACTGACGTGGGACATGCCATACCACTTTTCCCAGACAGCAATATCCTTGAGACGAAAATCGGCTGCAAGATCGATCACCCGTACTCCCGCATCCAGCAGGGCCTGAGCCTGTCCCATGGCAATCCCGTTGGGTGTTGCGAAAAAAACCAGATCGCAGTCGGTAAGGGGGGACTTTGCGGGGTCAGTGAACGGGATATCTACCCGGCCACGCAGGCTGGGAAACATCTGCGAAACAGGCATCCCCGCCTCCCCGCGGGAGGTAATCGCAATCAGTTCGACCTGCGCATGCTGGGCCAGCAACCGCAGCAATTCCACGCCGGTATACCCCGTACCACCAACCACGCCAATCTTGATCATTGCATGCTCCGAATTGCGGGAAGACAAATGGTAACGCAGAGAGAAGCCATAAAAAAAGAAGCCGCCCGAAGGCGGCTCTCTTTTCTGTGCAGCTATGCCGCTTAACGCTTCGAGAACTGCTTGCGACGACGCGCCTTGTGCAGACCCACCTTCTTGCGCTCGACTTCACGGGCATCGCGAGTGACAAATCCGGCGCCGGAGAGCGCGGGCTTGAGGCTCGCGTCATACTCGATCAGCGCCCGGGTGATGCCATGGCGCACAGCACCGGCCTGACCGGATTCACCGCCACCTACGACATTCACCATGATGTCGAAGGTACCCTCGTGCTGGACCAGTTGCAGTGGTTGACGTACCACCATGCGGCCTGTTTCGCGGGAGAAAAATTCATCGACAGGCTTGTCGTTCACGACGATCTTGCCGGAACCCTGCTTGAGGAATACCCGGGCCACGGCGGTCTTGCGCCGGCCGGTCCCGTAGTAGTAATTGGTCGCCATCTCAGATTTCCTTAGATTTCCAGCGCTCTGGGCTGCTGAGCACTATGGGGATGATCGCCGCCGGAATAGCACTTCATTTTCTTGATCATCGCGTAGCCGAGCGGACCCTTGGGCAGCATGCCCTTGACGGCCTTTTCCAGCACGCGCGAAGGAAAGCGCTGTTGCAGTTTGGCAAAATTGGTTTCGTAAATACCGCCGGGATAGCCGGTATGGCGGAAATATTTCTTGTCCTGCGCCTTTGCGCCGGTCACGCGCAACTTGTCCACATTGACGACGACGATGTAATCGCCGGTATCCACATGGGGGGTGTATTCGGTCTTGTGCTTGCCGCGCAGACGGCGGGCAATTTCGGCGGCCAGCCGGCCCAGGACTTTGTCGGTCGCGTCGACGACAAACCAGTCCCGTTTGACCTCGTGCGGCTTGGCGGAGAAGGTTTTCATGAGGAAGCCTCTGTCTCAAACGCCCACTCAGTGGTGGGCCGAAAGCGGAAAAGCCGCGCATTCTATGCCAGCCCACAAAGCAGTGTCAAATCCCGATGACAACCCCCTACAATTGCGCTTTATCTACATCGTGGCGAACCCCGAGGAGAACGCATCATGGAATGCACCGTCACCTGGAGCGAAGGCATGAGCTTCATTGCCGAAACCGGCAGCGGCCATCTGGTCGCCCTGGATGGCCCCCCCGACGCCGGCGGGCGCAATCTGGCGCCACGTCCCATGGAAATGCTGCTGGTCGGAACTGGTGCCTGTACCGCTTTCGATGTGGTGTTGATCCTGCAAAAAAGCCGTCAGGATGTGAAGGACTGCCAGGTCAAGGTCAGCGCCGAACGTGCCGATACCGACCCGAAGGTCTTTACCCGCATTGAAATGCATTTCATCGTCAAGGGACGCGGACTGAAACCTGAAGGGGTTGAACGTGCCATCAAGTTGTCGGCCGAGAAATACTGCTCGGCCTCCATCATGCTGGGCAAAACGGCGGAGATTTCCCACACCTGGGAAATCATCGAGACCTGACGGATCTGCCACCAGCCCCGGCGCGCGGTCAGACGTAGTAAGCCAACGTCGTCATTACCCGGGAGGACAGGCCCATGATCCGTTTCACCGGCTCGGGCAGATCGCGTGCACCCGCCTGGATGGCCGTATTGGCATGCTGCGTCTCATCGATGCGCATCTGCTCCAGAATCGCCCAGGATCGATGGTCCTGTGCCGGCAATTCTGACAGATGCTTTTCCAGATGCCGCCCGACCTGCTGCTCGGTTTCGGCGAGGAACCCCAGATTCCATTCATCTCCGAGAATACCGGCCGCCACACCGATGCCCAGCGAACCCAGATACCACAAAGGATTGAGCAAGCTCTTGCGCCCACCCAGCTCATGAATCCGGCGCTCGGTCCAGTTGAGGTGTTCGGTTTCCTCGAAGGCTGCGGTGTCCATGGTGGTGCGGGTGGATGAATCACGCGAAGTCAGCGCCTGCCCCTGATAAAGGGCCTGAGCGCAGATTTCTCCGCAGTGGTTGACCCGCATCAGGGCTGCGGCATGGCGTTTTTCCTGGTCGCTCATTTCGCTATCCCGCTGATCTTCCCCCGGCATGGGGCGTACCGTCGGCGCGGGAGCGAACAATGTGCGCAAGATGCGATCGAATTCGATGATCAGTTGATCGGACATGGCTATACGGCTTTGGGATGACGCCCCCGGCGCAAGGCATCCAGCCCTTCAGCGGCCGAACGGATCGATTCACCCGCCGGGCAGAAAAAATCCCTGCTCAAAACAGCGCGCTGACGGTTGATGCCCCGGTTCTCGATCGGCTTCCAGGCAGAATCATGCACCAGGGACCACGCGCCCTGCGGACCGCCCAGGGCATAGACCCTGTATTCCAGCGTGCCGCAGCGAATGCCTTCGTAGCTGATATTGGTCGCGCCGCCCGCCGTGCGCACCACCAGCGTATAGCGGACAACACCATCCTGGCCAACGGACAGGCTCTTGTCATCGACGAATACCCGATGGGTGGAAAGCGGCCCCATCGCGACCGCAATCAGGGAGGCATCCTGAGGAGGTGCTGGCAGCGCTACTTTCTCTTCCTTCCAGCCCTCTTCCTCGGGGAGGAAAACATCTCGATCCTTCACCATGAAATCATCCCCCCGGACACCCGGGCTGATCCCGATTCCACCCAGGCACAAGGCCACCCCTGCAAGCAACCATCCCGCTTTCATGTCTGCGACTCCGGAACATCGCGCCACGGCGGGCGGCGCGCCATGGAGTGATTGAAGAGATGCCGGGACAGTTCGGTGAGCGCGAGTTCATAAACTTCGCGCTTGAAATCGATCACCGCATCGAGGGGAATCCAGTAATCATTCCAGCGCCAGGCATCGAACTCCGGGTGCTCGCAAGCCCGCAGGCTCACATCGGAATCACGGCCGACCAGCCGGAGCAGATACCAGATCTGCTTTTGCCCCCGATAGGTCGAGCGCCACTCCCGCCGCACCCAGTGCTTTGGTACGTCATAGCGCAGCCAGTCACGGGTACGGCCAAGAATACGGACATGCTCCTGCCGCAAGCCAACCTCTTCATGGAGTTCACGGTACATCGCCTGTTCGGGCGTTTCGCCCTTCTTGATCCCGCCCTGCGGGAACTGCCAGGAATGTTCTCGTATCCGCTTGCCCCAGAAAACCTGATTGTGGCTATTGACCAGGATGATGCCGACGTTCGGGCGGTAGCCTTCACGATCGAGCATGATGCAACCTTCACAATGTTAGTTGGGTCAATTGTTCCATAAAGGCCGGGGGCGGGGAAGCCGGACCGGAGCGGTAGAATCCGCGCTTTTCAAATTCGAAGCTCGATCATGCGCGCCAGCCAGTTCTTCATTGCCACACTGAAGGAAGCTCCCTCCGATGCCGAGGTCGTTTCCCACAAATTCATGCTGCGGGCCGGCCTGATCCGGCGACTGGCGGGTGGCATCTACACCTGGACACCCATGGGCCTGCGTGTTCTGCGCAAGGTGGAAGCCGTCGTGCGCGAAGAAATGGACCGGGCGGGCGCCCTGGAACTGCTGATGCCCGCCGTGCAACCCTTCGAACTGTGGGAAGAATCCGGTCGTGGCCCCAAATACGGACCGGAATTGCTGCGTTTCAAGGATCGCCACCAGCGGGACTTCGTCATTGGCCCCACCCATGAGGAGGTCATTACCGATTTCGTCCGCAAGGAAATCCGCAGCTACCGCCAGTTGCCGCGCCACTTCTACCAGATCCAGACCAAGTTCCGCGACGAGATTCGCCCCCGCTTCGGCGTCATGCGCGGGCGCGAATTCCTCATGAAAGATGGCTATTCCTTCCACACCGGGTATGCCGATCTGGAACGTGAATACCGCAGCATGTACGAAACCTACAGCCGCATCTTCACCCGCCTGGGCCTGGTGTTCCGCGCCGTGGCCGCGGATACCGGCGCCATCGGCGGCACCGGCTCCCACGAATTTCACGTGATCGCCGACACCGGTGAAGACGCCATCGCCTACTGCCCCGATTCCGCTTTCGCCGCCAACGTCGAACTGGCCGAGGCGCTGGCTCCCGCCACGCCCCGCGGCAATGCCATCGAACCGCTGACCCGGACCGCCACACCGGGCAAGATCAAGTGTGAGGATGTGGCCGGGTTTCTCGACACCGCACTGATCCGCATCGTCAAGGCAATCGCCGTGATCCGCACCGAGTTGGACGAGCACGCCGCCGACCGTTTCGCCCTGTTGCTGCTGCGGGGAGATCACGAACTGAACGAGATCAAGGCGCAGAAGGTGATCGGCGAATTCCGCTTCGCCCGGGACGAGGAAGTGGAAGCGGCCCTCGGCTGCCGGCCCGGCTACATCGGCCCGGTCAACGCCACCCGTCCGCTGATCGTGGCGGATCGCACCGTGGCCACCATGGATAACTTCGTCTGTGGCGCCAACGAGGCGGGTTATCACCTGACTGGCGTCAACTGGGTGCGCGACCTGCCCGAGCCGGCCCGGGTGGCGGATATCCGCAATGTCGTGGCAGGCGATCCCTCCCCGGATGGCGAAGGTGTGCTGGCCCTGTGCCGTGGGATCGAGGTCGGCCACATCTTCCAGCTACGCACCCGGTATGCCGAAGCGCTCGGTTGCAGATTTCTCGATGAGCAGGGCAAGGAACAGGTGATGGAAATGGGCTGCTACGGCATCGGCGTATCGCGCATCGTCGGTGCGGCCATCGAGCAGAATCACGATGATCGTGGCATCGTTTTCCCGTCTGCCATCGCTCCTTTCAAGGCCGTGATCGTGCCCATGGGCTATGGCAAGTCGGAAGCCGTGCGCGAAGCGGCGGACACACTGCTCGCAGACCTGCTCGCCGCCGGCGTGGATGCGATTCTCGATGACCGTGACGAACGCCCCGGTTCAATGTTCGCCGACTGGGAACTGATCGGGATTCCGCACCGCATCGTGGTTGGTGAACGGGGGCTCAAGGAAGGTCAGCTGGAATACAAGGGCCGGCGCGATACCGAAGCCACGCTGATCCCCCGGAACGATGCCGTGAAATTCATCCTGCTCCGTCAATGACCGCATCGGGTCACGATCGGCAATGCACTCACAAAACGCCGGCAGGCGCCGGAAACGTTGCTCCTGAATCGTCGCCGGCCCGAGCCACTGTGGTGAAGCGGCGTGCTTCCTGGCTCGGGTGGCTGGCCTTTTCCGCGATCCTCCTGATCACCGTCCCGGCCCACGCCGGTGCCCAGAAATACGAACCCCTGGCGGCCAGTGTGCAAGCCGCCCTGTCACGCCTGATCGCGGACCAGCGCCCGCCACAAAGCTCGTTCAGAAATCCCCTGGAAGCAGTGGACTGGCTCAGCGAGATGTCCCGCCGGCTGGAAAAGCGCCTGCCGGATCGCGACTACCGTATCGACTTTCTCCGTTCCATCCATTACGAGGCCACCCGGGCCGGTCTCGACCCTCAGCTGGTGCTGGGTCTGGTACAAGTGGAAAGCGGCTTTCGCAAATACGCGGTTTCCGGTGCAGGCGCCCGCGGCTATATGCAGGTCATGCCTTTCTGGCTGAAGCTCATCGGCCGCCCGGATGACAATCTCTTCGAAATGCGCACCAATCTGCGCTACGGCTGCACCATCCTGCGCCACTATCTGGATATCGAAAACGGCGACCTGTTCCGCGCCCTGGGCCGCTACAACGGCAGCCTGGGCCAGCCCGAATATCCGAACATGGTACGTGCCGCATGGGAAAAACAATGGTCATGGGGGCCCCGTGTCATCGAGTCGACGCGATGAAATGCCCCGTATCCGGGCGTCCCGTCATCTGCTCGCACACCACATGAATTCCCCGTAGAGTCTGATGAAAATCACAATTTTCGGCGCCACCGGCAATCTGGGCAGTGAATGCCTGCACCAGGCACTCGCTGCAGGCCATGAGGTCTCGGTGCTGGTGCGGACCCCACAAAAACTGCGCGCCACACCGGATGCGCGTCTCTCGATCCTGCAAGGGGATGCCTTGAATCCCGATGATGTTCGCCTGGCCCTGCCCGAAGGCACGGCCGCCATCCTGTTTGCGATCGGCGTCGACGAGCGAACCTCGCCACGGGATTTATGTACCGATACCACCCGCCATATCCTCCAGGCGATGCGGGAGCGACGGATTCAACGGTTGGTCTGGTGCGGGGGCGGCAGCAACTTCCTGCCGCAAGACAGGATCGGTGCGGGCGCACGCTTCGTGCGCTGGTATTCGGAAACCTTTCTCGAGCATCGGCATTCCGACAAGGAGCATCAGCTCGAACTTCTGCTTGCCGCACGGGACATCGAATGGGCGGGTATCCGCCCGCTACGGATGGTGCCGGGGCCACGGACGGAAAAATATCGGCTGGGCTACGAAAAATTCAGCGGTCTGTCGAGAATCTCGTTCGCCGATTGCGCACACGCCATGGTCGGCATGCTGCAGGATCGGCGCTGGACCCACCAGGCTCCCATCATCCAGTATTGACCAGCGTCTTCAGCGCATCCCCTGCATCATGCCCTTCATGGCGCGCATCATCTTGCCCATGCCGCCTTTAGAGAATTGCTTCATCATTTTCTGGGTCTGCTCGAACTGATTGAGCAGGCGATTGACTTCCTGCACCTGCACGCCTGCGCCGGTGGCAATCCGGCGCTTGCGCGAGGCCTTGATCAGTTCCGGCTTGCTGCGCTCCTGGGGGGTCATCGAGTTGATGATGCCCTCGACGCGGCGGATGGCCTTGTCTTCCACCGCGCCACCGGCCTGCTGGGCCAGGGCGCCGAACTGGGCCGGCAGCTTGTCGAGCAGACCGCCCAGGCCGCCCATCTTGCGCATCTGGGCGATCTGGTCCTTGAAATCATTGAGATCGAAGCCCTTGCCAGACTTGAGCTTCTGGGCAAACTCCTTGGCCTTGTCCTGATCGACGCTGCGCTGGGCTTCCTCCACCAACCCGAGAATGTCGCCCATCCCCAGAATGCGTGAAGCCATGCGTTCCGGATGAAACTCCTCCAGGCCGGTGAGTTTCTCGCCCACGCCGGCAAACTTGAGCGGTTTGCCCGTCACCTGCCGCACCGACAGCGCCGCGCCACCGCGTGAATCGCCATCGAGCTTGGTCAGGATCACGCCCGTCAGCGGCAGGGCATCGTTGAAAGCCCGTGCGGTATTCACCGCATCCTGCCCCAGCATGGCATCCACCACGAACAGGCACTCGATCGGATCGAGCTGCGCGTGCAGGGCCTGAATCTCGGCCATCATGGCCTCATCAATCGCCAGCCGGCCGGCGGTGTCAACAAACAGCACATCGTAGTAATGACGCCGGGCATGATCCAGTGCGGCGGCGGCGATATCCGCCGGTTTCTGGCCTGTCTCGGAGGGGAAAAAATCGATACCGGCCTGGCCCGCAACGGTTTTCAGCTGCTCGATGGCGGCCGGACGATACACGTCACAACTCACCGCCAGCACCTTTTTCTTCTGCCGTTCCTTGAGCCACTTGCCCAGTTTGGCCGTGGTGGTGGTCTTGCCCGCGCCCTGCAGGCCGGCCATGAGAATCACCGCCGGTGGCTGGGTGGCCAGATTGATGCCGGCGCTCTGGCCGCCCATCAGCTCGGTCAGTTCCCGATGCACCACGCCAACCAGGGCCTGGCCCGGGGACAGGGAAGACAGCACCTCCTGGCCCACGGCCCGTTCCCTGACCCGGGAGATGAAGTCCTTCACCACCGGCAGGGCCACATCGGCCTCAAGCAGGGCCATGCGGATTTCCCGCAGCATCTCGGCGATGTTGTCTTCGGTCAGGCGCGCCTGACCGCGCAAAGTTTTGACGACGCGCCCGAGGCGCTGGGTAAGATTGTCGAGCATGGCAGGGCCGCGAAAGGGGTTGGGGTAGACTTGCGCAATGTCTCTGATTTTACTGCATGCCCTCTCCGCCGCCCTGTACGCCGGCCTGGGCGCCTACTTCTGGCAGACCCGCTGGCGCGGCCCCATACTGGAACAGCCGCGGCGTGGTCTGCGCCCGGCAGAGCGCGTCGCGCTCGCGATCGCTCTGGTCGCCCACGCCCTGGCCCTGCAAAGCATCATCTTCGACGGCGACATCATGCACTTCGGCTTCGCCATCGCACTGTCGGCCATGTTCTGGCTCGCCCTGATGCTCTACTGGATCGAAAGCTTCTATGCCCGCATGGAGGGTCTGCAGATGCTGGCCCTGCCGCTGGCTGCGGTGTTCTGCCTGCTGCCGGTCCTGGTGCCGGAACAACATGTGCTGGTGAATGCCCATTCACCCGCTTTCCGCCTGCACCTGCTCACGGCCATGTTGGCCTACAGCCTGTTCACCCTGGCCGCCCTCCATGCGCTGCTCATGGCCGTGGCGGAAAAGCACCTGCACCAGGGACGGCTCTCGCCCCTTCTGGCAGGACTCCCCCCATTGCTGACGATGGAATCCCTGCTGTTCCGCCTGGTCCATATCGCCTTCGCGCTGCTCACCCTGACGTTGCTCTCGGGCATCTTTTTTTCCGAGGCTCTGTTCGGCAAGGCTCTGGCCTTCGATCACAAAACGGTATTCGCACTGCTTTCCTGGCTGATTTTCGCCGCACTGCTGCTGGGTCGCCATTTCCGCGGCTGGCGCGGCCGCATCGCCCTGCGCTGGACCCTGGCAGGGTTCGTCGCACTGCTGCTGGCTTATGTCGGCACCCGCTTCGTACTCGAGGTATTGCTCAACCGTCCTGCTTGACAGCCCGCGCGCCGGACGAGAATACTGCCGGGCAACCATAACCACGACTCCCTTCCTTGGACGACCTTTCCCTTTCGACCGAGCTTGGCATTCTCGCCTTGCTGCTGGCCCTGTCCGGATTTTTTTCCGCCGCCGAAACGGCCATGATGGCCAGCAACCGCTACCGCCTCCGCACCCTGGCCCAGAATGGCCACCGCGGTGCCCGTCTGGCGTTGCAGCTCCTGGCCCAGACCGACCGGCTACTCAGCACCATCCTCCTCGGCAACACACTGGTCAATGCCGCCAGCGCCACCCTGGCCGGGCTGATCACGGTGGAGCTTTTTGGCGAAGCGGAGTGGATTCTCGGCGCGGGCACCCTGGCGGTTTCCATGCTGATCCTGGTCTTCTCCGAAATCACACCCAAGGTTGTTGCCGCCAACCATGCGGACCGGATGAGCCTGGTATTTTCCTACCTGCTGATACCGATCATGATGGTCACCTCGCCGGTGATTTCCTTCGTCAATATTTTTGTCAGCGGCCTGTTGCGCATCACCGGCCTGCATCGCTCCGGGGAAGACAGTCACGCGCTGTCCTCCGACGAGTTGCGTACCGTGCTGGAATCCGCCCACAGCATCCCGGCTCAGCATCGCACCATTCTGGGCAATCTGTTCGATCTGGAGCACATCACCGTGGTCGACGCCATGATTCCGCGCCGGAATATCGAGGCCGTGGATCTGCATGCCCCGCTGGAAGACATACGCCAGCAACTGGCTACCGGCTACCACACCCGGATACCGGTGTATGAGGACGATCCGGGCAACGTGATCGGCATCCTCCACCAGCGCCGGCTGCTGGTGCAGTCACTCAAGGGCGAGTGGGATCGGGAAACCCTGCGCGAACTGCTCGTCGAACCCTATTACATTCCCGCCGGTACCCGCATTTACGCGCAGCTCCAGTTCTTCAAGGAAAACCGTCAACGCATGGGACTGGTCGTGGATGAATACGGCGAAATCCTCGGCTTGCTGACACTGGAGGACATCATCGAGGAAATCGTCGGCCAGTTCACCACCGGCATGCCGGGCAACACACAGCGACTGAGCTGGGATGCCAGTGGGACGGCACTGGTGGAAGGGGGTTGCTCGTTGCGAGAACTGAACCGCGACCTGGGGCTGGATCTTCCCCTCGAAGGCCCCAAAACCCTCAACGGCCTCATCCTGGAGCATTTCGAGGATATTCCCGAATCTGGCGTCAGCACCCGGATTGGCGATGTGACCATGGAAATTGTCCAGACCCAGGACCGCTCGGTCCGCATGGTGCGCCTGTATCGTCCGGCCCCTTCCAGCAGGGCAGACGACGATGGCTAAGACGTTACCATCTGGTAGTATCGGCCCCGGTTCCGCCGCTGCCGCGGAACTCTCGCGCAAGCCGAGAACCCGCCGGGTATCAGGGACACGCAGTCAGTCGCCGGATATCCGAAAATTTTGGGCATATAACCGGAACTGCTAGTCGGGAGAGCGTCAGCCATGGCCACCGGGGCGAAAGACAGTAAAGAATCGCTAAAAAACTTCGCCTGGGAGGGCAAAGACAAGACCGGCAAGGTCGTTCGCGGCGAAATGCGTGCCAGTGGTCCGGCCGTCATCCAGACCACACTGCGCCGCCAGGGCATCCTGGTCACCAAGATCAAGAAACGGTCCGCGCGCGGCGGTGGCAAGATCACCGACAAGGACATCACGCTCTTCACCCGTCAGCTGGCCACCATGATGAAGGCAGGGGTACCCCTGCTGCAGTCCTTCGACATCGTGGGCAAGGGCTCGAGCAATGCCGCGGTCACCAAGCTGCTGATGGACATCAAGACCGAGGTGGAAACCGGCTCCAGCCTGGCGCAGGCGTTTCGCAAATACCCGCTCTATTTCGACGCCCTGTTCTGCAACCTGGTCCAGGCCGGTGAACAGGCCGGGATCCTGGAATCCCTGCTCGATCGCCTGGCGACCTACAAGGAAAAGATCCAGGCGATCAAGAGCAAGATCAAGGGCGCCCTGTTCTACCCCATCTCGGTGATCGTGGTCATGATCATCGTGGTGGCGGTGATCATGATTTTCGTGATTCCACAGTTCAAATCGGTGTTCTCCAGCTTCGGCGCCGATCTGCCGGCCCCCACCATGGTCGTCATCACCCTGTCCGATTTTTTCGTCGGCTACTGGTACATCGTGTTCGGTGGCCTGGGGGGTGGCATCTACGGCCTGCTCTTCGCCTACAAGCGCTCCCGGCCGATGCAGATCGCCGTGGACCGTCTCTCGCTCAAACTGCCGGTATTCGGTGATGTCATCACCAAATCGACGATCGCCCGCTGGACCCGGACCTTGTCCACCATGTTCGCTGCCGGCGTCCCTCTGGTGGAAGCACTGGATTCGGTGGGCGGAGCCTCCGGCAACTATGTCTACTCCTCCGCCACCAAGCAGATCCAGGGCGAGGTGTCCACCGGCACCAGTCTGACCGTAGCCATGCAAAATTCCAACGTGTTCCCCTCCATGGTCCTGCAAATGGTGGCCATCGGAGAAGAATCGGGCCAGCTCGACAGCATGCTGAGCAAGGTCGCGGACTTTTTCGAGGCGGAAGTGGATGATGCCGTCGAAGCCCTCGCCAGCCTCATGGAGCCGATGATCATGGCCGTGCTGGGTGTGGTCATCGGCGGTCTGGTGGTCGCACTCTACCTGCCCATCTTCAAGCTCGGCTCGGTAGTTGGCTAGCCCATGGTGGCCGATCCCCTGCTGGTCGTCGCCTTTGGCGGCGTCCTCGGTCTGGTTGTGGGCAGCTTCCTCAATGTCGTCATCCACCGCCTGCCACGCATGATGGAGCGCGACTGGGCCGCGCAGTGCGCCGAGCTGCGTGGCGAAGAAATCCCCGTCGCAGCGGCCTTCAATCTCGCCACCCCCGGCTCCCGCTGTCCCCATTGCAACCATGGCATCACCGCGCTGGAAAACATCCCCCTTTTGAGCTGGCTGGCTCTGGGAGGCAAGTGCAGGGCCTGCAAGGCGCCCATCGGTATCCGCTACCCCCTGGTAGAAGTGCTGACCGGAACCCTTTTCGCTTTCTGTGCCTGGCGCCTGGGGCCGGGTATCGCCGGACTGGGGGCCATGCTTTTCTGCGCCGCTGCCGTGGCCCTGGCCTTCATCGACATCGATACCCAGCTCCTCCCCGACGACATCACGCTGCCCCTGCTCTGGGCGGGTCTGCTGATCAACCTGGGTGGTACCTACACCGGCCTGCCCAGCGCCGTGATCGGCGCCATGGCCGGCTACCTCTCTCTTTGGCTGGTGTACTGGGCCTTCAAGCTGCTCACCGGCAAGGAAGGCATGGGGTATGGCGACTTCAAGCTGCTTGGCGCGATTGGCGCCTGGCTGGGCTGGCAGATGCTGCCACTGGTCATCCTTCTGTCATCATTCGTCGGCGCCGTGGCCGGCCTTCTGCTCATGATTCTGGCCCGGCATGGGCGCAACGTTCCCATCCCCTTCGGCCCGTATCTGGCGGCGGCCGGCGTCATTGCCCTGTTCTGGGGACAGCCTCTGACCCGGGCCTATCTGGGTCACAATCTCTGAGCCGACCCTTCCGGGCGCCAGGAGATTGCCCGCGTCATCGGGGCGAAAGCCCTTTTGACTGAATCCCTTACGCTATAATTGCGCCTTTTTCGCGGGGCGAATATGCCGATCTACGCCTATCGCTGCAGCAGTTGCGGCCATCAACAGGATGTCATGCAGAAAATGAGCGCCGCGCCGCTCACCCTCTGTCCTGCCTGCAACAACGAAAATTTCAAAAAGCAGCTCACCGCACCCGGCTTCCAGCTCAAGGGCAGCGGCTGGTATGCCACGGACTTCAAGGGCGGTACGCCAGCCGCTGCGGCGGCGCAATCCGAGCCGGCCGACAAGCCTGCCCAGCCCGCACAACAATCCACCGAATCCCCGCCCTGCCAGGGTGGCGCCGGCGCCTGCCCGGCCCCGTCCTGCAACTGACGTGATCCCTTGAAAAAATATTTCGTCACCGGATTGCTGATCTGGATCCCGGTCGCCATCACGGTCTGGGTGCTGACCCTGATCGTGCGTACCATGGATCAGTCCCTGCTGCTGCTGCCGGCCCATCTGCGACCGGAGGAGCTGCTGGGATTCTACGTGCCCGGACTGGGTGTGCTGCTCACTCTGCTGGTGGTGGTGCTGACCGGCCTCATCACCACCAACATCGTCGGCCAGCGGCTGGTGCGGTTCTGGGAAAGCCTCCTGGCCCGCATCCCGGTAGTGAAATCCATCTACTACAGCGTCAAGCAGGTCAGTGACACCCTGTTTTCCGGCAATGGCGAAGCCTTTCGCAAGGTGCTGCTGGTGCGCTACCCGCACCCCCAGGCATGGTCGGTCGCATTCCAGACCAGTACGCCGGCACGGGACGTATCCGGCCGGCTCGATGAAGAACATGTGGGGGTTTTCATCCCCACCACACCCAGCCCGGTGAACGGATTTTTCTTTTTCGTCCCGAAGCGGGACACCGTCGAGCTCGACATGACGGTAGACGATGCGCTCAAGTACATCGTTTCCATGGGAGTCGTCGCGCCGGTGACAGCCCCGGTGCACGGCTCCCGGACCCGGGCCAGGAACGAATAACCCTTACCTGGCCACCCACCCGGGGTCAGGCACTTCCAATCTGTGATAGCGGAATCCTAAATGCGTACCCATTATTGCGGCCAGCTCGATGCCGGCCTGACCGACCAGATCGTCACCCTCTGCGGCTGGGCCCATCGCCGCCGCGACCATGGCGGGGTCATCTTCATCGACCTGCGTGACCGTGAAGGTCTGGCTCAGGTGGTGTGCGATCCCGATCGTGCCGACATGTTCGCCACCGCCGAATCCGTACGTGGCGAATTTGTCCTGCGCGTTACCGGCAAGGTGCGGCGCCGGCCCGCCGGGACCGAAAATGCCAACCTGGCTTCGGGCGAGATCGAGGTGCTGTGCCATGAACTGGAAGTGCTCAATCCCGCCATCACCCCGCCCTTCCAGCTCGATGACGAGAACCTCTCCGAAAACGTGCGCCTGACTCATCGCGTGGTGGATCTGCGTCGCCCGCAGATGGTGAAGAACCTGACCCTGCGCTACAAGGTGGCCCGTGCCTTCCGCCGCTTTCTCGACGATGCCGGTTTCATCGACGTGGAAACCCCGATGCTCACCAAGAGCACGCCGGAAGGCGCACGTGACTATCTGGTGCCCTCCCGCGTTCACCCGGGGCAGTTCTTCGCCCTGCCCCAGTCACCCCAGCTTTTCAAGCAGCTGCTGATGGTGGCCGGCTACGACCGCTACTACCAGATCACCAAGTGCTTCCGCGACGAGGATCTGCGCGCCGACCGCCAGCCCGAATTCACCCAGGTCGATATCGAAACCTCCTTCATGGACGAAGCTTCCATCACCGCGCTGATGGAGGAGATGATCCGCACCGTATTCAAGGATGCTCTCGACGTGGATCTGCCCCGACCCTTTCCGCGCATGGCCTACGCCGAAGCCATGCGCCGCTTCGGCTCCGACAAGCCCGACCTGCGCGTGACCCTCGAACTCACCGATGTCACCGATGCGGTCGCCGACGTGGCCTTCAAGGTCTTCTCCGGTCCCGCCACCAGCGGCGGCCGCGTCGCCACTCTGCGCATCCCCGGCGGCGCCAGCCTCTCCCGCGGCGAGATCGATGGCTATACCGAATTCGTCAAGATCTACGGTGCCAAGGGGCTGGCCTACATCAAGGTGAACGATGTCACCCAGCTCAACGAAACCGGCCTGCAATCGCCCATCGTCAAGAACCTCCACGAACAGGCCCTGAAGACCATCATGGAGCGTACCGGCGCGCAGAACGGCGACCTGATCTTCTTTGGCGCCGACCAGACCAAGGTGGTCAATGACGCCCTCGGCGCCCTGCGTATCAAGATTGGCCATGAGAAGAACTATCTCAACGGCAAGGCCTGGGAGCCGCTCTGGGTGGTGGACTTTCCCATGTTCGAGTACGACGGGGAGGATAAGCGCTGGACCGCCTGCCACCATCCTTTCACCAGCCCCAAGGATGGTCATGAGGAATTCCTCCAGACCGATCCGGGCAAGTGTCTGGCCAAGGCCTACGATCTGGCTCTCAACGGCTGGGAGATCGGTGGCGGTTCGGTGCGTATCCACAAGGCCGAAGTGCAGGCCAAGGTGTTCGAGGCCCTGGGCATCCACGAGGAAGAGCAACGCCTCAAGTTCGGCTTCCTGCTCGACGCGCTGCGCTACGGCGCACCGCCCCATGGCGGCCTGGCCTTCGGCCTCGATCGCATCGTCACCATGATGACCGGTGCCGAATCCATCCGCGACGTGATCGCCTTCCCCAAGACCCAGCGTGCCCAGTGCCTGCTCACCGATGCCCCCTCCGGAGTGGATGAAAAGCAGTTGCGCGAACTTCATATCCGCCTGCGGCAGAAAGCCGAAACCCCGGTGGAGGCCGGCAAGGCCTGAGCGTGATGCGTCTTGTCCTCGCCGCACTGCTGACCCTGTGTCTGGGGATTGGCCTTGCGCGGGGGCTGCCTCCCGAAATCGCAACCCGCGACCTCCCGCCGGAAGCCCGGGCAACCCTCGCCCTCATCAATCGTGGTGGACCTTTCCCTTACCGCAGGGACGGGATGGTGTTCGGCAACTACGAAAAACATCTTCCGTTTCACTCACGGGGCTACTATCACGAATACACGGTGCCGACACCGCGTGCGCATGACCGGGGCGCACGCCGGATTGTCACCGGCGCGGAAGGCGAGCGTTACTACAGCCCCGATCACTACCAAAGCCTCTTGCTGATCCATCCATGAATTACCAGACCCTGCTGAGCCGGGCCGATGCCGCCGGCGTTTTTCATTTGCCAGCGGGTGCCCGGGGCGATCTGGTCACGGCCGCACAGGCCAATGGCATGACGGTATTCGAGGTTGGCCTCGCCCATGCGCACAACAAGGCGGAGATGCTCGGCACCATTGCCAGGGTCATGGCCTTCCCCGCATGGTTCGGCATCAACTACGACGCACTGCTCGACTGTCTGGCCGACCTGCACTGGTGTCCGGCCGAAGGTTATCTGGTGCTGCTCGATCACTGTGATGGCATTCACGGCCTGGCCGGGGAGGATTTCGCCACCAGCCTGGATATTTTTGCGGAAGCCGCCCGGATCTGGTGTGAACAGGGCATCCCCTTCTGGTGCCTGGTGAACATGCAGGCCGACGGCATTGCGTCGCTGCCCGATCTGGCGTGAGCGTCAAGCAACCCGTTTCGGTTCTGGTCGTGGTGCATACTGCCGCGCTCGATGTCCTCCTGCTGGAACGGGCCGGTAGTGCCGGCCTGTGGCAGTCGGTCACCGGCAGCCGCGAGGGCAATGAGGATCTGCTCAGCACCGCCCTGCGTGAAGTCGCCGAGGAAACCGGCATCCGCGCCGCGCCGGACAGCCTGCATGCCTGGCGGCTGCGCAACCGCTATCCGATCCGCCCCGAATGGCGCCATCGTTACGCATCCGGCGTGGGTGCCAACACCGAGCATGTTTTCAGCCTCTGTGTACCGCCGGATACGGCTGTCGTCCTGGCGCCCGGCGAACACCAGCGCTGGTGCTGGCTGCCCTGGCAGAAGGCGGCGGCGCAATGCTTTTCCTGGAGCAACCGGGATGCGGTGCTGATGTTGCCGTCTGTGCTGCCCCACTTGCAGCCCCATTTATAATCACTCTTCCGACCCAGGCTCCGTTCCGACCATGACCAAGAAAGTGTTCATCCGCACCTTTGGCTGCCAGATGAACGAATACGATTCCGACAAGATGGCCGATGTCCTCGCCGCTGGCGAAGACGCGGTCAAATGCGGCACGCCCGAGGAGGCGGACATCATCCTCTTCAACACCTGCTCGGTGCGCGAGAAGGCGCAGGAGAAGGTATTTCACGATCTGGGCCGGGTTCGGCACCTCAAGCAGCAGAACCCTGGCCTGGTGATCGGCGTGGGCGGCTGCGTTGCCAGTCAGGAGGGTGCCGCCATCGTCGAGCGCGCGCCCTTCGTGGATCTGGTGTTCGGTCCCCAGACCCTGCACCGCCTGCCGCAGATGATCGCCGCCCGGCGGGCCACGGGCCAGGCCCAGGTGGACATCAGCTTTCCGGAAATCGAAAAATTCGACCACCTGCCGCCGGCACGGAAGGAAGGTGCGTCCGCCTTTGTCTCCATCATGGAGGGCTGTTCCAAGTACTGCACCTTCTGCGTGGTGCCCTACACCCGGGGAGAAGAAGTCTCCCGCCCGCTGGATGACGTGCTGGCCGAAGTCATGACCCTGGCCCGCCAGGGTGTGAAGGAAGTCACCCTGCTGGGACAGAACGTGAATGCCTACCGGGGCGCAATGGAAGGGCAGACGAACGAGAATGGCGATGCCGACCTGGCCTTCCTGATCGAGGCGATCGCCGAAATCCCCGGCATCGAACGCATCCGCTTCACCACCTCCCATCCGCGGGAGATGACCCAGCGCATGATCGACATGTATGCCCGGGTGCCCAAGCTGGTATCCCATCTGCATCTGCCCGTGCAATCCGGCTCCGATCGCATCCTCGCCGCCATGAAACGCGGCTACACCAGTCTCGAATACAAATCCATCATCCGCAAGCTGCGTGCGGTGCGCCCGGATATCTCGCTTTCCTCCGATTTCATCGTGGGCTTTCCCGGCGAGACCGAAGACGATTTCGAGAAGACCCTGAAACTGATCGATGACGTCGGTTTCGACAACAGCTACTTCTTCATCTACAGCCCCCGCCCCGGCACCCCCGCCGCCGACATGGCGGACGACACGCCGGAGGCGGTCAAGACCGGGCGCCTGATCCGGGTCCAGCGTCGCATCGAGTCCCGGGCACTGGAGATTTCCCAGGCCATGGTGGGTACGGTACAACGTGTGCTGGTGGAAGGCCATGCGAAAAAGGATGCCAGCGAACTGGCCGGCCGCACCGACAACAACCGGGTGGTGAATTTCCCCGGCCCGGCGTCTCTGATTGGCAGCTTTATCGATGTGACCATCACCGCCGCCCTGCCGCACAGCCTGCGCGGCGAAATCCACCCGGCCCCGACAGGGCTTGGCAGGGATCGCTGATCCGCACTACTATCCAGGATTCATAACTCGATAACCGGAGATTTTCATGAGATTTTCTGCTGCCATCGCCGCTCTCTCCTCACTTGTAGCCATCACCCTGGCTCCTTTGGCATTGGCCGAGCCGATCGAACGGATAAAACTCACCGACAACGATCTCAGCTGCCCCGACATCTACAAGGAAATCGGCGAGATGAACAAGATCATGGGCGTGGCCCGTGACACGCGTGATGGCAGTTCGACTACAGCCACCGCGGCGGATGTCGCACAATCCTCCACCGGGCTTGCGGTACAGGCCGCGGCCGCCTCGGGATCCTACGGCGCCGCGATGGGACTGGCACAGGCCGCACCCTTCATCGGGCTGTTCGGTAAGGTCGCGAAAGGTGTGGCAGACAGCAAGGAGAAGGAATCCGCCGAACGGCTGGGTGATGCCAAGGCCCGCAAGGAACATCTGAGCGGACTGTTCATCAACAAGGGCTGCAAGGTTGCCGATCTGGAGCCCTCCAGACAGGCCGCTCCCGGACAGGACACACCGAAAAAAGATTGATCGGCCAGGCCACGAAGCCGGGTGGTGCAGCCTTTCGCAGTACCCGGATCGATTGGCTTACCTGGACACACGGATAGTGTCCCGCATGTTTTTCCATAATCATTCCACCCTTGCCCTCCCAGACACTGAACCTGCGCCTGACACCGACTGACAATGCACGGCTGCAAAACCTGTGCGGTCCTCTCGACGAGAATCTGCGCCAGATCGAAGCCGCTTTCGACATCGCCATCGCCCGGCGTGGCGAGCACTGCCGCATCAGTGGCGAACCCACGCAGGCACGCCGGGCCGCCGATGCCCTGCGTCATTTTTATGCCCACGCCAGCCAGCCGCTGTCGATCGACGAACTGCAACTCGGCCTGATCGAACTCGCACGAAGCCACGTCGAGCGCCCCGGTATCCAGCCTACCGCCGGCCTGCTCACGCGCAAGGGGGATCTCCATGGTCGCACGCCGCATCAGGTGGAGTACCTGCAACAGATCCAGGATCACGACATCACTTTCGGTGTCGGCCCGGCAGGCACCGGCAAGACCTACCTGGCCGTCGCCTGTGCGGTGGACGCCTTCGAGCGCGACCAGGTGGAACGCATCGTCCTTACCCGTCCCGCGGTCGAGGCCGGCGAACGCCTCGGTTTCCTGCCCGGCGATCTGGCGCAGAAGGTCGATCCCTACCTGCGTCCGCTCTACGACGCACTCTACGATCTGATGGGGCACGACAAGGTGGGGCGCCTGTTCGAAAAGGGCAGCATCGAGATCGCACCCCTGGCCTATATGCGTGGCCGCACCCTGAACCACGCCTTCATCATCCTCGACGAAGCACAGAACACCACGCCCGAGCAGATGAAAATGTTCCTCACCCGTATCGGCATCGGAGCCAAGGCCGTGGTCACCGGTGACGTGACCCAGGTGGACCTGCCCCGCGGCCAGAGATCCGGCCTCGTCGAGGCCCGCGCCATCCTCTCCCGGGTGCGAGGCATCGCCTTCACCGACTTCGATGCCTCGGACGTGGTGCGTCACCCCCTGGTGGCGCGCATCGTCTCCGCCTACGAGGCTGCGGCGATCGAGCGTGAGGAGAAAAAAGCCGGCCATAACGCCTCATGACGAGGATGCCCGCCCCGCCCCGGCATCCCCTGAGTCTTTCCGTGCAATATGTCTGTCACAGCGCCGCCCTGCCCTCCCGGCCCCGGATACGGCGCTGGGTACAGGCATGCTGCGAGAGTCCCGCCCGGATCACCGTGCGTTTCGTAGACGCCGGGGAAGGACGCGACCTCAATCGTGACTACCGCGGCAAGGATTACGCCACCAATGTCCTCTCCTTTCCTTACGAGCACGAGCCGGCCATCCTCGGTGACCTGGTGATCTGCCTGCCCGTGGTACTGAAGGAAGCCGCCGAACAGGGCAAGCCGGCAGACGCGCACTTCGCCCACCTGATCGTGCATGGTATGCTGCATTTACAGGGATACGACCACGAGACCGGCAGCGAGGACGCGGCAGTGATGGAACAGAAGGAACGCGACATCCTGGCCCGGCTCGGCTATCCCGACCCCTACGCCTGACCCCGCCTGAAATGGAACCTCCCAGTAGTCGACCCCGCCTGATCGAACGCCTCTCCGCCCTGCTGATGCGGGAACCGGAAGATCGCTCGCAACTGCTTGACCTGCTGCACAGCGCCTTCGAGCGCAATCTGCTCGATAGCGATGCCCTGTCCATGATGGAGGGCGTGCTTTCCGTTTCCGACACCACCGTGCGCGACGTCATGGTGCCCCGCGCGCAGATGGATGTCGTCGATATCGACGATCCTCCCGAGAAGATCGTGGCTTTCGCCGTGGAAGCCACCCATTCCCGCTTCCCCGCCATCGGCGAGAACAAGGACGACGTGGTCGGCATCCTCCTTGCCAAGGATCTCCTGCGCTGTTTCTCCGACAAGGAATTCGACCTGCGCGATACCCTGCGTCCTGCGGTGTATATCCCCGAATCCAAGCGTCTCAACGTGCTGCTGCGGGAATTCCGCGCCAGCCGTAATCACATGGCCATCGTGGTGGACGAGTACGGCGGCGTCGCCGGGCTGGTCACCATCGAGGATGTGATCGAGCAGATCGTGGGAGACATCGAGGACGAATACGATTTCGACGAAACCGCCGACAACATCGTCATCGACAACACCGGCCGTTTCCGCGTCAAGGCCACCACCGAAGTGGACGATTTCAATACCGCCTTCAGCACCCATCTTGCGACCGACGAGGCCGACACGATCGGCGGCCTCGTCATCAAGCAGCTGGGCCGCCTGCCCAAGCGCCACGAAACGGTGATGCTGGGCAATCTGCGCCTGACCGTGCTGCGCGCCGACAGCCGACGGGTGCATACCCTGCTGGTCGACAAACAGCGCACCCTGCCCCTGGACGCCGCCGGATAATGCGGAGCATGGGTGAGCGGAGCCGGCGCAAGGCTCCCGGCACACGGCTTCGGCACTGGCATTCCCGGCATCCGGCCGGTTTCGCAAAGCTCACGAAGAGCCCCCGGCAGCGCCCATGTACAACACCCTGAGCACTCATCTCGAAAACCGGGTGCTGACCCTGCACCTGAACCGGCCTGCGCATCTCAACGCATTTACCGTGGAAATGGCCCACGAACTGGAGGCCTTCTTCCGTCAGGTCGGCAACGATGATGCGGTCGGCGCCGTGGTGGTGACCGGCGCCGGGCGCGCCTTCTGCGCCGGTATGGAACTGGCGCGGGAGGATGGGCAGCCCGGCAATGTTTTCGGTCTGGATGAAACCCAGCATCCCACCCTGGAGGACATGCACGCACGGATCGATGACCCGGCCATCCGCGACGGGGTACGCGATACCGGCGGTCGCGTCACCCTGGCCATCCACGATTGCCGCAAGCCCGTGATCGCCGCCATCAATGGCCCCGCCGTGGGGATCGGCGCCACCATGACCCTGGCCATGGATTTCCGTCTCGCCAGCCGCACCGCCCGCATCGGTTTTGTCTTCGGCAGGCTGGGCATCGTCCCCGAAGCCTGCTCGAGCTGGTTCCTGCCCCGCCTGGTCGGCTCCCAGACCGCTCTGGAATGGGCGCTGACGGCCGACATCATCAGCGCCGAAACCGCGCAGCAGGCCGGCCTGCTGCGATCGATCCACGACGACACCGAGTCCTTGCTGGCCGAAGCCCATGCCCTGGCGCATCGCATCATCGATGGACGCTCCCCCGCCGCCATCGCACTGACCCGGCAGATGATGCGGCGCAATCCTGCCTTGCCTTCGCCCCTGGAAGCCCACCGCATCGAATCCCTGGCCATGTTCTACTCCAGCATCGGCGATGGCCGGGAAGGTGTGGCTGCCTTTCTCGAAAAGCGCAGCCCGCGGTTCGATTCCACCGCATCCGCCCTGCCCTCCTTCTATCCCTGGTGGGAATGACGCTCCTCCCGCAGCTCAAACCGGTCATCCCGGCCCTGTTGCTGGGAATCGTCACAGTCGCAGGCTTTGCCCCGTTCGGATTGTTTCCCCTCCCCGTCCTGACCCTCGCACTGCTTGCCTCGGAATGGCAGCACACACCGCAAACGGCACCCCTCACCGGATTTGCCTTCGGCCTCGGACTCTTTCTCGCCGGGGTCTCCTGGGTCTATGTGAGCATGCACGATGTGGGTGGCATGGCTGCGCCCATCGCCATTTCCGCCACGGCACTGCTCTGCGTCTACCTCGCGCTCTTTCCCGCTCTTGCCGGCTTTCTCTGGCGACGCTGGCGCAGCGGCGCGCCGCTGCCCGATGCCCTGCTCTTCGCCGGCCTGTGGACCCTGGCTGAAGGGCTGCGCGGCTGGCTGTTCTCCGGCTTCCCCTGGCTCTCGCTGGGCTACACACAAACCCCGCCCAGCCCCCTGGCGGGATTTGTGCCGCTGGTAGGCAGCTACGGCGCCGGCTTTCTCGTCACCCTGTGCGCGGCCCTGCCCGGCCTGGGTGGCCGGAAAGCGAAACCTCTCGTCCTGCTGGCGCTGCTGATCGCAGCCGGAATCGGATTGCGTGGCGTGAGCTGGACCACTCCCGAGGGAGCACCGGTTTCCGTCAGTCTGCTTCAGGGTAACATTCCGCAAAGCCTGAAATGGGAACCCGGGCAACTGGAACGCTCGCTGCGCACCTACGCAGATCTCGCCCGCAGTCATCCGGCCCGGCTCACCGTGCTGCCGGAAACCGCAATACCACTGCTGTTCGACCATATCTCCCCGAGCTATCTGGCCTTGCTGCGTGGTCAGGGAGAACTGCTGCTGGGCGCACCGCAAGAATACGGACAGGGCTACCGCAACGCCGCCATCGGCCTCGGCAATGGTGTGCCCCAGTTCTACGCCAAACACCATCTGGTGCCTTTTGGCGAATTCGTCCCGCCGGGCTTTGCCTGGTTCTTCACCCTGGTGCGCATCCCCATGGCCGATTTCGAGGCCGGCGCTGCGTGGCAGCCGCCGCTGACACTGGCCGGCCTGCGCCTGATGCCGAACATCTGCTACGAAGATCTGTTCGGCGAAGAAATCATCGCCACTCTGGGCGATGCCGGGGTACTGGTGAATCTCTCCAACACCGCATGGTTCGGTCACTCCCTGGCCCAGCCGCAACACCTGCAGATCGCCCGTATCCGCGCCCTGGAAACCGGCCGTCCGATGCTGCGCGCCACCAATACGGGCATGACCGCCTCGATCAATCCCGACGGCACGATTGCCGCCGCCCTGCCGCCCTTCACCACGGACGCGCTGACCGTATCGGTCCGGGCCTGGAGCGGGCAAACCCCGTATGCGCGTGCGGGCAACATGACTGCGTGGACGCTGGCGCTACTCTCCCTGATCCCCGCCTGGCGCCGCCACGGGAAAGGCCGCACCTGAATTTGCGCCCGTTGCGGAAACGCGTGCAGGGACTTCCCTCCCCACCAGCCGGGCGATCCAAAATATGTGTCAACGATTGTCATTGCCAAGCCACCCGGGATGGTGAATAATGAGAACCATTCTCAGATTCACCCCATGACTCTCCCGCTCACTTCCCTCGTTCCCGGTCAAATCGCCTCGGTCTGTGCAATCCATGTCGGAGAAGCGCTCCAGCACCGGCTCCACGCCATGGGATTCCGTGCCGGCAAGCGGGTGCGGCTGATTCGTCAGGCCGCTTTCCGCGGCCCGCTCCATGTCCGCATCGACAGCACCGACATCATCATCCGCCACCGCGATGCCCACTGCATCGAACTCAGGCTGACGTGAAACGCATTGCCCTTCTGGGCATGCCCAATACAGGCAAGTCCACGCTATTCAACCGCCTGACCGGCGGATCGGCCCGGGTAGGCAACTGGCCGGGGATCACCGTGGACCTGCTGGCCGCGAAAATTCCCGTGGGTGGCGCCATCGCCGAACTGGTGGATCTTCCCGGCATCTACGATCTGCACGGCTACTCGGATGACGAACGGGTAGTACGCCACTTTCTCGAAGAGCAGTCCATCGACCTGCTCCTCATCCTGGTCAACGGCGTGCAACTGGAACGGCAACTGGTGCTGGCCCTGCAACTGGCGGAGCTGGGCATTCCCGCCGTGCTGCTCGTCAACATGATCGACGAGGCCCGCAGCCTGGGGCTTTCCATCGATTGCGGAAAGCTCGGCGCCGAGATCGAATTGCCGGTCGTGGCCATCAGCGCCAAGTATGGTGAAGGACGACAGGCCATGGGGCAGACGATGGCCCATACGCTCCTGACCGGCGGTAACGCCCGTCCCGGTACCGCGATTCTGCGCCTGGCCGAGGATGATCGCATCGAACAGCGCGCCGCCGCACTCGCCGCACAGACCATGCGGGCTCCCCTGGTGCTGCCGGAACGGCTGACCGACCGGCTCGACCGGCTGGCCATGCACAACGTGCTGGGTCTGCCCCTGTTCTTCCTCACCATGCTGGGTGTTTTCGCCGGAGTGTTCTGGCTCGGCGAACCCCTCCAGAATGGCATGCAGTTCCTTTTTGACGCCTTCAGCACCCATGTGCTGGAGCCGGCCCTGGCGCCCGCCCCCGATCTGCTGCGGGGCTTCCTGATCGAAGGTCTCTACGGCGGCATTACCACGGTCGCCGTCTTCGTCCCTGTGATCGTGCTGTTTTTCCTCTTCATGGCCCTGGTGGAGGATTCCGGCTATCTTTCCCGCGCCGCCTATCTGATGGATGCCCTGATGGCCCGGCTCGGCCTCGATGGCCGCAGCTTCGTCATGCTGCTGATGGGCTTTGGCTGCAATGTGCCCGCACTCATGGGGACGCGGGTCATGCGCAGCCGGGCGCTGCGGCTGCTCTCCATGCTGGTGATTCCCTTCTCCCTGTGCTCGGCGCGGCTTCAGGTCTTTCTTTTCATCATCGCCGCCCTGTTCACCCCCTGGCAGGCACCCTGGGTGCTGATGTCGCTCTACCTGATGAGCTTTACCCTGGCCTTTCTCACCGCATTGCTCTTCAAGGGGCGCCGGGCTTTCCGCTCCGAAGAGCCGTTTGTCATCGAACTGCCGCCCTACCGCCTGCCCACCCTGCGCCAGATCTGGGCCCGGGGCTGGATGGAGGTACGACATTTCCTGGTTCGCGCCAGCAAGATCATCATCGCCGGTGTCGTGCTGGTCTGGCTGCTCACCCATCTGCCCGCCGGCGTTGCCCCGGCCGGGCCCGCCAGCTATGCCGGCATGATCGGCCACGTCATGCAGCCCGTCCTGGGGCCCCTGGGCATCGACGAGAAGCTGACAGTGGCGCTGATCTTCGGCTTCGTCGCCAAGGAAGTGGTGATCGGCGCCCTGGCCGTGATCTATGGCCTGAACGGAGATGCCCTCACCAGCCAGATTGCCCATAGCCTGAACTGGATCCAGGCCTACAGCTTCATGCTGTTCTGCCTGATCTATACCCCCTGCCTGTCCACCATCGCCACGCTGCGCAGCGAATCCCGCAGCCTGCGCTATACCGCCTTCGCCGTTGCCTGGCCGCTGGCCCTGGCGTGGTTCGCCAGCTTCGTTTTCTTCCAGATCGCCAGCCGCATGTGAGAGTGGCAACGGCGGTGCAGCAGATTCAGGTGCTGGCCCACATGCGCATCAGGTTGTGATAGCAGCCGGTGAGGCGCACCACTTCGGGGTCGTCCTCCCGTCCCGCGGTGCGCTGGCGCAGGGACATGATGCTCATGTCGAGGTCGAACAGCAGCCTGCGCCGCTCGTCCTCCCGCACCATGCTCTCGATCCAGAAAAAGGAGGCGAAACGTTCCCCGCGCGTCACCGGTTCGACGCGGTGTACGCTGGATGAGGGATAGAGGATCATGTCGCCCGCCGCGAGCTTCACGGCCTGCTGGCCGAAGGTGTCCTCGATCACCAGTTCGCCACCCTCGTATGCGCCGGGATCGGTCAGGAAAAGCGTGCAGGAAAGATCAGTACGCACATGATTGCCGGAGGCCCGGTGGGTGCGTACCGCATTGTCGATATGATTGCCGAAAGCGTTGCTGGCACCACCATAGCGATTGAACAGGGGTGGATAAATCCTGCGGGGCAGGGCTGAGGAAAAGAACAGCACGCTACGGGACAACGCATCCAGCACCAGGGTTCGTGCCTCACGCGCGGCCTCGCCGTCTTCGGGCAACTGCCGGTTATTCTTGACCTGAGCCGACTGGGTGCCGGCAGTGACACTGCCATCCACCCAGTCGGCGTTTTCCACCAGATCGCGCACCCGTTGCAGTTCGGCCGGAGAGAGGGCTTCAGGGATACGCAACAGCATGATGGCTTTCCTTATCTGAATTTCCAGTTGAGGCTCAGCTGCACGGTGCGCGCCGTGCCCGGCACCGAGAATCCACCGTTCTCGTAGATCGAAGCATAGTAACGGCGGTCGAAAAGGTTCATCACATTGAGCTTCACGGTGTACTGCTGGTGCTCGTACGACAGCATGGCATCCCATCGATCATAGCCGGGCACGGCATTGGGGACCACGGTTGTGCCCGGATTGGTACCAAGGCCATAGGCCAGGCGATTGCCCATGCCCTCGACACCCATGCCCGCCTTCCACGCCTCGTTGAACTGATAAGTGGACCACAGGTTGAAAGTATAGGACGGTGTGTTGCGCGGATTCATGCCCACATACTGTGGCGTACGGCCTGGGGCCTGCTGGTCGATGACCGAGTGCATCAGGGCCAGCCCGGCAAATACTTCCCAGCGCCGGGTCAGGCGCCCTGCGGCCTCCAGCTCGATACCGTTGGTATGGCGGCGGCGCGTCAGGATGCTGACAAACTGGCCGGACTCCACATCGGTGTTGCGCTCCCAGTTCTTTTCGGCGCGATACAGCGAGGTGCGCAAGGAGAGATCACCATCGAGCAATTCCCACTTCGCCCCCAGTTCCAGTGACTTGCTGCGTTCCGCCGGATAGGTGACGGTCGCGGAAGTGAACTGGTAAAGATCAGCCGTCGGATTGAAGGAATCGCTGAGGGTCAGGTAATAGTGCGCTTCGTCCGTGGGCTGGTAGGAAATACCGGTGCGATAGCTGGATTCACCGTAGTTCACCCGCGCGCCGTTGGTGTAGCTCGCATCGAGGAAATCACGACGCATGCCGGCCAGGAACTTCCATCCGGGCAGGAACTCGATCACGTCCTGGGCGTAGAACGCCTTGGACATGCCGCTGTAGCTGTTGGGATTGAGGCGTTTACGGTTGCCGTAATCCACCGGCAGGGTATCGAAGAAATTGGGATTGCCTACCGTCGTATTGGGTGCGGTGGCGCTGGAAGTGTAGTTCCAGCGGGTGGCTCGCTCACTCAGAAGTTCGACACCGGCCAGGGCTTCGTGCTTGAAGACACCGGTCTGGAACCGGGTGTTGAAATCCGTCTGGCTGGTCAGCGTGCGTTCTTCGGCGCCACGCGCCTGACGGCCACGAATCAGGACCGTATTGCCATTGATCGAAGTGGTCCCCGGGGCGAGGCGTGCCGCCACGGCCCAGAGATCGCGCTGGTATTGCGCGCCGCGCAGCACGGTACGCAATTCCGACTGGTCCGAGATGCGGTAGCGATAGCTGGCCGTGGTGATATTGGTGGTGTTGTTCTCGTAATCGCCCTTGGTGCCGTAGAAGCGGCTATCAGGCACGTCCAGCGGACGCTGCCTGAAAAAGGGAACACCGTAGTCAGGGACGTTGTGGGTTTTCAGATAGAAATGCGCCAGGGAGAATTCGTGATCGGTGCCAATACCCCAGCGTATCGTCGGCGCAAGCCCTTCGCGCTCGCTTTGCACATGGTCGCGGGAACTGCCGCCATCCGTTTTCATGGCATTGATCCGCACCGCCGTGTTTTCGGCGATCCGTTTGTTCACGTCAGCGGTAATGCGAGTGTAGTTGTAGCTGCCGACAGTGGCATTGACCTCGCCACTGTCATAGCGATTGGGCTCCTTGCTCGCCTGATTGATCACCCCGCCCGCCTGGCCGTGGCCGAACAGCATGGCGGCGGAGCCACGCAAGACGTCGATCTGCTCCACATTGAAGGTATCCCGGTTGTACTGGGCCACATCGCGGATGCCATCCATGTACAGGTCACCAAAGGAATAGAAGCCGCGCAGATTCATGTTGTCGCCGACGCGGCCACCCTCCGCCGCATTGAAGGTCAGCCCCGCCACATTGCGCAGAGCCTCCTTCAGCGTGTCGGCATTGCGGTCCTCGATCAGTTTGGCGGTAACGATGGTGATGGCCTGGGGAATATCCTTGGGCAACTGTGTCATCTTGCCGATACGGGTGGTCGTTGCCTGGTAGGCCGGCATATCGCTCTCGGCGGTGCCGGTCACCCGGACCGGGGCCATCACCTGTTCGCTCTCGGCTGCGGCATGACCCGCCACGGCCATGCCGCAGATCAGCGCTCCCAGGGGCAGCAGGGCGGCTGCAGACGGGCGGGGGGCAAGTTCAAGGGTTTCGGTTTTTTTGCGGCGGCGATGCTGCATGGTCACTCTCCGGAGGAAGGGTCATGAGAACTGGCTGGCTTCCTGCCGGTGAGGCACGGTGGCTGGCTGATGAAAGAAAGGCCGGCATCGGATGGGGTGATGTCAGGCCAGGGAAAAATCAATGGGCACGATCACCCAGGCGGCAACTTTTTCTTCTCCGCGCCGGGCAGGAATGAAGCGCCAGCGGCGCACGGTTTCCTGGGCCACGCTGTCAAGCCGGGGGAATCCGCTGCTACGCTTGATCTCCACATGCTCCGCTTCACCTTCGACGGTGACATAAACACGCAGCAAGGTGGTGCCCTGTTCCCTCATGCGACGGGAAAGATTGGGATAGGGCGGTGCCGGGTTGTTCAGATAGGCCGCATCGAAACGGGGCTGGGTAATGACCTGCGCCACTTCGGTCTGCGGGGCTACATGAGCCGCAGGAAGGCTGGCGGGAACCACGGCAGCGGCCTCGGTCACAGCAGGCGTTGTCGTCACCGGCATGGCCTGCTGTAGCGCTGGCGACGAACGGGGCTGGCGTGGCAACGGCCTTGGAGCCTCGGTACGAACTTCGCTGATGATCTGCATCATCACCGGAGCGGCCTCGATTGCTTCCGGCTTCGATTGGCCCAACAGGATCAGTGCGAAAATCGCGGCATGAATCCCGATGGCAGCGAAAAGGCCCATCGGACGGGAGCGCCGGTCGAACTGCGGACGATCCGCCTGCAGGGCGTGCTGCGTCGATGAGAATGTCGCATGGACCATGATGGGCTTGCAAAAACAAAAGTAAGAAACGAGCCGGCGATACCTTCCACACCCCGCATCGCCGGATGCTTCAACAGCAATCTGAAAGGTAATTTTTTGTAAATGATAATAATTCTCATAAATTACGTCAACAATTTTCCCGGCTCATCAACGCGCTCCGGACGCAACCATCGCCGGGATGCACAAAGCCGGTAAAATCGCGCCTTTCGGCTCATTTCGCACGTCCCATGCCCGCCAAACCCACCTTCCAGGACATCATCCTGCGCCTGCAGGCCTACTGGGCCGCCCAGGGTTGCGCCCTGCTCCAGCCCTACGATATGGAAGTCGGCGCCGGCACCAGCCATACCGCAACATTTCTCCGCGCAATCGGTCCGGAACCCTGGCGCGCGGGTTATGTTCAGCCCAGCCGCCGCCCGAAGGATGGCCGCTACGGCGAGAACCCCAACCGCATGCAGCACTACTACCAGTATCAGGTGGTGCTGAAGCCCGCCCCCGGGAACATCCTCGAACTCTATCTCGGCTCCCTCGAAGCCCTGGGTTTCGACCTCAAGCAAAACGACATCCGCTTCGTCGAGGACGACTGGGAGAACCCCACCCTCGGCGCCTGGGGTCTGGGCTGGGAAGTCTGGCTGAACGGCATGGAAGTGACGCAATTCACCTACTTCCAGCAGGTCGGCGGCATCGACTGCAAACCCATCACCGGCGAGATCACCTACGGCCTCGAACGGCTGGCAATGTATCTGCAGGGCGTCGAAAATGTCTTCGACCTGATCTGGACCGAAGGACTGACCTACGGCGATGTCTATCACCAGAACGAGGTCGAGCAATCCGCCTACAACTTCGAGCATTCCGACACCGACTTCCTCTTTACCGCTTTCAACGCCCACGAAAAGCAGGCCAAGAACCTGATGGAGCAGCAGCTCGCCCTGCCCGCCTATGAGCAGGTGCTGAAGGCCGCCCATACTTTCAATCTGCTCGATGCCCGTGGCGCCATCTCGGTGACCGAACGCGCCGCCTACATCGGCCGCATCCGCAATCTGGCGCGCGCCGTGGCACAAAGCTATCTGGACAGCCGCGCCCGTCTGGGCTTCCCCATGGCGCCGCGCGCCCATGCCGATGAAGTGCTGGCCCAGCTTGCCGCAAGAAAGGCGGCATGACCATGGACAACAAGAATCTGCTGGTCGAGCTGCTGGTCGAGGAATTGCCGCCCAAGGCGCTGAAGGCGCTGGGTGAGCGCTTTGCCCAGACCCTGGCCGACAGCCTCAAGGCCCAGGACCTCGCCGATGCTGCGGTGGTCACTCCCTATGCATCGCCACGCCGGCTGGCGGTGCACATCACCGATGTGGCGGCCCGGGCCGCCGACAGATCGCTGTCGCAAAAGCTCATGCCGGTCAGCGTCGGCCTCGATGCCAGTGGCAACGCCACGCCGGCCCTGCTGAAAAAACTGGCCTCCCTGGGCGCGGAGGTCACCGTGGATGCCCTGCGCCGCGAGCACGACGGCAAGACCGATGTGCTGTTCTTCGACAGCGTGGCCAGCGGAGCGACCCTCGCCGAGGGATTGCAAAAGGCCATTGAAGCCGCCCTCGCGGCGCTGCCCATCCCCAAAGTGATGAGCTATCAGCTGGCCGATGGCTGGAGCACGGTGAACTTCGTACGCCCCGCCCACAAGCTGGTCGCGCTGCACGGCGCCGAGGTCGTGCCGGTCGGCGTGCTCGGTCTCAGTGCCGGGCGCGAGACGCAAGGCCATCGCTTCGAGGCCACCCACCCGGTCGTCACGATCCGTGACGCCGACAGCTACGCGCAGCAGATGGAAAGCGAAGGTGCGGTAATCGCCGGCTTCGCCGCGCGTCGTGCCGAGATCAAGAAGCAGCTCGAGGTCGCCGCCAAGAAGGAAGGCCTGACCCCAATCGACGACGAGACCCTGCTCGATGAAGTCGCCGCGCTGGTCGAGCGACCCAATGTGCTGACCTGCCAGTTCGAGCAGGAATTCCTCGATGTGCCGCAGGAATGCCTGATTCTGACCATGAAGGCCAACCAGAAGTACTTCCCGCTGCTCAAGGAAGGCAGGCTGACCAACAAGTTCCTCATCGTCAGCAACATCCGCCCCGCGGACCCCTCCGCAGTCATCCAGGGCAACGAGCGCGTGGTGCGGCCCCGTCTCGCCGACGCCAAGTTCTTCTACGACCAGGACCGCAAGAAGTCGCTGATGGATCGCATCCCCGGCCTGGACAGAGTGATCTATCACAACAAGCTCGGTACCCAGGGCGAACGCATGCAGCGCGTCCGGGCCGTCGCCCGCGCCATCGGCGAACGGTTCGGCGGAGAAAGTCTGGCCCGTCAGGCCGACGAAGCCGCCATGCTCTCCAAGGCCGATCTGCTCACCGACATGGTGGGCGAGTTTCCGGAGCTGCAAGGCAGCATGGGGCGCTACTACGCCCTGCACAACAAGCTCGACCCCGCAGTCGCCGACGCCATCGAAGACCACTACAAGCCGCGCTTTGCCGGTGACCAGCTTCCGCGCGGGCCAGTGGGTACCGTGGTGGCGCTGGCCGACAAGCTGGAGACGCTGGTCGGCCTGTTCGGCATCGGCAGCCTGCCCACCGGCGACCGCGATCCGTTTGCCCTGCGCCGGCACGCGCTGGGCGTGATCCGGATGTTGGTGGAGAAAAAGCTGCCGCTCGATCTGCAAGACCTCGTGGTGATGACCGCGCAAAGCTTCGGCACGCTACTACCCGATACCTCGAAAAGCAACGGACAGGTACTGCAATTCATCTATGAACGCGTGTCGGGCTATCTGCGCGACCTGGGCTACACCACGCAGGAAGCGGATGCCGTGATCGCCGCACGGCCGATGTGGGGCGAGATGCCGCGCTGCCTCGACGCCGTCCGCACTTTCTCCGGGCTGCCCGAAGCTCCAGCCCTCGCCGCCGCCAACAAGCGCATCGGCAACATCCTGAAAAAAGCCGAAGCCGAAAGCGCCACCGTGCAGGCATCGGTCGACCCGGCCCTGCTGCAGGATCCCGCCGAGCAGGCGCTTCACGTGGCGATGCAGGAAGTAGCCCCCAAAGCCGGCGCCCTGTTCGACGCCGGCGACTACACCGCCTCGCTGCAGACGCTGGCGGCGCTGCGCGTACCGGTGGACCGGTTCTTCGACGAAGTGATGGTGAATGCCGAAGACCCCGCCCTGCGTGCCAACCGCCTGGCGCTGCTGCGCGAGCTGCATCAGGCCATGAACCGGGTGGCCGATCTGTCCCGCCTGTCGGCATGAGACCGGCCGGGAACGACCGGTACAGAGGGGGAAAAGCACGGGTGTTTTGCTCCGCCGGTCGTGCGTAATGCGGCTAAATTCTGGTCATGAAGTTGATCATCCTCGACCGGGACGGCGTCATCAACCAGGACTCCGACCAGTTCATCAAAACCCCAGACGAGTGGAAGCCCATCCCGGGCAGTCCTGAAGCCATCGCGCGCCTGAACCAGTGGGGCTATCGGGTGGTGGTCGCCACCAATCAGTCGGGTGTGGGCCGGGGTCTGTTCGGCATGGATACCCTCAACGCGATTCATGAGCGGATGCTGAGGACGGTGGCCCAGGCCGGGGGCAGGATCGATGCGATTTTCTTCTGCCCGCATACGGCCGAGGACGGCTGTGACTGCCGCAAGCCGAAACCGGGCATGTACCGCGAGATCGGCGTACGCTGCCACACCGATCTTGCCGGCATCCCCATCGTCGGCGATTCCCTGCGTGATCTCGAAGCGGCCGTGGAGGTGGGAGCCCAACCGATTCTGGTGCTGACCGGCAAGGGGGAAAAAACCCGGATCGACCCGGCGCTGCCCGCGCACACCCGGATCTTCCCCGACCTGGCCGCGGCCGCCATCCACCTGGCCGCCAGCACATGAGCATCCTGCGATCCATCCTGTTCATGGCGCTGATGGTGCTGCTCACACCGCCCTGCGCCTTGCTGCTGATCGTCTGCTTCTGGCTGCCGGCGCCGGCACGCCAGTCCCTGGTGATGCCCTGGGTACATGCCTCCACCTGGCTGATCGAGAACGTGCTGTGCATCCGTACCCGGGTGATCGGTGCGGAGAACATCCCCTCGGTTCCCGTGGTGGTGCTGTCCAAACACCAGTCCGCCTGGGAGACCATCGTGCTCCAGCATCTTTTCCATCGCCTCATTTTCGTCTGGAAGCAGGAGCTCAAATACGTGCCTTTTTTTGGCTGGGCGCTGGCGGTAACCCCTTCCATTTCGATTGATCGCAGTGCCGGCCAGGACGCCCTGCGCCAGCTGCATGAACGCGGCCAGCAGCGCCTGGCCGAGGGCTATTCGATCGCCATCTTTCCCGAGGGGACGCGCGTCGCGCCAGGTGGCAAGCGCCGCTACAAGATCGGCGGCGCATCGCTGGCGGCCACCGCCGGCGTTCCGGTCGTGCCGGTGGCGCTCAATTCCGGCGAGGTCTGGGGACGCAACGCCTTCTTCAAGCGCCCCGGCGTCGTGACCATCAGCATCGGCCCCGCGATCGATACCCGGGGCCTCGCTGCCGAAGCGGTCAACACCCGTGCCGAACGCTGGATCGAGGGTGAAATGGGCCGTATCAGCCCCCACCTCTACCCGGCGCAGGGAAACACCACCAGGGCCACCGCCGGGGATCGCTCCTGACCGCATGAAAAAGCGTGTGCCGCAACTCGCCCTGCACCTCGATTCCCTATCCACCACGGCCCTGCCACGGCCCTGGCAGGATGGCGCCTCCCTGCCCCATCTGGGCGGCTGCTTGCGCCTGAAGCTCGACACCGATCGCAAGACGGCGCGGCTGGAAGGAGACGAACTGCACCTCCCCCTGCCGCCGGAGGCCGGCGAACGCCAGATCCGCGATGCCGCCGAAGCCTGGCAGCGCGGCGAGGCAAGGCGCATCCTGACCGCCGCCATCCGGCGTCAGGCCGGGCAGCTATGCTGCACGCCGCCCGCCCTGCGGCTTTCCTTCGCCGCCAGTGGCCACTGGGTGCAAAGCGAGGACCACGGCCTGCGCTGCCACTGGCGGCTGATCGAGCAATCTCCCGCCATCATCGAACAATTGATCGGCCAGGCCGTGGCCCGCTACCGCCCGGCCGGCACCACCGGTGATCTTTTCGCCTTCGCATGAATCTGCCCGAACAATTACCGCTGTTCCATCTCCCGCCGGCCACACCCGGACCGAGAATGCGTCACGTCCAGATCGGCGCGCGCATCGTCGGCTACGATCTGCGTCAGGCAGCGCGCCGGCGCCTCGCCATGAGCATCGACGAGCGCGGCCTGCGCGTAGGGGCGCCGATGGGGCTGTCCCTCGGCGCCATCGAGGATTTCATCCGCAGCCATGGCGCCTGGGTTCTGGACAAGCTGGACGATTTCGGCAGCCGTCGGGTACGGCGCCAGATCAGCATCCGCCACGGCGTGCACCTGCCTCTGCTCGATGGCGAGGTGGAGGTGCGGATCGGCAGCGGTGGCAACCGCTTTCGCTGGCACGCCGATCATCTCGAACTATCCGCCCGGCCCGGCGCCGATCTGGATGCCCTCGCCCGACGCGCCCTGCAATCGAAGGCCATGGACGTCTTCAGCCTGCGTCTGGATCATTTCGCCCCGCTCATGGGCCACCGGGCGCCGGCCCTCTCACTGTCCTCGGCGCGCACCCGCTGGGGCAGCTGCAGCCGGGAAACCGGCATCCGCCTCAACTGGCGCCTGATCCATCTGCCGCTGGAACTGGTGGATTACGTGGTGATCCACGAGCTTTCCCATCTGCGCCAGATGAACCACAGCGCCCGCTTCTGGGCCGAAGTGGCCAGCCAGTGTCCCGACTGGCGTACCCGGCGCGAACGCCTCAAGCACCGCGGCGCCGAAATTCCCATCATCTGAATGCCGGGGATTGCATGAAAGCCCTGTTGTGTCATGAATTCGGTCCGATCGACACCCTGCGCCTGACCGAGGTGCCCGATCCGGTGCCCGGCCCCGGCGAAGTCATCGTGTCCATGAAGGCTGCCGGACTCAATTTTCCCGACACGCTGATCGTGCAGGGCAAATATCAGTTGCAACCGCCCCTGCCCTTCGCGCCCGGCATCGAATTCGCCGGCACGGTCCGCGCGCTGGGAGCCGGCGTCACCGGTTTCACCCCCGGTGACCGAGTCTTCGCCAGCGTCAACTGGGGCGCGCTGGCCGAGCAGGTGAAGGTGCCGGCGAACGCCCTGATCCGGCTGCCCGCCAATCTCGATTTCACGCCGGCAGCGGTGCTCAAGGCAAGCTATGGCACCGGCTACCACGGCCTCGTTACCCGGGGCGGTCTCAAGGCCGGCGAAACCCTGGTCGTGCTGGGTGCCGCCGGCGGCGTGGGCTCGGCCGCGGTGGAACTGGGCAGACTCCTGGGTGCCCGGGTCATCGCCTGCGCCTCGTCACCCGAAAAGCTGGCGTTCTGCCGCCATCTGGGCGCCGATGCGGTGATCGATTACAGCCATGAAGACCTCAAGGAACGGATCAAGGCCCTCACGGGCGGAGCCGGCGCCGATGTCGTCTACGATCCGGTCGGTGGCGACCATGCCGAACCCGCCCTGCGCGCCCTGGCGAGGGAAGGCCGCTATCTGGTGATCGGCTTCGCTGCCGGCGGCATTCCCAGAATTCCCCTCAACCTGGCCCTGCTCAAACAAATCTCGATCATCGGGGTCTTTCTCGGCGGCTGGGAGCCACACCATCGCGAGGAATTTGCCGCGGACATGCAAAAGCTGATGGAATGGTGCTGCAGCGGACGTATCCAGCCCGCCATCACCCGGACACTTCCGCTTTCCCGTGCCGTCGAGGGCCTGCAACTGCTGGCCCGGCGTCAGGCCACGGGCAAGATCGTCATCACCTGCTGAGGCATTCCCATGCGCATCCTCCACACCATGCTCCGGGTCGGCAACCTGGAACGCTCCATCTCCTTCTACACCGACATGCTGGGCATGCGCCTGCTGCGGCAGCACGACTACCCAGAAGGCCGCTTCACACTCGCCTTTCTTGGCTACGGGGACGAGGCCGAAGCCGCCGTGATCGAACTCACCTACAACTACGGCGTCAGCACCTATGACCT
This sequence comes from Pseudomonadota bacterium, assembly GCA_018241695.1. GTDB lineage: Bacteria > Pseudomonadota > Gammaproteobacteria > Burkholderiales > Rhodocyclaceae > Denitratisoma. Next base: position 381,022 of record JAFEDH010000004.1, on the reverse strand, counting down.
GGGCACGGCCTTCGGCCACATCGCGCTGGCGGTACCCGATGCCTACCGTGCCTGCGAGGAGATCCGGAAACGTGGCGGCAAGGTGGTGCGCGAGGCCGGCCCCATGAAGCATGGCACCACGGTCATCGCCTTCGTCGAAGATCCCGACGGCTACAAGATCGAGCTGATCCAGGGCAAGGAGTGATGCCAGCGGGCGGCGGTGTTGCCAACTGTGCTGCCGACTGCGTTGCCAGCGCGGCTGGATATGGCGCAACGCAGCGGCACTCCTGATCCGGGTTCCACACCCATCCCGCCGGCCCCGTGCGCGCCCTGATCCATCTTGCCTGGCCGACCTTCGTCGCCCAGATCGCGGTCATGCTCAACGGCATGATCGACACCGTCATGGCCGGCCATCTGTCTTCTACCGATCTGGCCGCGATCGGGATCGGCGCAGCTGTCTATGGTGCGATCTTCGTCTCCCTCACCGGTATCCTGATCGCCCTCACGCCCCATGTGGCCCATCTCTACGGGGCCGGGAAACGCGAAGAGATCGGCGAGGAAGTGCGCCAGGCCGCCTGGCTGGCCCTTGCGCTGGGAGCGCTCATCATCCTGCTCATGGCCTGGCCTGACCCACTGCTGGCCATTGCCCGGCTCACACCCCCCGTCGAGGTCAAGGTGCGGGACTATCTGGCGGCCCTCGCATGGAGCGTCCCTCCCGCCCTCACGCTGCGGCTCTTCAACGGTCTTTCCAGCGGCATCGGCCGGCCCCGCCCGATCATGCTGCTGAATCTGCTCGGTCTGGCGCTGAAGATTCCGGCCAATCTCGTCTTCATGTATGGCCACCTGGGCCTGCCCGCCCTGGGCGCCACCGGCTGTGGCGTCGCCTCCAGCCTGATCGCCTGGCTGCTGGCAGCACTGGCCTGGCTGTGGCTGGCGCGTCTTGGCGAATATCGCGACTATGCCCTGCTCGCCCGCTTCAGCCCGCCGCGCTGGTCCGCCCTGCGCGATCTGGTCCGGCTCGGTCTGCCGATCGGCGCCACCTTCATGATGGACGTGACCGCCTTCACCTTCATGGCCCTTTTCATCGCCCGCTTCGGCGCGGTGGCTTCCGGCGCCCACCAGATCGCGGCCAATCTGGCCGCCCTGCTTTTCATGCTGCCCACCTCCATCGGCCATGCCGCCGGCGTACTTTCCGGTCAGGCGCTGGGCAGCGGCGATCCGGCAGCGGCAAGGCGGGCCGCGCAGCGCGGTTTCCTGCTCGGACTCGGTTGTGGCGCGACGACCGCCCTCGCCCTCGCCCTGGCGCGGGAACCGGCGGCCGCCTTTTACACGGCCGACCCCGAAGTCCGGCAACTGGCGGCACGGCTGCTTCTGCTGGTGGCGATCTACCATCTGGCCGACGCGCTGCAGGGCGTGGCGGTGAATGTGCTGCGGGGCTACAAGAAGGCCGGGGTGCCCATGGTGATCTACGCCTTCGCCTTGTGGGGCGTGGGCCTGGGCGGCGGCATCGTGGTGGGCCTGAATGGCGCCCCCGGCCTGTCTCCCGGCCCCGTCGGCTTCTGGCTCGCCGCCATTGCCGGTCTCGGCCTGGCCGGCCTCCTGGTCACCCTCTACTGCCGCCGGGTGATTCGCCTGACGGTGGCGCCGCAGGCCGCCGCGCCATGAATCGCGCCCTTGCCCTGCGCCCTCCGCGCATGCGGAAAATCCATCCGGGAATGCTAGCGTTACGCTCATCCATCACTTCCATCCGCCCATCGCCGCCATGACCACCCCTACCCAGCCCCAGCACGTTTCACCCGTCGCCGCCACACCCCGTCCGGGTGCTGTCCTCTGCGCCAGCCCCGAAGGGCTGCATCGCATGGCGTATGTGGAATGGGGGGATCCGGACAACGACCGGGTGCTGCTGTGCGTCCATGGCCTGACCCGCAATGGTCGCGATTTCGATGTTCTGGCGAGCACCCTGGCCGGCGACTACCGTGTGGTCTGCCCCGATGTGGCGGGACGCGGGCACAGTGACCGTCTCGCCAATCCGGTGCGCTACGGCGTCCCGCAGTATGTGGCGGACATGGTGACCCTGATCGCCCGCCTGGGGGTGGAACAGGTCGACTGGCTGGGCACCTCGATGGGCGGCCTGATCGGCATGGCCCTGGCCGCGCTGCCCGGCGCTCCGATCCGCAAGCTGGTGCTCAACGATGTCGGTCCCTTGGTCACCGCCACCGCGTTGCGCCGCATCGGCAGCTATGTGGGCCGGGGCGAACGTTTCCCCGATCTCGCGGCCGCCGAGGCCTACCTGCGCCGTATCCATGCCCCGTTCGGTGCGCTGAGCGACAGCCAGTGGCGGCATCTGGCCGAATACAGCTTCCGCCACGAAGGTCACGACTATGTCTTCGCCTACGATCCGGCCATCGGGAATGCCTTGCGTGACCCCGCCGCGCTGGTCGATATCAATCTCTGGCCCGTCTACGACGCCATTCGCGCAACCACGCTGGTGGTGCGCGGCGCGGAATCCGACCTGCTCACCGCCGAAACCCTGAAGGAAATGGCCACGCGTGGCCCGCGCGCGCAAACCCTGGAGATTCCCGGTGTCGGCCACGCGCCCACCTTCATGAGCCCGGACCAGATCGGGCCGCTGCGGAATTTCCTGCTTGCCGGATAGGGAGATCGCGGATCGTGGTGCCGGACGTGGCTGGCAGGATGCCTCGCGGCGGATACCCGGCCACGCATCCTGTATCCTTGCCGCTTCCCCGTTTCTCCTGATCTGCCGTGGATTATCTGGAAAAAATTCTCAACGCCCGCGTCTATGACGTGGCGATCGAAACCCCGCTGGAACCGGCGCCCAATCTTTCGGCCCGCATCGGCAACCGCATCCTTTTCAAACGCGAGGACATGCAGCCGGTGTTCTCCTTCAAGCTGCGCGGCGCCTACAACAAGATGGCGCGCCTCACCCCGGCGCAGAGGAAGCGTGGCGTGATCTGCGCCTCCGCCGGCAACCACGCCCAGGGTGTGGCGCTCTCGGCGAAAAAACTGGGTTGCCGCGCCGTGATCGTGATGCCCACCACCACGCCCGCGATCAAGGTCAATGCGGTGAAAAGCCGGGGCGGCGAGGCCGTGCTCGCCGGTGATTCCTACGACGAAGCCTATGCCCATGCCAAGGAACTGGAGAAGAAACAGGGCCTGACTTTCGTGCACCCTTACGACGATCCCGACGTGATCGCCGGCCAGGGCACCATCGGCATGGAGATCCTGCGCCAGCATCCAGACCCCGTCGAGGCGGTATTCGTCGCCATCGGCGGCGGCGGCCTGGCGGCGGGGGTGGCGGCCTACATCAAGCGGGTGCGGCCGGAGATCAAGGTGATCGGCGTGGAAACCTTCGATGCCGACGCCATGGCCCGCTCGATCAAGGCCGGTCGCCGCGTGCGGCTCGATTCCGTCGGCCTCTTCGCCGACGGTACCGCCGTGAAGTATGTCGGCGAAGAAACCTTCCGCCTGTGCAAGACCTTGCTGGACGACATCGTTCTGGTGGACACCGATGCCCTGTGCGCCGCCATCAAGGACGTGTTCGAGGACACCCGCTCCATCCTCGAACCCTCGGGTGCGCTGGCCATCGCCGGCGCCAAGGCCTATGCGGCGCAGAAAAGGCTCAAGGACAAAACCCTGATCGCGATCGCCTCGGGCGCCAACACCAACTTCGACCGCCTGCGCTTCGTTGCCGAACGGGCCGAGGTGGGCGAACAGCGGGAGGCCCTGCTGGCCGTCACCATCCCCGAAAAACCCGGCAGCTTCAGGCGTTTTTGCAACCTGATCGGTAAGCGCGCCATCACCGAATTCAACTACCGCTACGCGGACGACCATCAGGCCCATGTCTTCGCCGGCGTGCAGGTGGCCAATCGCGAGGAAGGTCTCCGGCTGGTGGAGACCCTGCGCCGTCATGGTCTGGAGGCTCTGGATCTGACCGACAACGAGATGGCCAAGCTGCACATCCGCCATCTGGTGGGAGGACACGCGCCCGGCATCACGGATGAGCTGATCTACCGCTTCGAATTCCCCGAGCGCCCCGGCGCGCTGATGAATTTCCTCGACCAGATGAGCGGAGGCTGGAACATCAGCCTGTTCCACTATCGCAACCACGGCGCCGACTATGGCCGCGTGCTGGTGGGCATGCAGGTGCCCCGCGCCGGGATGAAGGACTTCAAGGCCTTCCTCAAGAATCTGGGCTACGACTACTGGGAAGAATCCGGGAATCCGGCCTACCGGCTGTTCCTCGGTTGAGCGGAGGCGTCATGGGCTTTTACGATCGTCACATCCTGCCCCGCCTGATCGACTGGGCCTGCGGCATGGAAGTCATGCAGGCCCAGCGGCAGCGGGCGGTACCCCTGGCCCGCGGCACGGTGCTGGAAGTGGGCATCGGCTCCGGCCACAACCTGCCCTTCTATGATGCCAGCCGGGTGCAGCGGGTGATCGGCGTCGATCCCGGCGAAACCCTGCTCGCCATGGCGCGCGAACGCAGCGCCGCGATGCCCTTCACGGTCGATCTGCACGCCCGGGGCTGCGAATCGCTGCCGCTGGAAAACGCAAGCGTGGATACCGTGCTGGTCACTTTCGCTTTGTGCACCATTCCCGGCGTGGAAACGGCCCTGGGCGAGATGCGCCGTGTGCTCCGGCCCGGCGGGCAGTTCATCTTCTGCGAACACGGACGCGCACCCGAACCCGGCCTGCAGCGCTGGCAGGATCGCCTCGATCCGCTGTGGAAGCGCTGCTTCGGCGGCTGCCACCTGAATCGCGACATGGGCGCCCTGGTGCGCGGCGCGGGCTTCACCCTGGAACGCATGGAAGCCGGCTATCTGCCCGACACGCCGCGCATCGCCGGCTACGTCAGCCTGGGTATCGCCCACGCCACATAATTCCATGGCTTTTGACTTCGCCGCGCCGCCGGATCGCCGCGGAGGCGATTCCACCAAATGGAATCGTTACCAGGGCCGTGACGTGCTGCCCATGTGGGTGGCCGACATGGATTTTCGCGCCCCGCCGGCCGTGCTCGCAGCCCTGCACCGGCGCGTGGACCACGGCGTATTCGGCTACGGCGGCCCCTCGCCATCCCTGCAGGACACCGTGCGGCAACATCTGCAAGCCGAATACGGATGGGCGGTGGAGCCGCAATGGATCGTCTGGCTGCCCGGCCTGGTGGCCGGCCTCAACGTAGCCTGCCGCGCCATCGGCGAGGATGGCGACAACGTGTTTACCGCCATCCCGGTCTACCCGCCCTTCCTCGGCGCACCGGAACACTCGCGCCGTCGCCTGTGCAGCGCACCTCTGGTCCGCACCCAAGAGCGATGGCAATGGGATTTCGGAGCGGTGGACACCATGCTGACGGAACGGCGCCCGCGCCTGTGGCTCTTCTGCCATCCCCACAATCCGGTAGGCCGCGCCTGGGATGAGGAAGAACTGGAGCGCATCGCCGACCTCGCGCTGCGCCACGACCTGGTGATCGCCTCCGATGAAATCCATTGCGGCCTGGTGCTCGATCCGGCACGGCGCCACCGCCCCCTGGCGAGTCTGGCACCAGAAATCGCCCGGCGCACCATCACCCTGATGGCACCTTCGAAAACCTTCAACATCCCCGGTCTTTACTGCTCCTTCGCCATCATTTCCGATCCGGACCTGCGCCGGCGCTTTCAACATGCCATGGCCGGCATCATGCCGCATGTGAACACCCTGGGCCTGGTGGCCTGCGAAGCCGCCCTGCGGGATGGTGGCGAATGGCACGCGGCCCTGCTCGATCATCTGCGGGGCAACGCACGGCGCGTACATGAAATCATCCGCACGCTTCCCGGCCTCGCCATGACACCAGTGGAAGCCACCTATCTCGCCTGGATCGATTGCGCGGGACTCGCCACCGCCAACCCGCAGCGCTTCTTCGAGCAGGCCGGCGTCGGCCTGTCCGCCGGCGGCGACTTCGGCCCCGGCGGCGAGCGCTTCGTGCGTCTGAACTTCGGCTGCTCCCGCGTCCTGCTGGAGGAAGCGCTGGCCCGCATGAGCCATGCGGTCAGCGAAGCACAATAGAAATCTCACCAAGGTCAGTGCGGGGAGCACGGGAGCATCTGCGCCCCTTCCCCGCTCAAAGAGCGAGGGTGCGCCCCTCGCGCAGGAAGGTTTCGAACCGGTCCGCCGGCACCGGCGGTGAAAACAGATACCCCTGGATCTCCTCGCAACCCAGGCTGCGCAGGAAGGCTGCCTGCTCCATGGTCTCGACTCCTTCCGCGATCACCGTGTGCCGTAGCTGTTTGGCCATGCTGACGATGGCTGCCGCAATGGCGCAGTCGTTGGCGTCGTCGGGCGTGCCCTCGATGAAGGAGCGGTCGATCTTGAGCGTCTTGATCGGAAAACGTTTGAGATAGGAGAGGCTGGAATAGCCCGTGCCGAAATCATCCAGGGAAAGCGTGACCCCCAGCGCCACGAGAGCGTCCATCAGGGCGATCACCGAATCGGCGCTGTGCATCAGCATGCTTTCGGTGATTTCCAGTTCGAGCCATTCCGCCGGCAACGCATAGCGTTTGAGCAGATTGCGCACCTTATCCGTCAGGCCGGGGGTGAACTGGCGTGCCGAAAGGTTCACGGCAATACGCGTTACCGGCAGCCCTTCCAGCTGCCAGAGCTTGGCCTGGGCGCAGGCTTCTTCCAGTACCCAGTCACCGATACGGATGATCAGTCCCGATTCCTCCGCCACGGAGATGAATTCCACCGGAGGCACCATGCCGCGCTCGGGATTGAGCCAGCGCACCAGGGCTTCGGCTCCGATGATGGCTCCGCTTTGCAGGTCGACCTTGGGTTGGTAGTGGAGCAGAAGCTCCTTCTGTTCCAGGGCGCGGCGCAAACCGGTTTCGGTCTTGATGCGATCCAGCGACCGCTGGTTCATGTCCTGGCTGTAGTAGATAAAACCGTTGTCACCCGTTTGCTTGGCCCGATACATGGCGATATCGGCATAGCGTAAAAGCGTATCGGTATCCTGCGCATCCTCGGGAAAGAGGCTGATGCCGATGGAAGCCCCGACGCGCAGTTCGTGCCCCTCTATAGTGAAGGGCAGATCCAGCACCGTCAGCAGCTTCTGGGCAACGATGCCCGGATTGTCGTGGCGCACCACATCGAACAATGCAACGACAAATTCGTCACCACCAATGCGGGCCACCACATCGGACTGACGCAGGGTTCCACGGAATCGGCGCCCGATCTCGATCAGCAGCAGATCGCCGGCATCGTGGCCCAGCGTGTCATTGATCGGCTTGAAACGGTTGAGATCCACGAACAGGATCGCGCCACGGGCATGATTGCGCTGGGCCGCTGCCAGCGCCTGCCCGACCAGCCGCAGCAGATGGGCACGATTGGGCAATGTGGTGAGCGTATCGTAGTAGGCGAGGTGATGGATCTGCTCCTCGTTGCGTTTGCGATCGGTGATGTCGGAAAAGATCGAGAAATAGTGCTTCACCGCCCCCTGGGAATCCCGCACGGCGCTGATCGAGGCCCATTGGGGAAATTCCTCGCCACTCTTGCGCCGGCCCCACACCTCGCCCTGCCAGCGGCCCGTGGCATGGATCGCCGCCCACATTTCCTCGTAGAAGGGTGCGTCATATCGTCCCGAATGGAACGTGCTCAACGGACGACCCAACACCTCTGCGGCGATAAAGCCGGTGATGCGGCAAAAGGCCGGGTTTACGGAAACAATGTGTTCCTGGGCATCGGTGATCATGATGCCCTCCTCGCTGCTGTCGAAAATGCTGGCGTGAAGATGCAGGCGCTGCTCGGCTTCGATGCGCGGCGTGATGTCAACGAGATATCCGATCAGGCCCATGGGAAAGCCGCGCTTGTCCCGCACCAGGGAAAGCGAGAGGCTGGCCCAGAACACCTCTCCCGACTTGCGCCGGCGCCGTACCTCTATCTCGCGGCCACCATGATCGAGAAAATGATCCTGCAACAGGCCATCGTCCTCATCCTCGTCGGCATAGAGAAAGAGCACGTTGCGACCGATGGCCTCTTCCGCCGTATAGCCGAAAAGCCGCTCGGCGCCCGCATTCCAGTCGGTGATGAAACCCGTCAGATCCATGGCGATGATCGAGTCATGAATCTGTTCGATCATCTGTTCCTGGCGCTGGCGCCCCACCCGCTGACGCAGCATGTCGGCCACCAGGCGCGCCAGGGCTTCGAGCCGGCGTGCGCGCTGTGGTGTATCGGTAAAGGCCAGCCAGCCAAAGGTTTCCGGATCGTTGCCCGGAGCCACACGCAGGGTCAGGTGCCCGGGCACCTCGGTATCTGCCGGGAAATAGCCCCCCTCGGCCCCATCCAGAAAGGCCGCCGTGATCGCCGACACGGATTCCACGAGACGGTCATCGGGCTCGTTGAGAATGGCCGCACAAAGCTCGGTACAGCGCTGGATGTCTTCCATGGCTCAGGGGAAGGAATGCCGTGGCGGGAAGATACCCTGTTCCGTGACGATCAGATCGAGAGGAATATCGTGGGATTTCGGCCCGATGGTGGCCACACGGGACAATTCGAATCCGGCACCGACCGTCAGGGGCGGGGGATCGAGGGCCACCAGAGTACGGTCGAAATAGCCGCCGCCATAGCCGAGCCGGTAGTTGTCGGGATCGAACGCCACCAGGGGCAGGAGTATCACGTCCGGCACCAGGCAGGGACCGCCGGCCGGGTAGGGAATGCCGTGGCGGTCGGCCATCATCTCGACCCCGGGCGACCAGGCCCGGAACCTCATCGGGGCATGAAGGGTCTCCACCCAGGGCAGGCAGGTCTGCCAGCCGCCCGCACGCAATGCCTGCATCAGGGGGCGCGCATCGAATTCACCGCGGATCGGCCAGCAAAAGGCCAGAACCCCCGGTGGATGTTCGGCAAAAACCTGTTGCAGGTGCTGCGTGATGGCGGCCTCCAGGACCGCCCGCCGGGTACCCGCCAGCGCCTCGCGCCGGGCCAGACAGGCACGTCTCAATCCATCGCGGGACGTGACTGGAATTGGCAATGATTGCGCCTTGTGCTCGGGGTCGGATGTCATCCGTGCCTGTGCTAGATTTCGATCATGTCTCACTATACGACGAAGCCGCGGTTTCCCCTGCGCTCCATCCTTCTGCTGCTGTCGCTGCTGATCGCACCTCCCCTGTCGGTCGCGGCGGAGGGAGACGATGCGTTCCTCGCCGCCCGCGAGGCCTTCCGGGTGGGAGAGGCGCCCCGTCTTGCCCGCCTGTCCGGAGCACTCGCCAACCATGTTCTCAAGCCCTGGGTCGATTACTGGGATCTGAGCCTGCGCATGAAGGACGACGAACCCGGGGTACGCGCCTTCCTGGCCCGTGAAAAGGGCAGCTATCTCGCCGAAAAGCTGCGCGGTGACTGGCTGCGTCTCCTCGGCCGGCAGGGTCGCTGGAGCACCTTTGAAGAGGAGTTCCCGGGTCTGATCCAGCCTGATCAGGAACTCACCTGCTATGCATGGCAATCGCGCCTGGCCCGCAGCCAGGATCGCAGCGTGCTCGACGAAGCCCGTGCCGCCTGGTTTGCCACCGGCGATCTGCCGGACGCCTGCACCCCCCTGATGGACCGCCTGGTCAGCGAGCGGCGCCTGTCCGCCGACGATGTCTGGGACCGGGTGCGGCGTCTGCTCGACGCGGGCAAGCCCAAGGCTGCCATTGCCGCCGCGGCGTACCTGCCCGACCGGCAGATCCCCGGCCTCAGGACCCTGGAGGCGATTGCGAAAAAACCGGCGCGGCATCTGGACAAACTGCCCGCCCATTTCGATTCGTCGCGCCTGGAACACGAACTGGCGCTGTACGCCATCACCCTCCTCGGGCGCCAGGACCCGCAGGACGGCGCCGTGCACCTGCGCCGGATCGAGTCCCGCCTCAGCGGGGACGAGCAGGCCTACGCCTGGGGCCAGCTGGCCCTGCTGGCGGCCAAGCGCCACATGGCCTCCGCCAGCGACTGGTTCGACCTGGCCCAGGAGGCCCGGCTGTCCGACGACCAGATGGCCTGGCGGGTACGTGCCGCCCTGCGTGGCCGCGACTGGCCCCGCGTGCGCAAGGCGGTGGAGCAGATGCCGGCCCGGCTCGCCAGCCAGCCCGGCTGGACCTACTGGCAGGCCCGGGCGCTGGCGGCCCAGGGCAAGCGTGAGGACGCCCAGCGTCTGTATCAGCGGATCGCGACCCTGCCCAGCTTTTACGGCAATCTGGCCGACGACGAGCTGGGCCGCCCCATCACCGTGCCACCCCGCGCTGCGCCGCCGACCACAGACGAGCTCGCGCAGATCGCGGCCCTGCCCGGCGTGCAGCGCGCCCTCGCCCTTTTCCGTCTCGATCTGCGTACCGAGGGCGTGCGGGAATGGAACTGGACCCTGCGCGGCATGCCCGACCGGCAACTGCTGGCGGCCGCCGAAATCGCGCGCCGCAACGATATTTACGACCGTGCCATCTACGCCGCCGAACGCACCGTGACCCAGCACGATTTCGAATTGCGCTACCTGGCCCCCTTCCGTGATCAGGTCTCCCCCCAGGCCCAGGAACTGGCGCTGGACGATGGCTGGGTCTACGGCCTCATGCGCCAGGAAAGCCGTTTCATCACCGCGGCCAAATCCGGCGTCGGCGCCAAGGGCCTGATGCAGCTGATGCCGGCCACCGCCAAGTGGGTCGCGCGCAAGATCGGCCTGACGGATTACCATCCAGGCAAGGTGGCCGATACCGATACCAACGTGAAACTCGGCACCAGCTATCTCAAGATGGTGCTCGACCGTCTCGACAATCAACCCGTTCTCGCCTGCGCCGCCTACAACGCCGGGCCGGGACGCGCCCAGCGCTGGCGCGCCGACGTGCCGCTGGAAGGCGCCATCTATGCCGAGACCATTCCCTTTGGCGAAACCCGCGACTATGTGAAAAAGGTGATGAGCAATTCGGTGTATTACGCCACCCTGTTCCAGAACAAGCCTCAGTCCCTCAAGGCGCGTCTGGGCGTGATTCCGCCCCGGGGCGGGGCGATCGTCACGGACGAACTGCCATGAGCCGGCCACGCTGCATCGGCAATCCGGACTTTCGGGGGAGTGCAAGGTTTTTCTCACCGGCGCAGCGCACGCCCCGATAACGCCCGGCGACCGCACAATGGAAACCTATATCGTCGGCGGTGCCGTACGTGATGAACTGCTGGGCCGGCCGGTACAGGATCGCGACTGGGTGGTCGTCGGCGCCACGCCGGAAATGATGGTGGCGCGGGGCTTCAAGCCCGTCGGTCGCGATTTCCCCGTCTTCCTTCATCCTGAAACACGGGAGGAATACGCCCTCGCCCGTACCGAGCGCAAAACCGCGCCGGGCTACGATGGATTCATCTTCCACACCGCGCCCGAGGTCACCCTGGAACAGGACCTGGTCCGCCGCGATCTCACCATCAACGCCATCGCCCGCAGCCATGCCGGTGACCTGGTCGATCCGCACGGTGGCCGCGCCGATCTCGCCGCCCGGGTGCTGCGTCATGTTTCCCCCGCCTTTGCCGAGGACCCGGTGCGGATTCTGCGGCTGGCCCGCTTCGCCGCCCGCTTCGCCGATTTTTCAGTGGCCCCGGAAACCCGTGCATTGATGGTGCGGATGGTGGATGACGGCGAGATCGACGCCCTGGTGCCGGAACGGGTCTGGCAGGAACTGGCACGAGGACTGATGGAAACCCGCCCCGCGCGCATGTTCGAGGTGTTGCGCGACTGTGGCGCCCTGGCCCGCCTGCTGCCCGAACTCGACTGCCTCTGGGGCGTTCCGCAGCGGGCCGAATACCACCCCGAGGTGGATACCGGGGTGCACATGATGATGGTGATGGACATGAGTGCCCACCTTGCGGCGCCGCTCCCCGCACGCTTCGCCGCGCTCACCCACGATCTGGGCAAGGGCAATACGCCCGACTCCGTGCTGCCGCGCCACATCGGTCACGAGCAGCGCAGCGTGGACCTGATCATGCCGCTCTGCGCACGGCTGCGGGTACCGGCCGAATGCCGCGACACCGCCCTGCTCACGGCCCGCTACCATGGCGACATTCACCGCGTGGCCGAACTGCGTGCCGGCACCGTGGTGCGCCTTCTGGAACGTTGCGACGCCCTGCGCCGGCCCGGGCGTTTCGATCAGGTGCTGACCGCCTGCGAAGCCGATTACCGGGGGCGGCTGGGCTGGGAAAACAAATCCTATTCCCAGGCCGGTATCTGGCGTGAAGCACTGGAAACCATCCGCACCGTGGACGCCGGCGACATCGCCCGCAGCTGCGACGATCCGGCACGAATCGCGGATGCCGTGCACCACGCCCGGGTCATCGCCGTCGCCGCCCGGCTCGACAAACAATCCTGAAAGTTCGCCCATGCCCTACGTCAACATCAAGATCACCCGCGAAGGCAATGTCAGCCCTGCACAAAAGGCTCGCCTGATTCAGGGTGCCACCGAACTCCTGCGCGACGTGCTGGGCAAGAACCCGGCCACGACCGTGGTGGTGATCGACGAAGTGGATACCGACAACTGGGGGATTGGCGGCGAGAGTGTCACCTCGCGGCGCAAAAAGGGGATTTAAGCCATGATCCTTGCAGCCGGTGGAGTATGGCATCGGGGAGATCGCCGCGTAAAATGCGGCCTGTTCCCGTGAGATCGCGTTCATCTTGACATCCGCCAGTCTCGAAATACTCCACCATCCCGCCCAGGGTCCGGTGCGGAACCGGCCCCTGCTCTTCATCCATGGCGCCTTTACCGGTGCCTGGTGCTGGGAAGATCACTTTCTTCCCTACTTCGCGCGTGCGGGCTACGATGCCTATGCCCTCTCCCTCTCAGGACACGGGAAAAGCTCGGACCGGGGCCGTTTCGACAGTCTCTCCATCGCCGACTATGTGGAGGATGTCTCCCAAACCATCGAGTCACTGGATACAGCACCGCTCCTGATCGGTCATTCGATGGGCGGCTTCGTCCTGCAGAAATACCTGGAGCATGCCACCGCGCCGGGGGCCGCCCTGCTGTGCACCGTACCGCCCCAGGGCCTGATGTCTGCCGCCTTCGGCCTGCTCTTCTCGCGCCCCAGCCTGCTCAAGGAACTCAATACGCTGATGGCCGGCGGACGTGGCTCGCTGGATGCCATCCGCGAAGCCCTCTTCGCCCAGCCCATCGATGTCGCCGATCTGAAGCGCTTCCTGCGCCAGGCCCAGACCGAGTCCTACCGTGCCATCTGGGACATGAGCCTGTTCAACCTGCCCAGACCCCGCCAGGTGGTCGAAAATCTCGGAGGTCCCGACCAGATCGGGCAACGCCTGCTGGTGGCCGGCGCCGAATTCGACCGTCTGATGCCTGCCTCCACGGCCGTCATGACCGCCCGCAGCTATGGCGTGGAACCGGTGATCTTTCCCGGCCTCGGCCACGGCATCATGCTGGAGCATGACTGGGAAACCGTCGCCGGTCACCTGCGTGAATGGGCCGACAATCTGACGCAGGCCAGCGGCACGGGCCGGGCCTGCCAGGAAACGGAGCGGTGATCATCACCTTCCGTTCCGCCGCTGCCGGCGATGTCATCATGTTCGGCGATGTCGCCCGGCGCCTGATGGAACTCATGGGCAAATCACCCGACGACCAGGGCATCGTCACCGTGGAGCAACTCCCCGCCGCCATCGCCACCCTGCGCACCGCAGTGGAAGACGACAGGCGCCGGTGGTCCGCCATGGCCGAAGATGACCGCCCGGCCAGCGAATCCGTACCGGGTGGTGGCACACGCCCATTCGTCTCGCTGACGCAACGCGCCGCGCCGCTGCTGGAACTGCTGGAGTGGGCGGAGAAAAAAAAGAAACCGGTCACCTGGGGTGTGTAGCCGCCACAACGGCCACCATCACCTGATTCAGCCGTAATCCGGGCGTGGTCCGGCTACGGTTCAGGTGCCGCAGAAGGTCTGGTAACGGGCGGTGATCTCGGCCGGCGCGGGCGTGGCATACATGGCGAACCCGGACCGTACCTGTGAAGGCGCCTGCAGCGCGGCGAGCAGGCGGTCGAAGGGAGCCAGGTCACCACGGTCGACAGCAGCCTCCAGCGCCTCTTCCACGCGGTAGTTGCGTGGAATCAGCCAGGGATTGGCGTGTGACATGGCGGCAAGCAGCGCGGGACTACGTTGCGGCTGACGCGCCATCCAGCGCCGGCGCCATTCGATCCATCCGGTGTCATCTACCGTAAAGAGTTGCTGCGGCGCCTTCGCATCGCCCGCGGCGACATCGTACAGGGCGCGGAAAGCCAGGGTGAAATCCAGCTTGCGGGCCTTGAGCAGGCCCAGAAAATCCTCGATCAGGGCGCGGTCGGCTGCCGCATCGCCTGATCCATCCAGCCCCAGCTTGGCGCCGAATACCTCGCTCCAGCGCGCCTCGAAGACATCGACGAAATCGTGAATGGCCGCACTGGCCCGTTCCACCGCACGGTTCTCATCGGCATCGATCAGGCCGAGCAGGGTTTCGGCAAACCGCGCCAGATTCCACTGTGCGATGGACGGCTGGTTGCCGTAGGCGTAGCGTCCATGATGGTCGATGGAACTGAAGACGGTGGCCGGATCGTAGGCTTCCATGAAAGCGCACGGGCCGTAGTCGATGGTCTCGCCGGAGAGGGTCATGTTGTCGGTATTCATCACCCCATGGATGAAGCCCACCCCCATCCAGCGGGCAACAAGCGTTGCCTGACGGTCGATCAGCGCTTTCAGCAGTGCCAGACAAGGCTCCGGCTCCCCGTTCAGTTCGGGATAGTGACGGGCCAGCGTGTAGCCGGCAAGCCGCCTCACCCCTTCGGCGCCGAGATGGGTGGCAGCATATTCGAAGGTCCCCACCCGCAGGTGGCTGGCGGCGACACGGGTCAGCACCACCCCTGGCAGCGGGCGCTCGCGCAGGACCGTGTCGCCCGTTGCCACCACCGCCAGGGCACGGGTGGTGGGAATGCCGAAAGCGGCCATGGCCTCGCCCATGAGATATTCGCGCAGCGCCGGCCCCAGCGCGCATTTGCCATCGCCATTGCGGGAAAACGGGGTGCGTCCCGAGCCCTTGAAGGCGATGTCACGCCGCTGGCCCTGGCGATCGATCACTTCTCCCAGCAGCAGGGCGCGGCCATCGCCGAGCCGGGGCGAAAAGCCGCCGAACTGGTGGCCCGCATACGCCTGGGCCAGGGGTTCGGCACCTGCGGGAACCACATTGCCGGCGAGCATGGCAAGGCCCTGCTCATCCATCAGGGCCTCGGGGGAAACTCCCAGTTCCCCGGCCAGAGCGGCATTGACCCGGATCGGGGTGGGGCGGGGCGCATGCGCGGCCTGCCAGCGCACATACAGCCCCTCCAGATCGCGGGCATAGCTGTTATCGAAAGCGAAGGGGCGCGGAGCGGTCATGAAAGTTCCGGATCAAACCTGTCCATCGATCATGACATAACGTTTGCGTACCGGTTCGATCACTTCGAAAATCCCGGTAAAACCCGCCGGAATCACGCCGGCATCACCGGGGCCGAATT
The DNA here is from genome assembly GCA_018241695.1 of Pseudomonadota bacterium. Lineage (GTDB taxonomy): Bacteria > Pseudomonadota > Gammaproteobacteria > Burkholderiales > Rhodocyclaceae > Denitratisoma. The sequence continues at coordinate 365,534 of JAFEDH010000004.1, read as the reverse complement.
CGCGGAATACGCCGGTCTCGTCGTGAATGCGCAGACGGCCGGCGAGGACATGGAAGAATTCGTGGTGTTCTTCGTGAAAGGCGATCTTCCATGCACCGGGCTCGCAGGCCCATTCACCACAATCCATGGCGCCGGATTCATAGCGGCTCCAGGTGGTGCGTAAAGGCGCGATGCCGATGCAGCGTTCGGCGGAAGGACGGTCCTCCACCGGGACGGGCAGGGGATCGGAGAAATGGATCAGTTCTGGCATCGGGACTTCACGATGAATGTCATTGACGGTGGAAAGTGGCCAGGGATGCGGCCATCAGCAGGAAAAGCAGCCCCAGCGCCCGGTTGAGCCAGCGCACACGATCCGGCGAAGCAAACAGCGTGGCAATCCGCAGGGGCAGCAGGGTATAGCCCGCCATGATCGTCATGTCCACACTGAGCGTGGTGGCGGCCAGGGTGAAATACTGCAGGGCCAGAGGCTGCGTGGCATCGATGAACTGCGGCGTCACCGCGAGCAGGAACAGCAAGCCCTTGGGATTGCTGATATTCACCAGAAAGCCGCGCAGCAGCAGGGTGCGCAGCGGCTCGGGAAAAGCAGGCTGCATCGATCCGGTCGGAAACACGGCGCGCTTTGCCCGCCATTGCGCCAGGCCCAGCCATACCAGATAGGCAACTCCGCTCCAGCGCAGCAGGGCGAAGGCGCGCGGGGAAGACGCCAGCAAGGCGCCAATGCCACTGGCGGCGACCAGAAACAGGGCAATGATGCCGAGTTGTAAACCCAGCACGACGCCGTACCCTCGCATGAAGCCGTTGCGCAATCCTGCCGTCATGGAGGCCACAGCGCCCGGCCCGGGGGACAGCGAAATGGCGATGGCGGCGCTGCAATAGGCGAGCCAGATCTGCACGCTCATGGTGTCTCGTGCCGGCCATGAGGGGCAATGGGGAAGCGCCGGTCATAGGCCAGATTGAAGACGAAGGCATAGATGGTATAGGCACAGGCCAGCCCCAGATCAGCCATCAGGGCCGGCCACCAGCTCATTTTTGTCCATGCCACGATGATGGGCAGGGTCAGTACCAGCAGGCCGGTCTCGAACATCAGGGCGTGCAGGCCGCGCGCCAGAAAGCCGCGCTGATCGGCGCGCTGGCCGAAAAGGCGCGCCTGCAGCCAATCGACGCTGGTCGAATAGGCCCCGTTCCAGATCGCGGCGACGAGGGAGAGCACCGCCAGCAACCCTGCGGCACTATCGAGCGGATGGCCGCTGGCCCAGGAAAACAGCGGCGTGATCAGGATCAGGCCGAGGATCTCGAACAGGACGACCTGACGCGCCCGGTCGGCGAAGGAACGCAGCGGAACAGCGGGGTGCGGCATGTCGCCAGGAGCCCGGATCAAAGCAGCGGCGCCAGCCAGCGCCGGGCCTCGGCCTCGGGCCTGCCGGTACGGCGGGCCCAGTCCTGGCACTGATCCTCGCCAATCTTGCTGACGGCGAAATAGTGCGCATCCGGATGCGCCAGATAGAAGCCCGAAACCGCGGCCGCCGGCATCATGGCGAAGCTCTCGGTCAGCTCCATGCCGGCATTGCCGCGCACATCAAGCAGATCGAAGAGCATGCCCTTGGCGGTGTGATCGGGGCAGGCCGGATAGCCCGGAGCAGGGCGGATGCCCTGGTAGCGCTCGGCGATCAGCTCCGTGTTGCCGAGGCTTTCGTCGGCAACATAGCCCCAGTATTCGCGCCGCACCTTGCGGTGCAGCCATTCCGCGCAGGCCTCGGCCAGCCGGTCGGCAAGCGATTTGAGCAGGATCGACTTGTAGTCATCGTGCTGCGCCGCGAACTCGGCCAGCTTGGTCTCGATGCCGATGCCCGCGGTACAGGCGAAAGCGCCCGCATAGTCGGCCGCGCCGCCATTTTCCTTGCGCGGCGCGACGAAATCGGCCAGGCATTCATTGGGCTTGCCCTCCGGGCGCTGGTGCTGCTGACGCAGGCCGTGCCATACCCCGACGGTCCGGGTGCGGGATTCATCGGCATAGAACTCGATATCGTCCCCCACCGCATTGGCGGGAAAGAGGCCGATCACCGCATGGGCGGTGAGCCACTTTTCCCCCAGGATGCGCGCCAGCATCTTGCGGCCATCGTTCCACACCCCCCGGGCGACGGCGCCGACGACGGGGTCATCGAGAATCGCGGGGTAGGCGCCGGCGAGATCCCAGGTCTGGAAGAAGGGGCCCCAGTCGATGTAATCGGAAATTTCCAGCAGGTTGATATTGCGCAGCACGGTGATGCCGGGCCGCTGCGGCGCCGTGATCCGCTCCGGCGAAAAATCGGGCCGCCGCGCGTTGGCCCGCGCGGTATCGAGGCTGACCAGTTTCACCCCCGTCTTGGCCGCATGCTGGGCGCGCACCTTTTCGTAATCGGCCGTCACCTCCGCCACGAAGCCCGCCGACTGTTCGGTGGAAAGCAGTTTGGTCACCACACCCACGGCGCGGGACGCATCGGGAACATAGATCACGGGGCCGCTGAAATGGGGTGCGATCTTGATCGCGGTATGCGCCCGGCTGGTGGTGGCGCCGCCGATCAGCAGCGGCATGGCCTCCTGTCCGTCCGCACGGCCGAAACCCTGACGCTCCATCTCGGCCGCCACATGGCTCATTTCCTCCAGCGACGGCGTGATCAGGCCGGAAAGGCCGATTGCCTGGGCGCCATGCTCGCGCGCGGCATGGAGAATTTTTTCCGTCGGCACCATCACGCCCAGATCCACCACCTCGTACCCATTGCAGCCCAGCACCACGCCGACGATGTTCTTGCCGATGTCGTGCACATCGCCCTTCACGGTGGCGACGACGATCTTGCCCTTGCTGGCGGCGCCGGTGCGCAGTTTTTCCGCCTCGATGAACGGAATCAGATGGGCCACGGCCTGCTTCATCACCCGGGCCGATTTCACCACCTGGGGCAGGAACATCTTGCCGGCGCCAAACAGGTCTCCCACCACATTCATGCCCGCCATCAGCGGCCCCTCGATCACTGTCAGGGGCGGCCGGCCGGCAGCTTCCAGGGCCGCACGGCATTCCTCGGTATCGCCCACCACGAAATCGGTGATGCCACGCACCAGGGCATGCTCCAGGCGTTTTTCCACCGGCCACTGGCGCCAGGCCAGATCCTGCTTCTCCCCCCGGGCCTGCCCCTTCACGGTCTGGGCGAATTCCACCAGCGCTTCGCCCGCACCCGGATTGCGGTTGAGCACCACATCCTCCACCTTGTCGCGCAGCACGGGGTCGAGATCGTCATAAACGCCGAGCTGGCCGGCGTTGACGATGCCCATCGCGAGCCCGGAGCGGACCGCGTGGTAGAGGAAGACGGTGTGGATCGCTTCGCGCACCGGATCGTTGCCGCGAAAGCTGAAGCTCACATTGGAAACACCGCCCGAGGTCTTCGCGTGGGGCAGGCTGGCGTGAATCCAGCGCACCGCCTCGATGAAGTCCACCGCGTAGTTGTCATGTTCGGAGATGCCGGTGGCGATGGCAAAGATATTGGGGTCGAAGATGATGTCCTCGGCCGGGAATCCGTCCCCCGTCAGCAGCGCGTAGGCACGCTGGCAGATGCCGGTCTTGCGTGCGTAGGTGTCGGCCTGGCCCTGCTCGTCGAAAGCCATGACGATCACTGCCGCGCCGTAGCGTCGGGCCAGGCGCGCCTGCTCGAGGAATTTTTCCTCGCCTTCCTTCATCGAGATGGAATTGACGATGCCCTTGCCCTGGATGCACTTGAGGCCGGCCTCGATCACCTCCCATTTCGAGGAATCGAGCATGATCGGCACGCGGCTGATTTCGGGCTCGACTGCGATCAGCTTGCAGAAGCGCTCCATGGCGGCGAGGCTGTCGAGCATGGCCTCGTCCATGTTGATGTCGATCACCTGCGCGCCGTTCTCCACCTGTTGCCGGGCCACGGCCAGCGCATCGTCGAAACGGCCTTCGAGAATCATGCGGGCAAACGCCTTGGAACCGGTGACGTTGGTACGCTCCCCCACGTTCACGAACAGGCTGCCATCCCCCACATCGAACGGCTCCAGGCCCGAGAGCCGCAGCCGGGGCACGATCGCGGGCGGGCGGCGCGGGGGCAGGGTGGCCACGGCCCGGGCCACGGCGGCGATATGTTCCGGCGCAGTGCCGCAGCAGCCGCCCAGGATGTTCACCAAGCCGCTGCCGGCCCACTCGGACAATTCCGCCGCGAGCATCTCCGGGGTTTCGTCATAGCCGGTCGGCGCCAGGGGATTGGGCAGGCCGGCGTTGGGATGGGCGGAGACGAAGCAGTCGCAGACCCGGGCCAGTTCCTCGACATACTGGCGCAGTTCCTTCGCGCCCAGGGCGCAGTTGAGACCGAAGGAAACCGGCCGGGCATGGCGCAGGGAGTTCCAGAAGGCTTCCGCGGTCTGGCCCGAGAGGGTGCGTCCGGAAGCATCGGTGATGGTGCCGGAAATCATCACCGGCCAGCGCCGCCCCTGCTCCTCGAACAACCGCTCGAGCGCGAATACCGCGGCCTTGGCATTGAGGGTGTCGAACACCGTCTCGATCAGGAGGATGTCGGCGCCGCCGGCGAGCAGGCCATGGGCGGCGGCATGGTAATCCGCCACCAGCGCGTCGAAGGCGATATTGCGGAAACCCGGATCATTCACGTCCGGACTGATCGACAGGGTACGCGAGGTCGGGCCGAGCACGCCGGCGCAAAAGCGTGGCCGGGCCGGATTGGCGGCGGTGAATTCATCGCACAGGACGCGTACCAGGCGGGCGCCCTCGACGTTGAGCTCATAGGCCAGATCGGCCAGGTCGTACTCGGCCTGGGAGACGCGGGTGGCGTTGAAGGTGCAGGTCTCGATGATGTCCGCGCCGGCTTCCAGATATTGGCGATGGATGCCGCCGATCACGTCGGGACGGGTCAGCACCAGCAGGTCGTTGTTGCCCTTGAGATCCTTGCCATGATCGGCGAAGCGTCGACCGCGATAATCCTCCTCCGCCAGCCTGTGCTGCTGCACCATGGTGCCCATGGCGCCATCGAGAATCAGGATGTGTTGCGCCAGCAGGCCGCGCAGCTCATCGCTGCGATCGGGCTGGGCGTGACTGAGCGGAACGGATACATCGGTCATGGCGTTCTCCATGCATGACCGGAACGGTGGAAGGCGGACCCGGTGATCTGTGCGCTCCCCCGTGCCGGCGGAGCAAGGCTCCGGGATGGGCGAGCGCCGTTGACACATCCGCGCCCCCGGCGCGGTCCCCGAGCCTGGGGCGGAAGCGGACAGTGTTCTGTCGCCGGCCGCCTCGCAGCGCTCCTCGAAGGCCGGGGATTATAACGCGCCGGCCCGGCCCGCCTGCCGCGACCGATAGAATGACGGCCCGGATACTGCAAGAACGAAGACTCATCCCATGACGGACAGCCGCCCGACCGCGGAACGCATCCTCGATGCCGCCGAAGCACTTTTCGCCCGCCACGGCTATCAGGGCACGTCCATGGGTGACATCGCCGCCCGGGTGGGCGTGCGCCCCCCCAGCCTGTACAACCATTTCCGTGGCAAGGAGGCGCTCTATGGCGCCGTGCTGGAGCGGCTCATGGCCCATTTCCAGCCGCTGATCGGGCAGGCGGTGCAAGGGAGCGCGACAGACCGGGAGAGTGCGCTGCGCTGGGCCCGGTCCATGGCCGAAACCTATTTTGATCATCCCAATTTCGCACGGCTGCTGCAGCACGCGGCACTGGCGCCGACCCCTCATGCCCGGGCACTGCTGACCGAGTTTCTCCGCCCCCTGTTCGAGCCGGCGGCCAGCGGCATGCACCTGCCGCCCCCGCTGCAACCCTGGGGCGCGATGGACTTCAACAACCTGCTGATTTCCTACATCACCCTGGCGCCGCTGTATCGTCCGCTGCTCGATATCGATCCGCTCTCACCCGAGGCACGGGAGCGACAGGTGGAGATGGTGCTGGAACTGGTGGACTCGGCCCTGACCCGGCGCCCTGCCGGGAACGTCGCAAACACCACGAACGCCGCCGGCATCCCGTCCACTCCGTCCTCACACGCCCCCCGGCCCTCCCGGCGGCGTGCATGAGGATGGATCGGTTGGGATCAGTTGCCTTCCACCACCTGTAGCGGCGGCATCTGGTAGGTGCCGTCCAAAGCCGCCTTGCGCGGCTGGTACAGACGGGCAACCAGGTAGAACACGCCCCTGGGCGTCGGCAGCCAGTTGTGTTTCCCCTGGGCCGGTTCGTCGGCCTGGAGATACAGGGTGAGGGATCCATCGGCGGCAAATTCGAGCCCCGGGGTACGATCGCCGATGCTGTAGCGCCGGATCGGATTGCTGATCAGCTGATGGTCGCGCGCATCATAGACCGCGATGGACCAGAAGGCATCCACCGGTGGCAACTGCCCTTTCTCGAAGCGGATGGTGTAGCGGCGACCACCGTTGAGCAGTTTGCCATCGGAGGAAAAAAGCGCCGCCGGATAGAGATTTTCTTCCGCACGGTTGGCGCTGGTGCCGGTCCGCACCACACTCGCGCGGCCCAGATAGTTGTAGCCGTAGGTGCCCAGATCGCGGCGCACGATCCAGCCCGGGGTCAGTTCCTCCCGCGCGGCGAGCGCCACCAGGCGCGCACCTTCGGTGACTGCCTGTTCCAGGCCGCGACGCACCGCGGGGCTCGCCTTGTCCAGATCGAACACCTTGTCCGGTCCCACACCGATACGGTCGAACTGGGCCATCAGCGCCGCCTCGCCGGGATGACGCGGACCTTCGCGCAGGATACGGTTCATCCAGGTGAAGAATTCCACACGGTTCAGATCCTCGCGCACGGGAAAGCTGCGCGGAGTGAGGGATTTCGAGGGATCCAGCGGGCTGAGGTGAAAGGCGTCGATCAGGCGGTTGGCCTCGGCCAGATCGGCATCACCGGCGCTGTACATGCGTCCGATCAGGTATACCACCGGGGTGGTGTTGCGGATCAGGCGCATGCCTTTGGGCACGGTGCCCTGCCAGCCCGGAGGGGCGAGCAGAAAGCGGCCGGCATGGGTGCCGGTGGTGCGGCGCCCGATGTGCTCGGTTTCGGCATAGAGGTCGGTAACCCCGATGGTGTAGTAGCGCCCCGCGGTATCGGGCGTTTCCAGCACCACCGGTCCGGCGGCCAGATCGACCCAGGCGGTGAAGTACACGGTGTCGTTGTTCGCGCCGCGCAGATCGCCGGAGGCGCCCGGAGCGGCCAGGAAGCGATAGTTGAAGAACTGGTTGACCGGCGCATAGACCTGCTGCCGGTCCGCGACATGGCGCGTCTCCTTGCCCATCACGTGCATCAGGTCCACCGCCGGGTAAGCGTAAATGTAGGCGAGGACGCCGATGTGATAGGCCATCCCTTCTTCCCGCGCTTCGATATCCTTCTGCACATCGGGCATCTGCGCATGCGCGCTGCCGATGCCGCCCATGCCACTCATACCACCCATGCCCATGGCCGCAGCAGCCACAAAAATGGCGACCAGCCGGCGCAACGTGTTCGCGTTCATCCTTCCTCCTTGTGCTTGCCCTCCCCGGGAGACTGCGCCGGGGTGGCGCTTTGATCCTCTCGAAAACTACTTGACGACAAAAACTAATGGTCGTTAGTCTAGCAACTTTACCGTCTTCGATCGACCCGCAATCGAACCGGCTTCCCATTCTGTTTACGGACCCTGCCATGAATACCGCCGCCCGCCCCAGTCTGCCTGCTCACATCGACGTTTTCAGCCCCGCCGTCTATGCCGACGAAACCCGTCTCCACGCCGATCTGGCCCACCTGCGCCGCCATCAGCCGATCTCCTGGGTGGACCGTGAGCCGTATCGTCCCTTCTGGCTCATCACCCGCAACGAGGATGTCAAGCTGATCGGCAAGAATGCCGACATTTTCATCAACGCCCCCCGCCTGACCCTGATCCCGAGTGCGATCGAGGAAGCCACCCTGGCCCGCAACGGCAGCCGCACCGGCGCTTCCCGCACCCTGCTCGACATGGACGCGCCGGAACACGCCCAGTACCGCGAAATCGCCGCCCGCTGGTTCATCGGCAGCGGATTGCGCAAGCTCACCGCCCACATCGAGACCATTGCCGAAAACTTCGTGCAGCGCATGGTCACGGCGGACGGCAAATGTGATTTCGCCAGCGATATCGCGGTCTGGTATCCGCTCGAAATCATTGCCTCGCTGCTCGGTGCGCCCCTCGAAGATGCGCCCTTCATCCTGCGCATGACCCAGGCCCTGCTGGCCTCCGGCGATCCGGAACTGCAGCAGGCGGGGGATTACGGCGCCTCCGCGTTCATGGAATTTTCCGGCTATCTGGGCAAGATGCTGGCGGAACGCCAGGCCCGGCCGACCGACGATCTGACCAGCGCCATCGCCAACGCCACCATCGGCGGCCAGCCCATCGGCATGGTCGAGGCGCTGTCCTATGTGCTGCTGGTCATCACCGCCGGCCACGACACCACATCGGGCGCCCTGGCCGGGGGCATGCTGGGGTTCGCCACCCATCCCGGCGAGCTGGCGAAGCTGCAGGCCGATCCGGGGCTGATGCGCAATGCCAGCAATGAGATCTGCCGCTGGGTTTCCCCCGTGCGCCACTTCCTGCGAACCGCCACCGAGGATTTCACCTTGCGTGACATCACGATCCGCGCCGGGGAATCTGCGCTGATGATCTACCCTTCCGCCAACCGCGACGAAGCCGTCTTCGATGATCCCGATGTCTTCCGGGTGGACCGCAACACCTCGGGGCATGTCGCCTTCGGCTATGGCGCCCATGCCTGTATCGGCCGGCAACTGGCGCTGCTCGAAATGGATGCGCTATTCAGCCGGCTGGCGCCACGTCTGCAATCCCTCGAACTGGACGGCCCCCCGGTGCCGATCGCCTCCAACTTCGTCGGCGGCTACCGCAAGCTGCCGATCCGCTACACGCTGCGCTGACGCTTGATGGCCACTTAGTTGTCGCTTGGTAGCCGGGGGTAGTCACCCGGCCACGCATTGGATGCGCATCGGGCGTAGAAACCCGTGGAGCGTCCATCCTGCGGCCCCCGCCCTCACGTCACCAGGCCGATATTCGGCAGCACGAACTGTGCTACTTCGTTTCTCCACGACAGCGCTCAAGCCGATTTTCGACAAATCGAAGGTGTCGATCGCTTGCAGCGTAAACCTGTTGGTCAGCCTGCATCACGTAAAGATTGTTCAGTGATTTTGTAACAGACTTGATGCCATACGACATTACCCTGTTGAATATTTCCTGCTTCCGGGTCGCAAAAAAGACGTACTTCGGAGAAAGTGGAACAGCTATAAAGCATCTCTCGTCCATGACTCCGTGCGACATATACACAGGACGATCTCCCAGTAGAAAATCTGGGAAATCTTCAGTGATGCCAATGGTCCACCAGCGCATACGAATGACCGCATCGCGAGTTTCCGTATGCGTGATGATGCTCGGCAGAAGTTGCTTCCCGTAGTTGTCCAATAGTGGAAGCGCATTTTGTTCTACCCATTCGACCAACGTCGGTGGATCGAGCGCGCCGCGTACAGCTTCATATTCTTCTGGATTCACGGAAAGCGACTGCCGCAGTTCATTCTGAGCCTGGCGAGTAATCTGCTTAACCTTGGCTGGACTACGGACATGCAGCGACATTACGAAGTGGGTCCAGGCCTGACGTAATTCCGTCGTAAGCTTGGCATTATTCCGTTCAATCAGTACGGCGAGCGCCCTTGCTGCCGGGTCGTCAACAATGGGCGCCATGAAATTCTTCTCGATGCTATTGCAAACATCTGGCACGTAGCCGTCAAGTCCATATAAACCTAGCTCATAACCGGTGTGCTGGGGCGTGATCGGAGACGCGACAACTTTCAGATGAGGGCGGTAATATCGAACAACCTTGCCACTGGCACTCGCCCACTTGGCAAGGTAGAAGACCGGGAGGTAGTGATGTTTTTTGGGGTCACTCACGACAGCCTGCTGTTCCTAGTCCAAATTCCCTGCCTCGGCCATCTCGACCAAGGTTGGAATGTGTGGGCCGTACTCGACAACTTCAGAGCCGCCCGTCTTTTCCGCTACTCGGACGCCACTGTCCGACCTTCCGTGCGTACTTGGCATACAGCATCTTCGTCCGAATGATCTCGTAGCTGTATCCACGACCCATGCGATTAGCGACCTTGGTTAAGCCATTCAACCCTTCCATGCACCCCTTAAGTCTTCAGCGCTCTTCCGTATGGAATCCGCCAGTGATGCTACCGAACCTGCCAACTCTGCCATTTTGCGCTCCAACCAAGTTATGCACGAAACGGGCTCAGTGCCATTTTCAGGCTTCCCCATCAGAATGCAAATAGCCGAGAAATCTAGTCATGTCCGTACTGTGTCATGAACCTTATGGCATATCAACGGCCGTACCGAGATTGAAACCGGTGGTGTTCCATGGCCCGCAACAAGGTGACCGATATGTCGCCCCCATTCCGCCATGGTTGCGTCTTTCGCCTTCCCCTTGGGTGGCCAAGCCACCCAACACTTTGCTCAACGTTTCAAAAAGGGGCTTTCCCACGGATTGAAAGGGCCACCCGGTTACGAAGCGGCGGTTCACGAATCACTCAATCCCTGAGTCGCCACGCCGCCCACAGGCTCAGGGCCGAAACCACGGCGACAAGAAAGAAGGTTTCGTCATACGCCCGCGCCAGTGCCCAGGCATTCCCGCCCAGACCGGCATGGCGCCATTCGACGAACATGGCCAGCGCCGCAACACCGAACACGCCGCCCAGCTGCCGCACATAGTTCAGCACCGTGGACGCCTGACCCAGGGCGCCACCATGAAGATCGACAAGCGCGGCCTGGCTCATGGGGGTGGTGGCGAAGCCGTGGCCGATGCGGCTCGCACCGACCAGTGCGATGAATCCGAAATACCCGAGGTGAGCGCTCAGTCCGCCCAGCAGCGCCCAGGTCAGGCAGAACATGGCCATGCCCAGAATGATCACCAGACGCGGCGACATCCAGTCGAGCAGGAATCCGGCAACAGGGAAACTCATCGCCAGGGCGAAGGAACTGGGCATCAGGGCCGCACCCGCCCGGGTGGCGCTCATACCCTGGGCGGCCTGCAGGTAGACGGGCACCAGAAAGGATGAACCATACGTGCCAAAGCCAAGGATGAAATTGACCACCGCCCCCATGCGCACGCGATGGCGCGCCAGCACATCTAGGGCAATCAGGGGCTTGGGCGCACGCCGGGCATGGTGCAGGAAAGCCAGCGCCGACAGCACGGCCGCGGCGGCGCAGGCAATCGCCATGATTCGCGCCCATCCCCCCAGCGGGGACAGGCTGACCGCGCCCAGCCAGCCCAGCGTGAGCAGGGACAGCAGCGCCATGCCGGTCGCATCGAAACGCCCCTCCTCGTGGCTTGCCGTTTTCGGCAGCAGGCGGACAGCCCCCGCCCAGGCCAGCAGACCGAAGGGAATCGGCATCAGGGAAACCAGGCGCCAGCCGGCATGATCGATGATGACGCCCCCGAGGGCCGGCGCGACGGCCGGCGCCAAAGTCACGGCCAGCCCGAGGATGCCCGATGCGTGGCCCTGGCGCGTGGGATGGAACATGCGCATGACGACGATGCTGCCCAGCGGCATCAGGGTGCCGGTCCCGGCGCCCTGGATCATGCGCACCACAATGAGAAAGCCGTAACTCGGGCTGAAGACCCCCGCCACACTGGTGGCCAGCAGCACCATCATGGTCCAGATGAAACAGCGGCGGATACCGAAACGCTGGATCAGCCAGGGCGAGGGCAACATGGCGATGGTATTGGCCACCATGAAGGCAGTCACGATCAGATGTGTGTCTTCCTGGCTGACATGGAACTCCGCCATCAGCGCGGGAATCGCCACCACGAAACTCGAACTGGGCAGGATCGCGGCGATCAGCCCCAGGGCCACGATCCCCATCACCCACCAGGGGTAGCCGCGCCCGTACCGCGCTGCCGTCGGGTCGGCCTCGGCGGTGCGGGGGACGGACATGGCGCTCACGCACCCGGGCCGGAGACGAGCAGCACGCGCCGTGGATCAGATCGCGGTCTGGCCACCGTCGATGACGAAGGTGGAGCCGGTGACGAAGCGCGCCTCGTCCGAAGCCAGATAGGCGATGCTGGCGGCGATTTCGGCGGGTGAAGCCCCCGGCAGGACGATGGGCGAAAGCCGGCCGAACAGGGCCAGGTCAGCGCCTTCGGGCGGACGTACCCCCGCGGTCATCGGCGTGTGCACATGACCGGGGCAGACCACATTCACCCGCACGCCACGGGTGCCGTATTCCACCGCCAGGGCCTTGGTCATCATCAGTACCGCACCCTTGCTCGCGCTGTAGGCGACGTTGTAGGGCACTCCGATCACGCCGGCGGCAGAGGAGATATTGACGATGTTTCCCTTCGTCTTTTCCAGGTGGGGCAGCGCGGCACGCGAGAGATAGAAGGGACCATTCACGTTGATGTCGAATACCCGGCTCCATTCCGCGTCGGCAATCTCGGTGAAATGGCGGAACAGCAGTGTGCCGGCGATGTTGCCGAGAAAATCGAGCCGGCCGAAGCGGGCCACCGCGGCTTCCACGGCGCTGCTGCAGTCGCCGGCATGGGTGACGTTGAGGCTGTGGGCAAAGACCGCGAGACCCTGTTCCGCCAGCCGGGCGACTTCCTTGTCGAGCAATTCGGCGTTGATGTCACAGGCCAGAATCCGGGCGCCCTCGCGGGCCAGACGTTCGGTAGTGGCCAGCCCGATTCCCGATGCGGCACCGGTGATCAGGGCGGCCTTACCTTCAAAGCGGCGGCGGCTCATGCAAAAGCTCCTCTCGTAACAATGGTGATGATGAAATTGACGCCGTACCGGGTGGCAGTTGCGCAAACGAACGGAATGTCGGGACCGGATCCCCGGCAGGTGGTGCATCGATGCCGGGTCGCAAACCCGGCGGAAAGTGTAACCCGGCGGGCGACCGGTACCCCGTGGAGGCTTGCAGAAAGTGCGTGAGGAAACCCCGGAAGGCCCCCCCGGATTCAGCGACCGGTCTGGAGCTTGGCCAGGGCCTCGCGGCCCGACAGCAGATGATCGTGCATGGTGCGCCCGGCCCGGTCGGGGTCTCTTGCCCGAAGGGCATCGAGGATGAGCCGGTGCTCGGCCAGCGACTGATCGAGGCGGCCCTCCAGTTGCAGGGAATGGCGCCGTGTCAGCTTGATCATCTTGCGGGTGTCGTCGATCAGGTGCTGCAGCCAGCCGTTGCCGGCCAACTCCTGCAAGGCGGCATGGAAGGCGTCGTTGGTGGCGAAAAAGGCGTCCGCATCGTCGCTGGCCGCGTGACGCTCCAGGTCCTGGTGAATGCCGGCGAGGCGGCGCAGATCGGCATCGCTGGCCTTGGTCGCCGCCTCATACGCGGCGCGGCCCTCGAGCAGGGCCATGACCGGAAAGACCTCGTCCAGATCCTGCTCCGAAAGTTCGGCAACATAACAGCCGCGACGCGGCCTGAGCACCACCATGCCCTCGGCGGCGAGCACCTTGAGCGCTTCACGCAGAGGAGTGCGGGAAATGCCATATTCGTCCGCCAGTGCCTGTTCATCGATCCAGCTCCCGGGCGCCAGCTCGTGGGCGAAGATGCGGGTTCGCAACCGCTCCGCCACCTGCTGGTAGAGCGCGGTATGGGTGATGCGGTCAGGGGAGTGTTCCACGGAACCGTCTCTTGCGTTCATAATTATGGATAACGTATTATGCAGCCTCAGGAATGTCAAGGGCTTTATCCTTTCGCCCTCTTTTTCCACCCAGGCAATCGGTCATTGAGCGCGGCCGCGTCCATCCTTTCACGGCGCCGGCACTCGCGCAGGAGCAGTCAACATGAGCAAGTATCCTGAGGCGCAAATCCCAACTCTCGACGTCTGGACCAAGGCGGCAGCCAAATCCGCCCCCGGCGGCAACATCGGTCAGCTGAACTGGATCACGCCGGAAGGGCTGGAGGTCAAGCCCCTGTACACCGCCGCGGACATCAAGGATCTGCCCTACGCCGATACCCTGCCGGGCTTCGCGCCCTACCAGCGCGGCCCCCAGGCCACCATGTACGCAGTGAAGCCCTGGACCATCCGCCAGTACGCCGGCTTTTCCACTGCGGAAGCCTCCAACGCCTTCTACCGCAAGGCGCTCGCTGCCGGCGGCCAGGGTGTCTCGGTGGCCTTCGACCTGGCCACCCACCGCGGCTATGACTCGGACAACGCCCGTGTCGTGGGCGACGTGGGCAAGGCGGGCGTGGCCATCGACTCGGTCGAGGACATGAAGATCCTGTTCGACGGCATTCCGCTCGACAAGGTCTCCGTCTCGATGACCATGAACGGCGCCGTGCTGCCGATCCTGGCCGGCTACATCGTCGCCGCCGAGGAACAGGGCGTGAAGCCGGAACAGCTCGCCGGCACGATCCAGAACGACATCCTCAAGGAGTTCATGGTGCGGAACACCTACATCTATCCGCCCAAACCCTCGATGAAGATCATCGCAGACATCTTCGCCTACACGGCGCAGAACATGCCCAAGTTCAATTCGATTTCCATCTCCGGTTATCACATCCAGGAAGCGGGGGCGAATCAGGCGATCGAGCTCGCCTTCACCCTGGCCGACGGCATGGAATACGTGCGCACCGGCATGGCCTCGGGAATGGACGTGGATGTTTTCGCCGGGCGGCTTTCCTTCTTCTGGGCGGTGGGGATGAACTTCTATCTCGAAATCGCCAAGATGCGCGCCGCACGCCAGCTCTGGTGGCGCATCATGCAGGGCTTCGGTGCAAAGAACGCAAAGTCCATGATGCTGCGCACCCACAGCCAGACCTCGGGCTGGTCGCTGACCGAGCAGGACCCCTACAACAATGTGGTGCGCACCACCATCGAGGCCATGGCGGCCGTCTTCGGCGGCACCCAGTCGCTGCACACCAACGCGCTCGACGAGGCCATCGCGCTGCCTACCGAATTCTCGGCCCGCATTGCGCGCAATACCCAGCTCATCATCCAGGAAGAGACCCACATCACCAATGTGGTCGACCCCTGGGCCGGCTCCTACATGATGGAAAAGCTCACCCAGGACATGGCCGACAAGGCCTGGGCCATCATCGAGGAAATCGAGGCCATGGGCGGCATGACCAAGGCCGTCGAATCCGGCTGGGCCAAGATGCAGGTCGAGACCTGCGCCGCCGACAAGCAGGCGCGCATCGACTCGGGCAAGGATGTGATCGTCGGCGTGAACAAATACAAGCTGGCCAAGGAAGACGAGATCGACATTCTCGACATCGACAACCATGCCGTGCGTGAAGCCCAGATCGCCCGTCTCAAGAGCATCCGCGCCACGCGCGACAGCACCGCCGTCGATGCCGCCCTGGCCGCGCTGACGCAGTGCGCCGAGAGCAACGATGGCAATCTGCTCGACCTGACCGTCAAGGCGATCCGCCTGCGCGCCACGGTAGGAGAAGTGTCCGACGCGCTGGAAAAGGTCTTCGGCCGTTTCCGCGCCAACAACCAAACCATTTCCGGGGTGTATGGAGGTGTCGTGGAAGGTATGGAAAGCTGGGAACAGATCAAGGCCGAAGTCGCCCGCTTCGCCGAGGAAGAAGGCCGCCGGCCACGCATCATGATCGCCAAGCTGGGACAGGACGGACATGACCGGGGCGCCAAGGTGGTGGCCACCGCCTATGCCGATCTCGGTTTCGATATCGACATGGGGCCGCTGTTCCAGACGCCCGAGGAAGCCGCCCGCCAGGCCATCGAAAACGACGTGCACGCCATCGGCTGCTCGTCACTCGCCGCCGGCCACAAGACCCTGGTACCGCAGATCATCAACGCGCTCAAGGCCCAGGGCGCCGATGACATCATCGTCTTCGCCGGGGGCGTGATTCCTGCCCAGGACTATGACGCCCTGTTCGCGGCCGGTGCCAAGGCCGTATTCGGTCCCGGCACCCGGATCGAGGATTCCGCGCGCAAGGTGCTCGAAGAAATCCGGAAGGCCCGGGGCTGATCCCCCGGCGCGCTTCCCGTCCATTGGCCATCGTGGTGCAAGCCCATCCGCTCCCGGAGCATGACCAGGCGCTGGTTTCCGGCGTGCTGGCCGGCCAGCGCCGTGCCCTGGCCAAGGCCATCACGCTCATCGAGTCCACCCGTGCCGATCACCAGCAGCGCGCCCGGCAGGTGCTGGGTGCATTGTTGCCGAAAACCGGCCAGGCGATCCGGCTTGGCATCTCGGGCGTTCCCGGCGCGGGAAAATCCACCTTCATCGAGGCCCTCGGCATCTGGCTGATCGAACGGGGCAAGCATCTGGCGGTACTCGCCATCGACCCCTCGTCCTCGGTCAACGGCGGCTCCATCCTGGGGGACAAGACCCGCATGGAACTGCTCTCGCAGCGCGAGGAAGCCTTCATCCGGCCCAGTCCCTCGGCCGGATCGCTGGGGGGTGTGGCGGAAAAAACCCGCGAGGCGATGCTGCTTTGCGAAGCCGCCGGATACGATGTGATCATCGTCGAGACCGTCGGGGTGGGTCAGTCGGAAACCGCCGTGGCGGGGATGGTGGACATGTTCTGCCTGCTCCAGCTGCCCAATGCCGGCGACGATCTGCAGGCGATCAAGAAGGGCATCGTCGAGATTGCCGACATGGTGGTGATCAACAAGGCCGACATCGACCCCAGGGCAACCGCCGTGGCGCGTTCCCAGTGGAAGAATGCGCTGCACATGCTGCGCCCCGCCTCGCCCCGCTGGTCACCGCCTGTCATGGCGCTGTCGGCTCTGCACAAGGAAGGCATCGCCGAATTCTGGACACAGGTGGAAAATTACCAGGCCGCGCTCAAGCCCGGCGGCGAATTCGATGCGCGTCGCCGGCATCAGTCTCTGGCCTGGATGTGGCAATTGATCGATTCGGGTCTGCGTCAACATTTCCGCGGCCACCCCCGCGTGCAGGAAAACCTGCCTGCCCTCGTCAGCGCCGTCGAGGAAGGCCGCTCGACGCCCGCCGCTGCCGCCCATACCCTGCTTGACTATCTCAAGCACTGAACCGAACCAGCCGATTTTTGACAGGGAGTTTCGTATGCACGACATCAATCACCAACTGGACGAAAAACGCGAAAGGGCACGCCTTGGCGGCGGGCAGAAGCGTATCGACGCCCAGCACGCCAAGGGCAAGCTCACCGCCCGCGAGCGCATCGAGGTTCTGCTCGACGCAGGCACCTTCGAGGAATGGGACATGTTCAAGGAGCATCGCTGCGTCGATTTCGGCATGGACGCAGCGGAAAAGATTCCTGGCGATGGCGTGGTCACCGGCTACGGCACCATCAATGGCCGCATGGTCTTCGTCTTCTCCCAGGACTTCACCGTCTTCGGCGGCGCCCTCTCCGAAACGCACGCCGAGAAGATCTGCAAGATCATGGATCACGCCATGAAGGTGGGTTGCCCGGTGATCGGTCTCAACGACTCCGGCGGCGCCCGTATCCAGGAAGGCGTGGCAGCCCTCGGCGGTTATGCCGACGTGTTCCAGCGCAACGTGATGGCCTCCGGTGTGATCCCCCAGATTTCCATGATCATGGGCCCCAGCGCGGGCGGCGCGGTATACAGCCCCTCGATGACCGACTTCATCTTCATGGTGAAGGATTCTTCCTACATGTTCGTCACCGGCCCCGAAGTGGTGAAGACCGTGACCCACGAGGAAGTCACCGCCGAGGAACTGGGCGGCGCCATCACCCACACCACCAAGTCGGGCGTGGCTGATCTGGCCTTCGAGAACGATGTGGACGCGCTCCTGATGCTGCGCCGCTTCTTCAACTACCTGCCGCAGAACAACCGGGAAAAAGTCCCGGTCCGTCCCACCAGCGATCCGGCCGAGCGGCTGGATTACTCCCTTGACACCCTGGTGCCGGAGAATGCCAACAAGCCTTACGACATCAAGGAACTGATCCTCAAGACCGTGGACGATGGCGATTTCTTCGAGCTGCAGCCGGGCTATGCGCAGAACATCGTGATCGGCTTTGGCCGCATGGAAGGCCAGACCGTCGGCGTGGTGGCGAACCAGCCCATGGTGATGGCCGGCTGCCTGGACATCAAGTCTTCCATCAAGGCCGCCCGCTTCGTCCGCTTCTGCGATGCTTTCAACATTCCCATCATCACCTTCGTCGACGTCCCCGGTTTCATGCCCGGCACCAGCCAGGAATACGGCGGCATCATCAAGCACGGCGCCAAACTGCTGTACGCCTACGCCGAGTGCACCGTGCCCAAGGTCACCGTGATCACCCGCAAGGCCTACGGCGGCGCCTATGACGTGATGGCCTCCAAGCATCTGCGCGGCGACGTCAACCTGGCCTGGCCCTCCGCCGAGATCGCCGTGATGGGCGCCAAGGGCGCGGTGGAGATCATCTTCCGCGAAGACAAGAACGATCCCGGGAAGCTCGCTGCACGCGAGGCCGAATACAAGGCCAAGTTCGCCAACCCCTTCGTGGCCGGCGCCCGTGGCTTCATCGACGACGTGATCCAGCCTCACGAAACCCGCAAGCGCATCTGCCGCTCCCTGGCGATGCTGAGAAACAAGAAGATCGAGAATCCGTGGCGCAAGCACGGCAATATTCCGCTGTAAGCGCCGGGAAGGAACAGGAACATGTTTAAGAAAATACTGATTGCCAACCGCGGCGAAATCGCCTGCCGCGTCATCAAGACCGCGCGCAAGATGGGCATCAAGACGGTCGCCGTGTACTCCGAAGCCGACCGTGGCGCCCTGCATGTCGATCTGGCCGACGAGGCCGTGTGTATCGGTCCCGCGCCCTCCAAGGAAAGCTATCTGGTGATGGAAAAGATCATCGCCGCCTGCAAGCAGACTGGTGCCGAAGCGGTCCACCCCGGCTACGGCTTCCTCTCGGAAAACGAGGAATTTTCCCGGACCCTGGAAGAGAACGGCATCACCTTCATCGGTCCCAAGCACTATTCCGTGGCCGCCATGGGCGACAAGATCGCCTCCAAGAAGCTGGCACTGGCCGCCAAGGTCAACGTCATTCCCGGCTACAACGATCCGATCGGCACGCCGGAGGAAGCCGTCAAGATCGCACAGGGTATCGGCTACCCCGTGATGATCAAGGCCTCGGCCGGCGGCGGTGGCAAGGGCCTGCGCGTCGCCTTCAACGACAAGGAATGTGCGGAAGGTTTCGCCTCGTGCAAGCACGAAGCCCTGAACGCCTTCGGCGACGATCGCATCTTCATGGAAAAGTTCGTCGAGGAGCCGCGCCACATCGAGATCCAGGTGATGGGCGATGCACAGGGCAACTGCGTCTACCTGTGGGAACGCGAATGCTCGATCCAGCGCCGCCACCAGAAGGTGATCGAGGAAGCGCCCTCGCCCTTCCTCGACGAGAAGACGCGCAAGGCCATGGGCGAGCAGGCCGTGGCGCTGGCCAAGGCGGTGAAGTACCAGTCGGCCGGTACGGTCGAGTTCGTCGTCGGCGGCAAGGACAAGCAGTTCTATTTCCTCGAAATGAACACGCGTCTGCAGGTGGAACATCCGGTGACCGAATGCATCACCGGCCTCGACCTCGTCGAGCTCATGATCCGCGTCGCCGCGGGCGAGAAGCTGCCCTTCGGCCAGAACGACATCAAGCGCGAAGGGTGGGCGATGGAATGCCGCATCAACGCCGAAGATCCTTTCCGCAACTTCCTGCCATCCACCGGCCGTCTGGTCAAATATCGCCCCCCGGCCACCAGCATGGAAGCGGCCGCTCCGATGCCCGCCAGCGGTGGCGTGCGGGTGGACACCGGCGTGTTCGAGGGTGGTGAAATCTCGATGTTCTATGACTCGATGATCGCCAAGCTCATCGTCCACGGCAGCAATCGCGACGAAGCCATCGCCCGGATGCGAGAGGCGCTCAACGGTTTCATCATTCGCGGCGTTTCTTCCAACATCGCCTTCCAGTCGGCACTGATGAAGAATCCCCGTTTCGTGAATGGCAATTTCAACACCGGGCTGATCGGGGAGGAATATCCTAGGGGGTTCAATGCGGCCGATCTGGTACATGAAAATCCCACCCTGCTGATCTGTGTCGCGGCGGCCGTACACCGTCAGTACCTGGCACGGAGTTCCGCGATCAGCGGCCAGATGCCGGGCCATGATTTCAGCCCCGGCGACGAATACGTGGTGATCCTGCATGACCAGTACCACCCGGTCACGGTCAAATCGGCCCTGGGCGGCTGGGACGTTACCCATGCCGGCACGACCTACCCGATCCGCTCCACCTGGCAGTTTGGCCAGGTACGCTACGAAGGCACCTTCAGCGGTGTCCCCTTCAACATGCAGGTGGAACGGATCGGGCTGTATTACCGGCTGTTCCACTGGGGCACACAGGCAGATGTGAAGGTACTCAACCCCCACTCCGCCGCCCTGCAGAAGCTGATGCCTTTCAAGGCGCCACCCGATACATCGAAGTTCCTGCTCTCTCCCATGCCCGGACTGCTCACCGAGGTTTCGGTCAAGCCCGGACAGGAGGTGAAGGCGGGCGAAACCCTGGCCAAGATCGAAGCCATGAAAATGGAAAACATCCTCAAGGCCGAACGCGACTGTGTGGTGGACAAGATCGAGGCGCAACCCGGTGAAAGCCTTGCCGTGGATCAGGTGATCATCGCCTTCAGGTAAGGATGCCGCGATATCCCCGGGGCCTGACAGAGAGATCCGTCAGGCCTTTTTCATGACTGGCCGGATTGTCCGCCACCCTTGATCCGCCGATGGGTGCCGGCGACCATCGGGAATCGATACAGACGGCACTCCAGATTGCCGTTGTACAGCAGCGTGCGCCCCTTGGCCTGCAGGCCGATGAGCTTCGGCAGTTGCGGATCGGCGGAAAGAAAGCAGCAGGTCCAGCCTGCGTAGTGACGCTTGAGGGCATCCCCCAGGCGTGGATAGAAAGCCGCCAGATCACTGCCCTCGCCGAGGCGCTCGCCGTAGGGCGGGTTGGCGATCAACAGCCCCTCCGCCAGCGGTGGCGGACGCTGCAGGAGATCGGCCTGCATCACATCCACCAGATCGTCGAGGCCGGCGTAGGACAGGTTCTGCCGCGTGCGCGCCACCGCATCGGCGGAAATGTCCGAACCCCACAGCGGCAGTTTCCCCGACGTCGTCCGCCGCCCGGCGGCCTCGTGGCGCAGGCGCTTCCACAGGCCACCGTCGAAATCCCGCAGCCGTTCGAATGCGAAACCGTTCTTGGCCCGCGACAGGCCCGGCGCATCTCCCAGGCTCATCTGGGCCGCTTCAAGCAGAAAGGTGCCGCTGCCGCACATCGGATCGAGCAGGGGCATGCCCGGCTGCCAGCCGCACAGACGCAGGATGCCGGCGGCCAGGTTTTCCTTCAGCGGCGCCTCCACCTTGGCGATCTTGTGTCCACGCTGATAAAGCGCTTCACCCGAGGTATCGAGATAGAGCGTGGCCTCGTCGCTGGTCAGAAAAAGATGGATGCGCACATCGGGATTGTGCGTATCCACGCTCGGACGACGGCCCGTATCGGCACGGAAACGGTCACAGACCGCATCCTTGGTGCGCAGGGTGATGAATTCCAGGCTTTTCAACGGAGAACGCTGGGCCGTGACATGGACCCGCAGGGTCTGCTCGGGGGTGAACCAGTGCGGCCAGGGTACATCGAGGGCCAGTCGATAGATGTCGTCCTCGCGCTGGTAACGGCCATGGGCAACTTCCAGCATCACCCGGGTGGCGATGCGCGATTCCAGGTTGAGGCGGTAGCAGGACTCCCTGCTGCCCACAAAGGCGACGCCCCCCGGCACCGCCTTCGCCTCCCTGCCATCGGCGGCGAGGGCATCTTCGACCAGCAACGGCTCCAGACCACGCGGGCAGGGTGCGAAGTAGCGGGCCAGGCCGGGCTGGAGCGCGGGGCGGGATACCGTCATCGTCCGGGGATCGGCGGAAAGGGCCCGGGGGGCATTGACCGCCGGTGCCACCGGGGCAACGATGCGCCGGACCAGTTTGCGCGGCGCGTTCAAAACGGCTTCACCACGGCGAGGATCACGATAGCCACCAGGGCCAGCACCGGCACCTCGTTGAAGACCCGGAACCAGACGTGGCTGCGCCGGTTGGCACCGGCCATGAAGGCGCGCAGGATCGCCCCGCAGCCCAGGTGATACCCCACCAGACCCAGCACCAGCAGGGTCTTGGCATGCAGCCATCCGCCCGAAAATCCGAAACCGAACCAGAGATAGAACCCGAGGCCGACCGCCAGGGCACCAATCGGCGTGATGAAGCGATAGAGCTTGCCGGCCATCAGCAGCAGGCGGTCGCGTTCGGCTCCGGCCACATCGCCCACCAGCGCCAGATTCACGAAGATGCGCGGTAGATAGAAAAGTCCCGCGAACCAGCTGATGACGAAAATGATATGAAAGGCCTTGACCCAGAGCATCAGGTGGATCCTTTCCCGACCAGAGCGGCGGCGATGCCCTCGGCCGTGGTGGGGTAGCGTAATCGCAGGCGCAGTTCGGCCTTGAGCCGGCGATTGCATAGCCGGCGCGACTCGCCCATGAAGGAGCGCTGCATCGGCGAGAGGGCGGCATCCACCTCGGCCGGCGTGGCGCGCGGCGCGCGCGGCAGGGCAAAGGCATCGGCCAGGGTATCGAACCATTCGCCCATCTTCAGTTCGCTGTCGTCGCTTGCGTTGTAGGCGCGGCAGGAGCGGCCGTGGCGCAGTGCCGCGATACAGGCAGCAGCAAGATCGTCGGCATGGATGTGGTTGGTATACACATCCTCCCCGGGCGAGAGGAGCGGCAGGCCACGACGCAGTCGCTCCAGCGGCAGACGATCGGCGGCATAGATGCCCGGCGCACGCAGCAGGCTGACCGAACATCCGCTCGCCGCATTGAAGCGACGTAACAGGATTTCGGCCGAGTGGCGGCGGCGTGCCCTGCCGCTGCGAGGCGCAGCGGGCCGGACTTCGGGCACCCGCTCCCCCCGGCAGTCGCCATACACTCCGCTGGTACCGATATAGATCAGGCGTCGTGGTAAGCTCCCGCGTCGCCGCAGGGCCGCGATCAGACGCCGCGTGCGGTGGTCTTCGTTGCTGTCGTCATTCGCGGGCGGAGCGCTGTGCACCACGGCGTCGGCCAGCCCGGCCAGACGCCTCAGTGTCACCGCCTGATCGAGATCACCAACGATCTGCACCACCCCCCAGGCCGCCAGCACGGGATCGGGGCGGCGCACCAGGGCATAGACGCGCCAGCGATGCAGCAAACCGGGGAGGGCGCGACGCATCACATCGCCGCAGCCGACAATCAACAACCTGTTCATCACGGAATTATCTCATGGCCTTCCGGATCACCTTGCAACCCAGCGGACATGCTTTTGCCGCACCCGCGGATGAAACCATCCTGGCCACCGCCGACAGCGCCGGGCTGATCCTGCCCTATGGCTGCCGCAACGGAGCCTGTGGCGCCTGCAAGGCGCAGGTGGTATCGGGCGAGATCGAGCCGGGCGAGTATCAGGAAAAGGCGCTCTCCGCCGCGGAAAGGGCGCAAGGCAAGGCATTGCTCTGCCGCGCCCGGCCGCTTTCGGATCTGGTGCTGGAAGTACGCGAAGTGCGCACCGGTGGCGAGATTCCGGTCAAGACCCTGCCCTGCCGCGTAAACAAGCTCGAGCGTCTGGCACCCGACGTGATCAATCTCTCCCTGCGTCTGCCCGCCAGCGAACGCCTGCAGTTCCTCGCCGGACAGTACATCGAGTTCCTGCTCAAGGACGGCAGCCGCCGCGCCTTTTCCCTGGCCAATGCGCCTCACGACGACGGCGCCCTGCAACTGCATATCCGCCTGATCCCGGGCGGCAGGTTCACCACGCAGGTATTCGAAACCATGAAGGAAAAGGACATCCTGCGTTTCCAGGGGCCGCTGGGCACCTTCTTCCTGCGCGAGGAATCGGACAAGCCCATGATCCTGCTCGCCGGCGGCACCGGCTTCGCCCCCATCAAGGCGCTGGTGGAACACGCCCTGCACAACCGGATCGCCCGGCCGATGCATCTCTACTGGGGCGCCCGTGATCGCGCCGGCCTCTATCTGCCCGATCTGCCCGGCCAGTGGCAGACGCAGTGCGATCATCTGGACTACGTGCCGGTGCTCTCCGACGCCACATCCGCCGACCAGTGGTCAGGCCGCACGGGCCTGGTGCACAAGGCGGTACTGGAAGATTTTGCCGATCTCTCCGGCTTCCAGGTTTACGCCTGCGGCGCTCCGGCCATGATCGATGCCGCGCGCGCCGAATTCACCACGGCCGGTTTGCCGGAAGAGGAATTCTTCGCCGATTCCTTCACCTACGCCAGCACCTGAAAAAAGCCTGAAATGCTTCGCATCGGGAAAGGTGCAGGCAGCCGGGTTGCTGGCGGAATATCATCCGGCCTTCTCCTGCTCCCCGGAGTGATCCCATGGCCGATATCACCGTTTCCCTGGATGCCGACGGCACCCTGAATCTGGGTCCGCGCCGCATCCCCGTCCCGGCGCATCTGAGCCCGGAGGCCCGCCAGTATCTGGCTATGCCGCGCATGGGCCTACCCGCTCACCCGCCGCTGGCAGACAAGGCGGCATGGCGCCAGTACATCGCCGAGCGCAATGCGGCCATGCACCCCTACACCGAACGCATGCTGACCCAGGCCGGTGACCGTGCCACCGTCACCACCGAGACGCTGTCTGGCGTGGTGGTCCACATCGCCCGCCCCCGGGTGATGCCGGAACACCACCGGGGCAGACTGCATGTCTCGGTGCATGGCGGCGGGCTGGTCTATCTGGCGGGCGACTACGCCCGGGCCGAGGCCGCGGTCAATGCGGCCCAGTTTCAGTGCGAGACATGGTCCGTGGACTATCGGGTGCCGCCGGATCATCCCTACCCCGCGGCGGTGGACGACGTGATCGCGGCCTGGCGTCATGCACTGGCTGCAGGCTTCGCTCCTGGCCGGGCTTTTTTCTCGGGCTCTTCGGCCGGTGGCTGCCTCGCCCCGGCGGCCCTGCTCAAGGCCCGCGATCAGGGACTGCCGCTGCCCGGAGCAGTGGTGCTGCTGACCCCCGAATGCGACCTCACCGAATCCGGCGACAGCTTCCACACCCTGCGAGAGGTGGATAACGTCCTGCCTCGCCCCCTGCCGGCGGAAATTGCCCTCTATGCCAATGGCGCGGATCTGCGCCATCCCTACCTGTCGCCCCTGTTCGGTGACTTCGGGGCGGGCTTTCCGCCCACCCTGATCCAGAGCGGCACACGCGACCTGTTTCTGTCCAATTCGGTCCGCATGCACCGCGCCCTGCGCCGGGCCGGTGTCCCGGCACAACTCCATGTCTGGGAGGCCGCACCCCACGGCGGTTTCCCCGGTGCGCCGGAAGCCGGGGAAGTGCGCGAAGAAATCCTGCACTTCCTGCAACACCATCTGCGCTGAAAAACCTGCCGTCGCCGCCAGTGGCTTTCGGGACCGAAGAACTCCGGAAGCACTTCCCGGTACTCGCCGACAATAAATGCCGGACACCGCGCCACCCGTGGCCAGAGGGCCACGCACTGGTCATCCGCCCAGATACGCCGCGCGCACGCGCGGATCGTCGCGCAGTTCGGCGGACAGGCCCGAAAGCGTGATGCGGCCGCTCTCCATCACATAACCACGCGGGCACACCTCCAGCGCCAGACGGGCGTTCTGCTCCACCAGCAGCAGCGTGACGCCTTGCGTCCGCACACTGCGCAGCAGCTCGAAGATACGATCCACCATCACCGGTGCCAGCCCCATCGAGGGTTCGTCGAGCAGCAGCAGGCGCGGCCGGCTCATGAGCGCGCGGGCAATGGCGAGCATCTGCTGCTCACCGCCGGAAAGGGTGCCCGCCAGCTGATTGCGCCGCTCGGCCAGACGCGGCAGCAGGGTGTAGAGCCTGTCCGCATCGGCGCCGATTTCATCGTCGTGGCGGTGATAAGCGCCCATGACGAGATTTTCCGCCACGCTCAGGCGGGCGAAGATGCCGCGCCCTTCTGGCACCAGCGCGAGGCCCCGGGCAATCAGGTCATGCGCGGGAAGATTCCCGAGCGGCGTGCCAGCGTACACGATCTCGCCACCGGACGGCAGCAGGCGGGCCAGCGCCTTGAGGGTGCTGGTCTTGCCGGCGCCGTTGGCACCGATCAGGCAGACGGCCTCGCCCTCTTCCACGGCGAACGAACAGCCCCGCACGGCGACGATGCCGCCATAACGGACCTCCAGGTTCAATGCTTCAAGCAGCGCTGCCAAGATAGGCCTCGATCACTTTGGGGTGGCGGCGCACGGCCCCGGGGATGTCCTCGATCAGCTTCTCGCCGTAGTCCAGCACTGCGACACGATCACACAGCTCCATCACGAGCTTCACGTCATGCTCGATCAGCAGCACGGCGAGGCCGTCGTCACGCAGATTGCGGATAATCCCGCCCAGCGCCGCGGTCTCGGCGGCATTCATGCCGGCGGCGGGCTCATCCAGCGCCAGTAGGCGCGGATCAGTGGCCAGCGCCCGGGCAATCTCCAGGCGGCGCTGATCACCGTAGGAAAGATGCTTGGCCAGCGAACCGGCCAGGGCACCGATCCCGACGTAGTGCAGCAGTTCCTCCGCGCGCTGGCGGATCGCCGTCTCCTCGGCCCGGACCGTGGCGGTGCGCAACACGGCGCCGAGCATTCCGGCACGGGTGCGGCCATGACGGCCCACCATCACGTTTTCCAGCGCCGTCATATGCGCGAAGAGCCGGATGTTCTGGAAAGTGCGCGCCACGCCGGCGCGGTTCACCGCCGCGGGATTGCCCAGGGGCAGCGGCCGGCCGGCGAACAGCACCTCGCCCGCATCGCGCGGATACAGCCCCGTGAGCACATTGAAGAAGGTGGTTTTGCCGGCACCGTTCGGGCCGATCAGGCCGTAGATCTCGCCCTCGCGGATGGTGAGCGAAACCGCCTTGAGCGCCTGCACACCCCCAAAACGCTTGCTGATACCCACGGCCTCCAGCAGGGGCGGCGTCATTGCGCAAGCTCCCGTCGATGCC
This sequence comes from Pseudomonadota bacterium, assembly GCA_018241695.1. Taxonomy (GTDB): domain Bacteria; phylum Pseudomonadota; class Gammaproteobacteria; order Burkholderiales; family Rhodocyclaceae; genus Denitratisoma. The sequence continues at coordinate 338,532 of JAFEDH010000004.1, read as the reverse complement.
GTGGCTCGGGCCAGAGGCCGGCGGGACGCAGCAGCATCACCACCACCAGGGTCAGGCCGAAGAGCAGCATGCGCAGTGCTTCCGGCTCCACCACCACGCGCCCGAACAGCCATTGCTGCGCGGGGCCGGCGCCAAAACGGAACAGTTCGGGCAGCACGGTGAGCAGCACCGCGCCGAGGATCACCCCCGGTACATGGCCCATGCCGCCCAGCACCACCATGCACAGGATCATGATCGAATCGATCAGCTGAAAGCTCTCGGGGCTGACGAACTCCTGGAAGCCGGCGAACAGCCCGCCGGCGATACCGCCGAAACTGGCGCCCATGGCGAAGGCGGCCAGCTTCACATTGCGCGTGTTGATGCCGCACGCCTTGGCGGCGATCTCGTCTTCCCGGATGGCGACCCAGGCGCGGCCGATACGCGAATCCTGCAGGCGCAGGGAAATGAAAACCACCAGCATCGCGAGCGCGAGAAACAGGTAGTAATGCAGATGCAGGCTGGAAAAGCGCAGGCCGAACAGATCCAGTCCCCGATCGAGCGCCAGCGGGCCTACGCGCAGGCCGTCGATCTGGGTGATGCCCTGGGCGCCGTTGGTGATGTTCACCGGCTGATACAGATTGTTGAGAAAAATGCGGATGATCTCGCCGAAGCCCAGCGTGACGATGGCCAGATAATCGCCACGCAGACGCAGGGTGGGCGCGCCGAGCAGGATGCCGAACACCCCGGCGACCAGCGCGCCCAGCGGCAGCAGCAGCCAGAGCGGGCCATGCAGCCCGGCGGGGAACAGCGCCGCGATGGCGGGGAAATGGCTGGTGAGGTGCGGGCTGGCGAGCAGGGCGTAGACATAGGCCCCGACGCCGAAGAAGGCCACGTAGCCCAGGTCGAGCAGCCCGGCGAACCCCACCACGATATTGAGCCCCAGCGCGAGCAGGATATAGAGCAGGACAAAATCCAGCACCCGCACCCAGGCGGGGCCGAAGCCGAGGCCGACAAGGAAGGGCAGGGCGATGAGCAGGGTACAGCCCACCAGCAGGAGCGGTCGATGGATCCGGGAAGTGGTCACGGCCTCATTCCTGAGTCGCTGCCACAGATGGGGAACGGACATGCATTTGATTTCATGCCCGCTCCGCCACCCTTTCGCCGAGCAGCCCGGAGGGGCGGAAGATCAGCACCAGCACCAGCACGAGGAAGGCGAACACGTCGCGGTAGTTGGAGCCGAATACTCCGCCGGTGAGATCGCCGATGTAGCCGGCGCCCAGCGCCTCGATCAGGCCCAGCAGCAGGCCGCCCACCATGGCCCCGGCCAGGTTGCCGATGCCGCCCAGTACGGCGGCGGTGAAGGCCTTGAGGCCAAGGACGAAGCCCATCTGGTAGTGGGCGACGGAATAGTTGATGCTGACCAGCACGCCGGCCACGGCGGCCATGGCGGAGCCGATGACGAAGGTGAGGGAAATCACGCGGTCGACATTCACCCCCATGAGCCGGGCGACCTCCGGGTTTTCCGCCGTGGCGCGCATGGCGCGGCCCAGCCGGGTGCGATGGACGATCCACAGCAGCACGGCCATGGCGGCGGTGGAGATCAGGATCACGGCGATCTGGGCGGGGCTGATGCGGGCGCCGTACAGGTCGAATGATCGGGTGGAGAGGAGTTCGGGATAGGCGTGATAGCTGCGGCCTGAAATCAGCACCACGGTGTACTGGATGACGATGGAAACGCCGATGGCGGTGATCAGTGGCGCCAGACGGGGCGCGTTGCGCAGGGGGCGGTAGGCGATGCGTTCGATGGCGGCGCCCAGCGCCATGCAGGCGATCATGGCGACGGCAAGGCCGATCGGCAGCTGGACGGCAGCCGGCAAGCCGAGCGCGGCGAGCGCCTTGACCGTGGCCAGCGCCACCAGCGCGCCCACCATGACCACTTCCCCGTGGGCGAAATTGATCAGGCCGAGGATGCCGTAGACCATGGTGTAGCCCAGCGCCACCAGTGCATAGACCGAGCCCAGCACGAGGCCGTTGATGATCTGCTGGATCAGGGTTTCCATGATGCGGATGTTACCGGGAGGGCCGCCTGCAACGGCACCGGCCGATGCGCCGGAAAGGGCTGGTTTTCCCCGGCGCCATTGTGATCCCGGCGTGAACCCTAAGCGATGACCGCTCAGGGTTGCGCGGTCGCGGCGGGAGGGATCACGGTCTCCTCGGCCACCCATTTGCCATCTTTCACCACGTTGATGGTGATGGGGCCGTTTTTCAGATCACCATGCTCGTCGAATTCGATGGGGCCGGTGACACCCTGAATGCGGGTCTTTTTCAGTTCGGGCAGGAATCTGGCCGGCTGGGTGGAGTTGGCGCGCTTCATGGCGTCGGCAATGACGAAGACAGCGTCGTAGCCCATGGGAGCGAAAAGCTCTACCGGGCGATGGAAGCGGGCCTGGAATTTTTCGAGAAAGGCGCGGCCGCCGGGCATCCTGTCCTTGGGCAGGCCGGGAATGGAGGCATAGGTCCCCTCACCCGCGCTGCCGGCAACCTCGATGAATTTCGGTGTCTGGATGCCATCACCACCGAGCAGAGGCGCATCGAGCCCGAGGGCCTTCATCTGCTTGGCCATGGGCGCGCCCTGGGAGTAGATGCCGCCGAAAAACACGTACTGGGGATTCTTGCTCTTGATGTTGGTGAGGATGGCGGTGAAATCCGTGTCCTTGTCGGTGGTGTGTTCCTGCGCCACGATCTCGACCCCTGCCGCCTTGGCCCGGGCCGCGAAAGCGGCGGCCAGGCCCTGGCCATAGGCCGTGCTGTCATCGATCACGGCGACACGCTTCGCCTTCAGGGTATTGACGGCAAAGGCCGCCATGGCGGGGCCCTGCTGGTCGTCGTTGGCCACCAGGCGAAAGGTGGTGGCATAACCCTGCTGGGTATAGCGCGGAGCCGTGGTCCCGGGCGAGACCTGGGGAATGCCGGCATCGGCATAGATCCTGGATGCGGGAATCGAACTGCCGGAATTGAAATGCCCCACCACGGCCACCACCCCCGAATCCACCAGTTTCTGGGCCACGGTGGTGGCCTTGGTGGAATTGGCCTCGTCATCCTCGGAGAGCAGTTCGAATTTCACCGGCTTGCCGCCGATCACCAGCCCCGAGGCGTTGACATCATCCACACCCAGCTGGATGCCGCGCTGGATATCGAGGCCGATGTCGGATTGCGGGCCGGTGAGCGGCGCGGCCATGCCGATGCGGACCACACCATCCACACTGGATTCCGGTCTTTTGCTACAGGCGGAAAGCAGCAGCAGACAGGCCAGGCTGAAGAAAATCGGGCGAAGAGTGGCGCGCATGGGTATGGACTCGGAATGAATGTAAGCGGGGGCGGAATGGCGGCAAGGGGAGACAAGGCGCCACGAAGCAATTGTTGCTGCCCGCCCCGCAGGATGTCAATGTATCCCCGGGTGCCGGACGGCAAAGAAAAAGCCGCCCGCAGGCGGCTTTTTCTGCCCGCGGGGAATTACTTGCGGGTCGCCGTCAGCAGGGTGCCGCTGGTGGCGAGAGCCCAGTTATCGGAAGCGAGTGCGGCGATCTCGGCACCCAGTTCCGGGGCCTGGCAGCTGGCTTCCCACTTGTTGCCGAAATCAACCCGGCAACGCTTGGGGAAGGAAACGTCGATGCCACAGGCTTCGTCCTGCACGCGCAGCCAGACATCGCTGTAACTGGTGCGCGGGGCGGAGATCTCGGCCTTGCCATCCTTGACCTTGACCGTCACCGTTACGCCCCGGGGTGCGGCGGTACCGGCAAAAGCGTCGGCGGTTCTGGATTTCCATTGGCTACAGTCTTCGCCAGCGTGAGCGCCGCCGGCAAGAGCAAGGGTGGTAACGATAGCAAGCAGCTTACGCATGAAAAACTCCGATGGACGAAAAAAAACGGCTAGCAAAAAGCCACCCGCATAGCGGGTGGCTTGCTGGAAATACGGGACAGCGGATTACTTGAGGCTCAGGATCCAGGTGACCAGCTTCTTGGCATCCGCCTCGCTGACACCCATGGTCTTGTTGGCGGGCATCGGTACCGGACCCCAGACACCGGAACCGCCATCGAGGACTTTCTTCACCAGCTTGGCCTCGGCACCCTTGTCACCGTGGTATTTCTTGGCGACCTCCTTGTAGGCAGGGCCGACTTTCTTGGCGCCAATGTCGTGGCAGGCCATGCAGCCCTTGGCAGTGGCCAGGGCCTGGTCGGCCTGGGCATTGGCGGACAGCAGAAGACCGACGGCAGCGGCGGCGACGAGATATTTCATATCTGCTCCAATCTTGTTAAGCGGGGAAAGTTCCTCCGGGAATGGGAGTCTAGAACACAATGCAGTCGCTCACAATGGCGCGCAGGATTGGCAGGGCTGGTATGAGTAACGCAAAAACTTGCGGAATCCACGTGCAGCCGGGCATTGCCGCAATTCTTCCGGAGCAGATCCCGGAAGGTTCGAAAACCGGGGGCTATGGCGTTTTTGCCACAACCCGGGGTGACAGCAGGGCGTGGTCGAAAAAATCGCCCACCCGCCGGGCAAACTCGGCCGGCAATGCGGTATCGAACTCGGTATGCCCCAGGGCCGGCTCGTACCAGAGCACCTTGGGATCTTGTGCGGCGTCATACAGGCGCTGGCCGCTGTCCGGCGCCACCGTGATATCGGCGCCCCCCTGCAGGATCATCACCGGCCGCGGGCTGATGCGGCCGATGGCGGATTTGGCGTCGATCTGGTCGGCGCGGACGCCCAGCCGCCGCTCGGCCCAGAAGCGGATCAGGTTGGCGAAGGGAAATGCGGGCAGGCCGGTGAAATAGGGCACGCTGATATTGATCGTGTCCGCCAGGGAAGAAAAAGGACTGTGGGCCACCACCGCGCCCACGCCGGGATCGCGCGCAGCGCATTCGATGGCCAGCACCGCGCCGAAGGAATTGCCCAGCAGACCGATATGGCGCCCCTCCGGCAGCGTTCGGGCATAGCGCACCCAGCCCTCCAGGTCGTCGGCCTCCTTGAGGCCGAAGGTGATCCACTCCCCCTCGCTGCGGCCGTGCGCGCGCAGGGCGGGAATCAGCAGGGCATAGCCCCGGCGGTACAGCATCGCGCCTTCCTCCAGCATTTCGCTGCGCTGGCTCTTGTAGCCGTGCTGGGCGACGATCAGGGCACCATTGCCGTTTGCCACGGGCCCCGGCACATACCAGGCCACCAGGCGCAGGCCATCGGCGCTGGTGAGGGTGACATCACGATAGGGCAGGCCGAAATCCGCGGGCGTCCTGGTCGAGACCGACCGGCTCGCGGGTGGATTGTGCAGCAGCTTGCGCGCTTCCCACCAGGTGGCGGCAAGCACCGCCGTCACCGCTACAAGCAGCAGGCCGAAGACCGGCAGCAGCCAGCGTGGCCAGCGCCGTGGCGACAATGCGGGGTGGCGTTTCATGGTCGACCGAGGAAGAGGTAGATGGCGCGCTGGCCGCCACCGGCTGCGCCGAAGCCGAGATAGGCCGGCCCCAGGGGAGTGTCGGCGGCGATGAAGAGGCTGCCGGCATGGCGCATACCGCTCCAGCTCACCTGGTTGCGATCGGCCCACGCATTGCCGGTCTCGAAGGATCCGCCGACATAGAGCGCGCGCCCGAACGGGGTGATTTCCGCCATCCGGCGGCGATAGACCACCTTGCCCAGCGCCAGATAGTTGCCGTCGATCTGGTCATTCAGATATCCGGACAGGCGCTGGAATCCGCCGAGACGAAAGTTGGAATAACCAATGCGGCTGCGATCCATGAATCCTCCCAGTTCCAGCCCGGCCTGCCAGGTATCGACCCCCTCGCTCCAGGCCACGAGCCCCGTCGCCTGCCAGCGGGTGTAGTCGCGTTGTGAACTGAAGTCGCTGCGGGAATTGAAAAACTCGCCCGTCAGGCGCCAGCCGCTGCGGGGGAAGGCGGCATCATCAAGCTGATCCAGCGACAGGCTGCCGGTCACGCCGCTTTCGTTGAAGCTGATACGACTGGGATTCAGGGTGCCGATGGATTGATCCGCAACGAGACGCCCACTGGCCACGCCGAGGCGCAGTTCGCCATAGGTCCACAAGGGGATGCCGAAATCCACACCCGCACGATTGAATCCGCTCTGCCATTGAGCAATGCGCTGGTCGCCCTGATACACGTCGAGCGTGCGACGCTCGATCTCCACCTTCGGGGCGATGAAAATCCCCGCACCCGGACCCAGCGGCTGGATCAGTTCGGTGCGCAGGCCGCGGGTGCGGCCAAGCTGGAGGCGATTGCGCCATTCTCCGCCCCATTCGTTGATCCAGGCCAGACGATGGCCAAGCAACAGATCGAAACTCGAACTGCCGGCAAAATCGGTGGCTATCGAAAACCCCGTGCGGAAAAAATTCGGCCCCCAGGATTTTTGCTTGACATTGAACACGACGCCCTGCTGGTCGCCCTCGCGCATCAGAGTGTAGTCGACGCGCTCCAGATTGCCGCTTCCCATCATGCGGCTGGCCTGCGCGCGCAGGGCGCCACCATCGATCGTCTGGCCCGGCTCGATCTTCATCTTTGCCATCAGGGCGCGCGTCTTGTCGTCATCCACCCCCTGGATGCGGACGAAGTCCAGCGTCCCCGTAATGGCCTCGGGTCTGGGACGGGCCGCCAGATAGCGCCCCCATTCCTCCGCGGGCAAGGCGAGCGCCGCCAGCGCCGTGCTCTGCCGCAACGCTGCGGTCTCACCCGCCTCGATGCCGGCCGCGCCGCGCTGGAAATCCAGGAAAGTGATGTCCTTGAGATCGGGCGTGATGAGCAGGTCGCTTTCCTTGAGGCTGGCCAGCTGCTCGCGCACGTTCTGTTCAGTGAGGATGTTGATCATCTGCATGGTCACCCCCACCACGCTGTCCAGGCTCTTGCGCGAAGCCAGGGGGGTACCGATGTTCACCGCGATCACCACATCCGCGCCCATGCTCCTGGCCACATCCACCGGCAGATTGTCCGTGAGGCCGCCATCGCCGAGCAGCTGGCCATCCAGCTCGACGGGAGAAAACGCGCCGGGGACCGACATGCTGGCGCGCAGCACCCGGACCAGCTTGCCCCGGGAAAACACCACCCGCTTGCCACTGACCATGTCGGTGGCCACCGCGCGAAAGGGAATCGGCAGGCGGTCGAAGTCCATGATGTCCGACACCGGGTCGGTCAGCCGGGCGAGCAGGCGCTCGAACCCCACCCCGCCCACGGCTGCGCTGGGCAGGCGGAATTCGCCGCGTCCATAGCCCATTTCGAAAGACCAGGGAAAATCGAAATCCTCCTCGCGCCGGTGCTCGGAAAGCTCGCGCCGGGGTGGCCGGTCGTCGAACATCTCGCTCCAGTGGATGTCAGTGACCATGGTTTCCAGTTCGGCTGCCGAATATCCGGAAGCATAGAGCCCCCCGACGATGGCACCCATGCTGGTACCGGCGATGCAGTCGATGGGGATATGCCGGGCCTCCAGCACCTTGAGCACACCGATATGGGAGATCCCTCGCGCGCCTCCGCCCGAGAGGGCGAGGCAGATCCGGGGCCTTGCCTCGGCCAGCGCGGGCCAGCCCAGGGCGAGACAGGCCGCGCCCGCCGCCAGGAGCGTGAAGCGTAGAAGCATGGGCGAAAGGCTCATGAAAATTGACCGGCCTCCTTCCGCAGGCATGCCGTTATTCGTGGCGAAGGGGTTGGAAGCTCAGCGCTGGATCTGGGTCACATCCCGCACCGCACCCATGTCGGCGCTGGTGGTCATGGCGGCATAGGCCTGCAGGGCCGCCGAAACCACGCGCTGACGGTTTTGCGGCTTCCATGCGGCAGAGCCACGTGCCTCCATCGCGGCTCTGCGGCGGGCCAGCTCATCCGGGGAAATTGCGAGCTGAATGCTGCGCCCGGGGATGTCGATCTCGATGGTATCGCCCTCCTCCACCAGACCGATGGCACCCCCTTCGGCGGCTTCCGGTGAGGAATGCCCGATCGACAGGCCCGAGGTGCCTCCGGAAAAGCGGCCATCGGTGAGCAGGGCACACTGCGCGCCCAGCCCCTTGGCTTTCAGATAGCTGGTGGGATAGAGCATTTCCTGCATGCCGGGCCCGCCTCTGGGGCCTTCGTAGCGGATCACCACCACGTCGCCCGCGACGATCCGGTCATCGAGGATCGCCTCCACGGCGGCTTCCTGGCTTTCAAAAACACGGGCGCGACCGGTGAACCGGAGGATCGATTCGTCCACCCCGGCAGTTTTCACGATGCAGCCACGCTCGGCGATATTGCCGTGAAGCACGGCCAGCCCGCCATCGCGGGAGTAGGCGTGGGCCAGGTCGCGGATACAGCCTTTGCTGCGATCGAGATCCAGTCCGGGATAGCGGCGATCCTGGCTGAAGGCGGTCTGGGTGGGAATTCCTCCCGGTGCGGCACGATAGAAATCAATCACGTTCTTGTCCTGCGTGCTCCTGACATCCCATGCATCGAGCGCATCCCCCAGGGTCGGGGCATGCACGGTGACAGCATCACGGTGGATCAGCCCGGCACGGGAAAGCTCGCCCAGGATGGCCATCACGCCACCGGCACGATGCACATCTTCCATGTGATATTCCTGGGTCGCGGGCGCCACCTTGGCCAGACAGGGCACCTTGCGCGACATGCGGTCGATGTCCTTCATGGTGAAGTCGACGCCGGCTTCCCGCGCCGCCGCCAGCAGATGCAGCACGGTGTTGGTGGAGCCTCCCATGGAAATGTCGAGGGCGATGGCATTTTCAAAGGAATTGAAGCCCGCGATCGCTCGGGGCAGGACGGAGCCGTCCTCCTGTTCGTAGTAGCGCCGACACAGCTCGACGGCGATGCGGCCGGCGCGCAGGAAGAGCTGCTTGCGATCAGCGTGGGTGGCCATCAGGGAGCCGTTGCCGGGCAGGGAAAGGCCCAGGGCCTCGGTCAGGCAGTTCATGGAATTGGCAGTGAACATGCCGGAGCAGGAGCCGCAGGTAGGACAGGCGGAACGCTCCATCTCGTCCACATCGGCATCGCTGTTGTGGGAATCGGCCGCTTCCACCATGGCATCCACCAGGTCCACCTTGCGGAACTGGCCATGCCACTGCACCTTGCCGGCCTCCATCGGGCCGCCCGAGACGAACACGACGGGAATGTTGAGGCGCATGGCGGCGATCAGCATGCCCGGGGTGATCTTGTCGCAGTTGGAGATGCACACCATGGCATCGGCACAGTGGGCGTTGACCATGTATTCCACCGAATCGGCGATCAGCTCCCGGCTGGGCAGCGAGTAGAGCATGCCCCCATGGCCCATGGCGATGCCATCATCCACAGCGATGGTGTTGAATTCCTTGGCCACGCCGCCGGCCGCCTCGATTTCCCGGGCCACCAGTTGGCCCATATCCTTGAGGTGCACATGACCGGGAACGAACTGGGTGAAGGAATTCACCACCGCGATGATGGGTTTGCCGAAGTCGCCGTCCTTCATGCCGGTGGCACGCCACAGCGCGCGGGCACCGGCCATGTTGCGGCCGTGGGTGGAAGTGCGGGAACGGTAGTGGGGCATGGCGAAACTCCGGGGTGCTGGGAGTCAACGATTGTACCTGTGCCAAATTCACCACGGGCGCAACGGAGCCGCGCCGGATTTCACCAGGCCCTGGACAAGGGTTACAGTAGACTCCGCCTTCGGTGTTCCCGACCCTGGAAGGCAAGCATTACATTTCGGGACGGGGTGCCTGCGGTCTCACTCGGTTCGATGTTCGCGTAGCAGAAGGCTTCTTCTATGTCCACTTCCAACGGGCGTCACGGCGCCCTTGCCCTTGCGGCGCTCGGTGTCGTCTATGGCGATATCGGCACCAGCCCGCTCTACACCATGAAGGAAGTCTTTGCCGGCAGCCGGCATCCGGTGCCCATCGTGCCGGACAATGTGCTGGGCATCCTTTCCATGGTGTTCTGGTCCCTGGTGATCGTGGTCACCGCAAAATACGTATCCTTTGTCATGCGCGCCGACAACAAGGGGGAAGGCGGCATCATGGCCCTCATGGCCCTGGCCCTGCGCCCCGTCCGCGAGGGCAGCCGACGCAAGGCCGTGATTCTCACCATGGGCCTGTTCGGCGCCGCCCTGTTCTACGGCGACGGCGTGGTCACTCCGGCCATCTCGGTGCTCTCCGCGGTCGAGGGGCTGGAAGTGGTCACACCTGCCTTCACCCCCTACATCCTGCCGATTTGCGTGGTGGTGCTGGTTGGCCTGTTTCTCATCCAGCGCAAGGGCACCGGCAGCGTGGGCGCGCTGTTCGGCCCCGTGATGCTGGTCTGGTTCCTGATCCTGGGGGCACTGGGCGCCATCAACATTGTTGGCAACCCGGGCGTCATGGTCGCCCTCAACCCCGTCTATGGCATACACTTTCTCGCCAGCCAGCCGCTGCTGTTTTTCTTCGCCCTGGGCGGCGTGGTGCTGGCGCTGACCGGCGCCGAGGCGCTGTACGCCGACATGGGCCATTTTGGCCGCCGGCCAATCTCGATGTCGTGGCTAAGCCTGGTGCTGCCGGCCCTGGTGCTGAACTATTTTGGCCAGGGCGCGCTGCTCCTGGCCGATCCCGCGGCCATCGACAACCCCTTCTACCTGCTTGCACCCAAGTGGGCACTGCTCCCCCTGGTGGTGGTCTCCACCCTGGCCACGGTCATCGCCTCCCAGGCCGTGATTTCCGGCGCCTTCTCGCTCACGCAACAGGCCATCCAGCTTGGCTATTCGCCACGTCTCGAAGTGCAGCACACTTCGGCCCACGAAATCGGCCAGATCTATCTGCCGGCCATCAACTGGACCCTGCTGGTAGCCGTGGTGGCCCTGGTGCTGGGCTTCCGCTCCTCCACCAATCTGGCCGCGGCATATGGCATCGCCGTCACCGGCACCATGGTCATCACCAGCGTTCTTGCCTTCTGTGTCACACGCTGGCTGTGGGGCTGGCCCCTGTGGCGTGCGGCCCTGAGCACCTTTCCCTTTTTTGTCATCGATGTGGCCTATTTTTCCGCCAACCTCATCAAGATCGGCGATGGCGGCTGGTTTCCGCTCGTATTCGGCCTGGGCATCTTCATTCTCCTCACGGTGTGGAAACAGGGACGCGCCCTGCTGGCCAGCCGCCTGGCCGCCGAATCGATCCCCGTCGACGCCTTCATCCGCAGTTGCGATCACGGCGATGTGACGCGCGTGCCCGGCACCGCCGTCTTCCTCACCAACAACCCCACGGGCGTACCCCATGCCCTGCTGCACAGTCTCAAGCACTACAAGGCCCTGCACGAGCGCATTGTCTTCTCCACGATGACCGTGCTGGATATCCCCCGCGTGAGCGAGTCCCAGCACATTACCGTGGAGCGGCTGAATGACCACTTCTGGCGCGTCCGGCTGTATTACGGATTCATGGATGAACCCGACCTGCCCGCCGCCCTGGAATGGTGTGCCGAACAGGGGCTGGAACTGGACATGATGGATACCACCTTCTTCCTCGGCCGCGAAACCCTGATCCCCAAGGCCAAATCCGACATGGCCTACTGGCGCGAAAAACTCTTCGTCGCCATGTTCCGCAATGCCGGCAGCGCCGCCACCTACTTCAAGCTGCCGCCCAACCGGGTGGTGGAACTGGGTGCCCAGGTCGTGCTGTGAGCAGCGCCGGAGTGGTCCAGCACAACAGATCGTACGGACATGCGGACCCACGCGTCCGCGGCATTCCACCCGCGGGTTTCGGTTTTGCGGAATTCCTGCAGCCACCGTCGCCGGAATCCGGCGCGGTACCGAAATCGCCGATAATCCAGAAATGCTGATCCATCCCCAGTTCGATCCGGTGGCCATCCACCTCGGCCCCCTGGCCGTGCATTGGTACGGCCTCATGTACCTTGTCGGCTTTCTCCTCTTCATCGCCCTCGGCCGGCGCCGGATCGACCGTGGTCTGGCGCCGGGCTGGACCCATGCCGATGTGGACGACCTGCTGTTCTACGGCGTCCTCGGCGTGGTCATCGGCGGGCGCCTGGGCCAGGTGCTGTTTTACGAGCCTGGCTACTATTTTTCCCATCCGCTGGAAATCCTGGCTGTCTGGAAGGGTGGCATGAGCTTCCATGGCGGCTTCCTCGGTGTGCTCGCTGCCATGGCCTATTGGGGCTGGCGACATGGGCGCAGCTTCTGGAGCGTCACCGACTTCATCGCCCCGCTGGTGCCCACGGGCCTGATGGCGGGCCGGATCGGCAACTTCATCAACGGCGAGTTGTGGGGGCGGGTGGCCGACCCTTCCCTGCCCTGGGCCATGGTTTTCCCCCAGTCCGGCGACTTGCTGCCTCGTCACCCCTCCCAGCTCTATCAGGCTGGCATGGAAGGACTGCTGCTGTTCATCCTGCTCTGGATCTATGCATCGAAACCCCGCCCGCCCAGGGCGGTTTCCGGAGTGTTCCTGATCGGTTATGGAACCTTCCGCTGGATCGGTGAATATTTCCGCGAGCCCGATCCGGGCATCTTTGGCCATTCCTACACAGTCAGCATGGGGCAGTGGCTGTCGCTGCCGATGGTGCTGGCCGGCATCACCCTACTTTTCATCGCATACCGCAGGAAGGAAACACCATGACCCGTCCCTTCAAGGTGCTGGGTGTCCAGCAGATCGCCATCGGCGGCCCCTCCAAGGAAAGACTCCGGACGCTCTGGGTGGACAAGCTGGGACTCGAAATCACCGGCAACTTTGTCAGCGAACGCGAGAACGTGGACGAGGACATCTGCACCATGGGCGCCGGCCCCTTCAAGGTCGAGGTGGACCTGATGCAACCCATCGATCCGGAAAAGAAGCCTGCCGTGCACACCACGCCGCTCAATCACGTCGGCCTCTGGATCGATGATCTTCCCCGTGCCGTGGAATGGCTCGGCGCCAACGGTGTCCGCTTCGCGCCCGGCGGCATCCGCAAGGGCGCGGCCGGCTTCGACATCTGCTTTCTTCACCCCAAGGGCAACGAGGAATTTCCTGTCGGCGGTGAAGGCGTGCTGATCGAACTGGTGCAGGCGCCACCCGAGGTAGTGGCCGCCTTCACCAGACTGGCGGGCTGACGGCCGGGTTGGCAGAGCCGCGGCGCATGCCTCAACCGGCAGGGCGGCGATGCAGGAGAAGCCTGTCGCCCTGCGCCTCCGTCTCGATGCCGAAACCATCCCGCAGCACAAACTCCACGGCGGCGCTGTCACCGATCTTGAAGTTGCCCGACAGACGGAGCGTGCGCAGCTGCGCATCGACGATGACGAACTCCTGACGGGTATAGCGGTTCACATCGGCGATGACATCCTCCAGGGGCGCATTGTCGAAATGGATGAAACCGGTACGCCAGGCAGTGACCTGCTCGGCATTCACACGGCTGACCTGCAGCCGGTCCCGCTCCAGATCGAGACGCAGATCATCGCCGGGCTGTAGATCGACCGTGCCCGGCAGTGTCACCACCTTGTGGCCGAGGTCAGGGATTACCTTGACCCGCCCTTCCGTGACAATGACCTCCAGCCGCTCCCCATCCCGATGCACGCTGAACCGGGTTCCCACCACCCGCACTTCGCTGCTCCCTGCGCGCACCACGAAGGGACGGCCGGGATCGCGTTGTACCTCGAAATAAGCCTCGCCCCGACGCAGATCGACTCGGCGCTCCCGGGCCGAAAAGGCAACCGAGAGCGTCGAGTCGGTATTGACGTGGACCCGGCTGCCATCTTCCAGAGGAAGTTGGCGCTGCTCACCGCGGGCCGTGGTGATGGTCAGATCCGCCACCGGCGTATGTAGCCAGAGCCCCAGCATCAGGGCTGCGCCACCCGCCGCCAGCGCAGCCCCTCCCAGCACCAGGGGACGCCATGCGGTACGGCGGCGCTCCTCCTTTTCCAGCAGCCGCCGGTAGGCCGGCAGCGCCATGACCCGATCGGCACGCTGCCGCATCAGCGCAGCCAGATGTCCCACCCGGTTGCAACGGGCGTATGCCTCGACATTGTCCGGATCAGCCTTGAGCCAGGCATCCAGGGCGCGTTGTTCGGCGCCACTCATCCGGCCGGCTTGGGCGCGAGCCGCCCAATCGGCGGCAGTGGTCGGGTAACGGCGCGCCGACAGCAGGGTGTGCAGGAAACGGATCACAAATATGCTCCAAGACGGGTACGGCAAAAATCGATAGCGCTACCCATATGCCGCTCCACGGTGCGGGTCGATACCTCCAGCCGGCGAGCGATCTCCCGATAGTCGAGGCATTCGAAGTGATAGAGCACAAAAACCTGCTGGGTCAGTTCGGGCAGATCCGTCAGGCTGTCGATCAGCTTGCCGACTCCATTGCGCCAGTGCAGCGCCTCGTCCGCCGGTGCCCGGGCATCCGGAGCTGTAGTGGCGTCCAGAGGATCATGCAGGTCGGCCGCATGGCTGCGTCGGCGACGCTGGAAATCGATCGCGATGGTATGAGCCGCGGAATGCATATAGGCGGCAGCTTCGTCCTTCAGCTGGCCGTCGCGCTCATGGCGCCAAAGGCGCAGGAACACTTCCTGGGTAGCATCTTCGGCATCCTCGGCATTCCTCAGCTTGCGATCCATCAGGCGCGATACCCGCCGCGCCTGGGCTCGGAACAGATCGGCGACGGTGGACGGACTAGCAGTTTCACGGCGGCCCACAGTCCTGTCCGGCTCCATTTCACCATTTTCCTCGCGCCGACCATCGGCCTGGCGACTCAGGGGTGCATTCACCGTAACGCTCCCTTTCCAGCGGGCCTCTGCCGGGCCCATAACGAATTCAAGACGGCGCAGATTGGCACAAGAAATCGTCCCGCGGAAGAGGATGAAAAATAAATTTCCAGGCGTGTCGGGAGACCGGCATGTGCTGCGTATACCTCCTTCAGTACCCGGGTCGCCGGGTGCATTCACATCGATCGAGGAGAACTGTTCGTGACCCAGCGCAGCAAATCTTCGGGCCATCCGCCCGTCTTCCGCCGCCGTACTGGCGCGGTCCTGGTGGTCGCAGCCCTGGTGGCTCCCGCGACGCCCGTCCTGGCTCAGGCGGCCAAAGGTGGCGGAGACATGGAGGAAGTGGTGGTGACCGGCTCCTACATCCGTCGCAATCCTCAGGCCGAGACCGCCACGGCGCTAAGCATCGTCTCCAGCGAGGATTTGGCGGCCCAGGCCGTGGTCACAGTGGCCGACATGGTCAAGAACATGAGCATCAACACGGCCGCCCAGTTCCAGGTGGATAGCCTGGGACAGAATCTGACCAGCGGCACGTCGAGCGTCAATCTGCGCGGCCTCGGTCTGGGCTCCACCCTGGTGATGATCAATGGGCGGCGTCATACCCTGTCCGCCCTGGCCACCGGTGATGGTGTGTCCTTCGTGGATACCAATTCCCTGATGCCCATGATCATGGTGGACCGGGTGGAAGTGCTCAAGGATGGCGCAGCCGCCACCTACGGTTCGGACGCCGTGGCCGGAGTGGTCAACTTCATTACCCGCAACCGTTTCGATGGTGCCGAAATCCAGCTCGGCTACAACAAGGTGGCCAACAGCGGCGCCCACGATACCGAGCTGTCGGGCATCTGGGGTGGGGGCGATGGAGGCACCCACTGGGTGGCTGCGTTCTCGGCTCTGGATCGCACGCCCCTGCGCACCCCGGACCGGCCATGGACCCTGGCCTCTACCTACAATTTCCCGACCTGGGCCGCCGTTTCCAGCTACGGCCGCCCCGGCAACTATCTGGTGCCGGGGCTGGGGCGGCGTCCGGACGCCAATTGCGGTACCTCCGCCAGTTCCTACCTGCGCAACGGGGTCTGCATGTTCGACTACAGCCCCTATTTCGACCTGAGTCCCAAGGAGCAGCGCCAACAGCTCTACGGCGTGCTGACCCACAATTTCGGCACCGTCAAGGGTACGCTGGAAATGGGTTATGCACACACTGACACCGAAACCATCGCATCGCCCTCATTCGCCGTATTGACGATGGTACCCATCATCCCCGCCAGCCACCCCGACAACCCCTACGGCAAGAACGTATCCTGGTTCGGCCGGGTACTGGGCGGGCCGGATGGCCCCTCGGTGGCCAAATTCAAGTACGACACCTACCGCCTGGCAGGCTCGCTCACCGGCGGCCTGAAGGGTAGCTGGGTATGGGATGCGGATGTCAGCTACAGCCAGCAGGATGCGAACTATGATCGTCCCGACACCCGCAAGTCACGACTCACCCTGGCGCTCAACGGCTTCGGTGGCAGTGGCTGCAATCCGGCCACGGGCGTGGCCGGCACCGGACCCTGCCACTATTTCAATCCCTTCGGCACATCCTATACCGGGACCGGCACCCTCAACAGTTCCGATCTGCTGAGCTGGATGACGGGGAACACCGGCCTGCGCGCACGCTCCACCCTGATCAGTTCCAATCTGGTGTTCAGCGGCGATCTGTTCGCCATGTCCGGCGGTACGGCCGCCGCGGCCATCGGCCTGCACCAGCGGCGAGAAACCCTGCGCAATACCTGGAGCCCGGAATTCAACGCCAACGATCTGGGCAACCTCGGCGGCGGCGGCAATTTCGACGTGAGCCGGAACATCTACGGCATCTTCGGCGAACTCAAGCTGCCGCTGCACAAAACCCTGGAGGCACAGCTTTCCGCGCGCTACGAAGATTATGGCCATGGCATGGACAGCCTCGACCCCAAAGTCTCGCTGCTCTGGCGTCCGCTCGACACCTGGTCCTTCCGTACCTCGGCCAGCACGGCGTTCCGCGCGCCCTCGCTGCTCCAGGCCAACGGCGTCCAATCCTCCAACCCCCTGATCAACGATCCGGTCACCGGCACCTCCTACTACGCCAATGTGCAGACCCAGGGCAATGGCAGCCTGAAGCCGGAGAAGGCCGACGTGTTCTCCCTCGGCGCCACCTGGGTTCCGGTCGAAAATGCGGAGATCAGCCTCGACTACTGGTCCTTCCACTACAAGGATCTGATCGTCAAGGAAAACGCCCAGGATCTGGTCAGCACGGGCACCCGCGTGGTACGTGATCCGGTCTCCAACGCCATCACGATGGTGCAAGCGAATTTCATCAACGCCTCCTCGGTCAATACCGACGGTCTCGATCTGGATTCGCGTTACAAGTTCGCCACCACCGTCGGCGAGATCGGTCTGGGTGCCCAGTGGACCTACATCCTCACCTACGATCTGAAAACCACCGCCAACAGCCGCGTGGTGGATGGCGTGGGCAGCCTGAACTCCACCAATTTCGCCGGCCCCGTGCCCAAACAGCGCGGCACCCTGTCGGCCACCTGGAAACAGGGTAACCAGAGCGCCGCGGTTTTCTGGCGCTATATCGACTCCTACCGCAACGACCGCGCCGGCGCCTTCATCACCGCTCGCAACATCAGTGCCTGGAAGACGGTAGACCTGCAATACAAGGTGGACTTCAGGGGCCTGTTCCCCGGCAACGGCACCACCAGCCTGACCGTGGGCGGCACCAACATCACCAACCGGAATCCGCCTTTCGCGCAACTGCTGCTCGCGTATGATCCGAAGACGGCCGACCCGCGCGGCCGGGTTCTGTACTTCAACCTGAAGCACAGCTTCTGATCCGCAAGCCCCGGCCGTACCGCCGGCCGGGGCTTTTTTGCGAAGCACTCCATGAACAATCCGCCCCCTCGGCTGGCCCTGTTTTCCCTGGCCTGCCTGCTGTTCGCCTACATCCTCTCCTTTGTCGACCGCAATGTGCTCGCCGTGCTGGTGGGGCCGGTGCGGCACAGCCTGGGCATCTCGGATTTCGAATTCAGCCTGCTCCACGGCTGGGCCTTCACCCTGTTCTACGTCATTCTCGGCATCCCCATCGGCTGGCTGGCCGACCACTGGGACCGGCGCCGGATCATCGCCATCGGCGTTTTTCTGTGGAGCCTGATGACCGGCCTGTGCGGTCTGGCGGAAAGTTTCGCCGGGTTGTTTATCGCCCGGATCGGTGTCGGCATCGGCGAGGCGGCCCTCTCCCCCGCCGCCTACTCCCTGCTCTCCGATCTTTTCCCCGCACGCCGCCTGCAATGGGCAACCTCGATCTTCGCCCTGGGCATCCCGCTCGGCACCGGCGCATCCTATCTGCTCGGTGCCTGGATACAGGAAGCCTTTCGTACCGGAGCACTCGACTTTCTCTCCCTGCCCGCCGGCATGGCGGTCTGGCAGATCACCTTCGTCCTCGTGGGTGCCCCCGGTCTGCTGATCGCGGCCCTGTTCTGTTTCGTCCCCGAACCGCCGCGCCAGACCCGCAAAAACGTGGAGGCCGCCCCATCGCTGCGGGAAACCCTCGGCCACATCGGCGCGCACTGGCGCGCCTATCTCGGGCTGGTCGGCGGCGTGGCGCTGCTGTCGATCGCCAACTACGGATTCATGGCCTGGTTTCCGTCCCTGCTAGTGCGCAGCCATGGCTGGACCCTGGCCGAGGCGGGCAAGGCCTTCGGCCCGCTCTTCGCCATTGCCGGCACCCTGGCCCTGCTGGTCAGCGCAGCCGGCGCCGGCTGGCTGCGCGAACGCGGCTACACGGACGCCAATCCGCGCCTGCTCGTCCTGTTCACTGCCGCGCTGGCGCTGCCCGCCATCGTCATGCCGCTGATGCCGACGGCCGGCGGCGCGCTGGCTCTGGCCACACTGGTGATCTTCTTCGGTCAGGGCACATTCGGCGTCGCCATGGCCGGGCTCCAGCTCATCACTCCCAACCGGATGCGGGCCCAGACCTCGGCCATCGCCCTGTTCTGCTCCAATCTCTTCGGCCTGGGGCTGGGCGCGACCTTTGTCGCCCTGCTCACGGATTTCCTGTTCCACGACGATACCGCCCTGCGTTATTCCATGGCCCTGGTGAGCGGCCTGTGCTATCCCCTGTCGGCGGCCCTGGCGGCCTGGGGCCTGCCCCACTATCGCCGGGCGCTGCGGGAGGAAACGTGAGCGGTGCCGGATTGCGCTGGGTACTGTGCGCCGCCGGCATCGTCGGGTTGCTTGCTTGCGCGCCACCAGCGCACGCGCAAGCAGGCGCGGCGGTCGAGTTCGATCTGCCCGGACAAAGTCTGGCCGCCGCCTTGCGGCATATTGCCGAATGGCAAAAGCTGCAGATCGTCTTCGCCCCGCAGGATGTCGAAGGGCTGATCACGCCCCGGCTGCATGGCCGTTTCACGGCCCTCGAAGCAGTCAGGCGCCTGGCGGAAGCGGCAGGACTGGGCTATGCCGACAACGGCAGCGACACCGTGGTGCTGCGCCGGCGGGACGACGGCCCGGCGCAGCACCACGGGGGGAGCAGACCGGAAAACCCTACCCGGCTGGCGCCAGCGCAACCCCCAGGATCGAGCGCTGACGCCAGCAACGGCAATCCCCGGGGGAAGACAGAACACTACCGCGCCCACCCGGATTCCGATCCCGAGGAAATCGTGGTCACGGGCTCCTATCTCCGCCAGTCCAGCCCGGCCGACATCGTCGTCCCCCTGAGCATACTGTCCGGCACGGCGCTGGCCGCGCAGGGAACCGTCAGTCCGGCCGACCTGGTGAAGAACCTCAACCTCAATGCGGCGGCCCAGTTCCAGGTCGACAGTCTGGGACAGAACCTGACCAGTGGCACGGCCAGCATCAACCTGCGCGGCCTTGGCCTGGGCTCCACCCTGGTGATGATCAACGGGCGGCGTCATACCCTGTCCGCCGTTGCCACGGGCGATGGAGCATCCTTCGTGGATCTCAATTCCCTGATGCCCATGATCATGGTGGAACGGGTTGAAATCCTCAAGGATGGCGCTGCCGCCACCTATGGCTCCGATGCCGTGGCCGGCGTGGTGAACGTGGTCCCCCGCGACCACTTCGAAGGCGCCTGGCTGCAGGCCGGCTACGGCCAGGTGGCCGCCAGCCCGGCCCGTGACCGTGATTTTTCCGCCCTGTGGGGCGGTCATGACGGTCCGCTGCGCTGGGTGTTGGCCTTCGGCAGCCTCGACCGTACCCCGCTGCGCACCCCCAACCGTCCCTGGTCACTGGCTGCCACCTACGGCTATCCGGCCTGGGCCGGAGTATCCACGTTCGGACGACCGGGCAGCTATCTCGCCCCCGGGCAGGGGCAACATCCCGATTCCGCCTGCGGCCAGGTGCCCGGTTCCTTTCTGCGCGGCACTACCTGCATGCTGGATTACAGCCCTTATTTCGATCTCAGCCCGAAGGAAACACGACAGCAAACCTATACCGTCCTCAGCCGTACCCAGCGCGATCTCAAAGCCACGCTGGAGTTCGGCTATACGCGTAGCCAGACCACCACCATCGCATCGCCTTCATTTCCGATTTTGACAACGGTACCCATCATCCCCGCCAGCCATCCCGACAACCCCTACGGACAGCCGCTGCTCTGGCTGGGCCGGGTCCTCGGCGCGCCCGACGGGCCGTCAGTGACCCGCTTTCGCTACGATACGCTGCGTCTTGTCGCCACCTTGAGTGGCGCCCTGCGCGATGGCTGGATGTGGGATTTCGATAGCGCCTACAGCCAGCAGAACGCGCGCTATGACAGGCCCGACATCCTCAAGTCGCGCCTCGCGCTTGCCCTCAACGGCCTGGGTGGAGCGGGCTGCGATCCGGCCACTGGCACGGCCGGTCACGGCGCCTGCCGCTACTTCAACCCTTTCGGTACATCCTACACAGGCACGGGCACACCCAACCCCCCGGCCCTGCTCGCCTGGTTGACGGGCGGTACCGGGCTACATGCCGGCAGCAGTCTATTGAGTTCCAATCTCGTTTTCAGCGGCGACCTCCTGACATTGCCGGCAGGCCCGGTAACGGTGGCCCTGGGTCTGCACCATCGTTACGAACGCATGCATCACGCCTGGAGTGCGGCCTTCAACGCCAACGACCTGGCCACCCTGGGCGGCGGTAGCAACTTCGACGCGAGCCGGGCAGTGTGGGGCCTGTTCGGGGAGGCCCGCATGCCGCTACGTGCCAATCTCGAAGCACGGTTCTCCGTCCGCCACGAAAACTACGGCGGCGGCATGCGGAGTTTCGACCCCAAACTGGCACTGCTCTGGCGCCCCGCCCCCGGACTGTCCCTGCGGGGTTCCGCAAGCACGGCTTTTCGCGCCCCGTCGCTGCTCCAGGCCAAGGGTGTTCAATCATCCAATCCCTTTGTCAGCGACACCCTCACCGGCACCACCCTGTATGCCAACGTGCAGACCCGCGGCAGCGATCGCCTGAAACCAGAAGCCGCCAACATCTTCTCCCTCGGTGCCACCTGGGCACCCTCGCCCCGCACCGAGCTCGGCCTGGATTACTGGCGGTTCGAATACCACGACCTGATCGTCAAGGAAAACGCCCAGCAACTGGTGGACAGCGGAGCGCCCGGCATCGTGCGCGATCCGGCCAGCCGGAGCATCACCCTGATCCAGGCCAACTTCGTCAATGCCTCCGCCGTGAATACCGCCGGTCTGGACTGGGATCTGCGCCATCGGATTCCCGTCGCTGGCGGAATGCTCGGGCTCGGACTGCAATGGACCCGGACCCTGCGCTACGAGCTGCGTACCCAGGCCGACGCCACCCAGATCGACGGACTGGGCAGTCTCAATGCCACCAACTTCGCCGGCCCCATCCCCAGGGATCGGGGCACCCTTTCCACCAACTGGACAGAGGACAACCACCAGTTCTCGGTGTATTGGCGCCATGTCGGCGCCTACCGTAACGACCGGCCGGGCGCATTCATCACCCAGCGCCGGATCGGCGCCTGGAACACCCTGGATGCGCAATACCGGCAGGATTTCCATGACATCCTGCCTGGTGGCGGGGTCACCACACTCACCGTCGGCGGTACCAACCTCACCGACCACCCACCCCCCTTCGCCCAGCTGCTGCTGGCTTACGATCCGCGTACCATCGACCCCCGCGGCAGGGTGCTCTATCTCTCGCTGCGCCATGCCCTGCCCTGAGGCGTGACTCCGGTCACGCCATCCCATCCATACACAGATATCCGCCGGCCACGGCCACCCCGTATGATCGGGCGGTGACTCACCCTTCATTCACCAGGGAGCATTCATGATCGCATCCAGTCCCACGGCGCTGGCCGGACGCGTCGCGCTGGTGACCGGCGCCAGCAAGGGCGGTATCGGCCGCGCCATCGCCCGGCGCCTGGCCGCCCATGGCGCGCGCATCGTCATCACCGCCTCGGGGCGCACCACGGGCGGGCTGGACAAGACGGTGGATCTGATCGCGGCCGCCGGTGGCACGGCAGTGGCGATCACGGCCAACCTGGCCGACCCGGCGGCCCGTGCCGACCTGATCGGGCGGGCCAGCGTCCACTTCGGTCCGCCCGACATTCTGGTCAACAACGCCGCCATCGGCGGTGGCATCGAACCGCCGAGCAGCGTGGCGCTCGCGTTGCGCCACGACATCATGGAGGTGAATCTCCAGGCCCCGATCGATCTCATCCAGCAGGCGCTACCCGCAATGCGTGAAAAAGGCTGGGGGCGCATTCTCAACATCACCAGCAAGACCGCCGAACAGCCCGCGCTGCCCTACAAGCTTTCACCAAAATTCATCCACGGACTGGCCTTCTACGGCGCATCCAAGGCCGCGCTGGACCGGTATACCCTGGGGCTGGCCGCCGAACTGCACGCCAGCGGCATTCACGTCAATGCCATGGCGCCGCACCAGATCGCGGTCACCGAAGGCGCCGAGGCCCTGGCGCGCAGCCCCAAGACCCATCCGGCCGACCTCGAACCTCTGGAAATGATGGCGGAAGCCGCCTTCGTCCTGATCGCCGGCGCATTCACCGGCCAGATCGTGACCAGCCGGCAGATTGTCGGCATCGCCCAGCAGCCGCTGCACTCCCTCGACGGCCGCACCCCGATCGGCGATGCGGGCAGCCTGTTCCGGTTCGGGCCGTGAGGTCCGCCACGGCCTGACGAAGCCGTATTGGCGGCGTGTCCGCCGGGGTCGGCACCAGTCACAGGAAAGTGCAATTGCTATCATCGGCGCATCCGATCCTGGAGAACATCATGGCATGGCTTGTGTTTCCTTCCGGCTGCGGGCATGTGGCCCGTGCGCAAACGATCCGCACCTTCGCAGCGGTCCTGTCGCTTCTCGCCAGCACCCTGTGCAGCGCCGCCTCGGGCACCCTCGATTTCATCACCGGCCATGTCACGCTGGAACACAACGGCCATGTACAGACCGCCTTCGCCGGGGCGGATGTCGAGGAAGGCGATACCGTCATCTGCGGTGACGATGGCGAAGCCCATCTCGACATGATCGATGGCGGCGCCCTGGCGGTCCGCCCCAATTCAAAGCTGCGCATCGAGAACTATCAGGCCAGCGACAGCGGGGAGAAGGTTGTCCTGCGTCTCCTGACTGGCGCGACCCGCTCCATCACCGGCTGGATCGCCAAGGTGTCACGCAGCGAATATCACATCCTTACTCCCACCGCGACCATCGGTGTGCGCGGCACCGATCACGAAGTGATGGTGGATGAATCCGGCACCTACAGCTCGGTGAATGAAGGCAGTGTCGGCATGCGCGGCCTGGACGAAAGCAGGGAGCAAATCGTCAATCCGGGTACGGCCGCCTTCGCCAACCGGACCACCTCGCGCCCGCTGGCCCGGTCCGCGCTGCCCGCACGCTTCCTGCGCGTCAGCCGGTTCGAGAACCGGTTCAGCCGGAAATTCTCCGGTCCTCGAGCTACGCAACGCATCGTCAATCGCCTCGGCGCCCATCTCGATCGCTTGCGCAAAACCCACCCCGAGGCGGCAAAGCGTATCGAGCAGCATCTGCAGAAAGAGCATCCCAATCTTCATGAAGCCCTGCAACAGCGGGCGGAACGTACACCACATCCCGCATCGCGCAGCGAAGGGCCCCGTCATTCTGATGGCGCCACGCCGGTCGCGAAGGAACGGAACCAGATGCGTGACGAAGAAAAGCATCACGCTGATTCCGAGGACACAGCAGCAGAGGACGAAAGAAAAGAGGAACGTACCGAAGCCCAGAAGCAGCATGAAGCAGCCCAGAAAGCAAAAGCCGCCCGCAAGGAAGAGCGGCGCGAACACAGGGGGAGGCGCTGAGGCCGACCGGTGATCCGGCCAGCGGGTGGATCACCGGCAGATTTATTTTCGCTCTGTCACCGGAGTGACCTGACGCGCGGCCAGCTTCCAGTGCTGCCCACGATGTACCCATACATGCAGATGGCGTGAGAGTACCGTTTGTTCCTGGCCCTGGATGACGGCCACGGCGCGGGTGAGACCGCTCACCAGCGCGACATCTCCGTACATCTGGATGAGTGCGGGTTCCCTCGTCACCTGCCGTATCTTCACGGTGCCGGAGGTGATGTCGCGGATCAGCGATGCGCGGCTCACGCGGGTACCGATCGCGGTGTTGTAGAAGAAATCCTCGTCCAGAATATTTTCCAGTTCATTCCGGTTGCCGTCGATGAGCGCCTGGCGCCACTGCTCCTCGAGCCGGTCGATCTGTTCTTCGATGCGATCTGCCCGGGCAGGAGCCGACAGCAGGACACAAAACAGCACGCAGGCCCAGCACAGGGCCGGCAGCGCCGGCGCAATCGATGCGCGAAATCTCATGGAGTACTCCCGAAACGGTTCATTCAATGACGTCAGGGCAGGGGTGATCACACTCCCTACCGACCGGGTGGTCAGTCGATCACGGCGACAGCGGAAATCTCCACCAGCATGCCCGCCATACCAAGCCGCGTCACTCCCACCAGGGTCGATGCGTTGGGAGGAAAAGGCTGTCCGTCCAGTGCCTCGTTCATGGCGCGAACGAAGGTGGCGGCCCGCTCATCGTCCAGATCAACGACATACATCGTGGACGACACCACCCGCTCCGGCCCGACGCCCAGCCCGGCAAGCGCGGTACGCAGATTGCGAAATGCCTGCACGGTCTGGGCATGAAGATCGCCCTTGCCGATCAGGTTCATCTTTTCGTCGAAAGCACCCTGGCCGGCGATATGGGCAGTACGCCCGCCACTGGTGACGACGATCTGGGAAAACCCGGGCAGATGGAAAAGGCCCGGGGGATTGAGGTGTTCGGGTGTAGGCACGATATCTCCCTGTGTTCAGTCAAGGCGGTGAATGGGGTCGCCGACGCGGATGTATCCCGGCCTTTCCACCAGGACATTCACGCCAAGACGACGGTTGGCCTGGCGCACCAGGGCGCCGGTCATCGAAGGCTGGTCTGCCAGACCAAAGTGGGGCTGAGGGCGGCCGGGCATGGCGCAACGCACGGTGCGCGAATCGATACGCAGCACGGCCTCACCAATGGCGAGGCGATAGCCCGACCACTCGTCCTCGGCCGGAACATTGCCGGCGCCCTCCACATCGACCACCAGATTGGCGCGAAAGCGGCGCGGATCGGTATCGAGTCCGCTGCGTCCGGCGAACCAGGCCAGGGCATTGCGGCTGATCAGATGCAGCGGGAAGGCATCCACATAGCTGCCCGGCGGTGTCGCGCTATCGGCGAGCGCACCCATGGTGGCGGCATCCAGATCGCTGTAATCGGGAAACTCTTCTCCGTCTTGCAGAGCCATTTCGGCGGCGATGGATTCCGCTGTGCGGGGCTGGGCCAGGCGATAGTGCGCCAGGTCGCGGGCATCATGGCGCGGACTCAGCGTCACCGCCCGGCCCAGCCAGGACGTCAGCACCGCATCACGATCCGGAGCGTCGCTACGCAGTTCCTGGCCATCGGGACCGCTGAGGATCACCGCCTGCACCCGGCTGTCGTAATCCGCCGTGGTGACCGGTCCGTCCCCCGCATAGCGGGCGCGGCAACGCAGCAGTTCCGGCCAGCGTTTCGCGCCGCGAATCTCCCCGCTCTCGCCATCCAGAACTGCCCAGTGGCGATCCCCCGCGAGTCCGGTGAGTCCGATCTCCGCCGCTGCCATGGACTCCCCGCCCATGCTCTTG
The DNA here is from genome assembly GCA_018241695.1 of Pseudomonadota bacterium. Classification (GTDB taxonomy): domain Bacteria; phylum Pseudomonadota; class Gammaproteobacteria; order Burkholderiales; family Rhodocyclaceae; genus Denitratisoma. The sequence goes on along the minus strand of JAFEDH010000004.1, from coordinate 312,673 downwards.
ACCGGGTGACGCCAAAGCTCAAGCACCGTTCCAATGCGCATCCTGCTCCTCCTGTTTCTTTGCCGGCCGACCGGCCATTGCAGTCAATCAGCCGATTGTAGCCGCCCCGCATCCGGAGCACGCACACGTTATGATGGCCGGACACTGGATCGGCAGATTATCGATACGGCAGAGGAGAAGAAGACATGGCGCATTGTTTCCGGCCCGCGTGGGGCCTTGTGTTACGTATCGTACTGTTCCTGCTGGCCGGCACCACGGCGTGCATCGGTCTGGCCGCGGATGCCGACCTGCCCCGGCCCGATCCGGCTTTCCAGGGCCGGACGGGGGATACCGCCCGCGATTCCCGGCCCGACTGGCCGGTTCCGGTAAAAGCTCCCGCCAACGCACCCAATATCGTTCTGGTGCTGCTCGACGATGTGGGCTTCGGCGCCACCGCCACCTTCGGCGGCGCGGCGCGTACTCCGGCCCTCGATACCCTGGCCGCAGGGGGCATCAGCTACAACCGTTTTTTCACCACGGCGATGTGCTCGCCCACCCGCGCCGCGCTGCTGTCCGGCCGCAATCATCATCGTGTCGGCTTCGGCACCGTGACCGAGGTTGCCAGCGGTTACCCCGGCTACGACGGTTTCTGGCGCCGCGAGGCGGCGGCCCTGCCGGCGGTGCTGCATCACTACGGCTACAGCACGGCGGCTTTTGGCAAATGGCACAACACCCCGCCCTGGGAAATTTCTCCGTCCGGCCCTTTCGACCGCTGGCCCACCGGCCTGGGTTTCGACTATTTCTACGGATTCATGGGAGGTGCAGTCACCCAGTGGGAGCCGCCCCTCTACCGCAACACCCTGCCGGTGGAAGCACCGACCCGGCCCGAGCAGGGCTATCACCTCACCACCGATCTGGTGAATGACGCCATAACCTGGCTTCACGGTCTTGAATCCGCCACGCCGGACAAGCCCTATTTTCTCTACTTCGCACCCGGCGCCGCCCACGAACCCCACCATGTGCCGGCGGAATGGATCGCCAGATACAAGGGACGCTTCGATGCCGGATGGGATGTCCTGCGGGCCGAAACCTATGAGCGGCAAAAGCGTCTGGGAGTGATCCCCGCCGATGCGGCGCTTACTCCCCGCCCCGCCGATCTGCCCGCCTGGGATAGCCTGGGTCCGGATGAAAAACGGCTCTATGCGCGGCAGATGGAGGTCTTCGCCGCCTTCATGGAACAGACCGACCACGAGATCGGTCGCCTGCTCGATGCCGTGCGTCACGGCCCCCGTGGCGACAATACCCTGATCCTCTATATCGTCGGCGACAACGGCGGCAGCGCCGAGGCAGGATTGAGCGGTTCCGGCAATATGCGCGCCACCTATCTTGGCGCCACCCTCGCAGGGTACGACACCGTCAGGGAGCAACTGGCAGTTATCGATGAACTGGGCGGGCCGCTTCACGACAATCACTTTGCCGCGGGCTGGGCCTGGGCCACCAATGCTCCCTTCCAGTGGGCCAAGCAGGTCGCCTCCCATTCCGGCGGCACCCGCAACCCGCTGGTGGTTTCCTGGCCCGCGCGCATCACCGCACGAGGGGAGGTACGCAGCCAGTATGGCCACATCACCGACATCGTTCCCACCCTATATGACGCCATAGGCATTACGGCGCCCGGCCGGGTAGACGGCATCCGGCAACTCTCCCTCGACGGCAGCAGCCTGCTGCCCAGCTTCACCGATGCGCAAGCACCATCACACCATCGCACCCAGTATTACGAAATGGTGGGCAACCGCGCGCTTTACCATGACGGCTGGATCGCGGCCGCCAAACATGCCTCGCCCTGGAAGGGGTTCACCGGTCGCAGCGAGAATTTCGCGGCGGATGAATGGGCGCTCTACCATCTGGACGAGGATTTCAGCGAAAGCCGCGATCTGTCCGCCCGCTACCCCGGCAAGCTGCAAGCCCTGCAAAAGATGTTCGATCAGGAAGCGCGGCGTAACCACGTTTATCCACTGCTCAATCTCAACATGATCAGTGCCCGTGGCAACGGCATTCCCTCATTGATCGAAGGACGGCGGCAGTTCGTCTTCCATGCCGATACGCCGCGCCTGCCGCCGGCGGTGGCGCCCAACCTCATGGGCTCCCATCGTCTGGAGGCAACACTGCAGGTGCCGGACAACGGTGCCGAAGGTGTGATCTTCGCCGAAGGGGCGCGGGAAGGGGGCTTCGTACTCTATGTGAAGGATGGCCGCCTGGCCTACGAGCATAATTTCATCGGTCGCAGCAGGGAAACCGTATATGCCGACGGCACGCTACCCGGGGGGGCCGTGACCGTGAGCGTCGAATACCGGCGTGACGACGGCAAGAGCCTCTGGGGCGGCGGCCGGGTGCGCTTCACGATCAACGGTGCCGCCGCCGGTGAAGGCCGCTTCAGCCATGTCGGCCCCTCCTTGGGGCCGGTGAATGTGGGCCGTGAACGCGGTTCGCCGGTTGGCGCCGCCTATCTTCCTCCCTTCGGGTTCACGGGCGCAATCGATACGGTGCGGGTGGACATGCTGTAGCCCCCACCCGCCACAGCCGGGCGGGGGAAGCTCACAGGTGCGTACAGGCGATGGTCAGACGATGTCCAGATGCTGGATGCCGGAGTTCACATCCTTGTCCTGCGACTCCTTGCCGTGGAGCTTGATCATCAGGCGCACCTCGTTCATCGAATCGGCGAAGCGCAGGGCGTCTTCATAGCTGATGCGGTCGGCCTCGTGCAGATCGAACAGGGCCTGATCGAAGGTCTGCATGCCCAGTTCGCGGGATTTCTTCATGATCTCCTTGATGCTGTGCACCTCGCCCTTCATGATCAGATCGGAGATCAGGGGCGAGTTGAGCAGCACTTCCACGGCGGCGGCGCGGCCCTTGCCTTCCTTGAGGGGAATCAGGCGCTGGGAGACGATGCCCTTGAGGTTGAGGGAGAGATCCATCAGCAGCTGGGGCCTGCGCTCCTCGGGGAAAAAGTTGATGATCCGGTCCAGGGCCTGGTTGGAATTGTTGGCATGCAGGGTGCCCATGGCCAGGTGGCCGGTTTCGGCGAAGGCGATGGCATGCTCCATCACCTCCTTGTCGCGAATCTCGCCAATCAGGATCACGTCGGGCGCCTGACGCAGAGTGTTCTTCAGGGCCGCTTCCCAGGAGTCGGTATCCACGCCCACCTCGCGCTGGGTGATGACGCAGTTCCTGTGGTCATGCACATATTCCACCGGATCCTCGATGGTGATGATGTGGCCGTGGGAATTCTGGTTGCGATAGCCGATCATGGCGGCCAGGGAAGTGGACTTGCCGGAGCCTGTGCCGCCGACGAAAAGCACCAGGCCGCGCTTGGACATCACCACCTCCTTCAGCACCGGGGGCAGCTTGAGATCATCAAAATCGGGGATGGAGACGTTGATGGTCCGCAGCACCAGGCCGGTACGCCCCTGCTGGACAAAGGCATTGACGCGGAAGCGGCCGATGCTGGCGGGGGAAATGGCGAAGTTGGATTCCTTCGTGGCCTCGAATTCCGCGGCCTGCTTGTCGTTCATGATGGCCCGGGCCAGCTCGACGGTGTGCTGCGGCGTCAACGCCTGGGTGGTGGCCGGGGTCATCTTGCCGTCGATCTTGATCGCGGGCGGGAAGCCGGCGGTGATGAAGAGGTCGGAACCCTTCTTCTGCACCATCATGGCCAGCAGCTGGTAGATGAACTTCGTCGCCTCTTCACGTTCCATGATTCTGCCTTTAACTTTCAGCCGCCACGGCGGCTCTGACTAGTGATCTCCCCGCGAGGGGAGGCCGGAAAGACGGGGAAACCGGGGCAAGCACCGAAACCGATCACGGACCATCAGCCCGGGAAGTTGTCCTTGTTGGCGGCCTTGTTACGGGCCTCGGCCGGCGAGACGATATTGCGCTTGACCAGATCCTGCAGATTCTGGTCAAGCGTCTGCATGCCGAACTGCTGGCCGGTCTGGATCGCCGAATACATCTGGGCGATCTTGTTCTCGCGGATCAGATTGCGGATTGCCGGGGTGCCGATCATGATCTCGTGGGCAGCGACCCGGCCATTGCCATCCTTGGTCTTGAGCAGGGCCTGGGAGATCACCGCGCGCAGGGATTCGGAGAGCATGGCGCGCACCATTTCCTTTTCCGCGGCGGGGAACACATCGACGATGCGGTCCACCGTCTTGGCGGCGCTGGAGGTGTGCAGGGTGCCGAACACCAGGTGGCCGGTTTCGGCGGCGGAGAGCGCAAGACGGATGGTTTCCAGATCGCGCATTTCGCCCACCAGGATCACGTCCGGATCCTCGCGCAGGGCCGAGCGCAGGGCGTTGTTGAAGGACAGGGTATGGGGACCGACCTCGCGCTGGTTCACCAGGCATTTCTTGGAATCGTGCACGAACTCGATCGGGTCCTCGACGGTGAGGATGTGGCCGTGTTCGTTCTCGTTGATGTCATCGACCATGGCCGCCAGGGTGGTGGACTTCCCCGAGCCGGTGGGGCCGGTAACCAGCACGATGCCACGGGGCTGGTTGGCGATATCCTTGAAACTCTTCGGCGCGCCCAGCTGCTCCAGGGTCAGCACTTTGGAAGGAATGGTCCGCAATACGGCGCCGGCGCCACGGTTCTGGACAAAGGCATTGACCCGGAACCGCGCCAGATTGGGCACCGAGAACGAGAAATCGCACTCCAGGTTTTCTTCGTAGAACTTGCGCTGCCCGTCGTTCATGATGTCATAGATCATGGCGTGCACTTCCTTGTGCTCCATGGGCGGCAGATTGATTTTCCGCACATCGCCGTGAACCCGGATCAAGGGGGGCAGGCCGGCGGAAAGGTGGAGGTCGGAAGCCTTGTTCTTGACGACGAATGCCAGAAGTTCAGTGATGTCCATGAAATTTCCCGGAAGAAGAGGTGGCGTGCCGCAAAGGTATACTCGGCCAAGTATATGCCAACAATCCCCGCCAACCTGCAAGCCGTGAGCGCACGCATCGCCGCTGCCAGCGCGGCGGCCGGGCGGCCCACCGGTGCCGTCATCCTGCTCGCGGTGAGCAAGACCTGGCCCGCCGCCGCCGTCCGGGCCGCCGCCGCTGCCGGTCAGCGGGCTTTTGGCGAGAACTATGTGCAGGAAGGTGCGGCCAAGGTGGCAGAAGTGAATGATCCGGCCCTGGAATGGCATTTCATCGGCCCCCTGCAGAGCAACAAGACCCGGCCCGTGGCCGAGACTTTCCACTGGGTCCACACCATCGACCGGCTCAGGATTGCCCAGCGCCTGTCCGGGCAAAGGCCGGCATCGCTGCCTCCGCTCCAGGTCTGCATCCAGGTCAACGTGAGCGGCGAAGCCAGCAAGGGAGGCTGCGCGCCAGCTCAGGCCGAGGCCCTGGCCACAGCCGTGGCCGGCCTGCCCCGGCTGCGGCTGCGCGGGCTGATGGCGATCCCCGAACCCACTACCGACACCGTGCTGTTGCGCAGCCGCTTCGCGCAGTTGCGGCACTTGCGCGATCATCTCAACACTCTCGGCCTGGCACTGGATACCCTTTCCATGGGCATGTCGGGAGATCTCGAGCATGCCATTGCGGAAGGCGCGACCCTGGTCCGGATCGGCAGCGCCATTTTCGGCACCAGAATGCAAAAGGAAAACACGATATGAAAATCACCTTCCTCGGCGGCGGCAACATGGCCAATGCCCTCATCGGCGGACTGCGCAAGCAGGGCTATTCCGCCGCCGCCATCCAGGTGGTGGAGCCCATCGAAGAAAGCCGCGAGAAACTCACCACGGCCTACGGCGTGCGCTGTGCCCCGACGGCCGATGCCTCCGCCCTCAACTGCGAAACCCTGGTGCTGGCAGTCAAACCCCAGCAGATGAAGGAAGCCCTCACTCCGCTCGCCGGCCGGCTCGGTGGCCAGCTCGTCATCAGCATTGCCGCCGGCCTGCGCCTGGCGGATCTCAGCCGCTGGCTGGGTGGCCACCAGCGCCTGGTGCGCTGCATGCCCAACACGCCGGCCCTGATCGGCGCCGGCATCACCGGCCTCTACGCCGACCCCAGCGTGGACCGCGAGGGGCGCACTATTGCCGAGAAGATACTGGGTGCCGCCGGCCGCACCTTCTGGGTCGATGACGAAGCGCGCATGGATGCCGTCACCGCCATTTCCGGCAGTGGCCCCGGCTACGTCTTCTATTTCATCGAGGCGCTGGAGAACGCCGCCCGTGCCCAGGGTTTCGATGAAGCCACGGCACACACCCTGGCGGTGGAAACCTTTCTGGGCGCCGCGCAACTCGCCGCCAGCAGTACCGATTCCCCCACACTCCTGCGTCAGCGGGTCACCTCCAAAGGCGGCACCACCGCCGCTGCCCTCGACACTTTCGATGCTGCCGGGGTGGCAGCGGCCATCGGCCAGGGCGTGGCGGCGGCGGAAGCGCGGGGGCGCGAATTGTGCGATCTGCTGGGGGCGGATTGATGCTGATCCAGCTCTTCGCGCTGATTCTGGAAACCATCTGCGGTTTCTTCTGCCTCGCCTTTCTCGCCCGCTTCGCCCTGCAATGGGCCCGTGCGCCCTTTCGCAATCCCGTGGGCCAGTTCCTCATCGCCGTCACCGACTGGGCGGCACGCCCGGCGCGGCGCGTGATCCCCAGCGCCTGGGGGCATGATCTGCCCAGCCTGGTGCTGGCCTGGATGTCCCAGGGCATCCATCTCGGCCTCATGTATGGCCTGCAGGGTCTCGTCAGCGAAGGGGCCGCGATTCCCGTCATCGCCCTTCTGGCGGTGCTGGAAACACTCAAGGCCGCCTGTCACCTGGCGCTGGGCATCGTCGTGGTGAATGCGATCCTCTCCTGGGTCAATCCCTTTGCCCCCCTGGCGCCACTGTTTTCCGCCTTGAGCCGCCCCCTGCTCGCGCCCTTCCAGCGCTTCATTCCTCCCATCGGCGGCGTGGATCTCTCCCCCATCGCCTTCCTCGTCGCGATCCAGGCATTTCAGATTGTCCTCTCCGCCTGCCGCCAGTCCCTCATCGCACACCTGCTGACATGAATGGCTGGGCGCGGGGCACGGGCAACGACACCCTGCTCATCCTGCACATCCAGCCCGGTGCGCGGCAGTCCGAAGTTGCAGGCCTGCAGGGCGATGCACTGAAAATCCGCCTGCAGGCGCCTCCGGTGGACGGCAAGGCCAATGCGGCCCTGATCCGGTTTCTCGCCGCACAACTGCATCTGCCACAATCCTGCATCATGCTGAAAAGCGGCCACAGTGGCCGTCGCAAACAGGTGACGGTCTCCGGACTGTGTGCCACCGAAGTGCGTCAGCGCTTGCTGCCGGTACCCTGTTGAGGAGAGCGCCGTGTATCTGCCCACCCACATGCTTCCCCGCCTGTTTTCACGCCTGCCTGCGCGGTTTTCCTCGTGCCTGCTCCCGCTCCTCCTGCTCTGCATTGGTGCGAACCCGGCCTGCGCTGCAGACCCCTATCCCAAGGATACGGTTCTGCATCTGAACCAGATGCAGGTACTGGGCACGCACAACAGCTACCACCCCGAGCCGCCCACCGGGCCGGCGCTGGAAGTGCTGCGTGGCAGCTACCCCGAACTGGCTGAAATCGTGAACTACCGCCATCCCACCCTGACACAGCAGCTCGACCTTGGCGTGCGCCAGTTCGAACTTGATGTCTGGTCCGATCCGCAGGGCGGCAACTACGCCTACCGGCCGCTCTATGCCAAGGTCGGTGCCAACCCGGATACCGGCAGCGCCGCGCTCAGGGCGCCCGGCCTGAAAGTGCTGCATATCGCCCAGGTGGATGCGCAGAGCTCCTGCCTGACCCTGGAGGAATGCCTCGGGCAGCTCAAACGCTGGTCCGATGCGCATCCGCGCCATGTGCCGCTGATGGTGATGATCGAAATCAAGGATCTCGATTTCTTCGCTACCCGTTACCTGCCCATGAAGCCCTGGCAGGCCGCCGACTACGATGCCCTGGATGCCGAAATCCGCTCGGTGCTTCCACCTGATCGCCTGATCACGCCGGATGACGTGCAGGGCCAGTATCCGACCCTGCGCGAGGCCGTGCTGGCCGGCGCATGGCCCACCCTGGCGCAAAGCCGGGGCAAGTTCCTGTTCACCGGCTGCAACTGCATTGCCGGCGACCGCCAGCACCGCGACTATCTGCGTGCCGATGGCAGCCTCAGGGGCCGGGTGTTGTTCCCCAACACATCCCCCGACCGGGCGGATGCCGCCTTCGTGCTCATGGACGATCCGGTCCGGCATGAAGCGGATATCCGCCGCCTGGTCAGCCAGGGATTCATCGTCCGTACCCGCAGTGACGCCAACACGGTGGAAGCGCGCCACAACGATTACCGCCGTGCTGAAAAGGCTTTCGCCAGCGGCGCACAGTTTGTCAGTACCGATTACGAAGTCCCCGATACAACCATCAACCCGACCTTCCGCATCGCCGTACCCGGTGGCACCCCCGCGCGCTGCAACCCGGTCAACGCACCCGCCGGCTGCCAGGCGACGGACATCGAGCGGCCGGATGCGCTGAAATAGCCTGACTCCGGCGCGATCGCTCCTTACTGCGCCATCGTATTCCGTCCGGACTGCTTGGCGCGGTAGAGATGGCGGTCGGCATTGGCCAGCAGCGTGTCCAGATTGCCGCCCTGCTCGGGATAGACGGCGATACCGATGCTGACCGTGGTGGGAATCTGCTGGCTGCCCAGCACGAGCGGGTTATCCGCCACGGCATGCAGAATGCGCTGGGCAACATCCTGCGCGCCGGCGGCGGGTGTTTCGGGGAGCAGCACCGCGAATTCGTCGCCGCCCAGACGCGCCAGCACGTCGGTGGATCGCAGCTGGGTCAGGGTGTTGCGGACCAGATCCTTCAGCAGATGGTCGCCGGCCTCGTGGCCATAGTGGTCGTTGATCTGCTTGAGATTGTCGGAATCGATCATCAACACGCTCAGCGGGCGCCGATAGCGCTGGGCCTGCGCCAGCAGGCGGTCGGCGATCGCGGCGAAGCCGCGCCGGTTGAGCACGCCGGTGAGTTCGTCAGTTTCCGCCATTTGCTGGATCCGGGTCAGGCCATAACGGATGTCGGCCGAAAACAGGGTGGTGATGTAGGCCACGAGAACAAAGGGGGCAAATTTGGCGAACATGCCTCCTACATAACCCGGAGTGACGGCCCCATGCGAAAGTCCGGGGTCACCGAGCAGGACAAAACACGCCGCGACCAGGCAGAGTTCGAGCAGGGTGGTGAGCTTGTCCAGTGCCAGGGCGCTGGTGATGATCACCATGAGATAGCAGTTGAGCAGCGGGCTCTCCAGACCGCCGGTATAGCGCAGGGACCAGGTGATGAAGGCCGTCATGATCCAGGTTTCGACCGCGAGCTTCCAGCGTGTTTCCTGCCGGAACACATGCGTGTAGCGAAATCCCATGATCGCGGCAGCGTAGAAGAACAGCGCCATGGCCAGGGCCGGACGGCTTTCGTAGTTGCCCTCGGAGAAAAGGTGGTAGAGCAGCACCAGCGCCAGCAGCAGCCACTCGATTTCGGCCACGGTGCGCGACAACCCCCGCAGCTCCTCCTGCTCCAGGGTGAGAGGTGCCATTGCCGGCACCCGCTGCCTTTCAGTTCCAGCTGCCGTCATGCGCCAGCACTCCATCGATCAGCGTGTAACGGGAACGGCCGCGCAGCAGTTGCCCGAGGAAAGGGGTGTTCTTGCCCTGGCTGCGCAGCGACTCGCGGCTGACCCGGAATTCGGCTTCCGGGTCGAAAACGCACACATCGGCAGGATCGCCCACGGCCAGGCGGCCCGCCGGGATGCCCAGCAGCCGGGCCGGTGCCGAGGTGATGCGGGACAGGGTGTCGGAGAGCGGCAGCTTCATCTCCGTACCCCATTTCAGGGTCAGGGGCAGCAGCAGTTCGAGGCCCGTGGCGCCAGGCTCGGCTTCGGCGAAGGGAACCTGCTTGGCGTCATCATCCACAGGGGTATGGTCGGAGCAGACCGCGTTGATCGTGCCGTTGGCCAGCCCGGTACGCAGCGCTTCACGATCCCGCTGGCTGCGCAGCGGCGGCGTCAGGTGCGCGTGGGGATTGAAGTAACCGATGTCATGGTCACACAGGTGCAGATGATGCGCCGCCACGTCGCAGGTCACAGCGATCCCGGCCGCGCGCGCGCCTGCCACCATTTCCACCGCAGCGGCGGAAGAGAGGTGACGTATGTGCAGGCGCACGCCGGTCTCCCGCGCCAGTTGCAGGAGAGTGGCCAGTGCGATGGTTTCGGCGGCGACGGGGATGCCGGCGAGACCCAGACGGGCCGCCACTTCGCCATCGTGCGCCACACCGTTATGAGCAAGATACCGGTCCTGGGCCGAAAGCCAGACCGGATAGTCGAACGTGGCGGCGTACTGCATCGCCCGCAGCAACACCTGGGTATCCACGATGGTGGTATTGGCCTGGCTGAAAGCGATGCATCCGGCATCGGAGAGTTCGGCCATTTCGGTGATGTACTGGCCTTCCAGCTTCACCGTGAGCGCACCCATGGGGTACACCTTGGCGAATTCCAGATGACGCGAACGGTGAATCAGCATTTCCACCAGCCCGGGCTCATCCAGCGGCGGATCGGTATCCGGCGGGCAGGCCAGGCTGGTCACACCGCCGGCAACCGCGGCGGCCATTTCGGATTCCAGCGTGGCCTTGTATTCGTACCCCGGTTCGCGCAGGCGGGCGGAAATATCGACCAGCCCGGGACAGACCACGCAGCCGCTGGCATCGATGGTGCCCACCGTCGCCTGATCGTCGAAACCCGCGGGTGCGCGACCGATGCCGGCCACGCGGCCGTCGGCGATGAAAAGGTCGGCCTGTCTGTCGGTCTTGCTGGCCGGATCGACAAGACGGCCATTCCTGATCTGGAGCTTCATCTCAATTTCCCGCCAGCATGTTCATTACCGCCATGCGTACCGCAATGCCGAAGGTGACCTGGGGCAGAATCACCGCCTGGCCGCCGTCGGCCACCGCCGAATCGATTTCCACACCCCGGTTCATGGGTCCCGGATGCATCACGATGGCATCGGGCTTGGCCAGTGCGAGTTTCTCCGGGGTCAGGCCGTAGTTCTTGAAATACTCCTGCGGGCTGGGCAGCAGGGCGCCCTGCATGCGTTCATTCTGCAGGCGCAGCATCATCACCACGTCCACTCCCTTGAGGCCCTCACGCATGTCGTTGAACACGCGCACCCCCATGCGTTCGACGCCGGCGGGCATCAGGGTCCTGGGGCCGATGGCGCGAATTTCGGGTACCCCGAGGATGGACAGGGCGTGGATCTGGGAACGCGCCACCCGTGAATGCAGCAGGTCACCCACGACGGCCACGGTGAGGTCATGGAAGCTCCGTTTGTAGTGACGGATGGTGTACATGTCCAGCAGGGCCTGGGTCGGGTGGGCGTGGCGACCGTCGCCGGCATTCACCACGCTGATGTGGTTGCGTCCGGTGGCGGCCAGGTGCTGGGCGATCAGGTAGGGCGCGCCGCTCGCGGCGTGGCGCACCACGAACATGTCGGCCTGCATGGCCGCCAGGTTGTCCACCGTGTCGAGCAGGGTTTCACCCTTCGCGGTGGAGGAGGTGTTGATATTGAGGTTGATCACATCCGCCGAGAGCCGCTTCGCGGCAATCTCGAACGTGGTGCGGGTGCGCGTGGAATTTTCGAAAAACAGGTTGAACACGCTCTTGCCGCGCAGCAGGGGCAGCTTTTTTTCCTCTTCCCCGGCCAGTTCGGTGAAGGGCCGGGCGGCATCGAGAATATGTTCGATCACCTCGCGCGGCAGTCCCTCGATGGTAATCAGGTGCTGTAGTTCGCCGTGCTTGTTGATCTGTGGATTGGCGTGGTTCATGGCGTGACCGTGGCAGGCCGGGGTTGGGAAGCGAAATGGCTTTGCAGGATCACCGCGGCGGCCTCGGCATCAAGGGTTTCCCGGCGCGCACGCCAGCCCTGACGATTGGCGGCGAGCTGTGCTTCGGCCGTGGTGGAGGAATATCGTTCGTCCACCCGATGCACGGGCAGACGGTAGCGGCCTTCGAGCTGGCGCGCGAAGCGTTCGGCGCGATGGGTCATTTCGTGGGCCTCGCCCGAAACAGCCAGGGGGATGCCCACGACGAGGCAGCCGGGGCGCCACTCCGAGACAAGCCGGTCAATGGCGGCAAAGCGCGTCGTGTTGGCTTCTGCGTCGATCACGGTCAGGGGACGGGCACTGCCCAGGAACGGTTCGCCAACGGCGACGCCGATGCGGCGGGTACCGAAGTCGAAACCCAGCACCACCGCCTCAGGCATGACCGGCGACATCGGAGAGTCTGGCGAAATCCACCCCGAGGAGCTGCATGGCGGCCGCCAGACGCTCTTCCGGCGGCAGATCGAAAATTACGGCGGGAGACGCCGGCACCGTAAGCCAGGCGTTCTGTGACAGTTCCCATTCGAGCTGGCCGGCGGTCCAGCCGGCATAGCCCAGGGTGACGATGAATTCGGCCGGCTCTCCGGTGCTGCCCATGGCGGCGAGGATGTCGCGCGAACTGGTCAGCGCCAGATCGCCACCGACCAGCATGGAGGATTGCCAGCTGCCGGAGGGACGGTGCAGGACAAAGCCGCGATCGGCCTGAACCGGGCCGCCGAAATAGACCGGCAGGCCATTGAAGTCGGGGACTTCGAGTGCGATGTCCACCCGCTCGAAGAGGTCGGCCAGATTCATCTCCATCGGGCGATTGACGATGATGCCCAGCGCGCCATCCGTGTTGTGCTCGCAGATGAAGGTCAGGGTACGGGAAAAGTGCGGGTCCGCCATGGCCGGCATGGCGATGAGAAAATGATTGGTCAGATCGACCGTTTCCAGAACGCTGCTCACGCTGCGCATTCTAGCCGGGGCGGCGATGCCTTCATAGGGGCGGGTCAAGGCCGGAGGAGCGGTCGATACGGCTGCCATGCTGACGCCAGAGCACGAGGGCGGCCCAGGTCAACCCGAAGACCATCATCAGGATGCCGAAAACATGTACGCGACCGGCATACACCGGGGAACGGGCGACCGTACCGAAATGATCGAGGAGAAATATCCAGTCGTGAAAGCTGTCCGCTCCGGTGCCGCCGCCGATCAGAGGCAGGACCGGATCGGCGGCATCGTAAATGTACGCTGAAAGATCCACCAGGGATGCACCCGCCCACCACAGCCCCAGACCGGCGGCGAAGCGGTCCTGCTGCCGGAGCAGCATCACCGCGCCACAAATGAGTGGCAGCAGAACCTGAAACAGGCTGCCCCCGAGCACGGTCATGAATTGCCCGAGGGGGATGAAAAAGACGTGGCCGGCCTCATGGATCGGGAGGAGGATCAGGTGCATGAAGGATTCGGACAGGGCGTCGGTACGATAGTCCAGTGACCCCAGACGCAGCGCCCACAAGGCAATGAAAATCCAGATCAGCAGGCGGCCGATGAGGAAGCCACGCGAAACCGCAAGCGGAGCATCCAGCCACCAGGCCAGACAGGTGGGGCCTCCCGCCGGGGTCGCTGCGTGGATGGCCTTCTCCGCGGCGGCACGGTGCAACGCTGCCGGCGGTACAAAATGTTCCCGGGCCTGCCATTTGGCGAACACCAGCCCGCACCCGGAACAGATGCCGGCAGCCTGTTCCTCCACGCCGGCCGGATGGCCGCATTTGGGACAACGTTCGGGGATGGCTGTGTTCATGCCCCATTGAACCATGAACCCGAAGCATCGTGACGTGGCGGCGCCCGGCCGGGAATCGGATAGACTCGCCACCTATGACGAAAGGCAGAATCAACCGGCGCCGCTTTCTTGGCGCAGCCATGGCCACCGGGATTTCTGCCGGCCTGGCCGGACTGGCCGGCTGCCATCCGGCAAGCCCACCCATGCTGCGCTTCGGCGTCCATCCCTGGCCCGGTTACGAATTCATTTTTCTGGCGCGCGAGCAGGGCCTGCTACCGGAACCGGCAGTCCGTCTGGTGGAAATGCCTGCCGCCAGTGACTCCCTCCTGGCCCTGATCGCCGGCACCCTGGACGGCGCCGCGCTCACACTGGACGAGGTGCTCAGCGCCCGTGCCGCGGGGGTGGAACTGCATGTCTGCACCGTGGTCGACATTTCGCTCGGCGGCGACGTCCTGATCGCCCGGCCCGGCATCGATACGCTGTCCGCACTGCGCGGCAGACGGATCGGTGTCGAGTACACCGGTACCGGCGCCATCATGCTCGACGATGCCCTGATGGCGGCCGGCCTGACGCCGGGCGACATCGAAAAGATCTACGTCACCGCGGACCGGCATGTCGATGCCTTCACCCGGCATGAGGTCGATGCCGTCATCACCTACGAGCCGGCTGCCACCCGCCTGCGGGCTGCGGGTGGACGGGTGCTGTTCGACTCCAGCGCCCGGCCCGGCCACATCATCGACGTATTCGCCTTCTGCAAACGCGCGCTGGATATCAACCCTGCCGCGGTGCGCGCACTGCTCGCCGCCCATTTCGGCGGACGTATGGAATATCTGCGCGATCCGCAGAAGGTTGCGCCACAGCTCGCCCGCCGCCTGTTCCTCTCCGCACCTGAGCTTCAGGCCGCCTTTGGCGCCATGACGCTGCCCGACGCCACCGACAACCAGCGCTGGCTCGCGGCCGGCGGGGATCTGGAATCCCGCGCAGCGAATCTGCTGCGGGTCATGCGTCAGGCGAGATTGCTGGAGAACGATACCCCGCTGCACGGGCTCGCCGATGCCCGTTTTCTGCCGGTACACGACACATGATCGATCTGCACCGGATATCGCTGCGCTACCCCCTGCTGCTGGGCGTGCTGGCACTTTTCGGCCTCGCATTCGTGCTTTCCATCACCCAGAGCCAGCGCGACGCCCGGCACAAGATCGAGAGCGATGGCAGTGCCCGGCTCAAACAGATTTCCGCCCGCCTGGTACGTATCACGGAACGCAACCTGGTTAGTGACCGGCCGGAAATCGCTTCGGAACTGGGGTATCTGTCCACCGATCCGGAACTGACCCGCATCGTGGTTGCCGATGATGCGGGCCGGGTGCTCCTGGCCAACCACCTGGCCTGGCAAGGCCGGAATCTGACGGATCTGATGCCGGAAACGAGGGCGCTCTGGTCCCGGGCCAATCCGGCCGGAACGCTCGTGCCAACAATGAAGAAAATCGGACCGGACAAATGGCGGCTGCTCAGTCTGGCGCCTTTCCAGATGCCGGCCACAGCGGTCGAGCTGCGCGGCCATCAACATGGCCTGATCCTGGTTGAAATGGATCTGCATCCGGAAATCGACGAGCTGATCGTCGCCACGATCCGCGCCAGTCTGCCCGCTCTGGGGGCTGCCGTCCTGATCGCGGCGCTGCTGGTGATCCTGCTGCAGAAGCTGGTGATCGCTCCGCTGCAACAACTCGATCACGGGGTACGACGCATGGCGGACGGCGAACCGCTCGCACTCGCAGGCAATGGCCCGGCGGAGGTGGTGCGCCTGGCCCAGGCCTTTACCGACGCCCACGGCCGGCTGCAGCGCACGATGACGGATCTGGCCGGGCGGGAAGCGGAGCTGCGCCGGCTGATCAATATCATGCCGGTGGGCATCTTCCGTACCGACCCGGCGGGGCACTGCCGCTATGTCAGCGAACGCTGGAGCCAGATCACGGGGCTCGGTCTGGAGCAGATCATGGATACGGGATGGGAGGCGATCATTCATCCCGACGAACTGGATACCATGCGCAACGAGGCACTTCTGCATGAGCAGTCCGCCCGGCCCTTCGCGGGAGAATTCCGTATCCGTACCGCCAGCGGACTGGAGCTCTGGGGGCTGATCCAGGCCGAACCGGAGTGGGACGAGAGCGGCCGCCTGCAAGGCTACCTGGGTTCGCTGACCGACATCACCCGGCACAAGCAGGCGGAAGCCGAAATCCAGCGCCTGGCCTATCACGATGCCCAGACCGGGCTGCCCAATCGCCAGCTTTTTCTCGATCGCTGCGGCGCGGCGCTGGCCACGCGGCGGCGCACCGGCCAGACCGGTGCCGTGCTCTATCTGGATCTGGATCAGTTCCGCAAGGTGAACGACGCCCGCGGCCACCAACAGGGTGACCAGCTGCTGGATATCGTTGCCGCGCGCTTTGGCGCCATTCTGGCGGTCGAGGATACGCTGGCATGCCTCGGCGGGGATGACTTCGCCGTACTGATCGGCCGCCCGCTGGCCGACGCCCAGGAAGCCGGCCACCAGGCACGGGCGCTGGCCGACCGGCTGCGTGCCGCCCTGCATCATCCGGTACAGGTGGGCGGCGAGGAAGTGCACCTGACGGCGTCGATCGGCATCTCGACTTTTCCCAAGGGCGAAGAACAGGTCGGCGACCTGCTCAAGGAAGCCGAGACCGCCATGTACGGCGTGAAATCCTCCGGTGGAGACGGCATACATTTTTTCGAGACATCGATGCAGGCCCAGGTCGAAGCCCGTTTCAGCCTCGAGAACGAATTGCGCCGCGCCCTGGCCCGGGATGAACTGGTCCTGCACCTGCAAGCACAGGTGGATGCGGAGGGCGCCATTACCGGCGCCGAGGCGCTGATACGCTGGCAGCATCCGGAACGCGGCCTGGTGCCGCCCGGCCACTTCATTCCGATCGCGGAAAACTCCAGCCTGATCGTCACCATGGGCAACTGGGTTCTGGAGCAGAGTTGTCTTTGTCTCGCCCGCCTGGCCAGGGCGGAGCGGCCGGTACGAATCTCCGTGAACGTCAGTCCGCGCCAGTTCCGCCAGACGGATTTCGTGCAGCGGGTGAAGGACACCCTGACCCGCACCGGCGCCGACCCGGCACAACTGGTGCTGGAGGTGACCGAAGGATTGGTCATCGGCGACGTGGACCAGACGGTGGCGCGGATGCAGGAACTGCGCGCCCTGGGCATCCGCTTCTCGATCGATGATTTCGGTACCGGCTATTCAGCCCTGAGCTACCTCAAGCGCCTGCCCGTGAGCGAACTCAAGATCGACAAATCCTTTGTCCAGGATGCGCCGCGCGATGCCGATGATGCCGCGCTGGTGGAAGTGATTCTCGCCGTGGCCCGGCACATGGATCTGGAGGTGGTGGCCGAAGGCGTGGAGACCGAGGAACAGGCCGCCTTCCTGCGCCAGCGCGGATGCGACCTCTATCAGGGCTATCTGTACAGCCGCCCGCAGCCGGCCGCGGAACTGCTGGCCACACTCGGGCTCTGAGCAGGTAGCGCCGGGCTGCGCAGCATCACCCCGGCGGCGGTGAACATCACGGCGTCGAGGCTTCGTTGAGCAACTGTTCGGCCCGCACGATCAGGGTATCGATGGCCGCCCGGTCGGCAGTGGGTGGAACCGGCAGCGCGACAAAATCCAGCGCCACGGCGGCAAAGGGCAGCGGAATCAGGAAGCGGTCCCAATGCGTGCCGCGAATCGCGGCGGCGCAGCGCACCCGGCACAGATAAAGCGGCACCCCGGCACGGTGGGCGGCCACCACGGCGCCGGCCTTGAGCCGACGCGCCGGCCCGCGCGGGCCATCGGGCGTGATCAGCACGCGGGAGCAGCGCGCGGCAGCCACCAGCTCGGCCCAGGCGGCCTTGTTCCCGCGCGAGGAGGAGCCGCGGATCACGGTATAGCCCCAGCGCCGCAGCAGATCGGTGAGCAATCCGCCGTCACGGCTCTGGCTCACCAGCGCCGTGGCCTGCCGGCCTTCAAAATGCTTCCACACCGGCAACATCAGGCCGTGCCAGAAAGCCACCACGGCGGGCTCCGGAGGCAGTCCGCCGGTCACACGCAGGCGCCAGGTGCGGGCGAGGAGGAAGAACAGGGCTGGCCCCAGTCGGGCCAGCTGCCGGCGCAAACCCTTCAGCATGCGCCGCGCCTCAGTCCCGCTCCAGCGCCTGCCGCAACAGGCCGGCGGTCAGTTCCGCCAGTGGCATGCCGCGGGCTTCGGCCCGGGCGTGCAGGGCTGCGACCAGATCCTGGGGCAGCTTGACGGCAAAAGGCACCAGCCCCAGCGCCCGGTCGTGGCGCCGCTGGGTGCGACGATCCGTTTCGCCGGGGCCTTCTTGTGCAAGGCGACCGGAGGGGGATGCCTGCTTTACGGCATTGTTGATCTTGAGGCCGAGACGCCGGGCCAGGTCGGTACGCTTGAGAGTCATGGTATGGAGTCGCAGTGGGGAAAAGACGCGAAAGGCGTGAAGGGCGGCATTGTCCTTCAATCCGGCGCCGGACCCAAGAGCTTCGTACACCGCTGCATCAATCACTCCGATGCACGCCGGAGAGCGGGACACCGCCAGGACACCGGTTGCATCGATGATAGCGATTGCGCTCCTTCCCCCGCTGCCCGTATCCTCCACCGATGCACATTCATTCCTCCTCATCCGCCACGGTCGCGGTGGTCACCGGCGCCAGCCGTGGCATTGGCAAGGGCGTGGCCCGGGCGCTGGGTGCCACCGGCGCCACGGTCTACGTCACCGGCCGCAGCGTGAGCGGCGGGCAGGGCACGCTCGCCGAAACCGCCGCCGCGGTGGATGCTGCAGGCGGCCGGGGCATCGCCGTTGTCTGCGACCATGGGGATGAAGCGCAGGTGCGCGCCCTGTTCGGGCAGGTCCGGGCAGAACAGGGCAGGCTCGATCTGCTGGTCAACAACGCGGCCCATGTGGACCCCGAACTGGCGACACCGGGGAATTTCTGGGAAAAGCCTGCCCGGCTCGGCGAGATGATCCGGATAGGTCTTCATTCCCACTACCTGGCGGCCTGCCATGCGGCCCCGCTGCTGGTGGCACGCAGGCGTGGCCTGATCGCCAACATTTCCTTTTATGGCAGCGTCTGCTATTTCTACGGACCGGCCTACGGCGCCGCCAAGGCAGGGACCGACAAGATGACGGCGGACATGGCGGTGGACCTGCGTCCCTTCGATGTCGCGGCGGTTTCCCTGTGGCCCGGTTTCGTTGCCACGGAGCGTATCGCCCCATTGCGCAACGGCCTTTCCCCGGCAGAGGCGGAAGCCCGGTTCGGTCATTTCGAAACGCCTGAATTCACCGGCCATGTGATCGCGGCCCTGCTGGCCGATCCGGACCGGATGACGCTCACGGGCCAGGCCCTGATCGTGGCAGAACTGGCCGGACGCTATGGCATCCGCGATGCGGGAGGCCGGCAGCCGCCCTCCTACCGGGACAGCCTGGGCGCCCCGCACCCCCCCGGTACGGTGATCGTGCGCTAGCACGGTTCGCAAACAAAGACCGGAATATCCCGGTCGGTGCGCGCCTGGTATTCGTCGAAGGCCGGATAGATGCTCAGCAGATGGGGCCAGAGCGCACGTTTCTCGTCGGCATCGGCCTGGCGCGCACGGTAGGCGCGGCGCTCGCCACGAAACTGGATTTCGATCTCCGGATGGGCCTTGATGCTGCGGTACCAGACCGGATGCACATCGCGCCCGCCCTGGGAGGCGACCAGCAGTTTTTTTTCCCCCTTTTCTCCATAAGGCAGGTGAATCAGGGCGACATCGCGTCGGCGACCGCTGCGCACACCGGTGAAGGTCACCAGGCAAATGTCGTAGCGCCCCATGAAGCGGCCCATCAGGCGTCCGCCGCTGCATCGGTAGAGCAGCACGTTCACGCGGGTGTAGAGCTTCATGAACGCCATGGCCAGCCCCATGGCGCGTTGTGAATATGGCTGGATGTCTTCACGGCGGGTCTTGACGTAATCGTAGCGGATCATGATGGATTCCTTCCGGGGTTCAGCGATTGCAGTAATCCTTCAGCAGCGCAAGCAGGGCTTCCCCGTCGTAGGGCTTGCCCAGGTAATGGTCGACACCGATCCCGCTGGCGAAGTCGCGGTGCTTGTCGGCAGTGCGCGACGTGATCATCACGATCGGCACGTGCCTGAGCCGGGCATCGGCGCGTACGGTCCGGGCCAGATCGAAACCATCCATGCGCGGCATCTCGATATCCACCAGCATGACATCGGGCACCAGATCGAGCAGTTGTTCCATGGCGTCCACGCCATCACAGGCGGTGACGACGGCATAGCCGGCACGCTCCAGCAGGCGGCCCGTCACCTTGCGCACGGTGAGGGAATCGTCCACCACCATCACCACCGGCTTGCCGCGGACGGTTGCTGTGACAGGAGCCGGCTGTGATGCCGGCAAGGTGCGGTCAGCCAGGTCCACCGGATTGAGGATGAGGACAATCTCGCCATCCCCCAGCACCGTTGCGCCAACCATGCCCGGTACCCGCGCCAGCTGCGGACCGATGGCTTTCATCACCACTTCCTGGTTGCCCAGCAGCGCATCCACCTCCAGGGCCAGGCGGCGGGCGCCGCTCTTGAGCAACAGCAGCCAGGTGCGCCGTTGCACCTCCGGACCCGCCCCGGTCTGCCCCAGAAGGTGAGGCAGGTAGTGCCAGGCGTAGGTCTGGTCGAGCCACAGGGTCGTTCCGGAATGGCGCACCAATTCGATTTCACCCGGCTTCAGTTCTCGCGCCTGTACCACCATCACCGCGGGCAGGGCATAAGTACGGTCACCCGCTTTCACCAGCACGGCCTGGGACATGCCCAGGGTCAACGGCAGGCGAATGCGGAAAGTGGTGCCAACGCCCGGCGCGGATTCCATCTCGATGTGGCCGCCCAGGGCCGAAACTTCGCTTTTCACCACATCCAGCCCCACACCGCGGCCGGCGACGGCCGAAACCTCGCGGGCGGTGGTAAAGCCGGGCATGAACACCACGGCACCGGGATCTGCCGTATCCACCGCGAGGCCGCGACGGCGGGCTTCCTCGCGGATGCGCGCCAGATCCAGCCCCGCGCCATCATCGGAAAGGGCAAGGGTAACCTCGTTGCCATTCTGGTTCAGGGCCAGCGTCACCCGGCCCGTTTCATCCTTGCCTGCGGCACGGCGTGCTGCGGGAAATTCGATGCCATGGGCGATGGCATTGCGCAGCAGATGCTCCAGGGGTGCCTGCATTTTTTCCAGCACCGTGCGATCCAGTTCGATCTGGCCGCCGACCAGATCGAACTGCACGCTCCGCCCCAGCTCTCCGGCCGTCAGCCGCACCAGACGCTGCAGACGGTCGGACAGTGTGGCCATGGCCACCATGCGCACGCCCATCAGCTTTTGCGAAAGTTCGCGCGACAAACGGGCCTGCACACCCAGCGCGATTTCCGTCTGCCCCACATGGCGCAGCAGGGATTGCTGCACGGTGGCGACATCGTCCACGCTCTCGGCCAGCATCCGGGTGAGTTCCTGGAAACGGGAATAACGGTCCATTTCCAGCGGATCGAAATCGGTCTCATGACCCGGTTCCACAATCCCCATGTCGGCTGCGCCATGGCGGGCACTGATGCGGGTGTCGGCCTGCAGCTCGACTTCCCGCAACTGGCCGCGCAATCGTGTGACACCCTCGGTCAGTTCCGACAGCACCTCCTTGAGCGCCTTGAGCTCACTGTCGATGCGGGTGCGGGCGATGGCGATTTCTCCCGCCGTGTTCACCATCTCATCGACACGGTCGGCGCGAATCCGCAGCTGGGCAACGGTGCCCTCGGTATCCGTGGCTACAGGCATGACCGGCGGTGGTGCCGGCGGCGAGGAGGATTCTCCGTCCGGCGTGGCGAGCGGCGGTGGCGGGTTTGAATCAGGCGCTGCGGAAGCAGGTGTGGAGGGCGCCTCGCGCCCTCGCCAGGCATCGATGGCGGCGATGCAATGATCGAATGCGGCCTCCAGATTGCGCACCGTGTAGGGCAGCACCGGCGGACGGGCGGCATCGACACGATCTTCCAGCGCATGCACGGCCGCACCGATCGCCTTCAGCCCCGCCATGCGCGCCCCCCCCTTGAGCGTGTGCAGACGCCTCCTGATCCGGTGCGGTACCGCTTCATCGCCCGTCGCCCCATGCCAGGCACGGAAATCGGCGGCAAGGGCGGTTGCCAGCTCCGCCGCCTCATCCAGAAACACGGGCAGGGTTTCGGGGTCGGGCACATCCGCATCCGCTGCTTCTTCTGTGGCGGCGGCCACAGACAACACTGGCAGGTCGGGCGCAGCGGTCAGCGCGGACATCGGCGGTACCACGGATACCGTGGATGTAACCGCCGGCACCGCCGTTGGATCAGGCACGGGTTCCGGCTCTGCCGTTTCCGGTGTGGCAACAGGGGATGGCATCGTCACGGTTTCCGTGGCTTTCCCCGCTTCTGCGGGCATCAGCGCCGCACAGGCCGCAAGCAGGGATGCCGTATCCGGTGGGTGGGCTCCTGTCGCCAGCGCCTTCATCCATCCGGAAAACAGATCACGCGCGAGATGAAGCTGCCGCAACAAATCCACGCTGACGGGAAGACGGCCAGCCAGCCAGCGGTTGAGCAGGGATTCGACGGCATACGCGGCCTCGCCGCAGGATTGCTGCCCCACCATGCGACTGCTGCCCTTGAGGGTATGAAAGCCCCGTCGCACCGCCACCAGGGTAGCGCGATCGACAGGGTCCGCCGCAAGGCCCGCCAGACCCTCGTCCACCCGGGACAGGATTTCTTCGGCCTCGATCCGGAAAATCGCCAGCAGATCTTCATCATCTGCCGTCACCCTTGCCGCAGGCTCTTCCACCGGTGTCGATACCGGTGCCTGTCCCGGATCAGGCAACGACGACATGTCATGTTCGAAGGCCGCGGCAACCGCCTGTGCCGGCTGTGCCGCAGCGAGGGCGGCGAGCGCATTGCGGGCCCGCTGTTCGAGCAGAAGGTCGTCGATCAGCGGTGCATCGTCACGCAATATTTCCAGATGTTGCTGAAGATCCTGGCGCAGGGCCGGCGCATCACGGTCCGGATCGCGCAGATTGAGAATCAGGGTACGCGCCATGCGCTGTGCCTGGGCCAGTTCGGCCTCCATCGATGGAGGTGCGGCGGGCGGTGCCTGCAGCGCCTCCAGGTCAGGATGGCCGAAACGGCTTTGCTCGGCAAACGTGCCCAGCACGGCCAGCTGCCGTGCCAGGCCCTCGAATTCTGCACGAGCAGGGACGTAGGCCGGGTCGGCAAAGGCCCGAATCTGCCCGGTGCAGATATCGAACATGGCCACTGCCCGGTCTTCCCCCAGCACCTCCAGCGCGGTACGCGCGGTCTCGAAGAAAGTGGCCAGCTCCGCTGGCCGGGGACGTTTGGCGGCATCGCGGAAAAATGCGTCAAGCGCCTGCTCGATGGGCGCCAGGGAGGTCAGGGCCTGCTCTGCGGCGCGACGGCGGCGGCTCCGTTCCAGCGTGGCCTCCAGCGGCAGGATCGCGTCCGTGGGCAGGGACCGCCCCTCCATCAACGCTTCGAGGCAGGTGGCGAGTGTTTCGACATGGGAGGCAAAATCACTGTCAACCTGGGCCGGGTGCCCGGTCACGTCACGCAACAGGGCCAGCCCCAGCTCCACGTGATGGGCCAGGGTATCGTCGTGGGCCAGGGGGTCGCGGCGCAGATAGGCGGCGAGTCCGGCCAGGGCAGCGGTCAGGCGGGCAACAGCGGGAGGTGCGTCCGTACAGGATGCGGCAATGTCATCGATGGCCGTGTGAAATACCAGCAGGGCCGCGGCGGCACCGGAACAGAAGCGTAGCCAGGCGGTTTCGGCCTGCTCCAGCACGGCGGGCAGCGCCGCAGGCGGTACAAAGGCGGGCAGGGGTGATTGCTGTGCGGCTTCCTCGACCGGCCACAGATCGGCAAGACGATACGCGGCGCGCACCACATCGATCTGCTCGTTGCGATAACGTGAAACAGCAACGCGGTAGAGCAACTCCCGCAGCAGGGTTTCGGCCACCACGGGAGAGCCTTCCAGCAGTTTGCGGATCTGCCGGTCCAGTCCCGCGCACAGGCGGCGCACCGTGGCATCGGAATCAAAACCGTGGTGGATGAGGCCATCGAAAAAGGCCAGGGCGATCCACCACAGGGCGCGGGCGGCGGGGCTTTCCTGGGTTTGCTCGATCAGCGCCACGGAATTGCGCATCTGGGTCGCACCACGGGAGCCATCCGCATCCTTGAGCCAGCGCAACATGCCGCGCTCGTAACCCAGGCGGGCAGCGCGCAGGCGTGCGGCAAGCGCTTCGCCCGCCAGCGGAACGATCTCTTCCTCACGCCGGGGAGGCCGCTGGCTCAGGTCGGGGAAAAAGAGTTCGGCCGCGGAAACTTCTCCCACGCCCGCAGCCTGACGCAGACGGGTGTAAGTCGCCAGCATGTCGAGGGGACGACTGGACCGCCCGGCAACCAGGCCCTCGATGTAGTCGGCCAGGGTCTCAAGTCCATCGTGCATCGTGCGGGCGGTCTCATCGCTCCATGTCACCGTCCTTTCGGACAGGGCCGTCGCCAGCTGCTCCAGTGCAGCGGCAAATTCAGGCAGTCCGGCAATCCCGACAATGGTGAGCGCACCCTGTACCTGGTGCAGACAGGCCCGCGCCTCATCCAGGGCCGCTCCCTCCGCCTTCATCGTGGTGTGACGGTCGATACATTCGGCTGCGCGGTGCAATGCCAGATCGATTTCGTCCTTGACCCAGCTCAGGGGCCCGATATCCAGATCAAAACTCATTTTTTATCGGGAAAGGCTCGGTGGCGGAAGTACGGGCAGCCCCGTACCCGGCAATGGCTATCCGGCGCCTTGTTCATACCTTGAATCCCGCCACGGAACCTTTCAGTTCGGCAGCCAGTTCGGCCAGTTCGCCCAGGGAAACCGCTGTCTGCTGGGTGCCATCGGACGTCTGTTCGGTGATCGTGAGGATCAGGCGCATCGTGCCTGCCACCTGTGTCGCCACCTGGGCCTGGTGCTGCGTATCTCCGGAAATATCCTCGATCATTTCCGCCAGGGCGCCCGATACGCGGGAAATGTCGGCCAGGGCCTGCCCGGTGGCGTCGGACAGCTGCGCTCCCTTGACCACGTTCTGGGTCGACCGCTCCATTGCCGCCACGGTTTCATTGGTATCGGCCTGGATGGTCCTGACCAGAACCGCGATCCGCTTGGTGGCGTCGCCGGAACGCTCCGCCAGGCGCTGCACCTCTTCGGCCACCACGGAAAAACCGCGTCCTGCCTCGCCTGCGGCTGCGGCCTGGATCGCGGCATTGAGCGCGAGGACGTTGGTCTGCTCGGTAATGTCGGAAATCAGGGCCACGATCTCGCCGATTTCCTGAGACGACTCGCCCAGGCGCTTGATGCGCTTGGAGGTCTCCTGGATCTGCTGGCGGATGTCGTGCATGGCGGCAATCGAATCGGCCACGGCGGCCGCTCCCCTTTGCGCGGTCTCCAGGCTCTGGCGCGCCGCGCTGGCGGTGTCGCGCGAGCGGGTCGACACGGTTTCCATGGACTGGGCCATGGACAGCACCTGGCCACTGGCATCGCGAATCTCGTCGGACTGGCGGTCGGAAGCGGCCAGCAGTTCATCGGAAGTATGGGCAGCGGCAGAGGTTGCAGCGGCGAGCCGGCCGGCGGCATCGTTGATACGCCCAACCAGCACGGAGAGTTCGCCGATGGCGTAATTCACGGCATCGGCAATCACACCGGTGAGATCCTCCGTCACCGTGGCGCGCACGGTCAGATCACCATCGGCCAGAGTCGTCATTTCCTCGGTCAGGTGCCGCACCGACTGCTGGGTGGCCGCGTTGGCGGCCTCGGCGGCGCGACGCTGCCGCTCCGCCTCTTCACGCCGCTGCGCGGCATCGTCGCCGTACACCTTGATCATCAGCACCAGGGTGCCCAGCGCAAGCGATCCGAAAGTGGCCAGCAGGGCCAGATGATCTCCACCACGTCCCTCGATGGGACCATCGTAGCCGGCCGCCAGCGTATCGAGCGCCCGGGTCACGGGAGAGAGCAAGGTCGACAGTTCTGCGGCGGCATGCTTGCCTTCCTGCGCACCCTTGAGATCGGCACCGGAAATCTGCCATGCCTTGATCATGGCACTCAGTTCGGGCTGTCTGGGTACCCCCTCCTGGGCCAATACCAGATCCTTCACCAGCTGGAGAGCCGGAGCATCGTTCTTGACGGCATCGGCATTCACCAGCTCGACATTGCGCGCCACACGTTCGACCCAATCCGGCCAGGCCCCACCCGCCTGTGCCGCCAGTGCGGCGGCATGAATCCCGTTGTGCTCCAGTTCATCTACCAGTCGGGCCAGTGCAACAAACCGTTTTTCCTGGCCCAGAACGGCCTGCACACCACGGTCGAGGCTGGCCCAGTAGCGTCCGACATCGTCAAGCTGGGGTTTGAGCGCCACCGGCACCGGCGCCTGCACGCTGCCGTTACGGTTACCGCCATCGACCAGCATGCGCTGCAATTCGGCAAAACGGGTGCGGCTTGCCCGCAGGACTTCCAGGGCCGGGAGCTGTCCGTGCTCCAGCGCCAGACCGGCACGGGCGATGCGCTCGCCGAGGCTCTGCATTTCAGCGATGGAGGCAATCTGGCCGGCACGGTGCCCTGCCGCCCGGTTATCCATCAGACCGACGAAGGCAGCCGCGATGAAGAACAGGAGAAAGGCGGTAGCGAGAATCTGCAACTGCATACCCACCGCAAAAGTACCGATCAGCGGCAGGGGACGCCTGATCCGGTAGGGTTGCGGCCTGTAGTTGTCACGCTCGGTGGCAGGGCTGGGCATGGGAGGCTCCGGTCTGGAAAGCTAGCGGGCGATATCGAGAAAGCGTGGTGCGGCCAGCAGACGGGGCACATCCAGCCGGCGCCAGGCACGCCCGTCGACATCGCGCCACACGGCACCGACCCAGGGCTGGCCGGGATCCGGAGCTTCTTCCCGGGCAACGAAGCCGGCCGCGGGCCGCAGGCCGCCGACGCGGGTAACGAGGAGCGCACTGTTGATGCCATGTGCCACCCCCACCAGGAGCAGGCGGCTGTCGGCTTCCGGCAGGGTAACCGCACCCTCTTCGCTGAAGGCCGCCAGATCCACCACGCTGTAGAGCATGCCACGGACATTGACGAGTCCTGCATACCAGGGCCGGGTCAAAGGGACTGGCGTGATGGGAGGTGGCGGCAGGACTTCACCGGCCTCGCCCAGCGTCAGCAGCCAGCCCTGGTTGCCGGCCTCGACCGCCAGCAGGGCATCGGTGGTGGCGCCCTGGCCGGCCCGGGTCAGGCGTTGGGCCAGCCCTTCCTGAAAGTCGCGCAGGGTAGTGGTTTCAGTAGCAGTCATGGCAACTCGGCAATACGTTGCAACAGGGCCGAGATATCCACCGGCTTGGTGATGTAGGCCCGTGCTCCCTGACGCATGCCCCAGATACGATCGGCATCATCACGCTTTGCGGTGCACAGGAAGACCGGAATATGGGCGGTGGCAGGATCGCGTGTCAGGGTGCGGGTAGCCTCGAAGCCGTTCATGACCGGCATGACCACATCCATCAGCACCAGATCCGGCTGTTCGCGACGCGCCGTCGCCACACCCGCGGCACCGTCCGCCTCTGCCAGCACCGCGTAACCGGCACCAGCCAGAAACTCCACCATGACATGGCGTTCAGTAGGGGAATCGTCCACCACCAGAATCTTGCGCACCGGCATGGCGGTCATGTCGTGGCGACGCCTGTCTTGTGCCTGTTCACGTATCCACTCCCATGTGACGGCTAACGGCATCGACCAGCGCTTCGCGGGTAAACGGTTTGGTCAGATACTGGTCGGAACCGGCCATCGCGCCCCGGGCGCGATCAAAGAGACCATCGCGGGAAGAAAGCATGATCACGGGTGTCGCGGAAAATCGCGGATTCTTCTTGATCAGGGTGCAGGTCTGGTAACCATCGAGGCGGGGCATGAGAATGTCGCAGAAGATCACCTGCGGGCCATGATCGGCGATCTTGACCAGGGCATCGAAACCATCGTCGGCCAGCAGCACCTCGCAACCGGCCTGGGCAAGAAACATCTCGGCGCTCTTGCGGATGGTGAGCGAATCATCGATCACCATCACCTTCACGCCCGCAAGCCTTTCTGCCGTGTTCACATCCGTCCTCCCCACGCTTTATGGCCGCATCGTTGCGCCGCCATCCACGCTGATGATCTGGCCGCTGATCCACTCCGCATCGGGGGACAGCAGCATCGCCACCATCGCGGCAATATCCTCGGGCTCACCCAGCCGGGGGGTACGACAGCCCGCCAGGGCATATTTGCGCAGCGTCTCGTTCATACCCTGGCGGATGGCATCGGTCAGCACCAGGCCGGGGCAGATGACGTTGGCGCGGATACCCTGCTTGCCCCAGCGCGACGCCACATGACGCGCCAGCGCGTGAATCGCGGCCTTGCTCATGGCATAGGCAGGACGCTCCGGATCGCCGGCATGCGCCGCGCCGGAAGAGGTATGGACAATGGCGCCACCACCGCGCCGGAGCAGCTCGGGCACGGCATGGCGCACGCAGAGAACGTGGCCGCGCAGATTCACCTGCAGGGTGCGGTCCAGGACTTCCAGCGGTTCGTCGAGGATGTCGGAGTCGCGCAGGATCACCTGCAGATCGGCGGCATTGATGTGAATTCCATCCAGTCCGCCCCAGGTCGAAACTGCCAGCGCCACCAGGCCCGCTACCGAGTCATCCTCGGCGATATCGAATCCCGTGGCCACGGCCGTGCCACCGGCGGACACGATGCGTCCGGCCACGGCCTCGGCCGCCTCCGCACGAAGATCGCCCACCACGACGCGGGCGCCTTCTGTGGCAAGGCGCAGCGCTGTCGCCGCGCCAATGCCGCTGCCCCCGCCTGCCACCACGATTACCTTGTCCTGCAATCTGCCCTGTGTCATGGCGCTCTCCCTGTGCGCAGGATTCAAAGCACAACCATTTCGAATTCTTCCTTGCGCGCTCCGCATTCGGGGCAGCACCAGTTGGGAGGGATGTCCTCCCAGCGTGTACCGGGCGCGATGCCTTCGTCGGGCAGGCCCTGCGCTTCGTCATAGACGAAGCCGCAAATCACGCACATCCATGTCCTGAATCCTTCCGCCATGTCCGCTCCAAAAAAATCCCGAAAAAGTCCCGAAAAAGTCCGGTGGGTCGATGAGTTAGAATCTTCGCATCTTACCGCAGCACGCTTCCCGTCCATGGCTACGCCCGCGCCCGAACCCACGCCGCCACTGGTTTTGACCTTCGCCGCCACGGACCCGACCGGCGGCGCCGGCATCCAGGCGGATATCCTCACGCTGGCCAGCATGGGCTGTCATCCGCTCTCCGTGATCACCGCCATCACGGTGCAGGATACGGCAGGCGTGGAAGGCATACTTCCCATTGATGCCGGATGGGTATCGGACCAGGCCCGCGCCCTGCTGGAGGATGTGCCGGTGGCGGCCTTCAAGCTGGGCCTGCTGGGCAGCGTGGAAACCATCGCCGCGATCGCCGAGATCGTCTCCGACTACCCCGACATCCCCCTGGTGCTGGACCCGGTGCTGGCCTCGGGACGCGGCGACCAGTTCACCGACGAGGAAACGGTACAGGCCATGATCGAGCTGCTGCTGCCACAGACCTCGGTACTCACCCCCAACAGCCTGGAAGCCCGGCGCCTGGCCCTGGACGAGGACAACGAGGACGATCAGCCCACGCTGTCCGAATGCGCCCGGCGGCTGATCCAGGCTGGCTGTGAATACGTGCTGGTCACCGGCACGCACGAAAACACCCCCCAGGTGATCAACACCCTTTATGGTCCCCGCGGCCAGGTGAGGGCCGACAAGTGGGATCGGCTGCCCGGCAGCTATCACGGTTCCGGCTGTACCCTGGCGTCGGCCCTGGCGGCCAATCTGGCCCAGGGGCTGGACATCGAGGAAGCCGTGCGCGAAGCCCAGGAATACACCTGGCAGACCCTGGCCGCCGGCTTTCGTCCCGGTATGGGCCAGAACATTCCGGACCGGCTGTTCTGGGCGCGGAGCGAAGAAGACGAGAACGCCGGGTCGGGCGAATAGCGCACGGCCCGGAGTCCAAAGAGCATGAAGAGGAGTCTATGAGAGCCGAGGATCGCAGCACCCTGCGGGGCCTTTATGCGGTGACCGCCGACGATTACCTGCTGCCACGTCTGTCGGTACTGGTGAGCATGGCTCTGCGCGGCGGAGCGCGCCTGGTGCAGTACCGCAACAAGACCGCGCCCAAGCCCCTGCGCCGCTCCCAGGCGGCGGAACTGCTGCGTATCTGTCGCGCGGAAGGCGCGCGGCTGATCGTGAACGACGATCTCGACATGGCGCTGGAAATCGGCGCCGACGGCGTTCATCTGGGCCGCGATGACATTCCCGGCGGTGATCTGGCGGCAACACGCGCAGCGCTCGGGCCAGACCGGATACTGGGGGTTTCCTGCTACAACGAACTGGCCCGGGGTGAAGTTGCCGCCGCCGCCGGCGCCGACTATCTGGCCTTCGGCAGCGTCTTCCCCTCGATCACCAAGCCCGGTGCGGCGAGTGCCCCCCTTTCACTGCTGGGCGAGGCTCGCAGCCGCTTCGGCCTACCCGTGGCGGCCATCGGCGGCATCTCGCTGGCCAATGCGCCGGCTGTGATCACCGCGGGTGCCGACATGGTGGCGGTCATCAGCGAGTTGTTCGACGCCATGGATATCGCGGCCCGCGCCGAGCAATTCCACAATCTTTTTCTCCAGCACCGAACATGAGCAGGAACGACGAACTTTTTCAACGCGCCCAGCGCCATATCCCCGGCGGGGTGAACTCTCCGGTGCGTGCCTTCCGTTCCGTAGGTGGCACACCCCGCTTCTTCACCCACGGGGAAGGCGCCCATGTCTGGGACGCGGATGGCAAACGCTATATCGACTATGTCGGCTCCTGGGGTCCGCTGATCCTCGGTCACGCCGATCCGGCCACGGTGCGGACGGTGCAGGCCGCCGCCACACGCGGACTTTCCTTCGGCGCGCCGACCGAAGCCGAAATCGACCTGGCCGACCTGCTCTGCGAACTGGTGCCAAGCATGGATCTGGTGCGCCTGGTTTCTTCCGGCACCGAAGCCACCATGAGCGCCCTGCGGCTGGCGCGGGGTTTCACCGGCCGCGACACCATCGTCAAGTTCGAAGGCTGCTATCACGGCCACGGCGACAGCCTGCTGGTGAAGGCCGGATCGGGCATGCTCACCAACGGGCATCCCTCATCCGCCGGTGTGCCCGCCGATCTGGCGCGACATACCCTGGTGCTCGACTACAACGACGCGCAACAACTGGCCGATGCCTTCGCCCGTCAGGGTGACACCATCGCCTGCGTCATCCTCGAACCCGTGGCGGGCAACATGAACCTGATCGCGCCGCGACCCGAATTTCTCCAGACCCTGCGCAGCCTGTGCACGCAGCATGGCGCAGTCCTGATCTTCGACGAGGTGATGACCGGCTTTCGCGTCGGCCTGCAATCGGCCCAGGGGCTTTTCGGCATCACGCCGGACTTGTCCACCTTCGGCAAGGTGGTGGGTGGCGGCCTGCCGCTGGGCGCTTTTGGCGGCCGGCGCGAGATCATGGAAAAGATCGCCCCGCTCGGTCCGGTCTATCAGGCCGGCACCCTCTCCGGCAACCCGCTCTCCGTCGCCGCCGGACTCGCGACACTGCAGCAGGTGCGTGCGCCCGGTTTCTACGAAGCGCTGGGACAAAAAACCCGGGCCCTGACGGACGGCCTCACCGCGACCGCGCAACGGCATGGCATTGCCTTCAGCGCCCAGAGCGTCGGCGGCATGTTCGGCGTGTATTTCCGCGCCACGCCCCCCACCGCCTACGCCGAAGTGATGCAGTCCGACAAGGACGCCTTCAACCGCTTCTTCCACGCCCTGCTCGATGCCGGCGTATACCTCGCTCCCTCGGCCTTCGAGGCAGGCTTCGTCTCGGCGGCGCACACCGACGCCGACATCGCCGCCACCGTGGCGGCGGCGGAACAGGCGTTCACCCGGATACTGCCGCGCTAGACCTTCCGGAATATATTCCGCGCCCCGTCCCCTGCTTCCGTTACCTTCCGGATGGCCGACTGGCTTCGGGGGCGGTCGTCTGGCGCGATGAAACCGTGATGGTCGCTGCGGTGCCACCGAGAGAAGCAGTCTCGGTCTGGATCAGGGCCACCCGTTCGCCACGCTGCCAGGTCTGCAGGCTGGGCGTGCCCTGCACGGCGGTGAGCAGGGTCCAGCCGAAGTTGGCCATGCCGTTGTAGAAATGGTTGAACACCTGCACCGGCGGCAGATCGGTGCGCAGGACGATACGCCCCAGCCAGCGGTCGTTGGCACCCATGATCAGGGTTTTGTCCGGGTCCAGCTTGGCCCCGGCGGGGATCGGAATATCGGAAACCTGCAGGGTATTGGTCGATTCCGTCGCCGGCTTGCCGTCCGTTCCCGTGCTGCCAACCACGGCGGGGCCGGATGCACAGGCGGTCAGTGTGGCCGTCACGCACAGCAGGTAAAAAATTCGGGGGGCAGGCATGGGGACTCCGGGTAAGGGATGATGCGAATGATGGCCTGGGTTCCATTCTAGGCCGGCCACGCGGCAGCGCGGAAACGCCCCGAATCACAGTCGGCGCGATCAGCCCAGCCATCCCTTCTTGCGGAAAAACCAGAAAGGCAGCGCCACCGAAACCACCATCAGGCCGAGCGCAAACGGGTAGCCGTAGTCCCACTCCAGCTCCGGAAAGAGCTTGAAGTTCATGCCGTAGATGCTGGCGATGAGGGTGGGTGGCAGCAGGGCCACGGAGGCCACGGAGAAAATCTTGATGATCTTGTTCTGGTTGATGTTGATGAAGCCGACCGTGGCATCCATCAGGAAGTTGATCTTGCCGAAGAGGAAGGTGGTGTGGCCGTCGAGAGACTCGATATCGCGCAGGATCTGGCGTGCATCCTCTGTCTGCTCGGCACCAAGGAATTTGCCCCGGGTCAGGAATGAAACCGCACGCCGGGTATCGAGCACATTGCCGCGGATGCGGCCGTTGAGATCCTCGGCGCCGGCGATCTCGATCAGGATCTGGGCCGCGTCCTCGTCGCTCACGGATTTGCCCAGCACATGCTTGCCGACCGCTTCGAGTTCGCCGTACACATCCTCGAGCGCATCGGCGGAATATTCCACGTCGGCCGCGTAGAGGTGCAGCAGCACATCCTTGCCGCCGGTCACGTAGCCGGGCTGGGTGCGGGCGCGCAGTCGCTGCAGGCGGAACACCGGCAGTTCCTCCTTGCGCACCGAAAAAAGGACATCGCCATGGAGGATGAAGGCCACCGCCACGTTACGCGATTCATGTTCCAGATCGAGCAGGAAGTTGGAGCGCAGGTGCACCTCGCCATCATCCTCGACATAGAAGCGGGCCGAAGCCTCCAGATCAGTGAGATGGTCCGGGTCTGGCAGATCGAGGCCGAAATGGGCACCCACCCAGGCGCGCGTGGTTTCGGTCGGTGCCACCAGGTCCACCCAGATGGGGCGCAAGTTCGCCAGATCGTCGCGGCTTTCCACGGGGATCTGTCTCAGGCGTCCGTTGTGCAGTTCAAAGGCGTTGAGCATGTGTTCTTGCAGCGGGGTCGGTGCGGGCCGGGAGCGCGCATTGTAACGAAGCGGGCCGGCGCCACAAGGTCACAGCCGTCAGGCAGGCGAAGGTTCGCTGCGAATACCCTGCGCCGCCCTGTGATCGCAGCCGCCCGGCCATGGAGAACGCCATGTGCGATCCCCTTGTCGACGCGGCATGGTCTGGGCAAGAATGCCGGCAGTCCGGATGGTTCAACGGACGGAATGAAATCCTGCAGGGAGGACAGCAATGCGCGTACTGATCGTGGAAGATGATGAAACCGTCGCCGCCGGCCTGGTTGAGGGCTTTGCCAGTGCCAGCTTTACCGCCGATCACGCAGCCGCGGCGGAGCCGGCGGAGTCCGCCCTGGCCCTGACGGCCTACGACCTGGCGGTGGTGGATATCGGCCTGCCCGGCGTGGACGGCCTGGAACTGATCCGCCGCCTGCGCCGGCGCGGGATCGGTGTGCCGATTCTGGTGCTCACCGCCCGTGACGGCATGGCCGACCGCGTCCAGGGGCTGGATCTGGGCGCCGATGACTACATGGTCAAACCCTTCCAGCTGCCAGAACTGCTGGCCCGTGCGCGTGCGCTGATCCGCCGCAGCCGTTCGGCCACCAGCTCCGACCTCACTCTCGGCCCGCTCACCCTGGATCTGTCCACCCACACCGCCACACTGGCGGAAGCCCCCCTGTCCCTCACCGGTCGCGAATGGGACATCCTGGAGCAGCTGATGCTCGCGGTGCCCAAGGTGGTGAGCAAGCAGAAGCTGGTGGAAAGCCTCTCGCGCTGGGACAACGAACTCACGCCCAATGCCGTGGAAATCTATGTCTCCCGGCTGCGCGTCAAGCTGGATGAATGCGGCGTGGCGATCCGCACGGTACGCGGGATTGGCTATCGCATCGACGAGCTGACCACCGCCTGATGGACGAATCCCCCGCACCGGCCCCAACGCTTGCCGCCGTACCACCGGCCGCCGCTACCGTCGCGCCGGCACCGCGCTCCCGCCACAGCCTGCGCAACCGCCTGCTGCGCTTCCTGCTCGGTCCGCTGCTGGCCGTGGTGGCGGCCTCCGTGCTGCTCGACTACCGCAATGCCCTGGGGCCCGCCAACGATGCCTACGATCATGCCCTGGCCAGCTCCGCCGTGGCGCTCGCGGCACTGGTCGGCGTGCACCACGGTCGCCCGCAGCTCGAGCTGCCCCGCTCCGCCGAGGCCGTTTTGCGCACCGATCCCCTGGACAAGATCTTCTATGCGGTGCTCGACAACGACGGACATCTGGTTGCGGGCGACCGCGCCCTGGCCAGCCTGAGCTTTCTCGACGGACGCAACAATCCCACCTTCCATGACGATCATCTCGGCACACAAAGCATCCGTGTCGCCAGCTACCGGGCCGCGGGTCCGGGCGGCTCGGCACTGGTGATCGTCGCCGAAACCACCCACAAGCGGGAAATCACCGCCACGCGCACCGTCGCGGCCATCCTCTGGTCCAACCTGCTGCTGGTCGCAGCGACCCTGCTCACAGTTTTCTTCGCCGTGCGTTTCGCGCTCTCTCCGCTACTCGCGCTGGGTGCGGCGATCGCCGCGCGCACCCCGGGTGACCTGCACCCGGTCAATGACAGCGGCGTACCCGAGGAAACCCGTCCGCTAGTGACCGCCATCAATCGCCTGATGGCGCACCTGCACGAAGCCCAGCAGGCCCAGCAGGCGTTCATCACCCACGCCGCCCACCAGCTCAGAACACCCCTGGCCGGCATGCAGACCCAGCTCGAGCTGGCGGCGGAGACCCTTCCGGAATCCGAGCGACCCCGCATCGAGCGTCTGCGCGATGCGGCACGCAGGCTTTCCCATTTCATCCATCAGATGCTGGCCCTGGCCCGCTCCGCACCGGAAGCCGATCTGGCCCACGAATTCCAGCGCGTGGACCTGGCCGGGCTGTGCGAAGATGCCGCCTCCGAGTTTCTCGACCGCGCCCTGGCCAAGGGCATCGATCTCGGTTTCGAAACCGCCGCAGCACCGATCCTGGGGTCACGCTGGCTGTTGCGCGAACTGCTGGCCAACCTGATCGACAACGCGATCGCCTACACTCCTTCGGGCGGTCATGTCACCGTGCGCTGCGGCAGCGACGGCCGGGAAACCTGGCTCGAGGTGGAAGACAACGGTGCAGGAATTGCAGAAGCGGAACGGGCACGCATCTTCGACCGCTTCTACCGCGCCGCCGGCAGCGGCGCGCCCGGCGCCGGCCTGGGGCTGGCCATCGTCAAGGAAGTAGTGGAACGCCATCGCGGCGGCGTCAGCCTGCATACCCCGGCGAATGGCGTCGGTATCGGTTTCCGGATCGTCTTCCCCGGCCCCTGAAAAGAAGGGGCGAGACGTTGGATTACAGGCTATGCAGCGCCATGAATCCGGCAGCCAGCAGGGTGGTGACGGAAAATCCGCGTTGCAGGGCGGGTCCGGCAATACGTGGCGCAAGCAGGCGTCCGCCGAACATGCCGGCCAGCGCACCGGCGATGAAGGGCAGGGCGGTCCCCCAGGGCAGGCTGCGGCCCAGTATTTCCGCCCAGATCAGGGTGGAGATGCTGGTCAGCGCAATAGTCATCAGGGAAGTCGCCACCGCCGAGTGCATCGACAGCGGAGTCGTTCCGCGCAGGGCGGGCACAATAACGAAACCGCCACCCACACCCAAAAGGCCCGAAAGCAGACCGGTGACCGCGCCGATGGCTGCCATGACGCCCCAGGTACGGGCGGTCCAGAGCAAACGCCCGGTGCCGGGATCGAGAGCGCACAGATGCCCCTGGGCGGGTGCGCCATCCCCGGCAACACTGGCCCGGACCACCCCGGCGTCGGCCTGCCGGCTGGACCGGTACATCCGCGCCGCGACCACAACGAGAACCGCAGCGAAACACCCACCCAGGATGCCGACCGGCAGATGATCCGCCACGCGCAGGCCCAGCGGCGATGTGCATGCGCCGCTGAACGCCATGAGCAGCGCGGCCCGGTAACGCAAATAGCTGTGTCCCCAGGCCAGGGTTGTACCCAGGGTGGCGGATGCGGCCACCGCCAGCAGGGCAACCGTGGCGGCGAGGGTGATCGGCCAGCCCAGCCCGGCGATCAGCAAAGGCACCGCCAGCACCGATCCGCCGGCCCCGGTCAGCCCGAGCACCAGTCCGACCACGAGACCCAGCAGGGCGGCAATCACACTGCGGCCCCCGATCTGGCGCAGAGACCGACCGCATGACCGGAATGCAGGCTCACGGCAGGAAGAGCGTGATCCACGGCCACACGAGCCTGACGGTCAGCAGCAGGACGATCATGCCAAGGAATATGCGGCTGGTGAGTGCGGCCAGCAGGATTCCGAACCATGTCGACTCCCCCTTGCGCCGACGCGGTCGCCTTGCGGATGGCCGGTCGGTATGCCGTTGCTGGGAGCCTCTGCCGCCCGAGGCGGGGTCCAGCCAGGGATCCTTGCCTGCATCCCGGGCCAGATCTTCCCGCTGCACCTTCGCATAGGCCTCGCCGGCACCAATCCCCAGCTTCTCCTGATAGGCCAGCGCCCGATGCCACTTGTTGATTCCCACCAGCCACAGCAGTTCTGCGCCCACCACCATCGGCAGCCCCTGGCGCTTGCCATCCCGCGTATCGAGCACCAGGGCATTGATGAAGGGTTCGAATTCAGGGCTGCCCCAGTACAGGCAGACCTTCTTGCTCAGATGAGGCAGCGCTTCCAGGGCCGAGGGAGTTGCAGTCATGGGACGGTAATTCTGGGTCGTAAACGGATTCCGGACAGGGTCGGGATCGGAAAAATCAGGAAGACCCCGTCGATACCATGGATGATAGCCCGCCGTACCGGATCCCCTGCGTCATGGCACTTCCGAAAACCGCATGCGCCCAAGAATCACGCTGGTACGCAGGTTGAGATAGGGGGAGTACGGATTTTTTTCGTAGCGGCGCGGCGCGGGCAGCATCACCGCCAGACGGGCGGCCTGCTCCGCGTCCAGCCGTGCCGCGCTGATGCCGTAATAGCGGCGTGCCGCAGCTTCCGCGCCGAATACGCCCTCGCCCCATTCCACCGAGTTGAGATACACCTCGAGGATGCGGCGCTTGTCCCAGAGCCATTCCAGCCAAAGGGTGATGACTGCCTCCTGTGCCTTGCGCCAGGGGGTCTTGGCTGCGGAAAGAAAAAGGTTTTTTGCCAGCTGCTGGGAAATGGTCGAGCCACCCGCCACCACCTTGCCCTTTTTCTCGTTTTTCTCGATGGCCTTCTGCATGCCTTCCCAGTCGAACCCCTCGTGGTCGACGAACTTGTCATCTTCCGAGGCCACCACGGCACGCTTGAGCTGGGGCGAAATTTTGCCGTAGGGAACCCAGGCATGCTTCAGTTCCGCCGTGGGGTTTTTCTCGCGCAGCTCGGCCAGCCGCTGCTCCATGAAGGCCGTGCGCCCCGGGTCCGTGTATTTCCACCACAGCACCCAGCCGAAATACCAGCCCTGCCAGGCAAGCAGCAGCAAGGCCAGCACGATCGCCGCCTGACGGATACGTCGCGCCAAGCCGAGCAGCATGGCTCAGGCCGAACCGGGACGCAGCTGACGCAGCACCGGACCGGTATCGGGCCGCACGCCACGCCAGACGAAGAAAGCCTCCGCCGCCTGTTCCACCAGCATGCCCAGGCCGTCAACCCCGCGCACCTCGGCTGCCGCAGCCAGACGCAGGAAAGGGGTGGCCTTGCCATACACCATCTCATACGCCAGAGCCCCGGCAGCGAAGATCCCCGCCGACAGGGGTAGGGCCTCGTCACTCAGCCCGGAGGAAGTGGCGTTGATGACGATATCGAAGGCCATTTCACTCTCCTGCAACGCGGGCAGATCACATGCCGTGGTCCCCGGGAAGACTCCGGCCAGGGCAGCAGCCTTGTGCGCGGTACGGTTGGCGATCAGCAGCCGCGCGGGTCGATGTTCGAGCAGGGGCTGGATCACGCCCCGGGCGGCACCGCCCGCGCCGAGCAGCAGGACGCGGCGGCCCTCCACGGGACACCCCAGGTTATGCACCAGATCACGTACCAGACCGGCGCCATCGGTATTGTCACCGCGAATATCGGCGCCCTCGAATGAAAGGGTGTTGACCGCCCCCGCCGCCTGCGCCCGGGGCGTCAGCACGGTGGCGAGGCGATAGGCTTCTTCCTTGAAGGGCACCGTGACATTCATGCCGCGCCCCCCGGTAGCGGCGAAATCACGCACCGTGGTGGCGAATCCGTCGAACGGAGCGAGCAGGGCGTCGTAGCGCAGATCCTGCCCGGTCTGGGCGGCGAACAAGGTGTGAATGGTCGGTGACCGCGAATGGGCGATCGGATTACCTGTCACGGCATAGTGATCGGTCATGGATGCCCCTTCCTCATTGGGATTTGAACTGGTCGCCCCGGGTGAAGGACCAGACCCGGGCGAAGGCGAGAATGTCGAACTTCTCCTTCAGCTGGGGCGGAAAACGGCCATAGGGTGCGGCCAGGCGCAGGATACGCAGCGCCGCCTCGTCCAGCACCTTCTGCCCGGAAGAGCGCCTGATCTCGGCACGCATCAGGTCACCCTCGCTGTTGATCTCGATGTACACCGTGAGCGAACCATAGAAGTGCCCCCGCGCCGCTTCGGGATAGTTCAGGTTGCCGATCCGCTCCACCTTCTGCCGCCAGTCCTCGAGGTATTGGGCGGGCAGATACTCCTGGGCACGAACACCGTCCCGATAGACCTTGGGGCGCTTGTTGTAATGATCCATCTGCTTGTCGATCTGGGCTTCGAGCCGGGCGATGGCCAGAGAGCGGCTGTAGAGATCCGTGCCCGGCGGCTCGTGGGGGGCCGGCGGTGCCTGGTCGCGCCGTTGCGGATTGACGGCGATGGCGCGGTCGGCATCGAGGCGGGTCATCGCCTCCCGCGCCTGGGTTTCCAGCTGTTCCACACGCTGCTGGGCCTGGACCAGGTCGTCGCCTGCATGTGTCTGCTCGGACGGCGGCAGGGGGGTGGCGGCACGGTGGTCCTGTTCGGTATCGCCGCCGGCATCGAGATTGGTCTGGGCCAGCACCTGGGCATCCCGCGGACGCTCGGCATGCTTGCTGTTGACCAGCACCACGTCGAGCGCCTGCTCGGTCACCCGCGCAAGGGTCTCGGGCAGCTTGAAGTGGATGGCGAGCAGCACGGCGTGAACAAGCAGGGACGCGGCCACAGCCAGCGTCAGATTGCGCCGGGCAGGGGCCATTGCGGCCAGGGGGCCTGGCCATGCCAGGAAAGTCTGCATGGCCGGAATTTTACTCCGCGCCTTCCACCTCGCCGGACGTGCCTAAAGCGCCATCAGGGCCGGCAGGAGCCAGTATTTCAAGAAATCGGCAACGGATCTCCGCCTCGAGCAGATCCACGCGCTCGATCGCCAGCCGGATCCGGGTGAAAGGCGGACAGGCCGGCAGCGAGGGCAGGCGCACCACCAGGGGAAGATGCTCGAAGCGCACCAGATCCTCGCGCAGCACCTGGGCCTCGGTCTCGGTGACGCCCTCCTGCAGCAGCCAGCGCAGGCACCAGTAACGTTCCATGCCGCGCTGGAAATCGGCATAGGCAGCATAGGTCAGCTCGAAATCGCGCAGTGCCGCCAGAAGATCGGTCGACTTGGGCGGATACGGGGGTGGTACGCCCCGCAG
The DNA here is from genome assembly GCA_018241695.1 of Pseudomonadota bacterium. GTDB lineage: Bacteria > Pseudomonadota > Gammaproteobacteria > Burkholderiales > Rhodocyclaceae > Denitratisoma. Next base: position 272,619 of record JAFEDH010000004.1, on the reverse strand, counting down.
ATGGGCAATCAGCTGCCACTGGTTGGCCAGATCGACAAAACGGCGCAGGGGCGACGAAGTCCAGGCATAGCAGTCCACACCCAGGCCCTCGTGCGGCGCGGCCACCGTGGTCATGCGCACCTTGCCCGTGCTCTGCGCACGATACAGGGCCGGCACTCCGGCATCGGCCAGCATACGGCCCCAGGTGGCGTTGACCACGATCATCAGTTCGGCCACCAGAACATCGATGGGGCTGCCGCGCCCGCGCTCGACAATCTCGATCCGGCCCGGCCCCTGGGCAGTGGTCGCGGCCCAGTCGACATGAAAATTGTATTCCTTGCGCCGGCTGCTGTCGCCGGCCTTGCCACGCCCCGATTCCAGTACCGTGGCCAGTTCCCACAGACTTTCGAGTTCGTCACGAAACGGAAACTCCGTCAGTCCGGTGGCCAGGGTATCCGCGTTGAACAGGGGCTCAATGTCGTGATGGCGCAGATTGGCCACGATCGGCACCCGTTCGATGCGGCTTTCATGGCCACGGATGATCAGTTCCGGCGACACATCCAGATAGAGGGAAAGCGCCGGCAGGTTGCATCCCTCGAGCAGAGTGAAGCGCTCCACCACCGCATCGGGCAGCATGGTGATCTTGCGCCCCGGCATATAGACGGTGGACAGCCGCTGCCTGGCGACCTGGCCCAGGCCGGTTTCGAGGCCGAACCCCAGCCCCGGGGCGGCGATGTGGATGCCGACCCGCATGCCGCCATCCGCACGACGGACAACGGAAAGGGCATCGTCGATCTCGGTGGTGTGGGCATCATCAATGGAGAACGCCCGGACATCCGCCAGCGGCAGTTCATCCAGCCCCGGAACGGCTGGATCGGCATTCTCCTGTCCGGGCACGGTCGATACATCGCCCGGGAAACCGGTGCCCCCGGGAAAGTACTCGAACAGGAAGCGCCCCAGGTGGTAGCCGTGCGTATCGCCCAGGGCGCCGCAACGCTGCAGAAGATAGGGCACGGAAAGCCCGGTACGGGTGCAAGCCTCTTCCAGCGCCTTGGTCTCGATGCGGTTGCGGTCGGGCTTGTAGAGCAGTTCCTGCACCAGGGACGTGAATTCGGCGGGCAGGTTGCCGGCCTCCAGTTGCGCCGCCATGCGGGCCTGGGTTTCGGCCTGGAGGCGCTTCTTTTCCAGCCCTGCCTTGGCTGCCGCGAGAATGTCTGCCGGCGCCTTGCGGTAGCGGCCACGACCCTTGCGATGGAAGTACATGGGCGCGGAATGCAGGCATAACAGCACGGCAGCCGCTTCGGTGGCGGTGGGTTTGTGGCCCTGGTATTCCCGCGCCAGATCTTCGAAGCCAAATTCGGCTTCGGCGCAGACTTCCCAGAGGAAATCGATGTCGATCCCTGTGGCTTCCGCTTCGGCCATGGCCAGCAATTCGCCGGCGGCAGGCGCATCGAAACGCAGCATGACCTTGTCGGCCTTGACCTTGCTGCGCTTGCCGGAGGGAAGCTCGACCTGCAGGGAACTGACGTTGTCGGCCATGAGCACGCCCGCCCTGAAGGCACCGTCTTCTTCAAACAGGATGTTCATGCCGGAGAGCGGACAAAATCGATGATGGGCTCAAGATAATCGGCCCAGCGGGAAAAGGCGTGGTCGCCGCCGGGCAGCACCGTCTGTCGCGCTCCGGCGTATCTGGCCACGGCCAGGCGATAGTCGAGCACTTCGTCACCCTCCTCCACCAGCAGCCAGTAGCGCCCGGGACGGGACAGGGCAGGCGTATCGAGGGCAAGCAGTTCGTCCACGTGGCCGGCGGTGAAATCGAATGCCTCGCCGGTGTGGTAATTGGTCTGGCGACCGATGTAGGGAACCAGATCGAGGGCTGGCACCACGGCCGGATTCACCAGCACGGCACGCAGCTGGTGGCGCTCGGCGAGCCAGGTGGCATAGAAGCCGCCCAGAGAGGAACCGATCAGGATGACCGGCTCACGGCAGCCGGTGATGAGTTCCTGCGCCAGGGCGATTGCCGCACGGGGTGACGGCGGCAGGGCCGGACAGGCGAAGGAGACGCCCGCCACTCCGGCGGCCACCTGCATCTGCTCCGCCTTGCGGGAGTGGGGCGAGGATCGGAATCCGTGCAGATAGAGAATCACCCCTGGGTCCAGTTCACCCAGCCGTAGTGGGCGGTGAGAAGGATCACCAGGCCGAAGCCGATCCGGTACCAGGCGAAGGGAATGAAATCGTGCTGGGTGATGTAGCGCAGCAGCCAGCGCACACAAAGGAAGGCGGAGACAAAAGCCGCGACAAAACCCGCCACCCACATGCCCAGATCGCCGGCATTGAGCAGGGCGCGCTCCTTGTACAGGCTGTAGAGCGTGGCCATGATCAGGGTGGGAATGGCGAGAAAGAAGGAGAATTCGGTCGCCGCCTTGCGCGAAAGGCCAAACAGCAGGCCGCCGATGATGGTGGCGCCGGAACGGGACGTACCGGGAATCAGTGCCAGGGCCTGGGCAAAGCCCAGTTTCACGGCCTCGACCGGCCCCAATTGATCCACCGACTCGAAGCGGATGTGATGCTGGCGCTTTTCGGCCCAGAGGATGAAGAATGCACCGACGATGAAGGCGATGGCGACCGGGACGGGCTTGAAAAGCGTGTGCTCGATCGCCTTCTTGAAGAGCAGGCCGATGATCGCCAGCGGCATGAAGGCGATGACCAGATTCAGGGTGAACCGCAACGCTGCAGCTTCGCCCCGGCGCAGCCCGCCCAGGACGCCGCCGATACGGGTTCGGTATTCCCAGCACAGGGCGAGGATGGCCCCCGCCTGGATAACGATCTCGAACAGCTTGCCACGATCATCGTTGAAGCCGAGCAGGTCCCCCACGAGGATCAGATGGCCGGTGGAGGAAACCGGGAGGAATTCGGTCAGACCTTCGACGATGCCCAGAATCAGGGCGTGGAGCAGGAGGGTGTAATCCATCGGGGAGGAAGCGTCGTGGGTGCGGGCGGGTGTGGCGTAGGGTGTTGTGGCCTGCGCATGGAATGGCGGATGGCGGGCGGCGGCGAGTCTAGCATGGGCCCGGACGCGGCACCGGCTTGCAACAATCCTTCACATTTCGACAGGCAGGGAACGGATTGCTTCCTCTAGAATCGAACGGTACACCTACACTGGGTGCAGGGGATGTTCGCCGTTGTCCCCGCCCTTCCTCGTACGGGAGATTGCAATGAAAAAGATCCTCGCCCTTCTGACCACCCTGGCACTGTGTGGCTGCGTCACCGGGCCCTATCAGGTGCAGCTGATGGGTCGCAATGGTGGCCAGATCCACCCCGGCACCATCACCACCGACAGCAACGGCCGCATGACGCTGTCCGTCACCCTCGATCAGACACAGTACAGCGGCCCCCTGGTCAGAACATCATCCTCGGATTCCTACGGCTATATCGAAAGCCTGGGCATTGGCGGCGGTCCCAGTTCCCCGCGCTCCGCCTATTTCAGCTCCTATGGCGACAGCGTGCAGTTCAAGGCCCTGCTCAACAATGCGGACGGCCAGGGCATGCGCTGCGACCTGCTCGGTACCGGACGGGGTCAGGGCGGTGGCGTCTGCCTCGACGATGGCGGCCACACCTACGACCTGATCTTCACCCCCCCGGGGCAATGAACACGGGCCGGGGCGCGCTACGGCGCTCCCGGTCCTGCCTTCACTCCCGCCGCCGGCCCGCGGGAATCACTGGTTCGGTACCGGTGACGCCACAATAGATACGCTCCAGATCCAGCCGGAAATGCTGCAGTTCGGTACTGGAGAACTCGCTCACGTAGATTGCGAACAGGCTTTCCATGCAGGGCACTGTTTCCCCCAGCAGGTGTTCGCCCGCCTCGGTCAGACGCAACCGTGCCTGACGCTGGTCATCCGCGACCCGTTCGCGCCGGACCAGCCCTTTTTGCTCCAGCGAGCGCAGGATGCGGGCCATGGCCCCCGAGTCATATCCGTAGCAGCGGCACAACTCCGCCGCCGTGCGCCCCAGTCCGGCATGGATCATGCGGCAAACGCCGAACTGCACACCGGTGATGTTCCAACGCGCCAGTTCCACATCGGAACGGGCAGAAATACGGCTGACCAGCGCACCCAGGAGAAAGCCGATGCTCTGGAATTCACGCAGCCGGGCAGGTTGCAACGTGTCCGTCCCGGAATCGGGAGACTGCCGCCCCTGCCGCCGGGCAGGGGGTTGCGGGGGGAATTTGGCGGTAGGCATGGCGCAACGGTAGCAAACTCCGCGGCGGCTGCCCACCCCCTGCATTTCAACTTCCTTCCCCCCTCTCAAGAGGGGGAAAGCCGTCAGGCGACGCCCAGGAAAGCACCGGGGCGATTGCCGGTCGTGCCCCCCGCTTCGAAGGTTGGCACACCGCCCACCATGGTCATGCGCATGGGTGCCGGATCGCGGGTCCAGCGCCAGGTCTGGTCGCCCTTGCCATCGGGCACGTCGTACACCTTGCGCATGGGGCGATAGTCGATTTCGTCAAGATTGAAGACCACCAGGTCGGCGCGCTTGCCCACCTTGATCTCGCCGATATCGGAAAAGCCGAAGTGCCGCGCCAGTTTCCCGGTCTGCACATGCACGGCCTCCTCCAGGGTGATGCGCCCACTCTTCAGATACTTGGTGAACAGCAGCATGTTTTCGCCGCCACCACACAGCATCTGGCCATGCGCGCCGGCATCGCTGATGTTGCCCACGGTGAGCGGATCCTTGATCAGGGAGACCACCAGATCCTCGTTCTGGGGAAAAGGCGCCATGTGGACGGTCGAATCCACGGTATTGGCGATGAACCATTCGGCCATGGCGTCGGCACGATGCAGGCCGCGCTGGGCCGCATATTCGCGCAGGGTGATATTCACCGGCCCCACGCCGTTTTCGGAATTCAGCAGATGCAGGTCGGCACCCGGAGAAAAGGGCGAGTGCGCCCAGGCCTTGTTGTCCCAGCTGTCGCGCGCACGGGCGCGCCATTCCGGATCCTTGAGCAGACTCAGCTTTTCCTCGGCGGTCTCGGCCAGCACCACTTCATGCCAGACATATTCATTGGACTGGGCGAAGATCAGCGATTTCTTCAGGCTGAGGACGCTGGTAATGGCCACATGGCCATAGCCGGACCAGATGTCGCGGCCCTCACGCTTGTGCTTTTCATGCAGAGGCAGCATCTTGGCGGCAATCTCCTGCTGGAAATACAGGGTGGGCGTACCGCCCGCGAGTTGCACCCGTACCGGGCGCGTGGCGGTCAGGCGCTCGAAGCGTTCCACGGTGTCGGGTGCGGTCAGGCGCATGAAGGTGTCCACGATCACCTGCAGAGTGGTGCCGGGATGGCGCAGCATTACATCGAGCAGGGCCTCGAATTCGGCATCGTCGGCGTGCAGGGTGGGGATAGGGCGGTTGTCGCCGTCATGATCCATCTGGTTGGTGGACAGCCCCATCGCTCCCGCCCCCAGCGCTTCGTCGAGCAGCTTCGCCATGCGGCTGATTTCTTCCGCGGTGGCCTTGCGTTCCCAGGCGGCCATGCCCATCACGGCCAGACGGATGGCGATGTGGCCGACGAAGATGCCGTAGTTGACGGGCACCTTCACCTTGCTGGTGAGGGACTGCTTGTATTCGGGCCAGGAGTGCCAGTCCCAGGGCACGTTCTGGAGAAAGGGTTCGATGGGGATATCTTCAAAGAAGGAAAAAATCTTCACCATTTCCAGTCGCGCCGCCTCGTCGTCGGACAGCGGCGCCGCGGCAAATCCGCAATTGCCCATCACCACCGTGGTGACGCCGTAACCGGGGACCGGGTCCATATCGGGCTGCCACCACACGGTGCCGTCGTAGTGGGTATGGCTTTCAATAAAGCCCGGCGTCACGCAGCAGCCACGGGCATCGACCACGCGCTCGCCATCACGCGAGGCAAGGCTGGCGCCGATTTCGGTGATGCGTCCATCCGCAATGCGCACATCGGCGGTAAAGGCGGGTGCGCCGGTGCCATCCACCACGGTACCACCACGGATCAGTGTATTTGTCATCAGGATTTCCTCGGGGTCATTTCACGAACACAGCCCGGCACACGCCGGAACAAGCCGGTCACAATAGGACGACAAACCGGTTCGGGCAACTTTCCCTGCAATGGCAGGAATCCCCGCGACGCCCGTGCGGACCACACGCTCAGATCATTGCATCTGGCGCATCCAGTGCCTCGAGGTTTTCGTGCACTTCCAGCCAGCGCGACTCGGCGGCCTCGATGCTGGCGGCGAGTTCGTCCTGACGCCTGAGCAGGGTCTCCAGCAGCCTGCCATCGGCACCGGCCACATAGAGTGCGGGGTCGGCCAGGCGCTGGTCGAGCAGGGTTTTCTCGCCCTGCCAGCCGGCGAGCTGCTTTTCCAGCCGATCGGATTCCTTCAGCAACGGGCGGCGCTTTTCCAGCAGGGACTGACGCTCGGCGATCGCCTGGGCGCGGCTCTCGCGCCTTTCCCGTTTTTCCGCGTCGACGGCTTTGTCCGCGCTCCGCTGCGAACCAAGCCAGCCGGCATAGTCTTCAAGATCTCCGTCGAAGGGCCTGCAATCCCCGCCGGCCACCAGCCAGAGCTCGTCCGCCGTGGCCCGCAGCAGATGCCGGTCGTGGGAAACCAGTACTACCGCGCCTTCATACTCCTGCAAGGCGAGTGTCAGCGCCTCGCGCATGTCGAGATCGAGATGGTTGGTCGGCTCGTCCAGCAGCAGCAGATTGGGTTTGTGACGCAACATCAGGGCCAGGGCCAGACGCGCCTTCTCGCCACCCGAGAAAGCTCCGCAGGGGTTCATCGCCATGTCGCCACGAATGGCGAAGCGGCCCAGCCAGTCGCGCAATTCCTGCTCCCGCACCGCGGGATCGAGCCGGATCATCTGCTGCATTGGCGATTCGTCAGGCCGGAGCCGTTCCAGCTGATGCTGTGCAAAATAGCCGATGGACAGCTCCTTCGCCGGCTGGCGTGTGCCCTGCAGCAGCGGCAGATCGCCGGTGAGCAGCTTGATGAAAGTGGATTTTCCGGCCCCGTTGCGCCCCAGAATGCCGATGCGGTCACCGGGGCGCAGGGTCATGCGCAGCCGTTGCAGCAGGGGAGTGGCGGAATAGCCGGTAGCGGCATCCTCCAGCACCAGCAGCGGGTCGGGGGCGGAAACAGGCGCGGGGAAAACGAGCTGTGTGTCGGCATCCACATGGGCCGCCGCCACCAGTTCCATCCGCGCCAGTGCCTTGATGCGGCTCTGCGCCTGGCGTGCCTTGGTGGCCTTGGCACGAAAACGGTCAATGTAGCTCTTGAGATGAGCGACTTCCCTTTGCTGTTTTTCAAACGTGGATTGCTGCAGGGCCAGCCGCTCGGCGCGGGTACGCTCGTATGCACTGTAATCACCGCTGTAGAACGTCATGGTGCCCTGCTCGATGGCGACGACATGGCTGACCAGCCCGTCGAGAAAATCCCGGTCATGAGAGACCACCAGCACGGTGCCGGGGAAACGCCTGAGCCAGGTTTCGAGCCAGAGGATGGCGTCCAGATCGAGATGATTGGTCGGCTCGTCGAGCAGCAGCAGATCGGCTCGGCACATCAGGGCTCGCGCCAGATTCAGGCGTACCCGCCAGCCTCCGGAAAATTCGGCCACGGGGCGCTCGAAATCCTCATCCCTGAAGCCCAGGCCATGCAGCAGTTCCGCCGCCCGGGCGCGGGCGGCATAGCCGTCGATTTCCTGCAGACGGCCGTGCAGCAGGGCGATGCGTTCGCCCTCGTGCGCGGCCTCCGCGGCCCGCAGCTCTGTCTCCACCCGCACCAGTTCCTCATCTCCGCCAAGGACAAATTCCCGCGCCGGATCGGGCAGGGCCGGGGTTTCCTGCGAAACACGGCCGATCAGCCATCCAGCCGGCCAGTCCAGATCACCCTGCTCCGCGTGATGGGTGCCGGAGAAAAGCGCGAAGAAAGATGACTTTCCACAGCCATTGGCGCCCACCAGACCCACCTTCCAGCCGGGATGGATCTGCATGCTGGCATCCGTGACCAGCATCCGGCCGCCACGGCCAAAGGAGAGTTTGCGCAGGGAAATCATGGGCGGGACGACAGGGCGGTCCGGAAAAAGAGGGGGCCCATGATACCGGGCCGGCTACACTGCTCTCTGCTCATGACGGGAGAAGGACATGGAACCTCTGCAGGAATTGCTGGCCCGGGAACAGATCCGTGAACTCAAGGCGCGCTATTTCCGCACCATGGACACCAAGGACTGGGTCGGCTATGGAGACTGCTTCGCACCGGACTGCGTGGTGGATATGCGCAGCGAAAATCACGACAACCCCGATGCCGATCCCGAGCACGGGCTGGTACGGGGCAACCGGGCCTACGCCAGTTTCGTCCGCAGCCACATCGATGCCGTCCATACCGTGCACCACGGCCACATGGGCGAGATTGCTTTCACTTCGGCCAGTACGGCCCACGGCATCTGGGCGATGGAGGACAAGCTGTGGTGGCCTGCCGAGAACGGCCAGCCGGGCCGGCATCTGCACGGTTACGGGCACTACCATGAAACCTATGTCTACCTCGATGGTCAGTGGTTGATCCAGACCATGAAGCTCACCCGGCTGCGGGTGGATATACGATGAAACTTCTTCTTGCCTTGACCTGCGTCATCGCGGCCCTGTCAGCAGGCGGCCTTCGCGCGCAGGAAGATCCGGAACGGCAGGCGCAGCTGAACGAGATTCAGCGCCTGCAGGAGCAGGCCAGCACCGAACGCACCGCCGCGGAGCAGGAATACCGCACAAAGCAGGCCGGGTGCTACCAGAAAATCCTGATGACCGCCTGCCTGGATGAGGCACGCGGACAGCTCAAGTCACGGCAGATGGACGCGCGCGAACTTGATCGCAAGGCCCGTCATCTCGATCAGGCAATGCGTCAGCGCGACCATGCCGCAAAGGAGACCCAGCGCGAGGCGGACGCGCCCCGCAAGGAAGCCGAAGCCGCCGCTCAGGCGGAAAAGGCGCGGCAGAAACGCGAGGAGGCGGAGGCCCGGCTGGCGCAGAAGGCGCAGGAAGCCGCCCGCCACCCCTGACCGGGCACACGGTATAACGGGAGACGGGCCTGCCCTGGATGCCCCTGTCTTCAGCCGATGCCCTGGCTGGCGAGGTATTCCTCGTAGCTGCCGCGGTAATCGACGATGGTGTGGTCCTGCCGGATGTCGATGATGCGGGTGGCCAGTGACGAGACGAATTCACGGTCGTGGGAGACGAAAATCAGCGTGCCGGGAAATTTTTCCAGCGCGGTGTTGAGCGATTCGATGGATTCCATATCCAGGTGATTGGTCGGTTCGTCCATCAGCAGCACATTGCGGCGCAGGAGCATGAGCTTGCCGAAGAGCATGCGGCCCTGCTCGCCGCCGGAAATCACACGCACCGCCTTCCTTACCTCATCACCGGAAAATAGCAGCCGGCCCAGCGTGCCGCGGATCAGGGTTTCCACATCGTTACCCTCGTAGCCGCCTTCGCGCACCCATTGCACGATCCATTCGGTGAGGCTGGTATCACTGTCGAAATCGGCTGCGTGATCCTGGGCGAAATAGCCCGGCTTGGCCTTCTCCGCCCATTTGACGGTACCGAAATCCGGTGCGAGCCCTCCCAGTTCCACACCGGCCAGCAGACGCAGCAGGGTGGTCTTGCCGACGCCGTTCTCGCCGATGATGGCAACCTTGTCGCCAGCCTCGATAGCACTGGAGAAGCCCTTGATCACCGGCTGGCCCTTCTCGTAGCCAAAGGTGATGTTGTCCAGTTCCACCGCCAGACGGTGCAGTTTGTCACGCTCGTCGTACTCGAAGCGAATCCACGGGTATTGGCGGGAGGAAGGCTTCACATCCTCCGGCCGGATCTTGTCGATCAGCTTGAGGCGGCTGGTGGCCTGACGCGCCTTGGATTTGTTGGCGGAAAAGCGCCGGACGAAATCCTGCAATTCCGCGACACGCTCCTTGGCGCGGGCATTGGCGGCCTGCTGGCGTTCGCGCGCCACCGTGCTGGCCTCCATGAAATCGTCGTAATTACCGCCATAGACCTTGATGGTGCCGTAATCCAGATCGGCCATGTGGGTACAGACCTGATTGAGGAAATGGCGGTCGTGGGAAATGATGATCATGGTGGATTCGCGCTCGTTGAGCACGTCTTCCAGCCAGCGGATGGTGTTGATGTCGAGGTTGTTGGTGGGTTCGTCCAGCAACAGGATCTCGGGATTGGCGAACAGGGCCTGGCATAGCAGCACGCGCAGTTTCCAGCCCGGTGCCACCTCGCGCATGGTGCCATTGTGTTGGTCGGTGGGAATCCCGACACCCAGCAGCAGTTCTCCGGCACGGGATTCGGCAGTGTAGCCGTCGTACTCGGCAAACTTTCCTTCCAGCTCGGCGGCCTTCATGTAGTCGTCCTCGCTGGCTTCGGGATTGGCATAGATCGCATCGCGCTCGCTCATGCAGGCCCACATTTCTGCGTGGCCCATCATCACCACGTCCAGCACCCTCATGTCCTCGAAGGCGAACTGGTCCTGGCGCAGGAAAGCCATGCGCTCACCCGGGTCGATCGAGACATTGCCTGCCGAGGACTCGAGCACCCCGGCGAGAATTTTCATGAAGGTGGACTTGCCAGCGCCGTTGGCACCGATAAGGCCATAGCGGTTGCCTTCGCCGAACTTGACGGAGACGTTGTCGAACAATGGCCGGGCGCCGAACTGCATGGTGATGTTCGAAGCGATGAGCATGCTGGGGATATCCGGAAAATGGGTCCGGCGAGTGCCGAAAGAGGAGCATTCTACCCTACCCCGATTTCTGCCATCCGGTATGCAACAGTGCTGAAAAGCTGCGTATCCGGCAGCGGAATGCACTCTTCGGCATCGATATTCAAAAAATGACCGCCATTGATAATAACTAACCAGTCAGTTATTATCAATGGCATGACCTCTTCGATCACCTCCGCTTCCTCACCTGCCCGTCGCCGGCGCAAGGATGCCCGGCCCGGCGAACTGCTGGCCGCGGCGCTCGCCCTGTTCGTCGAAAAAGGCTTCGCCGCTACCCGGCTGGAAGACATCGCAGCGCGGGCCGGGGTCTCCAAGGGCACGCTCTATCTCTACTTCGACAGCAAGGAAGCGCTTTTCGAGGCGGTGATCCGCGAAGGCATCCTCCCCGTACTGGCCATGGGCGAATCCCTGCTGGCCGGATTCAGGGGCAGCGCTGCGGAATTGCTGCGCCAGCTGCTGGACACCTGGTGGCGGAAGGTGGGTTCCACCGATCTGGGTGGCATCGCCAAGCTCATCGTGAGCGAAGCCGCCAACTTTCCCGCCGTCGCCCACTATTACCGCGATGCGGTCATTGCCCGTGGCCGCGCCCTCCTTCGTACCGCCCTGCAGCGCGGCATCGCCAACGGAGAGTTTCGCGCCCTGCCGCTGGAGGCGGCGGTCGAGGTGATCTTTGCCCCGATGCTGATGCTGGCCATCTCCCAGCATTCCCGGAATGCCTGTGGCAGCAACGTGGCCGCGGACGACTACCTGAATTCCTACTTCGATCTCCTCCTCGACGGCCTTGCTTCCCCGGCTGCGAACAAGGAAAAGGCCTCCTGATGAACCTCCGTCTCCTGCCCCTGTTCGGCGCCATCCTGATCCTGTCCGCCTGCGGCCGCAACGAAGGCCCCGCCCCCGATCCTGTCCGCCCCGCCCTGGTGCAGAAGGTGATGGCAGGCAGCGGAGCCGGCCTCAACGTTTTTTCCGGTGAAGTCCGCGCGCGGCACGAAGCCGATCTGGGTTTTCGCATCGGCGGCAAGGTGATCCGCCGTGAAGTGGATGTGGGCGCCACGGTGCAAGCTGGCCAGGCGCTGGCGCAACTTGATCCCGCGGACGCGCTGCTCGAAGCCCGGCGGGCCGATGCCCAGCGCACCCTGTCGGAGGCCGATCTGCGCCGCTATCGCGATCTGCACAACAAGGGGTTTTTCAGCGCCGCCGCCCTGGAAGCCAAGGAAACTACATTCAAGGCGGCCGACGCCCAGGCGGGACTGGCGCGTAATGCCGCTTCCTATGCCACCCTGCGGGCGGACAAGGCCGGCATCATCACCGCCGTCAGCGCCGAACCCGGCCAGGTGGTGGCCGCCGGCCAGCCCGTGGTACGGCTGGCCCGGGATGACGAACGGGAGGTACAGATCAGCATCCCCGAGAGCCGCGAAGGCGAGTTACGCCATGCGCGGACATTTGCCGTGCGGCTCTGGTCGGCGCCGGACAAAACCTACACAGGCCGTCTGCGCGAACTGGCACCGGCCGCCGACGCCGCCACACGCACCTTTACCGCGCGCATCGCGGTGCCTGATGCGGATGCCGGCCTGCGCCTGGGCATGACCGCCACCGTCGCCATCAGCGACAGCGCCGATCGTGGCGTGGTCGTGCCTTTATCGGCCATTCTGGGCCAGGGCGAACAGGCGACGGTATGGGTGCTCGATCCCCGGCAGAACACCGTTTCGTCCCGCCCGGTGCGCATCACCCGGTACAGCGAAACCGGCGCACAGGTGACCGCCGGCCTGAAGGAAGGGGAAACGGTGGTGGTTGCCGGCGTTCACAAGCTGCTGGCCGGGCAGAAAGTGAAACCCGTATTCACCGGGTCGGCAGCACCATGAAGCGGATCAACCTCTCCGAATGGGCGTTGCGCCACCGCTCCTTCGTCCTCTTCCTGATGATCGTCACCGCCCTCGCGGGCCTGATGTCGTACAGCAAACTGGGGCAGTCGGAAGACCCGCCCTTCACCTTCAAGGTGATGGTGGTGCGCACTCAATGGCCGGGAGCCACCGCCAGGGAGGTGGAATTGCAGCTCACCGAGCAGATCGAGAAAAAGCTGCAAGAAACGCCGCATCTGGACGTGCTGCGCAGCTCCTCCAAGCCCGGGGAATCCATGATCTTCATCATCCTGCGGGAAGACACCCGGGCCGACCAGGTTCCCGACGCCTGGTACCAGGTGCGCAAGAAAATCGGCGATATCCGCGACACCCTGCCCACCGGCATCCAGGGCCCGTATTTTAACGACGAATTCGGCGACACCCTGGGCAATCTCTACGCGCTGACCGGCGACGGCTACAGCTACGGGCAGATGAAGGATATTGCGGAAAAGGTGCGCCTGCGCCTGCTGGGGGTTCCCGACGTGGGCAAGGTGGAACTGGTCGGCCTGCAGGACCAGAAGGTGTTCGTCGAACTCTCCAACACCAAGCTCGCCACGCTCGGCCTTGATCCGCAGGCCATCATGGATGTGCTGCAAAAGCAGAACGCCATGGTCCCGGACGGCAGCTTCGATACGGGAGGCGACCACATCTACCTGCGCACCAGCGGCGCTTACGATTCGGTGCAGGACATCGCCGACACGCCCCTGCGGGCGAATGGCCGGCTGCTGCGCCTGGGCGACATCGCGCGGGTCTATCGCGGCTATGAGGATCCGCCGCGCTCCAGGATGCGCTTCATGTCCAGGGATGTTGTGGGAGTGGGCGTGAGCATGGTCAAGGGCGGCGACATCATCGCCCTGGGAAAAAATCTCGACGCCACGGTCAGCCAGTTGCAGAAGGAGCTTCCGGTGGGCATGGAACTGGCCGCCATCACCCGGCAGCCGGAAGTCGTCTCCCACGCTGTGGGCGAGTTCGTGCGCTCCCTCTCCGAAGCCGTGGTGATCGTGCTGGCCGTGAGCTTTCTCAGTCTGGGCCTGAGAAGCGGGCTGGTGGTGGCGCTCTCCATCCCCCTGGTGCTGGCCGCGACGTTCACCCTCATGCATTTTTTCAATATCGGTCTGCACAAGATTTCCCTCGGCGCCCTGATCCTCTCGCTCGGGCTGCTGGTGGACGACGCCATCATCGCCGTGGAAATGATGGCGATAAAAATCGAGCAGGGTTGGGACCGCGTCCGTGCCGCCAGCTTCGCCTATACCAGCACTGCGTTTCCCATGCTCACCGGCACCCTGGTGACCGCGGCGGGCTTCCTTCCCATCGCCACTGCCGCATCCACCACCGGTGAATACACCCGTTCCATCTTCCAGGTGACGGTGATCGCCCTGCTGCTGTCCTGGGTGGCGGCAGTGGTTTTCATCCCCTATCTGGGCTACCGGCTGCTGCCCGCCAACGAGCGGGGCGGCCATCTGGATGACGATGCGGTATATCAGAAGCCCTTCTATCGCAGGTTCCGCAGCATGGTCGCGTGGTGCGTGCGTCATCGCAGAAAAACGATCGGGGTCACGGTGCTCGCCTTCGTCCTTTCCCTCGCCGGCTTCGGTCTGGTGCAACAGCAGTTCTTCCCCGACTCCACCCGTCTCGAACTGATCGTGGATCTGCGCCTGGCCGAGGGCTCCGCCTACGCTGCCACCGAGGCCGAGGTAAAAAAGCTGGAACGCATCCTCGCCGCCGACAAGGATGTGGCCAACTATGTCAGCTACGTCGGCAGCGGCAGCCCCCGTTTCTACCTGTCCCTGGACCAGCAACTCCCCGCCACCAACTTCGCCCAGTTCGTCGTCACGGCCAAGGGCCAGGCTGAACGCGAGGCTATCCGTACCCGCCTGCTCCATGTCTTCGAACAGGATTTCAGCGCGATACGCACCAAGATCAGCCGGCTTGAAAACGGCCCGCCCGTAGGCTTCCCCGTGGTTTTCCGGGTGATGGGCGAGGATGTCGATCAGATTCGCGCCATCGCCACCGAAGTGGCTACGGTGATGCGCCAGAACCCCCATCTCTCCAATGTGCAGTTCGACTGGAGCGAGCCTTCCAAGGTGATCCGCATCGACGTGGACCAGAACAAGGCCCGCCTTCTCGGCATCACTTCGCAGGATCTGTCCCTGTTCCTGCAAACCGCGCTGCGCGGCATCACCGCCACCACCTACCGGGAGAATGACAAAAGCATCGATGTCGTGCTGCGCGGCGCCGGGGAAGAGCGCAAATATCTCTCCCTGATGGAGGATCTCGCCGTGCCTACCCGGGCCGGCAAAAGCGTGCCCCTGTCCCAGATCGCGAAAATTTCCTACGGCTTCGAGCCAGGTGTGGTGTGGCGTCGCAACCGCCTGCCTGCCCTGTCGGTACAGGCCAATTTGTACGGCAAGGTGCAGGCCGCCACGGTGACCAGTCAGATTCTTCCTCTGCTGGAACCCATCAAGGCGAAGCTACCCGCCGGTTACCGGATCGAGACCGGCGGCGCTGTGGAAAACAGCGAAAAGGCTGGCGACTCCGTCGCCGCGGGCATGCCGCTTTTTGTGCTCACCGTGCTGTTCGCGCTGATGTTGCAATTGCAGAGTCTTTCACGCACCGCCCTGGTGGTGCTCACCGCCCCGCTGGGCATGATCGGCGTCACCCTGGCCCTGCTGATTTCCCACCAGCCCTTCGGTTTCGTTGCCATGCTGGGCACGATTGCCCTCTCCGGCATGATCATGCGCAACTCGGTGATCCTGGTGGACCAGATCGACCACGATATCGCCGGTGGCAAGGACGCATGGAATGCCATCGTGGATGCCACGGTACGCCGTTTCCGCCCCATCGTGCTGACAGCGGCGGCGGCCATCCTGGCCATGATTCCCCTCGCCCGCAGCGCCTTCTTCGGGCCCATGGCCGTCGCCATCATGGGTGGCCTGCTGGTGGCCACGGCCCTGACCCTTTTCTTCCTGCCCGCCCTGTATGCCACATGGTTCCGCGTACGGGAAGCGGCCGATGCCGGCTAGGCTACAATGGCGCGTTGCCCGGCACCGTCTTTTTCATAACATCATGAATATCGAACAAGCCCGATTCAACATGGTCGAACAGCAGATCCGCACCTGGGAGGTGCTGGACCGGAACGTGCTCGACCTGCTGCTCGCCGCCAGGCGCGAAGCCTACGTTCCGATGGCCTATCGCGGTCTTGCTTTCGCCGACACGGAGATCCCGATCGGTCATGGCGCCGCCATGCTGTCGCCCAAGATCGAGGCGCGTGCCCTGCTGGCCCTGCAGGTGAAAAAGCATGAAAAAGTGCTCGAGATCGGTACCGGCTCCGGCTGGATGGCCGCACTGCTGGCGGCCCACTGCGGCCATGTCTGGAGCATGGAGATCGAGCCGGCACTGGCCGAAGCGGCCCGCATCCGCCTGCGCCGCGAAGGGGTGATGAATGTGAATGTGGAAACCGGCAACGGCCTCGGCGGCCTGCCGGTGCAGGCGCCCTTCGACGCCATCATGGTGTCCGGCGGCGTATCCGCCGTACCCCAAGCGCTACTCGACCAGATCAAGGTCGGGGGCCGGATTTTTGCCTTCGTCGGTGAAGCGCCTGTCATGGAAGCCCGGCTGATCACCCGCGTCGATACCACCACCTTCCGTGCCCGGAACGTGTTCGAGACCGTGGTTCCCGCGCTGCGTGGAGCGGTACCCGCATCCCGTTTCATTTTCTGAGCCGTGACACTGCAACAGATCTCCGCAACCGAGCTCAACGACTGGCTGTCCGATCCCGACCGCCCATCGCCGCTCCTGCTCGACGTGCGCGAACCCCGCGAGTTCGATCTGTGCCGCCTCGACGAAGCCCGTCTCATGCCCATGGCCAGTGTGCCGGCACGCATGGCGGAGCTTGATCCCGCCGCCGATACCGTGCTGATCTGCCATCACGGTGCACGCAGCATGCAGGTCGCGCTATTCCTCGAACATCAGGGGTTCACCCGGCTCTACAACCTCGCCGGCGGCATTGCCGCGTGGTCCCGGGACGTGAACCCCAGCCTGCCCACCTATTGAAGAGACTGCCATGAACAAGGCTCTGCCCATCCTTCTCGCCGCCATCCTCACCACCTTCGGCCCCGGCGCCCTGGGTGCCGATCTCCTGGCCGCCTACCGCGATGCCCGGGATTTCGACGCCCAGTTCGCCAGTGCCGCCGCCAGCGCCGAAGCCGGGCGCGAAGCCCTGCCCCAGGGCCGTGCCGGACTGCTGCCGACCATCGTCGCCACCGCCAACAACGGGCGCACCCAGGTGGACTTCCGGGCGCATCCACCCATCAACATGGGCGCCGACATCAAATATCACACCAGCGGCTGGGCCGTGACGCTCTCCCAGCCGCTGTTCCGCTGGGACCGCATCGCCGGCTACCGGCAAGGCCAGGCCCGGGTAGCCCAGACCGAAGCCCAGTTCGGCCTGGCGCGCCAGGATCTGATCCTGCGTGTCACCCAGGCTTACTTCGACGTGCTCCAGGCCAGCGAGGCGCTGGCCAGCGCCGAAGCCAGCCGCAAGGCGATCACCGAACAGCTTGACGAGGCCAAACGCTCCTTCGAAGTCGGCACCAAGACCATCGTCGAGGTGCACGATGCCCAGGCCCGCTACGATCTGGCCAATGCCCAGGAAATCGTCGCCCGCAACGATCTGGCGGTGAAACGCCAGCAGCTGCGCATCTTCACCGGCAAGGATTACGAGGCTCTGCGCGACCTGAAAGCGGGCGCCACCCTGCCCCGCCCCGATCCCGACAACATCGACCGCTGGGCCGAAAGCGCCGAAACCGGCTATTACGGCGTGCAGGCCGCCCAGGCCGGCCTCGAAGTGGCGGATCAGGAAATTTCCCGTCAGCGCGCCGGTCACCTGCCCTCCCTCGATGCCGTGGCCACCCGCGGCCGGGCCTCCCAGACCGCCGCCCTTTTTGCCGGCAACGTCGGCCCGGGCAACGACATCACTTCCACCACGCTCGGTGTCCAGCTGACCATTCCGCTCTTCGCCGGCGGCGCGGTCTCTTCCGCCGTCGACCAGGCCGTGGCCCTGAAGAACAAGGCTTCCGCCGATCTCGACAACGCCCGCCGCAGCGCCTCGCTCCAGGCCCGCCAGGCCTATCTGGGCGTCACCGCTGGCCTCTCGCAGGTCAAGGCACTGGAAGCCGCCCTGGTCTCCTCCCAGTCTGCCCTGGCTTCGAACAAGCTGGGTTTTGAAGTCGGTGTGCGCACCAATATCGATGTGCTCAACGCCCAGAGCCAGTACTACGATACGCGGCAGAAGCTGGTGAAAGCCCGCCTCGACACCCTGCTCTCCCTGTTGCGCCTGAAGGGCGCCGCAGGCACCCTCGGTGAGGAAGATGTGCAGGCGATCAACGCCCTGCTGAACTGAGCTTCACGCGGCGGCATCCGGTCCACGGCCCTGCCTTTCCTCCAGCCAGGCCAGCGTTCTTGCGGTCGCTCCGCGATGGGTCGCGGCAAACCGGCTGCCCGCCTCACCCATGGCGCGCCGGGCAGGCTCATCGGCGAGCAACGCATGCATCGCCCCCATCAGCTCCCGCGCATCCGGTACTTGCCGCGCCGCGCCGGCAGCGATCGCGTTGGCCGCAGCCTCGGCGAAATTGAAAGTGGAAGGGCCAACCAGGACCGGCCGGCCCACTGCGCAGGCCTCGATGAGATTCTGGCAGCCGTAATCGAGCAGACTGCCGCCGATGAAGGCGACGTCGCCTGCCACGTAGTAGGCGAACATCTCGCCCAGGCTGTCACCCAGCCAGATCGTGGTGGCGGGATCGACATCGGCATCGTCGCTGCGGCGTTGCAGACGCAGGCCGCGTGCCGTCACCAGGGCGGCCACTTCGTCGAAACGCTGGGGATGGCGCGGAACGATCACGAGCAGGGCCTGGCCACGATCGCGATATTGTTGCCAGGCATCGAGGATCAGATCTTCTTCGCCTTCGCGCGTGCTGGCGCAGAGCAGGACAGGGCGCGGGCCGATGCGGCGGCGAAACCCGGCACCCAGCTCCAGTTGCGCGGCCGGTGGCGTGATATCGAACTTGAGATTACCCAGCACGGACACATCGGCGGCGCCCAGGTCGTGGAAGCGCTGTGCATCCGCGGGCGTCTGGGCCGCGATGCCAACCAGACCGCGCAGGGTGGCAGCGACAAGCTGCGATGCGCGCGCGTAGCGGCGCGCGGAACGGGCCGAAAGCCGGCCATTGGCCAGCATCAGCGGTACGCCCCGGTCATGGCAGGCCGCGACGAGATTAGGCCACAGCTCGGTTTCCATGAGGATGCCGAAACGCGGTTTGCAGGCATCGAGAAAGCGGGCCATGGCGCCGGGCGTGTCATACGGCAGATAGCGGCGTGACACCGTATCGCCGAGCAGATCGATGCCGGTCTGGCGGCCGGTCGGCGTCGTATGGGTGAGCAGGATACGATGGCCGGGATACTGCCGGCGCAGGGCCGATACAAGGGGCTGGGCAGCGCGGGTCTCGCCCACGGAAACGGCGTGAATCCAGATCCACGGCCCGGGCCCTGGCGATGCGCCGAAGCCGAAACGTTCGCCCCAGTGACGGCGGTATTCGGGCTGACGCCGGCTGCGCAGCAGCAGATGCAGGAGCGCCCAGGGCA
The DNA here is from genome assembly GCA_018241695.1 of Pseudomonadota bacterium. GTDB lineage: Bacteria > Pseudomonadota > Gammaproteobacteria > Burkholderiales > Rhodocyclaceae > Denitratisoma. The sequence goes on along the minus strand of JAFEDH010000004.1, from coordinate 253,313 downwards.
ATAGCAGATACACCAGCAGGGTGTAGCACAGTCGCGGCTTCATGCGAGCAGCCCGCACAGCGCATGGAAGGCATCTTCCGGAGCGGGTGGCGCTCCCTTGCCGCCAAGATTGCACACGCGGCCATCCGCATGGACGCCGGTCAGCGACGGATCAGAGCCACAGAAAAGTGCGAGTGTGGGTTTGCCCAGGGCCGCGCCCAGATGGGTGAGGCCGGTATCCACCCCCACCACGGCACGGGCGCCGGCCATGAGCCCGGCCAGTTCGGCAATCCCCAAGGATGGTGCCACGATGGCGCCGGGTACGGCCGTGGCAATGCGCATGGCGCGCAGCCGTTCCTCGGGGCTGCCGGCGGGCAATACCGCGCAGATGCCCTGCCGGTCCAGCTGGCGGGCGAAGGCCATCCAGTGCGCCTCGGGCCAGAGCTTGTCGTCGCGGGAAGTCGCGGTGAGCAAAATCGCGTGGTCCCGTGGCGGCACCCATGGCGCGGACAGCGGCGAAGCAACGAGGCCATATTCCAGCGGCAGATCGGGCAGATAACTGAAAACCGCCGCGGCAAGCCAGCGATTGCGCTCCACGGCATGGGCATTGCGCGGAATCGAAAAGCCTTCGTCGTAGCCCCGCGCCGCCAGCGGTTCGCGCGCCGCTTCACTGGAAAAGCCGCAGCGTCGTCCGGCAGGTGCAAGACGCGCCTGCCGGACGACGAAGGCGCTCTTGATCAGGCCCTGTGTATCGAGCACGACATCGTAGGCATTTTCCTGCAGATCACGGCGGAAGGCAGCGATCTGTATCCGGGTCTCGCGCGCCAGCAGACGCTTGCGCCAGCGGCGCAGGGCCAGCGGAATCACCCGCTCCACACCAGGATGGAGGCGCGGAATGTCGGCGAATCCTTCCTCCACGACCCAGTCGATGCGGGCATCGGGCACGCGCCGATGCAAATCACTGACCACCGGCAGGTTGTGGATCATATCGCCGAGGGAAGAAGTTTTGACGAGGAGAATGCGCATGGGCGGGAAGAAACGCCGGGGCCGTAGAATGGAGGCATTCCGGCAACCCGACGATTATAGCCAGCCATGCCCACTGCCCGTATGCCGCTCTCGGCCGTGATCATCACCCGCGATGCGGCATCCCAGTTGCCGGCATGCCTGCAAAGCCTGCATTTTTGTGACGAAATCCTGGTGCTGGATTCAGGCAGCACCGACGGAACACAGCAACTCGCCGCAGCCTATGGCGCACGGGTGGTGGAGGCGGAATGGCGCGGCTTCGGGCCACAAAAGCAGTTGGCGGTGGCAACGGCGCTGCACGACTGGGTGTTGTGCGTCGATGCCGACGAGCGGATCAGCGAAACCCTGCGCGCCAGCATCCTGGCCGCGCTGACACAGCCGGCCCACGACATTTACCGCTTCGCCCGCTGCAACCGTTTTCTCGGCCGCTATCTGCGCCATGGCGAAGGCTATCCCGACTGGAGCCCGCGTCTCTTCGACCGCCGTCAGGCGCGCTGGTCCGACGATGCCGTCCATGAAAAGGTGTTGAGCGCCGCAACACCGGCCCCGCTCGCCGGCGATCTGCTGCACGATTCGGCGGAAAGCCTGGAACATTATCTGGCCAAGCAGAACCGTTACACCACCCTCGCCGCCGCATCCGCCTTCGCTGCCGGCAAACGGGCCGCGGTCCTGAAGCTGATCCTCTCGCCCCTGCTGCGTTTCTGCAAGTTCTACTTCCTGCGGCTGGGCTGCCTCGACGGCCTGCCCGGCCTGGTGCATATCCTGATCGGCTGCCACAACAGCTTCTGCAAATACGCCAAACTGCTGGAACTGCAACGACGGGTGCGATAGCCCGCACACACCACTGCCTGCTACTGCCAGTCGCCCGTCAGTCCGGCTCTCCGGTGCGGGCCTTGACGTCATCCAGACCCAGTTCCTCGATCTTGCGGGTGATGGTATTGCGACCGATGCCCAGCAGTTGTGCAGCCTCCATGCGGCGGCCGCCGGTCGCCGCCAGCGCGCGGCGGATCAGGGTCGCCTCGAAAGCCCGGTTGAGATCATCGAACACCCTGCCGGGCCGGACAGCAAGCAGGCGGTCGGCCTCGTCACCCAGGGCAGCCAGCCAGTCACCGATGCCGCTGCTGGCGGCGGGAGCACGCAGTTCTGCGGGCAAATCCGTCACGCCCACAATCTGCCCCGGTGCCATCACGGTCAGCCAGTGGCAGAGATTCTCCAGTTGCCGCACATTGCCCGGAAATTCCAGGCCGGCAAGATATCCGAGCGTCTGCTCCGCAAGCCGCTTGGGCTCCACAGCCAGCGCTTCCGCGCTTCGGGAGAGGAAATGACGCGCCAGAAGCGGGATGTCCTCACGTCGCTCGCGCAAGGCGGGCAGGCGCAGGCGGATGACATTGAGGCGATGGAACAGATCCTCGCGAAACAGCCCTTCTTTCACCCGCTGCTCCAGATCCTGATGGGTCGCGGTGATGACGCGGACATTGGCCCTGACCGGCGCATGGCCGCCGACGCGATAGAAATTCCCGTCGGAAAGCACCCGCAACAATCGCGTCTGCAACTCGGCCGGCATGTCGCCGATTTCGTCGAGGAACAGGGTGCCCCCTTCGGCCTGCTCGAAGCGGCCGCGACGCTGGCTCACGGCGCCGGTGAAGGCGCCCTTCTCGTGACCGAACAGTTCGGATTCAAGCAGATCGCGCGGAATGGCCGCCGTATTCAGCGCGATGAAAGGCGCGGCGTGGCGCGGGCTGTGACGGTGCAGGGCGCGGGCAACCAGTTCCTTGCCGGTCCCCGACTCGCCATTGATCAGCACCGTGGTCTGGGATTGGGAAAGCCGGCCGATGGCGCGAAATACTTCCTGCATGGCAGGCGCCTGCCCCAGAATTTCCGGCGCAAGGCTTGCGGTTTCCACGGTATCCGGACGCGGCGACGCCTCATCGAGCGCGCGCCGCACCAGACCGACCGCCTGGTCCACATCGAAAGGCTTGGGCAGGTATTCATAGGCGCCGCCCTGAAAGGCGGCGACGGCCGAATCGAGATCGGAATAGGCGGTCATGATGATGACCGGCAACCCCGGACGCCGCGCCCGCACCCGCTGCAGCAGATCGAGGCCGGAAGGACCGGGCATGCGGATATCCGATACCAGCACCCGCGGTTCCTGGCCCGCTTCGAAAGCCGCGAGCGCATCGTCGGCGGAGGTAAAGCTCGTATGGGCGATGCCCTCCCGCGCCAGGGCTTTTTCAAGCACCCAGCGGATGGAGCGGTCGTCGTCGATGATCCAGACAGGATTCATGGAATGCTCACAGCCTGTTCGCCATGCTCGTTGTTCAAGGGAAGGCGGACGCAAAAACAGGTCCGTCCGGGACGGGACGTCGCCTCGATCGTACCGCCGTGCTGCTGGATGAAACTCTGGGTCAGGCTCAAGCCCAGACCGCTACCTCCTTCGCGCGACGACACCAGGGGATAGAAAATCTTGTCCCGGATCGACTCGGGAATTCCCGGGCCATTGTCAATCACTTGCAATTCCAGTGCCAGCGAATGACGTTTCTTTGCCAGCGTGGCCTGTCGCAATGCCCGGGTACGGAACACGATTTCTCCGCACCCGGACATGGCCTGCGCCGCATTGCGCGCGATATTGAGAATGGCCTGGAGCAGTTGTTCGCGATCACCGGTGATTCCGGGCAGGGACGTATCGTAGTCACGCTGCACCCGGACGCCCGCGAATTCCGCCTGGATCAGGCGCAGCACCCGTTCCAGAATCTCGTGAATGTTGACCTGGGTGGGCTGCATGGAGCGATGGGAGGACAACAATCGCTGCATCAGCGCCTGCAGCCGGTCCGCCTCGCCAATAATCACCTGGGTATATTCGCGCAGGGCGGGATTGACCAGTTCGCGTTCGAGCAACTGGGCCGAACCACGGATTCCACCCAGGGGATTCTTGATCTCGTGTGCCAGATTGCGCACCAGATCCCGGCTGACCTGCTGCTGTACCGCCTCGCGTTCTTCGCGGGCAGTCTGCAGTTGCTGGTCGATGGGACGGCATTCGAACAGCAGATCGGCCCCTTCGGCCTCGACCGGGGTCACCGTGCAGTCAACATGAAATGCCGGATGGTCGTCGCGCCTGACTTCGATGTCGTGACCGGTATAGCTCCAGTTGTTGCGTACGGCATTTTCGATGGCCTCGACCAGCCCCGCCGAAGCCCCCAGCAATTGGGTCAGGGTGCAGCCCAGCCAGGCGCGCTGACTCGCCGCGAAGAGGTTTTCCGCCGCCGGATTGAGATAGCGGATCACCTGCCGGTGATCTGTCAGGATGATGGCCGAAGACAAAATCTCCAGGCCACCGAAGACGGCAGGCTCGGACGGAAGGGCGCGTGGACTCATGCCCGTCTCACATGCAAGGACCCTGCCCGGACAGGGTGCTCAGCGCAGGTTGCCGATCTCGCGGCGCAGGGCGGTCAGGTTCCGCTCATGCAGCGAAATCTGGTCCCGATAGGATTGCAGCCGGCTTGCCGGTACCCGCTGCGCCTCCTGTTCGGCCAGCGCGCTGCGCGACTCCTCAAGCCCCCGGGTCTCGGACGCGAGTTCCTGTTCGAGAATGCGGCGCCGGTCGGTATCGCGGCTTTTCTGGGTATCTTCGCTGACCCGCGGGAAACCGGCCGGTGACGGAGTGGCGGCGCGGGCCGGCCTCGCGCCGGGAGCAGGCGTCGTGACAGCCGGCTGATCGCGGGAAAGCACCACACAGGTGCCTTGTGAATGACTGGTGGTGTAGGTCGTATGGCCGGCCCGGTCGGTGCACTTGTAGAGCGTACTGGCCTGGGCCGTAGCCGCCAGCGCGGCAAACAGGAAAACGCAGGAACCCTTCATGATCCGGGACAAAGAATGGAATAGCGCAAGTGTAGGATGCGGGCCATTCCCAGGCAACAAAAAAGGACGGGCATACCCGTCCTTTTTTGGGGTGGCAAACCCTGATCAGATCGAATAGTACATATCGAATTCGACCGGATGGGTGGTCATGCGGAACCGGGTCACATCCTCCATCCTCAGTTCGATGTAGGCATCGATCCAGTCGTTGCTGAACACACCACCACGGGTCAGGAATTCGCGATCCTTGTCCAGATAGTCGAGCGCCTGCTCCAGGCTGGAACACACGGTCGGGATCTTGGCATCTTCCTCGGGGGGCAGATCGTAGAGGTTCTTGTCGGCGGGGTCCCCCGGATGGATCTTGTTCTGCACACCGTCCAGGCCGGCCATCATCAGTGCGGTGAAGCACAGGTAGGGATTGGCGCCCGGATCGGGGAAGCGGGTTTCGATGCGGCGGGCCTTGTCACTATGGACAAAGGGAATACGGATCGAGGCGGAACGGTTCTTGGCGGAGTAGGCCAGCTTCACGGGCGCCTCGAAGCCGGGCACCAGGCGCTTGTAGGAATTGGTCAGCGGATTGGTGATGGCATTGAGCGCACGGGCGTGCTTGATGATGCCGCCGATGTAGTACAGCGCGAACTCGGAAAGCCCGGCGTAGCCATTGCCGGCAAAAAGGTTCTTGCCATCCTTCCAGATCGACTGGTGCACGTGCATCCCCGAACCGTTGTCGCCAACGATGGGCTTGGGCATGAAGGTGGCGGTCTTGCCGTAGGTATGCGCGACGTTGTGGACGACGTATTTCAGGGCCTGGGTCCAGTCGGCGCGACGCACCAGGGTGTTGAATTTGGTGCCGATCTCGTTCTGGCCGGCAGTCGCCACTTCGTGGTGGTGCACTTCGACGGGGATGCCGATGGCTTCCAGCGCCAGCACCATTTCGGCGCGGATGTCGTTGAAGGAATCAACGGGAGGTACGGGGAAGTAGCCGCCCTTGACGCCCGGACGGTGACCGGTGTTGCCACCTTCAAACTTCTCGGAGGAGGACCAGGCAGCCTCTTCGGAGTTGATCTTGACGTGGGCGCCGGACATGTTCACGCCCCACTCCACGGAATCGAAGATGAAAAATTCGGGCTCGGGACCAAAGTAGGCGGTATCGCCGATACCGGACGACTTCAGATAGGCCTCGGCGCGCTTGGCGATGGAACGCGGGTCGCGGTCATAGCCCTTGCCATCGGCAGGGTCGACGACATCGCAGGTCAGCACCAGGGTGGTCTGCTCGAAGAAAGGATCGATATAGGCCGTTTCGGCGTCGGGCATCAGTTGCATGTCCGATGCCTGAATACCCTTCCAGCCAGCGATGGAGGAACCATCGAAGGCATGTCCATCCTCGAATTTCGAAAGGTCAAAAGCGGATACGGGCACGCCGACGTGCTGCTCCTTGCCTTTGGTGTCGGTGAAACGGAAGTCGACGAACTTGACCTCCTGATCCTCGATCAGCTTGATCACGTCTTGCGGGGTGGTCATGGGGATACTCTCCTAAAAGGCCAAAAGGCGATGGATGGTGAATGTGCCGGATCCGTGCGGATAGCTTGTGCCGGGCTTGCCAGCAAGCATTAGCAGCAAGTGTGCCAAGCCCCGGGAAAGGGAAGACATTGTGCCACAAGGCATACGTTCCACTCCGGGCGCCTGAAAATGATCAAACTGGTGCATCTCAAGCAATGATGCACCATTATGGTGCAGCCCTCTGCTTCAGCTGCACTGTCCGTAGCCAGGGGTCTTCGGGCAAACGTTCGCGCAGGCGCCGCTCCATGCGCTCCAGATCATGATCGCCCCGCGCCAGTTCGGGAACGAACGTCACCTCGGCATCCACTTTCTGCCCCAGATAATGCAGCGTCACCTGCTCGAAGCGGGCGGGATCTTCGTCCAGCAGCCCGGCCAGACGGCGGATCATGTCGGCCCGTCCCGGAAAGGCGGGGAAGCCCTGTGCCGGATTCAGATCATCCTCCGCGTCGACATGCACCAGCACGTCGAGCACATCGGGATGGGCGCGCAATACGCGGGCCTTGGCCGATTCGGCAATCAGATGCCCTTCGGAAACGCTGATGCGCGGATTCACCTGCACATGGGCATCGGCCAGTACCTTGTGCCCCATGCGGCGGGTGCGCAGTTCATGCAGATCGAGCACGCCGGGCGTTTCCACCAGCGTGACGCGCAATCGGGCCACTTCCTCGGCCGACAGGCCGGTGTCGATCAGTTCCCGGATCGCCTGCCAGGAAAACCGTAGTCCCGCCTTGATGATCATGGCGCCCACAATCAGGGCCGCCACCGTATCGGCACCCGCAAAGCCGGACAGCGTGCTGCCGATACCGACCGCCACCACCAGGGAAGACAACGCATCCGAGCGGGCATGCCAGGCATTGGCGACCAGCATCGGCGAGCGCAGGCGTTCCGCGATCCGCAGCATGTAGCGGAACAGGATCTCCTTGCCCGCCAGCGTGGCCAGCGCCGCCCACAGCGCGGCGATACCGACCGGCCGCACATCCCCCAGATGCTGCAGGCGTTCCGCCGCCACGACCAGAATGCCCACCCCGGTTGCGGCCAGCAGCAGCCCCAGGACCAGGGAAGCCACCGTTTCATATCGGCCATGGCCATAGGGGTGAGCGTCATCCGCCGCCTCGGCGCCCTTGCGATTGGCATAGAGCACGAAACCGTCACCGACGATATCGGACAACGTGTGCATGGCGTCGGCCAGCAGGCTCTGCGAATGTGCAACCACACCGACCACGATCTGAACCGCCGTCAGCACCAGATTGACCACGACGCTGACCCAGGTAACGCGCTGGGCCTGCCGCATTCGCAGCAGGCCCGGATCGGGCGGAAAGGAAGATTCGGGTTTGATCGCCACGGGCTCTGACTTATACTTTGGGCGCACGATTCTAGCCCGCCCCGATCTGGGAGAACCCGCACCATGTCACGTCTCAACGAAATCCTCACCCTGGCCCAGGAACGCAGCCGCACGCTGGGCGTGCCCTATGCCGGATCGCTCACCCCCGGCGAAGCTCACGAGGTCATGCGGCTGACGCCCGATGCCCGCCTGGTCGACGTGCGCACCCGTGCCGAATGGGACTGGGTAGGCCGTATTCCCGATGCATTGGAAATCGAATGGCAGGGATATCCGGGCGGAGCGCAGAACCCGCACTTCATCCAGACCCTGCAGCACACCGTGCCATCCGAAACCCTGCTGCTCTTTCTCTGCCGCTCCGGTGGCCGTTCCAGCGCAGCGGCCACTGCCGCTGCTGCGGCCGGCTATCCGTCCTGCTACAACGTGCTGGAAGGTTTCGAAGGCGACAAGGATGCCCACGGCCAGCGCAACACCACCGGCGGCTGGCGTTTCCGCGGCCTGCCCTGGATCCAGAGCTGAGTCCGCAGTTCCCCGAAGAGAGTCCCGTCATGCAAGCCGCTCCCATCAGTTTCGACCGCTTCACCGCCCTGGCCGACAATGCCGCCCAGGAACGCATCCTGGCCGCCCGCGCCAGGCTGGGCAAGAAAGCCGTGATCCTCGGCCACCATTACCAGCGCGCCGATGTGTTCCGTCATGCCGACCTGTCCGGCGATTCCCTCAGGCTCTCGCGCCTGGCATCGCAGACCGATGCGGAATACATCGTCTTCTGTGGCGTGCATTTCATGGCCGAAGTGGCGGACATCATGTCCAAGCCCGAACAGATTGCCATCCTGCCCGATCTGGCGGCCGGCTGCTCCATGGCCGACATGGCCAATCTGGCCAAGGTGGAGCGCTGCTGGCGCGAACTGGCGGAGGTGATGAATCCGGACGAGACATTCACCCCCGTCACCTACATCAACTCCGCCGCCGACCTGAAAGCCTTTTGCGGCGAGCACGGCGGCATTGTGTGCACCTCGTCCAACGCGCCCAGGATTCTCGAATGGTCCTTCGCCCGGCGCGAGAAGGTGCTGTTCTTCCCCGACCAGCATCTGGGCCGCTGGAGCGGTTTCAAGATGGGCATTCCGCTCGATGAAATGCTGGTGTGGGATCCCGATCTGGAAATGGGCGGGCTTACCCCGGAACAGATCAAAAAGGCGAAAGTCCTGCTGTGGAAGGGCCACTGCTCGGTGCACCAGATGTTCCAGCCGGCCCACATCCTCAAGTTCCGCAACCAGTATCCGGATGGCATCGTCATCTCCCATCCCGAATGCGCGCTCGAGGTGTGCAGGCAGTCCGACCATGTCGGCAGCACCGAATACATTCTCAACACCGTCAAGGCCGCGCCGCCCAACACGCACTGGCTGGTGGGTACCGAGCTGAATCTGGTGGAGCGTCTGGCGCAGGAAGTGAAGGCCGAGGGCAAGGTGGTGCAGTTCATGGCACCCACCGTATGCATGTGCTCGACCATGCAGCGCATCGATCCGCAGCATCTGGCCTGGACCCTGGAAAACCTGGCCGAAGGCAAGGTGGTCAACCCGATCCGGGTGCCCGAGCACGAGGCCGTTCTGGCCAGGGTGGCGCTGGACCGCATGCTCGCAGCTTCCTGACGGGGCTCCCGATGACGTCATGACGTCATCCCTGCGCATCACCACCTACAACATCCACAAAGGATTTTCCCAGTTCAACCGCCGCATGGTGGTGCATGAGCTGCGCGAGCAGTTGCGCGCGCTGGATTCCGACATCGTGTTCCTGCAGGAGGTACAGGGGCTGCATCTGGGCCATGCCCGGCGCCATGCGCACTGGCCCGCGCAACCCCAGCACGAATTTCTCGCCGACGGCGTCTGGACCAGCACGGCCTACGGCCACAACATGGCGTATCGCCAGGGTCACCACGGCAACGCCATCCTCTCCCGCTACCCGATCGTGGACAGCCGCAATCAGGATGTGACCCATCTGCGCTTTGAAAGGCGCGGCCTGCTGCACAGCCGGATCAATCTGCCCGGAACGAGTCGGGCAGTCCATTGCGTATGCGTGCATCTTTCACTGTTCGGCCATTCACGCCGGCTGCAAATGGATGCGCTGGTGTTGCAGCTGATGCATGCCATTCCGGCCGATGCGCCCCTGATCATTGCCGGCGACTTCAACGACTGGCGCGACCGGGCGGCCGATCACCTGGCCGATCGCCTGGGCCTGACCGAAGTGTTTGGCGACGGCGGGCACAAACCACCACGCAGCTATCCCGCCGCCCTGCCCCTGCTGCGTCTCGACCGCATCTATGTGCGCGGCTTCGGCATCGGCGCCGTCCGGGTGCACCACGGCATGCCCTGGTCGCGCATTTCCGACCACGCCGCACTCTCGGCCACCTTGCAACTGCGATGACGACCCCGCTGGTGGCCGGTAACCGCATCACCCTGCTCGAATGCGGCGCCGAATATTTCCCTGCGCTGGAAGCCGCCATCGACAGCGCGCAACAGGAAATCCACCTCGAAACCTACATCTTTGCCGACGACGGCACCGGTCGGCGCATTGCCAGCGCCCTGTGCCGGGCGGCCCGGCGCGGCGTGACCGTCCGTGTACTGGCGGATGGTTTCGGTGCGCGCACCCTGCCCGCCACGCTGGGTCCGGCCCTGATCGCCGACGGTGTGCAGCTGCGCATCTATCGTCCCGAAGTGGCGACATGGAAGCCGCAACGCAATCGCCTGCGGCGCATGCACCGCAAACTGGTGGTGGTGGACCAACGGATTGCCTTTGTCGGCGGCATCAACATCGTCGACGATCTGGATGTTCCCGGCGAAAAAACACCACGCTATGACTACGCCGTGGCCGTGGAAGGCCCGCTGGTGCCGGCCATACGCAGCGCGGCACGGCGGCTCTGGCTGTGGCTGCACTGGGCCGATCCGGGACGGCGCGACACATCGCCTGCCCCGCTGTCCGTGCCCGCCGTCTGCGGTCCGGTGGCCGCGGCACTGCTGGTACGGGACAATCTGCGTCATCGGCGCCGTATCGAGGCGGCCTATCTCAAGGCGATCGCCACCGCCCGGGACGAAATCATTCTCGCCAACGCCTATTTCCTGCCCGGGAAAACCCTGCGCCGCGCCCTGCGCAATGCCGCGCGCCGTGGCGTGCGCGTCACCATCCTGCTGCAGGGCAGGGTGGAATACCTGCTCCTCCATTACGCCGCTCGCACGCTCTATGCGGGATTCATTGCCGCCGGCGTGCGGATCGTCGAATACCATCGCGGTTTTCTCCATGCCAAGGTGGCCGTGGTGGATGCCCACTGGGCCACGGTCGGCTCTTCCAACATCGATCCCTTCAGCCTGTTGCTGGCACGGGAAGCCAATGTGGTGATGGAAAATGCCACCTTCGCCGCCACCCTGCGCACCAGCCTGCTGCGCCACATCCGGGAAGGCGGAAAGGAAGTCGCCGCATCCGATCTGGCGCGGCGCAGCCGGGTGGGGCTGCTGTTCAGCAGGATGGCCTACAGCCTGGTGCGGGTCATGATCGCCCTGACCCGTTACGGGGGCAGTGAATATCGGGAGTGATGCCCCGCCGGTTGCCCGCGCAACCGGGGAACACGGGCCAGATTCCAGTAGGTGCGCGCCCAGGTCCACACATCGTCGATCGTTCCTTCCGCCAGCTCGCGGGGCGGTGACTGGCCGAGAAAGTCCAGCGCGGCCAGCAACGCCGGCACCGGCCGCTCTTCATCCACCGGCGCCGCCCGGGTCTGCTTGGAAAGCTTTTCCCCCGCGCCATCGAGCGCCACCGGTACATGGGCATATCCCGGCCGCGGCCAACCCAGAAGGGACTGGAGGTAACGCTGGCGGGGCGTGGAATCGAGCAGGTCCGCCCCGCGCACGATGTCGGTGATGCCCTGATCCGCATCGTCCACCACCACCGCCAGCTGATAGGCGAAACAGCCATCGGCACGCAGCAGGATGAAATCGCCCGCATCCTGCGCCACATCCTCGCGCACCACACCCTGGATGCGGTCTTCGAACCAGATCTCCCCCGCATCGACGCGCAGGCGCCAGGCCCGTGCGGACTTGCCCGGTGGCAGGCCGGCACGGCAGGTTCCCGGATAGCGGATGCCGCCGTCCGCCGTGCGCGCCGCGCCCGCCAGGTCCTTGCGGGTGCAGGCGCACGGGTAGGCCCGGCCCGCCGCCTGCAACCCGGCCAGCACTTCACGGTACCGCGCGCTGCGGGCGGACTGATAGAGGACCGGGCCATCCCAGGCAAAACCGAGCCGCTCCAGGCTGCGCAGGATGGCGTCCGCCGCACCCGGCCGGCAGCGCGGGCGGTCCACATCCTCCATGCGCAGCCACCACTCGCCACCCTGGTGCCGCGCCTCCAGGCAACTCGCCAGCGCGGCAACCAGGGAACCGAAGTGCAGCGGCCCGGTCGGGCTGGGAGCGAAGCGGCCGCGATAGCCCGCTCCCGGAGGCGGCAAAGTTTTAGTCGTACTGGTCATGAACGGATGTTAGCGGGTACCATGACGATTCACTTTCTCGCGACCCCCATGACGCTCTCTCCACCCGACGCACTTGATGACGCCATCACCGCCAGCCGGCTGCAGATGCTCTATGAATCGGTGCCCGCGATCATCGTGATCTGCCTGATGGGTCTGCTGCTTGTCTGTGTCCTGCTCACCGACACCTCCGGCATGGCTCACCTGAAGGAATGGCTGGTCTACATGCTTTCCGTGCTCGGTTATATCGGCTGGCTCTGGTATGCCTTCACCCAGGGTTCGATCACGGCCGACAACCGGCGCCACTGGCAATGGGCCCATGCCTTCGGTGCCCTGCTGCTGGGGCTGGGCTGGGGTACGGTCAATAGCGCCGCCCTGGTGACCTTCACCCCCGTACTCGACCAGTCGCTCGGCCTGATCGGCATTGCGGTCGCCTTTTGTGCCGCGGTCTTCGCCTCTGCAAGCTATCTCTCGTTCTGGATCATCCTGATCTGCAGCCAGATGCCCCTCTTGCTGCGGCATTTCGAGCACATTCATCCGGCGCAGCCCTTTCCGCTGGTCACGATCCTGATCTGCCTGCTCGCGGCCATCCTGGCTCATCGGACCCAGCACAGGCTGCTGCTGCGGCATCTGCGCCAGGGGGCCACCAGTGAAACCCTGCTCGCCGAACAGCAGGCCATCTTCCAGTCCTCCACCCTGGGCATCGCAATCGTGCGCGAACATCGCATCACCAAGGCCAACCGCCGGCTCGGCGAACTACTGGGCCGGCGCATCAACGATCTCGAAAACATGCCCATCGAAGCGCATTTCGTCACCCCCGACGAATTCGAGTCCCTGTTGCAAGCCAGCCAGAACGCACTGCAAAGCGGCCGCCTCTACCATGGTGCCTGCAGGATGCGGCGTGCCGACGGCACCGAATTCTGGGCCGAAATTTCCGGCCGCCGGCTCGGTGAGGAAGGCTCCACCCAGCACCTCTGGCTGCTGGCCGAAGCACCCCTGCGCAGCGCCGGGCAGGCCATCCGCATCGCCAGCTGACATGCCCATGCACACCTGCGCCAACGATCCGCTGGTCTGTATCGACGGGCTCTTTCTTTTCATCGGCAGCTTTCTCTCGGATGGTTTCACCCTGGCCGGGATGGCCACGCTCCTGATCCTGTTGTTCATGCAGCGGGACCGGCAGAAGAAGCGCCGCTTCGAAGCCTACAGCCGGACCCTGGCGGCCTACGCGGAAAAGCATGAAAGCCATCAGCCCGAGCCGACCTGGGTGCTCAAGGATGCACAGGTGACGCAACCACTCCGCTCGGCGGCCCCCTCCACGGCCACCATCGAGCCCCCAACACGGCAATGACCGGGCCCGTCTCGCGCGAGTTCCATTCACGCGGCCTCGCCCTGCGCTATGCCGACTGGGGCGGCGACACCCGCCCGCCCCTCATCCTGCTCCACGGCGGCCTCGATCACAGCCGGGGCTGGGACGAACTGGCCCGGGCCCTGCGCGCAAGCCACCATGTCGTCGCGCCCGATCTGCGCGGGCATGGCGACAGCGCCTGGTCACCCGATGGCGACTACTCCTTCGCCGCCTACATCAGCGATCTCGCCGCATTCATGCATCACTGGAAGCGGGGCCCGGTGTCCATCGTCGCCCATTCCCAGGGCGCCAACATCGCCCTTCGCTATGCCGGCATTTTCCCCGAAACGGTAGCCCGTCTGGTCGCCATCGAAGGCATCCCGCCCCCCATCGAAATCCTGCAGCGGCAGGTGGCGGAGCGCTCGGGCGAGCGCATGCAGGCCTGGCTCGAAGAACGCAAGAAGATTCTCCCCCGCCATGCCACGACAGCGGCCCGGACCCGCGCCTGGATCGAGCAGATGCGCAGGCTCGAAGGGCGCCGGGCCAGACCCTATGCCTCGCAGCAGGAGATGGCGGAGCGTTTTCTCGAAGACAAGGAAAAGCGCCTGGATCGCGCCCAGGCCGAACGGATCGTGCATCACGGCAGCCGCCCGACCGAAGACGGGCGCTGGGTGTGGAAATTCGACCCCCAGCTCAATGTGCAGATCCCCGACGAATGGCAGCCAGAGCAGCTGCAGCAGGTCTGGCGCAACATCACCTGTCCGGTGATGATGGTGATGGGGCGCGAAAGCTGGGGCTACGATGCCGACATGGAAAGCCGCCTCACCCCCCACTTCCGGTCGCTGCAGGTCGCCACGCTGGCCGCGGCCGGCCACTGGTGCCACCTCAACCAGCCGGAGGCTTTCCTCGAACTGCTGCGCGGCTTTCTCTGAGTGGCCGCTGCCACTGTTTCATGGCTCGGCGATCCGCTGGCGCCCTACGGTGTTGAAATCGCAAAACTCGCGCCGGGCTATCCAGCCCCGATCGCGAAAGCATCACGTAAAGGTTAAGAACGATGGCACAGCACGGCACCGCCAAAAATGGCAACGGCGCGACGCTTAAACAAGGTCAGCTCGGCTTCGAGGCCGACCTTTTCAAGGCCGCCGACAAGCTGCGCGGCAATATGGAGCCTTCCGACTACAAGCACGTCGCGCTCGGGCTGATCTTCCTGAAATACATCTCCGACGCCTTCGAGGCCAGGCACAAGGCGCTGCTGGCCGACGACCTTGAACACGGAAACTCCGCCGCCGAGGACAAGGACGAGTACCTCGCCGACAACGTGTTCTGGGTGCCCAGGGAGGCGCGCTGGTCGCACCTGCGGGCCGCTGCCCGCCTGCCCACCATCGGCACCCTGATCGACGACGCGATGCGCGCCATCGAGAAGGACAACGAATCGCTCAAGGGCGTGCTGCCCAAGGACTACGCCCGCCCCGCGCTCAACAAGGTGATGCTGGGCGAGCTGATCGACCTGATCTCCGGCATTGCACTCAACGAGGACGGCGACAAATCCAAGGACATCCTCGGGCGCGTGTACGAGTATTTCCTCGGCCAGTTCGCCGGAGCCGAAGGCAAACGTGGCGGCGAGTTCTACACGCCACGCTCCGTGGTGCGCGTGCTGGTGGAAATGCTGGAGCCGCTGCCTGATCCCGCGCGGGGCGTGGCAGGCCGCGTCTACGACCCCTGCTGCGGCTCGGGCGGGATGTTCGTGCAGTCGGAAAAGTTCGTGCAGGAGCACGGCGGGCGCATCGGCGACATTGCCATCTACGGGCAGGAGAGCAACTACACCACCTGGCGCTTGGCGAAGATGAACCTCGCGGTGCGCGGCATCGACTCCGACATCCGCTGGAACAACGAGGGCAGCTTCCACAAGGACGAGCTGCGCGACTTGAAGGCCGACTACATCCTCGCCAACCCGCCGTTCAACATCTCCGACTGGGGCGGCGAGCGCCTGCACGAAGATGTGCGCTGGAAGTTCGGCGCGCCGCCCGTGGGCAACGCCAACTACGCGTGGCTGCAACACATCTACCACCACCTCGCACCCAACGGCACGGCGGGCGTGGTGCTGGCCAACGGCTCGATGAGCTCCAATCAGTCTGGCGAAGGCGAGATCCGCAAGGCGATGCTGGAAGCCGACGTGGTGGATTGCATGGTGGCACTGCCTGGGCAGCTCTTTTACTCCACGCAGATTCCCGCCTGCCTGTGGTTCCTCGCCCGCAACAAGAACCCCGCGAATGGGAAAGCCGGGGGATTGCGTGACCGGCGCGGGCAGGTGCTGTTCATCGACGCCCGCAAGCTGGGCGAGCTGGTGGATCGCACCCGGCGCGAACTCACCGATGAGGAAATCCAGAAGATCGCCGACACCTACCACGCCTGGCGTGGTGAGAAAGGCGCTGGGGAGTACGCCGATGTGGCGGGCTTCTGCAAGTCGGCCTCGATGGACGACATCCGCAAGCACGGCCACGTGCTCACGCCGGGGCGTTATGTCGGCGCAGCCGAACAGGAAGACGACGGCGAACCGTTCGAGGAAAAGATGGCGCGGTTATCAAAGCTGTGGCGCGAGCAACGGACACAGGCGGCCAAGCTGGATGCGGCGATTGAAGCCAACCTGAAGGAGCTTGGGTATGGCGAGTGAATGGGCAACATTGCCGCTTGGCGATCTGTGCTTGAAGATTACTGATGGGGCACACAGTAGCCCCCCATCAGTGCAGCTTGGCAAGCAGATGGCCTCCGTAAAGGATTTGACTCGGTTTGGCGTCAACCTAAAAGATGCCCGACATATTTCAGAATCCGATTTCGAATTGCTTGTAAAGCAAGGCTGTCAGCCACAAGTTGGCGATGTCTTGATTGCAAAAGATGGGAACAGCGCTCTTGATACTACCTGCTTGGTGAAGGAGCCATTGGATGCAGTCTTGTTGTCATCCGTTGCAATTCTTCGGCCCAACCCAGAGAAACTTATCCCTGAATTTCTGAAGCAGCATCTTTCTTCACAGAAAACTATTGAGTATCTGAAATCAGAGTTCATTTCAGGCGCGGCAATTCCACGAGTAATTCTCAAGGACTTTAAGCGCGCAATTATCAACGTCCCTCCACTAAAAGAACAGCGCGCCATCGCCCATATTCTCGGCACGCTGGACGACAAGATCGAACTCAACCGCAAGCAGAACGAAACGCTGGAGGCGATGGCGCGCGCCTTGTTCAAGGCGTGGTTTGTGGATTTCGAGCCGGTGCGCGCCAAGCTGGAAGGCCGCTGGCAGCGCGGCCACTCCCTGCCCGGCCTGCCCGCGCACCTCTATGACCTCTTCCCCGACCGCCTCGTCGATTCGGAGTTGGGGGAGATTCCGGAGGGGTGGCATCACTCGACGATTGGCGAAGAAGTGACGGTCTGCGGCGGGTCGACGCCCAGCACCAAGGAACCGGAGTTTTGGGACGGTGGGCAACATTGCTGGGCAACGCCCAAAGACCTGTCCGCCCTGAAATTTCCCGTTCTGCTGGACACGGATCGGAGGATTACCGATGCCGGTCTGGCAAAGCTCAGCTCTGGCCTTTTGCCGGTCGGCACGGTATTGCTGTCGTCCCGCGCGCCCATTGGCTATCTGGCAATTGCCGAGGTGCCAACTGCGATCAACCAAGGCTTCATCGCGATGAAATGCGACGGTGTGCTGCCCAATGTTTTCGTGCTCCAGTGGTGCAGGGAAAGCATGGATGCCATCGTCGGCAACGCCAACGGCTCGACGTTTCAGGAAATCAGCAAGAGCAACTTCCGGCCTATCCCCGTTGTGATGCCTTCCGAGCCCGTGCTGGCCAGCTTTGCGCAGTCGGCGGACTCGTTCTATCGACAAATGGTCGAAAACGAGCGCGAATCCCGCTCCCTCGCCCAACTGCGCGACACCCTGCTGCCCAAGCTGATCTCCGGCGAACTGCGGGTGAAGGGTGCGTGATAGAGTTAAGCATAGAGCACTGTGCTTAACAGGGATTTCACATGAAAGACGTATCAGATCAACAAGTTGAAGAGCATCTTAAGCGCCTGAATCCGTGGTGGAACAGCGCCGCGATGGATGCCGAGACGCTGGCGCTGCATCCGCGCGCCTATCTCGGCCCTGTGCGCCAGCTGCTACTGGAACCCAAACTGCGCCGTGCCGTGGTGCTGCTGGGGCCACGCCGCGTCGGCAAGACCATCCTGATCCGCCACCTGATTGCCGACCTGTTGCAACAAGGCACGCCCGCGCAGCGCATCGCTTACGTTGAAATGGATCACCCTCTGCTGCACGGGCAGTCGCTGGAAACGCTGATCCAGCAGATCGAGGAGGTCGCGCCCGGTGGCGAAGGGACGCGCTACCTGTTCTTCGACGAAATCCAGTCGCACAAGGACTGGGAAAAGCATCTCAAGCCACTGGTGGATCATCGTCCCGACCTGCGCATCCTCGTCTCCGGCTCGGCCGCCGCCGCGCTCAAGCGCCAAAGCTCCGAATCCGGTGCCGGGCGTTTCACCGATTTCCTGCTGCCGCCACTGACTTTTTCCGAGTACCTCAGCCTGCGCCCGGAAACGCCGGCCATCAGCGAGGAAAAACCCGGCCTGTATATGCTGCGGGACATCGGCCGGCTCAACGAGCAATTCGTCGAATACGTGAACTACGGCGGCTATCCGGAATTGGCGCTGTCGCCAACGGTGCGCGGCAATCCGGAGCGTTTCGTCAAGTCGGACATCGTAGACAAGGTGCTGCTGCGCGACCTGCCGCAGTTGTACGGCATCAAGGACATCCAGGAACTCAACTCGCTGTTCACCCTGCTGGCCTTCAACACGGCCGAGGAAGTCTCGTTCGAGCAGCTTTCGCAGCGTAGCGGCGTGGGCAAGCAGACCATTCAGCGGTATATCGAATACCTGGAGGCCGCCTTCCTCATCAAGCGCGTGTTTCGGGTAGATCAGGATGGCAAGCGTTACCAGCGTGAGCGCAACTTCAAGGTCTACCTGACCAATTCAGCCATGTACACCGGATTGTTCGGCGCCAAATCGCCGGATGATGGGGAGTTCGGGCATCTGGTCGAAACCGCTCTGTTTGCCCAGCGCTTCCACGAGGATGCCCGGTTGAACTATGCGCGCTGGGGTGCCGACAACAACGAAGTGGACCTGGTGGAATCGTCGTTGTCGCTCAAGCCAGTGGCGGCGCTGGAAATCAAGTGGAGCGACAGGTACGCGGACAAGCCGGAGTCGCTCAAGGGCTTGATGCGCTTCATGCGCAGCAACAAGCTGCCGCTGGCATGGGCGACAACGCGCAGCAAAATCGCGCAAACGTCCATCGATGATGGTGAGGTCCGCCAATGGCCAGCGGCGGCGCTGGCGTTCCACTATGGCGTACGTGCCGTGCAAGGCCGCCTTGCCGGTTACGAGGCGCAGATTAAAGACATCACCGCATGACCCGCAAAAACAGGACGTGACGATGGCCTTCCTCTCCGAAGCCGCGGTCGAACAAGCCTTGCTCGCACAATTGCGCGGGATGGGCTATGCGGTTGCCTCCGACGAGGCCATCGGCCCGGACAGTAGTGCGCCCGAACGCGACAGCCACGACGTCGTGTTGCTGCGCAAGCGGCTGGAAGATGCCGTGCTGCGGCTCAACCCGCATCTGCCGCCGGAAGCGCGGGCGGATGCCATTCGCAAGCTGACCCAATCCGTTTTTCCCGCCCTGCTGGAAGAAAACCGCCGCCTCCACAAGCTGATGACGGAGGGCGTGGATGTCGAGTACTACGCTCAGGATGGCACGCTGACGGCGGGCAAGGTCGCGCTGATCGACTTCGAACACCCGGAACGAAACGACTGGCTGGCGGTGCAGCAGTTCGTGGTCATCAACGGGCAGGCCAACCGCCGGCCCGATGTGGTGGTGTTCGTGAACGGCCTGCCGCTGGCGGTGATCGAGCTGAAGGCGCCGGGCAGCGCGGGGGCGCATCTGCTGGGCGCGTTCAACCAGCTGCAGACCTACAAGCAGCAGGTTCCGGCGCTGTTCCACACCAATGCGCTGCTGGTCACGTCGGATGGCATTGCTGCCCGGGTGGGTTCGCTGTCGGCAGACTTTGAGCGCTTCATGCCGTGGCGCACCACCGACGGCGCCGACGTTGCCCCGAAAGGTGCGCCGGAACTCTCGACGCTGATCGAAGGCGTGTTCGAGCATCGCCGCCTGCTCGATCTGCTGTGCCACTTCACGGTCTTCGGCGAAACCGGCTCCGGGCTGACCAAGATCATCGCGGGCTACCATCAGTTCCACGCGGTGCGGCACGCGGTGGCCTCGACTGTTCGTGCTTCGGTGGCGGTGCAGGGTGTGGCCGAAGACCCCGCGGATTACGGCTTGCCGAGTGTGAAGACGCAACGACAGGGCGATAAACGCGCGGGCGTCATCTGGCATACCCAGGGCTCGGGCAAAAGCCTGCTGATGGCGTTCTACGCCGGTCTTCTGGTCAAACACCCGGCAATGGCCAACCCGACGCTGGTGGTGCTGACCGACCGCAACGATCTCGACGATCAATTGTTTTCGACCTTTTCGATGTGCCGTGACCTGATCCGGCAGACGCCGGTGCAGGCCGAGAGCCGTGACGATCTGCAGAAGGTCTTGAGCCGGGCCTCGGGCGGTGTGATTTTCACGACCTTGCAGAAGTTCGGCGAGGTTACCGAACCGCTCACCACGCGCCGCAATGTGGTCGTCATCGCGGATGAGGCGCACCGTTCGCAGTACGGCTTCCGGGCGAAGGTGGACGCCAAGACCGGCGAAGTGTCCTACGGCTTCGCCAAGTACCTGCGCGACGCATTGCCCAATGCCTCCTTCATCGGCTTTACCGGCACGCCCATCGAGGCGGACGACGTCAACACCCCGGCGGTGTTCGGCAACTACATCGATGTCTACGACATCAGCCGTGCGGTCGAGGATGGCGCGACGGTGCCGATCTACTACGAGTCGCGGCTGGCGCGCATCGAACTCGACGAGGAAGAGAAGCCGAAGATCGACGCCGAGGTAAACGAATTGACCGAGGAGGACTCGGAGGCCGATCAGGAGCGCTTCAAGAAGAAGTGGTCAACGGTCGAAGCCCTGGTGGGCAGCGACAAGCGCCTCGCGCTGGTGGCCAGGGACATGGTCACCCACTTCGAGGATCGCGTGGCGGCGCTGGATGGCAAGGCGATGGTGGTGTGCATGAGCCGCCGCATCTGCGTGAAACTCTACGATGAAATCGTCAAGCTGCGCCCGGACTGGCACAGCGCAGACGACAACGCGGGCGCGGTCAAGATCGTGATGACGGGCGCAGCGAGCGACCCTCAAGAGTGGCAGCAGCACATCGGCAACAAGGTACGGCGCGACTTGCTGGCCAAGCGTGCCCGCGACGCATCAGACCCGCTCAAGCTGGTGATCGTGCGGGATATGTGGCTGACCGGCTTTGACGCGCCGTGCATGCACACGATGTACGTGGACAAGCCGATGCAGGGGCACGGCCTGATGCAGGCGATTGCGCGGGTGAACCGCGTGTTCCGCGACAAGCCTGCCGGGCTGATCGTGGACTACATCGGCATTGCGCAAAACCTGAAATCGGCGCTGCAGCAGTACTCCAGGAACGACCAGGAAAACACCGGCATTGATGAGGCACAGGCCATCGCGGTGATGATGGAGAAGTACGAGGTGGTGCGGGACATGGTTCATGGCTACGTCACGCCTGAGCAACTGCGCGCCGCCGCGATGAGCGGCACGCCACAGGAACGGCTGGCGATGATGGCAGGAGCCATCGAGTGGATTCTCGACCTGCAACAGAAGCTGGCTGAGAAAGAGAAGACCAGGGAAGGCAAGAAGAACGCGCACCGCCGATATCAGGATGCCGTGCTGGTGCTGTCCAAGGCGTTCGCTCTGGCATCCGCCTCCGACGAGGCCCGCACAATACGGGAGGAAGTCGGCTTCTTCCAGGCGATCCGTGCCGCGCTGGTCAAGAGCAGCACAGGTTCTGGCGTGACGCAGCAGGAGCGTGAACTGGCGATCCAGCAGATCGTCAGCCGCGCCGTGGTCTCGACCGAGATCGTGGACATCCTGGCCGCCGCGGGCATCAAGAGCCCGGACATTTCCATCCTCTCGGATGAATTCCTCGCCGAGGTTCAGCAGATGGAGAAGAAGAACCTTGCGCTGGAAGCCTTGCGCAAGCTGATCAACGACGGCATCCGCTCGCGCAGCAAGGCCAACGTGACGCAGACCAGGGCCTTCTCGGAACGTCTGGAAGATGCCATAGCGCGCTACCACGCCAATGCCATCACCACCGCCGAGGTGCTGCAGGAACTGATCCAGATCGCCAAGGATATCCGCGCGGCGCGTCAGCGTGGCGAAGAGCAAGGCCTGTCCGACGAGGAAATCGCCTTCTACGACGCCCTCGCCGAGAACGATAGTGCCGTGCAGATGATGGGCGACGACAAGCTCAAGCTGATCGCCCACGAATTGCTGATGAGCCTGCGCGAGAACGTCTCGGTGGACTGGGCGCACCGGGATTCTGCCCGCGCCCGGATGCGGGTGCTGGTGAAGCGCATCCTGCGCAAGTACGGCTACCCGCCTGATCTTCAGGACGCGGCGGTGCAGACGGTGCTGCAGCAGGCCGAGGCGCTATCGTCGGAGTGGACTGTTTCAGGATCAGGGCTGGGGTATTGAATGGCTACTGTGTCTATCTCGCATACAGCAGCAGATGCAATCGCCTGAAACAGCTTCCTCGAATCAGACGTTGAACAGGAAATTCATCACGTCACCATCGCGCACCACGTACTCCTTGCCTTCGGCGCGCATCCTGCCGGCTTCCTTGGCGCCGGCCTCACCCTTGTAGCGGATGAAATCGTCGAAGGCGATGGTCTGGGCGCGGATGAAACCACGCTCGAAATCGGTATGGATGACGCCGGCCGCCTGCGGCGCGGTGTCGCCCTTGTGGATGGTCCAGGCGCGCACTTCCTTGACGCCCGCGGTGAAGTAGGTCTGCAGGCCAAGCAGGGTGTAGCCGGTGCGGATCAGGCGGTTGAGGCCGGGCTCTTCGAGGCCCATGTCGGCGAGGAAAATCAGCTTTTCCTCGTCGTCCAGATCGGCGATCTCGGCCTCGATGGCGGCGCACAGGGCCACCACTTCGGCGCCCTCCCGGGCGGCGTGGGCGCGCACGGCGTCGAGATGGGGGTTGTTCTCGAAGCCGCTCTCGGCCACGTTTGCAGCGTAGAGCACGGGCTTGGCGGTGATCAGGCAGAAGGGCCTGAGGTTGGCTTTCTCTTCCTTGGAGAGGTCGAGGGCGCGCACCGGTTTGGCTTCGTTCAGCTGCGCCACGCATTTCTCGAGCACGGCGCAAAGAATCCTGGCTTCCTTGTCGCCGGCGGCGGCGGGCTTTTTATAGCGGGCCAGCGCCTTGTCGACGGTGCCCAGATCGGCCAGGGCGAGTTCGGTGTCGATCACCTCGATGTCGCGGATCGGGTCCACGGAGCCGGAGACGTGCACCACGTTGTCGTCGGCAAAGCAGCGGACGACGTGCACGATGGCGTCGGTTTCGCGGATGTTGGCGAGGAACTGGTTGCCCAGGCCTTCGCCCTTGGAGGCGCCGGCGACGAGGCCGGCAATGTCCACGAATTCGACGATGGCGGGCTGGATCTTCTGCGGCCGGACGATTTCCGACAGCGCGGCGAGCCGTTCATCGGGCACCTCGACGATGCCGACATTCGGCTCGATGGTGCAGAAGGGATAGTTGGCGGCTTCGATGCCGGCCTTGGTCAGCGCGTTGAACAGGGTGGACTTGCCGACGTTGGGCAGTCCGACGATGCCGCATTTGAGGCTCATGGCGTTTCCTTCCCGGATGCTGCCGGTTTTGTGTTTATTTTTCGCGTTGCCGCGTCCATGTCGCCGCGGGCGATCCCGGGCCAGGCGAGCAGGGCGCGGTCGAGGGCGGCATCGATGTCCGCCTGCTCTTCCTTGCGGGCGGGCTTGAGCACGTAGCTCACCACCTCGTTGCGATCGCCCGGATGACCGATACCCAGGCGCAGGCGCCAGTAATCCTGGGTGCCCAGGCGGGCAGTGATGTCCTTGAGGCCGTTATGGCCACCGGCGCCGCCGCCGAACTTGAGGCGCATCTGTCCGGGTGGCAGATCGAGTTCGTCGTGCACCACGAGAATCTCGTTGGGCAGGATGCGGTAGAAGTGGGCCAGGGCCTGCACGGCCTGACCGGAGCGGTTCATGAAGGTGGCCGGCATCAGCAGCCACAGGGCTTCCTGGCCAAGGCGGCGCGCAGACGCGGTCCAGCCGTGAAAACGGCTTTCGTTGCTGAAGGAAATCCCCAGCTCCTGCGCCAATCGTTCACAAAACCAAAACCCGGCGTTGTGCCGGGTTTCGGTGTATTCGGCCCCGGGGTTGCCAAGGCCGACGACGAGACGGATGTTCGCCTGCAATTTACACAGGACGGCTTACTTCTTCTCGGGAGCCGGAGCCGGAGCCGCAGCAGGCGCGGCGGCCGGCGCATCGGCCACGGGCTCCTCGTCGGCCTTGCCGCCACCCTTGACCAGGATGGTGGCAACCACCGGATCGCCTTCGCCGTGATGCACGACTTCGACGCCCTTGGGCAGGGCCAGCTGGGAAACGTGGATGGAGTGGCCGGCGGACAGATCCTTGAGGTCCACCTCGATGAAGGCGGGGAGATCGCCGGGCAGGCACTTGACGTTCACATCGGTCATGACGTGGGAGACCATGCCGCCCTGGGTCTTGACGCCGGGGGCCACGTCACCGTTCACGAAGTGCAGCGGCACCTTCTGGTGGATCGCGCGGTTGGCGTCCACACGCTGGAAATCCACATGCAGGATGATGGCCTTGTAGGGATGGCGCTGCACATCGCGCAGCAGGACGGTTTCCTTCTGGCCATCGACGTTCAGGTTCAGAACGGAGGAGTAGAAGGCTTCCTTGCGCAGGGCCTGAAAGACGTCGTTGTGGTCCATGTCGATGGACTGGGGCTTGGCGGTACCGCCATAGACGATGCCGGGAACCCGGCTGGCGCGACGCAGGCGGCGGCTCGCACTCGTTCCCTGCTGTTCGCGCTTGGTGGCGTTGATTTCAAAAGACATGATGTGACTCCAGGTTAAACCCCGTCCGCGACCAGACGGGGGTTGAAAAATCCGTCGCACCCGGAAGGTTCCGGCGGCGACGGGCAAAACTCAGTCCATGAACAGCGAGGATACCGATTTGTCGCTGCTGATACGCATGATGGTCTCGGCCATCAGATCGGCGATCGACACCACGCGGATGCGGCCACAGGCACGGGCGTCCTCACGCAGGGGGATGGTATCGGTCACTACCAGTTCGTCCAGTTCCGACTCGTTGATCCGGGCGATGGCCGAGCCCGACAGCACCGGGTGGGTGCAGTAGGCCATGACTTTCTGCGCGCCATGTTCCTTGAGCGCCTGCGCGGCCTTGCACAGGGTGCCGGCGGTATCCACGATGTCGTCCATGATCACGCAGGTGCGGCCGGCCACATCGCCGATGATGTTCATCACCTCGGACACATTGGCCTTGGGCCGGCGCTTGTCGATGATGGCCAGATCGGTTTCCAGCTGCTTGGCGAAGGCCCGTGCCCGCACCACGCCGCCGACGTCGGGAGAGACCACCAGCAGGTTCTCGTGATGCTGTTTCCACAGATCGTTGAGCAGGACCGGTGCGGCGTAGATGTTGTCCACCGGCACGTCGAAGAAGCCCTGGATCTGGTCGGCATGCAGGTCCACGGTCAGCACACGCTGCACACCGGCGGCCTGGAGGATGTTGGCCGCCACCTTGGCGGTGATGGCCACGCGCGCCGAACGCGGCCGGCGGTCCTGCCGGGCGTAACCGAAATAGGGGACCGCGGCGGTGATGCGGCCCGCCGAGGCACGCTTCAGGGCGTCGGTGAGAATCACCAGTTCCATCAGGTTGTCGTTGGTTGGCGCGCAGGTGGGCTGAAGGATGAAGATATCGTGGCCACGCACGTGTTCCATGATTTCCACGTTGATCTCGCCATCGGAAAAACGGGCGACATTGGCCCGTCCGATGGACAGGTTGAGTCGCTTGGTCACGTCCGCCGCCAATTTGGGATTGGCGTTACCGGTGAAAACCATCAGGCTGTCATACGACATGAGTGCCCCTGGGAACAACGCTGCAAACAAAGCGGGCAGACCCCGGATTCAGGGTCTGCCCGGCGTAAATAACTGGCAGGGGAGAAAGGATTCGAACCTTTGCATGCCGGAATCAAAATCCGGTGCCTTAACCAGCTTGGCGACTCCCCTACGTGACGCCAAACCGGCGAGGTTTGAACATCGGAAGGACGCGCATTTTCCGTGGTTTTGCCCTCTATGTCAAATGCGCCAGGGGATGGGCGGGCAGGCCCCGCGCCACAAAGCCCCGCATATCCCGTGGCAGGCGCGCCAGCAGATCGTGCGCGGCGGCCTCGTCGGCACATGTGGCGAAACAGCAGGCGCCGGAACCGCTCATGCATCCATGCCCTGCATTGGCTGCATCACGCAGCCAGGCCAGATGCCGCGCCACTTCGGGATAAAGACGGCAGGCCACGGGTTCGAGATCGTTGCGACCCATGCCGGCGCGCCAGCCGGCGGCGGTCAGGGCCGGTGCATTCCGCCGCAGGTCGGGCGCGGCAAAGATCGCGGCGGTGGGTACCGCCACCGGCGGCACCAGCACCAGATACCAGGCGGGAGACACCGCCACATCGGTGAAGCGCTCGCCCACCCCTTCGGCAAAGGTACTGCGGCCATGGATGAAAACCGGGACATCCGCGCCCAGGGTCAGGCCGAGGTTTTGCAACGCCGGACGCGACAGATTGCAGCGCCAGAGATGGTTCAGCGCCAGCAGGGCACTGGCGGCATCCGAACTGCCTCCCCCCAGCCCGCCGCCCATGGGCAGACGCTTTTCCAGGGTCAGGGTGACGCCGTGCGTGATGCCGGCCGCGGCCCGCAGTGCGGCCGCGGCGCGGACGGTCAGGTCGCTTTCCATCGCCACGCCGGGCAGGGGATTGGCCAGTACGATGCGGCCATCATGGCGTGGTTCGAAATACAGCGTGTCGGCGGCATCGATGAAGGTGAATACCGTCTGCAGCAGATGGTAGCCATCGGCGCGGCGCCCCACCACCTGCAGGAACAGGTTGAGTTTCGCCGGCGCGGGCCAGGGCTCATGCCATCCCGGAGCGCTCAGGGCAGGCGCCATTCACGGACCTTCAATTTCACCTCGATATCGTCATGCTGCAATTCGAGCAGGGTGGGCAAGGCGTTGGCGGCACCGGATTCATACTGGACATAATCGATGATCCAGCCCGCCTGCAGGGTGCGGCGCGGACGCCCCTGCGCATCACGGCTCCCGCCCTCGACATCGGCCAGAAGCCAGCGCGGCATCTCGTTCAGCGGCAGCGGCAGATCGAGAACCGAGCGCGCCAGGCTGTTCCAGTCGGATGCCTGATGGGTTTTGCCATCCGCCGTGCGCAGATACGCGCCTTCCGTATCGCGGCCCAGTTCAGCGAGACCCTGCCCCAGCGGACCGGTGAGAAAAATATCGTCCCGGTCGGTCGTGTGGTGCCACTCGATGCCCGCATGGTAGGGGCGGCCCGCCTGCTGCACCGAAATCCGGCCTTCCAGATCGAAGGCCAGGAGGCTGGCGCGGGATGGCCGCACCAGTTCGGGCGGCAGGGTGGTGCAGGCGGAGACAAGTATCGACAACAGCACCACTCCCCCCAGGAAAGCCCGCGCGGAACCCCGGGGGCGGGTGCGGGCCATCAGGGCTGGAAGCGTTTCAGCGTCGCGGTGAGGGCGGCATTGCCGGGTGCGGCCTTGGCGGCGGCATCCCAGATCTGGCGCGCCTCGTCGCGACGGCCGAGATACCAGAGCACTTCGCCCAGATGGGCGGCGATCTCGGGATCGGAGCGCAGGGACAGGGCACGGCGCAGATACTGCTCGGCGGCTGCGGTATTGCCCTGGCGGTAGACCACCCAGCCCATGCTGTCCAGATAAAACGGGTCGTCGGGCGCAACCGCCAGCGCCTTGGCGACCAGACGCTGCGCTTCGGCCAGATTCACGCCGCGATCGGCATAGGAATAGCCCAGTGCGTTATAGGCCTGCGGATCGTCCGGCTTGCGCTGGATCAGTTGCTGCAACAGGGGCTCGGATACGTCATGTTTGCCGACCCGCTCGGCCGCGAGGGCGGTTTCGTAGATCAGGTCGGTGTTATCCCGGTCCGCACGCAGTGCATTGTCGAGCAGCGTGTAGGCGTCTTCCTCACGCCCTGCCTCGGAGAGCAGTTGCGCCTGGGCGAGCTGCAGGGTCGTGCGGTCCTGGGGTGTGGTGACCTGCATCTGCTGCAGGCGTTCCAGCGCGGCCTCCAGCTTGCCCTGCTGGCGCAGCAGGTTGGCGGCATGCAGCGCGGCGGGAAGCGCCTGGCGGCTGGCCGGGTCCACGGCGTTGTAATGCGCCAGTGCCTCATCCATCCGTTTGGCATCTTCGGCGATCTGGCCCAGATAGAGGTGGGCGCTGTCGGCCTCGGACTGATACCCCAGATCGAGAAGGCGTTGCAGATGCTGCTCGGCACCGGCAGTGTCATTGAGCTGCAGATCCAGCAGGCCCACGGCATAGAGCAGTTCCGGATTGTCCTTGTCCTGGTCGAGCAGGGCGCCGAATGCCTGGCGTGCATCGGCATAGCGTTTGGCGTCCACCAGCACCCGTGCGTGGGCCAGTGCGACATTCCTCGCCTTGGGGTGCCGCGTAGCGAAATCTCCCAGCAGTGCGGCGGCCTGATTGGCATCGGGCAACAGCAGCTGGGCCTGCAGCAGGACCGCCGGTTCCAGATCAGGATCGAGCTTGACCGCCTGCTCCGCTTCGGTCCGGGCGGCCACCTTGTCATCGACGGCCAGCGCCGCCTGGGCCCGGGCAAAATGGGCTTCGGCACGGGCAAGGTAAGGCGTGGTGACCTGATCGACCAGCGCCCGCACGGCCTGTTTGTCCTTTTGTCCAGCGAGCAGGCGATTGAGCCCGAGCAGATCGGGGCCGAGCTTGTCTCCGGCAACAGCAAGCGCCTTGGCGAGCACGTCGGAAAGCTCCGCGGTCCGCCCCGTGGTGGACAGCAGGGACCACAGGAGCTGGCGCGCCGGTTCCGCGTCGGGCTCCAGTTCGAACCAGAGCCGGGCGGCTTCCAGCGCCAGCGGAAACTGGTGCGAGTGATAGGCAATCTCGGCCGCCCGCTGGGCGATCCGGGGGTCGCGGGTTTTCTTCGCCAGATCGACATACACTCCGGCCGCAACCCCGAGGTTGCCTCGACTCGCGGCAATCTCGGCCAGCAGGAACTGATACAGGATCTGCGGCGTCAGTGCCTCGACCGGATAACGGGGTGCATCCTTGACCTCATCCCCGGCCCGGCTGCCGGGAGACAGGACCGCCAGGAGCATGGCGGCAAATGCGGCCAGGGTACGGGATTTGGCTGACATAGGATGGGGGCGGAGAAACGGGGGAAACCGGCTCGAATAGAATGCGGCGATGTTAGCAGCTTCATCCTGCCTTTCCCGCGTTCCCGCCCGTGCCTGAACTGCCCGAAGTCGAGGTGACCCGTCGTGGCATCGCCCCCGAGATCGAAGGCCGGCGCGCCACCGGTGTCGTGATCCGGACGCCTGCGCTGCGCTACCCCATCCCGCCCGATCTCGAATCGAACATCAGCGGTCGGATGCTCCACGGGGTGCTCCGACGGGGCAAGTATCTGCTCTTCGATTTTGGCGCGGGGCAGCTGCTGCTGCACCTGGGCATGTCGGGCAGCCTGCGCCTGATCCCCTCCACCCAGGCGCCGGAAAAACATGACCACCTGGATCTGGTGTTCGGCGCCATCGCCTTGCGCCTGCGGGATCCGCGCCGCTTCGGTGCCGCGCTCTGGCTGCCCGGGGGGGACGAAGAACATCCCCTGCTGGCGGTGCTGGGTGTGGAACCCTTGTCCGGGGCCTTCGATGCCGGCTGGCTCTACCGGGAAACACGGGGATTGAAAGCCGCTATCAAAACCGTCCTGATGGATAGCCACCGGATTGTCGGCGTGGGCAATATCTACGCCTCTGAAAGCCTTTTTCAGGCGGGTATCGATCCACGCACTTCCGCGGGACGCATCTCGCTCAAGCGCTACACGCGGCTGGTGCCCGCCATCCGCGCCACCCTGGATTCGGCCATCGCCGCCGGGGGCAGCAGCCTGCGTGATTTCGTCCATTCCGACGGGAGCTCGGGCTATTTCCAGCTCCAGACCTTTGTCTATGGACGGGAAGGACAGGACTGCCGTCGTTGTGGCGGAGCGATACGCATGATCCGCCAGGGGCAGCGCGCCACCTTTTACTGTCCGCGCTGCCAGCGTTGACCCGCGTTTATTTTTTCGCCGCCATCAGTATGGCGTACTTCGCCATGAGCTGATCCTCGCTCTCCACGCGGTCCGGGTCGCGGGGGATGCAGTCAACGGGACAGACTTCCTGACACTGCGGAGTATCGAAATGGCCCACGCATTCGGTGCACTTGTCGGGATCGATCTGATAGATTTCCTCGCCCTGGGAAATGGCGTTGTTGGGGCATTCGGGTTCGCAGACGTCGCAGTTGATGCATTCGTCGGTGATCATCAGGGACATGGCTTTTCTTTCGGGGTTTTCTGATGGTCCGGCGGCACTCAGCCGCCAAACTTCTGCTTGAGGCGTTCCACCACCCGGGGCGGAGCAAATTTGCTCACGTCGCCACCGAAAGCGGCAATCTCCCGCACCAGCGTGGCCGAGATGAACATGTACTGCTCGCCGGGTGTCATGAATACGGTTTCAATTTCCGGATAGAGATCACGGTTCATGCCCGCAAGCTGGAACTCGTAGTCGAAATCCGAAACGGCGCGCACGCCACGCACCACGACCTGGGCCTTTTCCTGCCGGGCAAACTGCATCAGCAGGGTGGAAAAGCCCTGGACCTCCAGATTGGGCAGGTCGTGCAGCACCTCTTTGGCGATCTCGATACGCTCTTCGAGGGAGAAGAGAGGCTTCTTCTTTTCGCTGGCGGCAATGCCCACGATCACCCGGTCGAAAATC
Organism: Pseudomonadota bacterium; assembly: GCA_018241695.1. Taxonomy (GTDB): domain Bacteria; phylum Pseudomonadota; class Gammaproteobacteria; order Burkholderiales; family Rhodocyclaceae; genus Denitratisoma. Next base: position 222,599 of record JAFEDH010000004.1, on the reverse strand, counting down.
CGCGTGGCGCGCCGGGCAATATCCTCATGGCCGCGGGTGAGCGGATCGAAGGTACCTGCATAAACGGCGACAGTGTGGTTCATGATGGCCCCAGGAGATGGAAATGGACTTGTCCGGCCTGCCCCCGCCGGATCACGCGCCAGGCACCCAGCGACTGCAGGGGTTGCTCGGCTTCGGCATAAATGCGGGCGTCGGGCCTGAGCAGCACAGGCAGCCGGGGCTCCGTCCGCACCAGCCAATCCCGGTGATATGGCGGATCGAGGAAGAGCAGATCGTACTCCTGCTCCACGTCAGGCACGAATCTTATCCCATCGCCACAGACCAGCCGCAGGTCAGGTGCGGCAAGATTCGCGACATTCTTTTGCAACTGCTGGAAAACCCGCCGGTCCTTTTCCACCAGGGTCACCTTCGAGGCGCCACGGGATGCCGCCTCGAAGCCGAGGATGCCGCTACCCGCGAACAGATCCAGACAGCGCAGCCCGGTGAGATCCTGACCCAGCCAGTTGAACAGGGTTTCCCGCACCCGGTCCGGTGTTGGCCGCAGGCCCGCGCTGTCGATCACCTGGATCATGCGGCTGCGCCATGCGCCGCCGGTGATGCGGACCCGGCTCATGCTCAGCGGGCATCGCCGGCGACAATCACGGTCACCAGATGGGACGCCTCGACATGGCGCGCGAAGGCGGCACGCACCTCGTCAGCAGTCACGGCCCGGATGCGTGCGGGATAGGTATCAAGATAATCGAGCGGCAGCCCGTAGAACCCGATCACGGCGAGATAGCCCAGAAGCTTGGCATTGCTGTCGGTGCGCAGGGCCAGACTGTCGGCGAGATTGCGTTTGGCCGCTTCGAGTTCGGCCGGCGTGGGGCCATCGTGCAGGAAACCGGAAAGGACGCCATCCACCACCTTGAGTGCGTCAGCGGACTGTTCACGCTTGGTCTGCAGGCCGATCTGGAAGGGCCCCATCTCGCGCCGCGCGCTGAACCCGGAATAGACGCTGTAGGCATAGCCGCGCTTCTCGCGCACCTCCTTCATGAGGCGGGAAACAAAGCCGCCGCCACCCAGGGTGTAGTTGCCGACCTGGAGCGCGTAGGAATCAGGGTCGCCACGCTTCAGCGCCGGCATACCGATCCAGATATGGCTCTGTGCCGCAGGATGGGGAATGCGGATGGTCGCCGCATCGGGCAGGGACACCGGCGGCAACCCGGCATCGGCCACGCCGGCCGGTAACCCGGCAGTCAGGCGCCGTACCAGAGCCTCGGCCTCTCCACGGCTGACATCGCCGATCAGGGATACAACGGCACGACGGGCCGCGTAATAGCGCTGATGGAAGGCAATCAGATCGTCCCGGGTGATCCGGGCCACGGTATCCACCGTCGGTGTGACCCCGTAGGGATGGCCCGGATAGAGCGCTGCCATGAAACGCTTGCTGCCGATTGCATCCGGGCGCGTGTCGGCTTCCTGCAAGGCGGCGATGGCGCGCGCCTTTTCCCGCTCCACGATGGCTTCGGGGAAAACCGGATGGGTCAGGATGCGCTGCATCAGGTCAAGCGCGCCGTCACGCTCGGTGGCGGAAGACAGGGTACGCAGCGACAGGCTGGCCCGGTCCGCATCGACCGCGGCCCCCAAACGTGCGCCGAGATCCACCAGGCGACCGGCGATCTGCTCTTCGTCAAGCCCTTCGATCCCGCCATCCAGCAGGCCGTTGGTGAGCCCGGCCAGACCGGCCTTTGTGGCCGGCGCATAGGCGCCACCGGCCGCGAAATCGATTTCCAGATCGAGGATGGGCAGGTCGTGGTTTTCGATGAAATAGACCCGCACGCCTTCCGGCGTGACCCAGTGCTGGATCGCCGGAGCAGCCTGGGCCGGAAGGGCCAACAGACCCGCGAGGAGAACGAGCAGACAATGAATGCGTTTCATGGCGGAATCTCTGTGATCAGTGATGGTGGACGGGAGCGGGCCTGGGCGGGGCGTTCGCATCCACTGGCTGGGGATCGAGCACGGCGACCGTCAGGGTGTCGTCGCTGAAATACTTGCGGGCCACGGCCTGCACCTCATCCGCCGTGACGCTGCGAACTTTTTCCAGCAGGGTATCGAGGCTGCGCCAGCCCAGCCCGTTCATCTCCGCCCCACCAATTTCCATGGCCTGAGCCATCATCGAATCCCGTTTGTAGACCTGTCCGGCGATGGTTTGCACCTTCACCCGAGCCAGTTCCTCCGCGGATACGCCTTCATCCTGAATCCGCTTGATCTCGGCCCGCAGCGCGGCTTCAAGCTCTGCAATGGTGTGGCCCTGCGCCGGTTGTCCGTCGAGGATGAAGAGGGCTTCACCGCGCAGCGTGCCGTCGTAGCCCGCCCCGGCAGACTGGGCGATGCGCTGCTCGCGCACCAGATGCCTACCCAGACGCGCGGCTTCGTGGCCATCGAGGATGCCGGATAACACTTCGAGCGCGTAGGGATCCCGATCCTTGTGTACATCCTGCAGCTTGGGCGCCTTCCACGCCATCATCAGATAAGGCAGCCTGGCGGGGGCTTTCACGCTGATGCGACGGATCCCTTCCTGCACCGGTTCGGTACGCGGGCGACGCCGGGGCAGGGCGCGCGCGGGGATGGCGCCGAATTCCTTCTCCGCCAGGCGGAATACCACCTTGTGGTCGACATCACCCACCACCACCACCGTGGCATTGTTGGGCGCATACCAGGTGCGATACCAGTCCCTCGCATCCTGATAGGTCATATTTTCCAGATCCCCCATCCAGCCGATCACCGGCCGATGATAGGGATGCGCCTCGAACGCCGTCGCCATGAGCCCCTCATAGACCTTGGATTGGGGCTGATCCTCGGTACGCCAGCGGCGCTCTTCCATCACCACCTTGATCTCGGAGCTGAATTCCTTCTCCGTCAATTCGAGGTGCGCCATGCGATCCGCCTCCATGGCCATCATTTCCGCCAAACGCGCCTTGGGCACCTGCTCGAAGTACGCGGTGTAATCCGCGGTGGTGAAGGCATTGTCATTACCACCCGCGGCCGCCACCCGGCGTGAGAATTCGCCCGGGCCGATTTTTTTCGTCCCCTTGAACATCATGTGCTCAAGCACATGGGCAACGCCGGAAACCCCCTCCTGTTCATCCATGGCCCCGGCCTGGTACCAGACCATGTTTACCGCAGTCGGCGCACGGTGATCTTCCTTGACGATGATCCTGAGTCCGTTGGACAGGCGGGTTTCGAAGGGATTGGCCCGGGCCGGAGCGGCCATCAGGGTCGGACAAAGCATCAGGGCGAGAAGAAATTTTTTCATCGTTGTTGTTCGGAAATGATCAGGATGACCGGCCAGGGCGGCGAACCACGCAGCCATGCAGCTTTACCGCTTGGCGGCTGTGCCACTTTGCTACACTTGGCGCCGGAACAACCGTTTCTCCGGTCGCTCCATGTTTCGCGCATCATAGCGCGACCCTTTTTCGCGACCGGCTTTCGGTCGCCGTTTCGACTCCGGATTTCATGCTGAGTTTCTTCAAGAAGAAGGAGGGGGGTACACCTCCCGCCACCGCCCCGTCCTGGACCCAGCGCCTGCGCGCCGGGCTGGCCAGAACCCGCGCCCAGATCGGCGGCACGCTGGGGGGGCTGTTCGGCCGCAGCCGGATCGACGAGGAACTACTGGAGGAACTTGAATCCACGCTGCTCATGGCCGATTGCGGGGTGGAGGCGACCCAGTGGCTGCTTGCCGAACTGCGCGGCCGGATCCGGCGTGACAAGCTCGAAACGCCAGCCCAGCTGCGCCAGGTGCTGGTCGACTTGCTGGCCACCCTGCTCGGGCCACTGGAGCAGCCGCTCGATCCCGCCGGACAACATCCCTTCATCATGATGATCGCGGGGGTCAATGGCGCCGGCAAGACCACCTCGATCGGAAAACTGGCCAAGCACTTCCAGGGCCGGGGCCATAGCGTGGTGCTGGCCGCGGGCGACACGTTCCGTGCCGCCGCCCGGGAGCAGCTCATGGAATGGGGCCGCCGCAACGATGTCACCGTGATCGCCCAGGAATCCGGCGATCCCGCCGCCGTGGTGTTCGACGCCATCGGCGCCGCCCGGGCGCGAGGCATCGACGTGGTGATGGCCGACACGGCCGGGCGCCTGCCCACCCAGCTGCATCTGATGGAGGAAATCGCCAAGGTGCGCCGCGTGGTGCAAAAAGCGGAACCCGGCGGTCCTCACGAAGTATTGCTGGTGCTCGACGCCAATATCGGGCAGAACGCCATCGCCCAGGTCAAGGCATTCGACAAGGCGATCGGCGTCACCGGTCTGGTGATCACCAAGCTCGACGGTACCGCCAAGGGCGGCGTGCTCGCGGCGATTGCCCGCCAGTGCCCCAAACCCGTGCGCTTCATCGGTGTCGGCGAGGGTATCGACGACCTCCAGCCGTTTCGGGCGGCGGAATTTGCCGAGGCCCTGTTCGAGGAAGCCCCCGCGCCATGATCCGGACATGATCCAGTTCCAGCAGGTTTCCAAGCGCTATCCACCGGGACAGGATGCTCTCGTGGACGTCACCCTGGATGTCGGTCCCGGCGAGCTGGTGACGCTGGCGGGCCATTCCGGCGCCGGCAAGAGCACGCTGCTCAAGCTGGTCGCGGCCATGGAACGGCCCAGCGCCGGCGCCGTGCTGGTCAACGGCCAGAATGTGGGAGCGCTCAAGCCGGCCGCGCTGCCCTATTTGCGGCGCAATCTTGGTCTGGTTTTCCAGGATCAGAAGCTGCTCTTTGACCGCAATGCCTTCGCCAACGTGATGTTGCCACTTTCGATTGCCGGTATCCCGCACAAGGAAGCCTCGCGCCGCGCCCGTGCCGCCCTCGACAAGGTGGGCTTGCTGATGCGTGAACGGGCGATGCCCATCGCGCTCTCGGGGGGCGAACAACAGCGGCTGGCCATTGCCCGTGCCGTGGTCAATCGCCCCGGCCTGCTCCTGGCCGACGAACCCACGGCTCATCTTGATCCGGATACCGCCCGCGATGTGGCGGAGATCTTTCTCGACTTCCACCAGGTCGGCGTCACCGTAGTGGTGGCAACCTATGATGGTGCCCTTTTCCCCCAGGCCCGGGCGCTGCGCCTCGATCACGGCAGGTTGCAGCCATGAATGCCTGGCTGACCCAGCATCGTCACGCCCTGATGCTGAGCCTGGGCCGCCTTGCCGCAACCCCGCTCAACACCCTGCTGTCGATACTGGCCATGGGGATCGCCCTCGCCCTGCCGGCAGGCGGCCAGTTGCTGCTGGACAATGCCCGTCTGGCCCTGGGTGGTGCCACCGCTCCTCCTCAAATCTCCGTTTTTCTGGCCCTCGACGCCAGCCAGGGCGAAGTTGCGGCCATCGGCCAGCGTCTGGCCGCAACGCCGGGAGTCTCCGCGTTCCGGATGATTCCCCGCGCGGAGGCGCTGTCTCATATGCGGGCCACCGAAGGTCTGGCGGCGGTACTCGACAGCCTGCCCGACAATCCCTTCCCCGATGCCTATGTCGTCACGCCCCGCGATGACGCACCGCACGCGCTGGAGCAGCTGGCGACGGATATCTCGGCCTGGTCCGGAGTGGCTCACGTGCAGCTGGATTCGGCCTGGGCGCGCCGTCTCGATGCCCTGCTGCGCCTGGGCCGGGCTGCCGTGGGTCTATTGGCCGGGCTGCTGGGTATCGGCGTTGTGGCCATCACCTTCAACATCATTCGCCTGCAGGTACTGACCCAGCGGGGGGAAATCGAGGTGAGCCGTCTGCTGGGGGCAACCGACAGTTTCATCCGCCGCCCCTTTCTCTGGTTCGGATTGCTGCAGGGGCTGCTGGGTGGCCTCACCGCCTGGGCTCTGGTATTCGCCGCCACTCTTGCCCTGCGTGGCCCGGTCACCGACCTGGCCAGCCTCTACGGCTTGCACTTCGTCCTTCATGGCCCCGGGCCGGAGATCGCCACCCTCTGGCTGGGGCTGGCCGCCAGCCTGGGCTGGCTCGGTGCCGGCCTGTCCCTGCGCCAGTACCTGCGGTCTTTCTAGCTACGGTTTAAGGTGCCGTCCGCGCACATTTCGCCGGGAACTTCCCGAAATTAGCACTCTCATACGCAGAGTGCTAATATGGCCACAAAGGAGGAAATACATGAGCCAAGCCCTGATGTTGAGCCAGTTCCCGGTTCCTTCGAGTGCCGGCAGTCTGGATGCCTACATTCAGGCTGCCAACCGCGTTCCGCTGTTGACGGAAGCCGAAGAACTGGAGCTGGCCCGCAAGTTTCGCGCCGATGAGGATGTGGAAGCCGCGCGTCGGCTGGTCATGTCCCATCTGCGTCTCGTGATCGCCATTGCCCGGGGCTATCTCGGCTATGGCCTGCCGCACGCCGATCTGATCCAGGAAGGCAATATCGGCCTGATGAAGGCGGTCAAGCGCTTCGATCCCGAACGCGGCGTGCGCCTGGTGTCTTTCGCCATGCACTGGATCAAGGCGGAGATTCACGAATACGTCCTGAAAAACTGGCGTCTGGTAAAAATCGCCACCACCAAGGCCCAACGCAAACTCTTTTTCAATCTGCGCAGCATGAAGCAGAATTTCGCTGCACTGGGCCATGAGGAAGTGCGGTCCGTCGCCAGCCAGCTGGGTGTCAAGCCCGAAGAAGTGGTGGAAATGGAAACGCGCATGGGCGGTGGAGACGTGGCGCTGGAAGCTCAGGGCAGCGGTGAGGAGGAATCTTTTGCTCCGATCGCCTACCTGGCCGCCGACCGCAGTACCGAGCCTTCCGTGCAAATGGAGCGCAAGGAATATGACCGTCTCCAGAGCGAGGGGCTGCACAGCGCCCTGGCCTCCCTCGACGAGCGCAGCCGCACCATTGTCCAACGACGCTGGCTGATGGAAGAAGGCGAAGAAGCATCCACCCTGCACGAACTGGCCGATGAATTTGGCGTTTCCGCCGAGCGCGTCCGCCAGATCGAAGCCAAGGCGCTGTTAAAGATGCGCGGTTTCCTTGGCGGCACGATGAATTGAAACGTTGAGCGGATAAAAATCCCGCTCCCGAAGGGTTGCAGGAATAAAAATGGCGCGAATTCTTCGCGCCATTTTTTCAGCTCCGCCCTTGTTGCCCGGAACTTCATCACCGGGTTTGCGATTTTCCTGCCAATCCCTGCTTCACGCACCGTTAAGCAGACGCCGCAAATCCTCCACGATCTTTTCAGCCGACTGCCCTGGTGACACATAGAGCCTTAGCCGGCCGGCGGGATCGAAGACAAATGAGGATGCGGTGTGATCGAGCGTGTAACTGCCCGGCGCTTTGCCCTCCTGACGCTGATAGAAGACCTTGAATTCTTTAGCCGTCGCCGCGATCTGGGCTGGATCGCCGGTCAACCCGAGGAAGGAAGGATAAAAGGCGGGCACATACTGGGCCAATATTTCGGGAGTGTCCCGCTCCGGATCCAGCGTGACAAACAACACCTGCACCTTGCCCGCATCCGTACCCAGGGCGTCCATGACGGTACGCAATGTACTCAGGGTGGTGGGGCAGACATCAGGGCAGTGGGTGTAGCCGAAGAAAACCACAACCACCTTGCCACGAAAATCAGCCAGCTGACGGGGTTTGCCCGTCGAGTCTCGCAAATGAAAATCCCGTCCCCAGTCAACACCGGTGATATCGGTCGCATTGAAAGTGACCTTGCTGCTGCATGCCGCCAGTGCCAGCAGAACCAGCACCAGCGCAAGACGGGTAATGGCGTGCGGCAAGTGGTTCAGGCCAGCGGAAGCGGCAGGTAGTGATCCACCAGGAGCGCGGCGAACAGGAGCGACAGATACATGATGGACCAGCGGAACGACTTGCGTGCCGCGGCATCGGAATAACGACGCCAGACGATCCATGCATGGCGCAGGAAAATTCCATCGAGAACCACCGTGGCCACCAGATAGATCAGGCCGGTCATGCCGATCACGCAGGGCACCAGGGTGATCAGCGTGAGCCCGACGGTATAGAAAAACACATAGCGGCGGGTGTATTCGGCACCGTGGGTCACGGGCAGCATGGGCAGGCCGGCGGCAGCGTACTCCCTGGCACGGTAGAGCGCGAGAGACCAGAAGTGGGGGGGGGTCCAGACGAAGATGATCAGAAACAGCAGCCAGGCCTCGCCCGGCGTCTGGTTGGTTACGGCCGCCCAGCCCAGCACCGGGGGCATCGCACCGGAAGCACCGCCGATCACGATGTTCTGGGAGGTATTGGGCTTCAGAAACGCCGTGTAGATGATTGCATAGCCGATGAAGGTGGCCAGGGTCAGCCACATGGTCAGGGGATTGGCCAGGCGATAAAGCAGGGAAAGGCCGATACCGCCCAGAACTCCGGACAACACCAGGGTTTCCAGGGAATTCACTTCGCCGGAGGGCAAGGGGCGGCCACGGGTGCGCGCCATGAGTGCATCGATCTTCTGCTCGATCAGGCAATTGACTGCTGCAGCGGCACCCGCCACCAGCGCGATGCCTACAGTGCCGGCGAAGAGCACGCGGATCGGTACCATGCCCGGCGTTGCGAGAAACATGCCGATCACCGCGCAGAAGACAATCAGGGACACTACCCGGGGCTTGGTCAGGGCGTAATACTGCCGCAAGCGGTGGAAGGCCGGGGAAGGGGCAATTTCGGTCGATCGCATGGAGGGATTTCCTGACCGGTTTCGAAGGCATTCGGGCCGGGCATTTTAACATGCCGACCCCGCTATACTGATACGCTTTTTCTCCTGCCGTACCTGCCATGGATCACTCTCCCTCCGCCCTGCTCCGCCCTGCCGGTTCCCGTCTCCATCTTGGTCGCGCCTGGCTCTGGCTGGCGCTCGCGGCGCTGATCGGCGCCGGCATCCTGGCCCTGCTGCTGGTGCTCTCGCGTACCCCCGGGATTCAGGATGTCTTTCCTCTGAAGGATTTTTTCCGTGCGGCCCTGATCGTGCATGTCGATCTCTCGGTGCTTGTCTGGTTCATGGCTTTCGGTGGTCTGCTGTGGAGCTTATCCAGCACGGATCGGTGCCTTGTCCTCGGCTGGGCCGGCTTCTGGTTTGCCGTGGGCGGCACCGTGCTGATCGTGATTTCCCCTTTCTTCCCGGACAGCCACCCGCTGCTCAACAATTACATCCCGGTTCTGCAGCATCCGGTGTTTTTTGCCGGACTCTGGCTTGCCTGTGGCGGTTTTGTGCTGACCCTGGTGAGAACGCTATTTACCGCTTTCCCGCCGAAACCCTTTGGCAATGCCGAAGGCGCCTTGCGCCTGGGAATCTTCCTTTCCGCCGCCATCGGCATTCTGGCCATGAGCGGTTTTGTCACGTCCTGGCTGCATCACCCCGAATTCCTGGAAGGTCAGGCGTTGTTCGAACTCGTCTTCTGGGGAGGCGGTCACACGCTGCAATTCCAGCATGCCCTGCTGATGGCGGTGGCCTGGTTGATCCTGCTTGACGCTCTCGATGCCCCGGCACGAGTTTCTCCGTGGATGCTTGCATCGCTGTTCATTCTCGCGGCGGCACCCGTGGCCGCGATGCCGGTGCTCTATGCGCTCTACCCGGTTGGCTCGCCCGGGCATGTCGCGGGGTTCGCACGATTGATGGAAGCAGGCCACCCCCTGATGCTGCCACTCATCGCACTCGTCATTCTGGCTCTGCCCCGCGTGTTGCGCAGCCCCGCTTCCCCAGCCCGCTCGGCGTTGCTGGCATCACTGCTTCTGTTTCTCGTCGGCGGGGTTCTGGCTTACATGATCCGCGGTGTCAACGTCGTCATCCCCGCCCATTACCATGGTTCCATCGTGGGCGTTACTCTGGCCTTCATGGGACTGGCCTATGTGCTGTTGCCCCGTTTCGGCTACGGTACGGTAAAGGGAAAAATGGCGTGCTGGCAGCCCTACATCTACGGTGGTGGTCAGTTGCTCCATGTGCTGGGACTGGCCTGGTCCGGTGGCTATGGCGTTCAGCGCAAGGTGGCGGGCGCCGATCAGATGCTGACCACCCTGCCGCAAAAGATCGGGATGGGCATGATGGGTCTTGGCGGGCTCATCGCCATCATCGGCGGCATTCTGTTCGTCGTGATCTGTCTGCGCGCCATGTCCCGCAAGTCAGCCTGACCGGGCCATGCCCAGGTCGCGAACACCAGCCTACATCCGCTTGACGACGAGCAACCGCGCCAGATCCTTGATTAGTCGTTTGCCATCAGGATCGGCCGGGTAGCGCAATATCAGCTCCCCGTGGGTATCCACCAGATAGAAGCGCCCCGTGGCGGGCGGTGGAAAATGTGCCAGCAACTCCGGGCTGGGCTGGACCAGATGCAGGCCCGGGTGCTGTGCCAGCAACTCTGCCGAAGGCATTGCCGAGCCGGTCACGATCCAGAGCCGCGTCATCCGTTCCTGTGCCGCTCCCATCGAGATATGGGCCTGACGCTGCAGGTAAAGCCGCCGGATACAGGCTGCGTCGCATTGACCGTTATCGATATCCACCAGAACCCATTTGCCCACCAGTTCAGGGTGTAATGGTGTCCCGGATCCTATGGAAACAAGCTTGTCCTCGGGAATGGGGCGGGGTGTCAATAGCTCGCCGTAATTCATGTGTTTTTCCGGGGTCCAGACGTAATACGCCAGATAGGACGCGACCACCGGAAGGGCGCAGGCCAGGGCGATGAAAGTCAGAAAGAGCCGGTTTTTAGTCGTTTTGTTCATGTGTGCCTGAAGATTTGAACCCGGCATAGATCCCAAGAATCAGGAAAACAGCCGCAAGGGAAAACCAGGTGATTGCATAGCCACGATGGCGCGCGGCCGTCATATAGCCTTCCCCGGATATGGCTTCGGTACGGCGCAGGCCATCTGCTGCCCCCCCCTGCTGATACACGATCAGAGGCTCGAGGTGCAACCCTGACCACTGTGCAAAGCGCTCCACGGTGAGATTTTCCCAGACCCTGCCCTGGATCGCATTACTGGAAAGCTCGATAAAGTGGCCATTGCCCTGACTCGCCGTACCGGTAATGGTCACCCGGCCCTCGGGCGTGATGATGGTTGGCAATTCGCTGCGCAGGCGCGGTGCGGCGATCCAGCCACGATTCACCAGCACGTATCCGCCTGCACCATCGAGTTTGAGCGGAGTCACCACCTGATAGCCGACGACACCGTCGGATATCTTGTTGTCGATGAGAATCGTTTTCTCTGCGGCCCAGAATCCTGATGCCTCGACCCGGTGAAATTCCAGTGCCTCCACCGAGGCCACACCCTGAGTGATGGACACGGGTGCCTCCTCCGCCACCGCATGTGCGCGGGCCTGCAAAGCCTCCTTGTAGGCGGCACGGTGCAGTTGCCAGCCGCCTGCGGCGACACAGGTTCCAATGACAGCGATGAGCAGCAGTCCGGCGAAAAGTGTGGATCGGCGCATTTCACTCAGACCATCCGGAGAGCCTGCTGGCGGAGGTAACATGAGCGCCCTTTCCGGAGCATTCCATCGTGCGCATCCTCGTCATATTGTTTCTGTTCTTCATTCTCTACAGTCTTGGTTCCGCCCTGTATTTTCTGCTCAGGAACAAGGGCCGCGATCCACGTACCGTCAAGGCTCTGACGGTACGCATCGTACTTTCGATCGGATTGTTCCTGCTATTGATCATTTCCAGGCGCCTGGGTTTCATTCACGGCCACCTTTGATCGCACCAGGTCCTCAAACGAAGACGCCGCCCTGCTGGCGGCGTCTTCGTTTGCAAGGTGCCGGATCAAGCACTCAAAGCCAATACACCAGCACGAAAAGCAGCAGCCATACCACGTCAACGAAGTGCCAGTACCAGGCCACGGCTTCGAAGGCGAAATGATGGTCAGGTTTGAAATGTCCAGCAATGGAGCGCAGCAGGATTACCGTCAACATGGTGGCCCCAAGGGTGACGTGAAATCCATGGAACCCGGTCAGCATGAAGAAGGTGGAACCATAAACACCTGTGGTCAGTTTCAGGTTCAGATGCTCGTAGGCTTCACCATACTCATGAACCTGGAAAGTCAGAAACAGCGCGCCCAGAATTACCGTGAGCGCCAGACCAATAATCAGCTGCTTGCGATTGTCTTTGAGCAATCCCCAGTGCGCCCAGGTCAGGGTGGCCCCTGAACTCAACAGAAGCGCAGTATTGATGGCAGGCAGCCCCCATGGCTCCATGGGATGGAAAGTTTCCTTGAAGGCCGGCCCGGCATTGGGCCAGACATCGGTAAACCCATGGTATAGCAGCGCAAGGTTGTCGCCACTGGCCAGATCAGGCACCGAGAGTACCCGGGTATAAAACAGCGCGCCAAAAAATGCGGCAAAAAACATCACCTCGGAGAAGATGAACCAGCCCATGCTCCAGCGGAAGGAAGTATCCACCTGTTTGTTATATCGCCCGCCTTCCGACTCCCGGATCACGGTTCCGAACCAGCCGAAAAGCATGTACGCGAGAATTGCAAGGCCGGTGACGAACACCCAGGGGCCGGCATGAACCTTGTTCATCCACAGGGCAGCGCCACTGGCCATGCAGAAGAGAGCCATGGAGCCGAATATCGGCCAATGCGAAGGCTCCGGAACAAAATAACGGCTGACCTGCTGACTCATTTTGACTACCTCCTGAAAAATGTTGAGTCTGTTATTCGAATCTCTAGCGGGTGACCCAGCGCACGATGGTAACCAGGGTACCAACGAACAGAATCATGAGCACGACACCCGCTGCCAGCACATGCTTGATGTTGAGTCCGGCCACATCACGCTCGAAATCCGCACGGGTGCGCAGACCGACCATGGCTCCCAGTGCCGCCCGCCACGGGCTACGCCCCTCGCTCATGCTCCAGACCTCGCATCCGACTGCCCCTGCCGGGGGTCATTTCCTTCAACCTCGAAGAAAGTGTAGGACAGAGTGATCGTCTTCACGTCCTTCGGTATCGCCGGATCGAGTACAAACACGACAGGCATCTGCCGTGTTTCACGAGGCCCCAGCGTCTGGCGGGAAAAGCAAAAGCACTCCACTTTCTTGAAAAACTGCCCCACATACGCAGGGCCATAGCTGGGAATCGCCTGTCCGCTCACCGCACGGTTCTTTTCATTGCTGACCTCGAACACCACCTGGGTCAGCTGCCCGGGGTGGACCTGCACGCTGGGCTGCAATGCGCGAAATTCCCAAGGCAGGCGCCGCAGGTTCGTATCGAATTCGACGGTTACCGTACGTGTCATGTCCACCTGGGAACTGGCCCGTATTTCATCCGGTCCATCCAGGACATTCTGTTTTGTCAGATTGCATAGAACCGAATAGAACGGAACGAGCAGGAAGCCGAAACCGAACATGGCGACGACCAGCACCACAAGGTGCAGGGCGGTTTTGCGTGTATCCGCCATCGCCATTGATCTTCAGCCCATCATCCAGCGACGCAGAATCACGCCGACGAACAGCGTCAGCGCGATCGAGCCTGCGATCAGCCCTGTCCGCAGATTGCGGGCGCGCAGGGCAGCCTGGTCTTCCTTGCTCATCGGCACGATTCCGCCTCCTTCATTTGATGACCGGAGGGTCTTCAAAGGTGTGATGGGGCGCGGGGGAAGGCACCGTCCACTCCAGGCCCTCGGCGCCATCCCAGGGTTTGTCTCCGGCTTTTGGGCCGCCCTTGATGGTCTTGATGACAATGTAGAGGAAGAGCAGCTGGGAAATGCCCAGCCCGAAAGAACCAATGGAGGAAATCTTGTTGAATTCGGCGAACTGCAGCGCGTAATCGGGAACGCGGCGCGGCATTCCGGCCAGACCAAGGAAGTGTTGCACGAAGAAGGTCATGTTGAAAAAGATCAGGGTCAGCCAGAAGTGCAGCTTGCCCAGAGTCTCGTTGTACATATGACCGGTCCACTTGGGCAGCCAGTAATAGGCTCCGGCATAGGCGGAGAACAAGGCGCCTGCCACCATCACATAATGGAAGTGGGCGACAACGTAGTAGGTATCCTGCAACTGGATATCAATCGCGGTGATGGCGCACACCAGGCCGCTAAAGCCCCCGAGCGTGAAGAGAAACAGGAAGCCGATGGCAAAGAGCATCGGAGTCTCAAAACTCAGCGCCCCCTTCCACATGGTGGCTGTCCAGTTGAATACCTTCACCCCGGTTGGTACCGCAATCAGCATGGTGGCATACATGAAGTACAGTTGGCCGGTCAGCGGAATGCCGGTGGTGAACATGTGGTGCGCCCACACGAAGAAGGAAATCAGCGCGATCGCCGCAATGGCGTACACCATGGAGGCATAGCCGAAGATATGCTTGCGCGAAAAGGCGGGGATCACCTGTGAGATCACACCAAATGCGGGCAAGGCGATGATGTACACCTCAGGGTGACCGAAGAACCAGAAGATGTGCTGGAACATCACCGGATCGCCACCGCCGGCAGCATTGAAAAAGCTGGTACCGAAATGACGATCGGTCAGCAGCATGGTGATGGCACCTGCCAGTACCGGCATCACCGCCAGCAGCAGATATGCGGTGATCAGCCAGGTCCAGCAGAACAGGGGCATGCGCATCAGGCTCATGCCGGGCGCACGCAGGTTCAGGATCGTGGTGATGATGTTGATGGAACCCATGATCGACGACATTCCCAGCAAGTGAAGGCCGAAGATGGCGAAATCCATGCCCATACCCATCTGGATGGACAGGGGGGGATACATGGTCCAGCCGGTTCCGGCAGCCCCGCCGGGTACGAACAGGGAGAGAATCAGCATCGAGCCCGCAACGGGCAGGATCCAGAAACTCCAGTTGTTCATCCGGGCAAAAGCCATGTCCGAGGCACCGATCTGGAGAGGAATCATCCAGTTGGCGAATCCGACGAAGGCCGGCATGATGGCCCCGAACACCATGATCAAGGCATGCAGGGTGATCATCTGGTTAAAGAATTCGGGTGAAACAATCTGCAATCCGGGTTCAAACAGTTCGGCGCGGATGACCATGGCCATGGCACCGCCCACCATGAACATGGTAAAGCTGAACCACAGGTACATCGTGCCGATATCCTTGTGGTTGGTCGTGGTAATCCAGCGCATCAGCCCGGTTGGGTGGTGTCCATGGTCATGACCATGAGCGCCTGCGTGTACTGCTTCCATCGTGATCTCCTTATCCCTATTCCAGATCGCGTTCCGACTTTTGTGGCGATTGACGCCACAAAAGTCCAGGATGATTATTTGTGTGCCGCCTTGACTTCGGCAGGTTGCACCACTTCTCCGGTCTTGTTACCCCAGGCATTGCGTTCGTAGGTAACGATTGCGGCAATTTCGGTATCGGACAACTGCTTGCCAAAAGCCGCCATCGCGGTACCGGGCCGGCCATTCACGACCACTGCCAGATGCCCTTCCTTGGGACCCGTGACAATCTTGGATCCATCCAGGGCAGGGAATGCGCCGGGAATGCCCTTGCCGGTTGCCTGGTGGCAGGCAGCACAGTTGGCGTTGTAGAGCTTCTCACCATAGGCCTTGGATTCATCTAGCGTCCATACCTTGTTGGGATCGCCCATGGCGGCAGCCATCTTCTTTTTCTGTTCATCGACCCAGGTCGCGTACTTGTCGGCAGAAACGACTTCCACCACGATGGGCATGAAGCCATGGTCCTTGCCACACAACTCGGAACATTGCCCACGATAGGTTCCTTCTTTCTCGGCACGGAACTGGGTATCACGGATAAAGCCGGGTACCGCATCCTGCTTGACGCCAAACGCGGGCATGGCCCAGGAGTGAATCACGTCGTTCGAGGTGGTCAGGATACGAACCTTCTTGCCGACGGGAACCACGATCGGATTATCCACTTCCAGCAGATAGTGCTCGTCCTTGGGTTCCTGTCCCTTGATCTGCGCCTGCGGCGTAGCCAGCACACTCATGAACTTGATGCCCTCACCCTCACCCTTGAGGTAGTCATACCCCCACTTCCACTGGTATCCCGTAGCCTTGATAGTGATATCGGAATCGGAAGTATCCTTGAGAGAGATCAAGGCCTTGGTCGCAGGAATCGCGATAATGATCAAGATCAGCAAGGGGATCGCCGTCCAGAGAATCTCCACGGTAAGGTTCTCGTGGAACTCCGCAGGTTTGTGGCCCTTTGATTTACGGTGGTAAATCATGGAGTACCCCATCACCCCGAATACACCGATGAAGATGATCAGGCAGATGATGTTGATCAGGTTATGCAGGTGGTAAGCCGTCTGACCAGCCGCGGTCACCGGGAATCCCATGTTGAGTTGCATTTCCGCCAGCGCGGTTCCGGTAAACGCAATTCCGGCAGCGAATGCCGCCGCCAACCTGATGGCTGTTTTATTGGTGATTTTCTTCACCCCAGTCCTCCCAAAAGTTCAAAGACGCAGCCCGGCCACTTCAAGTAAGTACCCGTGAAGTGCACGCGGGCGAATGCATGTCACAGCGATTTCCACCAACAGAATCGATTTCTCGCCACATCTTGTACCCGGACGGCTCCGGTCAAACTCCCGAATGGAGTCACATCTACAGAACTGGCCGGGTGGCGATTATATACACGCCCGACAGGAATCTTTTTGGATTTAAAGCGGTTGCATCATACCCGCGGCTACGGGTAAAGTAAGATGGTTTGGATTTAATTATTCCGGTCCGAATTGTTTCAGGGTTGTACCACCATCTTGTTGCACATAAAAATAGCAGTAGGCAAAAACCATATCCGGGGTGAGACCGCCCCAAAAAGAACCGCCTGCTCTCGGCTTTTTTGCTGTTTCGGCCGGACGAGGTAACTATTGGAAGAGGAGATGGCAGCCCGCCGGGGTTCCGGTGGGCTGTTTTTTATTCTGCCTGATGTCTGGCACGGGTGCGAAACGCTTGCAAAAGTCGTTCATGGATCCCGCCAAAACCGCCATTGCTCATCACCAGCACCCGATCCCCATTTCGCGCCTCATCTGCGACTGCGGCAACCAGAACATCCAGATCGTCGAAAACCTGTGCGCGAACCCCGAGAGGCGCCAAAGCGGTGGCGGCATCCCATCCTAGTCCCTTGGCGTAGCAAAAGGTAAGGTCCGCCTTTTCCAGCGAAGCTGGAAGCTGCGCTTTCATGGTGCCAAGTTTCATGGTGTTGGAGCGCGGCTCAAGTACCGCAAGAATGCGTCCTCCATCCGTATCCCCACGCAACCCGCCCAGGGTTGCCGCAATTGCAGTCGGGTGGTGGGCAAAATCGTCGTAAAGGGATACTCCATCCACCGTGCCACGCAACTCCAGACGGCGTCTGACCCCCTTGAACACCGATAATGCCTGCAAAGCCACGCTTGGAGGCACGCCCACATGCCGAGCAGCCAGAAGCGCGGCAAGAGCATTGGCACGATTGTGTTCACCCGCAAGCGGAAAAACCTCACGCCCCAGGGCCATGCCCTCCTGCCATACCTCCCATCGCCCAGCACCCGCAGCACGGGTGGTCCAGGTGCAGCCGGGGCCAAACCGTTCTACCTGGGCCCAGCAACCCAAATCCAGAACACGTTGCAAAGCCGGCTCCGCACCATTGACGACGACCAGACCCGTAGCCGGTATTGTGCGCAATAAATGGTGAAATTGGGTTTCAATAGCAGCAAGATCGTGAAAGATATCAGCGTGATCGTATTCCAGGTTATTCAGAACCAGGGTTCGCGGCCGGTAATGCACAAATTTGGAACGCTTGTCACAAAAGGCAGTGTCGTACTCGTCTGCCTCGATCACAAAAAAGGAGGCATCGGTCAACCTGGCCGACACGCCGAAATCCAGCGGGACGCCCCCGATCAGGAACCCGGGGTCTAGTCCGGCGTATTCGAGAATCCAGGCCAAGAGGGATGTTGTGGTGGTTTTGCCATGGGTCCCGGCGATGCCAAGCACCCACTTGCCACGCAGTATGTGTTCCGCCAGCCATTGAGGCCCCGAAACATAGGGCAGGCCAGCATCCAGAATCGCCTCGAGCAAGGGGTTGCCTCTGGAAATGGCATTACCGACCACGAAGATATCCGGCTGCAATGCCAGCTGATCGGTACCGTATCCTTCCACAAGATCAATGCCCTGGGTGACGAGCTGGGTACTCATGGGGGGATACACGTTGGCATCGCACCCGGTTACCCGATGGCCCGCAGCCCGGGCCAGTAAAGCCACCCCACCCATGAAAGTGCCGCAAATGCCCAAGATATGGATATGCATGGAGGAATGTCTTGTAATTGGGGAAACCGCAGTGATTGCAGCAGGTAGAATCGGCAGGCATTCTACCTTGACGGCTTGCCATGCCCCGCCACAAACCTGTATCCCGGGCCAGCACTTTCTCACGCCGTTCCATCGCCAATCTCGCAGCGCGCATGATGGCCGAGGATGGCATCGCCGACTACGGTCGCGCCAAACGAAAAGCCGCGCGCAGCCTGGGCTTCAATGAGGATGAAGCACTGCCGAGCAACGAGGAAGTCGAAGCCGAGTTGCGCATCCACCAAAGTCTCTATCAGGAAGCGGAGCACCAGGATCGCCTGCGGACGATGCGCCAAACCGCCCTGGAAATCATGAGCACTCTGGAAGAGTTTCGGCCTTATCTGACTGGCGCCGTACTGGATGGAACCGCCGGCCGCTATGCCGCCATCAAGCTTGACCTGTTTGCCGACAGTGCCAAGGATGTGGAAATTTTCCTGCTCACCCGCAACATTTCCTACCGGACTGGTGAAAGCCGGCGTCACAACGGCGAACATCCGGAAGCGGAGTTTCATATGGACTGGAATGACATGCCCGTAACCCTGCTCATCTATCCCCTGGTCATGGAGCGCCATTCCAAACGCCCCTCCCACACCGACGGCAGCCCGGGACGCGCCCGTGCCAGTGCAGTCGCCGCCCTTCTGACGCAAGCATGAGCAAGCGGGCTCTCGGGTGGTGCCTGACGATCGGCATTGCCTTGCTGGCCGCCTGGGCCGGATACCATCTGCGAACAGAGGTATTCCCCCCCGAAATATCTCCACCCGAAAACGCACAGTCGGACCCCGCGCTCACACAACTCAAAAAAATCCCGCTGACTGATCTCCAAGGCCACGCCCATACCCTCGAGGAATGGCCCGGAAAAATCCTGGTGATCAATTTCTGGGCTACCTGGTGCCCTCCCTGTAAAGAAGAAATGCCTGCTTTGTCGCTTAGCCAGCGCACATTTGCTTCCAATGGTGTTCAATTCATAGGCATCGCAATCGATGATCCACAGCAGGTCGAACGCTTTGGCCAGGAACTTCAGGTTACGTACCCGCTCTGGATCGGCTCGCCCGCAGTCCTCGGGCTGACCGCACAACTTGGCAATACCGCACAGGCCCTGCCTTTCACCCTGTTCATCGACAGGACGGGTGAGTTACGTAGCGTCAAGCTCGGCCGCCTTTCAGAGGCGGAGCTTCGTTCCCGCCTTGATGCACTGACAAAAATTTAGCCCCCACTCCCTAGACAAAATACCCTCAACTGCGGCAAACTTGCGGCCATGATGAAGCCAACACGTGGCCAAAAGTCAAAAAATTCTCCCGTGGGCTCTCAATGTGTCCTGGTGCTGCAAGGACCGAACCTCAACATGCTGGGGAGTCGGGAGCCCGAAATTTATGGCCATACGACATTGGCGGACATTCATCGGGCAATGGAAAATCGTGCCAAAGCACTCGGGGTGCGGCTCGAAAGCTACCAGAGCAACCATGAAGGTGAACTGGTGGACCGGATACAGTCAGCCCTGGCCGAAGACGTTACTTTCATCATCATCAACCCGGGTGCCTACAGCCACACCAGCATTGCCATTCCGGACGCACTCAAGGCGGTCCGGATTCCTTACATCGAGGTACATCTTTCCAACATCCACGCCCGGGAATCCTTCCGTCATCACTCGCACTTTTCCGCCGGAGCTATGGGCGTGGTTTGCGGCCTGGGTGCACAGGGATACCTGCTGGCGCTTGAAGCCATCCTCGACCGCTTGCGCCCGGCCCGCCCTTAAATCCGATCCGCCGCGCCACCCACAGGCACGGCCCCCTCTAGCAGGAGCCTTCCCCCCATGGATCTCAGAAAACTCAAAACCCTGATCGACCTTGTCCAGAATTCCGGTATTTCAGAACTGGAAATCAGCGAAGGTGAAGAAAAGATTCGGATCGCCAAGCATCTCGTAGCCGCGGCCACCACCGTGACACTGGGAGCACCAGTATCGGCCATCGCGCCCCCGATCCCGACTCCGTCCAGCGCCCCTGTCGCTCCCGCAAGCATGCCGGCCACACCCTCCGGGCTGCCGGAAGGCACGCTGGTAACCGCTCCCATGGTGGGCACCTTCTACCGTTCCGGCAGCCCGGGCGCGGCACCCTTCGTCGACGTAGGACAGCCCGTGAAGACAGGCGACACGCTCTGCATTCTGGAAGCCATGAAGCTGATGAACGAAATCGAGGCCGAAGTCGCCGGTACCGTGAAGGCGGTTCTGGTGGAGAACGGCCAGCCGGTGGAATTCGGCCAACCCTTGTTCGTGATCGGCTGATGGCCATGTTCGGCAAGATTCTCATCGCCAACCGGGGAGAGATCGCGCTGCGCGTGCTGCGTGCCTGCCGTGAGCTGGGTATCCGTACTGTCGCCGTGCATTCCACCGCCGACACGGAGGCCAAGTACGTCAAGCTGGCCGACGAATCGGTCTGCATTGGTCCGCCACCTTCCGGCCAAAGCTATCTCAATATCCCCGCCATCATCTCGGCTGCGGAAGTCACCGATTCCGAGGCCATCCATCCCGGCTATGGCTTTCTTTCGGAAAACGCCGGCTTTGCCGAGCGCGTGGAGAAATCCGGTTTTGTTTTCATCGGCCCCCGTGCCGAAACCATCAATCTGATGGGAGACAAGGTCAGCGCCAAAAATGCCATGAAGGAGGCGGGCGTACCCTGCGTGCCCGGCTCCGACGGGGCGTTACCGGAAGATCCCAAGGAAATCATCAAAACCGCCCGTGCCATTGGCTATCCCGTCATCATCAAGGCGGCGGGTGGTGGTGGTGGGCGCGGCATGCGCGTGGTCCATACCGAAGCTGCCCTGATCAACGCGGTCAACATGACCCGCACCGAAGCAGGCGCGGCTTTCGGCAATCCCACGGTATATATGGAAAAGTTCCTGGAAAACCCGCGCCATGTGGAAATCCAAATTCTTGCCGACCAGCACGGGAATGCCGTCTATCTGGGCGAGCGCGACTGCTCCATGCAGCGCCGTCACCAGAAGGTGATCGAAGAAGCCCCCGCGCCCGGCATCAATCGCCGCCTGATCACCAAGGTGGGTGACTCCTGCGCCGCCGCCTGCCGCCGCATCGGCTACCGGGGTGCCGGCACCTTCGAGTTCCTCTATGAAAACGGTGAGTTCTATTTCATCGAAATGAACACCCGCGTCCAGGTGGAACACCCCGTGACCGAGCAGGTCACCGGTATCGATATCGTCCAGGCACAGATCCGCATCGCCGCCGGTGAAAAGCTCTGGTTCAAGCAGCGCGACATCGAACTCAAAGGGCATGCGGTGGAGTGTCGCATCAATGCCGAGGATCCCTTCAAGTTCACGCCGTCACCCGGACGCATCGATACCTGGCATACCCCCGGTGGCCCCGGAGTACGGGTTGATTCCCATGCCTATGCCGGTTACATGGTGCCGCCCAATTACGATTCGATGATCGGCAAGCTCATCACAACCGGCGACACCCGCGAACAGGCTATCCGTCGCATGCGTATCGCCCTGTCCGAAATGATGGTGGGCGGCATCAAGACCAACATTCCGCTGCATCAGGAACTGATGCTGGACGAGCGCTTCATCCAGGGTGGCACCAGCATTCACTATCTGGAAGAAAAGCTCGCGGCAAAGGGCAAATAGCCCCGCACCCGCCCTGTCGCCGGCCATGTGGATCAGCGCCTCCGTTCTTGCCGACGCGCAGCACGCGGAAGCCCTGTCCGATGCGCTCATGGAACGGGGCGCGCTCTCCGTCAGCGTCGAGGATGCACTCGCCGGGACCGATGCGGAAACGCCCCAGTTCGGTGAGCCGGGCAGCCCCACCACTCCGCTCTGGGAACAGAGCCGGGTCGTGGCCCTGTTCGATCCGGATGACAATGTCGTCGATCGCATTCTCTCCGCCTGCGCCGAGATCGGACTGGAGAGGCCGGACATCCAGCAAGAAGAAATCGAAGAACAGAACTGGGTACAGCTGACCCAGTCCCAGTTCGAGCCGATCCGGATCAACGACCGGTTGTGGATCGTTCCCTCGTGGCACCAGGCGCCCGATCCCGATGCCATCAATATCGCACTGGATCCGGGCCTGGCTTTTGGCACCGGCTCCCACCCGACCACTTTTTTATGTCTGCAATGGCTGTGCGACAACGTGGCGCGGGGGCTTTCCGTGCTCGATTACGGCTGCGGTTCCGGAATTCTCGCCATTGCCGCGCGCAAGCTAGGTGCCGGCCCGACCCTGGGAGTGGACATTGACGAAAAGGCGCTCGCGGCAGCGGACCGCAATGCCGCCCAAAACGGTGTAACCCTCGAACTGCGTCATAGCCGGCAAACGCTGGAGGAGTCCTTCGACATTGTCGTGGCCAACATACTCACCAACCCGCTATGTGTGCTGGCGCCCCTGCTGACCCGACGCATCGCGCCCGGCGGCCGGATCGCCCTGTCGGGCGTGCTGGAACCCCAGGCCGGTCAGGTGATTGAAGCCTACGCTCCCTTCATCACGCTCCGCATCGGCGACCATCACGATGGCTGGTGTCGCCTGGAGGGCCGGCGGCAATGATGCTCACCCGTTGCCCCGATTGTGCCACCACGTTCCGCGTCACCCCGGAGCAGCTCAAGGCACGCCACGGCAAGGTGCGCTGCGGCGAATGCGATATCGTGTTCAACGCCCTCGAGTCCCTGGTCGAGAATCTGCCGGTGCAGCCCACAACAGCCGACCAGCAGATCTCCGCAGCGCAACCCTTCGAACACACCCAGCCCGCCCCCATCCCCTCACCTGCTGTAGCGCCGCCCCGCTTCGATCCACCCCCTCCAGAGAACACCCCGCCCGTACCGGTCTTCGTCGAATCCATCGATTTCCTGATTGACGAGGATGCCGCATCCACCCGCACGGTTGATTTCGATACCTCGGCGCCCCCCATTCCATTTCCGGCACCCGAGCTACCCCATAGCGTTGAGCCTGACCCTGTACCAGTAATCGACACGGATGACGTCGCACCGGCCTTGGCTGCCGACACGGCAATCGTAGATGCCGTTCCGGACGAGGCTCCCGCTCCGGAAGAACCTGTCGACGAGGTACCCTCCCTGCCTGCCGCAGCCGGTGATTCGGTATTAACCACCCTGCCGGCCGACCCCGTCGAGGAGCCGGCTGGCATCATTCGTCCATTCATTCCGCCGCCCTTCGATCCATCCCTGCACCGGCGGACGAAAACACGTCCCTGGGGATGGATCATCGGCACCACATGCAGTCTCATCTGCCTGCTGCTCCAGATGACATTTCTCTACCGGACCGAAATCGCGGTACTGGCACCCCGCCTCAAGCCGATGCTGGAAGCGGCGTGCAAACCGCTTGGCTGCGCCATCCCTCTGCCACGCAAGCCCGATCTGCTGTCCATAGAAGCCTCCGACCTGCACCCTGATCCTTCGCAGCCGGGCCACCTGAGCCTCAGTGCAACCCTGCGCAACCGGGCACCCTTCGCGCAGGAATATCCGCTGCTGGAAATCACGCTCACCGACATGACCGACAAGCCTTTGCTGGTACGCAGCCTCAAACCTGCCGAATATCTGCCCCGGGGCACCGATCCCCTGCGTGGTTTTGCGGCACGGGCCGACCAGCCGCTGCGGCTGGAACTCGATGCCAGCCCTCTTGCCGCCGCCGGATACCGGCTCTATCTCTACTACCCCTGAACCCTGTCCATGAAAACCCTGATCTGCGGCTCGGTCGCTTACGACAACATCATGGTTTTCCATGATCGCTTCAAGAATCACATCCTGCCGGACCAGATTCACATCCTCAATGTTTCCTTCCTGGTGCCCGACATGCGGCGCGAGTTTGGCGGCTGTGCCGGCAACATTGCCTACAGCCTGCGCCTGCTGGGTGACGACCCCATGATCATGGCGGCGGTCGGCGACGACCATGCGCCCTACCGGTACCGTCTTGAACAACTCGGCCTTGATCCCGCCCATGTCCGCGAAATCCCCGGTACCTATACCGCCCAGGCCTTCATCACCACCGATCTGGATGACAACCAGATCACCGCCTTTCATCCGGGGGCGATGAATTTCTCCCACGAAAACCACATCGCCGACGCCCGCGGGATTACTCTCGGCATCGTCGCGCCCGACGGTCGGGAAGGCATGCTGCAACATGCCCGCGAATTCCATGCAGCCGGGATTCCCTTCATCTTCGATCCGGGACAGGGTCTACCCATGTTCTCCGGGGACGACCTGCGGGAATTTCTCCATCTGGCTGACTACTGCACGGTGAACGACTATGAAGCCCGGCTGATCATGGATCGCACCGGGCTGTCTCTCGAGGCGATGGCACGGGAAGTCGAAGCCCTGGTCGTGACTCTGGGAGGAAGCGGTTCCCACATCCATGCCGGCGGGGAACGCATTCACATCCCCAGTGTCGAACCGGAGCGTCTGTCGGATCCGACAGGATGTGGCGATGCCTATCGGGCCGGCTTGCTGTACGGTATCGCCCGGGGCTGGGACTGGCACAAATCGGGCTGTCTCGCATCGCTCATGGGGTCGATCAAGATCGCACACCGCGGCGGACAGAACCATAAACCCGCGCGGGATGAAATCGCCACCCGTTACCAGGCCGCTTTTGGCCAACCTCTCTGGTAAGCAAAGGAGTCGTCATGAACAAAAATAGTTTTTCCCTCGTCGTCATCGCTACCCTCGCCCTCGCCGTGGGTGGCTGCGCCACCAGCAAATCCGCCGGGGTTTATGAGCGCGGCCAGGCCCAGCACGAAATGATCGTGCGCATGGGTGTGGTACAGGACGTGCGTCCGGTCAAGATCGCCGGCACCCAGTCCGCCATCGGCGCGGGCGCGGGCGCCATCGTCGGTGGTCTGGCCGGTTCCAATGTCGGCCAGGGCAAAGGCTCCACCGTCGGCGCCGTGCTGGGCGCCGTCGCCGGGGGACTTGCCGGTTCGGCCATCGAACAGGGCGTCACCCGCGAAGACGGCGTGGAAATCACGGTCAAGCTTGATAACGGCAACATGATCGCGATCACCCAGGCCGCCGATGAAGCCTTCCGTCCCGGCGACCGTGTGCGTGTCCTGTCCGGTGGCGGCACCACCCGCGTCTCCCATTGAGGTGCCGGGCGGTCTGTCGGCTGATACGGGCCGCCCTGCACCTGCTGGAAGGTGTGCTGACCGTCTCTCTGGTCTACCCATTCTGCGGCGAAGAACGGCGTAGCGCCCTCAAGCAGCGCTGGTCGCTGCGGTTGCTGCACCAGCTCGGCATCGACCTGAAAGTCCGGGGGGCCGCCGGGCAGGGCGGGCTGGTGGTGGCGAACCATATTTCCTTCATCGACATCCTCGCCATCAATGCGGCACTGCCCGCCACCTTTGTCGCCAAGGATGATATCCGCCGCTGGCCACTGATCGGCTGGCTGTGTCGTCATTCCGGCACCCTCTTTCTGGAGCGTGGCAGCCGGAGTGCGGCACAGAAAGCCAGAGCGCATCTGACCGGATATCTGCAGGCGGGTCACAGGGTGGCCTTCTTTCCCGAAGGCACCACGACCCGGGGAGACCGAGTCCTTCCTTTCCACAGCGCCCTGTTCCAGTCGGCCATCGACAGCGGTGTTGATGTGCAGCCGGTTTCCCTGCGCTATGAGGGCGCGCAAAGCAAGCGCAGCGAGATCCCGGCCTACGTGGACGACATCACCCTGCTACGGTGCCTGTGGTCCATCGTCTCGGTCGAGCGTACCCGGGTGCATGTCAACATGCTGCCCGCGATCGCAAGCCGGGAGGTCGATCGCCGCCATCTTTCCAGCCATGCCCACCGGGCCATAGCCCGCCATCTCGGGCATTCGTCCGGAGGATAGGCCCGGGATTCAGTCCCAGCCGGAAGGTGCCACCTGGCGGGGGCAGGGCAACTGGAACAAACTTCTGTCTTCCAGGCGCACCGCCGTGAGCGACCCGCCCCACAGGCAGCCGGTATCCAGCGCGAGCAATCCCCCCTGCAAGCGCAGGCCGAGCGCGGACCAATGACCACAAATCAGCGTGATGCCGGTGCTGGCCCGGCCGGGCACATCGAACCAGGGCAGGCAGCCGGCAGGGGCCTCGGCAGGTGGACCCTTGAAGCGGAAATCCATGGCGCCGTCACGGTCGCAATAGCGCATCCGGGTCATCGCATTCACGATCACCCGCAGGCGATCCCATCCGGACAATGCATCGGACCATGCCGCCGGCTGAGAGCCCCACATCCGGGCAAGAAAGTCACGGAACCGGCTGTCTTGCAGAGCGGCACTCACCTCATCGGACAGCGCCTGCGCCCGGTCCGCTGTCCATTGCGGCAGCAATCCCGCATGCACCATTGCGAACTCCCCCTCACGATAAAACAGGGGGCGGCTGCGCAGCCAGGCCAGCAGCAATTCCCGGTCGGGCGCATCGAGCACCGGCTGCAAGGTATCGTCACGATTGCTACGGCCATAGCCTTCCGCCTGCATGACCAGATGCAGATCATGATTGCCCAGCACCACCACCGCCCGGTCGCCGAGCGCATGTACGAAGCGCAGCACCTCCAGGGATTGAGGACCGCGATTGACCAGATCGCCGACGAACCAGAGCCGGTCGCGGGCAGGATCGAAGTCCACCATTTCCAGCAATTCCTGCAGGGGGTCGAAGCATCCCTGCAGATCGCCAATCGCATAAGTCGCCATAGCCTTCGCAGTCTACCCCGGGGTGCCGTGCGCCGCCGGCGAAACCAGGCCGGACACAACCACCGCCAGATGCGGCGATAATCCGCGCATGTTCGATCTGCCCACCCTCGTCGCCGCCCTGGGACCGGCCGCCTGCCGCTTCGATGCCGATGCCGTCGACAGCTGCGACTCCACCAATTCCCGGATGCTCGCCCGGGCCTGTGCCGGCGCACCCTCGGGCACCTTGCTGGTCGCCGGGCAACAGACCGCCGGTCGTGGCCGGCGCGGCCGAACCTGGTACTCGGCACCGGAAGACAGCCTCACCTTCTCCCTGCTCTGGCGCTTTCCACCCGCCTCCGACGCACCGGCGGGTGTCTCGCTTGCAGTCGGCCTGGCGCTGGTCAAGGCACTGGAATCCCTGGGTATCGCCGGACTGGGATTGAAATGGCCCAATGACGTTCTGCTCGACGGCCGCAAGCTTGCCGGCATCCTCGTCGAATTGCAGCCCGGTGACACGCACAGCCTGGTGATCGGGGTCGGCCTCAATCTGCGACTGCCATCCGACCTGCCGACCGAGGTTGCCGGGCATGCGTCCGCCCTGCCACTGCCTGTCGGTCGTGAAATACTCCTCGCCACGTTGCTCACCTCACTGGCCAGCGTGCTCGATGCCTATGCGCAAGGAGGATTTGCCCTGCTGCGCCCGGCCTGGATCTCCCGTCACGCCTGGCAGGGGCAGACCGTAGTCGTGCACGGCGAGCGGGACCCCGTCCGCGGGCGCTGCCAGGGCGTGGATACCGACGGAGCCCTGCTGCTGGAAACAGCAGCAGGGCTCCGTCGCATCGTCGGCGGAGAAGTGAGCCTGCGCCGCGCGGAGGAACCATGATCCTGTGCATCGATTGCGGCAACACCCGCATCAAGTGGGGGCTGATCCACGAAGATGCAGAGCACGCCCCCCGCTGGCTTGCCCAGGGAGCGCTGGCCACCGCCGATGCCGCGCATCTGGGTGATACCCTGCCCGCAGGCTTGAAGCCGCAACGGATCATCGGCTGCAACGTATCGGGAGAGGCTGTCGCCGCCGCCGTTGCCGCCAGTCTGCGGCAGCCGGTGCAATGGAACGCTGCCCATACCACCCAGGCGGGAGTCCGCAATGGTTATGAAGTACCGGAACAACTCGGTGCCGATCGCTGGGCCGCCCTGATCGGGGCCCGGGCACTGCACACCGGCCCCTGTCTGGTGGTCAATGCCGGCACTGCCACCACCATCGACCACCTCGATGCCTCCGGCCGGTTTTGTGGCGGCCTGATTCTGCCCGGCCTCTCCCTGATGCACCGTGCCCTGGCCCGGAACACCGCGCAACTCCCCCATCGGCCCGGTCTTTACCAGGCCCTGCCGCGCAATACCACGGACGCCATTGCCAGCGGTGCCCTCCACGCCACGCTGGGTGCAATGGAACGCATGTTTGCTCCCCTGGCGGAAGACCCCCGGGCGCTCTGCCTGATCTCGGGAGGGGCCGCACAGGATCTGATCGCCCACAGCTCGCTTCACGGTATGCTGGTGGAAAATCTCGTCCTCGAAGGCCTGGCCCGTATCGCCCGGAACAACCCCTAGACACGCACAAGCCATGACCCACCCCTGGCGCATCGCCTTCCTGCTTCTGCTCCTGATCAATGTCATCGTGCTGGCATGGTCCCGCGGCTATCTGGGCCTACGCGACACAGGGGGCGAACCCCAGCGGCTGGCCGGCCAGCTTCACCCCGGGCGATTGCGCGTCACCCTTCCCGGTGCCGATCTCACCGCTTGCCGTGCCCTGTTCGGCCTGAAATCCACCGAGATACAAAAGGCTCTCGTGGACTGGAAGACCCAGGTTCCCGATGCGCAACTGGAAACCCGCGCATTGAACCAGCCCGCCCGTTTCGACGTCACCCTCTCCGGCTTCGAGAACAAGGCAGCGGCGGATGCCCGGGTCGCCGAACTCAAGGCCCTGGGGATTACGGCTGATGTCCGGGGCGCCGCAGGCAGCCTCTCGATTCTCATCGCCAGCTTGCCGAGCGAAGCCGATGCCAGCGTGCGCCAGCGCGAACTGAAGGACAAAGGCATCACGACGGCACGCATCGTGACCGTTCCCGCCAGCAGCGAAACCGCGATCGAGGTTCATGGCTCCGCTGCCCAGATTGCCCGCATCATGACGCTGGCGGCAGGAATGGGCAGGAGCGGGGAGTGCGGCAGCAAGTGACCCCTTTCACTGTCGGGCTGACCGGCGGCATCGGCAGTGGCAAATCCGCCGCTGCCGATCATTTCGCCCGGCTGGGTGCCGCCATCGTCGATTCCGATGCCGTATCCCGGGAACTGACGGGGCCCTCCGGAGCAGCCGTCCAGGCCATCGCCAGCGCATTTGACGCCACAATGATTGCAGCGGATGGCGCCCTGGACCGGGCCGCCATGCGCCGCACCATTTTCGCCGACCCGGCCGCACGCCAACGGCTCGAAGCCATTCTCCATCCCATGATCCGCGCCCGGTGCGATGCGCTCGATGCCCAGGCCCGGGAACAGGGAGCGCCCTATGTGATCCATGACATCCCGCTGCTGGTCGAATCCGGCCAGGGCAGGGGACGCTTCGATCGCATCGTGGTCGTCGACTGCCCGGAAGATGTGCAGATCCGGCGTGTCATGGCGCGCAGTGGACTGGATGCCGCTGAAGTCCGCCATATCATGGCGGCCCAGGCCAGCCGGACACAACGTCTGGCCGCAGCGGATACGGTTCTGCACAACGACAGCGATCTGGAATCTCTGCATCGCCAGATCGAAACACTTCATCGGGAATTTCTCGAAGCGGCCACAAAACCGGCTTATTCCGGTTGAGATTTCCCCTTGCATGAGGGAAAATCGTGCGAATTTCCCAGGGCCCATCGTGTGATCACCTACGAATATCCTCTTAACGAGCGCATCCGCACGCTATTGCGCCTGGAGGATCTGTTCGAGAAAACCCTGCATTTCATGGCTGCGGAGGGCTCTGCCGAGCACCACGTGGCGCTGGTAACGCTATTCGAGGTCCTCGAGGTCGCGGGTCGGGCCGACCTCAAGTTCGATCTGATGCAGGAACTGGAACGGCAACGGCAGACCCTGCTCTCCTTCCGCAACAACCCGGATATCTCCGAAGACGCACTCTCCGGCGCTCTTTACGAGATCGAGCAATCCTCCGCCGGACTGCTCGCCATGCAGGGCAAGATCGGCCATTACCTGCGGGAAAACGAATGGCTGATGGCGATCAAGAACCGGGCCACCATTCCCGGTGGCGTCTGTGAATTCGACCTGCCCTCCTATCACTTCTGGCTCAACGGCGAGGGCGCCGGGCGCCGTCAGTCCCTGCATGGCTGGATCTCTCCCATGCTGCCGATCCGCCAGGCCCTGACCATCGTCTTGCGCCTGTTACGCTCCTCCGGACGTCCCGAAAAGCAGGTGGCGACACGCGGCGGATATCAGTTGATGCTGGCCGGGCGAACCGCACAGCTGATCCGGCTGCGCATGGCGCGCGAGGACGCCTTTGTGCCGGAAATCAGTGCCAGCAAATACGCGCTCAATATCCGCTTTCTCGCCCCCGACGTGGAACAACGCCCCAAGCAGGTCGATACCGGGGTTGGCTTCGAACTGACCTTCTGCAACCTGTGACATCCGCTGCACACATTGCCCGCTGTCACATCCCGCATTCAAATGGATAGGCCATCGCCCCGGATCGTCCGCTGCCCGCATTGCGGCGTAGCCGTGAAATGGGAAGCCGCCAGCCGGTTCCGGCCCTTTTGCAGCGAGCGCTGCCGGCAGATCGATCTCGGTGCCTGGGCCAGCGAGGACTACCGCCTGCCTGAAAACGACGAAGGCGCCCCGCAGGACGCCTCCCCGTAGTACCTCACAACGCCATCACGCCAGTTCCCGGACCGGGGTGGCGGCCAGGATCACGCGATCAGACGCTCCAGATGCTCTTTCGTGTGTGTCTTCCACAGCACCAGAGCGACTGACGCGGCGCCAATCGTCCAAAGCAGATAGATGCTGAAAAGGCATGAAGCCATCTGGCTGAATGGCCATGCGGTCACGATAAAACCGACGCTGGCGATAATGATCGCGACATTGTCGATGAAGGCCCAGGCCCTGGATTGCTTGACGTAGAAAATCCACGACCAGATCGCGCACAGCACCAGCTGGATGCCCCACAGGACCAATGGCACGGTTGCCCCTTCGTGACCGCTGCGCCATACCAGCCAGCCCGCCAGACCGACACCGATGAAGATCAGTGACCACATGGCGGGAAGAAACCAGTCCGGCGGGGCCCACCAGGGCTTGTGCAGATCCTCGTGCCACACCGCAGGGCGGTAATAGGCGCCAACGGATGTGGAAACCGCCATCAGGCCGAGGAATACCAGCGCACTGAGATCGAACATTTCCATGATTCACTCCTTTCGGTTCTCGAAATCGACCGGGCATGAAACGACCGGGTAGTGAATCCACTATATCGATTACTCGTGGCATCGCGAGGAGTGCGAGCAGCGGGTTTGCGCTGGATCAATCCCCCTCCGGCCAGGCACCACGCAAGGCCGCGACCCCCTGGGCGCCACAACGCCGGGCAGATGCGATATCGCCACGCACCATCCCTCCCAGGGCATAGACGGGTAGACGCAGATCACTCAGGCAATGGGCAAATGCTTCCCATCCCAGGGGCGATGCTTCGGGATGTGTCGGTGTCGCCGCCACCGGTCCGAGCACGGCGAAATCACAGCCCAGATCGGCGGCCTGCTCCAGTTCGTCGCGACGATGGCAGGAAACCGCAACCAGCGGCAGTTCCGGACGCACTTTTAGCCGGGCCAGTTCGCGCGCCGGCAGGTGAACTCCGTCCGCGCCCAGACGTCGGGCAAGATCGATATCCATGTTGAGCAGAACGCGCGCGCCATATCGACGTGCCAGCGCCACCGAGCGGCGGGCGAATTCCTCACGGGCCGCAGGTGACAGGGCAGGTTCGCGCACCTGGAACATGCGCAGTCCCTGCTCCAACGCCCGTTCCAGGCGACGCAACTGCACCTCGACCCCCAGCGTGGCGGCATGGGTAATGCCATAAAAATCGGGCAGGGCCAGGGCACGCAAAATGGGCGCATTGGCCGGGAGCATGGGCGTCACCTCGGGGGCCTCCGGGCGCTGCCAGGCCAGGGCGGCATGGACGTGGCCGCAAGGTTCACCGCGCCAGTCGGTGACGCGAAAGAAATGAATGCGGACATGCGCATGCTCGTAACGATGCTCGCGCATCAGCCAGGGCGTGGCCACGGTCACGCGGATCCCCAGTTCCTCCTGCAGTTCACGCACCACGGCCTGGTGCGGTGTTTCGCCATCCTCCACCTTGCCGCCGGGGAACTCCCAGTAACCCGCATAGGCGCTGCCCTCGGCGCGTTGTCCGAGCAGGAAAGCACCGTCCGGACGCTCGATGACGGCAGCCGCCACCCCGGTGATTTTCACTCCCGCCCGGCCACCGTGCGGCCCGCATAATCCCGGGCGAATTGCCAGGCCACCCGGCCACTGCGGGAGCCGCGCGACAGCGCCCAGCGCAGGGCCTCCCCCCGTGCCGCCGCCGCCGCCGCGGGCGACAGGCCGGATTCGGTGAGCCAGTGCTGGCAGATGGCCAGATATTCCTCCTGGCTGAAGGTGTAGAAAGACAGCCAGAGTCCGAAGCGCTCGGACAGGGAAATTTTTTCCTCGGTCGCCTCTCCCGGATGCACCTCGCCATCTCCCGTATGGCGGGCCTCGAGGTTTTCCGCCATCGATTCGGGCATCAGGTGGCGACGGTTGGATGTGGCATAGATCAGCAGGTTTTCGGGAACGCCCGCGATGGAGCCGTCGAGCACGCTCTTCATGGCCTTGTAACCCGGCTCGCCAGACTCGAAGGACAGGTCATCGCAAAAGAGGATGAACCGTTCCTTGCGTCCGGCCACCAGTTCGACGATTTCAGGCAGGTCCACCAGATCGTCCTTGTCCACCTCGATCAGGCGCAGCCCGCGTGTGGAGAACCGTTGCAGCACCGCCTTCACCAAAGAAGATTTTCCGGTACCTCGGGCGCCGGTGAGCAGCACATTGTTGGCGCCACGCCGGGCGACGAACTGGCGCGTGTTGCGCACGATCTGCTGCTTCTGCTCCTCAACCCCCTGCAGATCGTCAAGCCGGATCAGGTGCGGATAACGGACCGATTCGAGAAAACCGCGCCCCTGGCGTTTGCGCCAGCGAAAAGCCAGGGCGGACCAGTCCGGCGCGGGGGGGGTCGGCAACAACGTATCGACCCGTTCCAGCAGTCGGTCCAGACGCTCGACCAGCGCGGCCATGCCCGCCGTTTCATGCGACAAGGGTGGGGGCGGAGAGGCCATGCGCTTGATGCGGGAAGCCATCGGGTATTGTTCCGTTTTCCTGAAACGTCGGACTCTAGCAGATTCGCCATGGCCTTCTTTCTTCACCGCACCCGCCCAGTGCTTGCCGTCCTGCTGCCTCTCCTGCTCGCGGGCTGCATGGGCACCACTCCCTCCGCCCCCACGGCCAGCGCGCCGGGAACCGCCTGTGTGCCCTGTCAGTGTCAAGGCTGTCCCTCACCTGCCCTGCCCAAGCCCGAGGAAAAGCCCCTGCAGCCGGCCACCTGGAGCGACCTGCCCGGGTGGGGCGACGATGATCTCGCTGCCGCCCTGGATGGCTTGCTCGCCACCTGTCGCACACTGGAAAAACAGGCGCGCTGGGCCAAAGTTTGTGCCGATGTCCGCAGCAGCAACCGGAACGATCTGCGCGCCTGGTTCGAGGCCCGCTTCGAACCCTGGGCGCTGGTCAACCCCGATGGCAGGCGCGACGGACTGGTCACCGGCTATTACGAGCCGGTGGTGCGCGGCAGCCGCGACAGGCATGCGCCCTACACCGTTCCCGTCTTCGGCCCGCCGGATGATCTGATCGTTGTCGACCTGGGTACGCTGTATCCGGAACTCAAAACCATGCGCCTGCGCGGGCGGATCGAAGGGCGTCGGCTGGTACCCTACTATTCCCGGGCCGAGTGGGCGGAACAGGAAGCCCGTCGTGACAGCAAGGCCCTGCTCTGGCTGGATGACCCGGTCGGTTTCTTTTTCCTCCAGGTGCAGGGTTCGGGGCAGGTGGAACTGGACGACGGCAGCCGTGTCCGCATCGGCTATGCCGACCAGAACGGTTACCCCTACCGCTCGATTGGCCGCTGGCTGGCGGACCGGGGCGAGATGCCCCTGGATCAAACCTCGATGCCCAACATCAAGGCCTGGGCGGCCGCTCACCCGGATCGTCTGCAGGAACTGCTCAATGCCAATCCCAGCCTGATCTTTTTCCGCGAGCTACCACTCAAGGGTGAAGGTCCCCCGGGAGCCATGGGCCTGCCCATGCTGCCGGAACGCAGCATTGCCGTAGACAGCCGCCACACTCCGCTGGGGGCGCCCGTCTGGCTCGATACCACCCGGCCCGCCAGCGACATTCCACTGCGACGTCTGGTGCTGGCCATGGATACCGGGGGCGCCATTCGCGGGCCGGTACGTGCCGACTTCTACTGGGGCAGCGGACCAGAGGCCGGCGCTCAGGCGGGACGCATGCGCCAGACCGGGCGGATGTGGGTTCTACTGCCGCGTGGCTACGCACCAAAATAGAACACTTTCCAAAAATCGCACCAGACTGGTGCTGAATTTGGCCTGTTAACGAGGCATCCAGCTGATTTTCTGGCACCCGATGCCCGGGAACGCTTGTTGCTTTTTGGTGCTTCAATTCTCTGTGGAGCACCAAAATGGAACAACTCAAGACCCAGGCCGACGTGCTGTTCATCCTGCTCGGGGCGATCATGATCCTGGCCATGCACGCCGGTTTCGCCTTTCTGGAGCTGGGCACCGTGCGCAAGAAGAATCAGGTGAATGCCCTGGTCAAGATTCTGGCCGACTTCTCGGTATCCACCCTGGCCTATTTTTTCATCGGTTATGGCATTGCCTACGGCCCCCATTTTCTCGTCGGGGATGATGTCCTGGTGGCCAAGAGCGGCTTCGAGCTGACCCGCTTCTTTTTCCTGCTGACCTTCGCCGCCGCCATTCCCGCCATCGTTTCGGGCGGTATCGCGGAGCGTGCCCGGTTCAATCCGCAGCTGGCCGCCACCTTCCTGCTGGTGGGTTTCGTCTATCCCTTCTTTGAAGGCATCGCATGGAACAACTCGCTGGGTATTCAGGACTGGTTGCAGGCTACCTTCCACAGTCCTTTTCACGACTTCGCCGGCTCCATCGTGGTGCATGCCGTGGGCGGCTGGGTCGGCCTGGCAGCCGTGCTCATGCTCGGTGCGCGCCGGGGTCGCTACTCGAAAGACGGGGCCATCGCCGCCCATCCGCCATCGAGCATCCCCTTTCTCGCGCTGGGTGCGTGGATTCTCATCGTCGGCTGGTTCGGCTTCAACGTGATGAGTGCCCAGACACTGGACAAGATTTCCGGCTTGGTTGCCATGAACTCGCTGATGGCGATGGCCGGCGGCACCCTGACCGCCCTCGTCATGGGCAGGAACGATCCCGGTTTCGTGCACAATGGCCCGCTGGCCGGCCTGGTCGCGGTCTGCGCCGGATCGGACGTGATGCACCCGGTCGGCGCCCTGATCACCGGCGGCATTGCCGGCATCCTTTTCGTGCAGCTTTTCACCATCACCCAGAACCGCTGGAAGATCGACGATGTGCTCGGTGTCTGGCCCCTGCACGGCCTGTGCGGAACCTGGGGCGGCATCGCCGCCGGCATCTTCGGCCAGAAAGCGCTCGGCGGGCTGGGTAACGTCAGCCTGCTCTCGCAGCTGGCGGGCACCGCGCTGGGCATCGTCATCGCGTTTGCCGGCGGGCTGGTGATCTATGGCGCCCTCAAGCGCGTGGTCGGCATCCGTCTCGATCCGGAAGCGGAATACAACGGCGCCGACCTGACCATCCACAAGATCAGCGCCTCCTCGGAACGGGAAACGCTGTGGTAGCGCAAAACCGCTATGACAGATCAAGGCCCGCAGCGCCATCGCCTTGGCTATAATCATCGCCTCCCTTTCCTGGTGACGAGGATACCGAAGTGTCTGATACGTCCAATCCGAATTTTGTCCCTCTGGTCCTTGGCAGCCTGGTCGTCATGGGGGCCTGCATAACGATCGCGGTGGTCGTGGGCGGCGATGCCGCCGTGGTGGATGCCGAGGCGGTGAATGCCCGCATCCTGCCCGTGGCCAAGGTGGAGCTCGCCGCTGCCGGTGCTGCGGAACCCGGGCAACGCACCGGTGAGCAGATGTTCGAATCCGCGTGCAAGGCCTGCCATGGTGCCGGCGTGCTCGGCGCACCCAAGGTTGGCTCCAACAGCGACTGGGCCCCCCGTCTGGGCAAGGGTCTGGCGGGCCTGCTGAAATCGGCCATCAACGGCACGCCCAAGGGTATGCCCCCCAAGGGAGGCGTGGGGGATGCCACCGATGATGAACTCGCACGCGCCATTGTCTATATGGCCAACAAGTCCGGCGGCAATCTGAAAGAACCCAAGTAGCGCCGGCCACACCCTGGCTTCACAAAAAAGGACGGCATGCCGTCCTTTTTTGTTGCACCGGATTCCCCCGGCAGCCTATCCCTGATGCGTATCCAGTAACGCCCTGAAGCGGGCCAGCCGCTCGCGGCCTGCCTGTTTGTCTTCCGCCTGCGGCGGTGCCTCGCCACCGGTACGCCGCAGATCGCCACCCATTTCGGCGATGAACCGGGAAGGCTCGCACGCCCGCCACTCCCTGCCGGTCCGGCGCTTTTGGCAGTGAGTCAGCGTCAGTTCCATGCGCGCGCGGGTGATCCCCACATACATGAGGCGCCGCTCCTCCTCCAGCCGGGCGGGCTCCAGGGATTCCCGGTGCGGCAGCACGCCTTCCTCCACACCCACCAGGAATACGAAACGGAACTCCAGCCCCTTGGCGGCATGCAGCGTGGCCAGCTGCACCGCATGGGAATTGTCCTCGCCCTTGTCGAGCAGCGTGGCCAGGGCGATGGACTGGGTCAGTTCGAGCAGATTCCTGCCCTCCTCGTCCCCCTTGCGGCCCAGCCATTCGACGAAGTCGCGAACATTGGACCACTTCGCTTCCGCCTCGCGCACATCCAGCGCCTCGAACAGGCTGCGCTCGTAATCGATGGCGCGCAGCAGGTCTTCCAGTACCTGACGTGCCGGCTCGCGCGCGGCCCGCTGCTCCATGCGCACGATGAAACGGCAGAACTCCCGCACCGCATCCAGGGCGCGTGCATTCAGGTGCTGCTCGATGCCCACCCCGGTGGCGGCGCCGAAGAGGCTGGTGTGGCGGGTGCCGGCATGGCGGCCCAGCGCTTCCAGCGTGGCGCCACCGATGCCACGCTTGGGCGTGGTGATGGCGCGGATGAAGGCTGGATCATCTTCCGGATTGCCCAGCAGGCGCAGATAGCTGGTGATGTCCTTGATCTCGGTTTTGTCAAAAAAGGACTGGCCGCCCGAGAGGACATAGGGAATCTTGTGATTGCGCAGCATCTCCTCGAAAGCACGTGCCTGAAAGTTGCCGCGGTAGAGAATGGCGTAGTCGGACCATTTGCCACCCCTTTGCATCTGATGCGCCAGCAGGCGGGAAGCCACCCACTCGGCTTCGTGCTCGCCATCCCGGCAGACCTGCACGCGAACGGCATCGCCGTGCCCCAGATCGGACCAGAGTTTTTTTTCGAATACCTTGGGATTGTGGGCAATGACCGCATTGGCGGCAGTCAGGATGCGGGCTGTCGAGCGATAGTTCTGCTCCAGCTTCACCACCCGCAGAGCGGGATAGTCTTCCCGCAGCAGATGAATATTGCCGATGTCGGCGCCACGCCAGGCGTAGATGGACTGGTCGTCGTCACCCACCGCCGTGAATGCGGCCCGGGGTCCGGCCAGGGCCTTCATCAGCCGGTACTGGCAACGGTTGGTGTCCTGATATTCGTCCACCAGCAGATGCCAGATGCGGGCCTGCCAGCGGGCCAGCGCCTCGGCATCGGATTCGAGCAGGCGCACCGGAAGACGGATCAGATCGTCGAAGTCCACCGCCTGATAGGCGCGCAGGGTCTGTTCGTAAGCGGCATACACCCTGGCTGTCGCGCCCTCGCGTTCATCCACCGCTTCGCGTCCGGCCTGCGCGGGGTCGACCAGCGCGTTCTTCCATAGCGAAATACGACTCTGGGTCACGCGGAGCAGAACCTTGTCGGCACCAGGCATCAGCTCCCGGAAGAGGCCGCCGGTATCGGATGCATCGAGTATGGAAAAGCCCGGTTTCAACCCCAGCAGCCGGGCTTCCTGACGCAGGATTCGCATCCCCAGGGCATGGAATGTGGACACCGCCAGGCCGCTCGCAGCGGCTCCGTTCAGCAACTGGCCGGCCCGTGCCTTCATTTCCCGGGCGGCCTTGTTGGTGAAGGTGATCGCCGTGATCCGCGCGGGGGGATAGCCGCACGCATCCACCAGATAGGCGATTTTCTGGGTGATGACGCGGGTCTTGCCGCTGCCAGCGCCTGCCAGCACCAGTAGCGGGCCATCGAGATATTTCACCGCCTCCTGCTGGGGGGCGTTCAGATCGTGTGCCATGGAAACCGGCTTTACCGCAGGACCGGCAGGCGAGGCGGGAGCCTCACGGTAACGGTGACGCGGAAACCATCATCGATGTGGTGTTCGAACGGACGGAACCGGGGCGCCTTGCGCAGGTCGACTGCCATGCATGATCTCCGCCAGACGGGCTGACAAGGCAGCGGGAATGGCGGAAAATCCCCCCATAACGTCGCTCCGCCCCTGGTTGATGAGGTTGAACTTGAAAAAAATCGCCGCAATTTTAATCCTCGCCGCACTGGCCGTGGCCGGCTGGCTCTGGCTGGGCCAGGAACCCGCCGCGCCGCAGGCCCGGATCACCCTGCTGGACGGGAAAACCTCCAGTCTCTCCGCATGGCGGGGCAAGGTGGTACTGGTGAATTTCTGGGCCACCACCTGCACCACCTGTGTCAGCGAAATGCCGCGCCTGACCGCGATCTACCGCAAATACGCCCCCCAGGGCTATGACATGGTGGCGGTCGCCATGGATTACGATCCTCCCGGATATGTGCAGACCTTCGTGCAGGAAAAACGGCTGCCCTTCACCGTGGCGCGGGACGACAAGGGTGAAGTCGCGCAGGCCTTCGGCGGCGTGCGCCTGACCCCCACCAGTTTCCTCATCGACCGCCAGGGCCGTATCGTGCAGCAATATCTTGGTGCGCCCGATTTCGACAAGTTCGAACAGACCGTGGCCCGGCTTCTCCGGGCCAGCGCCTGAATACTCCGTCCGCCATGAACGGATCGCGCCAAGACCGGCTTCTGGCCGCGCTCGCCCTGATCATTCTGGCCATCGGCTGCGTGCTGGTGCTGCGCCCCTTCCTCACCGCCGTGCTGTGGGCCGCCATCCTCGCCTCCACCGCCTGGCCCGGCCTGCTGGCCCTGGAGCGGCTGCTCAAGGGCCGCCGCACCCTGGCCGCCAGTCTCCTCGCCGTGGCCGTCACCCTGGTGCTGGTGGGCCCTTTCGTCATCGCCGCCATGGCCCTGGCCGGCAATGTGACCGAACTGGGCAATGCCGCCAATGCACTATTGCAGAACGGCCTGCCCGATGCCCCCGAGTGGGTCGGCCATCTGCCCTTGGTGGGCGACTCCGCCACACGCTACTGGCAGCAGTTCGCCCACGATGGCGACCGTCTGGCCGAGGAACTCGCCAAGCTGGCGGAGCCGGCCCGCGTGGCCCTTTTGAGCGGCGGCCAGATACTTGGTCGCGGCCTCTTCGATCTGGCCATGTCGGCCTTTCTCGCCTTCTTCTTCCTGCTGCACGGCGAGGCGCTGGCCGGGCGGCTGGCCATTGCCCTGGAGCGCATCGCCGGCGAGCGGGCACGCAACATGATCGCCCTGGCGCGTGGCACCGTCACCGGCGTCATCTATGGCATCCTCGGCACGGCCCTGGCCCAGGGCGTGCTGGCCGGCATCGGCTTCGCGCTGGCAGGCGTACCCGGCGCCGCGCTGCTCGGGCTGGCCACCTTTTTCCTTTCCCCACTTCCCATTGGGCCGCCGCTGATCTGGGGCGGCGCCGCCCTCTGGCTTTTTCAGGCCGGCGATACCGGCTGGACCCTGTTCATTGTGGCCTGGGGGATTTTCGTCATCAGCATGGTGGACAACTTCCTCAAACCCATCATCATCAGCCGCGGCGCGCAGATGCCTCTGGCCGTGGTCTTCCTCGGCATCTTCGGTGGTGCGATCGCCTTCGGCCTGATCGGCGCCTTCCTCGGCCCCACCCTGCTTGCCCTCGGCTATCGCCTGCTCAGCGAGTGGACTGCGCGGAGTGATGCCCAGCCCGGCAGCTAAAGCCGCACCAGCCACGCCGCCTCCGGTCCCTTGAACACGAACCCGCTGGCGGTCGGGCCACCCCTATACTTTTGTGTTCTTGTCCCAACGGAATCCCCCCATGCCTGAATACCAGCAGATCCGTTACGAAGTCCGCGGCCATATCGCCCTCATCACCCTCAACCGCCCCGAAGCGATGAACACCTTCACCGGCATTCTGGGCGAGGAATGGTCCGCTGCCTATCGTCGTGCCGATACCGATGACGAGGTGCGCGCGGTGGTGGTGACCGGTGCCGGCAAGGTGTTCTGCGCCGGCGCCGACATGAGCGGTGGCGCCGGCACCTTCGACAGCTACGACGGCGGTAATTTCAGTGCCGCCGCCCTGTCCACCTCCGCCTTCGAGATCCGCAAGCCGGTCATCGCCGCCGTCAACGGCTCCGCCGTGGGCCTGGGCCTGAGCCTGGCGGTGCAGGCCGATTTCCGCGTTCTCGCCCGCGAGGGCAAATACGGCTTCCTCCAGGTACGGCGCGGCGTGGTGGCCGATGCCTACATCCACTGGACCCTGCCGCGCCTGGTGGGCAGCGAGCGGGCCAACGAACTGCTGCTCACGGGCCGCCGCTTCAGCGGCGACGAAGCGGAAAGCATGGGCCTTGCCCTGCGCGTGGTGCCGGCCGCCGAGGTGCTGGAAACCGCCCTCGCACTGGCGCGGGAAATTGCCGAGGAATGCTCGCCTCTCGCCGTGGCCATGACCAAGCGCCTGCTACACGAATGCAGTACGGTCGACCTGCCGCAGACCGCGGCCATCGAAACCCGCTGGCTGGCGCGCAGCATGGGGCAGGCCGATGCCATCGAAGGCGGCCTCGCCTATGTGGAAAAACGTAGCCCCGCATGGAAGTCGCGCCTCAGTCATGACTGGCCGAAGGACGAAGCATGAGTGCCCATGCCCGTCCGTTGCAGCTCGATGCCGCGCTGGCCGTCGCCGATCTCGCCCAGGCGCGGGCGCTGGCGCAGCAGCTCGAAGCCGAAGGATTCGACGGCCTCTACACCTTCGATGGTCGCAGCGATCCCTTCCTGCCGCTGGCGCTCGCCGCCCAGGACACGCGACGTGTCACACTGATCACCGCGATTGCCGTTGCCTTCGCCCGCAATCCCATGCTGGTGGCGCAGACTGCCAACGATCTGCAGCGCCTCTCGCAAGGCCGCTTCATTCTCGGCCTCGGTTCCCAGATCAAGGCCCACATCGAGAAACGCTACTCCATGCCCTGGTCGGCTCCTGCCGCGCGCATGCGCGAATTCGTGCTCGCGGTGAAAGCCATCTGGCACAGTTGGGCCACGGGCGAGACCCTCGCCTTCCGTGGCGAGTTCTACACCCATACGCTGATGAACCCGCTGTTCAATCCCGGCCCCAATCCCCATGGCAATCCGCCCATCCTGGTGGCCGGTGTGGGGCCGACGATGATCGAAACCGCCGGCGAAGTGGCTGATGGCCTGCTGATCCATCCCTTCCACAGCGCGGGCTTTCTCGATGCCCACGTCTTCCCGGCCCTGGCCCGGGGCGCCGCCAGGACGGGACGCGATCCGGCCGCGCTGCAGACCTCCTGCCAGATCATCGTCGCCGCCGGCCGCAATGGCGAAGAAGTCGCGAAAGCTGCCGCCGAAGCCCGCGCCCAGATCGCCATGTACGCTTCCACACCGGCCTATGTGCCGGTACTGGAGCAACTTGGCCAGGCCGGCCTGCAGGCCGAACTCAATACCCTGACCAAGCAGGGCCGCTGGAATGATCTGGGCACCCTGATCGACGACGACCTGCTTCATGCCGTAGCCATCGTCGACAGCCCCAATGCGGCGGCGGCGGAAGTGCTGCGCCGCTACGCGGGCAAGGTGGACCGCATCAGCCCCCTGGGCTACATCCGCGATGCGGAAATCGCAGCGGCAGTGGGCAAGGCCCTGCGCCTGCGGATGGGTCGGTAGAAGACTGCCAACTATCCCGTGGCGCTCAGGCCGCCTTGCGGCCAAGAAAGGCGAGCACCAGGGATTCGAACTCCGCCTTGCGTTCGATCATGGCCCAATGTCCGCAGTTGGGAAACACATGCAGTTCACAGTGGGGAATCAGGCGCATGGGCATCAGGCACATGTCCAGCGGACTGACCCGGTCGTCACGCCCCCAGGTGAGCAGTGTCGGCGCCTGGATGGAAGACAGATGGCCCAGGCGGAAAGCGGCATTGGGGCCGCGAAACTCAGTGGCCAGCGCATTGATCGATGCACGCGAATACATCTGCCGGCTGGTGGCCAGGGTCACCGGATCGGTGGCGTTCCTGAAGCGGGTTTCGATCAGTTCGGGCGTGATCAGGGCCTGGTCGAACACCATGGAGCGCAGCCAGGTCTCGATGCGTTCACGGGTCGGATCTTCGGCGAAGGCCGTCAACAGATTGATGCCCTCACCCGGAAATGCGGTGAACACATTCACGCCGATACCACCGATGGTCACGAAGCGATCGATACGGGCCGGCTGCTGGGCCGCCATGTAGGAACCGACCACGCCACCCAGCGAATTGCCGATCACATGCGCACGCTCGACCTTGAGTGCCTCCAGCAGGCGGAAGCAGGCATCGACGCAGCCCGGGATCGGCGGACCCTCCACCGGATCGCTCCTGCCGTAACCGGGCAGGTCGAGGATGATGCAACGGTAATGGGGAGCGAAAACCGGCAGGTTGCCGGCAAAGTTGGCCCAGCCCGTAACGCCGGGGCCGGAGCCATGGATCAGCAAAAGCGCGGGGCCCGCACCAGCCTCGTGATAGTGGATGCGGCCCTTGGGGGTATCGACAAAACGGCTGGTGGCTTCGAAGCTGAAGGTCTGCATGGTGTCTCCAGTCAGGCGGGTTGGGATTGGAAATTCGAATCGTGTCAGGCCCGTGGCAGGCCCAGGATGCGTGCGGCAGCCCGGCCATCGGCCACCGGCCGGCCCATGGAACGGGCCAGGGCAGCCACTTCGGCTGCGAGCTGTGCATTGGTCGGGTGACGCTCACCGGCGAAATCCTCGAGGCCCACACGCACATGGCCGCCCAGTTCGATGGCGCGCCGGATGATGCCGTTCTCCATGCCGTCACCGCCGGCCACGGTGACCGCCCAGGGCAGATCGCAGCCGGCCATCATTTCCAGATAAGCCGCAAGGGCCGTGGGCGTCGGCGGCAGGCCAAAGGTGATGCCGCCGCGCACGCCATCGAAATAGTTATGGTCGCCACCGAAATAGAACTTGATCAGGGCGCCCGGAGGCAGGCGGTCGGCCCGGTGATAGGCGAGCACCGTGCGCAGGAAGCCCGGCTCGTAGACGGCGATGCTGGGGCCGAGGCGACAGGTCTGCATCTGCCGCAGCATGTAGTCGATCTCGGCATAGGTGTTGGCATAGGCCCACTGCATCGCGCCGGGCATGCCGTTCTCGCCGCTGGTGGCCAGATTGGTGCTGCCCGGATCGATATAGCCCATCGCGGCGAGGCCCGATTCGGCCAGCAGCGCGGTATGCGCGCAGCGCTCCTCGATGGCCGGCGCGAGCGTTGCGGTGCCATAGAGAATGGCGCCGGGCCGCTGCGCCTTGATCACGTGCCAGGCAGCGAGATACTCGTCGGCCGCCAGCCGGCCGGTCAGCGACAGACTGGAAGGATGAGTGTGGATGATCGCCGCACCGGCATCGTAGGCAGCCACGGCGGCAGCGGCCACTTCATCCGGCGTGATGGGTACATACGGATTGCGGGCCTTGGACGTGCTGCCGTTGAGGGCAGCCTCGATGATCAGGGGTACGGCTTCCATCGGCCTTCCCTCTAGTGATTCACGCAGTGTGCGGCCGCGATCAGCGGCAACCGGTCAGTGGTCACGATCCCCGCCGGAGCAGCGACAACGGCAGGAATCGCATGAATCGCCGGCATGGCGGTCAACGTTCCCGGATCGAAATGTTCGTCGCGCTTTTGCTGGTAAAGACAGCGCACGCTGGGGCTGCCATCGATTTCCACCAGCCAGCCTTCTTCCACCGGCCAGTCGTGGGACAGTTTGTTGCCCAGCTTCCATGCCACCTTGAGTTCGATCACCGGCCGCCCCGCCACCCGGGCCGACCAGGTGCAGCGCAGCCCGCTGATGCAGCCCTTGCCGATTTTCATGTAGCCCAGATCGACATCTTCAGTGGCTGCGGCGTATTCGACGTCGTAGCGGATTTCGTCCACCTCGATATGCAGTGCGGCTGCCATCATTTCCACCGCTTCCTTGAAGGAAGGCATGGCCCGTTCCGCCAGGGCGGGCGCTTCCGGGTCATTCACCGGGCGGCCGAAACCGATCGCCGTCCAGGTGCCGGGTGAAGCATAGGGCGTGGCATCCACCGATTCCAGCACCGAGATCTTGTCCACCCGGGCGCACCCGGCCGAAGCCACCAGGGCGATCACATTCGCCAGGCCGGGATTCACCCCGCTGCCATAGATCGATGCATTGCCACGGCGGGCGGCGGCC
Source organism: Pseudomonadota bacterium (assembly GCA_018241695.1). GTDB lineage: Bacteria > Pseudomonadota > Gammaproteobacteria > Burkholderiales > Rhodocyclaceae > Denitratisoma. Next base: position 177,927 of record JAFEDH010000004.1, on the reverse strand, counting down.
TCGATCCGCGCCTTGGCCCCGGCACCGAACTGGGTGCCGGTGATGAAATAGGCGGTGGAGACGATATTGCACCCGGCCTCGAGAATGCGGACCATGTGATCGACATCGGGAAACTGCGGCATGTAGGCAACGCAATCCGGCTTCAGGGCCAGCAGGGCATCGATGTCATTGGTGGTGGCGATACCCAGGGGTGGCAGACCGCACAACGTTCCCGCATCCAGCCCCGCCTTGTCGGGAGAGTGGCAGTAACAACCTACCAGTTCCAGGCGGGGATGCCCGACGATGGCGCGCAGGGCGGGTTTGCCCACGACGCCGGTGGTCCATTGCACGACACGAATCTTCATTGCCTTCCTCCGTGGATTATTGTTATGCGCCGTCTTGTGGCGTGTTCATTGTAGACGGATACCGCGCCGGGGAGCGGCCCCACGGATGGCCGCAGCAACGCACCCCGCGAAGGGTGCCGTTTCACCATTTCATGCGGACCCGATCGGCAGCGCGGCCTTATCCACCACACGCCGCAGAACAAAGCTGGAATGCACCCCGGTCACACCCTTGATGCGGGTGATACGGTTCAGCAGCAGATCCTGATACGCATCCATGTCGCGCACCACCACCTTGAGCTGGTAGTCGGCGGACTGGCCGGTGATGAGCAGACATTCCAGCACCTCGGGGATGGCCGCCACCTGGGTCTCGAAATGCTTGAAGCGCTCGGGCGTGTGCTGGTCCATGGAAATGTGAATCAGCGCCATCAGGGTCAGGCCGAGGGCCTTGGCATCCACCAGCGCCCGGTAACCGGTGATCAGGCCGGATTCTTCCAGCTGGCGGACACGACGCAGGCAGGGGGAAGGCGAGAGGCCGATGCGCTCGGCCAGATCCTGATTGCTCAACCGGCCATCTTCCTGCAGCGCGGCGAGAATCTGGCGGTCATAGCGATCGAGCTGCATGGGATTCTCCTTCAAAAAGGAATATTCATATGGTGATGCCGATATTTTAATAAAATTGGCAATATTCTGCCAATATCTGTCGATTTCAACCAACAAAACGCAAGCACATTTCATCGCCATGCGTCTAGGATTTGACCATCGCGCACTAGGAGCGCTCCATCCTTGAGGAACCGCACCATGGTCACCTGTCCCGCCCAAAAATACCGCCCGCTCGCACCCGTCGGACTCACCGACCGGCAGTGGCCGAACCGCGTCATCGCCACACCACCGGTATGGATGAGCACCGATCTGCGTGATGGCAACCAGTCCATCTTCGAGCCCATGGATGCACACAAGAAGATGGAGATGTTCCGCACGCTTTGCGACATCGGCTTCAAGGAAATCGAGGTGGCGTTCCCCTCGGCCTCCCAGACCGAATTCGACTTCGTGCGCCAGCTCATCGAGGGCGGCCACATTCCCGACGACGTGTCCATCGAGGTGCTCACCCAGGCGCGGGAACCCCTGATCCGCCGCACCATGGAATCCCTGCGCGGCGCCCGGCGCGCCATCGTGCATGTCTACACCGCCACCTCACGCCCCTTCCGCGAAATGGTGTTCAACATGACTCGTCAGGAAGTGGTGGACATGGCCGTCTCCGCCGTGAAGCTGGTCAAAGAACTCGCCGCCTCGCAGCCGGAAACGGAATGGGTGCTCGAATACAGCCCCGAGACCTTCACCGCCACCGAACTCGATTTCGCCCTCGAGATCTGTGATGCCGTCTCCGCCGCCTGGGGGCCGACGCCGGAACGGAAGATGATCATCAATCTGCCGACCACGGTGGAGATCACCACGCCCAATGTGTACGCGGACCAGATCGAGTGGATGCACCGCCATCTCGCCCGTCGTGACAGCATCCTCCTCAGCCTGCATCCCCACAATGATCGCGGCACGGCCGTGGCCGCCGCCGAAATGGGGCTCATGGCCGGTGCCGACCGGGTCGAGGGCTGCCTCTTCGGCAATGGCGAGCGCACCGGCAATGTGGACATCGTCACCCTGGCCATGAACCTCTACACCCAGGGCGTGGAACCAGGTCTCGATTTTTCCGACATCAATGCCGTGGCCCGCACCGCCGAACACTGCACCGGCCTGCCCATCCACCCGCGCCATCCCTATGTGGGTGATCTCGTATTCACCGCCTTCTCCGGATCTCACCAGGACGCCATCAAGAAGGGCTTCGCGCACCAGATCGACGGCGGCGAATGGCAGGTGCCCTACCTTCCCATCGACCCCGCCGACGTGGGCCGCAGCTACGATTCCATCATCCGCATCAACAGCCAGTCCGGCAAGGGCGGCATCGCCTACCTGATGGAAGCCGAATTCGGCATTGCCATGCCGCGCCGGATGCAGGTGGAGTTCAGCGCCGAGGTGCAACGCCACACCGACCGCCACGGTGGCGAGATGGATGCGCGCGCCCTCTGGTCCCTTTTCTCCGCGGCCTACCTCGATCATGCGGCACGCCTCCGTCTGGTGGAAAGCCATCTCGTCGAGCGTGGCGCCAAACAGGGTATCCGCCTTGTGGTGGACGCGGGTGATGGAAGGCATACCCTCGAAGGAGAAGGCAACGGGCCCATCGACGCCGCCGTCCATGCCTTGCGCCGGATCGGTGTAGACGTGCAGGTGCGCAGCTACGAGGAGCGTTCCATCGGCGCCAGCGACGAAGCAGGCGACGCGCGGGCCTGCGCCTTCATCGAACTCGCCATCCCCGGCCAGCGTGGTGAATGCTTCGGTGTCGGCATTGACACCAATATCGTCACGGCCTCGATCAAGGCCCTGATCAGCGGAGTGAATCGCCTCGCGGCGACGGAACGGATGGCGCAGGCTGCCTAGCGGCCTGCGGGCCGGCAGCCAAATCCCCGCCGCCATTCACACCGGTCGCGCGGGATTACTGTCCCTCGCGCCCCTTGCCTGCCCGTCCGGCTTATTCGACCACGCCCGCGGCGTGAGCCTGCTGGTCGGCGTGATAGGAACTGCGCACCATGGGGCCACAGGCCGCGTGGCTGAAGCCCAGCGCTTTGGCTGCGGCCTCGTAGGTCTGGAAAATCTCGGGAGGAGGGTAGCGCAGCACGGGCAGATGATGGCCCGAGGGGGCCAGATACTGGCCGATAGTGAGCATGTCCACGCCGTGGGCGCGCAGATCGCGCATTACATCGAGAATCTCGCCGTCCTCCTCACCCAGCCCCACCATGAGGCCGGACTTGGTGGGGATGCCGGGATAGCGGTCCTTGAACTGCCGGAGCAGTTGCAGCGAATGCGTATAGTCGGCGCCGGGCCGGGCCTGCCGGTAAAGGCGCGGCACGGTTTCCAGATTGTGGTTCAGCACGTCGGGCAGGCCGCTGGCAAAAATCTCCAGCGCCACTTCGAGGCGGCCGCGGAAATCAGGCACCAGCACCTCGATCCGGGTCTGCGGTGAATGCCGGCGCACGGCATGGATGCAGTCGACGAAATGCCGGGCGCCACCATCGCGCAGATCGTCCCGGTCCACACTGGTGATGACCACATAACGCAGCTTGAGGGCGGCGATGGTGCGGGCAAGTTTTTCCGGCTCGGCGGCGTCGGGCGGCAGCGGCTTGCCGTGGCCCACATCGCAGAAGGGGCAGCGACGGGTACACAAGTCCCCCAGGATCATGAAGGTGGCGGTGCCCTTGCCGAAGCATTCACCGATATTGGGGCAGGTAGCCTCTTCGCACACGGTGTGCAGCTGATGCTCGCGCAGAATCTGCTTTACTTCGGCAAACCGGCTGGCCTCGCCAGCCACGCGGACACGGATCCATGAAGGCTTCTTCAGGGGCTCGGTCACGGGCACAATCTTGATGGGAATGCGGGCCGTCTTGGCCTCGCCTTTCTGCTTCACACCATGTTCAGCCATCGCAATTTTCCAGAGTCAGATTCAGTTGCCGCGCCAGATGACACGCCAGGGCTTCGCCCACTGCCGCCACATCCCTTTCGCCACACAGATCGGCCAGCTGGGTCACCACCATGCCGGCATAGCCACAGGGATTGATGGCCCGGTAGGGACTCAGATCCATGTCCACATTAAGACAAAGGCCGTGGAAACTGCAGCCGTTTTTCACCCGCAGCCCCAGCGCCGCCACCTTCGCGCCATTCACATAAACCCCCGGCGCACCGGAGAGACGCTCGCCCGTGACGCGGCTGGCAGCAAGCAGATCGATCACGGACTGCTCCATGCGCCGCACCATCTCCCGGATCTTGTACTCCTGGCGGCGCAAATCCACCAGCAGATAGACCACGAGTTGCCCGGGACCGTGGTAGGTGATCTGTCCGCCACGGTCGATCCGCACCACGGGGATGGCGGTATCGTTCTCCAACAAATGTTCCGCGCGGCCCGCCTGGCCCTGGGTGAACACGGGGGGATGCTGGAGCAGCCAGATCTCGTCGGGTGTGGTGTCGTTGCGTGCGGTGGTGAAGTCCTGCATTGCCCGCCACGCGGGTTCGTAGGGCACGGTACCCAGGCGGCGTACCCGCGCCGGCGGCGCGATTTTTCCGGCCACCGCCTGCGGGATATTCATAGCACGAGCCTGACCCAGGGATGGCCCGTGAGCTCGATATAGAGCGCGTCGAGCTGGGCCTTCGAGGTGGCCCGCACGGTGCAGGTGAGCGAGATGTAGTTGCCGGCACGGGAAGGGCGCATTTCCATGGAACCCGCATCGAAGCCGGGGTCATGCCGTACCACCACATCGAGAATGGCCTGGGCGAAACCTTCGCGGGTCATGCCCATCACCTTGATGGGAAAATCGCAGGGGAATTCGATCAGGGTTTCGTCGGCCACGGGGTTTGCTCCATGCAATCTTTTGCTCAGGCGCCGCGCATCGTCCGGGCCTTGAAATCCCGGTACCAGTCGATCATCCGTGCGTAAACCGGGCCGGGCACGCCCGCACCGACCGGACGATCATCGAGACGGATGATGGGCAGCACCTCGCGCGGAGAGGATGCGAGCCAGAGCTCGTCGGCGCCGCGCACCTCGGCTTCGGGGATGTCGCGCACCTGATGGGGCAGGCCGTGCGTGACCGCGAGTTCGAGAACGATGTCGTAGGTAATGCCGGGCAGCAGATGGTGGTTCTTCTGTGGCGCCAGCAGCATGCCACCGCTCACCACAAAAATGCTCGAGGCCGCGCCCTCGGCCAGAAAGCCATCGCGGAACAGCACGGTCTCGGCAGCCCCCGCATCGACCGCCCGCTGGCGCAAAAGACAATTGGGCAGCAGGGACGTGGTCTTGATATCGCAGCGCTGCCAGCGGTTGTCGGCGGCGGAAACGGCGGTGATGCCATCGCGCTGCAGATCCTGCGGCACACGCAAAGCTTCGCCCATGATGAATACGGTAGGTGGCGTATCGCTGCGCAGGGCATGGTTGCGTACCGTCGCCACGCCCCGTGTGACCTGCAGATAGATGGACTGATCCTCGCTCTCACCGGCAGCGATGATGCGGTCGATCAGGGCCGCCCAGTCCGCATCGGCATGAGGATTGGAAATCCGCACCGCCGCCAGGCTGCGCGCCAGTCGCAACAAATGCTCGGCAAGACGGAAAGGACGGCGCGAATAGACGGGGATGACCTCATACACACCATCGCCAAACAGAAAGCCCCGGTCCATGACGGAAACATGCGCCTGATCCAGGGGAAGAAACTCGCCGTTGAGATAGGCGAGATTCGCGGGGTCGCCCGGATTCATCGCACGGTGCCCCGGCTTATTCGAACCAGAGGCGCAGGCTGTCCCAAGCGCGCCCGATGATGCCTGCGACATCGACATCTTCCAGCGCCACCACGGGATATTCACCATAGGCCCGATCATCGAGCAGGACGCGCAGCGTACCCACCGCATCCCCCTTGTGCACCGGCGCCAGCAACGGCTGGCGACTGGAGAGCTGGACCCGCAGGCGCGACATATCGACACCGCGCGGCAGGGAGATCACGAAATCCTGGGTGAAGCCAGCCCTGACACGGCCCTCGGCCCCCTTGAATACCTTGAGCCGGGACACCACCTGATCCCGCGTGTAGAGGCGTATCGGATCGAAGTTGAGGAAGCCGTAATTGAGCAGTCGCAGCGATTCCTGGGTACGCGCGTCATCGGACGCTGCTCCCAGCACTACCGAAATGAGGCGACGACCATCGCGCCGGGCCGTGCCGATCAGGCAGTAACCCGCTGCCTGGGAGTGCCCGGTCTTGAGGCCGTCGGCGGAAGGATCCAGCCAGAGCAGGCGATTCCGGTTGAACTGGCGGATGCCGTGGAAGGTATATTCCCGGGCCGCATGCAGGGCATGGGATTCGGGAAAATCACGGATCAGGGCCGCCGCCAGCCTGGCCAGATCGCGCGCGGTGGAATAGTGACCCGGCTCGGGGCCATCGAAATAACCGCTGGCGTTGAGGAAGCGGGTGTTGTTCATGCCCAGGGCCTGCGCCTGGCGCGTCATCATCTGGGCGAAAGCGTCCTCGCTGCCGCCGATGGTCTCTGCCAGGGCAACGGAAGCATCGTTGCCGGACTGGATGATCATGCCCTTGAGCAGATCATCCACCGTGGCCTGGCTGCCCACCTGCAGGAAGGTGCGGGAACCCTGGGTGCGCCAGGCGCGCTCGGAAATGGTGACCTGCTGCCCGGGCTTGATCCGGCCCTGATGCAGTGCCGAATAGGTGAGATAGGCCGTCATCACCTTGGTCAGCGAGGCCGGCTCCACGCGCTTGTCGGGATTGCCCTCGGCCAGCACCTGGCCGGTAGCGTAATCCGTCAGTATCCAGGCATCGGCGGCCAGAACCGGGGCGGCGGGAGCGGTCTGCGCCCGGACCAGCGGAGCCGGAAGGAGCAGCAAAAAGGTGAGGATGAGGGCAGGGATGCGGTGCAGCATAGGCCGCGGAGTATACCAAGCCGGGCACACTGACCGCCGCAACATGGGGCTGCGGCGGGCAATGCTAGAATCCGCCCCGCCATGCTGACCCGTCTTTCTCTTTTAGTGCGGATTTTCCTTGCACTCGCGCTCCTCGGCCTTTCCCTGGCCCAGAGTGCGGGCGCCGGGGATATGGCCGCGGGCGCACCCGCGCATGAAGTCAGCCTGGACAATCCGGGTACGCCCGATGTGCCCGAAGCGGACGGTTTCAGTACCCCGCAGTCGGACCCCGACGACGACGGCCATTCCGCCGTTCCTGCCGCCGCCTCGCTCCCGGTCCTGACCGGCGCGTTGCCGGTTCGCAATCTCGACTTCCGCTCTCCCCTCCCCACACCTCCCCTCATCCCCCCGCCAAACCGGATCTGACCGGTTTGTGCCGGCCTGCGGGCCGGCCCGTGGCTTTCCCCCGCTGATCTTCCGTGCCGCAGACGGCATGCCTTGCCGTAACGCCAAGGCGCGTCCGGCACTCCTGCGATGAGGCAATTGATGAAACCTCTGTTCTGGCCTGGCCTCGCCCTGGCTGGCCTGCTTTCCCTCTCCGGTCACGCCGAACTGGCCGCTCCGGTCTATTCACTCGAGACGTTGCGCCGACTTGCCCTGGAAAACAATGGCAGCCTGCGTGCCAGCCGCGATCAGGTCGACATCGCCCGGGCCGGCATCGTCACGGCACGCGCCTACCCCAATCCGGAACTCGAAACCCTGCGCAGCAATCTCCGTCCGCTGCTTCCTGGTGCTGCCGATGGCCCGGGGCGCAGTGCCTACATCACCCAGCGCATCGAGTATCCCTGGCAGCGCAGCACCCGTATCGATGCCGCCATCGCGGCCCATGAGGGCGCCGAGGCCGAGGCACGGGGCACCCGGGCGGAACTGCTGGCACGGCTGCAATACCGTTTTTACGAACTGCTGCGGCGCCAGGCGGAGGCTCGTGCCGCCAGCGACGATGAAGCCCTGATGGGCGAGATCAGCCGCCGTGTCGGCCTGCGCGTCAAGATCGGCGAGGCGCCGCGCTATGAGTTGATCAAGGCCGACGCAGAACTGCTCAATGCACAGAAATCACGCCAGAGCGCGGTACTGGGCGTTGGCCAGAGCAAGGCATGGTTGCGCCAGCTGGTGGGCAATGTGTTGCCCGAGCGGTTCGAGATCGACGGCGAGCTGGGGCATCCCCCCGTGCCACCCACGCCGGAACAGATGCGCGCCGTATTGCTGGAGCGTAATCCGGAACTTGAACGCAGTCGTGCCATCACCCGCCAGGCAGGCCACCGACTGGATTACGAGCGCAGCCAGCGCTGGCCCAGTCTCGCCGTCAAGGGCGGCCATAGCCGTGATCCGGAACTGCGATCCACCAGTATCGGCGTGGTGCTGACCCTGCCTCTCTGGGACTGGCGCAGCGGCCCGGTGCAAGAGGCTGCCGCCGGGCTCTCCCGCGCCCGCAACGAAGAGGATCAGCTGGCATTTTCCCTGCAGCAGGAGCTTGCGGCCGCCTGGCAGAACTACCAGATCGCCGCCACGCAGGTAACCGCGCTGGAATCAGGCATCGTGCATCAGGCAGAGGCAACACTGAAGGTCGCCGAAGCTTCCTATCGCTACGGTGAGCGCGGCATTCTCGATTATCTCGACGCGCAGCGTGTCCATCGCTCCGCCCGTAATGAACTCATCGCCGCTCGTTTCGACCTGTGGGTGGCGGCCATTCAGATCGAGCGCCTGCTGGCTTCCCCGATTGCCATCGTGACCTCCACGGTCACCTCTACCGCGACCCGCCCATGAACAACATCCGACTTTATTTGCCCGTCCTGCTCGCCGTCACCCTCCTCGGTCTGGCAGGCTGCCAGGACAAGCCCGCTCCAAAGGCGGTGCCAACCGATCCCGATCTGGTTACCGCACCCACCACCCTGCTGCCGTATCTGAAAACCGCTCTCGTCGGCACCGCACCGGTGAGCGATTCGCTGCGCGTCGCCGGGCGCATCGACTATGACGAACAACGTGTGGCCCGCATCGGCGCACCGGTGACGGGTCGCGTCATGGAACTGCTCGCCAATGCCGGTGACCGGGTACATCAGGGCCAGGCGCTGGCATTGCTGCACAGCACCGAGCTGGGCGCAGCGCAGCTGGCCTATCTCAAGGCCCGCGCCCAGGCGCAACTGCTGGCGCAGGCGGCAGAACGTGCCCGGCTGCTGCTGGCGGCCGATGTGATCGGTGCTGCCGAATTGCAGCGGCGCGAAAGTGAACTCGCCATCGCACAGGCCGAGCAGCGCGCCGCGACCGACCAGCTGCGGGTGCTGGGCCTGTCCGCTACCGCGCTCGAACAGATGGGGCGGGCCGGCGTCATCAACTCCGTCTCGCCCGCGCTCGCGACACTCTCCGGCGTGGTGGTGGAGCGCAAGGTGGCCAAGGGACAGGTAGTGCAGCCTGCAGATGCCCTGTACACCGTGGCCGACCTGTCGCGGGTATGGGTTGTCGCCCAGGTGCCGGAGGCGGAAATCAGCCGCGTCCGTGTGGGTCAGGCCGTACAGGTAGATATACCCGCCCTGGCGGATACCACGGCGAAACCCCTGAGCGGCCACCTGGTGCATGTGGGCGACATCGTCAACCCGGATACCCGCACGGTAACCGTGCGCACCGAACTGGACAACCGGGAATACCAGCTCAAGCCCGCCATGCTTGCCACGATGCGGATCGAGGCCCGGCCCCGAGAACAGCTCGTACTGCCTGCCATCGCCGTCGTGCGCGAGGACAACGTGGATCACGTCTTCACCGATCTGGGGAAGCAACGCTTCCGCCTCGTCCGGGTGAAACTGGGGCCGGAAACACAGGGCTGGCGCGTGGTGGAGGCCGGCGTCAAGGCCGGAGAAAAAATCGTCGTGGAAGGCGCCTTTCACCTCAACAACGAGCGCAAGCGCGCCGAACTCGAAGGCCAGTAAGCCATGATCGAATCTCTCATCCGCACTGCCTTGCAACAGCGCCTGGTGGTCGTGGTGATTGCCGCCGCCCTGCTGGTATTCGGTGCGGGCGCCGTGCGCAGGCTGTCGGTGGATGCTTTCCCCGATGTCACCAACGTCCAGGTCCAGATCGCCACCGAGGCACCGGGGCGCTCTCCCGAGGAGGTGGAGCGCTTTGTCACCACCCCCCTCGAAATCGCCATGACCGGCCTGCCCGGTCTGACCGAAATGCGTTCTCTCAACAAACCGGGGCTCTCCCTCATCACCCTGGTGTTCACCGACGCCACCGATGTCTATTTCGCCCGTCAGCTGGTCATGGAACGCCTGATGGAGGTCGGCAGCCGCATGCCGGAGGGCGTAACACCCGTGCTCGGCCCGGTCTCCACCGGCCTGGGCGAGGTCTATCAATACACCCTGGACCGGGCTGACGATGGCGACCGGCCCCTCGATGAAGAGGAGTTGACCCGGCGCCGCATCGTCCAGGACTGGGTGGTGCGGCCCTTGCTGCGTTCGATTCCGGGGGTGGCTGAAATCAACTCCCAGGGAGGTTACGAAAAACAGTATCAGGTACTGGTCAACCCGGATCGCCTGCGCCATTACCATATCGGCCTGCAACAGGTCTACGAGGCGCTGGCCCGCAACAATGCCAATTCCGGCGGCGGCGTACTGCCCCATTACGCCGAGCAATACCTGATCCGTGGCGTGGGGCTGATCAAAAGCCTGGAGGATGTAGGCGCCATCGTGCTCAAGGAAGTCGATGGCACACCGGTCTACCTCCGTGATGTGGCCGAAGTACGGATCGGCACCGGCGTGCGTTCCGGCGCCGTGGTGAAGAATGGTGTCACCGAATCGGTGGGAGGCGTGGTGATGATGATCCGCGCCGGCAACGCCAAGGAGATCGTTTCCCGTATCAAGGCCCGGGTGGACGATATCAACAGCAAGGGCATGCTCCCCGACAACCTGCACATCGTTCCCTACTACGACCGCTCCGAACTGGTGGACGCCGCCATCAAGACTGTGGTCAAGGTGCTGCTGGAGGGGGTGGTGTTCGTCGTTGCCATTCTCATCATCTTTCTTGGTGATCTGCGCTCCGCCCTGGTGGTGGTCGCCACGCTGGTGCTCACCCCGCTGCTCACCTTCATGGTCATGAATCATTACGGCCTGTCGGCCAATCTGATGTCCCTGGGCGGACTCGCCATCGCCATTGGCCTGATGGTGGATGGCTCGGTCGTGGTCGTGGAAAACGCCTTTGCCCATCTGGGCCGCAACACCGGCGGAGAGCCCAAGGCACGGGTGGTGTTCAATGCGGTCCGTGAAGTGGCCACTCCCGTCATTTTCGGTGTGGGCATCATCATTCTGGTCTTCCTGCCCCTGATGACGCTGGAAGGTATGGAAGGTAAGATGTTCGCGCCCCTGGCCTATACCATCGCGATTGCCCTGTTCATTTCCCTGGTGCTCTCTCTCACCCTTTCGCCGGTGCTGTCCTCCTATCTGCTCCGGGTACCGCTTCATGGCGACGGCCAGGGCGAGCACGATACCCGTGCCATCGCCGCCATGAAGCGCCCTTATCTGCGGCTGTTGCACTGGGCGCTGGCCCACCGGGGCCAGACCCTGGCGGTGGCGGGCGGACTGTTGATCGGCACCCTGATCCTGTTTCCCTTTCTTGGCACGGCCTTCATTCCGGAGATGAAGGAAGGCTCGGTGGTGCCCGGCATCAACCGGGTGCCCAATATCTCGCTGGAAGAATCGATCAAGATGGAAATGGAGGCCATGCGCCTGGTGATGCAGGTGCCCGGCGTTAAGTCTGCGGTCTCCGGCGTCGGCCGTGGCGAATCACCCGCCGATCCCCAGGGCCAGAACGAATCCACGCCCATCGTCAGCCTTGCCGACCGGGAGCAATGGCCCCGTGGCTGGACCCAGGACGACATCGCCAGCGCGATGCGTGAAAAACTCCGTGCCCTTCCCGGTACCCAGGTCGTGATGGCGCAACCGATCTCGGACCGGATCGATGAAATGGTGACGGGCGTGCGTTCCGATATCGCAGTGAAAATTTTCGGTGACGATCTTGGCGTGCTGAGAAAAAAAGCCGAGGACATCGCCCGGATCGCCCAGACCATCCAGGGCGCCACGGATCTGCGGGTGGAGCGGGTGACAGGGCAGCAATATCTTTCGATCGAGATCGACCGCCAGGCCATAGCCCGCCACGGACTCAATGCTGCCGACGTGCACGACCTGATCGAAACCGCCATCGGTGGCAAGGCGGCGACCCAGATCTTCGAAGGCGAGCGCCGCTTCGCCGGTGTGGTGCGCCTGCCCGAACGCTTCCGGAACGATGTGGAGGCAATTCGCAATCTCGCCCTTGCCTCACCCAATGGCGCCCAGGTCCCTCTCGAATCCATCGCCCGCATCGAGATACAGGATGGTCCGGCCCAGATCAGCCGGGAGATGGGCAAGCGCCGTATCGTGATCGGCGTCAACGTGAAGGACCGCGACCTGGGTGGCTTCGTCGCCGAGCTGCAACAGCGGGTCGCACAGAAAGTGAAATTGCCCGCGGGCTATTTCCTGGAGTGGGGCGGCCAGTTCCAGAACATGGAACGCGCCCTGGGGCATCTCGCCATCATCGTTCCAGTCACCATCGGCGCCATTTTCTTTCTCCTGTTCCTGCTCTTCGGCTCACTCAAGATGGCGGCACTGATCATTCTGGTGCTGCCCTTTGCCTCCCTGGGTGGAGTGATCGGCCTGTTTGTTACCGGCGAATATCTCTCGGTACCGGCATCGGTGGGATTCATCGCCCTGTGGGGTATTGCGGTGCTCAATGGCGTGGTGCTGGTGTCCTATATCCGCAGTCTGCGCGAAGAAGGGCTCTCGGTCGATGCCGCCGTGACCCAGGGCGCAACCCTGCGCTTCCGCCCGGTGATGATGACGGCGACCGTGGCCCTGTTGGGTCTGATTCCTTTCCTCTTCGCCACCGGACCGGGATCAGAAGTGCAGCGTCCCCTTGCCATTGTGGTGATCGGCGGACTCATCACCTCGACACTATTGACCCTGGTGATGCTGCCCACCCTGTACCAGTGGTTCGATGACGAACCGGTTGAAGCCTGAGGAGAAAACACATGAAGGAAATCAAGGCCATCATCCGCCCCGGCAGACTGCCCGCCGTGCGCGATGCCCTGCGGAAACTCCCTGGGTTCCCCGGCATGTCCATCTCCCGGGTCGAGGGATTCTCCGCGCCGACGCGCCTGGGGCCGCGCCACGATATCCATGAAGAGCTGACCGATTACACGGCCAAGGTGCGACTGGAAATCGTGGCCCCCGACGAAATCGTGGCGGCAATCGTGGAATGCATCACGGCCTGCGCATCCACCGGCCATATCGGCGATGGCCTGATCTGGGTCACGCCGGTTGAGCAGGCCCGGTTCGTGCAGCAGTGATTATCTGCAGGCTTGCACATCCGCTGCAAACACCCTCCAGTGTCCACCGTCCGGCCTGTTTCCATGCCACCGATTTTTTGATAGATCTCGGGGCAGTCGACCTGCCTCAATGCCCTCAATTCATCAACCTTGTTAACCTGATCGCTTCCGGAAACCACTTCCATCCCGCACGGCTGGGTATCCCAGACCCTTCCGACTTCGAGGTTCATCGCTTCCCGTTCATCCGCGTTCATTTCCAGCAGGGTACCAAGATCAATCACTGCCATTTCACCCCCCCATTCGTTGAAAATGCTCTGGATCGTGTGGGCCACGATCCAAATATCCGCCGAACCTGCGCAATCCTCCGCAACAGCGGGACACCGCTAGCGGATGAAAAAGCTCGGCCTCGCCCCCAGCACGGCGGCGATACGGGTGGCGGCGGCTTCCGCTGCGGCACGGCTGGCATAGGGCCCCACCTGCACCCGGTTCAGGTTGCCGGCGGGGAAAATGGCGACCGTGTCGACCACGCCGTCGAGTTCGCGGCTCATGTGATTGCGAAAGGCTTCGGCGTTGTCTGCGTTGCCGAAGGCCCCCAGTTGCAGGTAGACGCCTCTGGCCGGCGTTGTGATCACCGGCGCCGGCAGGGGGGATGACGCAAAGGATATTCCCACATCATTCCGGGAGGATGCTTGCTCGGTAAGCCGCCGTACCGGATCATCCTCAACCGGCGCCATGTTCACCGGAGCAGGGGTGGGGGTGGGCGCCGCCGCACTCGCCAGAGGTGGCAGGTAGTCTCCCGGCATGATGCTCTCCACCACCACCTCGCCGCTGCCGTTACCGATCAGCCCCAGTTTCCATGCGGCGGTATAGGAAAGATCGATGATGCGGTCCGCATGGAATGGGCCGCGATCGTTCACGCGCACCACCACCGTGCGCCCGTTGGCCGGATTGCTCACGCGGACATAGGAAGGAATCGGCAGCAGCGGATGGGCCGCCGTCATGGCGTACATGTCGTAAGCCTCGCCGGACGAGGTTTTCTGGCCATGGAACTTGCGCCCATACCAGCTCGCGATGCCGCGCATGCGGTAGTTGCCGATCTGCCGGAAAGGAACATAGTCCTTGCCCAGCACCGAATAGGGGTTGTTGGCGAATTTATGCAAAGGCTCGATGCGGGGCACCGCATCGGGGATGCTGTCCAGATCTTCCGGCGGATTTTCGCCGGGACCATCGTCCTGATAGTAGCCACCTCCTTTTTTCAGGACATAGGCCGGCTTGCCGGGCACGGCCCTTCTGGATGACGCTCCGGTTGCCGGTGGTGTCACGGCTGCGGGTTCGCCCCGCCCGACGGCCGGACGGGGCGGCTGAGAGCCGCAACCGGCCAGCAACGAGAGAAATATGCCGCATCCGAGAATGAAGGCGGGAGAGGCTGATTTCATCGAATGTCGTCAGTCCGGACGGTAATAGCCGTGATCGTAGGCGTCAGCATAAGTCTTCCAGTCGAGGGTAACCCTGGCAGTACATTGTGTTGCGACCTCCAGCAGGGAGCGATGCCATGCTTTATCCTGGGCAAATCCGATCAGCACATCGGCATTCGCCGATCCCTGCCGGCCCCCGCTGCGCAGATGGGCCCAGGCGGTGAGCTGCCCCATGCTGATCATCACTTCTTCCAGACGCCGGAGCCTGCCATTCCACGCGCTCAGGTCGACGCGATCCTCGCTGGGTTGCAGGCCGCGCAGAATGTAGCACTTGCCATCCATTTCTACCGCATGGAGAAAAGCCATCGAAATGGCCTGCATCCGGTTTTGCAGTGTCACCACCCGCTCGGCCTCGGATCGCCAGACGGGCTGCCTTGTCTTGAGGCAGGGCAGCAGGGAAGAAGGCACGGCCTCTTTGAGATCGAGCAGGTAATTGGCATCCGGCGAGCCCTTGCCTTCCACCAGGATGATGTAGCGCGCAACTCCCAGGCTGCCGGTGCCGGCAATGCGGCGGGCCACATCGATGACACGGTAGAAATCCGGGTTCTCCCGGGTATGCGACAGCGTGCTCAGCAGAGCCTCGATCCGGATGCGGTCCGCATCGTTTGCGGGAAGCGCCTTCCTGCCATCGCAGCGGATGGCGCGATGGTGGCCGCGAGCCTTGGGCTCGGTCCGCGAATCGAGAAATTTCTGCCGGCTGCGCAGGCTCAGGTTCTGCAACAAATCCTCGACCAGACCGGTCGCCGTTTCTCGCTCGATCCAGCGTGCCTTGCCCTCATGCAGCGCGGCCGAATAGGCGTCTACAAAGGTCTGGCACAACAGCCCGATTTCCCTTTCATTGACAGAGAGATCCTGCATGCCGAGCTGCACACTGACGAGAAACCGCACCAGATCCCAGGTACAGGGGGCGAGAACCGCTTCATCGAAATCGTTGATGTCGAAATAGGCCAGACGATTGTCGCCCTTGTAGCTGCCAAAATTTTCCAGGTGCAGGTCACCGCAGATCCAGGTGACCGGGGCATGCGAGAAAATCTCGTGGCGGGGCAGGGCATCGTAAAAAAGATGGCAGGTGCCGCGCAGGAAGATGAAGGGATTGCTGCGCATCTTCTGCAGCTTCATCGCCAGCCGTTCCGGATCGCGACCCGCATTGAACCGCCGGATTTTTTCCGCCACATCCATCATCTTTCCTTCTCCGTTGCCACATCGATACCCGCCGTGTGAGAGCGGAAAGGGATTGTAGGACGATCCGCACCCCACAAAAAAATGCCCTCCGGGCGGAGGGCAGGATGTGCAACAAAAAGAAAGGGATCGATCAGTAGCGGTAGATCACGTCCACACCCACCGTGCGGCGCTGACCCCAGAGGCCGAAGCTCGTGCCGCCGGTACCCATGAACGCATCTCCTCCCATCACATACGAAAGATATTTCTTGTCGGTGAGGTTCTTGACCCAGAGCGCGACACTCAGGTCGCCGGCATTGTTGGGGCCGACGGGAATTCCATTGAGTGCCAGACGACCATTCCAGATGCTGTAGGCCGGCGTCAGCCCCCAGCCGACCAGATCGGACGGGGAAGGCAGGTAGCCGGTATTCAGCTGATACTTGGGCGCGACCGAGGCATCGATCGTTCCACCGGACTGCGCATCCACACGGGCATAATCGAGGTGCCCGTCCAGCTTGCCAGGCAAGCCGAAGGACGGGAAACGATAATCCATGCTGGCGGTATAGCTGTCCTTCGGCAGTACCCGGAAGAAGCGGCTGGCGACGTTCTGGCCGTAAGTGGGGCTGGTCGGGATGGGATCGATGATCTGGTCATAGGTGAGCTTCATGTGAGCCCAGCTGAAGCCCAGACGGAGCCGCTCGGTGGCGGCGAACGCCAGATCGAGCTCGAAACCCTGGGTCGTGGATTTGCCCGCATTGAGAATGGCCGAGTTGTAGGTCGCCCCGACACCCGTGGCGATGGTCATCTGCTGGTTGTCGTACTTCATCTCGTAGAGGGCAAAGTTCGTTCTCAGGCGACGATCCATGAACTCGCCCTTGAAGCCGATCTCCTGCGAGGTCACCGTCTCCGGAGCAAAGCCGGCAGCAGCGCGCACGGGATCACTATCGTTGGTGGAATATCCTCCGGAACGATAGCCGCGCACCAGCTTGGCATACACCATCGTGTCATCGTCAATATGGTATTGCGCGACCAGACTGGGCGTGCTCTTGCTGAAACTGCGGGAATTTCCGTAAGACACCGCACCTCCCACCGGGCCCAGCTGCGTCAGCGTGGTGCCTGCGGGAACTCCGGGAAGGAACCCGGCAAGTGCGAAGGGATTGTTCAGCATATAGCTGACGCTGCCCGGCCTTTGCATGCTCATGTCGCGGGTATCCCGTGTGTAACGGATGCCCGGAATGATCTCCAGTTTGCGCCCCAAGATATCAGGCCGCCAGCTGAACTGGCCGAAAATTGCCCAGGAAGTGTTCCGGGCATGGAAATTTATCGGTAGTGCCCAGGCAAGCAGGTTGTTGTTGCCGCCCAGGCCCGGACCCAGATTGCGGTTGGGAATCCAGCTGAAGGTCGAGCGAACCATGGCGCCCTTTTCCTGGAAGTAGTACAGGCCCGCCGTATAGTTGAAGAACTCGGTGGGCTTGCCGAGGAATTGCACTTCCTCCGAAACCTGATCCTGGGTGACGATATTGCCGTTTGCCGCCGCAGGCAACGCCACCGCACGGGCGAGGGTGCTGCCCAGCACCCCGCCGGGCATGCCGGAGAATCCCGGCGGAACCGCCGAGGTGTACACGAAGTTGCCCGGCGACGAAATCATGTTGGTGTAGAAGGTTTCGTCCAGCTTGCGGTAACCGGTGATGGATTTGACCGTCAGGGTTTCACTGGCATCCCAGGCCACGGTAAGCGTATGGCCCTGGGCCTCGATCTGGGATTCCGGCAGAGAGCCGAAGGAGGTCACGGTTCCGGTGTAGTTCTTGGTGCAGTCCGGCCGGTTGAAAGTAAGCGGAGAAGGGCCCAGGCACTGGAAGGGCTGATCCCGCATGCTGGTTTTGGAATAATCGTAGCCGTAATCCACGGTCACATTGCCCGCTGGCTTCCAGCGTAAATCCAGACGCCATGCATCGGCAGTCTGAGTGCCCACCTCGGGGCCCGTACCGTTGTTCTTGACACCGTTGTCCGGTTCATCCTTGGCGACATGGATGTAGGAAGCTCTCAGTGCCAGCGTATCGCTGACCGGAAGATTGACCGATGTCTTGGATGTCAGCTGGCCCCGGGTCGCCAGGGTGACCTGCTGCTTGAAATGGAAGCCATCAAAAGTGGGCTTGGCGGTAATGATATTGACCGCACCTGCCGCAGCGTTACGCCCCACCAGGGTGCCCTGGGGTCCCTTCAGGATTTCGACACGCTCCAGATCCGCTGCTGTCACCTGATTGATCCCGTCCGGACGAGCGATGTATACCCCGTTGATATGAATCGCTACCGCAGAATCCAGGGAAACGTCTGTCGCAAAAGGCTGGCTGCCACGGATGTTCATCTGCAAGGTGGCGCCCTGCGCGAGAGGATAGGTATTGATGGTCATCCCTGGCGCGAGCGCGCGCAGATCGGACAGGTTCGTTATCGAGTTTTTTTCCAGGGCGCTGGAATCCAGAGCCTGCACGGAAATCGGCACATCCTGCAGATTTTCCGCCCGTTTCTGGGCGGTGATGATGACTTCTTCCAACTGGGCACCATCGGCCAGTGCAAGCGGAAGATGGGAAACTGCGATCAGGAATGGCAAAAGCTTGGCAACCGGCTTGAAGTCGGCGGTAACGAACATGATTTCCTCCCGAGTGATTTGGTTCGAACCCGCCACGAGGCCGGATCCTCCGGATTGACCCCCTTCTCTGCGGAAGGGCCGTAGTCAGCCCGGCGTCAGCTATCCTACCCGAATAAAACGGTACTAATCTAATGCAATCAAATTTTACGTTAGGTAGAGAAGTGGTGTACAGGCCACCCAAGATTTTCTTCCGTGGCCCGTATTCCGGCTTGCCGAAAGGATGTTGACAATATTTTCCGGGTGGTAAGCTGGCCTGGAAATAATCTGAAACAGGCCATTCTTTTCATCAAGCGCTTTTCATTGTGATGTCCAATCACCCCACACCTGCCAAAAATGCCGGGCTACAAGCAGACGAAAAATTGTCCCCCGGGGCTGTGCAATTTTCCGATCTGATATCGCTGATCTACCGTGGCGTGATGGAAAATCCGCCTTGGCTCACATTTGCCACAGCTATGCGTGAGCTTCTGAATGCCTATCCGGTGGCACTGGTCATACGTCCTGCCACCCGCCACCAGCGAGCTTTCATTGTGGTGGCCCGCAAGGACAATCAGGGACTCACCCGAGATGACATGACACACTTCGGCTTTTTCTCGCCTGATGTTTTCGATCCCATCCCTGAAGACCGAGTGGTTGATGTCAATCAGTTGATGCTCGCAAGTGAGTGGGTTGCCAGTGACTTCTATCAACGCTGGATGGAGCCTTTCGGAATTCACCACATGCTGGGAGTACAGATTCGGGGTGATGACTACTCGCTGTGTCGTCTGAGAGTCTGTCGCCCACCGGAAGCCCCCCCATTTTCAGCCAGAGAGCGGCAGATATGCCAGGCGGTGGTACCTCATTTCAAGCACGCTCTGAGGATGTATACCCGGATCAACAGCATGCAGCTGGAGCAGCATTTCTATACAGATACAGTGACCCGACAACAAGTCGGTACCATTCTTATGGATATGCAAGGCAACGTTTTCCGCATGAATCGTATCGCTGACAGCATCGTTTCACAAAAGGATGGCCTGCATTTTTCCCGTGAAGGGTTACACGCTACCGATCCTGATTCCCAAACGAGGCTATCCACCGCCATTGACAATGCATTGCAGGCCGTCACTGGAAAGCGATCTTTCGACGAGTCAGATTTTCCGGCCTTCATTCGCTTGCGTCGATCATCTGCACGCGCCGATCTTCATCTCTCGGTCACACCGCTGCTCTCCCCTGACGGCTTAGATGAGGAACGTCGCATTGGGCTCGCCCTGACAGTGAAAGATCCAGAGCAAAAAACCCTTCTGGCAAAAGATCTCTCGCGGCAACTCTTCGGACTTACCCCAGCCGAATCCGCCCTGGCCCATACACTGTGCAAAGGCATGACACTCTCTGAAAGTGCACAAACCCTCGGCATCACCAAAAATACGGCCCGCGTTCACTTGTCGTCCATTTTTGCCAAAACAGGTGTAACCCGCCAAAGCAGCCTCGTCAGCCTTCTGATGGGCAGTGCCGACCTCGCTTGAGGCTGGTCAAGATCGAGAGTAATACATTTGTATCATGTACTCCCGCTCCACGATCCCTATATTGCGCTGATCCCGGTGCCTTACCGGAATTCAATGCATAGGAGATCAATATGGCATTTACTCATCGCCCCCTGAACGCAGGGATTGGCGCCGAAGTTCTCGGCCTACGAATTGATGGGCCGATTGCAGAAAAAACCGCTCAAGACCTAAAGACGCTGTGGCTTGACGTTGGCATCGTGCTCTTTCGTGGCGTTGGTACCTCTCCGGAAGCCCTGATCGAACTGAGCAAGTGCTTCGGAGAGTTGGAACAACATCCCCTCGAAAAATTCCGCATGCCTGGTTATCCGGATTTAATTCTTCTTACCAACCAGAATGGCCCCGTCGGTCCGGTCTATGAATACGATGGGGTTTCCACCTATGGCCGTATTCCCTGGCACACCGACCTGGCTTTTACGACCACGCCCAATGCAGGCGCATTGCTGCGCATGGTGCAAAAAACTGCCACAGGTGGGCAAACCGGCTGGGTAGATACCGCAGCGGCCTACGACGATCTTGGCCCGGAAACCAAATATCGAATCCAGCATCTGGAAGCGTGCTATCACTTCACCACCGATCTGGCCGATATGCGATTCAACAATCCAGGAGGAAAACGGGTTGTGACACGCCGTACGGACTATCCCAGCTATCCCCCCGTAGCTCACCCTCTGGTCTGGACACACCCTGATACCGGGCGGAAAATCCTCAATGTAAGCACGCTCAACATCCAGAGTATTCTTGGTCTTCCTGGTGTCGAAAGCGATGCCTTGATACAGCAATTGATTGATCACACGCTGCAACCCAAGTATCAATACATTCACAACTGGGAAAACAACGACATCATGCTCTGGGATAACCGCCGGACCATGCACTCCGCCAGCGGCCATCCCATGGATCAAATTCGCATCGTTCAGCGCAGCACTATTCGGGGAAGTGTTTCTATGGGCCGCATCATTTAATGATGAAACGACAAGGAGATCTGCAATGACCACATTCGATCTTGTCATTCGTGGCGGCACCCTGCTGGATGGAAGCGGGAACCCGCCCGTCCGGGCCGATGTCGGTATCACCGGAGGAAGCATCGCAGCCGTTGCGGACGGGCTGGCGCGCGGACGGGAGGAAATCGATGCCACCGGGCATCTGGTCACCCCCGGGTTCGTGGACGTCCATACGCATTACGACGGCCAGGTCACCTGGGAAAACCGGCTGGTGCCCTCGGCGGCCCATGGTGTCACCACATGTGTGATCGGCAACTGCGGCGTGGGTTTCGCCCCCTGCCGTCCCGAAGATCGCAATACCCTGGTGCGCCTGATGGAAGGCGTCGAGGATATCCCTTATCCGGTGCTGACCCAGGGGCTGCCCTGGAACTGGGAAACCTTTCCCGATTATCTGGACGTGCTGGCGCAGCGCCAATACGACATGGATATCGCCTGCTACCTGCCTCACGCCGCCCTGCGCGTGTATGTCATGGGTGAGCGTGGTGCCAACCGCGAACCGGCCACGACGGACGATCTCCAGCGCATGTGCGCGCTGCTCGATGAGGCCCTCGCGGCAGGTGCCCTGGGCATCGCCACCTCGAAAACCATCTTTCACCGTTCCAGCGATGGCAAGCCGATCCCGACCCTGGATTCGTCGGACGAGGAACTGCAGGCTCTCGCCGGCGTGCTCAAAAAACGCAATGCCGGCGTTTTCCAGATCGTCGAAGACATTCATCAGCCGGGCGCCACGCTGGCGCACATGATTTCCATCGCCCGTACCGCGGGCCGTCCGCTGACATTTTCCATCGGCACCGGTAATTCGCCGCCCTATCACTGGCGACGCCTGCTCGACGAACTGGCCGAGGCCAACCGGGATGGCCTGACCATCAAGGGGCAGGTTCTGCCACGCGGCATCGGCATGATGCTGGGCCACGAACTGACGCTCAATCCGTTCTACTCCACGGCAACGTACCGGGAACTCTCCACGCTGCCTTTCGAGGAGCGCCTGCGCCGGCTGCGCGATCCAGAAACCCGGACACGCATCCTGGCCGAACCGGTCGACCCGGATCCGGCCCTCGTCCTCGGACGCATGGTGCGCGATTTCGATCACATGTTCCAGCTCGGTGATCCACCCCGCTACGAACAACCGTGGCAGGACAGCATCGCCGGACGGGCTCAGACGCTGGGCATCACGCCCGAATCACTGGCCTACGACCTGATGCTCGAAGGATCACGCGGACAGATGCTTTATCTGGCCATGGCGAACTACGCCGATGGCAATCTGGATGCCATCGGAGAAATATTCCGCCATCCCGATGTGGTACCCGGGCTTGGCGATGGCGGCGCCCACTGTGCAACGATATGCGATGGTAGTTACTCCACCTTCGCCCTGATGCACTGGGGTCGCGATCGTCCGGCGGGGAAAATACCCCTGCCACAGCTGGTGCACGGATTGTCGCGGAAGACCGCACTGCTGGTGGGACTGAACGATCGGGGATTGGTCGCCGAAGGCTACAAGGCCGATCTCAATATCATCGACTTCGAGCGTCTGCACCTGCATCCACCCCACCTCAGTCATGATCTCCCGGCGGGTGGCAAACGCCTGATACAACATGCACAAGGCTATGCGGCGACGGTGGTGGATGGCCGTGTGGTGTATCGCAACGGCCAGCCCACGGGCGAACTCCCGGGCCGCCTGATTCGTGCCAACCGGGTCCGGCAGGCAGCGTAGGGTTCGCACCATCACTGCTGTATTTTTTATCCCCGGATTCCCGCTCCACCCGCTCCTATGTCGCTGTCCGCACATGGCCGATGGCAGGGTCGGAAATACCGGGCACACCGGTCTCCAGGCACCCCGCGAACCGGCGGAAATATCCTTCGGCACTGCGCAGCCTGAGGTCGTACCAGCGGTGTGATTTTTTAAGGCTGATCCGCTTGTCGACAGTGCCACCCGGTACGACCGTCATCCGGATCCACTGCGGATCGAGATAGGCGTTTTCGATCAGCTCGATGCGGATGGCTTTCCGTGTGTGATTGATCAGCCGGAGCTTCAGGCACACGCCCGGTCGATCATATTGAACGAGAGCTTGCAGGCCGCCGGAAGCTTCGGCCAGCGGACCGGAAAGCACACGCAGGAAGCCATTGGGGCCATGGATCTCCAGATCATGGTGCCCGTCGTTCCGGTTGGCCATGCTCCAGTAATCGTCCTCGATCTCCTTCCCTGCCTCGACGGTATAGCGCCTCGGGATTCGGTCCAGATGCAGCTTGTCGTACACGTGCAGCACCGCACCCTGCTGACCCGTGTTGCGCAACCTGAGCCCGACGCCTCCGGCCGGCAGCGGCATTTCATCCACATGCAATTCATACGGTGTGGCGCGAGATGGGCGAACTCCCGTCTCCTGTGCCGGAGGCACGGCCACATCGGGCGGAGGTGCGGCCCGGGGCAGCCGGCTCTGGGCCGCTTCAAGCGCGGCATAGCGGGTCGTATCCGGTAATTCGGGGAACGTGGAATCGTTCGGCGAGACGAAATCGAATGCCGATGTCAGATCTCCGCAGACCGCACGGTGCCAGGGCGTGATCGCGGGAATCACGAGATTGAACCGCTTCTCGATGAACCGGGCAACGGAGGTGTGATCGAACACCTGCGAACTCACCCACCCGCCCTTGCTCCACGGCGAAACGACGTACATCGGCACACGCGGCCCCAGGCCCCAGGGACGGAGATTTCCACTGATGGAATCCCGCGCGTCCAGATACTGGATGGTTCGTTTTCCACCCTGCGTTCCCGTGAGGGACGAATCTGTTTCCATCTCTCCGTCCGCCTGGAAATACATCCCGTCCAATGGCATGGTCGATTTGCCGGCCAGGGTCCCATCCTTGTTATACGAAGGGATCGCGGGCGGAGGAACATGGTCGAAGAAGCCGTCATTTTCATCAAAGGTGATGAACAGAACGGTTTTGCTCCATACCTCCGGATTCGCCGTCAAGGCATCCAGTATCTGGCGGGTGAAGTCCGCACCGGCCACCGGACTGGATCCGGCCGGATGCTCGCAGGTTGCCTGCGAGGGCAGTATCCATGAGACTGCCGGCAGCTGGTTGTTTTGAACGTCGCGCTTCAAATCCTCCAGGGACCAATGGCTCATGCCATTTCTATAAATGTCGGACCCGGGCTTGGCGCTGCGGAAGCTCTCGAAGGCCAGTGCTCCGTGCATCAATCCTAAAAAATTATTGTTCGGATCCTGATAGATGCGCCAGCTGATTCCCGCCGCCTGCAGAACATCGGGGATGCTGGGCCACCTGAATGACGAACCCTGGTAGGTATAGCCCGGCGTCGGCCATTTCCCGCGGACCCAGCAACGCAGATTGTTGGGTTCCGAATCGGCATCGGTGCTGTTGATGCCCTGCGCCCGCAGTTCCGGGTTGAATCCGGCACCCGAAAAGAAAACAATCCGGTTGGGGTCCGTGCCCGACTGGACCGAGCAGTGGTACTGGTCACAGATCGTGAAGGCCTCGGCCAGCGCGAACTGGAAAGGCAGTTCCTGACGTGAATAATGCCCCATGCACAGGCCATCGGCCTTCCCCGTCACGAGATCGATTTTGTACTTGGGCCAGAAACCGAACTTGCCCTGATTCCAGGCCGCTTGCGCGTCGGCAAAAAAATGGGCGGTGGTGTTGATCTTGAGCGCATTCATGTGCTCCATGTCGAGATGGAACGACACCACATCCCGGATCCCGTCGTTCTGGAACCAGACCGGCTTCCCGCTTTCCATGGGAATCGTCTTGGGGTCGCCGAATCCGCGCACTCCGCGCATCGTCCCGAAGTAGTGATCGAACGAGCGGTTTTCCTGCATCAGGATGACGATGTGCTTCACATCGTCGATCGACCCGGTTTCGTTGTGTGCGGGAATCGCAAGCGCTTCGAGAATGGTGGCGGGTAACGTTGCCAGCGCGGCGGCGCCCATGCCTTTCCTTGCAACCACTTTCAGAAACTGACGGCGATCAGGCTCCATGTGCTGACTCCTTGTGAGGACTCCCGTTCCGGGTGGCGCGGAGTTACTTCTGCACCAGCATCCGGTGCTTGTGCACGCTCATCAGGATGCCGATCCCGAAGAAGAGCGTCACCAGCGCGGTACCGCCATAGCTCACTAGGGGCAAGGGGACGCCCACCACAGGCAGGATGCCGCTCACCATGCCCATGTTGACAAAGGCGTAAGTGAAAAAGACCAGGGTGATGGATACCGCCAGCAGACGGGTGAACAGCGTCGGAGCATTGGCGGCGATCATCAGGCCGCGGGCGATGAGCAGCGCGTACATCCCCAGCAGGATGACATTGCCGAACAGCCCGAACTCCTCGCCGATCACGGCAAAGATGAAATCGGTGTGGCGCTCGGGAATGAATTCAAGCTGGGCCTGGGTACCCTGTCCCCATCCCTTGCCGAAAAAGCCACCGGAGCCGATGGCGATGGTGGACTGGATGATGTGAAATCCCTTGCCCAGCGGATCGGACTCGGGATCGAACAGGGTCATTACCCGGGCCCGCTGGTAATCATGGAGATGGCTCCAGGCCAGGGGAGCGGCGGCGGCGGCGGCAAGCAGCAGCGCAATCAGCACCTTCCACGGCAGGCCGGCGAAAAAGATGACATAAAAACCGGCGGCCAGGACCAGGATGGCAGTACCGAGATCAGGCTGACGCGCGATCAGGGCGACCGGCACCAGCAGCAACAATGCGGCCACACCATAGTCGCGGAAGCGGATCAGGGGTTCGCGTTTCTGGAAATACCAGGCCAGCATGAGCGGCATCGCCACCTTCATCAGTTCGGAAGGCTGGATGCGCATGAAGCCAAGATTGAGCCAGCGGCGCGCCCCTTTGGAAATATCGCCGAACAGGGCGACAGCCACCAGCAACAGGATTCCTATGGCATACATGGGCAGCGCCAGATGCATCAGCCGCTGTGGCTGAATCTGGGCGGCAAGGCGCATCACCACCAGGGCGGCGAAAATATTCAGCATTTGCGCGGGCAGGCGTTCGGGCGAGGCGCTGCCCAGCACCAGCAGTGCAATGGCCATCAGGAGGCCCGTGAATCCCATCAGCGGAACATCGATCGGCTCGATCAGGCGCATCCAGAAACGGGACAGCACATCTTTCATCAGTCACCCCCGTCCTCGTCGGCTTTGGCTGGTTCCTTGGGCAGCTTGCCCAGCAGGTAATAATCGAAAACCTGGCGGGCAATCGGCGCGGCGGCCTGGGCACCGAAGCCGCCGTTCTCCACCAGAACCGCCAGCGCGATCCTGGGTGCATCGGCCGGAGCGAAGGCGATGTACAGGGCGTGATCGCGCAGATTGGCCTGCATGTGCTCGGTCTTGTGTTCGGCCCCCTTGTAGGAAAACACCTGGGCGGTACCGGTCTTGCCGGCGGCAACATACTCTGCGCCGGCAAAGGCGCGGGCGCCGGTGCCTTCCTTGTTGACGCCCACCAGGGCGCGCTTGATGATCTCGATATTTTCGGGCTTGAGCGCAATGGTCCGGATCGGCGTGGGCTCGATCACGGTCTGCTTCCCGGTGCGGGTGTCGGTGATGTATTTGACCAGATGGGGGCGATACATCACGCCATTGTTTGCCAGCGTGGCAATGGCCTGGGCCAGCTGGATCGGTGTGTAGGCGTTGTAGCCCTGGCCGATACCAATTGAAATCGTCTCTCCGGCATACCATTTCTGCTGTTCCGGACGTTTGAACCGCTGCCGTTTCCATGCCTGCGACGGCAGCACGCCACGGGATTCGCCATCGATATCGACACCGGTCGGCTGACCGAAGCCGAACTGGGCCATGAAGCTGGAAATATTGTCAATTCCCATATCGTTCGCCAGCATGTAGTAATAGGTGTCGCAGGACTGAACGATAGAGGTGTACATGTCCACATAGCCGTGGCCGCCCTTCTTGTCGTCGCGAAACTGATGGCCGCCGAAATTGAAGAACCCCGGATCGTGAATGGCCTGTTCGGGGCGGCGCTTGCCCAGTTCGAGTGCCGCCAGCGCCATGTAGGGCTTGAAGGTCGAACCGGGCGGATAGGCGCCATTCAGCGCCCGGTTAACCATGGGTTTGTCGGGTGAGGTATTGAGCATCTCCCAGTTTCCGGGATCGATGCCATCGACAAACAGATTGGGATCGTAATTGGGCATCGAAACCAGAGCGAGAATGCCGCCAGTGGCAGGATCGATGGCGACCAGAGCTCCACGCCGGTCGCCAAAAGCCTTTTCCACCACCTGCTGCAGCCGGGCATCCACCGTCAGGGTGAGATTGTTGCCGGCGATGGGTGCGATGCGGGCCAGCGAGCGCACCGCCCGCCCGCCCGCGTCTACCTCCACCTGCTCGAAACCGGTAGTGCCATGCAACTCGAACTCGTAATGCTGCTCCAGCCCTGTCTTGCCGAAATGCAGGGTGCCGCGATAGTTGTCTTCCTGATCCTGATCCTCGATCTTGTCCAGATCACGATCGGTCACGCGACCGATATAGCCCAGGAGGTGGGAGGCAAAGGCGCCATAAGGATACTGGCGGAACAGGCGCGCCTTGATCTCCACACCCGGAAAACGGTAGCGGTAGGCGGTGAACTTCGCCACCTCCTCGTCGGTGAGCCGGTTGCGGATCGGCAGGGTGTCGAAGTTCCTCGACTCGTCCAGCATCTTGTAGAAACGCTTGCGGTCCTTGGGCTGGATATCGATGATCCGGGACAGGCCATCGATCACCGCATCCAGATCCCTGACCTTGGAAGGTGCGATCTCGAGCGTATAGGCCGAGTAATTGCGGGCCAGAACCTCGCCGTTGCGGTCCACGATCAGGCCGCGATTGGGCACGATCGGCACCAGGGAAATGCGGTTGTCCTCGGCGCGGGTCTGGTAGTAGTCGTACTGGACAATCTGCAGCCAGATGAAGCGCAGAATCAGCAGCCCGAAGCAGAACAGCACAAACAGCGCCGCCACGCCGAGGCGGCGGCGAAAACGTTCGATACCTTCCTGAGGATTCGCGAATTCCATTAGCCAGCCTCAGACACATCCCTGCCCCGGAAGAGTTCCCCTGCGGCGACAATACAACCGGCTCATATCGGCCTGTTCTCGTCCCGCTCCGTGGGCTGGAACTGGGGCAGGAGCAGAACATAATTCAGGGGATGCCAGAGCAGGGTTCCGATCAGGCTGGAGAACAGCCAGGTCAGGCCGGGGAAAACGCCACCCGACACCATGCGGGCAGCGAGCATGACCAGCTGGCTGCCCAGCAGCATCGGCAAAATGTGCAGGCTCTGCTGGGCCATGGAAAACCACAGGATGCGGCGTGACAGGCCCGCCGCAAAATAGGCAAGCAGGACGTAGGCGAGGGCATGCTGCCCCATGACACTCCCATCCGCCACATCCATGGCGATGCCCAGGAAGAAGCCCGCACTCATTCCCACCTTGAAGGGCTGGTGAATGCACCAGAACACCAGCACCAGCGCCACCCAGTCCGGCATCAGGGGAAAGTGGCCGAGGGGAATCATGTTGACCAGCAGGGCCGCAAACATCGACAGAACGATGAACCAGGGCCGGACCGGTCGCAGGATACGTCTGGAGATATGGATCGGCTGCATGTCAGTGGCGCCGTGAACGTTTGCCGCGTACCGTGTCCGCGGGTCCGACGGGTTCCTCGGGGCGGGGCGGCAGTGCTTCCCGATGTCCCAGCACCAGCACCTGGCCGTGACGTTCGACGCCACCGATCGGTGCGCACTGGATGCGGGCGAAGGAAAAGGATTGGTCGCGGTCGATCTTCACCACCCGGGCCACCGGCAGGCCGGGCAGATAGACTCCATCGAGCCCCGAGGTGACCAGTATGTCGCCCACCCGGACTTCGGCATTGGCGGCGAGAAAACGCAGCTCCATCATGCCATTGCCGGCGCCGGCGAGCACGGCGCGCAATCCGTTGCGCTGGATCTGGATGGGAATCGCCTGGTCCTTGTCGGTGAGCAGGGTCACTTCCGCCGTCAGCGGAAATACCCGGGTCACCTGGCCGATGACTCCGAGCTCGTCGATCACCGCCTGGCCATCCTCCATTCCCTGCTGCATCCCCTTGTTGATCACCACCCGGTGCGAGAAGGGATCCCGGGACGAATAGAGGATATCCGCCACCTGTCCCGTCACCGGCAAATGCGCCTGCATGTCGAGCAGGGTGCGCAAACGCCTGTTTTCATCTTCGAGGTAGTGTTGCCGCAGGAGCAGGCCCGCCGTTTCCAGCTGCTGATGATGGAGATTCTGGTTTTCCCCCTGCAAGGTTGTGAGACGCCTGAAATACTGCTCCAGATCGCTACCCGCCTCCACCGGCAAATAGGCTGCCTGCTGCAGGGGCCAGGCAGCGGTAGCCAGTCCCAGCCGCATCCATTCCAGAGTATGGAAGCGCAGGTCGGCAACCAGCAACAGCACGGAAAGCGCGACAAAAAAGGTCAGCCGGGCGAGCGGCGCCGGGCCCCGTTTGAAGAACGGTGGTGGCGTGTGACCAACGACATTCATCAAGGCTGCAGTCCCTCTCCCTACCTGCAGGATGCGCACCAGGCGCGATCCCGCAAGCTAATGGAGGCCGGGATTATTCGTTGGCGAAAATACTGCCGAGTTTGTCCATCTTTTCCAGCGCCATGCCAGAACCCCGCACCACGCAGGTCAGCGGATCGTCGGCCACCAGCACCGGCAGGCCGGTTTCCTCCATCAGCAGGCGATCCAGATCGCGCAGCAGAGCGCCGCCACCGGTCAGCACCATGCCCTTTTCGGCAATATCCGCGCCCAGTTCGGGCGGGGTCTGCTCCAGGGCCACCTTCACGGCACCAACGATCTGGTTCAGGGGATCGGTCAGCGCTTCGAGGATTTCATTGGAGGAAATGGTGAAGGAGCGGGGAATGCCCTCGGCCAGGTTACGGCCCTTGACCTCCAGTTCCTTGACTTCGGAACCCGGGAAGGCGGAGCCGATTCCCTTCTTGATCTGCTCCGCGGTGGTCTCGCCGATCAGCATGCCGTAATTGCGACGGATGTAGGCGATGATGGCCTCGTCGAACTTGTCGCCGCCAACCCGCACCGAGCCGGCATACACCATGCCGCCCAGGGAGATCACGCCAACCTCGGTGGTGCCGCCACCGATATCCACCACCATCGAGCCGGTGGCGTCCGATACCGGCAGGCCGGCGCCGATGGCCGCGGCCATCGGTTCCTCGATCAGATACACCTGGCTGGCGCCCGCACCCAGTGCGGATTCGCGGATGGCGCGGCGCTCCACCTGGGTGGAACCGCAGGGCACGCAGATGATGATGCGCGGGCTGGGGCTGAAAAGGCGCGAATCATGCACCTTCTTGATGAACTGCTTGAGCATCTGCTCGGTGACCGTGAAATCGGCGATCACGCCATCCTTCATGGGGCGGATGGCGATGATGTTGCCGGGGGTCTTGCCCAGCATCACCTTGGCGGCATGGCCCACGGCCTGGATGGTTTTTTTGGCGTTGGGGCCGCCTTCGGTGCGGATCGACACCACGGAAGGTTCGTCGAGCACGATGCCACGGGTGCGCACGTAGATCAGGGTGTTGGCGGTACCCAGATCGATGGCGAGATCATTGGAAAAATAGGAACGGAGAAAACCGAACATCTTGATCTTTCGGGAAGTTTTTGCAACCCCGCGGGATGCGGGGCTAGGGCGGAAATGGCGCTTATGATACCCTAACGCGCTTGTAAATCGCCCCAAATTCCCATGTCCTTGAGTCTTGAAGAGGTTGGCCGCATTGCCCGGCTGGCCCGTATCGAACTGTCCCCGGCACAAGCGGAAAGCACCCGCGACCAGCTCAACGGCATTCTTGGCTTCATCGAGCAGTTGCAGGCCGTCAATACCGACGGGATTCAACCCATGTCCCATGCCGTCGATGTGGTGCAGCGTCTGCGACCCGACACGGTGACCGAATCCGATCGCCGGGAAGATTTTCACCAGGTGGCGCCCGAAACCGAGGCAGGCCTGTATCTCGTGCCCAGGGTGATTGAATGAGCGTGCGCCTCGAAAACGCCTCCCTCAAGGCGCTGTCCACGGCCCTGGCGGCCCGGGAAGTCTCCGCCGTCGAACTGGCCACCCTGTTTCTTGACCGGATCGAACGGCTCAATCCGTCCTTCAACGCCTTCATCACCCTGGATCGGGACAAAACGCTGGATCAGGCCGCCAGGATGGATGCCCGCCGCGCGGCGGGTGAAACGGGGCCGCTGCTGGGCATTCCCCTCGCCCACAAGGACATTTTCTGTACCGAAGGCTGGCTCACCACCTGCGGCTCGAAAATGCTCTCCAATTTTGTCAGCCCTTACGACGCCACCGTCGTTGCCCGGCTCAAGGCGGCGGGGATGGTCACCCTGGGCAAGCTCAACATGGACGAATTCGCCATGGGCTCGTCCAACGAAACCTCCCATTTCGGCCCGGTCAGGAACCCCTGGGATACGAACCGTGTCCCCGGCGGCTCCTCGGGTGGCTCCGCGGCTGCCGTGGCGGCGCGTCTGGCGCCAGTGGTGACCGGCACCGATACCGGCGGCTCGATCCGTCAGCCGGCCAGCCTGTGCGGGCTCACCGGGCTCAAGCCCACCTACGGCCTGTGTTCCCGCTACGGCATGATTGCCTTCGCCTCCTCCCTCGACCAGGCCGGCCCGATGGCCAAGTCCGCCGAGGACTGCGCCTGGCTGCTCTCCGCCATGGCCGGATTCGACGAGCGCGACTCCACCTCACTGGCCCACCCCGCCGAAGACTATGCCCGCGACCTGGACCAACCGCTGGCGGGTCTGCGCATCGGCCTGCCGCGCGAATTCTTCGGGCCAGGCATGGATGACGACGTGCGCGTCGCGGTGGAAGCAGCGCTGGCGCAGTATCGTGCGCTTGGCGCCACCACGGTGAACATCAGCCTGCCCAACTCCGGCCTCTCGGTGCCCGCCTATTACGTGATCGCCCCCGCCGAAGCCAGCTCCAACCTCTCCCGCTTCGATGGCGTGCGCTACGGCCATCGTGCCGCCGAATACGCCGATCTGGTGGACATGTACAGCAAGACGCGGGCCGAGGGTTTCGGCGCCGAGGTCAAGCGTCGCATCCTGATCGGCACCTATGTGCTGTCCCACGGCTATTACGATGCCTATTACCTCAAGGCGCAGAAAATTCGCCGCCTGATCGCCAGCGACTTCACCGAGGCCTTCAAGGTGTGCGACCTGATCGCCAGCCCGGCATCACCCTCGGTGGCCTTCCGGTTCGGCGAGAAAAGCGCCGATCCGGTGCAGATGTACCTTTCCGACATCTACACCATCTCCACCAATCTTGCCGGCCTGCCCGGCATGTCCCTGCCCTGCGGTTTCGGCCAGGCGAATTTGCCAAACCCGATGCCCGTCGGCCTGCAACTGATCGGCCCCTGGTTCGGCGAAGCCAAGATGCTCAACGCGGCACACCAGTATCAACTTGCCACCGACTGGCATACCCGCGCCCCGGAGGGTGTCCTATGAGGGCCCGCCCCCTATCCCCCGCCCCACGGGCAGGGGTAACAAAAGTTCAGCCGCTAAGCGGCTTCCGTGAGATTGGCTTGCCCCCTCTTTGGGGTGGCCCGGCAGAGGGGGCGGTATGACTTGGGAAGTTGTGATCGGTCTGGAAACCCATACCCAGCTGCAAACGCAGTCGAAGATCTTTTCCGGTGCCGCCACCGCCTTCGGTGCCGCACCCAATGCCCAGGCCTGCGCGGTGGACATCGCCCTGCCCGGCGTGCTGCCGGTGCTCAACCGCGAAGCGGTGGTCTGCGCCATCCGGTTCGGTCTCGCCGTGGATGCGCAGATCGCATCGCGCTCCATCTTCGCGCGCAAGAATTATTTCTACCCCGACCTGCCCAAGGGTTACCAGATCAGCCAGTTCGAGATTCCCGTGGTTTCCGGTGGCGGCATCACCATCCGCGTCGGTGAATCTGAGAAATTCGTGCGCCTGACCCGTGCCCACCTCGAAGAAGATGCCGGCAAATCGCTTCATGAAGACTTCCACGGCAAGACCGGCATCGACCTCAATCGTGCCGGCACACCCCTGCTGGAGATCGTGTCGGAGCCCGACATGAGTTCCGCCACCGAAGCCGTGGCCTATGCCAGGGCGCTGCACGGCCTGGTCACCTGGATCGGCATCTGCGATGGCAACATGCAGGAAGGCAGCTTCCGCTGCGACGCCAACGTCTCCGTGCGCCGTCCCGGCGCGCCCCTGGGCACCCGGCGCGAGATCAAGAACCTCAATTCCTTCCGTTTCCTCGAACAGGCGATCAACTACGAGATCCAGTGGCAGATCAACGAGATCGAGGAAGGCCGTGCCATCCGGCAAGCCACCGTGCTGTTCGACCCCGACACGGGTGAAACCCGCGCCATGCGCAGCAAGGAGGACGCCCAGGATTATCGCTACTTCCCCGATCCCGACCTGCTACCCCTGGAAATCAAGGCCGGGTGGATCGACGAAGTGAAGGCGGGCCTGCCCGAACTGCCGGCGGCCATGCAGCAGCGCTTCGTGAAGGACTATGGCCTGTCGGCCTACGACGCTGTCACGCTCACCGCGACACGCGACACCGCACGCTATTTCGAGGATGCCGTAACCGGTGCCGGCAAGGTCAATGCAAAGCTCTGTGCCAACTGGGTGATGGGTGAAATCGCCGCGCGGCTGAACAAGGCCGACCTGGAAATCGCCGCCGCGCCCGTGTCCGCTGCCCAGCTGGCCGGTGTGATCCTGCGGATCGCCGACAACACCCTGTCGAACAAAATCGCACGGGATGTCTTCGACGCACTGTGGAACGGCGAAGGCAGGGATGCGGATGTGGTGATCGAGACCAAGGGTTTGAAGCAGATCACGGACACCGGTGCCATCGAGAAGATCATCGACGAGATACTGGCCGCAAACCAGAAATCGGTCGAGGAATTCCGCGCCGGCAAGGAAAAGGCCTTCAATGCCCTCGTCGGCCAGGCCATGAAGGCCACAAAAGGCAAAGCCAACCCGCAGCAGGTGAACGAGTTGCTGCGCGCCCGGCTGGCGGGCTGATCCCCGGCGTCCGACATCATGCCGTCACCTTGCGGACTTCCTCCCGTCGATGAATGAAAACACCTCGCACCTCCGCGCCTCCCACGCCCGCCTGATCGAAACGGGCGAGTGGAGCGGCTGGACCACGTCGGCCGGCGACCCCTTCAACGATCACGCGGGCCCCTTCTACCACCGCACCACCGGGACCGGCGAGCCGCTGTGTGCGATGCGCATCGAAGCCAAACACGTCAACGGTGGCGGCACCCTGCATGGCGGCGCGATGATGACCTTCGCCGACTATTGCCTCTTTGTCTTCGCCACCGCGCTGGGCAATCAGGCCGCCGTGACGGTTACCCTGCATGGTGAATATCTCGGCCCGGCCTTCGAGGGCGACCTGCTGGAATGCACCGGTGAAGTAATGCGCCGCACACGCAGCATGATTTTTCTGCGTGGTCTGATGACCACGACCGATGGCCCGGTATTCAGTTTTTCCGGTGTACTGAAGATCAAGTCAGCACGAAGCTGAGAGACAAAGCAAAAACGCCGCTCGGCGAGCGGCGTTTTTCGTGATGGGGCAAGGTGAAAGCTATTCCTTCTTGTCGCCCCGCAGTTCCCGCAAGCGGGCCCGGTCGGCCTCGAACTTGGCCTTGAGCTGATCGATCTCCCGCTTCTTGGCATCGACACCGTCCTGGGCCGACTTGATGGCGGCATCGCCACGCGCCATCGAATCCTTGAGCGAGCCGGGCAGCGGCTTGTTTTTGTAGAACTCGGCATCGCGCGCCAGCTTGGCCCTGTCCTTTTGCGCCGCATCGAGTTTGTCCTGGGCCAGCTTGACGCTGCGCTCCAGTTCGGCCACCGCCCGGTCGCGGGCGGCATCCAGATCCTTCTCGGTGGCAAAGGTGGAGAGCAGGGCTGTATCGCGGCGCTGCTGTTCCAGTGCAACACGATCCGCCTCGCGCTGTTTCTTCAGCTCGGCATCCCGTGCCGCCTGCTGGGCATCGGTCAGCGGCGCATCCACCGAGCGAACCTTGTTGCCACGCTCGTTGAATTCGGAATACGCCCGGTTGCGGCACACCTCGGGCAGGATATCGCCACAGCTGCGATCCCCGTTATCCAGGGTGCAGCAGAAGCTGCGGGCGGCATGAACAGGGGTGCTCAACGCCAGGGCCGCGAGGCTCAGGGTCAGCAAGGACATGGTGGTGGCGCGCAGCGACATGATTCAACCCTCCCGGATTCCGTAGTGTTCGCGATAGCGGATAACCGCTTCCAGATTGCGTTCCAGCTCAGGACTGCCCTGCAGATAGGCAATCAAATCATCCAGGGTGGCCACGGCCACCACCGGCATTCCGTATTCCCGCCGCACTTCCTGAACGGCGGAAAGGCTACCACTGCCCCGCTCCTGGCGATCCAGTGCGATGACCACACCCGCGGGCATGGCGCCGGCGCCGCGGATCAGATCCACCGATTCGCGCACCGAGGTACCGGCGGAAATCACATCATCGACAATCAATACCCGGCCGGCCAGGGGAGCGCCTACCAGCGTGCCGCCTTCTCCGTGATCCTTGGCCTCTTTGCGATTGTACGCAAAGGGCAGGTTACGGCCCTTGCGCGCGAGGGCAACGACGATCCCCGCCGCGAGGGGAATGCCCTTGTAAGCCGGGCCGAAGAGCACATCGACCTGCAAACCCGAAGCGATGATCGCATCCGCGTAGAAATCACACAGCAGGCCCAGGGAAGCGCCATCATCAAACAGGCCGGCATTGAAAAAATAGGGGGACAAACGACCTGCCTTGGTTTTGAATTCTCCAAAGCGCAACACGCCCCGATCGCAGGCGAAGGCAATGAAGTCGCGGCTAGAATCGGACTTTGTCATAGGTTGGCCATTCTACATGCTCAGAATTGCGTCGCTGAATCTGAACGGCATCCGTTCCGCCGCCACCAAAGGGCTCTTCGACTGGATGTCGGGCCACAACGCGGACATTCTCTGTCTGCAGGAACTCAAAGCCCAGGAAGGCGATCTGACGGAACAGATGCGTGCGCCACCGGGTTACCAGGGTCATTTTCATTACGCCGCCCGAAAGGGTTACAGCGGAGTCGGCCTCTACACCACCCGTACCCCGGACCGGGTGGAAGAGGGTATCGGTCATGCCGGCTTCGATGCCGAGGGTCGCTATTTACGGGCCGATTTCGGCAAGGTGTCGGTGGTTTCCGTTTACGTGCCTTCCGGTTCCAGCTCGCCGGAGCGGCAACAGGCCAAATTTGAATTCATGGACACCTTCTTTCCTTTTCTGGCGAATCTGCGGGCCGAAGGGCGGGAGATCGTGATTTGTGGCGACTGGAATATCGCCCACAAGGAAATCGATCTCAGGAACTGGAAAGGCAATCTCAAGAACAGCGGCTTCCTGCTCGAAGAGCGGTCATGGCTGACACGTGTCTTCGAAGAACAGGGATGGGTGGATGTCTACCGCCGGCTGTATCCCGACACCACTGGCGAAGCCTATACATGGTGGTCCAACCGCGGCCAGGCCCGGGCCAATAACGTGGGCTGGCGCATCGACTAGAAGTTCACGCAAAATACCCGCAATCGTACTCGACGATCAGAGGAGCGTGGTCCGAGAACTTTTGTCCCTTGAAGACGCTGCTTTCCTTTGCCGTGCCTGCAATTCCAGCCGTCGCGACGTGAAGGTCGATTCTCCACCCCACGTTTTTCGCGTATGCCTGCCCTCTGTTGGACCACCAGGTATAACCATCCTTGCCTGCTTCTGGGTAGAGACTCCGGTAGGCGTCTGTCCATCCGCTTGCATACAGTTTGTCGAGCCATGCCCGCTCTTCGGGTAGGAAGCCTGAATTCCTGACGTTGCCCTTCCAGTTCTTCAAGTCGATAGGGGCGTGAGCGATGTTCCAGTCCCCACATACGACGAACTCCCGCCCCTCGCTTCGCAGGGAATCCATCACAGGTAGGAATTCATCGAGAAATTCGAATTTGGCTTCCTGCCGCTCCGGGGATGACGAACCCGACGGGACATAGACCGACACGACCGAGAGATCGCCGAAGTCCGCACGGATGAAACGCCCTTCCGCGTCAAACCCTAGATGTCCGATGCCCTCGACAATGCGGTCAGGCTCACGACGGCAATAGATGCCGACGCCGGAATAGCCCTTCTTTTCCGCATAGTGAAAGAATCCTCGGTAGTCCCCGGGATTCCGCATCTCGTCCGTGAGGTCCGCGGATTGTGCTTTCAGTTCTTGAACGCAGACGACATCGGCGTCGGTCGTTGCCATCCAATCAAAAAACCCCTTTGTATTGGCGGAGCGAATCCCATTCAGGTTGGCGGAGATAATTTTCATGGCTCTAAAAACGAAATGCCGCCTCACAGGGCGGCGATGAGATGGAAGAGAAGGGGGAAGCCTATCAGAAACAGGAAACGGCTTACAGAGCGGCTTTCTGCTCCACCAACCCGATACCGGAACGACCAGGAGCGAAGCAGGAACCAGGGAAGCCTGGTGGCTCCAAATTTCATTGAATCCCATACGATATCCCTTGCCGGCGGGATGATTCCCGGGCAAAATGTCCGCTAGTTTACCCAGCGACGCTTCAAGGAGAATAAGATGGGAGATCACAAGGAAACGCTAATGCTACTTGCCGACCTTCGGAAGCGTAAAACGCAGAAGGAAGTGGCTGCCTTGTTGGGTGTTGATACAAAGACAGTATCGAGATGGGAGCATGGCACAGTCCAGCCATCTGCCATCGCCTCGATCGCCATCAAGAACATTGCGTCAAAAGAATCGAATGCTTCGCCATGCGATGGAGAATTTACCTTCATTGACCTGTTCGCAGGCGTTGGCGGCATCAGAATGGGCTTCCAGCGGCACGGCGGGAAATGCGTCTTCACGTCCGAGTGGAATACCTGGTCGCAGAAGACTTACGCTGCGAATTTTGGCGATGACCACGAAATTAACGGCGACATCACCAAAATCGACGCATACGAAATTCCTGACCACGATGTCCTGCTTGCAGGTTTTCCCTGCCAGCCGTTTTCTATCGCAGGGGTATCGAAGAAGAACGCCTTGGGGCGTCCACATGGCTTCGAGTGCACGACGCAGGGCACCCTTTTCTTCGATGTGGCTCGCATCATCGCAGCAAAGCAACCGAAGGCATTCCTGCTCGAGAATGTGAAGAATCTGGTGTCCCATGACAAGGGAAATACCTTCAAAGTCATCATGGAAACGTTGCGGGACGAACTCGGTTACACGGTTGAGGCTCGCGTCATCGACGCGAAGCATTTCGTTCCCCAGCATCGCGAACGAATCATCATCGTCGGCTTCCGGAAGAACACTGGATTCTCGTTCGATTCTTTGCGTCTGCCCGAAGAAGGACCGAAACTGGAAACCATCCTGCATCCCCAGGATGGCACCGAAGAAGGCGACGGTGTCTTCACGACGAAGGAAGGCAAGGTTCAGCCGAAATATGTCCTGACCGACAAACTGTGGGCATACCTCCAGAACTATGCCGCCAAGCACAAGGCGGCAGGCAACGGTTTCGGATTCGGACTGGTCAACAAGAATATGATTTCCCGCACCTTGTCCGCCCGCTACTACAAGGACGGGTCGGAAATCCTCGTCGATCGCGGTCCAGGAAAGAACCCTCGTCGCCTGACGCCTCGCGAATGTGCGCGGCTCATGGGATTCCCGGAAGACTGGAAGATTCCTGTCAGCGATACCCAGGCATATCGCCAGTTCGGCAACGCCGTAGCCGTTCCTGTCATTGCCGAGGTCGCCAGAATCATGAAGCCGCACATCATGGCACTCGTAGAAGAAGAACAGGAAACGCCCCAGGCACGACTTTTCGCTGCCTGATGGCAGACATAGTCCCGCCCGATGTCAGAAGCAGGATGATGTCGGGCATCCGGGGCAAGAACACCCGCCCCGAGATTGCCGTCAGAAAGGAAATGTTCAGACGTGGCTTCCGCTACCGTCTGCACGTGAAGGAACTCCCGGGTAAGCCTGACATCGTATTTCCCCGATTCCGTGCAGTAGTCTTCGTCCATGGCTGCTTCTGGCACGGGCACGACTGCCACCTTTTCAGGTTACCTTCGACTCGTCCGGAATTCTGGAAAACGAAAATCGACCGGAACCGGCAGAACGACGCGAAAGCCATCAATGCCCTGCTCTCTTCAGGATGGAGGGTCGCCACCATCTGGG
This sequence comes from Pseudomonadota bacterium, assembly GCA_018241695.1. Taxonomy (GTDB): domain Bacteria; phylum Pseudomonadota; class Gammaproteobacteria; order Burkholderiales; family Rhodocyclaceae; genus Denitratisoma. The sequence continues at coordinate 138,670 of JAFEDH010000004.1, read as the reverse complement.
AGTGCTCGATGAGGAGCAAGAAGGTACAGGGATTATCGACCGTTGCCGGCAAGCTGGAAGGCTGGCTGAGGGGGAAAGCCCCCAGCCTTGAAATCCTGGGGACGAACCCTACAGCTTAGCGACGTACTTGCTCAGGGATTTCCGCTGCGAAACCCTGTCTTTCCCGAAATGCTGCTCGCGATGGCAATGAGGACAGAGCGCCGCGACATTTCCCAGCATGTCATCGCCATCTTCCCCAAGAGGAATCACATGGTGTACTTCGAGGTAGGCGGTTCCATCCGGCTTCTCGAATAGAGCACGCTTGCACCCGGGCATTTCGCAACTTCCTTTTGCGCGTAACAGCGCTGCAGCCACCACATAGGGGTTACGTGCAAAATCAGAGCGCTTGACCTCTCTGGTTGGCGGCGTCCCTTTCTTCGCGGCTTTTGCACGAGCGAGAATAGTCGCAGGGTCTGCTCGCTGCACGACCTCCTGCGCGATTACATCCTTGTCGACAGCAACGCCTGTTCCCAGCTTGATGGCGAAGACCTGTTTCCCGATGTTGCCGATAAGGACGCGATCTCCTTTATCCAACCAGGAACTGATGATTTCATGCCCCATACGAGGCTCGGGTGTTCTACCGGAGGGCTTTCTTTCGGAATGGTAGTACGACGACCTGATGGTCTTGCCGGTCGGTTCGAACAGGATTGTTAAAGAAAACTCAGGACCCGGACGTACTGATGCAGGTTTGATTCCGGCAGCAGTGATGGCTTTGCGCTGCTGCGCATTCGGCACGTAGGCAGATTTTTCCTTGTCGGTTTTTGTTACCTGCTTGATGCCGAAATTATCGAAAACGTGCTCCCAAACCACGCTCATGAATTGGCTTCCTTTAAGGTTCTGTTCCCTGCCTCGATTGCCGCTATGAATGCTCCCAAGGACCCTCTGGTGGCATTGTCGCCTTTGAAGACGGAGACCCTAGGTCGGACAGGGAAAGGCTCTCGTCCAGTTCGTAGCCGCGTTCCTGACACCATGCCTGCGCCAACTTGGCTGGCGTTCCAGGGAAGCGCCTCTTGCCTGCCTTCCCGATGAGAAGCGTCTGTAAGAAAATACGCGAGTGTCTTTATCCACGAATCCGATTATGCAGGTTTTACGTGCGACTGACTACCAGATCGCCACACCGGGTCTCGCCGCCGCGGCGCGGGCAGCCTCGGTGTACAAGGACCGGCGCTTCTCCGATCACGCACCGCTCACCGTAGACTACGATTATGATCCATGACATTGCACCGGCCCGGCAAAGCCGGTAGCCTTCTCCCGACCACTCCGCCTACCTTCAAGGAACCGACCATGGAAGACGCCGTCACCAAAGATAAACTGATCACCGACCTGAAAACCGTGATCGCCGATGCCGATGAACTGCTGCGCGCCACTGCCGGCCAGGCGGGAGACAAAGTGGTTGAACTGCGCCACAAGGTGCAGGAACACCTCAACACCGCCAAGCACAATCTGGCCGAGGCGCAGGAAATCATGGTGGAAAAGGCCAAGGCCGTCGGTCGTGCAACCGACGACTATGTCCATGACCACCCCTGGAAATCGGTCGGCATCGCAGCCGGGGTCGGCCTTGTCATCGGCCTCCTGATCGGACGCCGCTAATTGTCCGACCAGAGCCGCCCCGGGCTGCTGCGCTCGGCCCGGGATCTGCTCTCCCACAGCCTGGAGCTGGTCCAGGTGCGGGCCGAACTCCTCGCTACCGAGGCGGAGGAAGAGTTGCGGCGTGTTTTGCAGCTGCTCGTCTGGGGAGCGCTTGCGCTGCTGTTGCTGGTGGCGGGAACGGTGTTTCTGGCAATACTGCTCACCGTTCTGCTCTGGGATCAACACCGGCTCCTCGCCCTGGGTCTGTTCTCCGGCATTTTCCTCACGGCCGGACTGGCAGCGCTGCTCATGGCCCGACATCATGCACATGACGCCGGCCGCCTGTTTGGCACCAGCCTGGATGAACTTGCCCGCGACCGGGAAGCGCTCATCAGGCGGCCCTGATTGGTTATGGCCGTCAAAAGCCGGGAAATCAGCCTCGCCCTGAAGAAGCAGCGCCTGCAGCTTCGGAGCGAGGCGTTGCGTGATTCCATCATGCGGGACAGCACGGGGCTGATGCCGATCTTCACCCTGATGGCCCGGATACGCAGCGGCATCACATGGCTGGGCGAGCACCCACAATGGATTGCCGCGGCCGCCGGCGTACTGCTGGTATCCCGTCCCCGCACGTTGCTACGCTGGGCGGGACGAGGTTATGCGCTATGGGGCCTGCTCCGGCGCCTGCCATCATTGCGTCATCCTCGCTAACCCCTCCCGGCCCGCTCCGGTCTTCTCCCAATCTTCCCCGCTCCATTCTCCGGTTCCTCCTATCCGTCTATTTGTCCGGTATTTCCGGAAATGCTCGAGGCCCCGGACCGCAGCGGACCGCCTAGGATGGCGTCACCATGAAACGCCTCCTGCTCGGTCTTGTCACCGCATCCATGCTCCTGCATGGTTGTGGCCTGCCCCCCTCCCGGCCCGACAACAGCCCCCAGCGTAGTCAGGGCAGGGGAGCAGAGGTCGTCACCTTCGCCCTGACGCTACTGGAGACCGGCTACCGGTTTGGCGGCAAGAATCCCGCGGCGGGGCTGGATTGCAGCGGCATGGTGAGCTACGTTTTCGACAAAGGCGCCGGGCTTCACGTGCAGGGATCGGCAGCCGATCTGGCCCGGCAGGGGCACACCGTGCCGGCGGACCAGCTCCAGCCCGGCGATCTGCTGTTCTTCAATACACGCCACATGCCCCACTCCCATGTGGCGATCTATATCGGTGATGGCCGCTTCATCCATGCGCCGAATTCCGGCGGGCAGGTCAGGACCGACAGCCTGAAAAATCCCTGGTATGCGCAGCGTTTCGAGGAAGCCCGAAGCCTCCTCGACTAGGCGTAGTCATTGATTCTGGCGGTGGTAAAAACCTTCGGAGCATAGGCCTGCCCCACCTCCAGTCTCCCGGTTCCGGCATCCTGTTCCTGCTGCCGTGCCAGTTCGATACGCGCCTGGGTTTCCATTTGTTCGCCGATACTGGCCGTGCGGTAATCCTGGGGAGAGGGATCCCTCGGTGCCAGTGCCGCAGCCTGGATGCGCTGACCCTTGCTGATGTTGTCCCGGGGCTGCCGTTCCCGGGAGGTATCGATCGATACCTCGCCGGCAATCGCATAGGTTTTGCCATCCGGGCCATAGGTGTAGGTGAAGGATGGACCGCCCCGGATCAGATCACGACCGGCCACGATATGGGCCTGCTCATGGGCACGGACATTCTGGTCGATCTGTTTCAGCTGTTCGATCTGTCGCTGCTGGGCTGGCGTCAGCGTCGCCGGGGTGAAAGAACGCGGTTGAGTTTGACCGGTGCGTGCCACAGGGGAAAGGGCTTCCGTGACTGCAGCCGCTGCCTGGTCCCGCAGCAGGGGAGCCATCGTGTCCGTTACCCGGGGCCAGCCGCCTCCGGTGAGGATTGGTGAGGAAAAAACCGGAAGCAGAGCCATGGCTGCGGGGTGGGCGGTTCCGACTTTTCCACTATAGCCCACACCCGGAACGAAGGCGACCAGCACCGGCCCGGCGGGCACGGTACTCCGTTACCCGTTACTCCTGCGCAGAATAAACCGACTGCAAAAAGCCATCCACATCCAGTTCGGCCTCCGCCGGCACGGCGAGGTGTGGTGTAGCGGCCGTATGCACGGGTTGTGGTGGCACCCAGCCGGCATTCATCACCTCATCCTCGAAGCTGCCGAACTCGCCCTGAATCACCGCATCCGTACCCATTCTGGCCACCTTTAGCGATCGTCGGGAATTCCCCCTGACAATCACTATAACGGCCGGACATGACAAAAAGTTGAATGCGGGTTGAATACGGACGGCTCAATGTGCCTGACTGTCGCGTCCTGACCACGGTGCCACCCATGGCAGGAGCGCCATGCCGGGAATTGCCAGGGTGAAGCACAGGAGAAAAAAGGCAAACCAGCCCAGATGCTCCACCAGCACACCTGCGATGGCATTGATGAAAGCACGGGGAATCGCCGCCAGGCTGGTGAAAAGCGCGAACTGGGTTGCCGTATAGAGGGGATGAGTGGCCCGGGCGATGAAGGCAACGAAGGCGGCCGTGCCCAGTCCCACGCCGAGCGCCTCCAGCCCGATCACCAGCCCCAGCCGAAGCAGTTCTACCGAGTCCATGTGGGATTGCGGACCTGCCTGGGCCAGCCAGGCGAATCCGAGAATGGAGAGCATCTGCACCAGTCCGAAAACCCATAAGGCCCGGTTGATACCCAGTCGCACCATCCACAGCCCGCCCAGCAATCCACCCGCCACCGCCGGCCATAGCCCGGCATTTTTCGCCACCAGGCCAATTTCCGTCTTGCTGTAGCCCATGCTCAGATAAAAAGGCGTGGCCAGCGCGGTACACAGGCTGTCACCCAGCTTGTAGAGAAATACGAAGGCCAGGATCAGCAGCGCATTCTTCACACCGGACCGCTGCAAGAATTCTCGCAAGGGCTCCGTCACCGCGCTACGCAAATCACCCGACAGGGTCGCGCCGGTGACCGGCTCCCGTACCAGCAGCACCATGATCATGCCCGGCAGCAGGAAAAGGGCAGTCACCAGAAATACCTCGGACCAGGGCAGATGATCGGCCAAAATCAGGGACAGGGAGCCGGGTACCAGGCCGGCAATCCGGTATGCGTTGACGTGCACCGCATTCCCCAGACCCAGTTCGGCATCGCCGAGGATTTCGCGACGGAAGGCATCGAGGGCGATATCCTGGGTCGCCGACAGCAGGCTCAGGGCCAGGGTCAGCAGCAGGATCAGCGGCAGATCGAGGCGCGGTGAAAGCAGGCCCAGACCAGCGATCACGCATACCAGACCTACCTGGGTGCACAGCATCCAGCTCCGGCGCCGGCCCAGGCCGGGCAGGGCATAGCGATCCACCAGCGGGGCCCAGAGAAATTTCCAGGTGTAGGGCAACTGGATCAGGGTCATCGCCCCGATATCGCGCAGGCTGATCCCCGCACTGAAGAGCCAGGCAGGCAACAGGTTCAGCAACAGGTAAAGCGGCAAACCGGAAACAAAGCCGGTGCAGACACAAACCAGCATGCGCCGCGTAAGCAGCGCGGCCAGCCAGTCAGGCAATCTCATCGGGGCCGGGAAAGCCGGTAGACGGCAAGACTGCCGAGAAAATTGGGCTCCTCACCGATACTGCGGCCCGCCTCGTCGAGCACCTGGCGATCGCGCACGACGATTCCCATCTGGTCGCACAGGGCTTCGAAATCCAGCAGGGTGAAAAAGCGCAGGTTGGGCGAGTCGTACCACTCGTAGGGCAGGTCTTCGGACACCGGCATACGCCCGGCCATTACCGCCATGCGGTTTTTCCAGTAGGCAAAGTTGGGGAAGGAAATGACTGCCTCCCGGCCCACCCGCAGCATCTCGCCGAGAATGTTCTGGGTATGGCGCACGGTCTGCAGGGTACGCGAAAGGACGACGTGATCGAAAGCAGCATCGGTGAATCCCGCCAGCCCGGCTTCGAGATCGCCCTGCAGGACATTGATGCCGCGCCGCAGGGCCGCCACCACATTGTGGGTCTGGATATCGACGCCCCAGCCGCGTACCCCCCGCTCCTCGATCAGGCGCTGCAACAGGGCGCCGTCGCCGCAACCCAGATCGAGCACCTTGTCGCCCGACTGGACCCAGCCGGCGATGACATCGAAATCGGGACGGTCGAAGGCGCTCACAGCTTCACCCGGTCGAGGTAGGCCCGGATGACGGCGTGATAGTCCGGATCGGGCATGAGAAAGGAATCGTGGCCGTAAGGGCAATCCAGCTCCGCATAGCTTACATCCTGACCATTCTTGAGCAGGGCATGGACGATCTCCTTGGAGCGGGCCGGGGAGAAACGCCAATCCGAGCTGAAGGCGGTGACGAGGAATCTGGCGCTGGCCTTCTTCAGTGCTGCCGCCAGATCGCCATTGCCTTCCCGGGCCGGATCGAAATAGTCCAGCGCCCGGGTCATCAGCAGATAGGTGTTGGCATCGAAGAAACCGGCGAACTTGTCACCCTGGTGGTGCAGATAGGACTCCACCTCGAATTCCACGTCGTAGCCGAAGGAGAAAGCGCCATTGCGCAGCTCGCGACCGAACCGCTGGTCCATCTGCTGGTCACCCAGATAGGTGATGTGACCCAGCATCCGGGCCAGGCGCAGCCCCCGTTGCGGATAGGTGCCATGCGCGTAGTAATGACCACCGTGGAAATCCGGGTCGGTGAGAATGGCCTGGCGCGCCACATCATTGAAGGCGATGTTCTGTGCGGTGAGCTTGGGCGCCGCGGCGATCACCAGGGCGTGGCGCACCCGCTCGGGAAAGGTGATTGTCCAGCGCAGGGCCTGCATGCCGCCCAGGCTGCCACCCATGACCACGGCCCAGCTCTCGATTCCCAGCAGGTCCGCCAGCCGGGCCTGGGTGCGCACCCAATCGACCACGGCCATCAGGGGGAAGTCCGAGCCCCAGGGTTTGCCGGTGACCGGATTGATGCTGGAAGGACCGGTGGAGCCATGGCAGCCACCCAGATTATTCACGCCGACGATGAAGAATTTGTCCGTATCCAGCGGTCGCCCCGGACCGACAATGTTGTCCCACCAGCCCAGGCTGTCGGGGTTGTCGGCATGGAGTCCGGCCACATGGTGATGACCGGAAAGCGCATGGCAGACGAGGACGGCGTTGCTTTTGGCAGCATTGAGGGTGCCGTAGGTTTCATAGACCAGATCGAAGGCAGGCATCATCGCCCCGCTGCGCAAGGTCAGGGGGGTGCTGAAATGAGCGCTCTGGGGCGCCACCAAACCAATGCTGCTGCCCGTATCCATGTGATCCCGAAAACGAAAAACCCGGCCGGCGACAGGCGCGGACCGGGTTACCCCGCCCTCGCTTTAGCCACATTTATCAAGCGCCTGCAAGCTGAGTTCAAATCGGCGCGAACAGGGCGAAGGCTACCGAGCGGCCTGCCCCTTGTCAATTGCGGCACGTGCCCGTGCCCGCAGGTAGTTGCGCAGGGACTCCAGATCATCGTCGCTGAACTCGTCGAAGCGGGGCATGCCCTTATCCAGCAACCCGCCCTTGCGCACGATCTGGTCGAAGGCCTCGGAGGAGAGGGGAATCGGGGATGCCCGGAGATCCGGTGCATAGCCGCCGGCCACGGCACCGATACCGTGGCAGGTCACACAGTTCCGGCCGTAGATTTCACCACCACGCGCGGCCTTGGCCGGATCCACGACAAAACCCGGATCGTCCACGGGCACTGGCTGCGCGGGCGGGGGTGAAGGCGGCAGAATGGCCTTGCCATCAAGGACGAAGGTCAGCAGACGGCGGGGATGGCTGCGGCCGACCCAGCCATGCTGGGCCGTAAGCCCGCCCATGGCGGCCTGGGCGCCCATCCAGCCGGCCAGAATCGAGATGTATTGCTTGCCGCCCACGGTATAGGTGATGGGGGCGGAAAGGGAACCCACGCCCAGATAGTAGCTCCACAGCATCTTGCCCGTATCGGCGGCGTACGCCTTGAGCTTGCCATCGGCATCGCTCTGAAACACCAGATTGCCGGCAGTGGTCAGCACGCCCCCGCTCCAGGCACCCGGTGTCGGCTGACGCCAGGCCTGTTTCTGATGCACCGGATCCCAGGCCAGCAGGGCGGAGGTGCCGGCATCCTTGGGTACTTCGCTGGAGGAATGGTCAAGGTCGGCAAGGCCGGTGCTGAATTCGGGATGATCCGGGAAGCGCCAGTGCTTGAAGTCCACCCCCTGATCGTTGTAGTAACCCGCCATATGGGTCACCGGAATATAGGTCAGTCCGGTATTCGGATTGAAGGCCATGGGATACCAGCCATGCACCCCTGCGTTGTTGGGCCAGACCAGCGCCTTGCCGTCCGGATAGCGTGCTTCGGGATTTTCCACCGGGCGGCCCGTGGTCAGATCGATCTTCTCGGCCCAATTGACCTTGCCGATCTTCTCGGCCGAAATCAGTTTTCCCGTCTCCCGGTCGATCACATAAAAAAATCCGTTCTTGGGCGCATGCAGTATGACCTTGCGCGGCTTGCCGTCGATTTCCAGCGTGGCCAGGATCATGTCCATCGCGGAGTTGTAATCCCAGGTCTCTCCCGGATTGGTCTGGTAGTGCCAGACATATTCACCGGTATCGGCATCGAGCGCCACCACGGAACAAAGGAAAAGGTTGTCGCCACCACCGGGGCTGCGAATCTTCTGGTTCCAGGGTGCGCCGTTGCCGGTGCCCAGATAGATGCGATTGAATTCCGGATCGTAGGTCATGGCGTTCCATACCGTGCCGCCGCCACCGAATTTCCACCACTCGCCCTTCCAGGTCTTGGCCGCCATTTCCATGGCCTTGTTCTCGAATCCGTCCGCCGGATTACCGGGCACGATGTAGAAGCGCCAGAGTTCCTTCCCCGTCGCGGCATCGTAGGTCGTGACATAACCGCGCACGGGACCGAAGTCGGCACCACCATGGCCGATGATGACCTTGCCGTTGAAAACCCTTGGGGCACCGGTGATGTAGCGGGCATCGTCCTTGCCCACGGTCATCACGCTCCAGGCCGCCTTGCCGGTTTTGGCATCCACCGCGATTAGCCGGCCATCAATCGTGCCCACATACACGCGCCCCTTCCAGAAAGCGATGCCACGGCTGCCCCAGCCCAGACGCAATTTGCGGCCCGCCACCTTGGGCACCTCGGGGTCGTAGCGCCACAGGAGCTTGCCAGTCCGGGCGTCGACGGCGTGAATCACGCTGTATCCGGCGGCGAAGTAGATGACGCCATCCACTTCAAGAGGCACCGTGGTCACATTGTTGGTATCCGGCAGTTCGAGATCCCAGGCCAGGCCAAGGCGCTTGATGTTGGCGGCATTCACCTGACGCAGGGGGCTGAAGCGCTGCTCGTCGAAAAGGCGGCCGTAGCTGGCCCAGTCATGTCCGTCCGGATCACTGGTCAGCGTTTTGTTGTCCACCACGGTCGCCGCCATCAGCGGCGTGTGCGTGAAGGCGCAGAGCATGGCGGCGGCGAGGAAGGATTTGAATGTCCTGTTCATGGAAACTCCTGTCAGGCGAGAAATGACCGGGGGCGGTCAGAGTGTTTCGAGCTGGTCCCACAGGGGGCCGGTCAGAAAGCGGAAAAGAGTATCGTCGGAGTAAAGCCGCTCGCCGGCCAGGCCCCGCACGCCAAACAGCAGCACACCGAGAATGCGGTGCGGATGCACAGTGCCATCGTCATGCGCCAGCTGCAGGGTGTATTCCTGGGCAAGCCCCTCGGATCCGATCATTTCGGAATGGAACTCAATGCCACGAATGCGGGGCTTGAAATCACTGAGAAAATGTTCGTAATAGCGACGCGTTGCCGCCATGCCGGTGAACTTTCTGTCCAGCGGATGAAAGTAGTACACCGGGTCCGGATCCATGGTGGCGAGGGTGGCATCCAGATCGCCGGCCCCCTCGGCCTCGGCATGGCGGCGGGCAATCTCTATATGCTGCGTGTGCGAGAGCATCATGACAACCTCAGCGGATGAAGATGGCGGAAAATTCCTGGATGGACTGGAGCTTGCGTGCCAGGCTCACCGGCCCTTGCAGCGCTTCCCGCGCCCAGGGCATGGTGGTGATCGTGGTCACTCCCCAGGATTCGAGCCGGGCATGACTTTCGGGGGTGACCGCATCCAGCGGATTGAAGCAAAGCACCTGGAAGCCGTCCCTCCCCGCCCCATGTTCGGCGCGCAGGGACCACATCCGGTCCAGCAATTCCTTGAGTTCGGCCATGGTGTGCAGATCGGAAATCCAGCCATCATGACGCACGGCGCGTTTCATGGCCGGCTCGGAAATACCGCCAATAAACACCGGAATGGGTTGCGGCGGTGCCGGCAGCATGCGCACCGGCGCAAAATCGTAAAACTCGCCATGGTGTTCGGCCCATTCGCCGGTCCATAGTTTTTTCATCACCGCCAGCATCTCGTCGGCATGTCGGCCACGCCGCCCGAAGGGCTGACCCGATGCGGCGAATTCCTCCGGCATCCAGCCCATGCCCACTCCCAGGGCGATCCGTCCCTCCGTGAAAACCGCCGTGGTGGAGAGGGCCTTGGCCACATGAAAGGCATTGCGCGCCGGCAGCACATAGATGTTGGTATAGAAGCGGATATGCCGGGTGTGCTGGGCCATCGCCGTAATGGCGGTCCACGGCTCCGGAAAGGCGTCGCTGTCGGCGAAGCGGGGCTTGCCGTCCGGGGTATAGGGATAGGGTACCGACAACTGCTGCGGATAGAGCAGGTGATCGGCCAGCGTCACCCAGGAAAACCCCGCGTCCTCGGCCGCCCGGGCCAGTGCACTGTATTCCGACGGCGCGGAAAATGCGATGGACAACCCGTACTGCATCACTCCTCCTGACGGCACGGATCAGGATCCGCGCCCGATTTAATGCGGTTATTTTATAACTGAATCAGTTTTCATTGATGCGCCGCAATGCTTCCTCGATGCGACGGGGGTCTTCCAGTCGCAGCAGGCGCCGTACCGCGGCGGCAAGCACGCTGTCGTCGGCCGTGAGTATCTGCTGCTTGATGGCCAGCAGCTGATTGGGCGGCATGGAGAAATTACGCAACCCCAGACCCACCAGCAGCCGGGTGAAGCGTGGATCTCCGGCCATCTCCCCGCACACCGACACGGACAACCCCGCCCGGGTGCCGGACTGGATGGTCTGGGCGATGAGCTGCAGTACTGCCGGATGAAGGGGATCGTAAAGATGGGCGACCGCCTCGTCGGTACGATCGATGGCCAGGGTGTACTGGATCAGGTCATTGGTACCCAGGGAGAGGAATTGCAGATGCTTCAGGAAAGGCCCCAGAGCCAAGGCGGCAGCCGGGATCTCGATCATCCCGCCCACTTCGATTCCCTCATCGAACCGGATGCGGCGCTCACGCAACTGGTCCTTGGCCTGGCCGATCAGGGCCAGGGTCTGCTCCATCTCCTGCACATGTGCCAGCATGGGGATCAGGATGCGGACACGACCGGAGTGGGAGGCACGCAAGATGGCGCGCAACTGGGCGAGAAAAATCTGCGGTTCGGCTAGGCAGTAGCGAATGGCGCGCAAGCCCAGGGCGGGATTGGGTGCCACCCGGTCGATACCCCGCAGCGCCCGGGCCGTCTTGTCGGCACCAATGTCCAGGGTGCGAATGGTGACCGGCCGCCCACCCATGGCGCGGGTCACGGTGCGATAGGCCTCGAACTGTTCATCCTCGTCCGGCAGTTCGTCCCGGTTCATGAAAAGAAATTCGGTGCGAAACAGGCCCACTCCATCGGCGCCCGATACCTTTGCGGCTTCGACATCCTGGGGCAGTTCGATATTGGCCTGGAGGGAAATCGGAACACCGTCCAGCGTCGCAGTCGTAGCCGATTTCAGGAGCTTGAGCCTGGACCGCTCCAGTTCCATCGCAGCCTGGCGGATACGGTATTCGGCCAGGATGCGTTCATCCGGGTCGACGATCAGTACACCGCGCCCGCCATCGAGCAGCAAAAGATCGTCATCCTGGATCAGGGGCCGGGCGTGGTGCATCCCCACCACGGCAGGAATGCCCAGGCTGCGGGCAACGATCGCGGTGTGCGAGGTGGCTCCGCCCAGGTCAGTGACAAAGCCCCCAATACGCAGTGTCTTGAACTGGATGGTATCGGCAGGAGAAAGATCGTGCGCCACTACGATCAGGTTTTCATCCTTGCCCCGTCGCACTGGCTTGCGGGTCTTGCCCATGAGGGCCTTCACCACCCGCTCCACCACCTGGACGATGTCCTGGCGACGCTCGCGCAGATAGGCGTCATCGATCTCGTCGAACTGGGCCACGAGCAGATTCATCTGCTGCACCAGCGCCCATTCGGCGTTGCAGCGCCGTTCGCGGATCAGCGCCTTGGGCTCCTCGGCCAGCAGCGGATCGGCCAGAATCAGGGCATGCAGATCGACAAATGCCTCGATCTCCGCCGGCGTACCCGGCATGGCGGCTTCGGCGCGCAGGGTATCCACCTCGGCACGCACCACCGTGAAGGCCGCATCGAGGCGGTCGATCTCGGCGGGGATATCCCGTTCCCGCAACTGGTACTGCGCCACCTCCAGCGTGGCATTGGAAATCAGATGGGCGCGCCCGATGGCGATACCCGAAGAGACCGCCAGGCCGTGAATGGCAAAGCTCATCCCCGGCAGCTCCCGGACATCATTCGCCCTCGCCGAATTTGTCTGCGATCAGGGCCAGGATGGCCTGCAAGGCTTCATCGGCCTGCTCGCCCTCACAGTCGAGGGTGACCGTCGCGCCCTTTCCCGCCGCCAGCATCATCACCCCCATGATGCTTTTGGCATTGATACGGCGGCCATTACGCTCCATCCAGACTTCACAGGGGTAACTGCCCGCCAGTTGCGTCAGCTTGGCCGAAGCCCGCGCATGGAGCCCCAGCTTGTTCACGATTTCGGCTTCCTGTTTCGGCACGATACCCCCTTGTCCTCTTGTGTATGCGCCCCGCCTCCTCCCGGCGGATCGAACGGTCCGGGCCTAGTTTATTGGAGCCGGCCCCTGCTGTCGAATGGTGCCGTTCCGGTGCCTGCATCGCGTCGCGGCCACGGGAATGCCGGTGGGTCCGTGATATGGTGCTGCGTACACCCCTCCGGAGAAATCCGCCATGAAAGCCGTCCGCTGCTGTGACCGTCACGTCGTGCTGCAACAGGTACCCCCGCCCAGCGGTCCCGGGGTGCGGGTCAGGATCGCCGCAGCCGGTATCTGCGGTTCGGATCTGCACATGATCGCCAGTGGCTTTCCGTTACCCGCCACCCTCGGCCACGAGATGGCCGGCATCACCGAGGACGGCACTCCGGTGGCGATCGAACCCATGGCGCCCTGCGGCCACTGCGCGCATTGCGTGGCGGGTGAATATTCCTACTGCGAGCGTGGCCCGGGCATGATCTTCGGGGTCGGCCTGGACGGCGGGATGGCCGAGGAAATCGTGGTCCCGGCCCGTGCCCTGGTGCCCCTGCCGGCCAGCATTCCGGTTGCCGACGCATGCCTGGTGGAGCCTCTGGCAGTGGCGGTGCATGGCGTCAGCATGCTGGGTCTGCGACCCCATCACCGTGTCGCCGTGATCGGTGGTGGCTCCATCGGCCAGTGTGCCGTGGCCGCAGCCACGGCTTCCACGGCGCATGTGCATCTGGCCGCCCGCCACGACGCCCAGAAACTTGCTGGCGAGCGCCTGGGCGCGAAGATCGGCGTGGAGGGTGAATACGATTTCGTCATCGACTGCGCCGGGACCGACGAGGCGGTGGCGCAGGCCGTCGGCCTGTGCCGGGCCCGCGGCACCCTGCTACTGCTGGCCACCTACTGGGGCGGGCTCAAACTGCCGGCATTCGAGGTCTGCATGAAGGAGATCCGCATTCTGCCCGCCTCCACCTACGGCCGTAATGGGCTGGGGCGTGACGTGGATGTAGCGGCCACGCTTCTTGCCGGCCGGCCCCAGATTGCCCGCGCCATCATCACCCACAGCATGCCGCTGGACGCGGCGGTCGATGCCTTTGCCATGGCCGGAAACCGGGCGGCAGGCGCCATCAAGGTGGTGCTGACGCCCTGACCGGCCCCGTGGAAGCCGCTGAATCCCCACCGACATGAGGGGCTTGTGGCGGCTGCATGTTGCAGCGCGATAGCCTAAAATGCCGCCTTTAGTGACCCCCGGTTCACCGTCATGACCGCCCGCCTGCGCGAAATCCCCTACAACTACACTTCTTTTTCCGACCGGGAAATCGCCATCCGGCTGCTAGGCGCCGAAGCCTGGCAGGTGCTCGACGAACTGCGCGGCCAGCGCGTGACCGGCCGCTCGGCACGCATGCTGTATGAAGTGCTGGGCGATATCTGGGTAGTGCAGCGCAACCCCTATCTGGAAGATGATCTGCTCGCCAACCGGGAGCGACGCGAAGCGCTGATATCGGCCTTGCGCCATCGCCTCGGTGAAATCGAAAAGCGGCGCGCCGGCAACCCTGCCGTGGCGCAACTGCTCACCGCCGCCAATGCCGCCGTGGTGCGTTTCGAGGCCTGGTTCGAGGATACCGCCCGGCGCCGCAAGAAGGCGCTCAAGGTGCTTTCCCGCCATACCCGGCGCGACAACATCTGCTTTGACGGCCTCGCCCGGGTATCCCATGTCACCGATGCCACCGACTGGCGCGTCGAATATCCCTTTGTTGTCCTCACCCCGGACACCGAGGAGGAAATCGCCCCGCTGGTGCGCGACTGCATCGAACTGGAGCTGACCATCATCCCGCGCGGCGGCGGCACCGGCTATACCGGTGGCGCGGTGCCGCTGACCCCTCGCTCGGTGGTCATCAATACCGAAAAGCTGATCGACATGGGGCCGGTGGAGCAGACCGTCCTGCCCGGACTGAACCGGCCCTACGCCACCATACGGACCGGCGCCGGGCTGGTCACCCGCAACGTCATGGATGCGGCCGAAGCGGCCGGCCTGGTATTCGCCTGCGACCCGACCTCGGCCGATGCCTCCTGCATCGGCGGCAACGTGGCCATGAATGCGGGCGGCAAGAAAGCCGTGCTGTGGGGCACCGCGCTGGACAATCTGGCGTCCTGGACCATGGTCACCCCCGATGGCAACTGGCTGGAAGTGGAGCGCATCGACCACAATCTGGGCAAGATTCACGACCAGGAAACCGCCACCTTCCGCCTGCGCCATTACGATGCCGCCCGGCGCCGGCAGACCGGCGAGGAAACCCTGCGCCTGCCCGGTGCGATGTTCCGCAAACGCGGCCTGGGCAAGGATGTGACCGACAAGTTTCTCGGCGGGCTGCCCGGCGTGCAGAAGGAAGGGACCGACGGCATCATCACCTCGGCGGTGTGGATCCTGCACAAGATGCCGCCGGTGACGCGCACCGTCTGTCTCGAATTTTTCGGCCAGGTGCGCGAGGCGGTGCCTTCCATCGTCGAAATCACCGACTATCTCAAAACCAGCCCCGAAGGCGCCGTTCTGGCCGGCCTCGAACATCTGGACGAACGCTATATCCGTGCCGTCGGCTATGCCACCAAGGCCAAGCGCCACGGCCGGCCCAAGATGGTCCTGATCGGCGACATCGTCGGCGACAACGAGGTCGCGGTGATGGCTGCCGCATCGGAAGTGGTGCGGCTAGCCAATAGCCGCGGCGGCGAAGGCTTCATCGCCGTTTCTCCCGATACGCGCAAGCAGTTCTGGCTCGACCGCTCGCGCACGGCGGCCATCTCGCGCCACACCAATGCCTTCAAGGTGAACGAGGACGTGGTGATCCCCCTGCCACGCATGGGCGACTATTGCGACGGCATCGAGCGCATCAACATCGAACTCTCGATCCGCAACAAGCTGGAACTGTGCGATGCCCTGACCGGGCTGTTCCGCGGCGATCTGCCGGTCGACGCCGGCGATACCGGCCTCGACAAGGAAGTGCTGCTGGGCGATCGCCGCGAACGCGCTCTCGAACATGTGGCCGGTGTGCGTACGCGCTGGCAATGGCTGCTGGACAATCTCGGCCTGCCCCTCGCCGAAGCCGAGACGCAATTCGCCACACTCGGCATCGAAGCCGCCCCGCTGACCAACAGTGCCCGGCAGCCTGCCCTGTTCCATCGTCTGCAGGATTATTCGGTCCGCGTCTCGTGGAAGAAGGAAATCCGGCGGCCGCTGGAAATCATCTTCGACGGCAGCGTGTTCCGCCCCATCGCTGATCGCATGCAGGCGGTGCAGAAGGAAGTGCTGCGTGGCCGCGTCTTCGTTGCCCTGCACATGCATGCCGGAGACGGCAACGTGCACACCAACATTCCGGTGAACTCCGACCACTACCAGATGTTGCAGACCGCCGGCCAGACGGTGGAACGCATCATGATGCTGGCCAGATCGCTGGGGGGCGTGATCTCCGGCGAACATGGCATCGGCATCACCAAGCTGGAATTCCTCGACGAGGAAGAAATCCGCTCCTTCCGCGAATACAAGCAGAAGGTGGACCCGGAAGGCCGCTTCAACAAGGGCAAGCTGATGGCCGGAGGCGATCTGCGCAATGCCTACACGCCTTCCTTCGCCCTGCTCGGCATCGAATCCCTGATCATGGAACAGTCGGAAATCGGCAGAATCTCCGACTCGATCAAGAACTGCCTGCGCTGCGGCAAATGCAAGCCGGTCTGCTCGACCCATGTGCCGCGCGCCAACCTGCTCTACTCGCCGCGCAACAAGATTCTTGGCACCGGCCTGCTGGTGGAAGCCTTCCTCTACGAGGAGCAGACCCGGCGCGGCATCTCGCTGCAGCATTTCGCCGAATTCAACGATATCGCCGATCACTGCACGGTCTGCCACAAGTGCGAGAAACCCTGCCCGGTGGACATCGATTTCGGCGATGTTTCCGTCGCCATGCGCAATTTTCTCCGGCGCCAGGGCAAGAAAAACTTCAGCCCCGGCACGGCGGCCACCATGGCCTTTCTCAACGCCACCGACCCGGCCACCATCAAGCTGATGCGCACCGCGATCACCGGCATCGGCTACAAGCTGCAGCGTCTGGGCTATACCCTGGCCAAGGCGGCACGCCTGACCCAGGGGACCATCAAACATCCTCCCGCCAGCGTGGGCCGGCCCGCCATCAAGACCCAGGTCATCCACTTCATCAACAAACCCCTGCCGCGTGGCGTACCGGCCCGCACCTCGCGGGCCATGCTCGACATCGAGGACGACAAGGTGATTCCGGTGATCCGCAATCCGCGCACCACCCACGAGGATTCGGATGCCGTCTTCTACTTCCCCGGTTGCGGCTCCGAACGCCTCTTTTCCCAGATCGGTCTGGCCACCCAGGCCATGCTCTATGAAGCGGGAGCGATCACCGTGCTGCCGCCGGGCTATCTGTGTTGCGGCTATCCGCAAATCGCCTCCGGCAGCGAGGAAAAGGGCCAGGCCATCACCACGGGGAACCGGGTGCTGTTCCATCGCATGGCCAACACCCTCAACTATCTCGACATCAAGACCGTGATCGTCTCCTGCGGCACCTGCATGGATCAGCTGCAGACCTACGAATTCGAGAAGATTTTCCCCGGCTGCCGCCTGCTCGACATTCACGAATACCTGATGGAGAAGGGGCTCCGGCTGGAAGGCGTCACCGGCACGCGCTACATGTACCACGAGCCCTGTCATGCGCCGATGAAAACCTACAATGCCATGAAGGTGACCAACACCCTGATGGGCGGCGGAGTCGAGCTTTCCGACCGCTGCTGCGGCGAATCCGGCTCGCTGGCCGTGGGCCGGCCCGACATCTCGACCCAGGTGCGCTTCCGCAAGCAGGAGGAGATCGAAAAGGGCGCCGCGCGGCTGCGTGCCGACGGCTTCAGCGGCGATGTGAAGATACTCACCTCCTGCCCTTCCTGCCTGCAGGGCCTTTCCCGCTATGACAACGATGCCGATACCCAGGCCGATTACATCGTGATCGAAATGGCGCGACACATTCTGGGCGAGAACTGGATGCAGCAGTACGTGGATACCGTGAACAACGGAGGCATCGAACGGGTGCTGCTCTGAGAGGTATTTCAGCATGCAGATGAAATACAAGATGATCTATCTGGCCCGGCGCAATCCGGGTCTGGCTGCCGAAGATTTCCCCCGGGCCTGGCGCGAGCATTCGGCCCTGGGCCGGCAATGCCCCAACGTGGGTGCCCGGGTGCTCGGCGTGGCCCAGTGCGCGCGCATCCTCGATGCCGCCCTGCCGGGCCTGAGCACGGATTACGACGGCGTGAACCTGATGCAGCTGCGCGATCTCGAATCGGCGCACGCCATCTGGTCCGATCCCGATGTCGTGAGCGTGATGAAACCGGACGAGCTGCGCGTCTTCGACGGTCATGTGGCCGGGTTCACGCTCGTCACCACCGAGCGGGTGCTGCGCGAGGGACCGGCACCGGCCATCGGCGCCGTGGCCCTGATTTCGTTTCTTGCCCGTCGCCCCGGCATGCATCCCGATGAATTCGCCGCTGCCTGGGCGGCGCAAACGGCTGCCGCCGTGGCGGACGACAGCCTGCCCGGTGTCCAGAGCGTGGTGCATAACCTCACGGCGTTGCCACCCCCCGCCGGCTACGCATTCGACGGCATCGCGGAATGGTGGTTCGCGAGCCGGGAAGCCGCAGCCGCAGCCCTGACCGGCGGGATGCGCGAAGCCCTGCTGGGGGAGGGGCTCGCGCCCTTCTGCGACAGCGCCCGGAACGTCCATGTCATGACCCGGGTGACGCACGGCCGCTGACCGGTTTTCAGTCGTCGGCGGAGAATTTCACCCGTACCCGCAGGCCGCCGCCGGGCGCGTCGTCGAGCATCACCCGGGCGCCATGAAGCTCGGCGATGCGGGCGACAATCGACAGCCCCAGGCCACTGCCTTCACTGCCGCTGTCCGCGCCGCGATAGAAGCGCTCCAGCACCCGCAGCTTTTCCCCGGCATCGATACCGGGGCCGTCATCGGTCACGATCAGCTCGCCCGCCTGCACCGCGATGCCGATCGTGCCCGACACGGGGGCATGGCGGATCGCGTTCTCCAGCAGGTTACGAATCAGGGTCTGCACCAGTCCGTCATGGCCACGGATCAGAAGCTGCCCTTCACCATCGAACTCCAGCTGCTGGCCCCGGGCCTGCGCCTGGTGAACACACAGCGCGGTGGCCGTCCGCGCGGTGGCAACCAGATCGATCCTCCGCAACGGTAGCGCGGGACCGGCAGGATCGAGTCGCGCCAGGGTCAGCAACTGTTCCACCAGGCGGGTCATCCGGTCGACTCCCGCACAGACCTGCAGCAATGCCTGATCGCGGCCTGCCGCATCCATGCTGCGCCGGGCCACCTGGGCCTGGGTCTTGAGGGCTGCCAGGGGGGTACGCAGTTCGTGTGCCGCATCGGCGGTAAAACGGCGCTCCTTCTCGATCGCCGCACGCATGCGATCGAAAAGATCGTTGAGGGATACCAGGAGCGGAGCCACCTCGCTCGGCACCGTGCGGCTCGCCACCACCGGATCGAGCCGCTCGGGCCGCCGCGCCGCCACCTCGTCGGCCAGATGACGCAGTGGCGAGATGGCGCGGTCGACCACGAAGAAAATGGCGATGGCCAGCAGGGGCAACCCCAGCAGCAGGGGCGCCAGAAGACGCACCGCCACTTCCCGCGCCAGTTCGTCACGCACCGTATGGCTCTGCGCGACCTGTACCCGGTAACCGTTCGCGGCATCGTCAGTACTGAAAAACCGCCATTTCTCACCATTCCAGTCGCGCTCGGAAAAGCCTTCCCGATCGGTCACCGGCGTCACCGGCGCATTATCGGAACGCAACACCAGCGCATTGCCACCGGCGCCCCGGCGCCAGATCTGGAACAGGATTTTCTGCTGATAGGGATGATCGTGCGCGCGCCATTCACGCACCCGGCGCGCATCGCCGTCACCGGCCAGCGCCATCAGGGTCTGCGCCACTTCGGCAAGCTGGGCATCGAAAATCTCGTCGGCCTCCTCGTGCGCCCGCAGATAGCTGCTGGCGGCCACCCCCAGCCAGACCAGGGTGGAGGCGGCGATGAGCAGCGCCAGCAAGCGCCAGCGCAAGGAATACGCAGCGCTCATCTCAATCCGCGCCTCCGGCCTTTTCGATCTGGTAGCCGATGCCGCGCAGGGTGCGGATCAGGGTGCTGCCCAGCTTGCGCCGCAGGTGATGGATATGCACCTCCACCGCGTTGCTTTCCGGTCCGTGATTCCAGCCATAAAGGCTTTGCTCCAGCTGGGCGCGGGTCAGCACCCGGCCCGCATGGTCGAGCAGCAGCGCCAGCAGCTCGTATTCGCGGGCCGACAGTTCCACCGGTGCGCCATCCCGTGTCACCTGACGCGAAGCGGGGTCGAGAACGATACCCCCATGGATCACACAGGGCGCCGCACGGCCCGCCGCACGGCGTGTCAGCGCGCGCAGGCGGGCGGCAAGCTCGTCGAGATCGAAAGGCTTGATCAGGTAATCATCGGCCCCGGCATCCAGACCCGATACGCGATCCTGCACCGTGTCCCGCGCCGTCAGCACCAGCACCGGGGTGGCGTCGCCCCGGGCGCGCAGGGCCTGCAGCACCGAGAGACCATCGCGGCGCGGCAGGCCGAGATCGAGCACCATCGCGCCGAAGGATCCGGCCTTCAGGGCCGCCAGCGCGGCCTCTCCGTCACGCACCCAGTCCACGGCGTAGCCCGCCTGTCCCAGTCCTGCCCGCAGGCCATCCCCCAGCAGGGCATCGTCTTCCACCAGCAGCAGCCGCATTGCCATCCTCAAGGCAGATCAGCCGCCATGGTAGCGCCCCCGGGGGCATCTTCCGCATCATCGAAATCCCACAGCGCATGAATGTCGAGGCGAATGCGCAGATCGGCCTCACGGGCGTCGACGCGGGCCGCAAGCGCCTGCAGCTCCGCTTCGTGCGCCTGACGCCGGGCCAGGATCACCTCGGCCAGACCGGCCTCCCCCAGCGTCTGCGCACGCTCCAGGAGACGCGCGGCGGTACGGCTCTGATTGGCTGCCGCCTCTGCTTCGCGCCAGGCCGCGGTGGCCGCGCGGGCCTGTGCAACAAGGGCGGCAGCAGCAGCTTCGGCCCGCCGCCGCGCTGCGGCTTCCTGGCTCCCGGCGGCGACCGCCAGCGCTTCCTGACCGCGCGACGAGGCGGCACGGGCCTCGCCGGGCAGGGGCAGGGTGATGGAAATGCCGACGATGCGCTGGTCGCCGCCAATTTCGGAACCCAGACGCAGGCCCAGCGTGGGATCGGGCACGCGCTCCGCCGCCAGCCGGCGCGCCAGCGTTCGCGCCCGGCGGGTTTCGGCGGCCGCCAGCGCCAGCTCATGGTTGTGATCGACCAGCGCGGCAATGCCTTCCGCCGCAGGCCGGGGTGTGGGCGCCGCAGGCATGACGGCGCGGCTCACATCGATGCCCGGAAACTGGGCGGCAAGCTCGGCGGCGGCGGCTTCGGCGCGCCCCCGCGCCTGAAGCGCCTGTGCCCGCGCCTGCGCCTGGGCGGCGTCCACCTGCATGGCTTCGAGCCGGGAGGCGTCACCCGCCTTCAGACGGGTCCGCGTGGCTGCGAAGAGCCGTGAAAAATCCGCGGCCTGGGCTTCCCACAGCGTGGTCGCGGCAGATTCGCGCAACCAGGCGAACCAGCCCCTGAGCAGGCGGCGGCCAGCCTCGTGGCGGGCATCCGCCACCGACAGACGGCCCACGGCCACACCTTCTTCCCCCAGTTCCCGGTCCAGACGGACCTTGCCGGGCAGACGCAGCGGACGTTCCAGACTCACCGTCCATTCCCGGAAGCGATCTCCGGCCGGATCGACACGGCGACGCGCACCCTCGAAGCGCAGCTGCGTTTCGTGATCGCCGGCAGCGAGCCGGTCACGCCGCGCCTGATCGGCTTCGAGCATGGCTCCGGCAGTGGTCACTTCCGGGCTGGACAGGATCAGGCGCCGCGCCAGGGCGGCGGGCGGCAGGTCGGCCACCTCGATCGAAGCGGCCGGGGTGGCGGCCCGGATGCCCGGAGCGACGGCCAGCAGGAGTACCGGCAGCAGGATGTATTTCATCCGATGCTCCCGAGGGCAAGGACCGGCGTGATCCAGTAGTGCAGGCGCACATTCGTCAGACGCTCGCCCAGCAGCGCCAGCAGCGCATCCATGGCCGGACGCGGCGCCACAACCTGAAAAACGATACGACGGGCACGGCCGCGTACCCGCTCTCCCGGCTCGTCGAACACCAGATCGAGGCCATGGCCTGCGGCGTCGCTGCCGAGGAAGCCGGAAACCGGTGGCGGGCAGGAGAGCAGCAGATCCTCCACCTGGGGAGCGGCGCTGCGGGGAGCCACGAGGGTCAGCAGAACGGTATCGGTCATGGCACGGGTTTCAGGCCGAAGCGCCGGTACAGCAACGGCAGCAGCAGCAGGGTGAGCGCGGTGGAGGTCAGCAGGCCGCCGGTCACCACGATGGCCAGCGGCCTCTGGATTTCGGATCCCGGGCCGCTCGCCAGCAGCAGGGGCACCAGGCCACAGGCGGAGATCAGGGCGGTCATCAGCACGGGCCGCAGACGCCGCCGGGCGCCCTCGACGACGATACGTTCGAGCGGCAGGCCCTGATCATGAAGCTGGTTGAAATGGCTGATCAGGACCACGCCGTTGAGCACCGCGATCCCCAGCAGGGCGATGAACCCCACCGAGGCCGGTACGGAAAGATATTGCCCCGTCACCAGCAGCGCGACGATGCCTCCCACCAGGGCGAAAGGCACATTGGCGAGCACCAGCACGGCCTGACGCACCGAGCCGAAAGTGGACGCGAGCAGCAGGAAGATCAGCAGGAGGGCCATCGGCACCACCACCGTCATCCGCGCGGCGGCGCGCTGCTGGTTCTCGAACTCGCCGCCCCAGACAAGCTGGTAGCCGGCAGGTAGAGGCACACGGGCCATCACGGCGGCACGGGCTTCCTCGACGAAACCGACGAGATCGCGCCCGCGCACGTTGGACTGCACCACGACATAACGCTGGGCGCCTTCCCGGTTCACCTGCACCGGCCCGTCCACCCGTTCCAGCTTGGCCAGGGTCGAGAGGGGCGTGGCGGTGCCGTTGGGCAGGGCCAGGCGCAGATCGGCGAAGCGGGCATAGGACTGGCGCAGATCGGCGTCGCCGCGCAACAGCACCGGGGTGCGGCGTCCCTCCTCGATCACCAGCCCGGCGGGCCAGCCCTCCACCAGGGTCCGCAGCTGATCCTGCACCGACTCGATGGAAAGCCCCAGCCTTCCCGCAGCCAGCGGATCGATGGCGACCCGCAGATATTGCACGCCCTCGTTCTTCACCGTGTAGACATCCTCGCTGCCGGGAACGGTGCGCATCACCTCGGCAATGCGGGCGGAAAGTTCGTTGAGCACATGCAGGTCGTGGCCGAAGATCTTGATGGCCACATCGCCGCGCACGCCGGTGAGCATTTCCGCCACCCGCATCTCGATGGGCTGGGTGAAGGTGTAGGCCATGCCGGGAAACTCGTCCATCACCTTGCGGATCTCGTCCATCAGCCAGGCCTTGTCGGGCCGGCGCCACCCGGATACGGGCTTGAGCACAAGGAAGCTGTCGCTCTGGTTGAGACCCATCGGATCCAGGCCCAGCTCGTCGGACCCGGTGCGGGTGACTGCGCCCTTGATCTCGGGAATGCGGGACAACAGGGCCTGTTGCAGTCGATTGTCGAAATCGCGCGACTGCTCCAGATTGATGGAAGGAAGCTTCTCCAGCTGCAGGATCAGATCGCCCTCGTCGAGGGTGGGCATGAAAGTCTTGCCGATGAAAAAATAGGCAACGATGGCGGCTGCCAGCAATCCAACCGCAGCCATCACCACGCGCCGGCCATGAGCGAGCGTATACGTCAGGGCCGGGACATACAGCGCTTCGAGTTTCTGCATCAGCCAGGGCGGATGCGCCGGCCCCTGACGCAGCAGCAGGGACGACAGCGTGGGCACGACCGTCAGGGCCAGCACGAGGGAACTGGACAAGGCGAAGACGATCGCCAGCGCCACGGGAATGAACAGTTTGCCCTCCAGCCCTTCCAGGGTGAGCAGCGGCAAAAAGACGATGACGATGATGGCGATGCCCGACACCACCGGCACCGCCACTTCGCGCACGGCGCGGAACACCAGGTGCGCGCGGGGTAGCCGCGCCAGCGCATCCTGCCTGGCGAGCTGTGTCTCCACGTTCTCCACCACCACCACTGCCGCATCCACCAGCAGGCCGATGGCGATCGCCAGCCCCCCCAGGCTCATGAGATTGGCGGAAAGCCCGGCGGATTCCATCAGGATGAAGGTGGACAGGGCGGCAAGGGGCAGGGCGATCGCCACCACCAGTGCCGCGCGCAGATTGCCGAGAAAGGCGAGCAGCAACAGCAGCACCAGGACAATTGCCTCCAGCAGCGCTTTGGCAACCGTGCCCACGGCCCGCTCCACCAGGGCGCCCCGATCGTAGAAAGGTACGATCGTGACGCCGGGCGGAAGTGTTTTGCCGATCACGGCCAGCTGCCCGCGCACCCCTTCCACCACCTCCCGGGCATTGGCGCCGCGTAGTCCGAGCACGAGGCCTTCCACCGCCTCGCCTTGGCCATCCTTGCTCACGACGCCGTAGCGGGTGAGGGCACCAATGCGCACCGTGGCCACATCACCGATGCGCACCGGCACGCCGCCAACATTGGCGACCACCCGTGCGGCCAGATCTTCGGGCGTCTTCACGCCGCCCTCGGTACGGATCAGGAGGGTTTCCTCGCCATCACCCAGCCGCCCCGCCCCATCATTACGATTGTTCTCCAGCACCGCGGCGCGCAACTGCTCCAGGCGGATGCCCCGGGCATTGAGTGCCGTGATATCGGGCATCACCTCGAAACTGCGCACCATGCCACCCAGGCTGTTCACGTCCGCGACCCCGCGCAGGGTGCGCAGGCGGGGGCGGATGGTCCAGTCCAGCAGGGTGCGTTTTTCTTCCAGCGAGAGCGGACCCTCGATGGTGAACATGAGCATCTCGCCCAAAGGCGTGGTGATCGGTGCCAGACCGCCGCTGGCATTCGCGGGAAACTCCCGGGAGGCGCTGGCCAGACGCTCCGCCACCTGCTGCCGGGCCCAGTAGATATCGGTGCCCTCCTCGAAATCCAGTGTCACATCGGTGAGGGCGTATTTTGAAATCGCGCGCAGCACTTTCTGCCGGGGGATGCCCAGCAGCTCCTGCTCGAGGGGCACGGTGATGCGGGTTTCCACTTCTTCGGGCGTCATCCCCGGCGCCTTGACGATGATCTTCACCTGCGGCGTGGAAACATCGGGAAAGGCATCGATGGGCAGACGGTGGAAGGCCCGGATGCCAAGCCCCATCAGCAGGGCCGTGAGCACCAGCACCAGAAGCCGCTGCGTGAGCGAAAATTCGACGAGGCGATCCAGCATGGTCACTTTCCGGACGCTGTGCGCGCCAGCCACGCGGCCTTGAGTGCGGCCACACCGCGTATGACGACCTGCGGCCGCGCAGGCAGCGTACCGCTCACCAGAACGCCGTCGCCGGTCTGGCCACGGATGCTGACCGGCACCGGGACCATGCCCCGTTCACTCTCCACGAACACATGCGGCTCCCCCGCATCGGCAAGGCGTACCAGCGCTGCGGCGGGCACCTTCCACAGCGGGGCAGCAGGTTCATCCCGCATATCGCCCAGGTCGATCCGCGCCTCCACCGCCTGCCCGGGCCGCAAGTGCTCGGTGCCTTCGGTGATCTGTGCGCGCAGGGTCAGGGTCTGCCCCTCTCCCAGCTGTTGCCCGACGGCGATCAGCCTGCCCGTGGCGCGACTGCCGCTGATGCGCACCGCCGCCCCTTCACGCCACTGGCTGGCGAAGGTTGCCGGCACCTGAATTTCCAGCCACAGCGACGCAAGCTGGCCGATGCGGAACAACGGCGCCGCCATGTCCACCCGCTGCCCCACGGCAACGTTTTGTTCCAGGACCACCCCGGCAATGGGTGATATCACCGCGGCGCTGACGGCCGGTGCGCCATCGGCCACCGGCTCCAGTCCGGATAGCCGCAGCACGGCAGCCCGCTGCCCGGCCGTAATGCGGGCCTGACGCGCTGCCGCGCGCGTGGCCTCGATACGGGCGGCAGCGATAATGCCTTCACGGTACAGGGTCTCGTCCCGCTGCAGGGCCTGGGCGGCCAGCCCGGACTGGCTGCTGGCCACCTGATAATCGCGCTGCATTTCCAGCAGCTGCGGGCTCGCCAGCCGGCCCAGCACCTGGCCGCGCTTCACCGTTTCGCCCGGCGCCACGGCAATCCGCTCCACCAGACCGGCCACCGGAGCGGCAACCACCCGCAAGCGGCCCGTGGGTATCGTCACCCGGGCCGGCATTCCAGGCGAATAGCCATCGCCCCCGCCCTGCAAAAGCTGGCTCTCGATACCCATCGCCTGGCGCTGTGCCGGCGTCAGCGTCAATACGCCGGGCAGGGGAGCGGCACAGGCCGCGCCGGACCCGAGGACGAGGAGAAGCAGACCTGTGGCAACGGGACGGAAGAAAGGCGCGGACGGCACGGGGATCATTGTCGGGTTGGGCAGACTCCGGAAGGGTCGCCATTGTTGCCGGACAGGCTTAAGGCTGGCTTAACCGTTTCTGCCCCATGCCGGGCCGGCAAGCGTTGACCGCCCGATGCCCCGGGCCTATGGTTACGCCCTTGATGATTCTCCGGTGGGCGCACACGCCTTGTATCGAATGAAATCCTTCAGCACCGCGACCATGGTTCTGTTCCTCTGGCTGCTCACCGCCCTGGCCATCGACCGGCTGGTGCTTGCCGTGTATTGCCCGGTCTGCGCCAATCTGCTGGCTTTTGACCTGAAGCTCCACCTGCCCGCGGCGGAACTGGCCTTTCCGCCCGTGAGCCTGCTGGTCCTGCTGGTGCTGCCGATGATTCTTCTGGCCCTGTATCTGCTGCCCTGGCGCACCCTGCTTTCCCGCACGGCATGGAGCGAGGCCTTTGCCCTCTGGTGCCAGCCCTGGTTCTGGCTGCTCGCGGCCGTGGCGCTGACGGTGCTGGGGGAAAGCCTGTTCATCGTGCTCAAGGGATACCTGCCCGGGGCGCTGGTAGTGCTGATGGAAAAATTTTCCCTCAGCACCTCGCTCTCGGTCGCCGTACCGGGGTACAAGGAAACCACCCCCTTCACCCTCACCGCCTCGCTGCCCGGACTGCTGGGCCTGGCCCTGGGCATCTACCTCTTCCTCAGAAAGGGCCTGCGGGCCGCACTGAACCGGGGCTGAGTCCGGGCTGATCCGGGCCACCCATCCGGATTCCACAGGCGAACAAGGATCGCTGCGACCCCTCGCAGCGGTGCCGCGGCATCCACCCCTCGTCATCGGAACCTTTCACGATGGAGGCAGGTCTTCCCTTATAGAACCTGCGGATCGCTGTATTGCGATCCGACAGGTCGGCACTCTCCGGGGGCCCCGGAAGCTTCAGAAAAATTCTCTGTTTTATGGAGTTCGACATGCCACGAAAAGCTGGAGAGAAGGCTGCGCGGGCGCATTCGCCCGCCGCTTTCAGCGCACTGATCCTGCAGGGGGGAGGAGCATTGGGCGCCTATCAGGCCGGCGCGTATGAGGCGCTGGCCGCGCGTGCCGCCCGGGTCGACTGGGTGGCGGGCATTTCGATCGGTGCCATCAATGCCGCCCTGATCGCCGGCAATCCGGCACCGCGCCGCATGGAGAGGCTGCGCGCCTTCTGGGAGCGGGTGACGCTGACCCTGCCACTCCCCCCGAATCCCGAGGTGATCGGACCGATGCGTCACTGGTGGAACGACACGATGGCGCTGTGGGGGGCATGCTGGGGGATTCCCGGATTTTTCTCGCCACGGCCGGTGTGGTCCTGGTGGCCGCAGCCCCCCGCCAATCTGTACGATACGGCCCCCTTGCGCGAAACCCTTTTGCAGCTGATCGATTTCGATTATCTGAATGATGGACCGATGCGTTTTTCCGTCGGTGCTGTCGATGTGGAGAGCGGAAATTTCGCCTACTTCGACAACCGGCACGAACGGATCGGCCCGGAGCATGTCATGGCAAGCGGTGCCCTGCCACCGGGCTTTGGCGCCATGCAGATCGATGGGCGCTGGTACTGGGACGGGGGGCTGGTCTCCAATACACCGCTGGCGTATGTGATCGATCAGCTGGAGGTCGATGCCGCCACGCCCGTGACCCTGTTCCAGATCGATCTGTTCAGTGCGCGGGGCCAGCTTCCCCACACCCTGGCGGAAGTCGCCGACCGGGAAAAGGACATCCGTTTTTCGAGTCGCACGCGCATGGTCAGCGATCAGCTACGCGAGCGGCACCAGCAGCATCAGCGGTTGCACCAGCTGGCGCGCCTGCTGCCGGAGGGGCAGCGCAACAGCCCTGCGGTCAAGGCACTTCTGGCCGGCTGTGACGACCCGCCGATCACTCTGGTGCATGTGATCCATCGTCACAAAACCGACGAAACCCAGACCAAGGATTACGAGTTTTCACGCCTGTCGATGGACGAGCACTGGCGCTCGGGACTGTGCGACATGAAGGCATCCCTGGGATTGATGGATGCGCAGCCTGCGCTCGATCCGGGCGAATTCCGCACCATCGATTATCAGGCACGGGCCAAGCGCCAGGTGCTCTCGACCGCACGGCCTATGGCCAAGGCGGAATCCTGAGCCAGGACTGCTGCCGTATCTGTTTTCAACCTTGTTCTCATCTGTGAAGGAATCCATCATGAACGCTTCGAACACAATCGATCCCCGG
Source organism: Pseudomonadota bacterium (assembly GCA_018241695.1). Taxonomy (GTDB): domain Bacteria; phylum Pseudomonadota; class Gammaproteobacteria; order Burkholderiales; family Rhodocyclaceae; genus Denitratisoma. Next base: position 110,316 of record JAFEDH010000004.1, on the reverse strand, counting down.
GCCAGCACCACGCTGAGCCTGAAGGGGAAAATCGCTCTCGTCACCGGATCGGCCAGCGGCATCGGCAAACGCATTGCCGAGGTTTTCGCCGATGCCGGCGCGGATATCGTCATCGCCGATCTCAAGCTGGCGGATGCGCAAGCCACCGCCGCTGCCATTGGCCAAAAGGGTGTGCGAACGCTGGCGGTCGCCATGGATGTGACCGATGAGGCAGCCGTCGACGCGGGCTTCGATCAGGTACAAAAAAATCTCGGGGCCGTGGACATCCTGATCAGCAATGCGGGCATCCAGATCGTCGCGCCGATCGAGGATTTCCGCTTTTCGGACTGGAAAAAACTGATCGCCGTGCATCTGGACGGCGGCTTCCTGACTTCTCGCGCGGCCGTTCGGCAAATGATCGCCTCGGGCCGGGGCGGCAGCGTCATCTTCATGGGATCGGTGCACTCCAAGGAAGCCTCACGCCTCAAGAGCCCCTATGTCGCCGCCAAGCATGGTCTGGAAGGGCTGGCCAAGGTGATCGCCAAGGAAGGGGCCGCTCACAACATTCGCAGCAACGTCATCTGTCCCGGCTTCGTCCGCACGCCGCTGGTGGACAAACAGATCCCCGAACAGGCGCGGGAGCTGGGAATCAGCGAAGACGAGGTAGTGCGCAACGTGATGCTCAGGGAAACCGTGGATGGAGAGTTCACCACCGTGGATGATGTCGCCCAGGTTGCCCTGACCTTTGCCGCCTTTCCGAGCAACGCGCTGACGGGGCAATCACTGGTCGTCAGCCACGGCTGGTTCATGCAATAGGTAAGTCTGCGGGGGCCGCCCCTCTCGGCCAATGGAGCGGGCGGGGATCAGCCCAGCGCCCGCAGGCGGGCAATGCGCTCTCCGGTCTCCGGATGGGTGCGGAAAAGGCCGGACAGGCCTCCGCCCGAGAGGGGGTTCATGATCATCATCTGCGCGGTTTCGGGATGGGCATCGGCGCTGGCCATGGGAATCCCCCTGGCATAGGCCTCGATCTTGGCCAGGGCATCGGCCAGCGCATGAGGGTCGCCGCTGATTTCGGCGCCGCCATGATCGGCCTCGAACTCGCGGGCGCGGGAAATCGCCATCTGGATCAGGGTCGCGGCCAGGGGGGCGAGCAGGGCGACGGCGATGCCGGCGACAGGATTCACCGGTCGCCCCTCGCCATCCCTGCCGCCAAAAAACACGGCGAAATTGGCAACCGCGGAAATGGCGCCGGCCATGGTCGCGGCGATGGTGGAGGTGAGAATGTCGCGATGCTTCACATGCGCCAGTTCATGCGCCATCACCCCGCGCAGTTCGCGGGCCGAGAGCATCTGCAGAATGCCGCGGGTGGCCGCCACGGCGGCATGGTCCGGGTTGCGGCCGGTGGCGAATGCGTTGGGCTGCTCCTCGTCGATGATGTACACCCGGGGCATGGGCAGGCCACCACGCTGCGCGAGTTCCCGGACGATGTTGTAGAGGTAGGGACTGCTGGCCTCGTCCACCTCCTTGGCGTTGTACATGGAAAGCACCATCCTGTCCGAAAACCAGTAGGAGACAAGGTTCATGCCGCCGCCCAGCAGCAGGGCCAGCATCATGCCGCCTGGTCCGCCGACCATGCCGCCGATGATGCCGAACAGAGCGACGATGGCCGCCATCAGCAAGGAGGTCTTGAACCAGTTGAACATGGGGTACTCCGTGACAGGAAAAATTGTGCCGCCCCTTAGATGATGGCGGACGGAAAAGTTTCAAGCGGCAGCGCGGCGGTCAGTCGAAGCGATCCCCGGCAGCCAGGGCATGGCCGCGCAGGAAATCGGCGGCGGACAGGCGGCGGCCACCCGGCTTTTGCAGTTCCAGCAAGCGCAGTGCGCCCTGGCCACATGCCACGACAATCCCCTCCGCACCCACGCCAAGCACGGTCCCGGCCTCGCCCCGACCTGCCACCGGAACCGCACGCCAGAGCTTGATCGTCTCGCCCCGACAGGCCGTCGTGGCGCCGGGGAAGGGATCGAAGGCACGGATGCGGCAGGCGATGAGGGAGGCCTCCGCGGACCAGTCGATGCGCGCCTCGTGCTTTTCGATCTTGCGGGCATAGGTCACACCCTGCTCCGGCTGCGGCACGGAAACCAGCCGGGGTAGCTGCTGCAGGGCATCGACGATGAGGCGCGCGCCTTGCCGGGCCAGCTTGTCGTGCAGCGTGGCGGCGCTGTCATCGGCGGTGATGGACATGGCTTCCGAGAGCAGGACCGGCCCGGTGTCCAGGCCGGCTTCCATGGCCATGATGGAGATGCCGGTCTGCGCATCACCCGCCTCGATGGCGCGCTGGATGGGCGCCGCACCGCGCCAGCGGGGCAGCAACGATGCGTGGATGTTGAGACATCCCGCGCGCGGGATGTCGAGCACGGTCTGCGGCAGGATCAGGCCATAGGCGGCCACCACCATCACCTCGGGCGCACAGGCAAGCAGCGGTGCGTGAGTGGCGGGGTCCTTGAGTTTCTCCGGCTGATGGAGCGGAATGCCGTGGCTCAGCGCCACGCGCTTGACCGGCCCGGGCTGGAGTTTCTGGCCGCGTCCGGTAGGGCGGTCGGGCTGGGTCAGCACCAGCGGCACCTCGAAACCGGCGGCCAGAATGGCCTCCAGTGCCTGTGCGGCAAATTCCGGCGTGCCGGCGAAAGCGACTTTCATCGAACCGGGAGGCGAGCCCGCGTCAGGCGGTGATCCGCGCCTGCTTGGCCAGCTTGCTCCGGATCCGGCCCTGCTTCAGGGAAGACAGGTATTGCACGAAAACCTTGCCCTGCAAATGGTCCATCTCGTGCTGGATGCAGACCGCCAGCAAGCCCTCCGCATCGAGTTCGAAAGACCTGCCCTCCAGATCGAGCGCGCGGACCCGCACACGCTCGGCGCGGGAAACCTTTTCATACACCCCGGGCACCGAGAGACAGCCCTCCTCGCTTTCGCACTGACCACCCCTGTCCAGCAGCTCGGGATTGATCAGGGTCATGAGTTGCGAGTGATCCTCGGAAACGTCGATGACAATGAGCTGCTTGTGCACATTGACCTGGGTGGCGGCAAGACCAATGCCGGGTGCGGCATACATGGTTTCGGCCATGTCGGCGGCAAGGCGGCGCAGGGCGTCGTTCACCTGCACCACGGGGGCGGCCCGGGTGAAGAGGCGGGGATCGGGATAACGGAGAATCGGCAGCAGCGCCATAACCATTGATACGAGAAGGATTTACGGGCAAAATCGAAGGCAACGCCTGAGGAGGTGCCAACGATGTTCCGAATTATATCCGCGCTGCTCATCGCCATTTCAAGCTCGTCGCTCTGGGCCCAGACCACACAGGACGTCGGGGCCGAGCTGGTCGCCAATGCCCCCGATCGCCACGTGGTGGTTTCCGGCGACACGCTGTGGGGCATTGCCGGCAAGTTCCTCAAGGACCCCTACCGCTGGAACGATCTGTGGAAGCTCAATACCGGCGAGATCAAAAACCCCCACTGGATCTATCCCGGCCAGGTGGTGGTGCTCGACCGTAGCGGCGCCAGCCCCGCCCTCCGGCTTTTGAACGCCGATGGATCTCCGGCCAGCCTGACATCGCAGGGAGTGGAAAAGCTCCAGCCCCGCATCCGCGACATCACCGAGCAAAAAGCCATTCCGGCGATCCCCCTCAAGGCAATCAGCCCCTTTCTGAATGTTCCCCTGGTCACCGACGAAAAGGCTCTTTCCAAGGAGGCCCGCATCATTGGCGCGCAGGACGCGCGCGCCAATGCCAGCGTGGGCGATCTGATCTACGTGACCGGGCTCTCCGGCAAGACCCGGCTGTGGCAGGTATTCCGCCCCGGCAAGCGGCTGGTGGACCCGGTCAGCGGCGATACCCTGGGCCACGAGGCCATCATGCTGGGTACCGCGCAACTGGAACGGGAGGGTGACCCGGCCACCTTGCGCCTGATCGCGGCCAATGCCGAAATTTCCGCCGGCGACCGTCTGGTGCCGGCCCCGGCGCCGGACATCGTGAGCTATCCGCAGCGGCTCCCCACCCAGAAGGTTGATGCCCGTATCGTGTCGATCGACAAAGGCGCCGAATATGGTGGCCGCTATTCGGTGATCTCCATCTCGCGTGGCGCTTCCGACGGCATCCAGGTGGGCTATGTGCTGGCGCTCTACCACCTGGGCGAAACCGTCCGCGATCGCAACGACTCCGGCAATCTGGAGGCGTACACCCTACCCGACGAGCGCATCGGGCTGCTTTATGTGTTCCGCGTTTTCGACAAGGTTTCCTACGCCCTGGTGATGCAATCGGATCGCCAAATCTCAACGGGTGATGTCGTCCGCAATCCCTGACGCCCTGGGCGGCTGGCTGCGGCTGGCCGCCATCCCCGGTATCGGTGGCGAGACACAGCGCCGCCTGCTCCAGACCTTCGGCCTTCCCGACGCGATTTTCGCCGCCTCCCACACGGCATTGCGGGAGGTCATCGGCGAGAGCAAGGCACGCACGCTGCTGGAAAGCGACACCACTGCTGCGGTTGCCGCCGGCCTTTCCTGGGCAACCGGGCCCGGCCACCATATCCTCACCCTGGCCGATGCCGGCTATCCGCAGGCGTTGCTGACCATTCCCGATCCGCCACCACTGCTCTTTGCCCAAGGACGCACCGAACTCCTTTCCCGTCCTGCCCTGGCCGTGGTGGGCAGCCGCAACGGCAGCCGGCAGGGTGAACAGAACGCCGAAGCCTTTGCCGCCGCCCTCTCCCGTGCCGGCCTGACCATCGTCAGCGGCCTCGCCCTGGGCATCGACGCCGCCGCCCATCGCGGCGGGCTGGCCGGCCCCGCATCGACCATCGCCGTGATCGGCACCGGTCCGGACCGCATCTATCCCGCGCGCAATGCCGATCTGGCGCGCCAGATCGCCGAACAGGGGCTGATCCTGAGCGAATTTCCGCTCGGCACGCCGGCCCTGGCGGCCAATTTTCCGCGCCGCAACCGCATCATCGCCGGCCTCGGCCTGGGCTGTCTGGTGGTGGAAGCCGCCGAACGCAGCGGCTCCCTGATCACGGCCCGGCTGGCGGCGGAATCCGGCCGGGAGATATTCGCCATCCCCGGCTCCATCCATTCCCCGCTCGCCCGGGGCTGCCACCGCCTGATCCGCGATGGCGCCAAACTCGTGGAATCCGCCGCCGACATTCTCGAGGAACTGCGCTGGAACGCCCCGGCACAGGCCGATTCCGCCCCCAATTCGACAGATGCGCCGGAAACCGGCCCGGAGGCCGCGCTGCTGGCGGCTCTGGGCCATGATCCATGCAGTCTCGAAACCCTGGCCGAGCGTACCGGCTTGACGGCGGATGCCCTTCTTGCAATCCTGTTGGCGCAGGAACTGGATGGCCGCGTGGCCCAACTGCCCGGCGGCTTCTATCAGCGACTCGCGGGAAACAACCATAAATGATCGATATTCTGGTTTTTTTGTTTGAAAACTACCTCCCCAACGCCTGCCCGGAGCCGGGTGCGCTCGCCCAGAAACTCTCGGCGGCCGGCTTCGAGCAGGATGACATTTCCGAGGCCCTGAGCTGGCTCGAAGGCCTCGACCGCACGGCTGCCGTGGTGGTGCGCCTGCGCCCCCAGGGCGACGGCATGCGCCTCTACGACGACGAGGAGCAAAGCCGCCTGCCCCTCGAATGCCGGGGCTTTCTCTATTTTCTGGAGCAGGCCGGCACCCTGGCGCCCGATCTGCGGGAACTGGTGATCGAACGGGCGCTGGCCCTGAGCGATACGGAAGTTTCCCTCGACAAGCTCAAGGTCATCGTGCTGGCCGTGCTGTGGCGCCAACAGCATGCATTCGACACCCTGATCCTGGAAGAACTCCTCTCCGAGGACGATGACGAGCGGCCCAGCCACTGAGCGGGCCGGCCGCCGTTCCACGGATTTGCCTTAATCCGCGGGCGGCGCTTATCATCCGCCGCCTGTCACGGGCCGTTTCCCGCCTTCCATGAGCAAACAACTGATCATCGCCGAAAAACCTTCCGTCGCCCAGGACATTGCCCGGGTGCTGGGCGGCTTCACCCGCGAAGGTGATTATTTCGAGAGCGACGACTACGTCCTTTCCTCCGCCATCGGCCATCTGCTGGAGCTCGCCGTGCCGGAAGAATACGAAGTCAAGCGCGGCAAATGGAGCTTCACCCACCTGCCGGTGGTACCGCCCCGCTTCACGCTCAACCCGATCGACAAGACCGCCGACCGGCTCAGGCTGCTCACCCGGCTGATCAAGCGCAAGGATGTGGTCGCCCTGATCAACGCCTGTGACGCGGGCCGCGAAGGGGAACTGATCTTCCGCTACGTCGCCCAGCACGCCATGGGCGAGAAAAATCCCAAGCCGATCCGTCGGCTCTGGCTGCAGTCGATGACGCCGGCGGCGATCCGCGACGGCTTCGCCCACCTGCGTTCCGACGAGGAGATGCTGCCCCTGGCCGATGCCGCCCGCTGCCGTTCCGAGGCCGACTGGCTGATCGGCATCAACGGCACCCGGGCCATGACGGCCTTCAATTCCGCCGAGGGCGGCTTCTACAAGACGCCCGTGGGCCGCGTGCAGACGCCGACCCTGGCCATCCTCATGGAGCGCGAGACCCGCATCAAGAGCTTCGTTTCCCGCGACTACTGGGAAGTGGAGGGCGAATTCAAATGCGTGGCCGGTGTTTACCGCGGCCGCTGGTTCGACGAGAAGTTCAAGAAATCCGACGCACCGGTTGCCGACGAGCACGCCAGGGCCGAACGCCTGTGGGAACAGGCGCAGGCCGAAGCCATCCGCAAGAAGTGCCTCGGCAAGCACGGCATCGTGGAAGAGGAGAGCAAGCCCAAGACCGAAGCCTGCCCCATGCTCTACGACCTCACCAGCCTGCAGCGCGAAGCCAACAGCCGCTTCGGCTTCTCGGCCAAGAACACACTCGGCCTGGCGCAGGCCCTGTATGAAAAGCACAAGGCCCTGACCTATCCCCGGACCGATTCGCGCCACCTGCCCGAAGACTACATCGGCACGGTCAAGGACACCCTGCACAATCTCGCGGACACGGCCTATGGCGGCCACGCCGGCACTATCCTGAATAACGGCTGGGTTCATCCCAACAAGCGCATCTTCAACAACGCCAAGATCTCCGACCACTTCGCCATCATCCCCACCGGCGCCATCCCCAGGAGTCTCTCTGAACCGGAGCAGAAGCTCTACGATCTGGTGACCAAGCGTTTCCTCGCCATCTTTTTTCCCGCCGCCGAATACCACGTCACCACCCGCATCACGCGGGTGGAAGGCGAAGCCTTCAAGACCGAGGGCAAGGTGCTGGTGAGCCCGGGCTGGCTGGCGGTGTACGGCAAGGAAGCGCAGAACGAGGAAGAGGACAATCCCAACCTGCCGCCGCTGGAGCCCAAGGAGCGGGTCTGGGCCAACGATGTGGAAGTGAAGGGCAAGGCCACCCAGCCGCCGCCACGTTTTTCCGAAGCCACGCTGCTCTCCGCCATGGAAGGCGCCGGCAAGCTGGTGGAGGACGAGGAACTGCGCGAGGCCATGTCCGAACGTGGTCTTGGCACGCCGGCCACCCGCGCTGCCACCATCGAAGGCCTGATCGCGGAGGAATACGTGCATCGCAACGGCCGCGAGCTGCAACCCACGGCCAAGGCGCATTCCCTGCTCTTCGCGCTGGAGAAGCTGGGTGTGGACGAGATCCGTTCCCCCGAATTGACCGGCGAATGGGAATGGAAACTGCGCGAGATGGAACACGGCCGCCTCAGGCGTGAAGAGTTCATGGGCCACATCACGGCCAAGACCCGCGAACTGGTGGACCGCATCAAGCACGGTGAACTGCCCGACGAAGCCTTCTCCACCCTCAAGACGCCCTGCCCCCGTTGCGGCGGGCAGATCCGCGAGGGCTACAAGAAATTCGAGTGCCAGTCCTGCGACTACAAGCTGTGGAAAGTGGTGGCCAGCCGCCAGTGGGAGCCGGAGGAAATGGAAACCCTGCTCGCGGCGGGCGTCATCGGTCCGCTGCAGGGTTTCCGCAGCAAGATGGGCCGCGCCTTCGCCGCCATCATCAAGCTCAACGCCGAGAAGATGCCCGAGTTCGATTTCGGCCAGAGCGACGAGGCCGAAGGTGAAGCCGTGGACTTCTCCGGCCAGGAATCCCTCGGCCCCTGCCCCAAGTGCCAGGCGGCGGTGTATGAGCACGGCATGAGCTATGTCTGCGAGAAATCCGTCGGCCCCGGCAAGACCTGTGACTTCCGCTCCGGCAAGGTGATCCTGCAGCAGGAGGTGGGCCGCGCCGAGATGCAGAAGCTGCTGGAAACCGGCAAGACCAGCCTGCTCAAGGGCTTTGTCTCCAACCGCACCCGCCGCAAGTTCTCCGCCTATCTGGTGCGGGGCGCCGATGGCAAGGTGAGCTTCGAGTTCGAAGCCCGCGCACCCAAGGCCGCCACCACCAAGGCCACAAAAGCCACCGCGAAGACCGGCGCCACGGAAGCCCCCGCGGCACCGGCGAAGAAGGCAGCGCCGCGCAAGAAGGCAGCAGGTAAATAAACAGCGCCGACAGGATTTTTTCGCCCGCTGGGACGGAAAAACAATCAGGACAAGCGATGGTGGCACAGTTTTTCGGTCGGCTCTATCGCCTGCTGTCGCTGCCTTTCATACAGCGGATACGACAACAATATCTACCGGGAAACCGGGAACGTGTTACGCAAATTTCCCATCTTAGATACGATGACATCGTATCCAGTTAGATTTCGTCAGAAACAGATTGGGGGAGGATCAATGGCACAACTACCGGCAACTTGGAAAAACTGCGTCACGTGCGAGCGCTGGGGAGGACCGAGAAAGGTTTCTACCTTCAGAGACTATGCGGAATACCGCGACGACAACGATAAAGGCGAGTGCGTCGGGGGAAGCTGGGACCGGCAACAAATGTCTGCCATGTCAACGTGCAACAAGTGGGTGAAGTGGGCGGTGTTGAAATAGGCCGACACGTGCCCATGGAATCCCATGAGGCCTTACTCGACCGGTGGAGCAAGCAGCCGCACCACAAAGGAAAGGGATTCATCCGCGACGGAATCATTGACCCAGAACTCTGGGGTCGGGCACCACGGAAGGTTCTTCTGTTGTTGAAGGAGGCATATGACGAACCAGGTGTCACTGAAGGCTTCGACCTTCGTGAAGTCATACGCGATGAATGGAAGGGCCCCAGATACAAGATCTGGTGGACTGCGGCCTATTGGTGCTACGCGATCCATCATGCCAGTAGCTGCATTCCAGCCCTGCCGGAAAGTGATCGCGACTACGCCGCCGCAGGTCATTCCCTTCTTTCCTCCGCTACAATCAACATCAAGAAGAGCCATGGTCGGTCCACGTCCGATGATACGGAAATTGGGCACTTAGCCCAGCGCGACGGTGAATTTCTCCGCGCGCAGGTCGAAACCATTGATCCGTGCGTTGTCATTTGCGGAAACACGTGGTGGGCAATACGCCACCTTTGGCCAGATGCAGAATTGATTTATGGTGGGTTAGTTTGGCGCGTGAGGTCGCGGTTGTTCATCGATTTCTGGCATCCCGCTAATCGGTTTCCCAACGCCTTGAACTACTATGCTCTCGGATGCCTCGTTCAAAACAGCGATATCGCTCCCGTTGCGACGAAGCCTAACAGCATATGACCTCCATCATTCGGCATCAGGCGCGCGGTACAATTTTCATCATCCTTGCGGAAGCATTAGCCATGGGGAATCAACTCGAATTGCTCGAAGCCGAAGCCCTGAAGTTAACTGCCGGTGAACGGGCGGCTTTCGCTCGGCTACCCGATGCATAACCCTTCAGCCGAACGGACCTGCGCGAAAGAAAAGCCGCGCAGGCCGCTCACCTCCACGTTAGGTTTCTGAGTACGCTACCCGGAGGCCAAGGTGCTCGTGAAATGAATTGAAGTCCTTGTCGCTATGCAAGAGCGTGATGCCATCTTCGATGCATCGCGTTGCAATGATCACATCAATCGTCTTACGCACCGTAATACCCCGGGCACGAAGCATCCGATAGTTTTTTGCGGCCTTGACCGCGATATCGTGACCACAGAGATCAATTTGAGTAAAGGCATCGAGCGCTTTTCTCACGGCGTTGAACTCGCGGTCATCTTGCACACCCTGGAGCACCTCGGCCACAATCAGGTCGCCTACCGCAAGTGGAGTTCGGCCAAACATTCCATCCAGCAGTTCAACCTGGGGCGTCTCTTCACCACGGAAGTAGTCGATCCAAACGCTCGAATCGACCAAGATCACTTATCTGCCCTCATCTGGTCAAGGTCGCCTTCCCACTTGATCTTGCCCCGCAACTGCCGGGCCTGTTCCTGCCTTCGCAAGTCCACCAACGTCTTGAGCCCTCGTTCAACAACTTCGCGCTTGGTCTTTGCGCCTGTAGCCCGAATGGCATCCTTCATGAGTTTGTCGTCAATCACAATGTTGGTTCGCATAATGGCGGCTCCTGGTCGACATGCTACACATTGTACAACTCAACGATACACACAGAAACCCAACCCTGCGCTCGAGCGGATGGCGGACTGCGAAACTACAACCGGTCATGTTGGGCTAGGTGCCCGGACCCTGATGAAAGACGTGCGCCGGGGCCTCAATCGTTAGTCGGGAAGGCTGCTTCCCCTAAAATTAACAGGCTCTCCCGGCGCGGGTCCAACCCCTTCACATCAACGCTGGCAGCACACCGTGACTCTTGGCCATCTTTCCGCACCGCCTGGCGTAGCCGGGCAGTTCTTCCAGATACTCGCCGATCTGCCGCCGCAGGTTGGCGACCTTTTGCGGCAGGACAATGCCGAATTCCGAGATCAGCCCACGCAGCCGCTTATAGACAGCAGTGCGTTCTTCGACAAAGCCGTTACGGGCCTCGGTACCTTGATCTTGACCAGCCCCGGCTTGCCATTATCATCAACGCCATGCAGCGCGAATACGTTCTTGGCGAGATCGATTCCGACCGTTACCATGCTCATGGACTTCCCCTCTCGGGGTTTTGATGTGACATCGAAATCCCATCATGGCACTTGTTGCCGTTCGCGAATTCCGCCGCAGCCTCGGGACGGGGAAGTCCCGTTCATTCGTTAGACACCGACAGCCTCTGCGCGTATCTTTCCGTCTATGAGTCAACAGTATTTCGTGAAGGTGGCTTTCGGTTCTATTTCTTCTCACGTGAGGAGCCAAGGATGCATGTGCATGTTCAGGGACAGAATGGCGAGGCCAAGTTTTGGCTTGAGCCAACCATCGCGCTTGCTCAGCAAGCCGGCCTATCCGACAGAGAAATCAATGAGGCGCTTCACCTCGTGAAGGAGCATGAGAATGACATCCGTGACGCTTGGCGCAAGCATTTCGGTCGTTGAAGTAACCAACATCTCTCGGCACGGCTTCTGGGTCTTGCTGAATGATGAAGAACTATTCCTGCCATTCGCGGAATTTCCGTGGTTCCGTGATGCAGCAGTCGGGAAAATTCTTCATGTCGAGCTACCTTCGCCTAATCACCTCTACTGGCCAGAGCTAGACGTTGATCTGGCAGTTGAATCCATACGGCAGCATCCTGAACGCTTTCCGCTTGTCAGCCAAATCCGCGCCTAATCTTTCGGTCAACACGGACCTTGCGTGAAAAGCCGCGCAGACCGGTGAATTCAGACGTTGGGTGTCTTGAAGCGCCGGCTTGGCGTACGTACGTATTAGCGTACCATTAACTCTTCTTTGCAAGGAGAGTGAAATGAACACGCTTACTGCCAGCGAGGCTCGTGCAAACCTGTATCGCCTCATTGACCAACCGATCATTCCACCGGACCTGAACAAAAAGCCGCGCGGTCTGGTAACTTCCACGTTGGAGGCCATGGGGCACGGATTGATCCGTGTTCGCGTAGGCGCGGCTCGAACCCCGCTGTTCCTGTCATCGGGGCAGCAGTTGGAAAAACAGGCCGCGACAACGAGCCAGAAGTTCTGGCTACGGAGAAAGGCCAATCCCTCCGTAGCCGGTTGGTGCAACGACTGTCAGCCGAGATCGGCGGCCAGCGAGCTGCGCACGGCCTCGGGCAGGGGCGGGGTGCTGGCCTGGTAGGCGGGATGATCGACACCGGCGGCGAGACCGGCACCCCCCTTGAGCGCGAGCGCCATGGTCGGGGACAGTGCGAAACGGAGGAAATGCACCGACGCGGTCTTTTCCTCGTTTTCCCGCGGCAGGTCTTCGTCGGCGATGGCGAAGACCGGGTCGAAGCCGGCCACGCGCACCCACACGCGGCGCTCGACTCCCTTCAGTTCCTGCAGCCGGAGGCGGCGCTGTTCCTCGTCGGGGTATTCGATCTGCATCGTCGCCTTGAGATTGCCGGCGTCGGGGACCAGCGGGTTGTAGGCCTCCAGCTCGGCCTGGATGCCTTCTTCCTCATAGGTGCGCTCGATACGCAGCATTTCCTGGATCTGGTAGCGGATCAGCAATTCGTTCTCGAACAGCAGCAGTACGTGGTCGCCGAGAAAGATGCGGCGCAATTTTTTTTCCTCGATCACCTTGGCGCGCATGGCCGGGCGGGCCTTGGCATAGGCCTCCAGGGTGAGCAGGGAATCACGGGTGATGGCGGGCATGATTACTCCATTCCGTAGGCGATGCGCAGCAGCGTGAGCGGGTGCTGCTTCTCCTTGCGTCCGCCGGCGCCCATTTCTTCCATGCCCTGCAGGATGTGACGCTGGGCGATGGCGCAGTCGGAGCTCACATAGTCGGGTTCGTTCTGCGCCATGGCCTTGAATACCGGCCTGCCGATCCGCATCGACTGCACGTAGTACTCGGTCTTGACGCCCCAGGTGCCGTCGTGGCCGGAGCAGCGCTCGACGGTATTCACCTCCGCGCCTGCGAGCTTGAGCATTTCCTCGGTCTTGCGGCCCATGTTCTGTACCCGCGAATGGCAGGGGATATGGTACGAAACCTTGCCCAGCGGCTTGGTGAAGTCGGTCTTCAGGAGGCCGTCCTTGTGGCGCAGGATGAAATACTCGAAGGGGTCGAACATGGCCTCGGAGACAAGCTTCACATCGGCATCGTCGGGAAAGAGCAGCGGCATTTCGCTCTTGAACATCAGGGTGCACGATGGCACGGGCGTGAGGATGGCATAGCCCGCCCGCGCCAGCGTGGCCAGAGCGGGAATGTTGATCTCCTTGAGCCGGGCCACCGCATCCAGATCGCCCAGTTCCAGCTTGGGCATGCCGCAGCAGGCTTCCTTTTCGGCCAGCACATGGGGAATCTCGTTGTGGTCGAGCAGCCTGACCAGATCGTGGCCGATCCCCGGCTCGTTGTAATTCACGTAGCAGGTTGCGTAGATCGCCACCTTGCCCGGCGTGCGCTCGCCGCTCCGTATCGGCCAGCCGGCGCTCGCGGCCATCTTGCTGCGGAAGTGGCGACTGTCGTATTCGGGCAGCACACGCTCCTTCTTCACGCCCAGCACGGCCTCCATCGCGCTTCTTGCAACACCGTTGCGGTTCGCCGCATTCACCACATGAACCACGACGGGAATCGAGGCCAGCTTGCCCACCACATCCGTCGAGGTGAGGAAGCGGTCACGGAATTTCGTTTCGCCCTTCTTGTACTTGATGGCCTTGGCCCGCAGCATGGTGTGGGGGAAATCCAGATTCCACGGATGCGGCGGGACATACGGGCATTTGGTCATGTAGCACAGATCGCACAGGTAGCACTGGTCCACCACATCGCCATATTTTTCCTTGGGCACGCCGTCCACTTCACCGGTCGGCCCTTCATCCACCAGATCGAAAAGGGTGGGAAAGGCATTGCACAACGATACGCAACGCCGGCAGCCGTGGCAGATATCGAAGATCCGCTCCAGTTCGGTGTTGCAGGCGGTCTCGTCGTAAAACTCGGGATTGCGCCAATCGATGGGATGGCGGGTGGGGGCTTCCAGACTGCCTTCACGCATGGTCTTTTCTCCAGTGCCGGAACCGGCGAATGCCGGACGGAGCGCACTCCGTCCGGTTCGTGCGCAGATGCGGGAATTACAGGGCGGACAGGCCGTCCAGGGTCTTCTGGAACTTGTTGGCGTGAGAACGCTCGGCCTTGGCCAGGGTTTCAAACCAGTCGGCGATCTCGTCGAACCCTTCCGTACGTGCGGTCTTGGCCATGCCGGGGTACATGTCCGTGTACTCGTGGGTTTCACCGGCGATGGCCGCCTTGAGGTTGGCGGAGGTGGCGCCGATGGGCAGTCCGGTGGCCGGATCGCCAACGGTTTCCAGATATTCCAGATGGCCGTGGGCATGGCCGGTCTCGCCTTCGGCGGTGTTGCGGAAAACACCGGCCACATCCGGGTAGCCCTCGACGTCGGCCTTGTTGGCGAAATACAGATAGCGCCGGTTGGCCTGGGATTCGCCGGCAAATGCGGCCTTGAGGTTGTCCTCGGTCTTCGATCCTTTGAGTTGCATGATCTCGCTCCTTCGGTTGAACTGCAAAAGTGCCGGGCCCGGAAAACGGGCGGTGGCAAACGGCGTGACAAAGCGCCTCTTCCAGACTACCCGACGCTTTCCCGGGCGGCCAATTGCTTTCCGCAAACGGCCCTATAGAGATTCGCTATCGAACCGGGCGGGTACCGGGAAGCCGGGCGCCAAGCAGGGCGCGACGCAGGACATCCACGGCCTGATGGCGTGGAAAGCTGCTGCGCCAGACCATGCCGACCCGGCGTGTCGGTTGCGGATCGGTGAAGGGGCGCACCCGTAGCAGCGGATCCCTGGGCGCAATGCCATCCACCGCCGAGGCAGGCATGACCGTGATGCCGACCCCGCTGGCCACCATGTGGCGAATGGTTTCCAGCGAGCTGCCTTCGAGAATCTGGGGGGAATGGCCGGTCTCGCGGCTCACCGGGGTGCACAGATCCAGCACCTGGTCACGGAAGCAGTTGCCCGGCCCGAGCATGAGCATCTGGTCTCCGACGAGCAGATCGGGCGCCACCGATTTTTGTCGGGCCAGGGCATGGCCCGAAGGCATCAGCACGCGGAACTGTTCGTCATACACCGGCTGGGCCACCAGCCCCGGCTCCTCCGCCGGCAGGGCGAGAATCGCAATGTCCAGTTCGCCCGCCTTCACCTTTTCGAGCAGGCGGGCGGTAAAGTTTTCCTCGATGATCAGCGGCATGGCCGGCGCCGCTTCCCGCAGCAGCGGCACCAGGCGCGGCAGCAGGTAAGGGGCGATGGTATAGATGCAGCCCAGCCGCAGGGGCCCGGCGAGCGGGTTCTTCCCCGCCGCCGCGATCTCCAGCACCCGGGCCGATTCGGCCAGCACCCGCGCCGCCTGATCGATGACCCGGTCACCGATGGCGGTGACCCGTACCTCGTTGGGCGCACGCTCGAAGAGAATCACGCCCAGCTCGTCTTCAAGTTTTTTTACTGCCACCGAAAGCGTGGGCTGGGAAACAAAGCATTTCTCTGCGGCGCGGCCAAAATGCCGCTCCTGGGCCAGGGCAACGATATAGCGCAGTTCGGTCAGGGTCATGGCGTGATTATGCCCGTGCAAGCCCTGGGACTGAAAAACATAGCGCGCCCTGTTTGATCGTGGCGCGACCTACCGGGCGTGGCGCACCGGGCTGGCCGCATTCACCGACCGGCTCGCCGAAACGCCGGAGACAGATGCCCGGCGGCAGGTGCGCCAGGTACGCAAGGATCTGGAGATCATCGCCGCCATCGACTTTTTCCCGAACGAGCAACTCGACGTGGCACGCCGCGCCTTGACCGATGCCGAGCGGCGGCTGACCCGTCAATTTGCGCCCGACGAACCCGAAGCTACGGGCGGGGCCGTACCGCGCCTCGATCAATCCGACTATCAAGGCCGTCTGTGGGCGACGCGTTCCCGATTGTGGGTGGACCGCATCGCTTCCGCCTGGCTGATCCACCGCTTCATTGACCGTGATGCCCGCTTCGTCTGGCTCAAGGACATCAAGGATTGTCCGGCCGATGCGCTTGGTTTCGATTTCGACGGTGCCACCTTCACGCACGTCGGCAACCTCGTGAGCTTCGAAACGCTGCTCGCCAGTTTCGGTCTCGATACCGACCGTGGGCTGGTGCGGCTCGGCGCGCTGGTGCACGCCCTGGATGTCGGGGATGGCGTGACACCGGAGAGCCGGGGATTCGAGGCCATTCTTGAAGGAGCACGCCAGCGCCATACCGGCGACGACAGACTGCTGGAGGAAATCAGTCCCATGCTAGATTCCCTTTATGCCTACTTCTCCCTTGGGAAATAAGACGTTGCCCGGGATCCGTTCCGTGAGGGCTTCATGAACACTCAGGCCAACAATCCGAACTACACTCTTTGGCAGATCGTCCTGTACTTCCTGCGCCTGGGCGCACTGGGCTTCGGGGGGCCCGTAGCCCTGGTCGGCTACATGTACCGCGATCTCGTTGAATGTCGCGGCTGGATCAGCGAATCGGACTACAAGGAAGGCCTCGCGCTGGCACAGATGGCTCCTGGCCCTCTCGCGGCGCAACTTGCGATCTATCTCGGCTACGTGCATTACCGCATTCCCGGTGCCACGCTGGTCGGGATGGCCTTTGTTGTGCCTTCATTCCTGATGGTGGTCGTCTTGGGCTGGGCCTATGTCGCCTTTGGCGGCCTGCAATGGATGCAGGCCGTGTTCTACGGCGTCGGCGCCGCGGTGATCGGCATCATCGCCATCAGCGCATACAAACTGACCCACAAGAGCATTGGCAAGGACAAATTGCTGTGGGCGATCCATCTCACCCTGGGAGCCGTCACGGTCATCACGGAGTCGGAGATCGCGTGGCTGTTCATCGCCGCCGGGCTCCTCGTCTGGTTTTGGCGCTCGCCGCCCGAATGGCTCAGAAAGGGAGGCGGTGCGATGGCTGCGCTATCAGGACAGTTGCCGCCTGCCGCGGGGTTCGTCTCGTCCTTCGAATCTGGCCTGCTGACCCAAATCGGCCTGTTCTTCGCCAAGGCCGGCACGTTCGTGTTCGGCTCGGGGCTGGCTATCGTGCCCTTCCTTTATGGCGGTGTCGTCACCGAACATCACTGGCTCAACGACAAGCAGTTCGTCGATGCTGTCGCCGTGGCGATGATTACGCCAGGCCCGGTGGTCATCACCGTCGGCTTCATCGGCTACCTGGTGGCGGGGCTACCCGGGGCCTGCGTGGCGGCCTTGGGAACCTTCCTGCCATGCTATCTGTTCACCATCATCCCGGTGCCCTATTTCAAGAAGTACGGCAAGCTGCCCGGCATCGTCGCCTTCGTCGATGGCATCACGGCTGCGGCGGTCGGCGCCATTACGGGATCGGTGATCGTCATCGCCCAGCGCTCGATCACCGACATCCCGACGGTGCTGCTGGCCACCGGTACCGTGGCCCTGCTATGGAAGTTCAAGAAGATCCAGGAGCCGGTCATCATCGTGATGGCTGCCGCCCTCGGGCTGGCCCTGTATCCGCTGATGCACCATTGATACGGGAGGATTCGCACGCCCTGCCGCGGAGCTTCGGCTCCCGTACTCGTTCATCATGACTCTTCCTTGCGTATGCCTGGCGGCTCATGTCCGGAAGTGTCCGCCGACAAATTTCCGCACCCATCAAACGTGCGGCCTTCGTTGGCAGGTTAGGGAATATAGGGCAGCGGAATATCGTCGCTGCGGGCCACGCCGCGGGTCAGGGTGCGGCAGGCGGAGAGAAATTCGCGCATCGCCGCCGTCTGGTATTTGTCCTTGTGCCAGAGGAACTGGAAGCGTCGCGAGAGATCCAGTTCCGGCGTGGGCAGCAAGATCAGGCTGCCGCGCCGGAAAGCCTCGCGCAAGGCCAGGCGCGAGATGCAGCCCAGCCCGAGGCCGGATTCGACGGCCCGCTTGATGGCTTCGGTATGTTCCAGTTCCAGCTTGACGATGGGCTCCATGCCCTGCTGCGCCATGGCCTGGTCGAACCGTTCCCGCGTGCCGGAGCCACGCTCGCGCAGAATCCACGGCTCTGTCCGCAGATCGGCCAGCGGCACCCGGTGGCGCTTGGCCAGGGGATGACCGGGCGCACAGAACACCGCCAGATCATCGGCAATCCAGGGCTCGGTGACCAGATCGGGATGACGGCAGGGGCCTTCGATCAGCCCGAGATCCAGCTCGAAACCCGCAACCTGCTCCACGATCCCGGCCGTGTTGTGCACCGTGAGCTGTAGCCGCGCATCGGCATGACGCTGGAGGAAATCGGCGGCGATCAGCGTGGCCAGATAGTTGCCGATGGTGAGTGTCGCCCCGATGCGCAGGGGGCCGAGACCCGCGCGCCCCTCCAGCAGATCTTCCACCTCGGCAGCCCGGTCGAGCAGTTCCACCGCCTTGGGCAACAGCTGCTCGCCCAGGGCATTGATGCGCAGCGCCTTGCCGACGCGGTCGAAAAGCCGGCAATCGAACATGCGCTCGAATTCGGCCAGCGCCGTGCTGGTCGCCGACTGGGACAGGGCCACCGCCTGGGCGGCGCGGGAAACGCTGCCCAGGCGGGCCACGGCGGCAAACACCTGAAGCTGGCGCAGGGTGAATTTCATATCTGTAAATTAGATTGATGTATTCAATAAAATCAATTTTACAGATATATAGCCCGCCCCTACAATCCTCTTCAATTCATTCAGCCGGGAAAACCACACCATGAGCAACCTGAACACCGAAACCGTCCTCAGCGTCCACCACTGGAACGATACCCTGTTCAGCTTCCGCACCACCCGCGATCCGGGCCTGCGCTTCGAGAACGGCCAGTTCGTCATGATCGGCCTGGAAATCGAGGGGCGTCCCCTGATGCGCGCCTACAGTATCGCCAGCGCCAACCACGCCGATCATCTTGAGTTTTTCAGCATCAAGGTGCCCGACGGCCCGCTCACCTCCCGCCTGCAGCATCTGCAGACCGGCCAGCCCATCCTGGTCAGCCGCAAGCCGACCGGTACCCTTGTGCTTTCCGACCTGAAACCCGGCAAAACGCTTTACATGCTCTCCACCGGTACCGGTCTGGCACCCTTTGTCAGCCTGGTGCAAGATCCGGAAACCTACGAACGCTTCGAGAAGGTGGTGCTGATCCATGGCGTGCGTCAGGTCAACGAACTGGCCTATGCCGAATTTTTCAACGAGCATCTGACGGGTAACGAATTCTTCGGCGAGGCGGTCAGGGAAAAGCTGGTCTACTACCCGACCGTGACCCGCGAACCCTTCCGCAACCGCGGTCGTCTCACCGACCTGATCGAATCCGGCAAGCTGTTCGAGGATATCGGCCTGCCTCCCTTCAACCCCGAAACCGACCGCGCCATGATCTGCGGCAGCCCCGCCATGCTGGAAGACAGCTGCAGGATGCTGGATGCCCGTGGCTTCCGGATCTCGCCCCGCATCGGCGTGGCCGGCGACTACGTGATCGAGCGGGCCTTCGTCGAAAAATAATTCACAGTCCCACAAATAAACCCCGGCCGGCCCACAGAGCCCGCCGGAGTTTTACATTTCTCGCACCATGGCTGCCCCGGGCCGCTGAAACCCCTGTGCCGGCCCCGTACCCGGCGGCTACGGTTCGGACATGCTCCCATTCCGCCGCAATAGCTTTGGTGATGGGTGATGGTGCGTCGGGGTCGTGACAAGCAATGGCGGCTTCCCGGCCACATGCAGTTTGCGCAATTGTGAAAACTCGGCCGGCAGCGGGCAGGTCTGCAGGGTGCGCTGGGAGAAGAGGAAGCGTCCATCGCAGACGAAGCCCAGATCGCTCCAGTCGACCTCATTGAGGAGTTTCATGGCGAGGCCGAGATCCATATCCCGGTCTTTCGGGAATAACGCCAGGATCGAACCATCGTAGTGGTTGCACGCGTGCATGAAGAACGGGGCGGCCCGGCGCGTTTTGGCATTGACGTAAATCCGTGGCCGGTCGCTGACGTGATGCAGCCGTCCCCAATGCCACCAGCTGGTTTCATCGAAGCGGCGGATTCTCCTCGCCAGCAGCTCGGTCTTGTGCCGGGCCAGGTGCGCGTTTTTCACGCCAAAATACATGCGGCGCGTTGCTCCGGTATCGATGGTCTTGGAGCAGACGAATTCGGTATTCCCCTTGCGATGGGTGAAGATCGTATCGGCACCGGACACGGCGCCGACTTTCACGTCGAAAAGATCGCCCAGGGGAATGGAATAATCCCCCTCGACGAACATCAGTTGTCCATCCACCAGGGTGCAAGTGCGGCCATCCGGCATCCTCCGGTCGAAGAGTCCTTGCTCGAAACGGAAGATCGCGCAGTTCGGAACGGCGCCGTGGAAAATCCTGCTGTCCCCGGTCTCGATGAAATGGGTGATGGTTCCTTCCTGGTAGAGAAATTCGTTGAGCCTCCGGGCGGCCGTGAGCTTGATGAATTCGCGCGGCACGATGAAGATCAATTCCCCGCCCCGGTTCAGGTGCCGCACCGCCTTCTCGATGAAAAACAGATAGAGGTTGGTCCGGCCATCGAACAGGGTGCGATCAAGCAGCCGCTTCGTTTCCGGCCGGATATCCTGATAGCGGACGTAGGGCGGGTTGCCGATGATCGTGTCGAATTTTTCCGCCGTCGGATAGGCAAAGAAATCTCCCACAAGCGCCCCGGGCGGCGCGACACGCGCATCGATCTCGATGGCGATTGCCTTGCCGATCCTCGACGAAAACGCGCCATCTCCGGCAGAGGGCTCGAGGGTGCGTCCCTCCCGGCGACACAGGCCAAGCATGGTCTGGACGACAGCATCCGGAGTGAAAACCTGGCCCAGGCTGGCAACATCGGGATTGGTGTTCATGGCGCCATTCTCGAGGCAGACACGTTGCTTCAAAACCGAAAAGGGTTATTGGTATTTTTCCGGAATCCGGCCATCCCGTGCCCGAGTCGTATCGGCCGCATCATGACTATCGGTAAATCCGCGCGAGCAATTCGCCATGGGGCATGCAAAACCAGGCATCCGTTGCCTCACTCCATTTGCGCCACCCCTGAACAATGCCTGCAACAGCCACTTCATCAAGCCCTTGTTCATTGGCTTGTCGGGAGAAGGTTGGGCCCGCACAACGATCCGCCTGCCCGCGCCCCCACCACTGGCAAGACCCGGCATCCGCATAGGTCCATACCGATGCCGTGATCTGTGGATCAGTGATACCAGCCGCATTCGCCCATGCCCGTAGCCTCCTGCCGGCATCCGGCTGGGCACCGTTGGAATGTGCGATCGCACGATAGGTTTTCCGCCATAAGTCCAGTTCCGGAATTTCCGGATACCAGCTCATGGCGGCGTAATCAGCATCACGCGCGGCAATCCAGCCACCGGATTTACATACCCGGACCATTTCCCGGAGAGCCGTCACGGGATCGGTCAGATGCTGCAAAACCTGATGGGCATGAACCACGTCGAAAGTTTCATTTTCGAAAGGGAGCTCCTGCGCATTGCCAAGCTGGAATGTCGTAATGGAATCGGCACGGGTCACCGCTTCGGCTCGGGCGGCAAATAATGGTGCCTCGACGTTTTCCACGCCGACGACCTTGCCTGGTACGACCAGTGCTGCCAAATCCAGTGTGATGGTTCCCGGACCGCACCCCACATCGAGGATATCCATGCCCGGTTTCAGATGAGGCAGAAGGTAGGCTGCCGAGTTTGCCGCAGTCCGGGCACCATGTGAGGCGAGAACACTGCTCTCATGTCCGTGCGTATAACGGGCAGATGAATGTTGGCTCATGTTCGTACGTTTCCTTGGGCCCAGTGTTCGATGCGCGAAACAATCGGCCCGTCCGAATCGAACCATCTGATAAATCTATGGCGTATCAACAAGAGAAGGTCCACCAAGTCAAGGGTTTTTCCGCAACCCCTCACATAACAATCGTTCGGCATCCTGCAGCCACGCAACAGGAGCCGATCTTTCAGCTCGCGGCGGCCACCGGATGCAAGGGCACCATGCGGCGCGGCGGCGGTTCGTCCGTTCCGGTTCGCAGGGGCTGCATGAGCTGGTAAAGGGTATTGCGCCGCCAGGGCTCACGGTCCACGGAGCGGGCCAGTTTTTCCAGGGCCTGGGCGGAGAATTCCTGACCATTGGCGCCACCGGCGGCACGGGTGATGGATTCGTTCATCAGCACCCCGCCCAGATCGTTGGCGCCGGCCTGAAGACACAGCGCCGCGCCCTGCGCGCCCATCTTTACCCAGGAGGTCTGGATGTTGGTGATCAGGGGATGCAGCACCAGGCGCGACACGGCGTGCATCAGCAGCGCCTCCTTGAGCGTGGGGCCAAGACGCGACTGACCGCGGCGACCCATGGGCGCTTCCATGTGCACGAAGGCGAGGGGCACGAATTCGGTGAAGCCGCCGGTTTCGGCCTGCAGATCGCGGATGCGCAACAGATGGCGGGCCCAGTGCTCGGCCCGGTCCACGTGGCCGAACATGATGGTGGCGGTGGTCCTGAGGCCCACTTCGTGCGCGGCCCGCACCACGGTCAGCCACTCGTCGGTATTGAGCTTGTCGGGGCAGATCACGGCGCGCACCTCGTCGTCGAGGATTTCCGCCGCCGTGCCGGGCAGGGTGGACAGGCCCGCATCCTTGAGCATGCGCAGGTAGTCGTGCAAATTCATGCCCAGGGTGGTGGCGCCCTGCTGGATTTCCAGGGGCGAGAAGGCGTGCACGTGCATGCCGGGCACTGCCTCCTTCACCGCGCGCAGGATGGAAAGGTAGGTGTGGCCCGTGTATTCGGGATGGATGCCGCCCTGCAGGCAGACCTCGGTGGCCCCCCGCCCCCAGGCCTCGACGCTGCGCGCCGCCACCTCGGCGGGATCGAGCTTGTAGGCCGGGCCGCGCAGTTCCGGCGTGGCGCGGCCCTTGGCGAAGGCGCAGAAGTTGCAGCGGTAGGAACAGATGTTGGTGTAGTTGATGTTGCGGTTCACCACATAGGACACGCCCTGGCCCACCACACGGGCCCGCAGGTCGTCGGCGGCCCGCAGCACGGCACGGAAATCGTCGCCTTCGGTAGCGAACAGGGCCACGATGTCGGCCTCGTCCAGACGCTCACCACGCCCGGCCTTGTCGAGCAGGCCGCTGATCGCGGCAGCGGGAGACAGCGCGCGTTCACGGTCCACCCACGACTGCGCATGCACCGGCAGAGGTCCGCCAGCGCCGGCATGCCAGTCGTCGGTGCGGGCGCGGCCGAAGGTGTCCACGCGCTGGCGCACCGGCACCAGGAAGGCCGGATCGACCCAGGGCGCCGGATTCATGGCGTAGGCCGGAGTAATGGCCAGGCGCTCGGCCAGATGGCGGCCTGCGGCGGCCGTGGTGGCGGCCAGTTCGGCGAGATGGGGCCAGGGAGCTTCGGGATTCACGTGATCGGGGGTTACCGGCGAGACGCCGCCCCAGTCGTTGATGCCGGCGCGGACCAGTTGGTTGAGTTCGTCCTGTGCCTGCAGGTTGGGCGGCGCCTGGAGCGACATGGCGGGGCCGAACACGATCCGCGCCACAGCCAGGGTCCACAGGTGCTCTTCGAGATCCGGCTCGGGCGCCCCGGCCATTTTGGTATCGGGCTTGGCGCGAAAATTCTGGATGATGATTTCCTGCAGATGGCCGTACTCGTCGTTCAGATCGCGCAGGGCAAGCAGGGATTCGATGCGCTCGGCGCGGGTTTCACCAATGCCGATGAGAATGCCGCTGGTGAAGGGGATCGCGAGTTCGCCGGCGGCGCGCATCGTGTCGAGGCGGACGGCGGGCAGCTTGTCGGGAGAGCCGAAATGGGGGCCACCCTTCTCGCACAGGCGGGATGCGGCCGATTCGAGCATGATGCCCATCGAAACGGAAACCTTGCGCAGGCGCGCCATCTCCTCGCGGCTCATGACGCCAGGATTGAGATGGGGCATCAGGCCCGTCTCTTCGAACACTCGGCGCGCCACCGCTTCGAGATAGTCGAGGGTGGTGGCGTAGCCCATCTCGTCGAGGGCGCGACGGGCGGCACCATAGCGCAGCTCGGGCTTGTCGCCGAGGGTGAACAGGGCTTCCTTGCAGCCGGCGGCGGCGCCGGCGCGGGCGATGGACAGCACCTGTTCGGGGCTCAGGTAAGGGCTGGGCAGTTCCCGCGGGGCATGGGCGAAGGTGCAGTAGTGGCAGACATCGCGGCACAGCTGGGTCAGCGGAATGAAGACCTTGCGTGAATAGGTGACGACACGGCCAAAGCCTTGCAGCGTCAGGGCTTCGGCGGCATCCATGAGGGCAGGAAGATCGCCGCAGGTAACCAGCGCCAGGGCTTCCTCGCGGCTAGGGCGCTGGCCGGCGCGGGCGGCGTCGATCACGCGTGTTGCATCAATGGCCATGTTGGGCTCCTGAGGGCATCGGCAAGGAAAGCATAGCGGGGGCCGCCTTGCGCAAGTAGTTGTTCGAGATCGGCAGGCTCATCCACATCGAAACCCAGGCCGGGGCGACGCACGACGGCGGCGGCGCAGTCGCGCTGGGCCGCTTCGGCCAGATGGCGCTCGAAACTGAAGAGTCCGAAGTGAAAGGTGAAGCCCGCGGTGGGCGCCATGTGGATGGCGTTGGTGCCGCGCTGGTGGCGGTCCGGCGCCAGGGCCATGTCCCGTTCGCGGCCGGCGGCGACCAGCGCGTCGATGTCAGCGGCGCTGACCAGGGGCAGATCGGCGGGCAGCACCACGAGTTCGCTGGCGCCCCGGCCGGCAAGCTCGAACGCGGCGGCCTCGATCACGCCGTTGAGGCCCGCGGCCCGGTCGGGCAGGTGCACGACCGACAGGCCGATCGCCTCGGGGCTGACCACGGCGATGTGGTCAATGCTGCGGGTGGCGGCAAGCGCGGCCACCACGTCTTCGACCATGAGGCCGATCAGTTGCTGGCGCAGGCCGGGGCCGAGCACGCCGGCGAGGCGGCTCTTGCCCTGGTGACGGGCCTTGAGCGGAACCAATGCCCAGCAGCTCATGCCGGCGCCCATCCCGCGGCAAAGGCAAGGCAGGTTTCGGCCAGACGCTCCTTGTCCCGCAAGGTATTCATCAGCGTATCGGCGATGCGGACCGGCACGCCGCAGCCTTCGATCGCGCCGGCCGCTGCAGCATCGCGCTCATCAAGCACGAAGCCGTCGATCACGCCCTGGTAATGGCGCACCACCGATTCGGGGCTGACGGGAATCTCCATCTCGGCCATGATCTTGGCCGTCGGCCCCTTCACCGCCTGTCCGCCCACCAGGGGCGAAACCGCGATCACCGGGGCTTTCGAGCGCCGCAGCAGTTCGACCAGGCCGGGCAGTGCCAGTATGGGGGCGATGCTCAGATAAGGATTGGAAGGACAGATCACGATGGCCTCGATCTCCGGGGAGCTCAATGCCGTCACGATACCGGAGCCGGGGCGGGCCTGTGCGGCGCCGTCGAAATTCAGTGCGTTCACAACGGGGCGGCACTGGCGGCCGACGAAGTATTCCTGAAAGTCCAGTACGCCCGCATCGGTGCTCACCCGGGTACGCACCGCGTCGTCGCTCATCGGCAGCACCTCGGCGGCGATCTCGAAGCGACGCGCCACGGCGGCCGTGACCTGACTCAGGGATTCACCCCGGGCCAGACGCCGGGTTCGCTCGACATGCAACGCCAGATCGGCGTCACCCAGACGAAACCAGGTGTCGCCACCCAGATGGGCCAGGGCGCGCATGAAGGCCCAGGTCTCTTCCTTGCGGCCCCAGCCGAGATCCGGGTTGGCCAGCCCGCCCAGGGTATAGAGCAGGGTATCCACATCGGGAGAAACATGCAGCCCCAGATGGGTGAAGTCGTCACCGGTATTGACGATCACGGCGAGGCTGTCCGGTGGCAGGACGCGGTAGAAACCCAGGGCCAGCTTGGCGCCACCGACGCCGCCACTGATCGCCACCACGCGCGGACCGCTCACCGGAACATGTCCTCGGCGATGGGGCGGATCAATGCCTGCGCATCACATTCGGGCACCGTCCACGCCAGTCCCCGCGCCAGCACCATGGGCGTGCCCTCGGCGCCCTCGCCCATGGCGAGGGCCGCACCGGCGGCGATGGCATCGGCAAAGGCGACCTGGGTGACTTCGAGGATGCGGCCATGACGGTCGGCCTCGCCGCGCCGGTCGATCAGGCTGGGCAGGCCGGCGGCACCCAGCGCCACATTCACCACGCCATTGCGCCAGGCGCGGCCGAAGCTGTCGCTAATCACCACGGGCAGGTCGAAACCACGCCCGCGCAGGCTGTCCCGCAGGCGCGCGGCCGAGGCATTGCAGTCCTCGGGCAGCAGCAGCGCGACGTCCTCGTCCGCCGCACCGGATTCCGCGGTCACGTTGGAGCGGTCGATGCCGGCATTGGCCATGACGAAACCGGCGCGATGGGCCACGATCAGCACGTTGGGCTTGGCCCGCAATACCTCGGCGGATTCACGCAGCACCAGCTCCACCAAACGCGGATCCTTGCCGGTGATCATGGACAGTTCCCGCGCCCGTGGCGAAGGTGTCACGGAAGACAGCGCCACGAGCCGGCCTTCGGCCTTGGACACGATCTTCTGCGCCACCACCAGCACGTCGCCCTGCTGCGGCGCCAGCTGCGCGGCTACCATCCCGGCAGCGGCCAGGGCCGACAGATCGTCGCCCCGGCGTACTTCGGGAAGGCCCGGCAGGGCGATGAAGCTGACCGCCATGGAACTGCTTATTCGTCGGCCGGAGGCACCAGCTGGCCGGTGATGCGGATGCCCGCGCCGTCCACGGCATAGGTCTTGTTGAGGAAAATGAGGATGGAAGTGAGCGCCTCGGCGGCAGCCGAGTTGGCGAGCGAACCCCCATGCAGGCCGCGCAGGCCGGCCGCCTCCGCCAGGGCGATGACGCGCTTGCGCGCGGCCTTGTCGTCGCCGAAGACGAGCACGTCACACTCCACATCCACATCGGTCACCAGCTTGTGGGCGGCCACGCTGTGGAAGGCGGAAACCAGGGTGACTCCCGCACCCAGCATCTTCTGGGCGATCAGCGCGGCGGCGCCTTCGGCAGGCAGTTGCACGCGCATCACCTTGGGCGGCACCAGCGGCACGGTGGTATCCACCACCAGCTTGCCGCCGACCACGGGCTTGATGTCCTCGAGGATGGCCGCCTGGGAGGCGAAGGGTACGGTGATGACCACGATGTCGGCAGCCGCCGCCACATCGCGGTTCGTGCCGGAACGGACAGGCTTGCCCACATCGGCGGAGAGCTTCGTCGCCGCCTCCTGCGCCTTGTCGGCGCCGCGTGAGCCGATATGAACCGTGTAGCCGGCCTTGACCCAGCGACGGGCGAGGGCGTAGCCAAGGTTGCCGGTGCCGCCGAGGACGGCGATCTGGGGGAGCGAGGTCTGGGTCATGGTGTACTCATCAGGTGGGTGCAAAAAATCCGGCGCACGCCGGGGTGGCCGGAGCCGACAGCAGAATCCACATTATCCCCGCCCGGCCCCCGTGAGGGAACGCGGCCGGAGCAGGGCGGAAAATTTCAGGAAGCCATCTGCGCCTGCATGCGCGCCATGGTGGCGTCGTAATCCCAGAAGGCGCGCAGGGAAACCACCTTGCCTTCGGCATTGACCCGGTAGACGACGATGAAGCTGGCGTCCGCGGTCTTGCCGTTGGGCAGGGGCTGGGTGACGGTGCACAGGTTGGCGCATTCGTCCGCCGCGGGATAGGACTCGCGCACCCGGATGTTCACCACCGAGGCGATGGCGGTATCCCAGAAACGGCCGATGGCTTCGCCGCGATGGCCAAGGCCCGATGGATCGAGGGGTGACTTGCCCACGGGGTCCTGCAATACGGCATCGCTGGCGAACAGGGTCAGCCAGGTGGCCTTGTTCTTGGCCATGACGTTGCGCATGGACAGAAAGCTGGCCTGCTGGGCGGGATGGGGGGAATCCTTGTAGTAGTCCACATCGTTCATGATTCTTGCTCCGTCGGGAAGGGATGCGCTCAACCGAAACGGCTCAGCACGCTTTCGGCAAAGCGCGTCATGGCCTTTTTCTTCACGGCCAGATCGCGGATATCGTCACCGGCATCGATCCAGGTTTTCTCGCCCCAGGGCGAGAGCATCCACGGCGCGATGACCACCGCGTTATGCACATGGATGGCGGCCAGGCCGGCATGAATCTCCGGGGTCAGGGCCTGCATCAGGGGCACGCAGGCATCGAAGCCTTCTTCCGGCAAACCCGCTGCGCGGCGGATCGCCAGCATGGATTCGATGGTCTGCGTCAGTTGCGGCAGAGGCAGGGGCAGGCCCAGCCAGCCATCGTTGAGTGCCGCGCGGCGCAGGGCCGGTGGCGTGCCGCCACCGCACCAGACCGGGATCGGCTGGCGGGGCGCCGGATGCATGAGGGCATGGTCGAAATTGAAGAACTCACCATGATGGCTGACCTCCTTGCCGGTCCACAGCATGCGCATCACCGCAATCAGCTCGTCCATGCGCCGACCGCGGGACTTGAAGTCCAGGCCGAGAAGATCGTATTCCTCCTTGATCCAGCCCACCGAAACACCGCACACCACGCGGCCACCGGAAAGCGCGGCCACAGAAGCGAGGGATTTGGCGGCGGTGAAGGGATCGCGCAGGGCGGCGAGGTAGATGTTGGAGGCGAGGCGCAGCTTGTGCGTCACCGCGGCCATGGCGCCCAGGGTGACCCAGGGATCGAGCCAGGGCGTGTCCTCGGGCCACCACATCTTGCCGTCCTCGGTATAGGGGTAACGGCTCTCGATGCGGGTGGGCATCACCAGATGGTCGGGCATGGTGATGCCGTGAAAACCCACGGCCTCGGCGTGGCGGGCGATTTCGGTGAGCTGCTCCATCTCGTAGATGGGCATCATGGAAAGCCAGAATTTCATGTCATTCCTCTCCGCTACACAACACTGCGCTCAGACCACCACTTCGACATTTTCCGGCTCCCAGTAACCACGCAGGGAGGTGATCTTGCCGGCATCGTTCACCTTGTAGGTGAATACGCCGAAGATGCGGACATGGTTCTTTTTGCCCTCCACCTCGTTCTGCAGATCGAGGGTGACATGGTTGGCACATTCGTTGGCGGCACCGTAGGACTGATGGATGGTGATGCCGATCCTGGCGGGGCCGATGTTGTTGTTCCAGAAAGCCTCGCGGGCGGCCACGGTGCCGTGACCCTTGCCCGCCGGATCCAGATAGGAAGGGCCGATGGGATCCTCGATCACGGCATCCTCGGCAAACAGGCCGAGCCAGCCCGCCTTGTTGTGGCCGTGCACATATTCGCGGGATTTCAGTGCGGCGGTCTTGGCCGGATATTCTTTCGACATGACGATCTCCTCGTATTGTTGTAATGAAGCCGGCTAGCCTACCAGATCGGCGATGCGCGCCACCTGGCTCACATCATCGCTGGTGGGAATCAGGTGCACCTCGTTGGTGCCCAGATCCTGCAACCGGGCGAGCACGGACTTGAGCTGGGCCGCCGTGCCAGTGAAGCCGGTGACGGGAATCATCGCCTCCAGAGCCGCGGGTTCGATCCAGTTGAAGTAGTGGCGCAGGTGGCGCTCCATCTGCCCCCGTGCATCCTGTCCGCCATCGGCGAGGGCGAACCAGAATGCGGTGGTGAGGCGCGGCGCGGGCCGCCCGGCCTCGGCCCAGGCGTGGCGCATCTGGTCGAACGATGTTGCCACATCCTTGAGATCGAGATTGAAACTGAAACCGGAAATGCCATCCGCCCAGGGCGCCGCGCTGCGAATGGCTTTTGGCCCCTGCGCGCCGATCAGCAGTTCGGGGCCGCCTTTCCGGACCGGCGGCGGACCCACCGGCTTGAGCGTATCCACCACCTTCTCCCCCGCCCAGACCCGCTTCATGATGCCCACCCGGCGCGCCAGCTCGGCGTGGCCGCGACCTGCCGGATCGGCACCGGCGGCGGTGTAGTCCTCGATCCGTCCGCCGATGCCAAAACCCGCCGTGAGCCGGCCACGGCTGAGCATGTCGCCCGTGGCCAGGGCCTTCGCCAGCATCACCGGATCATGGAGCTGGGCCACGATGATGGTGGTCACCAGGCGCACCCGCTCGGTCCAGGCCGAACAGGCGCCCAGCAGGGTGAGCAGTTCCGGATTGTCGAAAGCCATGCGCTCGCCAAAACACAGGGATGCGTAAGGCCCCTGATCGACGGCCCGCGCCCAGGCTTCCAGCACTTCCCGGTTCACCCCGGGCTCCATCAACGGCAGGGTCATGCCCAGCTTCATGTCGTCTCCACCCGCTCGTAGTTACGTAGTTGTTGTCTGGCCGCCTTTCCATGCCCTGCTCAGAAAGGCAGGCCGCTGTCCTCCACGACCGGCACATTGGTCCAGCGTCCATCGCGGGTGCGATACCAGCCGCCGGCGGCGAGGGCGCCGCCATCCACATGGATGGTGGTGCCGCTGACCCAGGCCGAAAGTTCGCTGGCGAGGAACACGGCCGCGCCGGCGCAGTCGGCGGGTTCGCCGAAACGGCCCACCGGAATCCACTTCGACACCAGATCCTTGTACTGCGGCAGTATCCATTTCTCGGGGCTGACCTGGGCGGTTTCCGTGGTCTCGGGGGCGATGGCGTTCACGCGCAGGCCATGTGGGCCGAGTTCCAGCGCAAGGCTCCGGGTGAAACCCGTGATGCCGGCCTTGAAGGCCGAATACACCGTGCCATTCGGAATGCCGCGGAAGGCCTCGATGGTGGACACGCTGATGATGCTGCCGCCCGGACCGGTTTTCTTCATCAGGGGAATCGCTTCCCGGGTGACGAGGAAAATGTGGCGCAGGTTCACCGCGTAGAGATTGTCGAAATCCTCATCGGTGCACTGGTCGAAGGGCTTGGCGATACCAAGGAAATCCCCCACGTTGTTGACCAGGATGTCGAGCCGGCCACACTGCTTTTCCACACCCGCCAGCAGCACCCTGACCTGTGCGCCATCGCGCACGTCGGCCACGACGACGCTGTGCCCGCCACCGATGGCGTCGAGCGCGGCGCGCAGATCTCCGGCCCGGGCCGGATCGATCTCTGCGGCAACCACGCGCGCGCCAAGGCGGGCGAAGGTCTCGGCGATGGCGCGGCCGATGCCGGCGCCGGCGCCGGTGACCAGGGCGATCTTGCCTTTGAGGTCGATCACGGCATCACCCCTTGATGGCCGAGAGAACCTTATCCACCACGGGCTCGAAATCCTGCGGACCACGGCAGTACATGAGAGGCAGGAACTCGATCATGGTAGCGCCGGCATCGCGCATGGCGGGCACCTGGCTCAACATGAAATCGAGATTGGGAGCGCCGTCAGGGCCGAAGCCATTGGGCATGGCGCGCACTTCGAAGCCGGTGAAGTCACGGCCGGCAGCATCGAAGGCGGCCTTGATGGCGCTCACGCCTTCCTTGACCTGAGCCGGATCCTGGACGATGGGAATCCAGCCATCCCCCAGTTCGGCGATGCGCTTGCAGTTGCGTGGCGTCGGGGCAATGCCCATCCACAAGGGCAGGCGCTTCTGTACCGGCTGCGGCCACTGGTGAATGCGATCGAGCTTGACGGTCTGGCCTTCGAAGCTCACCGGCGAACCGGCCCAGAGGGCGCGGGCCACGCGGATCTGCTCGTCGAAGACACGGTAGCGCTTGTCGAAGTCGATGCCGCTGGCGTCGTACTCCTCCTTCTGCCAGCCGGTGCCGATACCCATTTCGACCCGGCCACGGGACATCACGTCGAGGGTGGCCAACTGCTTGGCGAAGAGCACGGCGGGACGCAGGGGGCTGATCAGAATGCCGGCGGAAAGGCGGATGCGCTCGGTGGCGCCAGCGATGGTGGAGAGCACCGTGAGTGGCT
This sequence comes from Pseudomonadota bacterium, assembly GCA_018241695.1. Taxonomy (GTDB): domain Bacteria; phylum Pseudomonadota; class Gammaproteobacteria; order Burkholderiales; family Rhodocyclaceae; genus Denitratisoma. The sequence goes on along the minus strand of JAFEDH010000004.1, from coordinate 78,557 downwards.
CGTACCAGGGAAAAGTGAGGGGCGAAAGAAAGGGTCCGTAGGGATAGCGATCGATGTTTTCACCCATGACCACGTGGTCGGTGATGCTCACCTGATCCACGCCCTTGCGGTCGGCGATTTTCATCAAATCCAGAATCCCGGCGAAATCACCGCCGAACCAGTCCTGCAGACCATAGAGACCCAGTGAAACACGCATTTTGCTTCTCCTTTTCTGTCAGAAAATGCTTTCCGCCCATCACCGTGACAAGCGGAATTAAACCATGACTGCCGTCCTGAAAAACCCGCCCCGATCCCGGATGGATCAGGCCAGGGGATCCTCTCCGGCCAACACCCTGGCAAAAACTTCCTTGCCGTAGATCTGTTCCACCATGGGCGCCATGTCGGGCGCCTTGCGTAACTCGTTGCCGCCCTCGATGGCAAAGCTCTGGCCGGTGACCCAGGAAGACTCGGGGCCGGCCAGATAGCGCACGCCAGCGGCGATGTCCTCGGGCTCGCCGAGACGACCCAGAGGTTTTTCTTCGGCGAAGCGGCGATACACCTCCGGTAGCGCGAAAAGCCCTCCCGTGGCTTCGGTCCGGGTCAGGCCCGGGCGCACCGCGTTCACTCGGATCCTGAAGCGCGACAGTTCCTCGGCGGCGGCGCGGACGAAGCCTTCCAACCCCGACTTGGCAGTGGTGTAGGCCGGCAGCCAGGGAAAGACCAGCTTCGCCGCATCCGACGAGATGCAGACAATGCTGCCACCTCCCGTCCGGGCCATCCGGGGCGCGGCGTGACGCACCACGAGAAAGGCCGATTTCACGTTGAGGGCGATCTCTTCCATGAACGTATCCTCATCGTGCAGCAGCAAGGGCCGGATCGCCCCGCCGCCCACGGTGGCAACGCAGATATCGAGCTTGCCGGTCACCGCGGCGGCCACCGTCAGGGCCTTTTGCACATCGGCCCGGGCGAGGCTGTCCCCTTCACACAGGGTGAGTGATGCACCGGGCCGCACCAGCGGCTGCAAGCGCGCGGCGACTTTTTCCAGCGCCTCGCGGCGGCGGGCCTGCAGGGTGACCGAGGCGCCATCCCTGAGCAGGGCCGCGGCGCAGGCGGAGCCGATACCGCCGGAACCACCTGTGATCAGGGCCGACTGGCCGGCCAGGGGCAGGGCATCCATGCTCATCCCAGCGTGCTGACCGGCGCCACGTTCTGGTAGGCCACCACCAGATTGCGCCTGACGATGCCCCAGCGGCCACCCACCTTCGCCAGATCATCTTCGTAGCGCACATACCAGTCGAGCTTGCTGCGCTGGCCATCCTTGTTGCTGACGTGGCTGGCGATACAGTAGGTGTAGCCACGGGCCTTGTTGCCTTCCACCGTGTAGCGGTGATTGTGCATGGCGTGCATGGTCCATTCGTACATGGAAGACAGCATGCCGGTGACAGCAACGGCTTCCTTCATCTCGAAACCGGGGCCGGTGATGTTCACCTGGCCATTGGCGAAACAGCGGGCCAGTTTGGCGGGATCGCGCTCATCCACGGCTTCGCCGTAGAGATAGATGAGATCCTGGATTTCGAACTGGTCCTGGGCATTCTGGGTCATGGAGCGTCTCCTCGAATCTGGTATTGCCGGCACCGACCGGCACGCCTCCCGATATCAAAAATGACCGGGGTAATGCGAGTGTAGGGATTGCCATCCAATCAAGCAAATGAAATGAAAATATGGGTATTCATGCATGATTTTCATGATTTACCCAGACGCACGTCTTCCCGGAACATGTGCTTACGCCGGATCGGCGGCGCCGGTCCGCGGGCGGATGGCAAGGCTAAAATCTGGACTACCGCACTCATCATTACACCCGAATCCCCGACCCGTACCCGCCATGCCTGACACCCCACCGCTACATCCGGCGCCGGCGGAAGAAACCGCAACCGTAAAGGCCGCCACCCGGCGCTGGCTGGAGCGGGCGGTGATCGGTCTCAACCTCTGCCCTTTCGCCAAGGCGGCACACATGAAAAGGCAGATCCGCTACGCCGTCACGGCGGCCCGCGATGCACGTATCCTGATCGCGACACTTGAAAGCGAACTGGCGCTGCTCGCCTGGGCCGACCCGGAACGGATCGACACCACGCTGCTGATTCACCCCCATGTGCTGACCGATTTTCTCGACTACCATTTTTTTCTCGCCGAGGCGGATGCCGCCATCCGCCGGCTCGATCTGGAAGGTGTGATCCAGATCGCCAGCCTGCATCCGCACTACGAGTTTGCCGGCAGCCAAGCCGATGACATCGAGAACTACAGCAACCGCTCGCCCCATCCCACCCTGCACCTGCTGCGGGAAGCCAGCATCGATCGCGCCGTGACGGCCTTTCCCGATGCCGCCGACATCTACGAACGCAATATGGAAACCCTGCGCCGGCTCGGCCACGAAGGCTGGCGGCGTCTGTGGCTCGAACCCTGATTCGCGAGGAACGCTCCATGCCCGCCTGGCTCAGCCTTGCCATCGCCATCATCAGCGAAGTGATCGGAACCTCGGCCCTGCAGGCCAGTGCCGGCTTCTCCCGACCCCTGCCCTCCCTCATTGTGGTGGCGGGTTACGCGCTGGCCTTCTACTTCCTCTCCCTCACCCTGCGCACCATGCCGGTCGGGGTGGCCTACGCCATCTGGTCGGGGGCCGGCGTCGCCCTGATCGCGCTGGTGGGCTGGGTCTTCCTCGGCCAGAAGCTGGATGCGGCGGCATTCCTCGGCCTCGGCCTGATCGTGGCGGGCGTGGTGGTCCTCAACCTGTTTTCCACGGCCGGCAGTCATTGACTGCCGGGGGCCATCGAGGCCGGAGCGAAGATCAGCCCGCCTGCCCCAGATTGGCGTGAATCACCTGGCCGTTGAGCGCCGGGTTACCAGCGCAGAAAAACACCACCTCGGCAATCTCCTCGGGCGTGACGGCGCGCTTGAGCAGCACCCGGGTCTTGACGAAGCCTTCAAGATTGGCCGCACCGCCGAAATGGTCCCGCGCCATTTCGGTATCGGTGACACCCGGGCAGATGCATACGCTGTGCATGCCGCGCCCGGCGATCTCGATCGCGGTGGCGCGCATCAGCCCGAGGCTGCCATGCTTCGAGGTGACGTAGCTCAGGCTCATCGGCGCGGCGATTTCGGAAAGGGTGGAACCGATGTAGAGAATGGAAGACCCCGGCGTGCTCCAGGGCAGGAGCACCCGGTTGAGCTGGATCGGTGCGATCAGATTGGTCTGGAACACCTGCTGCAACATCTGATCGTCGCTGTCGGCGATATCGTCGCTGATCAGGGTGGCGGCGTTGTGTACCAGCACCAGCTGGTCCGCACCCTGGATCTCGTCGATCAGCGCGTCGGTGATGGCGGCCACGCCATCGCTGCGGGACAGATCGGTTGTCAGCCAGGGGCCCTCGAAGCCGCCACGCTGGCGCGAAAGGCCAATCACACGATATCCGGCGGTAGCGAAACGGTGGGCGGTGGCAAGACCGATGCCCCGGCTGCTGCCGGTGATGACGGCGACTTTCATGGCGGTTCCTTTCATCAATGTGGCGCGGAATACGGGATTCTGCCACCGGTCGGTACCGGTAAAATGGGAACTTCACAAAGGAGGCGCCCATGTCCGTCCCCGCCAAGATCGATCTGAACCTGCTGGTGGTATTCGAAGCCGTGTATGCCGAAGGCAGCGTGACCCGCGCCAGCGAGCGCCTGCACCTGACCCAGCCGGCCATCAGCCATGCACTGGGGCGGCTGCGCGGCCTGTTCAACGATCCGCTATTCACCCGCCAGGGCCACACCATGGTTCCCACGTCCATGGCGCGCGGCATCATCGATCCGGTGCGGGCCGCGTTGCGGGCCCTCGAATCCACCCTGGAGCAGGCCACCACCTTCGATCCGGGCAAGGCACGGCGCACGCTCGTCATGGGCTTTGGCGGTGTGGAGGAGGCGTGCTTTCTACCTGCCCTGATGGCACGCATCATGGATGCGCCCTGTGTCGATCTGGTGAGCCAGCCCTATGAACGGGCACAGATGGAATCACGCCTGGCCGGCGGCAAGCTCGATGTGGTGGTGGATGGTCTGCGCCCCCATTCCACCAGCGTTTTGCAGCAGCGCCTGTGCGAGGAGCGGCTGGTGGTCGTGGCCCGACCCGGCCACCCTGCCCTGGAGCAGGGGCTGGATCTGGAAACCTATCTGGCCCAGCACCATGTGGTGGTGGGTTCGCATCGCCCGGGACCGGCGGCGGTGGATGCGGAACTGAGCCGCATGGGCCGCCAGCGCCGGGTACGGCTGCGCTGCCAGGATGTGCTCTCGGCCGCCCAGGTGGTGGCGCAGAGCGATCTGCTGCTCACCCTGCCGGCACCGGTCGCGGCCCGTGCCCTGCACAAGGGTTTCGGCCACCAGGTGCTGCCCCTGCCGCAACAGCTCCGGATCGGCAGCCGCGACCTCTACCTCTACTGGCACGAATCCGCCGACAAGGATGCCGCCAACCGCTGGCTGCGCGACTATCTGCTGGATATCTTCGCCGCACCCGACAGCATGACGACTGCCAAACCCGTGCGTACCCGGCGCAAGGCAGTTTGATCCTGAGGGCGGCGGCACGCACATGTACAAACCATCGGGGGAATCATGGATATTTCAGTAGAGACAACGGTTCACGCCACGCTCGGTGCAGTCTGGGCGGCTTACAACGACCCTCGGGACATCGTTCACTGGAATGCGGCATCGGACGACTGGCACACGACAAAATCAACCGTCGAGCTCCGGCCGGGCGGGAAGTTCTGCTCCCGGATGGAGGCCAAGGATGGCAGCTTCGGTTTTGACTTTGAAGGGACTTACACCAACGTCGTTCCGAACCGCCTGATCGAATACACCTTCGGTGACCGGAAGGCCCGGATCACCTTCAGCAACACCCCGGCCGGGGTTTCTGTCCGGGTTTCCTTTGATAGCGAAAGAACCCATCCCGTTGAGCAGCAACGGGACGGCTGGCAGGCGATTCTCCACCGATTCAAGCAATATGTCGAAGCGAAGGTCTAGATCGTCTGCAACTCGAATGCATATTGAGTATCTGTGCGCTGTTCTTCCCGTCGTCGCCACACGACCTGAATACAGAGGTTGTCCGACGGTGCCCGGTGGGGCGGATGAAGAGCGTAGTGGATAGCACGGTCCCCGTCCTGTCGCCCACCTCCTGCGGATTCAACGCGGACGGTCGAGATGGGGCAGCACCTTGTCCCTGAGCAGATGCAGGCTGCGCCAGCCCGCTGCGGCGGGAATGCCGCCGGCCAGCGGCGTGAGCCGCATGCGGCCGGTTTCCTTGTACACCGCCACCGCCTGCTCCGGGGTAAGAATCTGGTAGCGGCCCGATTCGCGAATGGCCTGGCCGCGCGAGGTCATCACATCGTTGCCCCAGGCGCCGTAACCCTGTTCCTCGAAGGCGAGATAGGGTTCCAGCAGATCCCAGTCCTGTGCCGGATCCTCGGAAATGAAGGTGACGGCATTGGCACGACGGACAAACCCCGGCTCGCCCTGGGTGGTCGGTCCGCCGGCGAAGCCGCCCGCGAATCCCAGACGCTTCGCTTCCTCGTAATAGGCGGGGATGGATTTGTCCAGATCCGGCGGACCGGGAAAGAACAGCAGCCCGAAACGCGCGGCCCGCCGCCCTGCGGCGGCACTGTTGCCACCCAATGCGACCAGTACCCGTGGCGGAGTGATGGGCAGGGGGCTGATACGCACCGGCACGCCATTGCAATCCACCGTTTCGCCGGAAAGCGCACGCAGCAGCATGTCCAGTTTCTGGTCCATGAGCTTGCCACGGCCGGCCCAGTCAGCGCCGAAAGCCTGGTATTCGACCTCGCGGTAACCCAGGCCGATGGTGGCCCGCACACGACCGCCGGAGAGAATGTCCAGCACGGCCAGATCCTCGGCCACCTTGACCGGATGATGCAGATTGAGCAGCAGGGCGCCGACATTGATCGTGGTGCGCCGGGTGCACGCCACCATCGCGCCCAGCATGGCGATGGGTGCCGGGTTGTAGCAGTCCTCAGTGACATGGTGTTCCGAAACCTGCACACGATCCATGCCGATCTCGTCGGCGAAGGCCGTCATTTCAATGGCGGTGCGGTAGTGAAGCGCCGCGTCATTGGTCGAGAACGGCGCCAGGCGCAGGTCAAAATTCATCATCAGCATGGAGCGATCTTCCTCTCTCTTCTGCATGCCCGGCGATCTGCGCCGCCGGGGCGGGGTGGGGACAACATGAACCGGGCGGCGTGAAGCGCGCCGCCCGGAGGATCCACAGCGGGGGTCAGAGCCTGTCAGGCCTGCCGTTTCGCCGCGCTGGCGCCGGCCTGGCGGCCGAAGAAGGTGCAGTCGGCCAGCGAGGTTCCGGAACTGTAGCCCAGGCCCCAGCGGGGCAGGCCGCAGGTGGTGCGGCCCGCGGCATAGAGGCCGGCGATGGGCTGGCCGATCCGGTCCAGCACCTCGCCCGAAGGCAGGGTGTTGAGCCCGCCCAGGGTGAAGTGGGCGTAGAAGGAATAGCCGGCGCGGAACTCGATGGCGGCGAAAGGCCCCTCGGTCAGCGGCTTGAGCCACTCCGCCTCCTTGTGGAAGAGCGGATCGCATCCCTCGGCAGCGTGACGGTTATACACATCGACGGTGGCGGTGAGACTGCCAGCGCCCATGCCAAGCTCCTGTTCCACTTCCGCCCAGGTATCGCCGGCGGCGGCCACATCGGCGCGGCAGATCTCCATGGGCCTGCCGAAGATGGCGTTGTCGGCCAGCAGATAGACCTTGCTGCCGGGCTGGCGGAAGGCCATGTTCATGACGCGGCCGTGATAACCATCCTCGTTGATGAAACGCTGCCCCTGCTCGTTCACGAAAATGCCCTTGACCAGGGATTCGGGCGGATACCAGGGCACCGAGCAGAAATATTCGTCCATGTGGATCGTGTCGGCGCCCACGCTGGTGCCCATGAGGATGCCGGAACCATCGTCGGTGGCGCCGATGGGATCCTCGGAACGCAACAGGAGAGGCGCATGACGACGCACCATGTCGCGGTTCATGACAAAGCCGCCGGCGCAGAGAATGACGCCCTTGCGCGCCCGCACGAAGCGCTCGACACCATCGATGCGCACCACCAGGCCGTGCACGGTGTTGTCGTCGTCGGCGATCAGGCACAGCACGCGGCTGGAGCAGCGCACGTCCACCCCGGCCTCGCGCACCCGCTGCTCGAAGATATCCATCATCAGGCGACCGCCACCCCAGCCCTTGAACTGGATCACATGGCCGCGTGGCACGGGTTTGGCCCGGGTGTTGAAGGGCCAGGCATATTCGCTGCCGCACAGGATGAGGGTGTCGTCGGTCTCCGGCTCCACCAGCTTGCCGGGGAGATAGGTCCCCTTGTAGGGGATGCCCTGGGCCACCAGCCACTCGTAATGGGCCAGGCTGTTGTCGGCATAGCGCCGCACCTTGGCCGCATCGGCATCCGGGCCACCCATCATCATCAGATACTGGTAGAGGTCTTCCGTGCTGTCCTCGAAACCGGCAGCCTTCTGTACCGGGGTGCCGCCGCCACCACCGAGATAAATCTCGCCGCCGGAAAGGGCCGAGGCGCCACCACTGCCGGCACCGGCCTCGAACAGCACCACACTGGCGCCGGACCGGGCCGCTTCGAGGGATGCGCAGGCGCCGGCAGCACCAAATCCGATAACGGCCACATCGGTCTCGATATCCCAATGTCCGACCCGTGCCATGCGGTGCGGCTTGCTGACGTGATAATCGGCCATGGCGTTTCTCACTCGACCATTTTGGCGTTCTTGTCGGCCAGCCAGCGGTAGGTGAAATTGGGCTCCTTGTCCTTGGGCATTTCCTCCACCACTTCATAAACACGCTTGTAGGCGGTGCGGCGGATCAGCCAGCGGCCGTTTTCCTTGACGTAATAGTCACGGTAAAGAGCAGTGCCGTAGGTGTAGCGCCCCTCGCCCAGATTCCAGAAGTTGTCGTAGAGATACCAGGTACCGGTGGCTTCACGCTCGTTGAGCACGTGAATCTCGGGAGTATGGCCGTGGTGCTGTGCCACCACATTCGGATTGAAGCCCTGGGTCAGGGCTTCCAGATAGGCCTTCTTGCCCTTGAGATCCCACTCGTAGGTGCCACCGACGAATTTCACTTCCACGTCGTCGTGAAAAAGGGTGGCGATCTCGGTCAGGTTGCTGGTGTCGGCACAACGGAAATAGGCGCCCTTGAGATTGCGGATGGCCTCGGCATCCTTCAGCATCTGGATGTCGCGGCGCAACTGGGCCAGGTCGTCATTGCTCATGGTGTTTCCTCCTGTGGTTGTAGGTACCCGGCCGCCATGGCGGGAGGCCCGGAAAAGTGTGGATCAGCGGAAGCGGGAAATGATGTCATCACCGAAACGCTTGATGGCGTCGAGGTGTTGCGCCTTGGTCATGCTGTGGGCATCGGCGCCCCAGGGCACCAGGCCGGCATGGGTGACACCGAGTTCCTGCAGGCGCTTGAAATCGTCCACCGTGCGGGCCCCGAAATCGAGACCGTGAATCTGGTAGTCCTTGCGATTCAGGGTGCCGGCTTCCTTGCGGAATTCGTTGAGCTGGCCGATGAGTTCCTTGAGCGTGGCGTAGTCGGTGTTGGCCGAGGCCCAGCCATCCCCCAGACGGGCGGCACGGCGCAGTGCGGGCTTGGCATGACCGCCGACCAGGATGGGCACCGGCACCGTGGGCACCGGGTTCATCTTGAGCAGGCCGAAATCATAGTTCTCGCTGTGATACTCGAAATACTCGCCGCTCATGCAACCGCGGATGATCGCCAGGCACTCGTCCATCAGCTTGCCGCGCTTTTCGAAATCGACGTTGTTGTAGATGAAATCCTCTTTCCAGGGGCTGAGGCCGGCACCCAGGGAAATCCGGTTGTTCGACACTACCGCCAGGGAAGTCAGCAGCTTGGCCAGCACCAGCGGCTGGCGTACCGGCACCTTGAGCACGCCCGGGTAGAAATGGATGGTTCTGGTTTGCGCCGCCATGGTGGCCATGGCAATGAAAGGCTCGATGAAGGGTGAAGCCTCGATGTACTGCCGGATGGCTTCGGTATCGGCATAGGGATAATCCGAATCGGACAGCTTGGGAAAAAACAGGCTGTCAGGCATGGACAACGCCGACCAGCCGGCGGCTTCGGCGTGCTGGGCCAGTGTGACGTAGTCGGAGAAATGGGCAAACCCCAGTTGCAAGACGAATTTCATCGGGAGCTCCTTGGCGGATGACGGGGCACTCCAGGCTGCGGGGTGCGCGGAGAAATGTCGCGCAATCCTACCGCATCCGGACGCTTTTCCGGACAAGCGGCCTAAAAGGCCCCGGTCGGGAATCTCCGGGCACCCGGTCTGCCCTCTACGGCGCGGGCACCGCCTCGATGCGCAGCAGGCCAAAAAGGGTGCCGAAGGTAGGGCGACCCTGACCATCGATCACCACGCCGGAGAAGTTGGTGTTGTAGCGCGGCCCACCCATCACGTAGTGGAAAGCCGCCCGGCCACTGGCGATGTCGATCGCCTCCAGCGTCCATTGCCAGTCCCGGACTCCGGTGGTGTAGACCAGGCCCGAACCCAGGCTGGCGAAAGGTACGGCATTGGGCGATGCGATTTCGGTATTGCACCAGGCGCTGCGGGCCTGGCGTGCCTGCGGATCCCAGGTGAATTTCTCCATGCCATGTGGCGTGTAGGCCGGATCGTCCCCCAGGAGGCTCAGCAACAGTGCGCCATAGCGATGGGGAAAACCGGGGGGATAGGAGGCGGGTTCGTTGTTCACGACGAAGGCATCGTGACCGGCCACCACCACCGCCTGTTCCGATTGCAAGGCCCGGCGCGCGGGATCGCACAGATTGACCGGCAGTTTCGCCACGATGCGCCGATCGCCCCATTCCGCACGGCCCTGCCAGTCGGAGGGAATCGCGTCACGCCAGTAGTAGGTGATATTCATCAGATCATCGCCATCAGTGATGACCACCAGCCGCGCATCTTTGCCGAAACCCATCAGTACCGGTGTCGAACCGGTACCCCGGCCCGTGCTGTTGGCATAGGGCACGACCCAGGCGCCATCCCGTGTCGCAGCGGAAAGCGCCTTGCCGGTCCACACCATCTTCATCATCCAGTTGTTGGCGGCAATGTAGATGCCGCCATGTTCATCCACGGCATAGCTGTTGCGCACCCAGCCGTAGCCGGTGCGCCCCTCGGCCGCCATCTTGGCGTTCTGGGTGGCAGCTTCCTCTTCGGCATGGGGCAGGCGCATCAGGTGGTGGAATCTGAAATCGCGGGATACGGTCATCAGCCAGCCATCCTCGGTCACCAGCACCAGCCAGCCGTCGTACGTCATGTTGATGCCCACCAGCGGCCCCTTCACTCCGGCCGGCAGGGTCCAGGTGCGACGCACCGCAATGGGTGAATCGGGGTCACCGGGATGGCGGTCACCGTAAGCGGTCAGGCCGGTCTTCCCCCCGACATAGAAATTGCCGTCCCGGTCGAGCAGGGTGTAGACCCCGGCCATGTTGCTGCCATAGATGCGCGGCGCATGCCGGATGGCGAACTGGAGCCGGGCCGGGCCGCGCAGGCTTGCGAGCTGGCCCAGCACGCTTTCCGCTTCCGCATCGGTCATCGGTGTGACCCCGGCCAGAGGCATGGCATCAATGACGCGGAAACTGGCTTCGTCGAGCTTGACGATGCCGTCCGCTCCCGAGGACCAGATCACGCGCCGGCCATTCCGGTAGGGGCTGGAAATCGTGAAGCCGAAATGCCCCGGACCGATTCCCTTCGCGTATCGCAGCTCCATGGGCGCCAGCAACCGGGTGGGGCCGCGTGGACCCGCCACCGCGGTGGAATCCACCTGCGCCGGATTGGTGTGGGGCATGGCGTTGGCGCTTCGGGCGAGATAGGAGTTGGGGCGGGGCAGGGCCATATCGGCCACGACCGGATCGCAAAACGCCGATGCCTGCAGCAGCATGAAAAAGGCGGCAAGGCCGAGCCGGCAGTAAAGAGTATTCATGGCACGTCCTTCGGGTTATTGTTGGGAAGGGAAATTCATTGTAGCCATCTGCCGCCACCCGCACGCATGAACCTTGTCCCGCAGCAAGATGATTTCGCCATCTGGCGCGCTGCGCGCCTCGACGCCCTGCGCGATCCCGAGGGCTGGCTCAGCCTGATCGGCCTGTACTGGCTGACACCGGGCCGACATACCGTAGGCGCCGCAGCGGACAGCGCCGTGGTGCTGCCCGGCGGGCCGGACCGTGTCGGAGAGGTGCGCGTGGAGGCAAACGCCATCTGCTGGATTCCGGTGGACGGCACGCCGCTGCCCCTGATCAGTGATGCACACGGAACTCCCACCGTGGTGGCGCTCGGTCCCTGGCGCCTGCTGCTGATCGAGCGCGATGGCAAGCCGGCCCTGCGCCTGAAGGACACCACACTGCCCGCGCTGCGCGCCCCCGCCGCGATTCCCTGCTTCGATCACGATCCGGCATGGCGCATCGATGCACGCTGGGAAAACGGCCGCGCGGCTTTCATGCACGAAGGTGCGATGCATACGCTCGCCCCGCAGGAACCGACTACGCATCCCCTGCATTTCGTCATCGGCGATCGCAGCAACCGGCTCACGAGCTATGGCGGCGGCCGCTTCCTGTACGCCGACACCCCCGTCGCCGGTCGTGTGGTGCTCGATTTCAACCGCCTCATCAACCCGCCCTGCGTCTTCACCCCCTATGCAACCTGCCCCCTGCCGCCACCCGGCAACCATCTGCCGTTCGCCATCAACGCCGGCGAAATGAACCTCATCCCGACGGACTGAGCGTGCGGGAGCGGAGCGACCCTCCCTCAGCCATCATTTTTCGTAGCCAGACCTTCGGCTTGCGCCCTTTCCAGCACGCCCAGGACGATCCGGTCGCAACGCGCGCCATCGAAGCTGAAGGCTTCGTCGAGGGCCATATCGACCTGGCTGGCCAGACCCTCGCGCAGCAGGCTGCGGGCCCGGAAGAACCGGGTCCGCACTGTCGCCTCGGGAATCTCGAGTGCCTGTGAAACTTCTTCCACGCTCATTTCCTCGACGGCGCGCAGCATGAAAACGGTACGGAAAACTTCCGGCAGCAGATCGATCCGGGCTTCGAGCAGCCTGCGGAATTCGCTGCGCATGGCCATGTTTTCAGGCTGCTGCGCGGGATTCCCGGTCAGGGACACCTGCAGTTCGGGATCGGTAGTGTTCATGAGGGTATCCAGCGGAATGATTCGCGCCGCCTTTCGATCCAGGCGGGCCAGCGCCTCGTTGACGACGATCCGCACCAGCCAGGTCGACAGTCGGGCCTCGGAACGGAATCCGCCCAGGGCGCGCCACGCACGCAGGTAGGCTTCCTGCAACGCATCCTCGGCCTCCACGTCGCTTTTCAGAATGCTGCGCGCCGTCCGGAACAGCAGCCGGTTGTAGCGCCGCATGATCGCCTCGAATGCGGCACCTTCTCCCCGCACCGCCTGTGATACGAGTTCGGCATCGGTTGCCTGTGAAGAAATGGACGGCCGTGTCTGGCGGGATGGATCCGGCATGAATTCTCCAATCGGGTTACGGGGCTGCGCTTCCATCGACGCTCCTGCTCAAGCTTCTGGTGCTGCCAGCACCATAGCGATATACCAGTTGCCCGCCGAGCCAGCCACCGATTGCCAGACAGACGAATCCCGCCGCATCGAACAGCAGGGAAACGACATCCGGCACCAACGGCTGCAAGCCGTCCAGACGCAACAGCAGACGGGCGCCAAACAACGTGCAGGCCGTGAGCATCAGCCCCATGTGCCAATAGGCAACGCGCATCGCCTCACCTTCGGGCACCCGGACCAGTTCGAGCAGGCCGGCGCACATGGCCACCAGGGCCATGCCGCAGCCCACGGCAAGCAGCCCTCCTGACCAGCGCCACGCCATTTCGCCCAGCCAGATCCCGGCAAAATCCGCGGCGACCGCCAGCGACCAGCAGGCAACCGGGAAATGCACCAGCGCCGGATGCAAGGGATGGCGCGACATCACAGCAGCACGCTTACCAATGTCAACAAGCCCGCAGCCGCGACCCCGGCATGGATCACCACCACCGCTTTGGGCGGAAGTTTCCGGCGCAGATGAAACGAAGCCAGGAAAAACCCGCCCAGCGCCGCCAACAGCAGCAATGCGAGGCCAATCAGTACCTTCTGTGGCGCATTACCCTGTACGAGCAGAATGAGGGTCAGGATCAATCCGGTTGCGCCAAGCAATGCGTGCAATAGCGACAGCGCCCAGGGGGCGAACTTGTTGCGCAGTACATGTGCCGCGAGCACAAGACCGCCCACGGCTGCGATACAGAACACGATGACCGCATATTTCAGCATTTGATTTCCTCCGGCAAAGGGTTGGGCACGGCACTCTCCGGCATCGTTCGATGGAGTGTTTCTGTCCGTGTCTGACCATTGGATGGGACGATCTTCGTCCACGTTCCCGGAGGGAGACATGTTCCGCTCGCGCAGCGTCGATACCTGACACTTCGCATGCCTGCCTTCCAAGGCCGGACAAATGGTCCGACGGGAAAATTCCCCGGCGGCCCGGGCCGCTCACACCATGTCGGCGGGCCGCACCCAGCGATCGAAATCCTCGGCGGTCACGAAGCCCAGGGCCAGGGCGGCCTCGCGCAGCGTGCCGCCCTCCTCGTGGGCGCGCTTGGCGATCCGGGCGGCACGGTCGTAACCGATATGGGGCGCCAGCGCCGTGACCAGCATCAGCGAACGCTCCATCAGCTCGGCGATACGGGGCCGGCTGGCTTCGATGCCGCGTGCGCAATGCACCTCGAAACTGGTCATGCCATCGGACAGGAGACGCAGGCTTTGCAGCAGATTGTGGGCCAGCAGGGGCTTATAGACATTGAGCTCGAAATTGCCCGCCGCGCCGCCGAAATTCACCGCCACGTCATTGCCGAAGACCTGCGCGCAGATCATGGTGAGCGCCTCGCACTGGGTAGGGTTCACCTTGCCGGGCATGATCGAGCTGCCCGGCTCGTTCTCGGGAATCGTGATCTCGCCCAGCCCCGAGCGCGGGCCGGAGGCCAGCCAGCGTACATCGTTGGCGATCTTGTTCAGCGCTACCGCCAGTGTCTTGAGGGCGCCGTGGGCAAACACCAGGGCATCGTGCGCGGCCAGCGCGGCGAACTTGTTGGGTGCGCTGACAAAGGGCAGGCCCAGGCGCGCCGCCAGCGCCATCGCCACGCGCGCCCCGAATTCGGGATGGGTGTTGAGCCCTGTGCCGACGGCGGTACCGCCCGCGGCCAGTTCGAGCAGGGTGGGCCGGGTCGCCTCGATGGCGGCACGGGCATGATCGAGCTGGGCGACATAGCCGGAGAATTCCTGCCCGAGGGTGAGCGGCGTGGCGTCCTGAAGATGGGTGCGGCCAATCTTGACGATGTTGGCGAAGGTCTCCGACTTCGTTGCGAGCGTGGCCCGCAAACCTTCCAGCGCCGGCAACAGCCTGGCTTGTATGGCGACCGCCACCGCCACGTGAATGCCGGTGGGAAAAATGTCGTTGGAAGACTGGCCCCGGTTCACATCGTCGTTGGGATGCACCCGGCGTTCGGCACCGCGCCCGCCGCCCAGCAGCTCGGAGGCACGGTTGGCGATCACCTCGTTGAGGTTCATGTTGGTCTGCGTGCCCGAGCCGGTCTGCCACACGGAGAGCGGAAACTCATCGGCGTGTCGCCCGTCGGCGATCTCCCCTGCCGCGGCGATGATGGCCTCGGCCCGGGCATCGTCGAGCAGGCCCAGCTGCCGGTTAGCCAGGGCGCAGGCCCGCTTCACTTCCGCCAGTGCCAGCACCAGCACCTGCGGCATACGTTCGGTGGAAATCGCGAAGTTCTGCAAGGAGCGTTGGGTCTGCGCACCCCAGAGGCGCCCGGCCGGCACCTCGATGGGGCCGAAGCTGTCATGTTCGGTGCGGGTTGCGGACATGCCGTATCTCCTTCACTGTATCTGTCCGGATGCGCGGCTCATCCGGTGTGCGTGGCAGCCGCGTCCGGCGGATGTTAGCCGTCGAGCCCCACGGCGAGCTGCGCCGGGCCGTGCGTCATCGTACCAATCGCAGCCGCCTCGAAGCCTTCATGATGAAACAGCGCCAGCACCGCCTCTGCCGCACCGGGCGAGCAGCTCACCAGCAGGCCACCGCTGGTCTGCGGATCGGTGAGCAGGTTACGCTGCCAGTCCGCGATGTCCGCCTCCGGATGTACTTCGGCGCCATACGCCGACCAGTTGCGGGCCGAAGCACCGGTGGCGATGCCGGCCCGGGCATGTTCCACCGCTTCGGCGAGAAGCGGCAGACGGGAAAAACCGATCCGTGCACCCAGCCCCGAACCACGGCAGATTTCCAGCAGATGGCCGGCCAGACCGAAGCCGGTCACATCGGTCACCGCATGAATGCCTTCCATGTCGGCCAGTGTGGTACCGGGCCGGTTGAGCAACGTGGTCCAGCGCACCATCTCGGCGTAGCCCGCGGCGGAGAGCAGATCCTTTTTCAGCGCGGCGGAAAGAATGCCGATGCCCAGCGGCTTGCCCAGGATGATCACGTCTCCGGCACGGGCGCGGTCGTTGCGCTTGACCCGGTCGGGGTGGACGAGGCCGATGCCGACCAGGCCATAGATCGGCTCCGGCACATCGATGCTGTGGCCACCGGCGATGGGAATGCCGGCCGCGCGGCACACACTCGCCCCGCCTTCGAGGATGCGTCCCACCACCTCCAGCGGCAGCCGGTCCAGCGGCATGCCGACCAGGGCGAGGGCGAAGAGCGGCGTACCGCCCATGGCGTACACATCGGAAAGCGCATTGGTGGCGGCGATGCGGCCGAAGTCGAAGGGATCGTCCACGATCGGGGTGAAAAAGTCGGTGGTGGCGACGATGGCCTGCTGGTCGTTGAGCCGGTACACCGCCGCATCGTCGGAGGATTCGATACCCACCATCAGCTGTGGCGGCAGCAGGCCCGCCGGTGTACGGGCCAATATTTGCTGCAATACGCCGGGCGCGATCTTGCAACCACAGCCGCCACCATGGGAAAACCGTGTGAGCCTGACCGGCGCATCACCGGCAGAAGTGCCATCGCTCATAAATACTCCGGCAAGGACGGGAGCCAACGCGGCCGACGTAAAATCCACGTCCTCCTCCCGCGCCATCTCCGCCGTCATGAAAATCGGAGTTGCTACCGTAGCACAGCTCTTCGCATTCGATGCCATTCTCGACGTGCGTTCGCCCGCCGAGTTTGCCGACGACCATGTGCCGGGCGCGGAGAATACGCCGGTACTCGACGATGCCCAGCGTGCCGAAGTGGGCACGCTGTACAAACAGGTCTCGCCCTTCGCCGCCCGGCGTCTGGGCGGCGCCTATGTGGCCGAAGCCGTGGGGCGGCACATCCGCACCCGCTTCCAGACCCGGCCCAAGCATTGGCGTCCGCTGGTGATGTGCTGGCGCGGCGGCATGCGCTCCGGCGCCATGAGCACCGTGCTGCGCGCCGTGGGCTGGGACGCCCATCAGCTCGAAGGTGGCTACAAGGCCTTTCGCCATCAGGTACTGGCCGATCTGGATGCGTGGCCCGCCGGTTTCGACTGGAAGGTGGTGGCCGGCCCCACCGGCAGCGCCAAGACCCGCGTACTGCAAGCCCTGGCCCGGCGCGGCGCCCAGGTGCTGGATCTGGAAACCCTGGCTGCCCACCGCGGCTCGGTGCTGGGCAGCCTGCCCGGCACGCCCCAGCCCGGACAGCGCACACTGGATACCCGCATCTGGCAGGCGCTGCGCGGCTTCACGACGGATCGTCCGGTGTATGTGGAAGCCGAATCGCGCAAGATCGGCGATCTGCAATTACCCAAAGCCCTGGTCACCGCCATGCGCGATGGTCAGGTGCATCCGGTCGAGGCGCCCCTGGCGGCACGGGTGGATTTTCTTTTGCGCGATTATTCCTACTGGCTGGAGCAGACCGAAGACCTCTGTTCCCGGCTCGACGCCCTGCGCATGCTGCGCGGGGCCCAGGCCGTCGCCCGCTGGCAGGAATGGTCTGTCAGTGGGCGGCACGCAGAACTGGTGACGGCGCTGCTGGAAGAGCACTACGATCCGGCCTACCGGACCTCGCAGGCCCGCAATTTCACTGCCCGGCTGGCACCGCCCCTCCATGCCGACACTCTCGACGATGCCGGGGTAGACGCACTGGCCACAGCGCTGATGGACCGTACCTGAGCCGTACCCCTGGCCACGCTGGCATTCGCAGGGGTGGAACTAAAATACGGCACCGTGGTCGCAGGCAGTGTAAGGAGGACGCGCCATGAACAGCCTGTCCGCAATCGCGCCTTCGGGCGCTCCGGGCTATGCCAGGTATGTCCCGCGCGGCCCGAATGCTACGTATCCGGGGCCGTCTGCCAGCACCGCCGTCAACCAGGCGGATCTGGCCTTGCTGGCACAGGAGTCGGTCACCCTGTCCGCGGACTCGCTGCTCATGATGCTCACCGATGCGACCTCGGCGACATCCTCGCTTCTGGATCCGGGCAGCGCGCTGAATCCACTGAATCCGGATGCATCCGCCGCTGCGCTGTATCCCCTGATGTACGATGCATCCCTGCAAAGTACGCTGCTGCTTGCCAATGTCGTGGATAGTGGTGCTTCCGGTAATCCGCTGGCCGCTTATGGCTACGGGGCTTTCGGGTACTGGAACGATATGGTCCGGCACGATCCCGCGCTGGCATACCAGGCAGTAGCAAGCGACCTGCTGGCCAACAGTCTTTTGGTAACGGCCTGATGGATTCCATCCATCTTCGTCAATACCGGCTCAAGGCCCGGTCGCCTTGGTGCACCCCCGAGGCAATGAGAGCGGTGCCGACGAGAGCAATGCCTCCTGCCCGATGAAGAGTCAGATCGGAGTCCAGCGCCGGTCCGGATAGAGCGTGGCGGCCGGGGCGTAGAGCCATTCCAGGCGGTAGGCGCGGCGGGCAAGCCAGGGCAGTACCTTTTCGTCGGCAAGGCGTCGTGCGCGGATCGCCATGTCGGCCTGGGCCAGGCCCTCGGCCAGGCTGGCCGGACGCTGGCCGAGCAGTGCGTGCAGTTCATCCAGCTCGATCGCCGCCAGCACGGATTCGAAACGGTGCACCCGGTCCAGGCAGCGCACCAGGATGCCGGCATCGTGCAGGCGTGCGCGGGCGAAACCCGGCGCCAGCGAGGGTGCGATATCGTTTTCCAGCGACCACAACGCAGCCTGGGCAAGGATGTCGGGGCCGGTTTCATCCGTAGGGAATTCCGGTGGCGCAATGGGAATCCGCATGGCATCGGCCAGCGCCTCGACCGTGGAACGGTCACCCACATAGCGGTAGGCCAGATGCCAGGCCAGTGGCTCCCTGGGATTGAGCTGGGCGGTATTGGCCGCGATCGGCAGCATGCCGCGCATGTTCTGCTGCACCCGGTAATAGCCGACGCGAAAGCGATCCACCGGGATGCCCGAACGCTTTTCATAGCGTTCGAACAGGCCATCGAAATCGCCGCTGGGGTTCCAGAAATTGCGCACGCAGACATTACCCAGGTCTTCCAGCGGATCACCGAGATGGCCCCATTCCCAGTCAATCACGGCGCTTACCCGATCCCCCACGAAAAGGAAATTCACCGGCCCGGTATCGCCCTGCACCAGCGAAAGCCGCGCCACCTGTTCTGGCGCAAAACGCTCCAGCCAGTCCAGGCCGTAACTGATGAGCGGATCGCAATGGCGGGCGAGAAAATCCCGGAACAGATGGGTCACCACATCCACTTCGGCCAGGGCGCAATCGCGCGGTGTGGCAGGTCGTGCCAGTGGTGGCAGGGGCAGCGCATCCACATCCAGCGTGTGCAGATCGGCCAGGATGTCGAAGAAGTGCTCCAGCACCGCGCGGCGCTGGTCCGCCGGCATGGCCGGAAGATCGGCTCGTCCGGGTGATCGTTCGAAGAGCACGCAGTTGAGTGTCTCGCTCATGCCGATCACACCCGGCACCGGTACCCGGGTGCCGGCCAGGGCGCGCACGATGCCGGCTTCACGCGCCAGCGGCCAGGGATTGTCTGGCCAGGGCTGGCGATCGAGACGCAAAAACCCTTCGCAGCGCTGGCCATCGGGCCGGTCGATATCCACGATCCATGCCTCGCGCCGCGCCACTGCCCGCTCCAGACGCGACACCGTACCTCCACCCGTGATCGTCAGCCAATCGGGGACGCCGGTGGGAAGATCCTGCAGATTCATGGTATTTCCTTTCTCCGGCACGACGCTTGGTTCATGGCTTCAGCGCAGCAGGCCGAAAACTTTTTGTGCAAGACGGCCCGTCGCATCGGCCGGGTTCTGCCGAATCTGCTTTTCTTCTTCCGCAATCATCAGGTAAAGGCCATCGAGCGCCTTGCCGGTAACGTAACTGTCCAGATGCGCATCGGATTCACCGATCAGGCCGAGCCGGGCGGCCTTGCCGGCGAACTGGTCATATTTTTCCGCAAGCTTTACCCGGGCCATGGCCTTTTGCACGATGGGCTGGAATTTCTGCGCCAGCGGACCGGCGGTGGTTTTGCGGAAATACTGGGTGGCCGCATCGTCGCCGCCCGTGAGAATGCCCTTGGCGTCCTGTATCGACATCTGCTTCACCGCATTGACCAGCAGGGTCCTGGCCTCCGGTACGGCGGCCTCGGCGGCACGGTTCATGGCCGTTTCAAGTTCATCCACCTGCTTGCCGGCACCCAGCCCCCGCAACAGGCTCTTGGCCTTTTCCAGATTCTCCGGCAGGGGAATGCGCACCTTGTCGTTGCCCAGAAATCCGTCGGTCTTGCCCAGGCTGGCTACCGCGATACCGGCCCCCTGGGTCAGCGCCTCTTTCAGGCCGCCCACGGCATCCTTGCCGGAAAGGCTGTCGAGGCTGAAGGCATGGGCAGTAATCGCCAGCCCCACGGCGACAATGAAAACCGGATAGCGGAATGACATCGCAAACTCCCGATAAATGATGGAAAAAAGCACCTTACCTTACCTCGCCCACCCCCACCCTGTCCTGCATCACAGGTAACCCACCACTTTTTTCCCCGTTGACTACAATTCCCCCGAGAACCCGGATCATGATTCCGGGTGTTCGTGTTCCGAAAAGTTCAGTATCTGGAATGAATTTTTCCTTGGTTCTATTACTTACGAGGTACTTGCCATGAACGCAGTTCTTGCCACATCGCGCTTTGCGCATACCCAGCACGCCCCGGCCACCGAAGTGCCGCGGCGTATCGCCGCCACCTTCGAGCCAGACCTGCACTCGACGCTCTGGGTCGCCATGACGCAGGATCCGCAGCGGCAAAATTTCTCGATACCGCTCCTCCGCCAGCTGGGCGATCTCCTGGCAACGGTCTCCTCCCAGAACGGTTGCTGGGTTTCCAAGGGAGATCTGCACGCCGTCAACTACGTTGTCCTGCGCTCGGAGCACCCTGAATTCTTCAGCATGGGGGGTGACCTTACCCATTTCCATGAGCGGATCCTGGCGCAGGACTGGGATACGCTGTACGCCTATTCGAAGTACTGCCTGGACACTCTCTACGCCTGGGCGACTGCCCTGAACGGCTCCGCCACGACGATCTCGCTGGTGCAGGGCCGGGCGCTGGGTGGTGGTTTCGAGACCGCCCTGGCGGCCGACCACATCATCGCCGAGGAGCACAGCGAATTCGGCTTTCCCGAAATCATGTTCGGCATGTTCCCGTGCACCGGAGGAATGAGTCTTCTCGCCCGGCGGATCGGCGCGTTCCAGGCGGAGAAAATGCTGACCAATGCAAAGATGTACTCGGCGCAGGAACTCCTCGCCCTCGGAGTCATCGACGAGGTGTGTGAACGGGGTGCCGGAGAACTCGCCGTGGAGGCATTCGTCAAGCGCCATCAACGACATCGGGAAGCCCGGCTGATGGTCCAGCGCAGCCGCCAGCGGGTCAGTCCGCTTGACTACGATGAAATGCATCAGGTGGTGCATGACTGGGTTTTGGTTGCCCAGCGGCTCACGCCCGAAGAGCTGAGGACGATGGAGATGCTGGCGCAACTTCAGTCCGGGCGATAGCTGCCCCGCTCTGGGCTTTATTGAGCCTGCTGGCTGCTACCGGCAAGCTCGGCCAGCATGGCGTCGATCGCCTCCCGGGTCCCGGCCCGGGCCTTTTCCAGATCGTCGATGTGGCGCGGTGCCTGGCCAAGCTCGGTCCGTTTCAGGCTCATCAGGGCCGACGCCAGCGCCGCCAGCCGGACCGCGCCCACATTGACCGCCACGCCCTTCAGCGCATGGGCAACATCGTGCACGGCCGGCACATCACCCGCTTCGAGATGTCTTGCCAGGGCGCCCACATTGGTATCGAATTCGATGGCCGCTTGCGCCAGCAGGCTTTCAACAAAGTTTGGCCGCCGGCTGCGCGCTTTCAGTTCCATGACCCGGTCCCGGTTGAAATAGGCCACCGGTACAACGCGCAGATGTCCTCCCGCAGCAGCCGACGGCATCCCGCCCTCACCCAGGGTATTTGGCTGCATTGATCCGGACCGGGCCGGGCGGGTAATCTGCCGCACCGCCTGGCGCAGGGCTTCGATGCCGACGGGCTTGTGCAGCACACCCGCGGCGCCTGCTGCCTCCAGCTTCGACCTGGTTGAGCTTGTCGCATCCGCGGTGAGGAAAAATACTGGCGCCGGGTCGGATTTTCCAAACCGGTACAGGTTCAACAGCTTCTCGCCATCCATATCGGGCAAATTGAAATCGAAGAAACAAAGATCGAACACACCCTCCTGAATGGCTGCAAGTGCTTCGGCACCATTCCTGGCAGCCACCACCGTATGGTGATCCTGTTCCAGCAACTCCTGCAGCAACAGGAGATTGGTTTCATGGTCATCCACCACCAGGATGGATCGGGGTTCCGTCGCGGCGGCCTCCCCATGCCCGGCAGCGGGAAGGGCCGGCGCAGGTTCCGCCACACGGGAGAACTGGATATCGAACCAGAAGCGACTGCCGTGATCGAGTTCGCTTTGCAGCCGGATTTTTCCCCCCATGGCTTCCACGACCTCCTTGGCCAGAGCCATTCCGAGGCCGGTACCTCCGAACTTCCGGGCTGTCCCGGCTGAGGCCTGGGTGAAGGGTTCGAACACCCTGGCGTGATCCTTCGCTGCGATACCGATTCCGGTATCTTCCACCGAGAACCGGATTCGATAATGGGTCGGGGTTTCGCTGATCCGCATGGCCGCAATCCGGACACTGCCGCTCGGGGTGAACTTCACGGCATTGTTGCCAAGATTGAGCAGGGCCCGGTTCAACAAATAGGCATCTCCCAGTACCCAGTCGGTCAGGCGCGGATCGCGATATACGTCGAGGGACAGCCCCTTGCGCTGGGCTGCCGGCTCGATCGTGTCGTGCAGCTTGTCCAGCAGGGCGCGCAGGTCGAAAGAAGCCGGTTCGAGCCGCAAGGATCGGCTTTCATATTTCGCCTGATCGAGCAGGTCGTTGATCTCGTTATTCAGATCCTGTGCCAGTCCGAGGATGGTTTCCACCCGGCGCCGGACTGGCGATCCGGCGAGCTCCATATCCATCAGATGGGCCGAGGCGACAATGCCGGTGAGGGGAGTGCGTAACTCATGGCTCACCTTGGCCAGCAGGGCGGACTTCGCGCGGCTGGCTTCCTCCGCATCGTAGCGTGCCGCGTGCAGTTGCCGGATCAGTACCGCCGCATAGCCGGGAACCAGGATCAGCAGGATCAGGAACGAAAACCAGACCACCGGATGTGCCTGCCAGAAAGCACCTGATAAAGATGCAGCAGCACAAAATCCCAGAATCGCGCTCGCCTGGCAGATCCGCATCAGGCCAACACCGATGCGGAATCCGAAACCGAGGATGGTAAAAATATAAAAGCTTGCGACCAGGCCACCAAATTCGCCCATGACCGCAATCCAGACCGACTGCATGAGCGGGTCGGCAATTGCCGTGAAAGTCGCCAGACGCCGCGGTCCGATCCGGTGTGTGAATCTCGCCGCCAGGAAAGTACCCAGGATGTAGGTAACGATCACCAGCCCGATTGCAAGCAGCAAAGGGCTGAAATCATGGGCCAGGAGCCAGCCTCCGCCCCCCAGGACAATGGGCAGCCCGAACAGCAGGCGTACCCGCGCCTGGGCTTTTAAAGCAGCGATAACACTCCCCGGTGATTTTGCCCGCTTCAGCACGGTGGCGAATCTGAGAAGGTTTTCTGCAAAAGCCGCAATTCCTCGGCACAGGAGAAGAACCGCCGGATCAGCTCGGGATCGAAATGCTTTCCCTGCTCCGACAGCATGTAGTCGGTTGCTTCCTGCTGTGTCCAGGCGCGCTTGTACGATCGCTCGGAGGTCAAAGCGTCATACACGTCGACGATCGCCACGATCCGCGACTCGATGGGAATCCTGTCTCCCGACTGCCGGTGAGGATAGCCCGTGCCATCGTAGCGTTCGTGATGACCGCGTGCGATCTCGGCGGCAACCTTCATGTATCTGGAGCTGCTGTTCTTCAGCATCTCGTAACCCTGTTCCGAATGGGTTTTCATGATTTCCCATTCGTCACTCGTCAGTTTCCTCGATGCCTGGAGAATCGTGTCGGGAATGGCGATCTTGCCGATATCATGCAACGGCGCCGCGAGTTCGAGAACCTGCTGTTCATGGGAACTCCAGCCACATTCGCGCGCGAGCAGCGCCGCGTACTTGCCGATGCGGACAAGGTGTTGCCCCGTGATCGAATCCCGCTTCTCGGCCACCTTTGCCAGCCCCAGCATGGATTCCATTTCACTCAGCCGTGCTTCCCGCGTCGCCTTTTCGATACGGTATTCAAGGGCCTTCGCGTAATTCTGGCTGTTGATCTGATGGCGCCGGATGGTCAGGCTGGATTTGAACCGGGCCGCGGCCTCAAGATGATCGAGCGGACGACTGAGGAAATCCGTAGCGCCCGCCATCAGGGCTTTCAGCGTGACGTCCTGTTCATCCACCACGGTGACACAGATCACCGGAATTTCGGTCAGATGGGAAATCTGGCGCAAGCGCCGGATGGTTTCTACCCCATCGATCCCGGGCATCTTGTAGTCGGTGACAACCAGGTCAACGGGGTTCGCCCTGGCAAACTCGATGGCTTCGAGCGGATTGGAAAACCCCCGGATTTCCGCGTTGGGCTCAATCTGGAACAGGAGCTCCTCTAGCAGCATCCGCCCCGAAACCTGATCGTCGATGACCAGTATCGTCAGTGCCGAATAGGCGCGCCCAAGGAAACGCTCCCCCTGCGCCAGATCGTCTGCAGGCTTGATATCGGACCAGCCGGGGATCAACCGGATGGGACCGTCTCCACCACCCCGAAGTGGCAGCCTATGTATCTTTTTATGACTCACGATGCCCTCCAGACCTCTCTCTTGATGCGGAATTCTGCCTCTTTTTGCCTGTTAACGGGTAAATCGGACCGCAAAGTCACGGTACTGTGCCGTGCGCGACCCGGGGCAACGCATCGAATCTTGACCCTTATCGACAAGGGTCCGGTTGAAATTCAGAGATCCTTCGCGACGATCAATGCGGTATTAGTACCGCCCAACCCGGACGAAAACGACATCGCGGACCGGATTGGATAACCCCGAAGCGGGGTATTCGGAACATGGTGCAGCGAACACTCCGGATCAATATCCTCCAGCCCGAGGGTTGCCGGAATCATCTGATGCTGAATGGAGAGGGTGGAGATGATCAATTCCAAAACACTCGCCGCACCCAGAAGATGTCCGTGTATCGACTTTGTGGAACTGACCGGTATCCTGTCCGCCGCCGCACCGAAAGCAAGGCGCATTGCCTGAGCTTCAATGGCATCACCGCCCTTGGTTGCGGTCGCATGCGCGTTGTAATACCCGATTTCATCGGGTGCCATGCCGGCGTCCGCGAGGGCCAGACTCATCGCCTCGGCCTGCCCTGTCATCTTGGGTGATCCGATGTGATAGCCGTCCGACGCAACACCGTAGCCGGCCAGACGGCCATGGATCCTCGCACCCCGGCGTTCCGCGCGCTCCCGCGATTCCATCACGATGAAGGCGGCACCTTCCCCCATGACAAGCCCCGTCCGCTTGTTTGAAAAAGGGCGGCAGCTCAGGCCGACATCTTCAGGATCGATCGTGGCAATCGCACGGGTGCCATCCCAAGCACCCAATACCGAAGCGGTGATGGGCGCTTCCGCGCCACCGGCAATCGCGACATCGACATAACCATCGCGAATCTGCCGATAGCCATCCCCGATGGCGCAGCCGGAGGATGTGCATGCGCTGCTGTGGGTCATGACCGGACCGAGAATCTGGTGCCGGATGGAAATATGCGCCGCAGGCGCGTTGTGCATGATGGAAAAAACGGCAAAAGGCTTGGCGGTCTGTCTGTGCTCCAGCAGCAGTTCCTCGAACCAGCGTTCCTCCGAAGCCGTTCCTGCCCGTGCCGAACCGAAATAGAGGCCGGCTCTGGGTCCCTCGTGCTCGAATGTATCGAGCCCGGCATCCGTGATGGCCTGACGTGCCGCAAGAATCGCGATCTGGGCGCACCGGTCCAGATAAGGAAGTTCGATCCGCTTGAAATCCGCCTCGAATGACTGGGGAATGGTCGCCGCCGGAAATTTGCGTGTGAGGTAGTGTGACTCCCATTGCCGGATACCGGACCGGCATGTTTCCAGATACTCCAGAAGCCCGGTGATGCTGGTCCCGACCGGCGAGATGACGCCCATGCCGGTGATGACGACATCCCGCGCATTTTTCATTTCGGGGCCACGAGATGTTGCGCAATCGTTTCCGCGACGGCTCTGACTGTCACCTGCTTCGGAAGGTTCAATTCTTCAAGCGGAATCTTGACGTCCAGTGCTTTTTCAAGATCCAGCATGACATAGACAACGTGCATGGAATCCACACCCAGGTCACGCATGGTTGCTTCCGCCGTGATCTGCTCGGCGTCGATGCCGAATTCGGTATTGAGAATTTCCTTGATCTTCACTTCGATTGCGTCAGGTGTTCTGTCCATTTTTCGGTCCAATGCAGGCAGTTGAAATCCGGTGTCGGTCAGAGACAGCCCGGTGCTACAGATTTACATGAAACTCAGATATCGATATTTTTGGCATACAGCGCGTTGCTCTCGATGAAGGCGCGCCGGGGCTCCACATCATCGCCCATCAAGGTAGTGAAGATCGCATCGGCAGTGATGGCGTCGTCGATCTGGACCTTGAGCAACCGGCGCACGGCGGGGTCCATGGTAGTTTCCCACAACTGCTCGGGATTCATTTCGCCCAGGCCTTTGTAGCGTTGCTTGGAGAGACCACGGTCAACTTCGTTCAGAAGCCATTTCATGGCATCGGTGAAGCTGTCGATGGCTGCGGATTTTTCTCCACGGCGAATCGTGGCACCGGAACCAATGAGGCCGGCGATCATCCGCGCGGTATTTTGCAGCTGCAGATAGTCGCCAGAAAGCAGGAAGTCGGCATCAATGTGTGTGACGCGACGGTTGCCATGATGCATGCGCTCGATGCGGATCTGCCATGATTCGCCACGCTCGTCGTAGTGGGGCCGGATGACGAGATTGGGCACCTGCACGGCCAGGGCTTGTGCGGTAGCCACAGCGGCAGCCTCGTCACCGGTCTTGAGCTCGATGCCGCTGGCGAGCACCACATTCAGTACCTGGCTGTCGACGACGTCGGCAAGGCGCTTGATGATGGCTTCAGAAGTCAGGAAGCTGCGCGCCAGTTCACCCAGGGCTTCTCCTTCAATTGCTGCCGCACCTTCACGGGGTACGAGCCGGGCATCATCGAGCGCCAGGCGGATGAGGTGCTGGTTGAGCGCCTGTTCATCCTTGATGTAAAGCTCGGTCTTGCCGTGCTTGATCTTGTACAAGGGTGGCTGGGCGATGTAGATATAGCCCCGCTCCACCAGTTCGGGCATCTGGCGGTAGAAGAATGTAAGCAGCAGGGTACGGATGTGGGCGCCATCGACGTCGGCATCGGTCATGATGATGATGCGGTGGTAACGAAGTTTTTCGGGCTTGTATTCTTCCTTGCCGATGCCGCAGCCAAGCGCCGTGATGAGGGTAGCGATTTCCTGGCTGGCAAGCAGTTTGTCAAACCGCGCCTTCTCGACATTGAGGATCTTACCCTTGAGGGGAAGAATGGCCTGGAACTTCCGGTCACGCCCCTGTTTGGCGGAGCCACCGGCAGAGTCTCCCTCGACCAGATAGAGTTCGCACAGGGCAGGGTCTTTCTCCTGGCAATCGGCCAGCTTTCCGGGCAGACCGACACCATCGAGGACGCCTTTGCGGCGGGTCATTTCCCGGGCCTTGCGTGCGGCTTCGCGTGCGCGGGAGGCTTCGACGATCTTGCCGCAGATGGTCTTGGCATCCAGAGGGCGTTCCTGCAGGTAGTCAGCCAGTTTCTGGGCCACAACCTCTTCCACGGCTGGGCGGGCTTCCGATGAGACCAGCTTCATCTTGGTCTGGGAAGCAAACTTGGGGTCGGGCATTTTTACCGAGAGCACACAGGCGAGGCCTTCTCGCATGTCATCCCCGGTAATCTCGACCTTGGCTTTTTTCGCGATATCGTTTTCTTCGATGTACTTGTTGATGATCCGGGTCATTGCGGCACGTAGTCCCGTGAGATGGGTGCCGCCATCGGATTGGGGAATGTTGTTGGTGAAGCACAGCACCTGTTCCTGGTAGCTGTCATTCCATTGCATGGCGACTTCGATGCCGATAGTCACTTCGCCCTGCCGGGCTTCACCTTCGGCATAAAAGACATTCGGATGCAGAACAGTCTTGGTCCGGTTGATGAAGTCGACAAAGCCTTTCACGCCACCGGAGAAAGCGAAATCCTCTTCCTTTCCGGTGCGCTGGTCCACGAGCTTGATCTTGACGCCGTTGTTAAGAAAGGAAAGTTCGCGCAGACGCTTGGCGAGAATGTCGTAATGGAATTCGACGTGGCCGAAGATTTCCTCATCGGCGAGAAAGTGAACTTCGGTGCCATGGTTCTGGCTCTCTCCGATCACCTTCATAGGACTGGTTTCCGTGCCGTTTACACTCTCGATGACACGATCGATGGCATGACCCCGGTTGAATTCAATGAAATGCTTCTTGCCATCGCGACGGATGGTCAACCGCAGCCATTTTGAAAGGGCATTTACACAGGAAACGCCGACACCGTGCAGGCCGCCAGAAACCTTGTAGGAATTCTGGTTGAACTTTCCGCCTGCGTGAAGCACGCACATGACGATCTCGGCAGCGGATCGCCTGGGTTCGTGCTTGTCATCCATCTTCACCCCAACAGGAATGCCACGCCCGTTATCGGTGACGGAAATCGAGTTGTCAGCGTGAATGGTGACGACAATATCGTCACAATAACCTGCCAGTGCTTCATCGATGGCGTTATCCACGACCTCGAAAACCATGTGATGCAGGCCGGTACCATCGGAAGTATCGCCGATATACATGCCGGGGCGCTTGCGCACGGCCTCCAGGCCCTCGAGCTGCTGGATGGAGGATTCGTCATAGCCGCCGTTGGCGGTCGAGGTCTGCTCGTTCATGTTTGTTCCGGTTTCACAACAGGGGAATTGTCGCCAGTGTCTGGAAAGGATGTGGCAGGCACATCAGATGCGCATGGGCATGACGACGTATTTGAAGTGAGGGTTATCGGGAAGGATGAAAAGGGCGCTGGAGCTGGAATCGGCTAAATGACATTCGATTGCGTCATCTCCAAGGTTATTGAGCACGTCGAGCAGATAGGTGACGTTGAATCCAACATCAAGACTGTCTCCGCTGTAATCGATCTCGATTTCTTCCTGAGCTTCTTCCTGTTCGGCATTGCTGGAAATAACCTTCAGGCTGCCATTCCCCAGAACCAGACGTACACCACGGAATTTTTCGTTGGTGAGAATCGCGGCTCGCTGCAGTGATTGCAGAAAGAGCGGGCGGGAAAGCCTGAGCGCCTTGTTGTGTCCGGTAGGGATGACGCGTTCGTAATCAGGAAATTTCCCGTCGATCAGCTTGGAGACAAATTCGATATTGCCGAAACGGAACTGAACCTGGGTTGGAGCAATGATGATTTCCAGTGCCTCGTCGTTGTCAGCCAGCTGACGTGAAAGTTCAAGCACAGTCTTGCGGGGCAGAATGACCTCCATATGCGGATGAGGTTCCGACAGAGATTCGCTGGCAAAGGCAAGCCGGTGACCATCCGTAGCGACAACACGCATCTCATTACCGTTGACCACCAGCAACAGGCCGTTGAGGTAGTAACGAATATCCTGTTGAGCCATGGCGTACTGGACCAGGGCAAGCAGACGTTTGAACTGCTTCTGGGACAGACTGAGCCGAGTCTGTTGCCCATCGGCTGCAGCCATGCGGGGAAAATCCTCGGCGGGCAGGGTCTGCAGATTGAAACGACTCTTTCCGGCCTTGAGCTGAAGGCGGCGATCTTCATAGTTCAGGCTGACTTCGGCTGATTCGGGCAGGGAACGGAGAATGTCCTGCAACTTGCGTGCTGCGACGGTAAGTGCGGTTTTTTCCTGACCAATGCCCTGGGCGGCGGTCCGGATTTGAATTTCTATATCGGTTGCCAAAAGGGTCAGCCGTTCACCATCCTTTTCCAAAAGCACATTGGAGAGGATAGGCAGAGTATGGCGCTTTTCGACAATGCCGCAAACTGATTGCAGTGGAGACAGAATTTGATCCCGGGGGCCTTTGAATAAAAGCATTTATAAGTCTCCTGATAATGATTAGTGCGTTGTCAGTTTTGTTGAAAACGTTACTTAATTAGTATTATGCAATGAGGGGAATTCTTGATAAGGCTTTTGATAAAGCTGATTTCCAGCTGTGCACAATTGTGGATCTTTTTGCATGAAAAGCGGGATTGATGGTTAACACACAATCTATCCCAAGGTATTTCAGGGGGTATTTCCCAGGGTTATCCACAGGTAGTTTCATCCCTTGATGGTTTGTAACAGGACGTGGAGGTCATGGTTGAACTGGGTATCCCGGGTTTTGAGGTCGACCACGGTGCGACAGGCATGAAGCACCGTGGTGTGATCACGGCCACCAAAAGCGTCACCGATTTCGGGCAGACTGTGTGGTGTAAGTTCGCGACAAAGCCACATAGCCACCTGGCGGGGACGGGCAATGGCCCGGGTACGCTTGGTGGAGTACATGTCGGAGACCTTGATCTTGAAATAGTCAGCTACCGTCTTCTGGATCAGATCAAGGGTGATTTGCCGGTTGGTGGCGCCAATGACATCCTTGAGCGCTTCCCGTGCCACTTCGATGGAAATGTCCCGTCCATGGAAACGGGCAAAGGCGAGAATACGGTTGAGAGCACCTTCCAGTTCGCGCACGTTGGAGCGCAGGTTTTTTGCGATCAGGAAAGCAACATCATCACCTATCTGAATGCGGGAGGCTTCGGCCTTTTTCTTTACGATGGCGACACGCATTTCCAGTTCTGGAGGTTCGATCTGAACGGTAAGACCCCAGTCGAAGCGGGAAATAAGGCGATCTTCCAGACCCTGGATATCTTTCGGATAGGTGTCGCACGTAATGATGATCTGTTTCTTGGCTTCGACCAGGGCATTGAATGCGTAGAAAAACTGTTCCTGGGTGCCATCCTTGCCGCTGAAAAACTGGATGTCGTCGATCAGAAGAAGGTCAAGGGAACGGTAGTACCGTTTGAATGCATCGAAACTTTTGTTTTGATAGGCGCGGACAACATCGGAGACAAAATCCTCGGAGTGAAGGTAGCGGACGACCGCCACAGGATTATTGGCAATCACCGCATTTCCGATGGAGTGGATCAGGTGGGTCTTGCCTAAACCCACACCGCCATACACAAACAGAGGGTTGTAGGAAGTTCCCGGATTTATGGCGACCTGCTGGGCTGCGGCCCGAGCCAAGTCGTTTGCCCGCCCGGTCACCAGGGTATCGAAGGTAAATCCAGGGTTGAGCCGGGTTTTTTCGTAGGCAGGATCACTGATATGGTTCATCAGCCCGGCCCCGGTTGATGCCGTGTTGGTTGATAGGGGTGTCGCAGGGGGCAGAGACTGGGATAAAACCGGCCCCGATTCGGCATGTATTGGAGCCGGCGCTGTTGTGTCGGAAGTGTTGCAGACACCCAGGCTGACGCTTACCGGTTCTCCATAGAATTTTGTGCCCAGATCCTCGATCCGGCCAAGATAACGTTCCCGAACCCACTGCAGGACGAAACGGTTCGGGGCAAGCAGCCGCAAACGACGGGGAGAACCTGCCTCGTCCTCAGCACGTAGCGATTTGATCCAGGTATTGAACTGCTGGGCGGAAAGTTCCCGTTCAAACTGGTTCAGGCACGCGGACCAGAAATCGCTCATTGGACGTCAAACCTGCGGCAATGCCGGCTTTGCGCCGGACGAAGTTTTTTTATAAAAGGAACCCGGGAATTCGAGCGCAGGGGCATTACAAACCACCTTCGTCCAAACTTCGGGAAAAACCATTGTAGCCATTTTCAGATAAGTTATCCACAACTGATCCGACTTCGGATAGCACGACATACACGCTGTATATATTGACAAAAAGGCTCGAAAAATATCTAATCATGCGTTTTTTCTCCCGGGGCAATTGCCATGAAACGTACTTATCAGCCTTCTGTTGTGCGCCGCAAGCGCACCCATGGTTTCCTCGTCCGTTCCCGTACCCGAGGTGGTCGCGCTGTGTTGCGTGCACGTCGTGCCAAGGGGCGTCATCGTCTGAGCGTTTGAGAGGAATTCTGGATGGCGGTGGGGGAAGCCCGTTTCCGCCCCGAACACCGGCTGCTTGAGGCCGGGGAATATACGAAGGTTTTTGCTTATCGCCAGACCCTGAAAGGGAAACGGTTTGATTTGCATTACCGGCCAAATAGGCTGGATACCGCGCGTCTGGGGCTTGTTGTACCCAAACGCTGCGCCCGGCGGGCAGTACTGCGCAATGCCATAAAACGTCAGGCCAGAGAATGTTTCCGTCATTATCGCTCTCACCTACCCGCGATGGATTTGGTGTTACGGTTGGCCAGGCCGATAACGACAGATCAGGTTCCGGCTTCCTGGAGGACGGAGTTCATGGCGTTGCTGCGGGATCTGGCCAATCTTTAGGAAAGCCATGAAGTCACCCTTCATTGCGCCGTTGCTGTTTCTGGTCCGCCTCTATCAGCGGGTGGTGAGCCCCATGCTTGGACCTCGTTGCCGCTTTCATCCTTCCTGCTCCGAATACACCATCGAGGCGCTGCACCGCCATGGCGCTCTGCACGGCCTGAACCTGAGCGTGCGCCGCCTTGGACGCTGTCATCCCTGGCATCCGGGTGGCTACGATCCCGTGCCCTGATCATCCTCTCCAGAATCTTTCCTTAGATCTCCCTCCATGGATAACCGTCGTCTGATTCCGTTGGTTGTTTTTGCCTTTTCCCTGTTCATGCTCTGGGATGCATGGCAAAAATTCAATGCACCCAAGGCACCGCCGGTCGCGGCCCCACAAATTGCATCAACATCGGCAGTACCCACGCCCTCTGCGAGTGTTCCGGCTCCGGTATCGTCCCTGACGGGAGACACCACTCCGGCGGCGGATACCGCTGCGAAAGCCCGCGAAATCAGCACCGATCTGTTCAAAGCCACGATCTCCGAGCAGGGCGGTGATCTGGTACACCTCGAATTGCTGGCCCATCACGGTGGTATCGAAGGCAAGAATCTGGTGTTGTTTGACCAGGGTCAGCACACTTATCTGGGGCAGTCCGGCCTGATTGGCGAGGGTTTGCCCAATCATAAAACCCATTGGCAATTGCAACCCGGCCCAACCGGACTGGCGCCGGGGCGGGATTCCTTACAGGTGCGCCTGACCGCGGATGTGAATGGCGCACATGTGATCAAGACGTACACTTTCCACAAGGATAGCTACCTGATCGGTGTCACCCTCGATACAGATGGAGTGAATGCGGGTTACGCCTATTTTCAGATGTTGCGCGACGACAGGGCGGTGGAGGGGGAAGGTGGACATTTTGGTGCCAGCACTTTTACCGGCCCTGCCTTTTATACCGAGGAAGAGAAGTTCCAGAAGGTCAAGTTCGAGGACATCGCCAAGGGCAAGGCCAAGCATGTGACACAGGCGGAGGATGGCTGGGTGGCCATGGTGCAGCATTATTTCGTTTCCGCATGGTTGCCCGAAGGGAAGGTGAAGCGCGAGTTCTATGCCCGCAAGGTGGGGAACGATCTCTATGCTGCCGGGGTAATCCTTCCAGTTGAAAAGGGCAAGGTTTCGATCCAGCTATATGCCGGTCCGCAGGAGCAGGATAAACTCAAGGCCATTGCACCGGGTTTGCAACTGGTAGTGGATTACGGCTGGCTGGCGGTGATCGCCCAGCCCATCTTCTGGTTGTTGCAGATGATTCATGGCGTGATCGGCAACTGGGGCTGGTCCATCATAGTTCTGACGGTACTGATCAAACTGGCCTTTTTCCCGCTTTCCGCCGCCAGCTACCGTTCCATGGCCAAGATGCGCCTGGTAACACCGAAGCTGATGAAGCTGAAGGAAACCTATGGCGATGATCGCATGCGCCTGAACCAGGAAATGATGGAGTTGTACAAGAAGGAAAAGATCAATCCCCTGGGCGGCTGCCTGCCAATCCTGATCCAGATTCCGGTTTTCATTGCACTGTACTGGACGCTGCTCGGTGCGGTGGAAATGCGCGGCGCTCCCTGGCTGGGCTGGATCACCGATTTGTCGGTCAAGGATCCCTATTTTGTGCTGCCTCTGATCATGGGGGCCACCATGCTGATCCAGACCCGGCTCAATCCGACCCCGCCCGACCCCGTTCAGGCCAAGGTGATGCTGGTCATGCCGGTGGTGTTCACCTTCATGTTCCTCTGGTTTCCTGCGGGTCTGGTGCTTTACTGGACGGTTAACAATCTGTTGTCGATCGCCCAGCAATGGCAGATCACTCGCATGATTGAAGGCGGTGGGAAAAAGCAGAGCGCTTGATGACACGATTGCCGCTGTCGCTACCGCGCCGGGGCGTGGTGGTATCGGCGTGGTTCGCGTCAGCGGCTCCTCTCTGCGCGAATTTGCCCGGGCGCTGATCGGGCGCGAACCCAAGCCCCGTATCGCTACTCTGGCTGAATTCAAGGATGGCGCTGGAGCGGCCATCGATCAAGGGCTGTTGCTCCACTTTCCGGCACCTCATTCCTTTACAGGGGAAGACGTGCTGGAACTCCAGGGCCATGGCGGCCCGGTGGTGATGCAGTTGTTACTTTCCCGTTGCCTGGAACTGGGTGCGCGGGTGGCAGCCCCGGGCGAGTTCTCGCGCCGGGCTTTCCTCAACGACAAGCTCGATCTGGCGCAGGCCGAGGCGGTGGCCGATCTGATCGAAGCATCCACCGCGGCGGCGGCCCGTTCCGCCCTGCGCTCGCTTTCCGGTGAGTTTTCCGCTGCGGTTCGTGGTCTGGTGGACAATCTGATCGAGCTGCGCATGCTGGTGGAAGCCACCCTGGATTTCCCTGACGAGGAAATCGACGTGATCCGCGATACCGACGCCGCCCAGCGTCTGGTGGCATTGCAAAACTTCCTTGTTACCCTGTGCCAACGTGCCCGCCAGGGCAGCCTGTTGCGTACCGGGCTTCACGTGGTGCTGGCGGGAATGCCCAATGCAGGCAAATCCTCCCTGCTCAACCGTCTGGCCGGGGAGGAGCGCGCCATCGTGACCGAAATCGCCGGCACCACCCGTGATGCCCTGCGCGAAACCATCCAGATCGAGGGCATTCCTTTGCACATCATCGATACCGCCGGTTTGCGCGAAAGCGATGACCCGGTCGAGCGCATCGGTATCGAACGCAGCTGGCGCGAAATTGAAAAGGCCGATGCCGTTTTGCAGATGGTGGATGCCCGTGCCGGAGTCACGCCCGCCGATCGGGCGATTGCAACCCGGCTACCCGGTGGAGAGCGGCGGCTGGTGGTGCACAACAAGTGCGATCTGGCTGGCACGGCACCGCGACGCTGGGAGGAGGGAGGCTGTGTGCATCTGTCCCTTTCGGCCAGGACCGGTGCCGGAGTCGGATTGCTGCATGACGAGCTTTTGCGCCTGGCCGGCTGGCAGGGTCATGGCGAGGATGTGATTCTGGCCCGGGAGCGTCACCTCGAGGCGCTGGAGATTGCCGAGCAACATCTCGGCGATGCGATTGAACGGCTCGGCCAGATCGAATTATGCGCCGAGGAATTGCGTCTTGCCCAAGAGTCCCTTGCGACCATCACAGGCGAATTTACCCCGGACGATTTGCTGGGCGCCATCTTTTCCCGTTTTTGTATCGGAAAATAGCGAGCGTTCCGGCATAGTCCGAAGCCTTTTGCAAAATCTCCGAAAGCCCGCGTAATTGTGTGGCGCTTCTTCACTGGTTTTTCATTGTGCCGGTAAATTTCAATTCGGGGCCGCCTGGTGTTTCATGTGAAACACGTTTCACGTGAAACGGGGTTGGGTTTCATGGTACGCGAGCGTATGATTGCGCCCTCGTTTTGAGGGCTCCTTGGGTCATGCAATTCCCTGTCCGGTTCGATGTGATTGTTGTCGGTGGCGGCCACGCCGGAACGGAGGCGGCGCTGGCGTCTGCCCGGGCCGGAGCGCGCACGCTATTGCTCACCCATAACATTGAAACTCTGGGGGCCATGTCCTGCAATCCTTCCATCGGGGGGATAGGCAAGGGACACCTGGTCAAGGAGGTGGATGCCCTAGGTGGAGCCATGGCTGCGGCCGCAGACGAAGCGGGAATCCAGTTTCGCATCCTCAATGCATCCAAGGGGCCGGCAGTGCGCGCCACCCGCGTCCAGGCGGATCGGCAACTCTACAAGCAGGCAATTCGTGGCAGGCTGGAAAACCAGCCCAATCTCACCCTGTTTCAGCAGGCAGTGGATGACATCACCCTCGCTGGCGAAGCCGTGGTCGGGGTTGTGACCCAGCTGGGGATCCGTTTCGAGGCGCCCGCCGTGGTGCTCACTGCCGGTACATTTCTCAACGGCCTGGTGCACGTCGGGCTGGAAAACTATCGGGCCGGGCGCTTCGGCGATCCTCCCGCCATCTCTCTGGCCGAGCGGCTAAGGGAGATGCGGCTGCCCGTGGGGCGGCTCAAGACCGGCACGCCGCCACGCCTTGATGGCAGGACTATCGATTTTTCAGTGATGGAATGCCAGCCCGGGGATGATCCGGTGCCGGTGTTTTCCTTCCTCGGCCGGCCGGATCAGCATCCGCGCCAGGTGCCCTGCTGGATCACCCACACCAATGCCCGCACCCACGAGATCATCCGTGCCGGACTCGATCGCTCCCCCATGTTTACCGGGGTGATCGAGGGCGTTGGTCCGCGCTATTGCCCTTCCATCGAGGACAAGATCCATCGCTTTGCCGACAAGGACAGCCATCAGATTTTCATGGAGCCCGAAGGGCTGGATACGCATGAAATCTATCCCCAGGGAGTTTCGACCAGTCTGCCATTCGATGTTCAGCTGGATCTGGTGCGCTCCATCCGTGGTCTGGAAAATGTGCACATCACCCGGCCCGGTTATGCCATCGAATACGATTACTTCGATCCACGCAATCTCAAAGTCTCCCTGGAAACCAAGTCCATCCATGGCCTGTTTTTCGCCGGCCAGATCAACGGCACTACCGGCTATGAAGAGGCCGCCGCCCAGGGCCTGCTGGCCGGGGTGAATGCGGCCCGCTTCGCCAAGGGCTTGCCGGCCTGGGCGCCGCGACGCGATCAGGCGTATCTGGGTGTGCTGGTGGACGATCTGGTGACGCGGGGTGTTTCCGAGCCTTACCGTATGTTCACCAGCCGTGCCGAATACCGCCTCAGTCTGCGCGAGGATAACGCCGACCTGCGTCTGACCGAAGCCGGGCGCGAGCTCGGCCTGGTGGATGATGCCCGCTGGGATCCTTTCAACCGCAAGCGTGATGCCATCGCTGCGGAAGTGGAGCGGCTCAAATCGGTATGGATCAATCCACGCATCCTGGCTGCCGGCACAGCCGAAAGGGTGCTGGGCAAGTCCATGGAGCGGGAATATCGCCTCTTCGACCTGCTGCGCCGTCCCGAGGTGAGCTACGCATCCCTGCTCACCTTGCCGGAGTCCGGCACGCCAGTAGTCGAGCCGCAGGTGGTGGAGCAGGTCGAGATCCAGGCGAAATACCAGGGCTATATCGACCGCCAGCAGGAAGAAGTGGAGAAGGCCCGGGCCAGCGAAACCCTGGCCCTGCCGCAGGACATGGACTACAGGGACGTGCGCGGGCTATCCATCGAGGTCCAGCAGAAGCTCAACCAGTACAAACCTGAAACCCTGGGGCAGGCCTCGCGTATCCAGGGGGTTACGCCCGCGGCGGTTTCCCTTTTGCTGGTTCATCTCAAGCGGCGCGAGCCGGGACCCCGCGTCGCATGACTCCGGCGGTAGGTCTCCACGAGGGCATGGTGGCCCTGGGGCTGGACGTGTCCGCCGCTACCGAGCAGACTGAGCAGAAGCTGCTGGCTTATCTGGCCTTGCTGGGAAAATGGAACAGGGTCTACAACCTGACGGCCGTCCGCAATCCGGAAGACATGGTGATCCAGCATCTGCTCGACTCTCTGAGTCTGGTCCCCCATCTGGCGGGCTGTGCCAGTTTGGTCGATGTGGGCAGTGGCGCCGGTCTGCCCGGTATCCCCATCGCCATTGCCATGCCCGGATTGTCGATCAGTTCCGTCGAAGCCGTCCAGAAAAAGGCTGCCTTTCAGCAGCAGGTGAAGATCGAGCTGGAGTTGGGCAACTTTTCGGTAAATGGCTGCCGGGCCGAGGATCTGGCCGGGCAATACGATGCCGTGACCTCCCGGGCCTTTGCCGAACTGGCGGATTTCATCCGTCTTGCCGGCCATCTGATGCGGCCGGGCGGGCGCTTGCTGGCCATGAAGGGTCAGCAACCGGACGAGGAAATCGCGCGTCTGCCTGCCGGCTGGAGGGTTGGCGAGTGCCGGCCTCTGGTCGTGCCGGGGCTGGCGGCCCGGCGTCACCTGATCATCCTGGAGAAAACCTGACGATGCATATCTTTGCTGTTGCCAACCAGAAGGGCGGGGTGGGCAAGACCACCACCACGGTCAACCTGGCGGCCGCGCTGGCCTTGCAGGGCCAACGCACGCTGCTGGTGGATCTCGACCCCCAGGGAAATGCCACGATGGGATGCGGGGTGGACAAGCGCACCCTGGCGCATTCCGTGTATCACGTACTGCTGGGGCTTTCGGAATTGGCCGCAACCCGGGTGGCATCGCCGGCGGCGACATTCCCGGCCCGTTTCGACGTGTTGCCGGCAAACCGTGACCTGGCGGGGGCCGAGGTGGAAATGGTGAGTCTCGACCGGCGCGAGACGAGACTCAAGGCCGCACTCGGGGAGCATCGGTCCGATTATGACTTTGTCCTGATCGACTGCCCGCCTTCGCTGTCCCTGCTGACGCTGAACGGCCTGTGCGCGGCCCATGGTGTGATCATTCCCATGCAGTGCGAGTACTACGCCCTGGAGGGGCTGTCGGATCTGGTGAATACCATCAAGAAGGTGCACGCCAACCTCAATCGCGAACTCAGGATCATCGGCCTGCTGCGGGTAATGTTCGATCCTCGTAGCACGCTGTCGAGGCAGGTTTCCGACCAGCTTGAACAGCATTTCGGCGACAAGGTGTTCAGTACCCTGGTGCCGCGCAATGTGCGTCTCGCCGAAGCGCCCAGCTATGGTTTGCCCGGTGTGGTGTTCGATCGCACCGCCAAAGGCGCTCAGGCCTATCTGGCCTTCGCTGCCGAGATGGTCGAACGTGTCAGAAACTGGAAGGAAACTCTATGAACCCGCCCAAGATGAAGGGCCTCGGTCGCGGTCTCGATGCGCTGCTGGCCGCCAACAATGCGCCGGAAGGCAGCAGGCAGGACACCCTGCCGGTCGGCGCCCTGCAGCCGGGCAAGTATCAGCCACGCACCCGCATGGATCCGGGTTCCCTCGAAGAGCTGGCGGCATCGATCAAGTCCCAGGGGCTGATTCAGCC
The DNA here is from genome assembly GCA_018241695.1 of Pseudomonadota bacterium. Taxonomy (GTDB): domain Bacteria; phylum Pseudomonadota; class Gammaproteobacteria; order Burkholderiales; family Rhodocyclaceae; genus Denitratisoma. The sequence continues at coordinate 39,505 of JAFEDH010000004.1, read as the reverse complement.
AATTTCGGTACGTCCGGTTGGTCGTGATCGCTATGAAATCATTGCCGGTGAACGACGCTGGCGGGCCAGCCAGATCGCGGGTTTGATCGATGTTCCGGTGCTGATCCGGGAGATTCCCGATGATGCGGCCCTGGCCATGTCCCTGATCGAGAACATCCAGCGTGAGGATCTCAATCCTCTGGAAGAGGCAGCGGGTCTGCAGCGCCTGATCGACGAATTTGGCATGACTCATCAGCAGGCTGCCGACGCGGTCGGCCGTTCCCGGCCGGCCGCATCCAATCTGCTGCGCCTGCTGCAACTGGCCAAACCCGCTCAGGACATGCTGATGGCCGGGGATATCGAAATGGGCCATGCCCGCGCCCTGCTGCCCCTGCCCAAGCCGGAGCAGGGCAGGCTGGCTTCCCTGGTGGTGGACAAGGGACTGTCGGTGCGGGACACCGAGCGCCTGGTGAACCGGGAGCTCAATCCTGCCGTACAAAAAAACGCACACAAGGTTCCCGATCGCGATTTGCTGCGTCTGGAAGAAGATCTGTCCGATGCGCTGGGGGCCACGGTCAAGATCAGCACCAATCGCAAGGGGGCGGGAAGCCTGAGCGTGCGATTTTCCAGCCTGGATCAACTGGACGGCATCCTGGTGAAGCTGCGGGCTTGAAATTCATTGTCAAGGACGGGAGCTTCCCTGGAAGGCGGGCCATGCGCTGCAGAGCGGAACCTCCTGTGCCGGATTGACTATGGCCCCGGAAACCCCTTACAATGCCGGGCTTTTGGCGCCGGGCTGCCGGCCGTACGGGGAAGCGTCTGAGGCATGGGTAAGGTATTGCTGCTTCAGTGTTTCGCGATCGTGCTGGTTTCTGGCGTGGCAGGAGGTGTGGGTGGTACGCGTAGCGCGGTTTCCGCACTGATTGGCGGAACGGCCTATTTTCTGCCCAACCTGTTGTTCGTCCTGCGCCTCAGAATTGCGGCTGCGTCTGGCCGCGCCAATGCAGTGACCTTCATGGCCGGTGAGTTTCTGAAGGTTGCCGCGACGATAGGGATACTGGCGTACGCACAGTTCCACTACGAGCTGCAATGGTTCGCGGCGCTGGTGGGTCTGTTTGTTGCGCTCAAAGCGAATCTGTTTGCATTCTTGCTGAAGACCTGACCATGCCGATCGAAGAAGCTGCCACCCAGGCGCACGAAGCTGCCACCAACGCCCCGACCGCGGGTGAGTACATCGTTCACCACCTTACCCATCTCAATACGACCGGTCACGCGCAGTCCAGCATTATCGACTTTTCCGTCATCAACCTCGATACGTTCTTTTACTCCGCCGCTCTGGGGCTGCTTACGGTTTTCGTGCTCTGGCTGGCCGCACGCAATGCCACCTCGGGGGTTCCCAGCCGTTTTCAGGCTGCTGTCGAATTCCTGGTGGAAATGGTGGCGGACCAGGCCAAGGGCATCATTCATTCCGAAGAGTCGCGCAAGTACGTCGCTCCGCTGGCGCTGACCGTCTTCATCTGGATCATTCTCATGAATGCCATGGACTTCCTGCCCGTGGATATGCTGCCTTCCCTGTGGCAGAGCGTGACGTCCGATCATCATGCTTACATGCGCGTAGTGCCGACCGCGGATCTCAATGCCACGCTGGGCATGTCAATCGGCGTGCTGCTGCTCTGTTTCTACTACAACATCAAGATCAAGGGTGTCGGCGGCTGGGTGCACGAACTCTTTACCGCCCCCTTTGGCAATCACCCGCTGCTCTACCCGATCAATTTTGCCATGCAACTGATCGAATTCGCAGCCAAAACGATCTCCCATGGCATGCGGTTGTTCGGCAACATGTACGCCGGCGAGCTCCTGTTCATGCTGATCGCCCTGATGGGCGCTGCCTGGGCTGGTACCGGTACAAGCGCGGCACTCTGGGTCGGTCATGTGCTGGCCGGCTCCCTATGGGCCATCTTCCATATCCTGATTGTCATTTTGCAGGCCTTCATCTTCATGATGCTGACGCTGGTGTATATCGGCCAGGCGCATGAAGGGCATTGATCGCAGCACCCGTCGCTGTATTTACTTTTCATCGTCAAACTAAAGGAGTTGTCATGGAACACGTTCTCGGTTTTGTTGCCCTGGCCGCAGGCCTGATCATCGGGCTGGGCGCCATTGGTGCCTGTATCGGCATCGGCATCATGGGTTCCAAGTATCTGGAAGCTTCCGCCCGTCAGCCCGAGCTGATGAACGCCCTGCAAACCAAGATGTTCCTGCTGGCCGGCCTGATCGATGCCGCCTTCCTGATCGGCGTCGGTATCGCGATGATGTTCGCGTTCGCCAACCCCTTCATCCTGAAGTAACCGGCTCCCGCGCCCTGTAAGGAGCGAATACCGTGAATCTGAACGCAACACTGTTTGCACAGCTCGTTGTGTTTTTCGTGCTGGCCTGGGTCACGATGAAGTTCGTGTGGCCCCCCATCATGAAAGCACTGGACGAGCGTGCACAGAAGATCGCCGACGGGCTTGCGGCTGCGGACAAGGCCAAAACCGATCTCGTGCTGGCCGAAAAAAAGGCCACCGACGAGCTGCGCAAGGCACGCGAATCCGCCGCCGATCTGCGCGGCGGTGCGGAGAAGCAGGCTTCCCAGCTGCTTGAAGAAGCCCGCGTCGAGGCTGGCCGTATCGTCGCCGCCGCCCGTGAAGCTGCCGAAGCCGAAGCTGCAGTCGCCTCCCAGCGTGCCAGGGAGGCCCTGCGCGAGCAGGTTGCCCAACTGGCGGTTGCCGGCGCCGAGAAGATCCTCCGCAAGGAGATCAACGCCCAGGCCCACGCCGATCTGCTGGTCCAACTCAAATCGGAGCTGTAATCCGCCATGGCCGAGAACGTCACCCTAGCGCGTCCCTACGCCGAAGCGGCCTTCCAGCTGGCCCGGGGAGGTAATGCCCTGGCCGCCTGGTCCCAGTCACTCGGCCGCATGGCCATCGTGGCCGGCACCGCGGAAATGCAGGAGTGCATCGCCAATCCGCGTCTGTCCCCCGAACAGCTGAAATTGCTGTTCGTCGAGGTGGTCGGTGACGGCCTGTCGGCCGATCAGCAGAACTTCGCCCGGGTCCTGGTGGACAACGACCGTATCAGCGTGCTGCCCGAGATCGCCGAGCTCTTCGACGAGTTGAAGAACGCCCAGGAAGGGGTGCAGGATGCCGATGTGGAATCGGCTTTCCCCCTCGACCAGGCTGCGACTGCGGCCCTGACGGCCGATCTCGAGCGCAAGTTCAACTGCAGGATCAAGGCGACCGTCCGTGTCGTGCCCGATCTGATCGGTGGCGTACGCATTTCCCTCGGCGACGAAGTCATCGACGCCTCCGTGCGCGGCAAGCTTGCTGCCATGGCCACCGCGCTAAAGAATTAGGAGCTATTCCATGAATCTCAATCCCTCTGAAATCAGCGACCTGATCAAGAGCCGGATCCAGAACATGCAGCTGGCCGCCACCGCCCGTAACGAGGGCACCGTGGTGTCCGTTACCGACGGCATCTGCCGCGTGCATGGGTTGGCCGACGTGATGCAGGGCGAAATGCTGGAGTTTCCCGGCAACACTTTCGGCCTTGCGCTGAACCTCGAGCGCGACTCCGTCGGCGCCGTGGTGCTGGGTGAATACGAGCACATTTCCGAAGGCGATACCGTCAAGTGCACGGGCCGCATTCTCGAAGTCCCCGTCGGCCCCGAGCTGCTCGGCCGCGTGGTCAACGCCCTGGGTGAGCCGATCGACGGCAAGGGCCCGATCGGCAATAAGCTCACCGACAAGGTCGAGAAAGTCGCCCCCGGCGTGATCTGGCGCCAGTCCGTATCCCAGCCCGTGCAGTCCGGCCTCAAGGCCATCGACTCCATGGTGCCCGTCGGCCGCGGCCAGCGCGAACTGATCATCGGTGACCGCCAGACCGGCAAGACCGCGGTTGCCGTCGACGCCATCATCAACCAGAAGGGCCAGGGCGTCTTCTGTATCTACGTCGCCGTCGGCCAGAAGGCTTCCACCATCGCCAACGTGGTGCGCAAGCTGGAAGAGCATGGCGCGATGGAATACACCATCGTCGTCGCAGCTTCCGCCTCCGACTCCGCTGCGATGCAGTTCATCGCGCCCTACGCCGGTTGCACCATGGGCGAATACTTCCGTGACCGCGGCCAGGACGCCCTGATCGTTTATGACGATCTGACCAAGCAGGCCTGGGCCTATCGTCAGATCTCGCTGCTGCTGCGCCGTCCTCCCGGTCGTGAAGCCTATCCCGGCGATGTGTTCTACATCCACTCCCGTCTGCTCGAACGTGCTGCCCGCGTCTCCGCCGACTGGGTCGAGAAGTGCACCAACGGTGAAGTCAAGGGCAAGACCGGTTCACTGACCGCGCTGCCCGTGATCGAAACCCAGGCCGGCGACGTGTCCGCCTTCGTGCCGACCAACGTGATCTCGATTACCGACGGCCAGATCTTCCTCGAGACCGACCTGTTCAACGCCGGCATCCGTCCCGCCATGAACGCCGGTATCTCGGTGTCCCGTGTCGGCGGCGCCGCCCAGACCAAGGTCATCAAGAAGCTCGGTGGCGGTGTGCGTCTGGCCCTGGCCCAGTACCGCGAACTCGCGGCCTTCGCCCAGTTCGCCTCCGACCTGGACGAAGCCACCCGCAAGCAGCTCGAGCGCGGCCGCCGCGTTACCGAACTGATGAAGCAGGCCCAGTACGCGCCCCTGTCCGTGGCCGACATGGCCATCACCCTGTACGCCTCCAATGAAGGCTACATGGACGACGTGGACGTGGCCAACATCCTCGCCTTCGAGAACGGCCTGCATCACTTCGTGAAGCAGAAGAACGCCGCGCTGGTGGACAGGATCGAGACCTCCAAGGACCTGGACAAGGACGCCGAAGCCCAGCTGAAGGCTGCGGTCGAAGAGTTCAAGAAGTCCTGGGCGTGATCCTTAGACCCTATTAAGGAGAACGATCATGGCAGTCGGAAAAGAGATCCGCACCAAGATCAAGAGCGTCCAGAACACGCGGAAGATCACCAAGGCCATGGAGATGGTGGCCGCCTCCAAGATGCGCAAGGCGCAGGACCGGATGCGGGCTGCCCGTCCCTATGCGGACAAGATCCGCCAGCTGGCGGCCAACCTCTCCCAGGCCAATATCACCGACTATCGTCATCCCTTCCTGGGTGGCGGCAGCGGTGACGCCGGTGTGCCCAGGCGCGTCGGCGTAATCCTGGTGACCACCGACAAGGGTCTTTGTGGTGGCCTCAACACCAACATCCTGCGCCAGCTCGTGGCGCGCATGAAGCAGTGGGAACAGGGTGGTGCCACCGACATCCGTGTCACCGCGATCGGCAACAAGGGTCTGGGATTCGTCCAGCGCATGGGGGGCAATGTCGTATCGCATGTCACCCAGCTGGGCGACAGCCCAAGCCTGGAGAAGCTGATTGGTCCCATCAAGGTCATGATCGATGCTTTTCAGGCGGGTGAGCTGGATGCCGTGCATGTGGCCTTCACACGCTTCATCAACACCATGAAGCAGGAGCCGGTGGTGGAGCAGTTGTTGCCACTGTCCGGTGAACGCCTCGGCACGCCCGACGGTTCCTGGGACTATCTCTACGAGCCTGATGCGCAGACCGTCATCGACGACCTGCTGCTGCGCTATGTGGAAGCCCTGATCTATCAGGCCGTGGCCGAGAACATGGCCTCGGAGCAGAGTGCGCGGATGGTGGCCATGAAGGCTGCCACTGACAATGCCGGCAACGTGATCAAGGAATTGCAGCTGGTCTACAACAAGGCCCGCCAGGCAGCGATTACCAAGGAAATTTCGGAAATCGTCGGCGGTGCGGCGGCCATTGCGGGCTGATGGCGGGTTATCGGATTTATTGAATTAAGGAAACAACCATGAGCAACGGAAACATCGTGCAGTGCATCGGCGCCGTGGTGGACATCAAGTTCCCCCGTGAAGCCATGCCCAAGGTCTACGACGCCCTGGTTCTCGACGACGCCAACACGGGCAACGCCGAAGCCGGTCTGACTTTCGAAGTGCAGCAGCAGCTTGGCGATGGCGTGGTGCGTACCATCGCCCTGGGTTCCTCCGACGGTTTGCGCCGTGGCATGAGCGTGAAGAACACCGGTGCGGCGATCAGCGTCCCGGTCGGTACCGGCACCCTGGGCCGTATCATGGACGTGCTGGGCCGCCCCATCGACGAAGCCGGCCCCATCGCCTGCGAAGAGAAGCGTCCCATCCACGCCAAGGCTCCCAAGTTCGACGAACTGTCGCCCTCCGTGGAACTGCTCCCCACCGGCATCAAGGTGATCGATCTGATCTGCCCCTTTGCCAAGGGCGGCAAGATCGGCCTGTTCGGTGGCGCCGGCGTGGGCAAGACCGTGAACATGATGGAACTCATCAACAACATCGCCAAGTCCTATGGTGGCTACTCCGTGTTTGCCGGTGTGGGCGAGCGCACCCGTGAGGGCAACGACTTCTACCACGAGATGGAAGAGTCCAAGGTGCTCGACAAGGTGGCGATGGTGTTCGGCCAGATGAACGAGCCTCCCGGCAACCGCCTGCGTGTGGCGCTGACCGGCCTGACCATGGCCGAGAAGTTCCGCGACGAAGGCCGCGACATCCTCCTCTTCGTGGACAACATCTACCGCTACACCCTGGCCGGTACCGAAGTGTCCGCGCTGCTGGGCCGCATGCCTTCCGCCGTGGGCTACCAGCCTACCCTGGCCGAGGAAATGGGCCGTCTGCAGGAGCGCATCACCTCCACCAAGGTTGGCTCGATCACCTCGATCCAGGCCGTGTATGTGCCGGCGGATGACTTGACCGATCCTTCCCCCGCCACCACCTTCCTTCACCTCGACGCCACCGTCGTGCTGTCCCGCGACATTGCGGCGCTGGGTATCTACCCCGCCGTAGATCCGCTGGACTCCACTTCGCGCCAGCTCGATCCCCAGATCGTGGGTGAAGAGCACTACGGCGTGGCCCGCAAGGTGCAGGCCACCCTGCAGCGCTACAAGGAACTGCGCGACATCATCGCGATTCTCGGCATGGACGAACTGGCGCCCGAAGACAAGCTGGCGGTGACCCGCGCCCGCAAGATCCAGCGCTTCCTGTCCCAGCCTTTCAACGTGGCCGAAGTGTTCACCGGCTCTCCCGGCAAGATCGTGCCCCTGGCGGACACCATCAAGGGCTTCAAGGCGATTGTCGAAGGTGAGTACGACCATCTGCCAGAGCAGGCTTTCTACATGGTGGGCGGCATCGAGGAAGCGGTTGAAAAGGCCAGGACGCTGCAATAAGGGAACGGACGGGGGAGCCTGACTCTCCCGCCGCTCCTCCTATCTAGGGGTGAGAAATGGCTATGACCATTCATGTTGATGTCGTTAGCGCGGAAGAGTCGATCTTCTCCGGTCTGGCCGAATTCGTGGCCCTGCCCGGCGAGACCGGGGAACTGGGCATCCTGCCCGGCCACATGCCCCTGATGACGCGCATCAAACCCGGTGCGGTCCGGGTCAAGGTGCCGCAGCAGGAGGCCGAGGAACTGATCTTTGTGGCCGGTGGCCTGCTGGAGGTTCAGCCCGGTCTGGTGACCGTGCTGGCGGATACCGCGATTCGCGGCAAGGATCTGGACGAAGCCAAGGCGATGGAGGCCAAGAATCTGGCCGAGCAGGCAATGGCCAACCGGAACGCGACGATCGACTACGCCAAGGCCCAGGCCGAGCTGGCTGAAGCCGTGGCCCAGCTGGCAGCGATCCAGCGTCTGCGCAAGCGCGGTCATTAAGCGCAGAGATACCTCTCGTCACACCACCCGTCGGAGCCGAATTCGGACGGATGGGCAGAGGATTCGGCATCGAAGTAAAAAGCAGCCCAAAGCAGTCTCGGGGCTGCTTTTTACTTTGTGTGTTGCCGCAGTGCCGGTAAAGCAGTTAGTCGAGCCGCGCCAGCCGGCGTGAGGTGGCGGCCAGCGCCTGATCCAGCGCATCCACCTCGGCGGCGAAAGGCGCCATCTCGCGCTGATGGATCAGGGTGTCGCTTTCCTCGGTCAGGTATTCACCGATATTTTCCGCCGCGCGCCGCAGGGCTTCCCTTTGCCAGGCCGTCAGCCTGCGGACACCCATCAGGGCCCGATGCGCAAGAATGTCGCCGCAGAGGCGCGACAGATCTTCCTCCGCATCCCAGGCCAGATTGCGCAGCACGAAGCCGAGCATCTCGGCGAGATCGGCGCTGCCGGAAATGCGCGTCTGGCGCAGGATGGCGTCGCGTCCTTGCAGCGCCAGCAGCGGCAGATGCGCCGGCAGGCTGACCACGACATCCACCGTGCAATCGGCCGCTGCCGGGATCAGCATCCCGCGTGGATCGATTTCCACCGTGAGAACAGGTAATCCCGCCGGCTCCAGGCGCAGGCCACGCCCGGAGAAAGGCGCCAGGCGCTGACAGGCCCAGCCGGCCTGGACGAGCAGGTGATTGAAGGCGCCGAGGGCTACGTTACGGGCTGCCTGCTGCAACATGGCCGAATCAGGCGGACGCGGCCTGCTGGATACCGGCCACCACCCAGCCGGCGCTGCCATCCACCGGTTTGGTCAGGTGCCAGATCTCGTTGAAGGTTTCCGGTGCGGCATTCGCCTCTTCGCGGATCATGCCGTGAAAGCGTACGCTGGCGACAAAGCGCTCACTCTCGCGGTCGACATCCAGCACTTCGGCATCCAGCTGCACCACATCGGTCTGCTGGCGGACCTTGCCCCGTTCCAGATACTGCATCTCGATTTCCGCGTAGAACTCGGGCGTGCTGAATTCCTTGATGTCGGCCATGTTGCCGGCATCGTTGGCTGCCTGCAGGCGCACGAAGTTCAGCTTGGCCATGCGCAGGAAGGATGCCGCATCGAGTTCGTGTTCGCCACGCGGAGGCGGTTCGGTGGCGACCGTCGCAGAAGCGCCGGCACCGGCACTGGTACTGCTATCACCTCCGAAGCCGAAGGGGCAGCGCCCTCCCGAGGACGGGGCCGCCGTGTCCGCAGGGTCGGATGTCTTCGCTGCTGCGGCCGGAGTGTTCGGAGTGTTTGCCTGACCAGCATAAACCGGCTGGCGGCGTTGTGCGAAAACCATACGCAACAGGGCGATGGCGGCGAAGACCAGCAGCATGACCATCACCACCGTACCAAAACCCTCGCCCATGCCCAGGTGGGAGAACAGCGCGGCCAGGCCGAGCCCGGCGGCGAGGCCGGCAATCGGGCCGAGCCAGCGGCGGGCGCCGGATGGCTGGGGTGCGGCAGGCCCGGGCTGGGCCTGCTGTGTGGGGGTTGCCTGTTGCGCAGGGGCTGCCGGCTTTGCGGGCACACCGTGAGGCTGGCTGGCCGGGGCGCTACGGCTCATGCCGAAAGACCGGCCGCCGCCTAGGCGCTTGGCCTCGGCATCGTGAACCAGCGTTCCCAGGCCAATCACCGTGGCGAACAGGGCAATCAGAATACGTTTCATGAAAGATCCTCGATCAAAGTTTGTAACCGCGGTGCAGGGCGACCACGCCCGCCGTCAGGTTGAAGTAGTCGATCCGGGAAAGCCCGGCCTGTTCAAGCAGTGCCTTCAGGCTCTCCTGGTCAGGATGCATGCGGATGGATTCGGCCAGATAGCGGTAGCTGTCGGCATCCCCCGCGACCTTTTGGCCCATCCAGGGCAGGATCTTGAAGGAGTAAAAATCATAGGCCTTCTCCAGGGGTTTCCATACCTTGGAAAACTCCAGCACCAGCAGCCGGCCGCCAGGTTTCAGAACACGCGCCATCTCGGCCAGTGCGGCGTCTTTGTGGGTCATGTTGCGCAGGCCGAAAGCGACGCTGACACAATCGAAGTGCGCGTCGGGAAAGGGGAGCTTTTCGGCATCGCACTGGGCGACCGGCATCAGCAGTCCGTGGTCGAGCAGGCGGTCCCGGCCCACGCTCAGCATCGCGTTGTTGATATCGGTCAGCCAGACCTCGCCCGTGGGGCCGACACGTCTGGCGAAGGCGAGGGAAAGATCCGCCGTGCCGCCGGCTACATCAAGCACGCGGTCCCCGTTGCGGACGCCGGAAAGCGTGATGGCGAAACGCTTCCATAGCCGATGCAGTCCGCCGGACATGAGATCGTTCATCACGTCGTATTTCTGCGCCACGGAGGAGAACACGCCGGCAACGCGCTGCGCCTTGTCTTCCTCGGCGACGGTTTCGAATCCGAAGTGGGTCTGCTCGTTCATATCAATGCTTTCCGCAGGCATGTCCGGCCGATGCGGGACGCTGCGTGGTATCCACATCGCGGCTTGCGCCGGCTTTGGCAAGCCGGTCCAGGTATTCGGCCCAGAGCCGGTCGTGTTCGCGGCCGAGCCGGTAAAGGATATCCCAGGAGTAAAGCCCGGAATCGTGGCCATCGGAAAAGATCAGGCGCAGGGCATAGTTGCCCACGGGCTCGGTTGCGGTGATCGCCACGTTGCGCTTGCCCGTCTGCAGCACTTCCTGACCGGGGCCGTGACCGCGGACCTCGGCCGAGGGGCTGAACACCCGCAGGTATTCGTAAGACAGGTCGAAACGCTCGCCATTGTCGAAAGCGAGTTCCATGCGCCGTGATTTCTGGTGCAGCTGGATTTCGGTCGGGGTGGGGGTGGTGCGATCGAGGCCGGCCATGGCGGAGAGACGAGCGTGGAACGGGTACCCATGATAGCGCGCCCGGCCCCGGCCTCAGCCGGGTTCCTGGCGATAGGTCGCCCGGTCGAAATCTTCCCCCCGTTCGAGCAGGGTTTCCAGGATAAGGGTTTGGCCAAGGCCGCCCTGCCCGGTTTCCACGATCCTTCCGGGGCGGAATGCGCCGACGGACAGGATGATGCTGGCCGGGGAATTCAGGGCGGGGACGGCAGGGAGCAGGAAACCGGGTTGCGGAGATTCGCTGCGGGCGTGGGTTCCGGTGTAACGGATCGCTGCCGCCTGTGCGGTGCCAGGCAGGAGTTGCAGGCCAAGGTGGATGCATCCTTCCGGATCGGCCGCGGTCCAGCGTGCCACCGCGAGGAAAAAACGATCCGTATCACCCGGCCTGACAGCAAGCAGATGGCCGGGTCCGGCACGATTCGCGTTCGTCGCCGGTTGTCGCAACAGGTGCAGGCCCTGTGCGCTCTGGTCGATGATGGCGATTTCGCTTTCATACGGTACGGGGTATGGGGGATCGCTTACAGGAGGAGACGAAGTGGATTGATACTTGCCGTGAGTGCGGGAAAACAGGAGGAATGACGACTCCAGCCCGATCACCAGGTCGGCATGGCCAACGCCACGGTGCCGTTCCGTCTTCCTTTCCACGCCGCCCTTGCACCAGCGCGGATAAAGCCGTCTGAGCAGTTGGCCACAGGCCGGCTGGGTGCAGTCGTCGCCCAGCCGGAGCAGGATCGGCTTGGCACCGGCTTCCAGCTGTTCGATGCACGATTTCAGGTGGCGCCGCAATTCGGCCGTACCAAAAAAATACAGCCTGTCCGCGGCTGTGGATGCGTGGTGCAACAGGTGATCGGAAGCCGGATTCACGGATAGCGGCAGTGCCGGGGATTTCGTCGGAGGGGCTGTCAGCCAGGTCAGCCTGCCGCCCCAGCGGCGTGCCCAGCGCAGCATCCAGCCCAGTTGTGGCGGCAGCAGCTCATAGGGGCCGGCGGCCTGCATCAGCAGTGCCGATCCATAGGTGGCGAGCACGGTGGTTTTATGGCCGCCGGCATCCGCTACCGGGACATGAAGCTGCCCATTGTGTTCGGCGAGACTCAGCAACTGATGCAGCCGGCGCCAGTGGGCCGGTGCGGGCTGGCGCCGGGCCAGCAACTGGCTGCTCTGCCATTCCACCAGCACCGACAGCGCACGTTGCAGGGCAGGGGCGCTCTTGCCCGAGGTATCGGCCACGGCACGCAGATAGCCTTGCAGGAGGATCATCCAGACCGCATTGGCGGCATCGAAGGCGGCCTGCTCGGATGAAGCCAGGGGCAGGGGCTTGCCGCCGTAGCGTGCAAGGGTTTCCTGTTGCAGTGCAATCACCCGCTGTCCGAGCAGATCGAGGATGTCGATGCGTTCCGCTGCCGGCAGCCGGTGATACAGCAGGGCTTCCAGTTCGTTGCACAGGGCGGCCTGGCTTTGGGCCGGGCTGTCTATGGGAAGCGTTTCGATCCAGGCGCGGGCGGCGCGAACATGGATGCAGCAGGGAGCGTGAAGGTTGTCGCAGGGGGGCAGGGCGAAGTCGAAATCTGCCGGCGTCACGGGCCGTACCCCAGTTGCCGGTGCAACACGGCTTGCAGTGCCTGGTCGCTTGCCAGTTCACGGGTGGGCGCCCGGCGCCGGGCCGGGCCCCAGATCGGTGTCGGGAAGTGGCTGTCATCGTGCCAGCGGGGGATGACGTGCCAGTGCAGATGGGGCACAACATTGCCCAGGCTGGCGAGATTGATCTTGTCGGGGCGCATCACCTCGCGCACGGCCAGCTCGGTGGCGAATACCACCTGCATCAGGTGGTTGCGTTCCTGTGCCGCGAGATCACCCATCTCCCGCACATGGCGGCGCCAGAGGACGCGGCAGAAACCGGGGAAGGCCGCACCTTCAGCGCCGCTGACGCGCACGATGCGACAGTCGGCGTCCTGCCAGAGGACGGGATCATCAGGATTTGCGCACAAGGGGCAGGTGGAGGACAAGGCGGGTTCCTCGATAGGCGGTCGTGGCAGTCTAGGTCCGTGCGGCGACCAGTCAAGGGGGGCTGCCGGACAGGGCGCCCCCTGGCTCAGGTGGTCGCATCGGCGGGGCGGAAACTGAGCCGGGCTGCCAGCCTGTCGAGGTACAGGTAGACCACCGGGGTCAGATACAGGGTGAGGAACTGGGAGACCACCAGTCCGCCGACCACCGCAAGACCGAGAGGCCGTCGTACCTCGGCTCCGGTGCCCATGCCCACGGCGATGGGCAGGGTACCGGCCAGTGCCGCCACGGTGGTCATCATGATGGGACGGAAGCGCACCAGGCAGGCTTCATAGATCGCATCCCTGGCCGGGCAATTCTCCTTGCGCTGCTTTTCCAGGGCGAAGTCGATCATCATGATGGCGTTCTTCTTGACGATACCCACCAGCATGATGATGCCGACGAAGGCATACAGCGTGAGATCATCCCGGAACAGGAGCAGGGTCAGCAAGGCGCCCAGCCCCGCCGCCGGCAGGCCGGAGAGGATGGTCAGCGGGTGGATGAAATTCTCGTAGAGGATGCCCAGCACCAGATACACCACCAGTACCGCGATCAGCAGCAATACACCCAGCCCCTGCAGCGACGACTGGAAGGCCTGCGCGGAACCCTGCAGACTGGTGGTGAGGCTCACCGGCAGGCGCAGGGAGCGCTCCATGGCATGGATGCTGTTGACCGCATCGCCAAGCGATACGCCCGGCGTCAGGTTGAAGGACAGGGTCACCGATGGCAGCTGCCCAAGATGGTTCACCATCAGGGCCTGGGTCTTGTGCGAGACATGCACCACCGTATCGAGCGGGATCAGCTGACCGCTGCCGGAACGAATGTAGAGCCGGTTGAGCACTGTCGGGTCGGCCTGGTATTGCGGCAGGAGTTCGAGGATCACCTGATATTGGTTGGTGGCACCGTAGATGGTGGAAATCTGCCGTGCCGAGAACCCGCTTTGCAGCGCATCCTCCACCTGGCCGAAACTCACACCGAGGGTAGCCAGCTTGTCCCGGTCCACGTCGAGGGAAAGGGTGGGGCTGCGGTTTTTCAGATTGGTATTGACGTCCACGAAGCCGGGCAGCTTGCGCATTTCCATCAGCAGGCGCTCGCTCCAGGCATACAGTTCGTCCAGATCGGTGTCCTGCAGGGTGTACTGATACAACGCCGAGGTGACCTGGCCGCCGACGTTGATGGTGGGCGGGTTTTGCAGAAAGACACGGATGCCGGGTACCGAATTCACCCTGGGCCGCAGGCGCTGGATGATCTGGTCGGGCGTGGAATGGCGTTGCCCGTGATCCTTGAGGGCGATGTACATGGTGGCCGTGTTGAGGGTGGGGCGCGGTCCGGAGGCGCCGACCGCCGAAACAATGCGGGCGACATCGGGATCGGTGCCGATGATGGTGGCGACGGCGCGCTGCCGTTCCGCCATGGCGGCAAAGGAAACATCCTGCGGGCCTTCGGTGAAAGCGACGATATAGCCTGTGTCGCCGCCCGGGAGAAAATCCTTGGAGACTACGGCGAACATGATGCCGGTGAGGATCAGGGTGGCGAGAAAGCCGGCCATCACCCAGCGGGCATGGGCGATGGCCCATGCCAGGGATTGGCGATAGCCTTCCAGCAGGGTGTTGAAGAAGCGCTCGAAGGCCTGGTAGGCGCGGCCATGATCCTCGGCATGGGTGTGGCGCAGATAGCGGCTGCAGAGCATGGGGGTGAGGGTGAGGGAAACCAGGCCGGAGACCAGGATGGCGGAACAGATCGTGACCGCGAATTCGTGCAGCAGACGGCCGACGATGCCGCCCATGAACAGCACGGGAATGAAGACAGCGATCAGGGAAAGGGTCATGGAGAGAATGGTGAAGCCGATTTCCCGTGAGCCCTTGATCGCCGCCTGGAAGGCCGATTCACCCGCTTCCATGTGACGCACGATGTTCTCCAGCATCACGATGGCATCGTCCACCACGAAGCCGACCGAGAGCGTGAGCGCCAGCAGCGACAGGTTGTCCAGGCTGTAGCCCATCAGGTACATGATGGCGAAGGTGCCGACCACCGAGATGGGCAGCGCTACGCCGGGAATCAGGGTGGCGGAAAGGTTGCGCAGGAACAGCAGGATCACCAGCACCACGAGGAAACCGGCCAGCACCAGGGTGAACTGCACGTCGGCAATGGCATCGCGGATCACCAGACTGCGGTCGTAATGCACCGTCAGCTCCACCGAGGCCGGCAGCTTGGCCTGGAATACTGGCAGCACGTGCCGGATGGCGTCCACCGTCGCTACCGTGTTGGCGCCGGGCTGACGCATCACCACGAGGATGATGGACTGCTCATTGTTGAACCAGGCCGACATCTTGTTGTTTTCCACGCTGTCCACCACCGTGGCCAGATCTTCCAGGCGGACCGGGGCGCCATTGCGGTAGCTGACGATCAGGGGACGATAGTCGCTGGCTTTTTCAAGCTGGCCGTTGGCCTTGATGGAAAAGTTCTGATACGGGCCATCCACCGCGCCGGTGGGCTTGTTGACGTTGTTGGCGGCGACCGCCTGGGCCACTTCATCGATGCCGATTCCGCGTGCCGCAAGCCTTTCCGGGTCCGCCTGGATGCGCACGGCAAATTTCTGCGAGCCGAAAACGGCCACCTGCGCCACACCGGAGAGAGTGGACAGGCGTTGCGCGAGCTGGGTTTCCGCGTACTCGCTGACCGTGGACAGCGGCAGTGTCTTCGAGCCCATGGCGATGAAAAAAATGGGCGCGTCGGCGGGATTCACCTTGCGAAAGGAAGGCGGCGCGGGCATGTCGTTGGGCAGCTTGCGCTGGGATGCGGCGATGGCCGACTGCACATCCTGCGCCGCCGCATCGATATCCCGGTCAAGAGAGAACTGCAAGGTGATGGAGGTGAGGCCCTGGGCGTTCACCGAATTCATGTTGTCGAGGCCGGCGATGGTGGAAAACTGGCTTTCGAGAGGCGTGGCTACGGCCGATGCCATGGTTTCGGGGGATGCGCCCGGCAGGTTGGCGGTAACCGAGATGGTGGGAAAGTCCACGCTGGGCAACTCGGAAACCGGCAGCGAACGATAGGCAAAAATTCCGAAAATGAGGAACGCCGCCATCAGCAGCGTCGTCATCACCGGCCGGCGAATCGAGAGTTCAGGTAATTGCATGGCCGGCGCCTCAGTGTGCCGCGGCGGTGGTCTTGATTTGCGCCTTGGCGCCCGGGGTCAGGCGCAGCTGGCCATCGGTCACCACGGTCTCGCCCCGGGCGATACCCTGGGTGATCGCGGTCACGCCCTGATAGCTGGGGCCTTGCCGGAGCGGTCGCATTTCCACCGTCTGATCAGGCTTGACGATGAAGGCATAGCTGCCGTTCGGCCCCTGCTGGATGGCCTCGGAAGGAATCACCACCACATCGTGCAGGGTGTCGAGTACCAGATTCACGTTCACATATTGCCCCGGCAGCAGTTCTTCCCCATCGTTCGCCAGCAGCACCTTGGCCTGCAGCGTGCCGGTCGTGCGGTCTACGCCGTTGTCGAGGAAGGTGACTGCGCCGGTAAAGCTTTTGCCTGAGCCGGGTACCGTCACCTCGGCGACCAGCTTGTTCTTGCGCGCCGTCATCAGTGCCGGCAGATATTTTTCCGGTACCGTGAAGGTGGCATAGAGGGGGCGCACGCGATTGACGACGGCCAGCGTGGTGTCGTTGGTCTTGATGCCGGTACCGGGATAGACCAGGCGCGCGCCAACGATGCCGTCGAAAGGCGCACGCAATGTGGTGTAGTCCAGTTGCAGGCGGGCCAGGTCCACGACAGCGGCCTGGGCTTCGGCTGCCGTATGCACATCCACCATCTGGGCCGCGGAGATGAAGCCCTTGCTGCGCAGGTCGGCATTGCGGCGCTCATCGGAACGGGCCTTGGTCAGCGCGGCTTCGGCCTGGCGCAGGCGTGCCTGGAAATCGGCCGGATCGAGGCGTACCAGCACCTCGCCCTTTTTCACATGCTGCCCTTCGGCAAACGGCACCGATAGCACCTGGCCATCCACCCGGGATTTCATCGCCACGGTTTCGTAGGCTTCGGTACGCCCCACCAGGCTCAGCACGACAGGCAGGTCGCGGGTTGCGGCGTGCGCGGCGAGCACGGGAACGGCAACGGGAGGCGGTGCGCCGGCAGGTGCCTGGCGAAAATGGAAATAGGCGGCGGCGCCGATGACGAGCGCCCCGACGGCCAGGGCGGGCAGCTTTTTCATGACGATGGTGGAGGGAAAAGGGAAAGGGATTGCGTTTCCGGGTCATTGTACGTCAATGCATTTTGCGTTCCTCCCGGCTTACTTGCGGTAACAATGACATCCCGGTGCCATTTACCTGCGCCCTTTACACTGCTTCCATGCTGCGTTTTCTGTGTTCTACGGCCCTGCTGATCCTGGCGCTCCCGGCTCATGCCCTGGACCCTTTTGCGACCGAAGCCGATCTTGCTCCGCCCTTTGTCGTCTGCCGTCCGGCGCCATCCCTTCTGGGGCTGGTGGACGCCGTGGATGCTGCCCTGTGCGCGAATCCCCAGACCCGGGCTGTCTGGGCCAACGCCCGGGCGCAGGCGGCCCAGGTGGGCGTGGCCAAGTCGGCCTATCTGCCTTCCCTGAATGTTTCGGTGGGTGAGGCTCGGGTCCGTTCTCTGGGAATGACCAGCAGCCAGCGTAGCGCCCAGGCCACGCTGGCCTGGCTGGTGTACGACTTCGGTGCCCGCTCGGCCACCCTGGAAAATGCCCGCCAGCTGCTGGCGGCGGCGGTGGACACGATGGATGCGACGGTACAGTCCCTGTTCCTGTCCACGGTCCAGACCTGGTATCAGGTGCAGGCGGCCGATGCTTCCCTGGCTGCCACCCGGGAATCCGAGCGTGTCGCCGAAACCAGTTACAAGGCCGCCGCGGCACGCTACCAGGCCGGCACTGGCACACCGGCGGATACCCTGCAGGCACGCACGGCGCTGTCCCAGGCCACGCTGGCCCGGATTACCGCCGAAGGTAGCCTGAAGATCGCGCAGGGCAGTCTCAATCTTCTGCTCGGGCGGGATGCGCCGCAGCCGCTGCATCTGGCGGCCGACACCCAGGCGGCTCCTCCTCCGCATTTCGAGCAGGATGTCGATGCGCTGATCGCGGAAGCCCGGCGGCGGCGGCCCGATCTGCGTTCCGCGCAAGCCCAGACAGCCGCCGCGCAGGCCAGCGTGGATGCGGCGCGGGCAGCGCATCTGCCCAGTCTGAGCTTCGGCGTCAGTGGCAGCGATGTGCATAACGCCAGCCTGGGCGAGTCGCGCGGCGGAAGTCTGGGGCTGACCCTGAACATTCCCCTGTTCACCGGCTTCGCCACGACCTATCGGGTGCGCGCCGCCCAGGCCCAGGCCGAATCCCGGGCCGCCAGCGAAGATCAGCTGCGGCTCCAGGTCGCGCAGGATGTCTGGAATGCCTATCAGTCGCTGCTCACCGCCACCCAGACCACCCGCAGCAGCGCGGATCTGCTCGCCAGCGCCGAGGCTGCCGACAAGGTGGCGCGCGGCCGCTATCAGGCCGGCGTCGGCAGCATGCTGGATCTCCTGAATGCCCAGAATGCGCTGGCCTCGGCACGGCAGCAGCAGGTTCAGTCCCTGTACAGCTGGAATGTGGCCCGGGCCGCCCTGGCCCAGTCCATGGGTACGCTGGACCGGGATCTCGTGCTTTCCCTGCAGGAAGACAGAACACCATGAAGATTGCATTACCAGCGCGCATGCCGCGCAAATCCGTGTCCGTGCTGGCGCTGCTGCTCGTTGCCGGAGGGCTTTATGTCGCTTTCGGCCGCGGCGATGGCGGCGGCGCGGCGCGTTACAAGCTGCAGCCCGTGGACCGGGGAGAGCTGACCCAGAGCGTTTCCGCCAACGGCACCCTCAATCCGGTGACGCTGGTGAATGTCGGCACCCAGGTTTCCGGCACCGTGACCCGGCTGCATGTGGATTACAACGCCGAAGTGAAAAAGGGCCAGGTGCTGGCCGAGCTGGACGATGTGCTTTTCGCCGCGCAGGTGGCGCAGGATCAGGCCAGCCTCAAGTCCGCGCAGGCCAGCCTGGATCTGGCTGCCGCCACCGAGCAGCGCGACCAGTCGCTTTTTGCGCAGGAATACATTTCCCGGCAGGAGCTGGATCAGGCCGTACAGGCGCATCAGGCTGCCCAGGCCCAGGTGAACCAGTCCCGCGCGGCCTTGAAGAGGAGCCGCGCCAATCTGGGATATTCGGTGATCCGCTCGCCGGTTTCCGGCGTGGTGGTCGACCGCCAGATCGATGTGGGCCAGACCGTGGCCGCCAGCTTCCAGACGCCGACCCTGTTCAAGATCGCCCAGGATCTGGCCAAGATGCAGATCGACTCTTCTTTCGCCGAGGCGGATATCGGCCAGATCCGGACCGGGCAGAAGGTGCGCTTCAATGTCGATGCGTTTCCCAGCCGCAGTTTTCACGGCAGCGTGCGCCTGATCCGGCTCAATCCCACCACCACCCAGAACGTGGTGACCTACGATGTGGTGATCGATGTCGCCAACCCGGAACTGATCCTGCTGCCCGGCATGACCGCCTATGTGAATATCGGTGTGGCGCGGCGCGAGGATGCGCTGCGGGTGCCCAACGCCGCACTGCGCTTCAAACCGGTCGACCAGCCGGTTGCCGCGGGCAGCGGGCCCAAGCCTGGCGAGGGAAAGAAAAAGCGCGATGGTTCCAGCGGTACCGTATGGGTTTTGCGTGACGGCAAGCCGGTGGCGGTGGCCATCGGGCTGGGCATTACCGATGGCCGCAATACCGAGGTGACGGGCGGTGAACTCAAGGCCGGCGATGCGGTGATCGTGGCCGAGAACGGCAAGGGCAAGCCGGCCGAAAATCCTTCCGGCCCCCGCTTCCGCCCCTTCTGATGCCTTCTTCCGTCATAGCCGTGCGTGGATTAAAAAAATCCTACAGCACACCGGCTGGCGATTTTCCCGCCCTGAAGGGGGTGGACCTCGATATCGATGCCGGGGAATTCGTCGCCATCATGGGTCCCTCCGGATCGGGCAAGTCCACCTTCATGAACCTGCTCGGCTGCCTGGACCGTCCCAGCGCCGGCGAATACATCCTCGACGGTCGTCCCGTCTCGGCCATGGACAAGGACGATCTGGCGCGGGTGCGGGGCCGGCTGATCGGCTTTGTCTTTCAGGGGTTCAACCTGCTGCCGCGGTTCAGCCTGGAAGACAACGTCGCCCTGCCTCTGGTGTATGCCAATGTGGAGCGTGAAACCCGCCGCGCCCGCGCCCGCGAGATGCTCGACAAGGTTGGCCTGGGGCGCTATGCGGCCTCCATGCCCAACCGCATCTCCGGTGGCCAGCAGCAACGTGTTGCCATCGCCCGGGCGCTGGTGAACCGGCCGCGCCTGATTCTCGCCGACGAGCCGACGGGCAATCTCGATACGCAGACCTCGGAAGAAATCCTGGCCCTGTTCGAGACCCTGCACCGCGAGGGCATCACCATCGTCCTGGTCACCCATGAGCCGGATATCGCCGCCCATGCGCAACGGCTGGTGCGCTTTCGTGATGGCCTCATCGTGCATGACGGGGGCCATGTCCCCGAAGACCATGCGGAGCCGGCGCGATGATCGCCACCCTTCTGGGCCAGGCCTGGCATGCCATGGGCGCCAACAAGATGCGCACCTTCCTCACCATGCTGGGGATGGTGATCGGCGTCGCCGCCGTGGTGCTGATGACGGCGATTGGCCAGGGTGCCCAGCTCGCGGTGGCGGATTCGATCAGCTCTATGGGCGCCAACCTGTTCATCGTTCTTTCCGGTTCCACCACATCTTCCGGGGTACGCGCCGGGGGCGGCAATGCCCCGACCCTCACGGTCGCGGATGCCGACGCGATCGCGGAACTACCCGGCGTCGCCGCCGTGGCGCCGCTGCATCCGGGTTCGGGCCAGGTGGTCTATGGCAGCAACAACTGGAACACCTCCATCTATGGCATCACCCCTGCCTATCTGGAGGTGCGCAGCTGGAGCCTGGCCGAGGGCGTTCCCATCTCCGACAGCGATGTGCGTTCCGCCACCCGCGTTTGCCTGCTGGGGCGCACCGTGGTGCAGAACCTGTTCGGCAACGAGGACCCGGTGGGCAAGACCCTGCGCATCCGCAGCAGCCCCTTTGTCGTGATCGGAGTGCTTGCCGCGAAGGGGCAAAGCCTGGATGGACGCGATCAGGACGACACCATCCTGGTGCCGCTGACCACCGCCCAGCGCCAGCTTTTCGGCGTGTCCTTCCAGGGTTCGGTGCGGTTGATCAATGTTCAGGCCGAGTCGCCCGAGGCGATGGACGGCGTGGAGCGGGACATGACCGCGCTGCTCAGGCAGCGCCACCGCATCCGCGAAAACCAGGATAACGATTTCTTCATTCGCAACCTCACCGCCGTGGCCGACTCGGCGGCCGAAACCACCCGCGTCATGTCCCTGCTGCTGGGCGCCATCGCTTCTGTGTCCCTGCTGGTGGGCGGTATCGGCATCATGAACATCATGCTGGTGTCGGTGACCGAGCGCACCCGCGAGATCGGCATCCGCATGGCCATCGGCGCGCGCGAGCAGGACATCCTGCTGCAATTCCTGCTCGAGGCCATCATCATCTCCGTGGTGGGCTGCTGCATCGGGCTTGCCCTCGGGGTTGGCGGCGCCCTGCTGGCCAATATCCTGACCAAAACCGCGGTGGTGATTTCCGGCAGCTCGGTTCTCGTCGCTTTCGGTGTGGCGGCTGCCGTGGGCATCTTTTTCGGCTTCTATCCGGCGCGCAAGGCGGCGCGTCTAGATCCCATCGAGGCCCTCCGCTACCAGTAAGCGCCGGATCTCTCCGCTTTCCCTTCTGTGTGTCCTCCTGATTTGACGGGCTGGCGTGGTCACGTCGTGCCCCTTTGATCGGCATCAAGAAAAAATATCCCGGTTACAAGCATAGTCTTCCTGAAAGCACAGTTTTCAAGGGAGATGAATCATGGTGCGTAAGGCAGGATTTGCTGCGGGAATGATGCTGGCTTCGCTGGCCCTGATGGCGGGGGCGGACGAGGCGGCGTCCCACAAGAACATGCCGCCCGCAGAGGCGGCCTTTCAGGCGGGCAGCTCGCCCCTGGTGGATGTCGAGATGTATCAGGACATCAACCCCAAGGCGCCGCACATGACCAAGACGGAGTTCGACCGTGCGCGCCAGATCTATTTCGAGCGCTGCGCCGGCTGTCACGGGGTGCTGCGCAAAGGCGCCACCGGCAAGCCCCTGACACCGGACAAGACGCTGGCCAGCGGTACCGAATATCTCAAGGTCTTCATCAAGTATGGCTCTCCCGCCGGCATGCCCAACTGGGGCACATCGGGTGAACTGACAGATGACGAAGTGGACCTCATGGCCCGCTATATCCAGCAGACGCCTCCCCAGCCGCCGGAATTCGGTCTGGCCGAAATGAAGGCGACCTGGAAGGAGGTCGTGCCGCCGGCAAAGCGGCCCACCCGCAAGATGAATGGCTACAACCTCGACAACCTGTTCTCCACGACCCTGCGAGATACGGGCGAGGTGGCGCTGATCGATGGCGATACCAAAAAGATCATCAACATCGTGAAGACCGGTTACGCCGTCCATATCTCGCGCACCTCCGCGAGCGGGCGCTATCTCTTCGTGATCGGCCGCGATGCCAAGATCAACCTGATCGATCTGTGGATGGAAAAGCCCGACAACGTCGCCGAGATCCGTGTCGGCCTCGAGGCCCGGTCGGTGGATACCTCCAAATACAAGGGTTATGAGGACAAGTACGCCATCGCGGGTTCGTACTGGCCGCCGCAGTACGTGATCATGGATGGTGCGACGCTGGAGCCCCTGAAGATCATGTCCACCCGCGGCATGACGGTGGGTGAGCAGGAATATCACCCCGAGCCCCGCGTAGCTTCCATCGTCGCGTCCCACTTCAAGCCCGAGTTCGTGGTCAACGTCAAGGAAACCGGCAAGACCCTGATGGTGAGCTACAAGGACATCGACCAGATCACCGTGACCGAAATCCCCACCGCGCGCTTCCTTCATGACGGTGGCTGGGATTCGAGCCATCGCTATTTCATGGTGGCGGCCAACCAGTCGAACAAGGTGGCGGTGGTGGATGCCAAGGAAGGACGGCGGGTCAGTCTGGTGGATGTCGGCAAGATTCCCCATCCCGGTCGCGGCGCGAACTTCGTCGATCCGCAATACGGGCCGGTATGGGCGACCGGGCACTTGGGCTCCGAGGACATCAGCCTGATCGGCACCGATCCGGTGAAGCACAAGGCCAATGCCTGGAAGGTGGTACGCACCCTCAAGGGTCAGGGCGGTGGATCGCTTTTCATCAAGACCCATCCCCGGTCGCGCAATCTGTGGGTCGATACGGCGCTGAACCCCGATCCGGCGATCAGCCAGTCTATCGCGGTATATGACATCGATCATCTCGACAAGGGCTATGCCGTGCTGCCCATCGCCGAATGGGCGGGTCTGGGCGAGGGCGCCAAGCGTGTGCTGCAGCCGGAGTACAACGCTAGGGGCGACGAGGTGTGGTTCTCCATCTGGTCGGCGAAAAACCAGCAGTCGGCCATCGTCGTGGTGGATGACCGGACGCGCAAGCTCAAGGCCGTGATCAAGGACCCGCGCCTCATCACGCCCACGGGCAAGTTCAATGTCTATAACACCCAGCACGACATCTACTGATTACGATCACGCCAACGAGGACATCGTGAAAAACATCCGATTCGCAGTACTTCTCGCCGCCACCTGCATCGGCACTACCGCATTCGCCAGCGAGGCCCTGATGCAGAAAGCGGGCTGTGTGGCCTGCCATGCCAAAGACAAGAAAATGATGGGGCCGAGCTTCAAGGATATTGCGGCCAAATACCAGTCCGACCAGAATGCCCCGGCCATCCTGGCGGCCAAGGTGCGCAAGGGCGGTTCGGGCGTGTGGGGGCCCATCCCCATGCCGCCCAACGGCCCGGAGAAGATTTCCGATGCCGATCTCAAGAGCCTGGTCGAGTGGATTCTCAAGGGTGCGAAGTGAGTTGAGGCTATGCCGTGGAGTGCGAGGGCTGCTGCTGTGCGCCGTGGCGGGAGCCACCGGCGCGATGGCAGGCATGCCGGATACCACCCGGCAGGCGGCGCTGGTGCACATGGTGCGAGAGGATTGCGGTTCCTGCCACGGCCTGACCCTCCGTGGCGGGCTCGGGCCCTCCCTGTTGCCGGTGTCCCTGCAGCGCTTGACGGCGGAGGATGTGGCGGCCGTAATTCTGCACGGCCGGCCGGGGACGCCCATGCCCCCCTTCCTCGGCATCCTCGATGCAGACGAAGCACACTGGATCGCCCACCAGTTGCGGCAGGGATTTCCTCAGGAACCCGCGCGACCATGAGCCTCCTGCGTAAATTGCTCTCGACCGGCCTCATGCTGCTGGCAGCCGCCAGCGCGATGGCGGCGGAAGTTCCCGAACCGCGCGGCAGCGGCGACCTGGGCATCGTCGTGGAGCGGGCCAGCGGCAGTGTGCTGGTGATTGACACCAGCGCCATGGCGGTGCTGGGCCGGGTCGAGGGGCTGGGTGATCTCTCCCATGCCTCGGCGGTATTCTCCCGTGACCAGCGCTATGCGTATGTCTTTGGCCGTGATGGTGGAATTTCCAGGATCGATCTGCTCACCCGCACCTTGGCGGGCCGTGTCGTCCAGGCCGGAAATTCCATCGGTGGTGCCATTTCCCAGGATGGTCGCATGGTGGTCGCGCAGAATTACGAGCCGGGTGGCCTCAAGGCCTTTGACGCGCAAACCCTGGCGCCCCTGGCTGACATTCCGGCCGATTACGGTGAGGGCAGGCGTGCCCGCGTGGTGGGCCTGACCGATCTTGCGGACGGTCGCTTCGCCTATGCGCTGTTCGATGCCGGAGAGATCCGCGTCACCGATCTGCATGACCCGGGCCATCCTCAAACCCGGCGTTTCCCGGCCGGGAAATCGCCCTATGACGGCCTTGCCACACCCGACGGGCGTTACTACATCGCCGGTCTCTTCGGCGAAGATGGTCTGGCGCTTCTGGATCTATGGCAGCCGGAGAAGGGCGTGCGCAAGGTGTTGCAGGGCTATGGCAGGGGGCAGGAGCCCCTGCCCGTCTACAAGATGCCCCACCTGCGCGGCTGGTCGGTGGCCAATGGTCGCGTCTATCTGCCGGCGATCGGCCGTCACGAGGTGCTGGTGATGGACATGGCGAACTGGCAGGAAGTCGGACGGATTCCGGTGCGGGGTCAGCCGGTGTTCGTCATGGCCCGTCCCGATGGCCGCGAGGTGTGGGTGAATTTCGCCTTCCCCGACAATGGCGCGGTACAGGTCATCGATACGCTTGACAACCGTGTGACCGATACCCTGGAACCGGGCCGGGCGGTCCTGCATATGGAATTCACTCCGCGGGGTGAAGCGGTATGGATTTCCAGCCGTGATGACGACCGCGTGGCCATCTACACCACGGGCACCCATGCCCTGCTCAAGGTGTTGCCGGCAAAAAGCCCCAGCGGCATCTTTTTCTCCGCGCGGGCTGTCCGCAGCGGCTTCTAGGGGCGAATCGATGCAGCACGGCAGCGCCGATTTCCGTCTTCTCAACCGCTACCAGCACGGTTTCCCTCTGGTGTCGCAGCCCTTCGCCGCCATCGGCCGGGAGGAAGGGCTGAGCGAGGCGGCTGTGCTGGACACCTATCGCCGGCTGTCACGCGATGGTGTGGTCAGCCGCATCGGCGCCGTGTTTCCGCCGCGTCGGCTGGGCGCCAGTACCCTGGCCGCCGTCACCGTGCCGGATGATCAGATCGAATCGGCCGCAGCAATCATCAACCGTCACGCCGCGGTGAATCACAACTACCAGCGGGAACACGAACTCAAGCTGTGGTTCGTGGTGACTGCCGCCGATGCCACCGCACGCGATGCCGTTCTCGCCGAAATTGCGGCCGGGACCGGTGCAGAGGTGCTCTCGCTGCCCCTGCTCGATGCCTTTCACATCGACCTCGGTTTCGATCTGCAGGGCGGCGCAAAGCGTGTCGGTGGCGGCCAGTGTCATCCGGCACCGCCTCTGGAGGCCGGAGCACGCCGACTGATCGAAGTGCTGCAGGAAGGTCTGCCGCTGGTGCCACGGCCTTATGCGCGGCTGGCCGGCGCCGCGGGTCTCGATGAGTCCGCGGCGATCCGCCTGCTTTCGGGCTGGCAGGAAGATGGCACCGTGAAGCGCCTGGGGGTGGTGGTGCATCACCGGGAACTGGGGTACACCGCCAACGCCATGTGTGTCTGGGACGTACCCGATGCGCTTGTGGCGGAGCTGGGGCCGCGTCTGGCGGCCGCCAACGGCGTCACCCTGTGTTACCGGCGCCAGCGCGCCTTGCCGCGCTGGCGCTACAACCTGTTCTGCATGATCCATGGCCGCACGCGTGAGGCCGTGCTGGCGCAGCGTGCCGCACTGGCGGTAACGCTGGGGCTTGACGCCTACGGGCATGATGTCCTTTTCAGCCTGCGCCGCTTCAAGCAGCGCGGTGCGCGCTATGTCGGGCCTGCCCATGGTTGAGGCCCTGCTGCAGTCACCGGCACCGCTCGATGACCTGGATCGGGCCATCATCAATGCCCTGCAAGGCGGGTTCCCAATCTGCGAGCGGCCCTTCGCCGTGGCGGCCGGGCAGCTTGGCATTGGTGAAGCGGAGTTGCTGGCGCGGGTGGATGTGCTGATGGCGCGCAAGGTGCTCACCCGCTTCGGCCCCCTGTTCCAGATCGAGCGCCTGGGCGGCGCCTTCTGCCTGGCCGCCATGGCGGTGCCCGGGGACAGGCTGGAGGCCGTGGCGGCACAGGTCAACGCCTTTCCCCAGGTAGCCCACAATTACGGACGCGATCACACGCTCAATCTCTGGTTCGTCCTGGCCACCGAAACGCCGGCGGGCGTGGCGGAGGCAGTAGCCGTCATCGAAGCCGCGACGGGCTATCCGGTGTTCTCTTTTCCCAAGGAGAAGGAATACTTCGTCGACATGCGGTTGCGCGCATGAACGAGGTGCTGGACGATATTGACCGCCGCATCGTCGTCGCCACCCAGGGGGGGCTGCCGGTGGTGGCCGAACCCTATCGTGCGGTGGCCGAGTCTCTGGGCCTTGCGCCCGGGGTGGTGATGGCGCGCCTGCAAGCCCTGCTGGACCGGGGTGCAATCCGCCGCATCGGCGTGGTACCCAACCATTACGCCATCGGCTACGTGGCCAACGGCATGAGCGTGTGGGATGTGGAGGATGATCGTGCGGACGAGATCGGCGCCTGGCTCGGCACACGGGAAGCGGTGACCCATTGCTACCGCCGCCCGCGCCACCGGCCGATGTGGAATTTCAATCTTTTCGCCATGGTCCATGGCCGTTCCCGCGCGGAGGTGGCAGACCTGGTGGCCACCCTGCATGAGGGGATGGAAGCGTGCTTTCCCGGCGCCTGTCGCACGCTTGCGATTCTTTATTCAAACCGGATTTATAAAAAAACCGGGCTGCGCATCGCCGCCTAGAACCGCTTTCCCCAAAGGAGTTCGTCGTGTTCAGAATTTTCCAGTTCATGTCGGAGCTGACCGATCCGACGCCTGTCGCGCCGCGGCGCAATCCACCCGGACCGGTGGTGATCTGGAACCTGATCCGCCGTTGCAACCTGACCTGCCGCCACTGTTATTCCATCTCGGCCGACAAGGATTTTCCTGGCGAACTCGGCACCGACGAAGTGTTCGCCGTGATGGACGATCTCAAGGCCTTTCGCGTGCCGGTGCTGATTCTTTCTGGTGGCGAGCCGTTGCTGCGGCCCGATATTTTCGAGATCGCCCGGCGTGCCAAGGCGATGGGTTTCTACACCTCGCTTTCTTCCAACGGCACCCTCATCGACCGGCACAACATCGATGCCATCGATGCCGTCGGTTTTGACTACGTGGGCGTCAGCCTCGATGGCGTGGGTGCGACGCATGACCGCTTTCGCCGCAAGGAGGGCGCCTTCGCGGCATCGCTGGCCGGATTGCGCCTGTGCAGGGAACGCGGCATCAAGGTTGGAGTGCGCTATACGATGACGGAGGAGAATGCCGCCGACCTGCCGGCGCTGCTGGAACTGGTGGAACGGGAGGGCATCGACAAATTCTATTTCTCCCACCTCAACTACGCCGGTCGCGGCAATGTGAACCGCAAGACCGATGCCCATCACATCACCACGCGCCGGGCCATGGATCTGCTCTTCGATACCAGCTGGGAGCACCACCGCCAGGGGCGACGGCGTGAGTTCGTCACCGGCAACCAGGATGCCGATGGTCCTTACCTGTTGCAGTGGGTGGCGGCGCGCTTCCCCGAGCGGGTCGATCACATCCGCGCCAAGCTGCTGCAATGGGGTGGCAATGCCACAGGGGTCAATGTGGCGAACATCGACAACCTGGGCGCGGTGCATCCCGACACCATGTGGTGGGATGTTTCCCTAGGCAATGTGCGCGAGCGGCCCTTTTCCGCCATCTGGTCCGATCCGGAGAATCCCCTGCTGCGCGAGCTGCGCCGCCATCCGCGCCAGGTGTCGGGGCGTTGCGGCACCTGCGCGTATCTGCCCATCTGCAACGGCAGTTCCCGGGTGCGGGCGGCACAGGGTCTCGGCAACCGCTGGGGTGAAGATCCTGCCTGCTACCTGAGCGAGGAGGAAATCGCGTGAGGGCGCTGATGGCCATGCTGTTCTGGGTCACATCCTGCTGGGCCGGGGCGGCTGATGTGGTCGATGTGGCCGGGCTCTACGCCACACATTGCGCCGGCTGCCACGGCGCCGACCGTTTCGGCGGGATCGGCCCCGCGTTGCTGCCCGAAAGCCTCGAGCGGTTGAAGCGGGCCGATGCGATGGAGGTGATCCGCCATGGCCGGCGGGCCAGCCAGATGCCGGCTTTCGCGCCCCAGCTTGGCAACGAGGAAATCGAGGCGCTGGCTGGATGGATCTATCGATCCGCCGAGACCGTACCCACTTGGTCCGAAGCGGATATTCGTGCCTCGCGGGTGCAGGTGACACCGGCGGAAGCGCTTGTCGCCCGGCCCGTGTTCAAGGCGGATCCGCTCAATCTGTTTGTCGTGGTGGAGGGCGGCGATCACCATGTTTCGATTATCGATGGCGACCGGCTGGAGGTGATCCATCGTTTTCCTTCGCACTATGCGCTGCATGGCGGGCCGAAGTTTTCTCCCGACGGACGCTTCGTCTATTTCGCCTCCCGTGACGGCTGGATCACCAAGTTCGATCTGTGGAGCCTGAAGGTGGTCGCCGAAGTGCGTGCCGGGCTCAATACCCGCAATGCCGCCGTTTCCGGCGACGGATGCTATGTCGCCGTTGCCAATACCCTGCCGCGCACCCTGGCCCTGTTCGATGCCGACTTGAATCTGATCAAGGTGCTGCCGGCCATGAGTCTGGATGGCAGGCAGTTCTCGCGGGTGTCGGCGGTTTATGAGGCCGCACCGCGCCACAGCTTCATCGCCGCCATGAAGGACATGCCCGAGCTGTGGGAGATCAGTTACGACGCAAAGGCCGCGCCCATCTACGATGGCCATGCGCACGGCTATGCGATGGGCGAGGGTATCGCCCGGCCGGGCTTCCTCAATCCGCGCCGCATCCCGCTCGACGAACCGCTGGACGACTTCTTTTTCGATCAGGACTATCGCAACCTGATGGGTACCGCGCGCAGCGGGCGCGGCCAGGTGGTGAATCTCGATGCCCGGCGCAAGATTGCCGAGCTTCCGCTGCCCGGCATGCCTCATCTGGGTTCGGGCATCACCTGGAAGTGGCAGGGCCGTACCGTCATGGCTTCCACCAATCTCAAGGAAGGCGGCGTCACGGTGATCGACATGTCCACCTGGCAGCCGGTGAAAACCATCCCCACCCTGGGCCCCGGCTTCTTCCTGCGCAGCCATGAAAACAGCCCCTACGCCTTTGTCGACGCGATGATGAGTCCTGCCCGCAAGGACACCCTGCAGGTGATCGACAAGCGTACGCTGGCAGTGGTGGCGGACCTGCGTCCCGAGCCGGGCAAGACCCTGGCGCACGTGGAATTCACCCGCGACGGACGCTATGCCCTGGCCAGTCTGTGGGAGCAGGAGGGGGCCCTCATCGTCTTCGACGCACGAACCCTCAAGGAAGTGAAGCGCATCCCCATGTGCAGGCCGGTGGGCAAGTACAACGTGTGGAACAAGATCAGCCGGTCCGAGGGAACCAGCCACTGAGCGGTCACATCGACCGGGCGGCTCCGGCTGCCGGCGCTACCGGCTGCCCATCGCGGAACATCATCAGGGTGCCCGGTTCGATCACGGTCCAGGCTTCATTGTCGGTGAGCGGCATGGTGGCGATGATGGCCACGCGATCATGGGGTGTGGTGACTTCGTTGAAATCCACCGTCAGATCCTGGTCCTTCAGATGTGCGCGGGTGAAGGGGGCCTGCCGCACCAGAAAATGCAGGCTCTTGGTGCTGTGGGCGAACAGGGCATCGCCTTGCGAGAGCAGGAAATTGAATTCGCCATGGACGGTGATTTCCCGCACCAGGGCCTGCAGCTCCGCATACAGCGTTCCGGCAGCGGGCATGGCGGAAAAGCGTGCCTGCAGCCGTTGCAGCATCCAGCAGAAAGCCCGTTCGCTGTCGGTGTCGCCCACCGGGAGGAAGCTGCCGTCCAGGGGCGGGGCGAAGTCCTGGAGGTTGCCGTTGTGGGCGAAGATCCAGTAGCGCCCCCACAGCTCGCGCTGGAACGGATGGGTGTTCTCCAGCCCCACCGGCCCCTGGGTCGCTTTGCGGATGTGGGCGATGACATTGGTGGAACGGATCGGATACTGCCGCACCAGATCGGCCACCGGCGAGCGGGCGGAGGGCTGCGGGTCAAGAAAAAGCCGCACGCCGCGTCCCTCGAAAAAGGCGATGCCCCAGCCGTCGGTGTGCACATCGGTGAGCCCGCCGCGGGTACGGAAGCCTTCGAAGGAAAAGCAGATGTCGGTCGGCGTGTTGCAGTTCATGCCCAGCAACTGACACATGGCAATCTGCTACCGGGGCAACCAGAATACCCGCGCCTGCCCCGGTGTCCCGGGCGCAGGCCGTGGCGGACGTAGCCCCGGAGCGGGGAGCAGTCGGGGGGACGGGGCAGGCGCCTGCGCCGCCGCGACCACCTTGAAGACATACCCGTTATCGAAGCCGCGCCGGTAGTTGCCGGTGTTGTAGGCCGAGAGGGCGGCGTGAAGCGCATCCTGTCCGGGGCCGAGTTTGCGGCTCGCACCGGCGTAGTTCTCGCGCAGGATCCGGCCGCCCGCCTGCAGATTGGTGCACGGATCGAACAGATCGCCGGCATCGAGCCCGAGGCGCTCCAGATGACGGGAGTTGACCTGGGCCAGCCCCATGTCCACCGAGTAACCATGCCGGACCAGCCAGCGCGCCCAGGCGGCGGCTTCGAGACGGCTCGACGGCTGCCGGGGCAGCGGCTGCGGGCCATTGACGTTGAGCGCCCAGGGGTTGCCGCCGGATTCCACCCGCACGATGGCGGCCAGGGTGGAGGGTGCGACCTGGGGGGCACACTGGGCGGCGAGCTGTTCGAATCCGGGAAACATGGTCGCGGCGCGGAGTGTCCGGGATGATCCTAGGACGATACGCCCATCAGGCGCTCGATCAGGGAGGGAGTCTTGCGCTGGGCCAGCCCCCGGCGCAGCTGTTTGTTCTTGGCCTGGAGTTCCCGGGCCAGCTGTACCGCCACCATGTATTCCAGCTGTTGGGCGATCGGCGGGGCGACGAGATGGAGGGCGTGATAATCCTCGGGCAGGAGTGCTGCGACCGTGACATTGCTGTGGGCAAACACTGTTTCCGGTGCAGGCATGTCTGCGACCAGGGAAAGCAGGCCGATCACTTCCCCGTCACGGGCTTCGCCGGCTTCTTCGAATTCACCGGCAATGGGGTCGCGGCGGGTGAGGGAAATCGAGCCGGAGAGGACGATATAGAGCGCCTGTCCAGGCTGGTCCTGATGGATCAGGGTCTGGCCGGCGGCGATCTCCTGAACCTGCAGCCGCTCGACCAGTGCGTCCACGTGGCGTGACTGGAAGCGCTCGAAGGCGGGCAGTCCGTGGAGAAAGGTTTTCAGGTCCATACCTACCCCAGTTGTGCCGCCGAGGCGATCGATTCGCGCAGGCGGTTCGCCAGCAGATCGGTCAGTTGTCCGAGCAGCACGTGAGTGATCTCCTCGTCATTGAGCACCAGGCGCTCGAAGTCCTGATAATGGATTTTGAGGGCGCGGCAATGCGTATCGGTCGTGACGGTGGAACTGGCCAGCATTTCGCCGCTGAGCACCGCCACTTCGCCGAGCCAGTCGCCGGGCCTGATCCGGCCCAGCGTCAGGGCCTGGCGCCCTTCACCCACGGAGGCGATCATTTCGCCCTCCAGTACAAGGTAGAGTGCTTCGACCGGCATCCGGTCGCGGAACAGCCGGCGTCCGGGCGGCAGCCGCACCATGCTGCAGGCCGCCAGCAGGCGTCCCAGGTTTTCCGGTCCCAGTTCCGCCGCCACATCAGGAAACCGGCGTTCGAACTCGACAGCCAATTCTTCAGTCACCGGACATGCCCCTCAAGCCAATCAGAATGCATAATACAGCCCAACCACCCCTGCGACCGGATTATGAACGGAATCATCCCATGAGATGCGAGCCCCGCCAACCGCCCGCGTACCTCGCCAGGCCGTGAGGCTTCTGCTCCGTCTCCCGGGGTGCTGGGCCATGGTCTGCATGCTGGCGCCAGTCCTGGCAACGGCTGCCGATCTGCCGCCGACGCCGGGCAGCGTCTCGCAGTCCCTGCCATCCCTGGCTACACCGCTGGTGACGCCGGCCCAGATACTCATTCCCGACCAGCCCGGCCCGGTACTGCACGACCGCAATGGCCACCGCTTTCAGATCCATGCCTTCCGTTTTGCCGGCAATACGGTTTTCCCCGCGGCGCGACTGAAGGAAGTGGTGGACCGCTTCCGGGATCTGGAGCTCAATCTCTACGACCTCAATGTCGCGGCCGATGCCGTCACCGAGTTCTATCACGACCGTGGCTATACCCTGGCCCGCGCGGTGGTGCCGCCCCAGAAAGTGGAAGATGGTGTGGTCACCCTGGCGGTGGTGGAAGGCCGGATCGGCCGTGTGCTGTTCTCCGGCAACAGCAGCTACAGCGAGGATTTTCTGCGTCGCCACACCCCCTCGCTGGTGCCGGGGGTGCTTGCGACGACCGAAATGCTGGAGCGCAGCCTGCTGCTGCTCAATGATCTGCCCGGACTCAAGGTGCGCAGCACCCTTTCGCCTGGCAGCGAGTTTGGTGCCGCCGACGTGCTGGTCAAGGCCGAGGAGCAGCGTTTCGGCGCCAGCATCAGCATCGACAATGCGGGGCGCAAGGAAACCGGGCGTACCCGCGTCGATCTGGGTGGCAACCTGAACAACCCGCTGGGCATCGGCGACCAGATCGACCTGCATTTTCTGGTGACCGACCGGCGGCTGATGCAGTTCGGCCGCATCGGCTACAGCCTGCCGCTTTCCGACGACGGGCTGCGCTTCACCGTGGCGCATTCCGAGGTGCATTACGATGTGGCGGGGATCTTTGCCGCCCTGGGGCTGGATGGCCGTGTCCGCAGCAATGAATTCGGGCTGCAATATGCGGCGCGGCGCACCCGGGGCGAGAATCTGAGCTACACCTTGAGCTACAAGAGCAGCCGGCAGATACAGCGTGCCTTCGGTGTGGAAACCTCCAGTGTGTATCTGCCACTGGTCACCGCCGGCGTGCTCTACAACCTTGTGGGCGAGGATGCCTCGGTCACCAATGCCTCGGCCACCCTGGCAACCAATTTTCGCAGCCACAACCATTCGTTCGCACAGAATGCCGAGCTGGCGCGGATCGAGGTGGATGCCAATCATCTCCAGCCGGTCGACCGGTTCTGGGACATTTATCTGCGCGGCAATCTGGTACTGAGCAAGGAGCAGCTGCCCGACAGCGAAAAATTTTCCCTGGGCGGTCCCGGCAGTGTGCGCGCCTACCGCGCCTCGGAGCTGCGGGGCGATGCCGGCGCACAGGGTACGCTGGAGATCCGGCGCTCCCTGATGCTGGCCGCGATGCCCGCCAGCATCAGCTTTTTCGGCGACGTGGGGCGCGTGATCTACAAGGCGCCGGGATTGCGTGACGGCTGGGAAAGCCTGGCCGGGGTCGGGGTCGGCCTGACGCTGTATCCGGCGCGCCAGACCATCGTCAAGGTCGAGGTGGCGACGCCGGCAGGAGGCAACTATCATGCTGCCGACGGCAACAGGGGGCGTGTATGGGCAAGCGTGAGTTTCAGCTACTGAAGCCACGGCCACGGCCACTGGCACTGCTGGTCTGCGCGCTGCTGGCGGGCCGGGCAGTGGCGCAGTTGCCCAGCGGCGGCCAGGTGGTGGCGGGCGCCGCCACCATCGCCAGCGCCGGACCCGGGCAGCAGGTCATCACCCAGGGGTCGGACCGGGCTATCATCCACTGGCAGGATTTTTCCATCGGCGCCGGCAATGCCGTGCGCTTCGTCCAGCCCGGAGCCACATCGGTCATCCTCAATCGCGTCACGGGAAGCGATCCTTCGCGGATTCTCGGCAATCTGACCGCCAACGGCCAGGTGTTTCTCGTCAATCCGCAGGGCATTTATTTCGGTGCCGGGGCGCGCCTGGACGTGGGGGGGCTGGTGGCCAGCACGCTTTCCCTGCGTGACGATGATTTCATGACGGGGCGGTACCGATTCTCCCGTGTCGAGACAGGTACGGGCCGGGCCGAAGTAGTGAATGACGGTGCCCTCAGGGCGCGTGACCAGGGCTATGTGGTGCTGGCGGGCGACTATGCGGCCAATCGCGGTGTGATCGAAGCCCGCCTGGGCTCCGTGCTGCTGGCCGCCGGACAGCAGATGACGCTCGATGTGGCGGGCGACCGCCTGATCGGCTACGCGGTCAATGAACGCACCGTCGCCGAGCTGGCGGGGGTCGCCAACAGCGGCCAGCTCATGGCCGATGGCGGGCGCGTGGTGATGACGGCGGCCACCGCCCGCAGTCTCGCCAGCAGCGCCGTGAACAACAGCGGCGCGATCCAGGCCCGTGGCGTGGCGGAACAGGGCGGCACGGTGTACCTGCTGGCCGATGGCGGCGATATCCGGATTGACGCGGCCAGCCGCATCGATGTCAGCGGCGCAGGGGGCGGCGGCGATGTGCGTATCGGCGGCGATTTCCATGGTGGCGCGCTGCCGCGCGCGGCAACGGTCTCCGTGGCCGCCGGGGCGGTGATCGATGCCGATGGCGGTGCCATCGGTGACGGCGGGCGGGTGGCGGTCTGGAGCGAGGGGGAGACACGTTTCGCCGGCGTCATCAGCGCGCGCGGTGGTACTGCGGGTGGCGATGGCGGCTTCGTCGAGGTCTCCGGCAAACACCTGCGCTATACCGGTACGGTCGATACCCGGGCCACGCAGGGCCATACGGGCACCCTGCTGCTCGACCCGGCCAACATCACCATTTCCAGCGCCGCCGACAGCGACATCACCGC
Organism: Pseudomonadota bacterium; assembly: GCA_018241695.1. Taxonomy (GTDB): domain Bacteria; phylum Pseudomonadota; class Gammaproteobacteria; order Burkholderiales; family Rhodocyclaceae; genus Denitratisoma. The sequence continues at coordinate 4,283 of JAFEDH010000004.1, read as the reverse complement.
CGCGACTCCCTTCACCGATGCCACCGACGACGGCGGCACCTCCAACCTGAGTGTGGCGACGCTGCAGACGGCGCTCGCCGCCAGCAATGTCACGGTGAATACCGCCACCAGCAGCGGAGCGGATGCGGGCAATATCACGGTGCAGAATGCCGTCACCTGGGCCACCGGCTCCCAGCTGTCCCTGATCGCCAATGGGGCGATTGCCCTGAATGCTGCCATCACCGCGCATACGGGCACCTTCTCCCTGAGCGCCGGCAGTGGTGCGACGCAGAGCGCGGCATTTTCCGTAGGCAGCCTGGAGCTGCTGGGCAGCGGCGTGTTTGCACTGGGCAATGGCGGCAACAGCGTGGGCACCCTGGCGGCGAACGTCAGCGGATCGGTGACCCTCACCACCAGTGGCGCACTGATTCTTGGCACGGCAGGGAGCAGCGCGGGTGTGAACACCCAGGGCGGCGCGTTCAAGCTGAACACCGGTGGCGCCCTGAGCCAGACCGGTCCCCTGCAGACCGGCAGCCTCGAACTCAACAGCAGCGCCGGAGCCGTGACGTTGTCCAACGCCAACAACCTCATCGGTGCCATCGCGGCCAGCACCCAGGGGGACCTCACCCTCGCCAACAGTGCGGCGAATCTGTATATCCAGACCGTTGGCGGCACCACCGGCATCAATACCAACGGCCACAACTTCACCCTCGCCAACGGTGCGGGCACCCTCTGGATGGGCAATGGCAACAGTAACGGCACACTCAGCGCGAATCAGGTTTATCTGACCTCGAACCGTATCCTGCAATACTGGAATGCACCGATCAATGCCGGCCAGCTGCTGGTGCAGACCACGAACTACGCCGGTCTTTCCGGAACCGCCAACAGTGTCAATACACTGGCGGTACTGGCCACCGGCCCTGGCGGTGGCGCGAGCGGCCAGTCTTTCGATTTTCTCAACAATAAATCCCTCACCATCGACACGGTCAACGGTGTGAGCGGAATCACCACGGCCAATACCGATGCCAAGGTGGAGGCACGCGGCAATCTTACGGTTGCGAACAACATCAATCTCGGTACTGGTGCGCTGGCCTTGTTCGCCAACGATGGCAATTCGTACTACAACGTTGATGCTTCCACGGTTTCGCTTACCGCCGGCGCCCTCGCATTCAAGGCCGGCGGACTGAAGATACCGCTGGTCTATGGCGTCAAGACGCTCTCCGGTTACATCACCCAGAGCTTCGGTTATACCGCGCCCAACGAACTGACCATCGGCTCGGTGTGGGGAGTGGCGGGGCTGACGGCCTTTGGCAACATCTACCTCACCACCGGCCAGTTTTCCGCAGGCGCGGGACTGCCGGCCTACGATCCGGTACGGCCCTATTCCGACTACGTCTACGCGACGAACAAATACCGTGCCGGCCTGATGCTGGATGAAGGCATCAATGCCAACGGTGGCCTGGTGTATCTGAACTCCGCCTCCGGGGTTTATCAGTATCCCGATCCGACCAACACCGCCAACCCGGGGCATACCAAGATCCTCGCTGGTGGCCTGCTGCTTTCCGGCGAAGGCCAGTTCGATTTGGCGGTCGGACAGAATCAGGTCGGCACGGTGGCGGCCAACGTGAATGGCAGCTTCAATTACGTCAATTCCGGGCCGCTGTCGGTCGGTCAGCTCGTCTTCTTCTGGGGCGGCAATGCCATCGCCAACATCAGCGGCGTCACCACCCGGGCCGACACCCTGATCTCCGGCAGTGTTGCCGGTGGCGATGCCCAGTACAACCAGCACAACATTCTGCTTTCGGCATCGGATGATCCCAATTCCGGCAGCAACCAGTCCCTGACCCTTAACCGGGATGTCAGCGCCGACCTGAAAGGTTCATCCTCCGTCTACCTGGCCACCAGTGCCAGCGACAATCACAAGGATGCCCTGGTTTCCACCAGCGGCACCGCCCGGGTACTCGGCAGCACCCTGGTCATGGGTTCTTCTCAGGGCAAGGGCACCTTCAAGCTCAAGACCTATGTTTCGGCGCTGACCGCCGCCGGCGGTATGTCCATGCTGGTGGACAACACCGACTGGACGCAGCGGCTGACCGTGCTGGGCATCGGTACCGCGCAGGGCGGCGGTTCGCCGACTCCGGTGGGCAATTTCTATCTGTCCACCGGCGGCTCCATGCTGCTGCTGGGTGGCAAGTCGAATGGCGACTACCTCGAGCTTCGCGCCGATCAGGTGGACATGTTCGGCCCCATGGAGATGAAGGATGGTGCGCGCGTACTGCTCCAGCCATTGACTCTGTCCAACCGCATCGGCATTCATGATGCTGCGGATTTCGACGGCTTCGTGCCGCAGACCGACTACGCCCGCAATCTATTCCAGCAGTTCAACCAGACCGCCACCTTCTACGTCGGGTCCACCCCCGCCGTGATGAACAATGATGCCAACGTGCCGGCCGAGGTGAAATCGCAGTACGTCACCGGTGACATCCACATCGCCGGCAATGGTGACGGAGGCATGCGCATGGGCTACCGGAGCCTGTCGGCCGAAACCACCGGCAGGATCGTCGCCCATCCCATCGGCGATGTGTTCAACCTGCGTCTGGTGGCGCCCTTTGTGACCGCCTATGGTTTCAATGTCACCGGCAACCGCCTGCAGATCTTCTCCGACACGCTTTCGCTCCCCTCCGCGGCGGGAAGTTACAGCGTCGTCACCCAGAAGGGTCCGCAGTCGGATACCGCCATCAATCTGCGCAGCTACAGCAATCCCGCCGCGATCTGGGTCGGTGCGCTGGGGAATCGCGGTTTTCCGGTCAATGTTTCCTTTCCCGCCGCATTGCTGCAAAAATTTCCTGACTATTCGAACATCATTGTCAGCGGCAGCACCGATTCGCCGCTCATCTTCGCCAACTCGGCGGACATCCTGCTGGCCTTCGGCGGCCAGTTCGATCTTGGCCATCGCACACTCACGCTCTCGTCCCCGGTATGGGTGTATGGCGGCGACGGATCGCATGTGTTCGACCGCAACAGCTACACTCTTGCGGCCTGGAATTCTGGCAACCTGCCCAAGGTGGCCGCGGTCCATTCCGCGAATGGCAATAACGACAACGGTACCACCGGCGGCCTCTGGGGCGGCTGCGCCAGCCTGAGCGTCTGCCAGGGCACCAACAGCTCCACCCCCACCGGCCCGGGGACACCGATCATGGATCCGGTGCCTCCCCCCACGGGCACCAGCACCTCCTGCACCGGGGGCGGCTGCACAACACCCCCGCCCCCGCCTCCGCCTCCGCCCGCCGGGCCGCCCGGTAGCGGAACCCCTACGACCACGATCAACAACGTGATCAATGTGGGCAGCAACAATCCCACCTCGGGTGGTCCGGGCGCGAATACTCCCCCGCCCCCTCCTTCCGGTGGACTGCCCAATCCCAATGACGGCATGGGCGATGGCGGCCCCAGCGGCCCCGGGTTCACCGGCGGTCCCGGTGGTCCGGGTTCCACGAATGGTGATCCCTGGGGAACAGGGCCGCTGGCGGGTACACCGGGTAATTCGGGCACCGGCTCCGGCGGCCCGGGAGGCGGCGGCCCGGGCTCCTCTTCGAGCAATTCCGGTGGCAACGGTGGCGACCTGAGTGGCTTGGGCAATGGCGGCTCCGGGGGCGGCAACGCCAGCCTGGGAGGCGCTGGCGATGGCCTCGGCGGCAGTGGCTCCGGCACCGGTAGCGGAGGGGGCAACGGTGGCAGCGGCGGTAATGGAGGTAATGGTGGTAGTGGCGGCCAGTCGGGCCAGGGGTCCGGTGCCGGTACTGGTGGCGATGGTGCGGGAGGTTCCGGCAGTGGCATGGGTGGCGGCCTGGGGGATGGTGGCAGCGGTGACGGCGGAGCGGGTTCCGGCGTAGGTGTCGGTTCGGGCGGTGCGGGGGGTGGCGCAGGAGGCTCTGGTGGAGGCTCCGGCAACGGGATGGGGGATGGTAGTGGTGCGGGTTCCGGCCGTGGCTCAAGCGCCCAGGGAGCCGGTGGTGACGGTACAGGCGGCTCCGGAGGAGGTGCTGGCAGCGGATTGGGCGATGGCAGCGGAAGCGATGGCGGCTCGGGTTCCGGCCGTGGTGGCAACGGGCTGGATGAGAGTGGTCAGGGCGGGGGCAGTGGCCGGGGCGTGGGTGATGGCGGCGGAGGTGAAGCATCTGCCGGATCGGGCCGTGGCCAGGGCAACGGTGGTGATGAGGGCGATGGCATGGGCGCCGGTTCCGGCCGTGGCCGTGGTGGCAACGGGCTGGATGATGGTGGTCAGGGCGGGGGCAGTGGCCGGGGCG
>JAFEDH010000003.1 GCA_018241695.1 Pseudomonadota bacterium | reverse complement strand
TGTAACTCCCGGAACCCCGTTGCCGATGCTAACTGCTCGGGCCAATAATGCGAACCTCATTCGCAAGAGACTTCACATGATGGCTATTACACTCGATCAGGCGCGCTATCTCAGTCTGGCCACCTTTCGTCTGGACGGCCGAATCGTGGAAACTCCGGTCTGGTTCGCGGCCGCCGGGGATTGTCTGTACGTGTTCTCGGCAGGGGACGCCGGTAAGGTCAAACGTTTGCGTAACAATGCTCGGCTGCGGGTCGCGCCCTGCGATGTACGTGGCAGGGCGCTGGGTGACTGGCAGGATGGCCGGGGGCGGGTGGAAACAGGGAAGGTACCGGCCGATGGCTACGCCGCTCTGCGGGCCAAGTACGGTTGGCAGATGCTGCTGCTGGATTTTTTTGCCCGGCTGGGTGGCCGATATGAGCGCCGGGCCCTGATCTGTATCACCCTCGATCAGGCGGCGAATTCACCGTCCACATAAATCCAGCGCTCGTCCTGGCGCCGGAACCGGCTCACCTCGTGGAGTCTGTGGGCACGCCCACCCAGCTTGTAACGGGCGATGAATTCCACTTTGGCTGTATCGCCTGCTTCCTGATAGGCCCTGATTTCCAGCCCTGTCCACTTGGGTCGCGGCTCTGTGGATAACGCCAGATCGCCGGGACAGGTCGCAGCATCCCAGGTTGCCCGCAGATACGTCTCCAGCATCAGGACGTAGGCACAGTAGCGGCTGCGCATCAGGGCTTCGGCGCTGGCGGCGGGTCTGCCCTGGTGCAAGGGGGCGCAGCAGATGGCGTAGGTTTTCCCGCTGCCGCAGGGGCACGGCGGTTGTTTATTCATGCAGATCCACTCCCCGTGTTTCGGGCAGAAAGCGCCAGGCCAGCAGCGCTCCGACCGCCAGCAGCAGGGTTGGATAGAGCAGCCCCATCAGGGGAATGCCACTGGTCTTGCCGATCCACGTCACCATGAAGGGGGACATGCCGCCGATCCATCCCGCAGCCAGATTGTGGGGCAGGGCCACGGCCGAGTACCGTGTACGGGCCGGAAACAGTTCGGCCACGGCCGCGGTCTGCGGCCCTGTCACCAGGGCCAGGGCGAAGACGGGGATCAGCAGCAGCGCCGTGGTCGGCCAGGACAGGGGGCTGACCCGGACGAGGCCGGCGAAGACCGGCAGCAAACCCAGGGCGCCGATGACCAGCCCGCCGAGGAGTACCGGCCGCCGTCCGAAACGATCCGAGACCCAGCCGGCCAGAATGGTTAGTGGAAACAGCGCCAGAGTGGCGAGCAGCGTGAGGCGACCAGTCTGGACCGGATCCATCCCCGCGATGGTCTTGAGAAATACGCCGGCATAGACCTGGGAAGAGAAGAAAAGCAGGGAACCACCGGCCGAAATACAGCAGAAAAGCAGAATCATGCGCAGCCGGGTGTGCGGGTCCGTGAGGCAGTCCCGCAACGGGGTGCGGGCCAGATTGCCTCGGGCCTTGAGTTCGGTGAAAACGGGCGATTCGTGCAAGGCCATACGGGTCCTCAGAGACGCGAGAAGCAGCAGGGCGGATACCAGGAAGGGGACTCGCCAGCCCCAGTCAAGAAATGCCTGCGGGCTGAGCCTGTCCTGCAGGAGCAGGATCTGGAAGGAAGAGGCCATCACTCCCAGTGGCCCCATCAGTTGCAGCACGCTGGTGTAGGTGCCGCGCAGCCTGACCGGAGCGTGTTCGGTCAGGTAAACAATGGCGCCACCGATTTCTCCCCCCATCGCCAAACCCTGCAGCAAACGCAACATCACCAGCAGCAGGGGGGCAAAGACGCCGGCCTGCTGGTGGGTGGGCAGCAATCCGATGGCGAAGGTTGCACTTCCCATCAGGGCGATCGTGGCGATGAACGACATGCGTCGCCCATAGCGATCGCCCAGGGATCCAAACAATGCCGCACCGAGAGGCCGCACCACCATGCCAACACCGAAAGTGGCAAGACTGGCCAGCAGACCGGTCATGGGGTCAGCAGAAGGAAAGAATATCTGACCGAAGATCGTGGACAGACTGGCGAAGGTGAGGAAATCGTACCATTCGAGAAAAGTGCCGAAGCAGGCTGCGAGAGCGACCCGGCGATAGCGGGGTGGGGGGCTGATATCCATGGGGCCGGATTATGGCCCCATTACGTTTGCGTACCCGCACGGACTCGGACCAGGGTATTCCTTCGCTCACATGGGTACGATTCCGCCGGTGGTCACCATGAAAGTCCGGCACTGTCTTTGCCCTGTCCGTAGCCTCGGGGCCGGGTAAAATCGACAGGTGAATCTTCTCGCTCTCGAAACCTCCACCCGCCTCCTGTCCGTAGCCCTGTGGCGGGATGGTGCCCTGCTCGAACGCCATCAGGACCAGATCAATGGCGGCTCGGACCGGATTCTGCCCTGGGTCCGCGAATTACTGGCGGAGGCGGAACTTACCCTTCCCCGGCTGGACGGTATCGCCTTTGGCGCCGGTCCCGGAAGCTTTACCGGTTTACGCCTGGCCTGCGGCATTACCCAGGGGCTGGCCTTTGGTGCCGATCTGCCCGTTTTGCCGGTGGGTTCCCTGGAGGCGCTGGCGCTGGCAAGTGGCCGGCGCCGGGTTTACGCCTGCCTTGATGCGCGGATGGGTGAGGTCTATAGCGCCTGCTATGCCCTAGAGGCTTCCCGGCTCGTGGAGGTGCAGGCGCCAACGGTAACCACTCCCGATGCGGCCCCTGTCCCGGCGGGAGAGGGCTGGACCGGATGTGGCGACGGCTTCGCCGTGTATGGCCCGGTCCTGAGTGCGCGTCTCGGCACCTGCCTTGTCTCAACGGAACCCCTCTGGTTGCCAACAGCGGCGTCGGTTGCCACCCTGGCGGCGCCACGTCTGGCTGCCGGGGAAGGCTTGCCTGCATCACAGGCAGCGCCTCTTTACATACGCGACAAGGTTGCGCTGACGACTGCCGAGCGCCTTGCCAGGGGAGGCCGGGCGTGACGTCATCCTTCACCTTTCATGCCATGACCGGGGGTGATCTGGACGCGGTGATGCGGGCCGAGAACCGCATCTATCCCTTTCCCTGGACCCGGGGGAATTTTGTCGACTCGCTCGCGGCCGGCTACCGGGCCTGGATTCTGCGCGAGGGTGATGATATGAGGGGCTACGGCGTGGTGATGCCAGTACTGGAGGAAGCCCAACTACTCAATATCAGCGTGATTCCCGAGCGTCAGGGGCAGGGACTGGGAGCGCGTCTGCTGGACTTTTTCATGATGGATGCTCTGGCCCAGGGGGCCTTGCGAATGTTTCTTGAGGTGCGGCCCAGCAATACCACAGGACGCCGGCTCTATGAACGGCGTGGTTTCGTTCAGATTGGTCGGCGCCGTGACTACTATCCGGCTCATGGTGGTCGTGAGGATGCCCTGGTAATGGCACGCGATCTGGCTTCCATCTCAAGGGAAACCGAAGGAATCAGGCCATGAGCCGCCGCAATCGTTTGTTCAAGGAAATGGGATTGGGGCCTGTCTGGAAATTGCGTGATCGCCCGGAAGCAGCCGAAGCTCTCCCGCTGCCCCCCGTATCCGGCCTCGCGCTATCTGTTGATCCCATCCCGCAGGATCAATCTCTACGGGCTACCTCCATCACCAATATGGACTGGCCGGCACTGATCACCGCCGTGGCCGGATGCCGCGACTGCACACTGGGTGCCACCCGCAAGCAGGCGGTGCTGGGCGTGGGGGATCTTCAAGCAGACTGGTTATTTGTGGGAGAAGGTCCGGGGGCGGAGGAAGACGAGCGTGGAGAGCCCTTCGTCGGCCAGGCCGGCAAGCTCCTGGATGCCATGCTGGCAGCTATTGATCTCAAACGGGGCGAGGGTGTCTACATCGCCAATGCCGTCAAATGCCGGCCACCCGGCAATCGCACCCCGGAGCCGGACGAAGTGGCGGCGTGCCGTTCATTCCTGGTCCGGCAGATCGAGCTGATCCGTCCCCGGCTGATCGTGGCCCTGGGGCGACCGGCCGCGCAGACCCTGCTGCAAAAGGAAGTGAAGATCACGGGCGCACGAGGCCGCGTTTACGAATGCCAGGGCATTCCGGTGATCGTCACCTATCACCCGGCCTATCTGCTGCGAAAGCCGGAAGATAAGGCGAAGGCATGGGAGGATCTGGTTCTCGCCCGGCGGACCATGGCCGAAATCAAGGCTGGGGCCTGAGTTTTCTGCCCTGACGTTCCGGATCGGGAATCCAGAACGAGACAGGAAGGGCGGGATTCCCCGCCCTTCCTGCATTTACAACTCGATCCTGCTACCGATCAGCGCAGATGGCGACGCTGGGGTGCCGGACCGGCATAGCCGAAGTTCTTTTCATACTCCAGATGCTTGACGGACTCGGGATCGATTTTGTCGATGGGCTGGAAGAACTGGTCGTACCACTTGCGGGCGTGGTAGATGTTGCCATCGGATTCGCACAGGATCGGGTTGTCGATCCGCACCTTGTTGCTCCAGATCGCGACGTCGGTGGTCAGTGCTTCCTGCTGCAGACGGACCCATTGATCCACCATGGCCTGATTTTCCGCCTTGCTCAGATGCGCCTGATGCTTGACGGCAACACCGAAGTGAATGGTCATGGAATTCTGGGTCACCGGGGTGTTGGCCAGGATGTAGACCGTTTCAATCTTGTTCCCATTCCATTCACCGACCAGTTCCACCAGCAGTACGGCAGGGCCGAAGTAGGTGGCATGCGTGGACAGCGGGGCCTGTTTCTCGGTGGTGATGATGCGGGAGGTGCTGATCATCACCTGGGTTGCCTTGTGGCCATCGAAGAGGTTGGCGAAATACTCGCAGCGGGACTGGTGGGTTTCGTCGAAGTGACCGAGGTCGGAAATATTGTCGACCAGTTCGCGGTTGTTGGTCGCGATAGCGAATTCGGCCCAGCGGACTTCAGAGAACTCGGGGGTCAGCAATTGTTCGATCTGGGGAATTTCCTGACCGGGGATAGGGGCGCCGCCGTCGGCGTCGTGCCAGACATATAGGGATTCATTCACTTCCAGAGTAGGCCACTTGGCGACCTTGGCCTTGGGCGGAAGCCGCTCGCAATACGGAATTTCCTTGACCTTGCCATCGGTGCCGAAGCCCCATCCGTGGAAAGGACAGACCACGGTATCGCCCTTGATGCGGCCGTGGCTCAGATCGCCCCCCATGTGCGGGCACCAGGCATCCAGGGCGTTGAGCTTGCCATCGGTGCTCTGGAAGACCGCCAGCCGGGTACCGAAGGCATCTACGGTGTGGGGTTTGCCATCCTTGAATTTGAGGGCCGGGCCGACACAATGCCAGCCACGGGCATAACGTTCTGGCAGGGGGCCGCTGATAATCTTCGCATGATCCATGGTGTTACTCCTCCTTGAAAAAATAACGAGCCCTCATTTTTTAGAGGGGAGCGAATGACAGAATCGTCCGTTCGGAGGAGAGGGTGCGCTAAAATCGGCTTGAGGATGTTTGGATTTTGAATTTTCTTGATTTAACGCAAATCCAGGCTGGGGGGGCTTTCCAAATCGGGGCGTCAAGCGAGCATCGTCCCCGCAGGCAATTTTTCCCTGCAAGGCATTTCCATAAATCCGAAAATCCCGGCTAGGATGGTGGCGTTTCCGGCAGAATAGCCAGCTTGCCGTCGTGCCGGTTTCCCATCCAGGTATTGTCTCAACCCCATACGAGGAGAATCCCCTGATGAACAAGCAACTCTCCGCCACCGAGGTTGTCGCCCGCTTGCGCGACGGCATGACCATCGGTATCGGCGGCTGGGGCCCCCGGCGCAAGCCCATGGCCATCGTGCGTGAAATCCTCCGCTCCAACCTCAAGGATCTGACCATCGTTGCCTATGGTGGCCCCGAGGTTGGCATGCTTTGCGCCGCCGGAAAGGTCAGGAAACTGATTTTTGGCTTTGCCACCATGGATCCGATTCCTCTCGAACCCTACTTCCGCAAGGCCCGTGAAGCCGGCACCCTGGAGGTATTCGAAGTGGATGAGGGCATGTTCGAATGGGGCTTGCGTGCCGCCGGCATGCGTATGCCTTTCCTGCCTACCCGCTGTGGTCTGGCCACCGACGTGGTGAAGCACAACCCTCACCTCAAGACCATCCAGTCACCCTATGCGGATGGCGAGGTACTGCTGGCCATGCCGGCGCTCAAGCTCGATGTTGCGCTGATCCATGTGAACGAGGCCGACAAACTGGGCAATACCCTGATCACCAGCGCCGATCCGCTGTTTGACAATCTCTTTGCCCGCGCGGCGGATGCTTGCTACGTCAGTGCCGAGAGGGTGGTGGATAAGTTCGCGCTTGATACCCATGCCGTCCGCTTCAATCTCTTTGAGCGCTATCTGGTCACAGGGGTGGTCCATGCGCCCTGTGGAGCTCACCCGACATACTGCGGCCCCGATTACGGATGGGATCTGGCTCATCTGAAGAAATACAACGCCAGCGCTTCCGAAGAGTCTGGCTGGGCAAACTATGTCAAGGAATTCGTCGCCTGTACCGAAACCGAGTATCTGGCGAAAAATGGTGGCGCCGAAACCATCGGCAAGTTGCCCATGCCCATTTTCTGATGTGCGGACAGGAGAACGAATAAATGAGCCAACACGTTGAATTTACACTGGCCGAACTGATGATCGTTGCCGCCTCCGAGGCCTGGCGCGGGAACGGTGAAATATTGGCTTCCGGCATCGGTGTCATTCCCCGCATCGGCGCGAGCCTGGCCAAGCTGACCCACAGCCCGGAACTGCTGATGACGGACAGCGAGGCTTTTCTGGTGTCCGAACCCATTCCCCTCGGGCCGCGTGGGGACTACGTTCCCAAGTATGAAGGCTATATGGGCTTCGACCGGGTTTTTGAATGCGTCTGGGGTGGCTTGCGCCATGCCATGATTGGCCCGACCCAGATCGATCGCTGGGGGCAGAGCAATCTGTCCGTGGTGGGGGGAGATTACAAAAAACCCAAGGTTGCGATGCTCGGTGTGCGCGGGCTGCCTGGCAACAGCATCAACCATATCAACTCCTTCTTCGTGCCCAATCACAATTCCCGTGCCCTCGTGGCCGGCGAGGTGGATATGGTTTCGGGTGTCGGTTTCAAGAAAGAGCGCTGGGAGAAGGGCGTGCGGCGCGATCTGATGGATATCCGTCGCATCATCACCAACCTTTGCGTGCTGGATTTCGAAGGCCCGGATCGTGCGTGCCGTGTGCGCTCCCTGCACCCGGGCGTGGGCTTCGAGGAAGTCCAGGACAACACCGGATTCCCCTTGTTGAAGGCGGATAACCTGGGTGAGACCACACATCCCACGGCCGAGCAGATGGCAGTCATCGCCAAAATGGATCCCCATAATCTGCGTGGAGCTCAGCTCAAGGGCAACCCGCCGGGTATTCGTCCGGCCGCGTAAGGCAGAAACGGCCCGGGTCGTTGCCGCTTTCAGGTGTGCGGCGGCCCGGATGAATTTTCACTCGTGACCGATATTCAGGGAACCGCCATGAGCAAGCAATTCACCAGCACCATTCATTCCGATGGCATCGCCGAGGTTGTCATCGACCGCCCCCCCGTCAATGCCCTCAATGCCGCTGGCTGGAACGGTCTGGCGGCTGAAATCGAAGCCCTTGGCAACCGGCCCGAAGTCCGTGTGATCGTGATCCGGGGTGAAGGGCGCGGCTTCTGCGCCGGCGTGGACATCAAGGAACTTGCTTCCGACGATAGCCTGATCGTGTCGGTGAATGCCGGCAACTACGCCACTTTCAAGGCAGTGCATCGCAACAAGGTCCCCGTGATCGCCGCAGTCCACGGCTTTGTCCTGGGGGGTGGCATCGGTATCTGTGGTGCAGCGGATGTCGTGGTTGCCTCCGAATGCGCCAGCTTCGGCCTGCCAGAGGTGGACCGGGGGGCCATGGGCGGCGCTGCCCACTTGCAGCGCATGTTCGGCACACAGAAGGTTCGTTACCTGTTCTTCACCGGTGACATGATTTCCGCTACCGAAGCCCATCGCCTCAACGCCATCGAACGAGTGGTACCCAAGGACCAGCTGCGTGACACTGCCTTCGAGATTGCCCGCAAGATTGCCGCCAAGAGTCCGGCCATGATCCGCATCGCCAAGGAAGCCCTGAACGGTATCGAAGACGGAAATCTGGAAGACAAATATCGCTGGGAGCAGGGCTTCACGCTCCAGGCCTACATGAGCAAGGATTCCGCTGAAACCCGCCAGGCCTTCGTCGAAAAACGCGAAGCCAAATTCTGATCCCCGAACGAGGAAAGCATTCATGGATCTGAAATACACCCCCGAACAGATCGCCTTTCGCCAGGAAGTCCGCACCTGGATGCAGGCCAATGTACCCAAGGTGCCGTTGCAGGACTTTGATACCGAAGAAGGTTTCATGCAGCACCGCGCCTGGGAAAAGAAACTCAACGAAGGCGGTTGGGGCATGGTCACCTGGCCCAGGGAACTGGGTGGTCGCAGTTGCAACCTGATCGAGTGGTTGATTTTCGAAGAGGAATACTGGCGCGCCGGTGCTCCCCTGCGCGTGAACCAGAACGGCATCTTCCTGCTTGGCCCCACCCTGATGGAGTACGGGACCGATGAGCAGAAAAAACGCTTTCTGCCGCGCATGGCTTCGTGCGAGGACATGTGGGCGCAAGCCTGGTCCGAGCCCGGCGCCGGGTCCGACATGGCCGCCATCCGCACCAAGGCCGTCCGCGATGGCGACCACTACGTCATCAACGGCCAGAAGACCTGGTCCACCCGCGCCCGCTGGGCCGACTGGGGCTTCGGCCTGTTCCGTACCGACCCCGAGTCCGAGCGCCACCACGGCCTCTCCTACATCCTGGTACCCCTCGACCTCCCGGGCATCACCATCCGCCCGATCCGCCAGCTCAACGGCCTGGCGGGTTTCGCCGAGATCTTCTTCGACGACGTCAAGGTGCCGGTGGAAAACCTGCTCGGCAAGGAAGGCGGCGGCTGGGGCGTGGCCATGGCCACCGCCGGCTTCGAGCGCGGTCTGATGCTGCGTTCCCCCGCCCGCTACCAGGAAACCGCCCGCCGCCTGGTGAGTCTCTATCTGGCCAACCGCGAGGAGGCCGATCGCGACGCCTCCATCCGCGATGCGGTGATCAAGGCCTGGATGGATGCCGAGGCCTATACGCTGTCCACCTACCGTACCGCCAGCAAGCTGGTGCAGGGCGGCAAGATCGGCCCCGAGTCCTCCACCAACAAGATATTCTGGTCGGAGCTGGACATCCACATGCACGAAACCGCCATGCGCATCCTCGGCCCCCGCGCCGAACTGCTGCCGGAAGGCCCGGACGCCGACGGCGTCGGCAACTGGCTCGACGGTTTCCTCTTCTCCCTGGCCGGCCCCATCTATGCCGGCAGCAACGAAATCCAGCGCAACATCATCGCCGAGCGCATGCTTGGCATGCCGCGCTGAACCGGAGGACGACATGGATTTCACTTTCAGCGAAGATCAGATCGCCTTCCGCGACACCATGCACAGCTTCTTTGCCAAGGAGTTGCCCGTCGAGACCATCCGCAAGCTGTGGGAGAACGAAGCGGCGGATGCCTCCTCGATCCGCGCCGACCTGGCGGGCAAGATTGCCGAGCAGGGCCTGTTCGCCCTTTCCGTACCCGAAGATTTCGGCGGTCTCGGCCTGTCCGACGTGGACTGGGTGCTGATGACCCAGGAACTGGGCTACTACGGTGTCACCGATGATGTGGTGGACACCGCCTACATCGCCGTTGGCATCCTCGCCGGTCTGCCCGATGACCAGCCTGTCAAGGCGGAATGGCTGGGCAGGATTGCCGAAGGCGGCGTGCGGGTCGCAGTCGGTCACCCTGCCAATCGCCTGATCGCCCATGCCGACCGTGCCGACCTGCTGCTGCTCTGGCACAACGACGAGGTGCATGCCGTACCCGCCGCCTCGGTTCAGGTATCGGTCAACTCCAGCGTTGACCTGGGTCGCCGTCTTTGCCGTGTGAACTGGACACCCAGCCCCGCCACCCGCATTGCCGATGCTGCCCTGGGTAAATCCCTCTGGGCCGATGCACTCAACCGTGGCGCCCTTGCTGCAGCGGGCCAGATGCTGGGGCTGGCGCAACGCATGGTGGACATTTCCATCGCCTACACCGCCGAACGCAAGCAGTTCGGCAAGCCCATCGGCTCCTTCCAGGCCGTGAAGCATCATCTGGCCAACGTGGCGGTGAAAAGTGAATTCTCCCGGCCCGTGCTGGAACGTGCTGCCTACGCCCTTGCCGAAGGGCAATCCCAGGCGGGGGAATTCGTTTCCCACGCCAAGCTCGCCTGTGGTGAAGCCGCATGGCTGGCGTCCCGCAGTGGTATCCAGGTTCACGGAGCCATGGGCTACACTTGGGAAGTCGATCTGCAGATTTTCATGAAACGCGCCTGGGCACTGGATGCCGCCTGGGGCGATCGTGCTGTTCACAAAAACCGGATCGCCGACGGCTATCTTCGTGCCGATGCCCTGCTGGGTGCCGGCAACACCTTCAACTGACGAGGTAACTATCGTGGCAGAAGCCTATATTGTCGATGCCCTGCGCTCCCCCACCGGGAAACGCAAGGGTTCCCTCGGCGCCGTCCATGGCGCCGACCTCGGTGCTCACGTCATCAAGGCGATCGTCGGGCGCAACGCCATCCCCGCCGAGGATTACGATGACGTGATTTTTGGTTGCGTGGACACCATCGGCGCCCTGGCGGGAGACATTGCCCGTACTTCCTGGCTCGCGGCCGGCATGCCCATGTCGGTGCCCGGTACCACGGTCGACCGCCAGTGCGGCTCATCCCAGCAGGCGGTGCATTTCGCCGCCCAGGCGGTGATGAGCGGCACTCAGGACGTGATTCTCGCGGGTGGCGTGCAAACCATGACCAGCATCCCCATTTCCTCCGCCATGCTGGCTGGCCAGCCGCTGGGATTCACCACGCCTTTTGCCGAAAGCAAAGGCTGGAAGGCCCGTTTTGGTGATGCGCCGGTCAATCAGTTTTATGCGGCCCAGCGCATCGCCGATCACTGGGGCATTTCCCGGGTGGATATGGAGGTTTTCGCCAAGGAAAGCCACGACCGGGCACTTGCCGCCATCCGCGAGGGGCGGTTTGACCGCGAAGTGGTGCCTTTCGGCGATTTCAAGATGGACGAAACGGCCCGGGAATCCACGCTGGAGAAGATGGCGACCCTGGCACCCGTGGATCCGACGTATCCCAAGATCACCGCTGCCGTGTCGAGTTCGACATGCGACGCTTCCGCTGCGGTGCTGGTAGTGTCCGAAGCCGCGCTCAAGCGTTACAACCTGAAACCGCGGGCCCGCATTCACCACATCAGCGTGCGTGCCGATGACCCGATCTGGCATCTGACCGCGCCGATTCCCGCTACTGAATACGCGCTCAAGAGATCCGGAATGAAACTGGCCGACATCGACCGGGTCGAGATCAATGAAGCCTTTGCTTCCGTGGTCATGGCCTGGCTCAAGGAAACGGGTTACGACTACAAAAAGACCAACGTCAATGGTGGCGCCATCGCTCTGGGCCATCCTCTCGGCGCTTCCGGCGCCAGATTGATGACCACACTGCTTCACGAACTGGAGCGTAGTGGTGGCCGATATGGCCTGCAAACCATGTGTGAAGGCGGCGGTCAGGCCAATGTGACGATCATCGAGCGTTTGTAAAACCACAAGACAAGGGGATGGATATGGGTATCTGCAATAACCGCACAGTCATTATCACCGGCGCCGGCGGTGGCCTCGGCCGTGCCTACGCCCAGGCGCTGGCGGCCGAAGGCGCCAACGTCGTGGTCAACGACATTCGTCTCGAGGCCGCTCAGGAAGCGGCGGCCGAAATTACCAGGGCGGGTGGCAAGGCCATTGCCAACAATGACGACATCACCACCGTCGCTACCGCAAAAAAGATTGTCGATGCGGCCATCGCCGCCTTCGGTGATGTGCATGCGGTGGTCAATAACGCCGGTGTGCTGCGTGACCGCATGTTTGTCTCTCTTTCCGAAGAAGACTGGGATACCGTGATCCGGGTGCACCTGAAGGGCCATTTCTGTCTGGCCAACGTGCTGGCCAATCACTGGCGAGAGCAGGGCAAGGCGGGCAAGCCCGTTGATGCCCGTATCATCAATACGAGCTCCGGCGCGGGGCTGCAGGGCTCTTTCGCCCAGTCCAACTACTCATCGGCGAAGGGAGGCATCGCTTCCCTGACGCTGGTACAGGCCGTTGAACTCAAGCGCTACGGCATCACCGCCAACGCCCTGGCTCCTGCTGCCCGCACGGCCATGACCGAAGCCGGCATGCCGGACATGGTGAAGAAGCCTGAAGACGGGCGTTTCGATTTCTATGACCCGCTCAACGTCGCATCCCTGATCATCTATCTGGTCAGCGAATCCTCCAAGCATGTCACCGGCCAGGTGTTCGAAATCGAAGGTGACCGTGTTTCCGTGTGCGATGGCTGGAAAACCGGCCCGGAGAAACGCAAGGGCGGCTCCCGCTATACCCCCCAGGAAATCGGGGTTGTCATCGATGAACTGATCAAGGTTGCTGCCCCGCCGAAGAAGGTCTGGGGAACCTGATTACCCCAGGGTCGCTACTGCAGCGACCCTGACTGGGTCGATTTCATGTCGGCTCCTTGTTTTTTATTGGATAGTATCGGCCATCGCCGGTGAACCACCCAGAGGAGAAGTTTCATGTCCAACGTTCCGGCCTACGTTCCCGGCCACGGCCTGCTCAAGGGCAAGTCTGTCCTCGTTACCGCTGCCGCCGGCGCCGGTATCGGCTTTTCCGCCGCCAAGCGCTGCGCGGAGGAGGGCGCCCGCGCCCTGTTGATTTCCGACATTCACGAGCGTCGCCTTGGCGAAGCGGTCGAGAAGCTCAAGGCTGAAACCGGCCTTCAGGCCATCCACTCCATGCTTTGTGACGTAACCAAGGAAGATCAGGTTCAGGCCTTGGTGGCCGCTGCCGAAGCAAAACTGGGTGGCGTGGACGTGCTGATCAACAACGCAGGACTGGGCGGCCAGAAGCGCGTCGTCGACATGACCGACGATGAATGGCTCAAAGTTATCGATGTATCGCTGAACAGCGTGTTCCGCATGACCCGGGCCATCCTCAAGGTGATGCAGCCCCGCGGCAAGGGTGTGATCGTCAACAATGCTTCGGTGCTCGGATGGCGTGCACAGAAAGAGCAGGCCCACTACGCCGCCGCCAAGGCCGGTGTGATGGCCCTGACCCGTTGCGCCGCTCTCGAGGCCGCGGAGTTCGGTGTCCGTATCAATGCCGTGTCTCCATCCATTGCCCTGCATGAATTCCTCAAGAAAGCTTCTTCCGAGGAACTGCTGACCAAGTTATCTTCCACCGAAGCCTTCGGGCGCGCTGCAGAACCCTGGGAAGTGGCCAATGCCATGGTGTTCCTGGCGAGCGACTATTCTTCCTACATGACCGGCGAGATCCTGTCGGTCAGTTCCCAGCGCTCCTGAGGAAGACACCATGGCTGTCGTCTTCAACTCCGTCGCCACGGTGATGGCCAACGTCGGCAAGGAACTCGGTGTGTCCGATTGGCTCGCGATCGAGCAAGGCCGCATCAACCAGTTCGCCGACGCCACCGGGGATCACCAATGGATCCACGTAGACCCGGTCAAAGCTGCCAGCGGCCCCTTTGGTGCCTGTATCGCCCATGGCTACCTGACCCTGTCTCTGGTCAACTACTTCATGCCACAGGTGATCAGCCTGGAAAACATGAAAATGGGTGTGAATTACGGATGCGACAAGATCCGTTTCCCCAATACCGTCAAGGTTGGCTCCCGCGTGCGGGGTCGTTGCGAACTGATCCGCGCCGAGGAAACCGGAGGCGGGGTCCAGGCCACCATCCGTGTTACCGTCGAAATCGAAGGCCAGGAGCGCCCGGCCTGTGTGGCTGAAACCATCAGCCGTTACTTCTTCAACTGAATACTTCAGGAGAACTCAAAATGAATGAGGCCGTCATCGTCAGCACCGCCCGCACCGGCATCGGCAAAGCCTATCGGGGCGCATTCAACGATACCGAAGCCCCTGTACTGGGTGGTCATGTCATCAAGGCCGCTGTCGAGCGGGCCAAACTCGATCCCGCCGAAGTCGAGGACGTGATTCTGGGTGTCGCCGCCCAGCAGGGCACCCAGGGCTATACCCTGGGCCGCCTTTCCGCTTATGTGGCCGGCCTCCCCTATACCGTACCCGGCATGGCTCTTGACCGCATGTGTGCCTCCGGCCTTATCGCCATTGCCGATGCCGCCAAAAGCATCATGGTGGGCGAGCGTGACATTCTGGTCGCGGGTGGCGTGGAATCCATCTCACTGGTGCAGAACAAGCATAAAAATGCCTTCAAGACACCATCCAAGGCGGTGCTCGCGGTCTATCCCGAGGGATACATGCCCATGATCGAGACTGCCGAGACTGTGGCCCAGCGCTTCAACATTTCCCGCGCCGCACAGGACGAATTTTCCTTCCAGAGCCAGCAACGCACTGCAGAAGCCCAAGCCAAAGGAAAATTCAACGACGAGATCGTCCCCATCACCACGGTCAAGCAGCTTTTCGACAAGGAAGGCAATGTTACCGGCACGGAAACCGTTACCCTGACCAAGGATGAGGGTAACCGTCCCGAAACCACCCTGGAAAGCCTCTCCGGTCTCAAGCCGGTGTGGAAAAACGGTCACTGGATTAAAGAAGGCCTCTCCATCACTGCCGGCAATGCATCCCAGCTCTCCGACGGTGCTTCCGCCTCTGTGCTGATGAGCCGTCAACAGGCCAGGGAACGGGGTCTTGAACCGCTGGGAGTCTATCGTGGCCTGGCCCTGGCGGGCTGCAAGGCAGACGAGATGGGGATCGGACCTGTTTTCGCCATCCCCAAACTGCTGGCGAAACACAACCTCAAGGTATCCGATATTGGCCTGTGGGAAATCAACGAAGCCTTCGCCTGCCAGGTTGTCTATTGTCGTGACCAACTGGGCATCCCCAATGATCGCCTCAATGTGAACGGTGGCGCGATTTCCGTGGGTCATCCTTATGGCATGTCCGGTGCCCGTCTGGTGGGTACTGCGTTGCTCGAAGCCCGGCGTCGTGGCGATCGGTTCGTTGTCGTCTCGATGTGTATCGGTGGCGGCATGGGTGCAGCCGGCCTGTTCGAAATCATTTGAATCACGAATTCCCCGGAGGAAAAACACCATGCCCAGCCAGGCCCAGATGAAGGCTGCCATGCAGGCGTATATCGATCAGTTCAACGCCGGCAGCCTCGACGGCATCATCGGCCTCTACGCCGATACCGCGACAGTGGAAGATCCGGTAGGCAAAACGCGCGTGGAAGGCATTCAGGCAATTCGTGCCTTTTATGCCAAGTCGCTGGCAGCTGGCGCCAAACTCAAGCTGGCCGCTCCCATTCGTGGTTCCTTCGGGAATTCTGCCGCCATGGCTTTTGAAGTCGAACTGAACATGCCTGGTGGTCGGTCCCTCATTCGCGTCATCGATGTGATGACCTTCGACGATGCCGGAAAATTTTCCTCCATGCGGGCCTACTGGGGCCCCGAGGATATGACCCGGATTTCAACCTGAACCATATGTCAGCACAGGTGCATTCAGGCATGAATCAGAACGAGTTCGATGTGATCGTGGTCGGATCCGGCGCAGGCGGGATGATGGCGGCGATTCGTGCTCACGATCGGGGTCTGTCGCCCCTTTTGGTGGAAAAAACGGGCCAATATGGCGGCACCACCGCCACCTCGGGGGGGGTGCTCTGGATCCCCGCCAACGGCCAGATCGATGATGACCCGCAACGGGCGCTCGAATATGTCCTGGCCGCCAGCAAGGATCTGTCCACGCCTGACAAGATCCGCGCCTATGTGGATACCGCCCGGGAAATGCTCGGCTATCTGCATCAGGCCACCCCGGTGCGTTATGTTCCCTGCACCGAATACCCCGACTATTACCAGCATCTGCCCGGTGCGGCCCCCGGTGGCCGCAGCATGGATCCCGAATTATGGGACGGCAGTCTGCTTGGGGACGAACTCTTCAGGCTGCGGGAGCCCACCCCGGGTACCACGTTGATGGGCAAGGCCATGACTACCCGCGAGGCAGCCGTCCTTGCGCGGAAAAAGCCTGGCTGGATGGGCGTGGCCGTGAAAACCATGGCCCGATATTATCTGGACATTCCCTGGCGATTCAAATCGAGGCGGGATCGCCACCTCACCCTGGGCAATGCCCTGTGTGGTGGTCTGCGCTATGCGATGATTCAGCGCAAGATTCCCCTCTGGCTCGATACTCCGCTGGAATCCCTGGTGGAAGAGGGTGGGCGCATTACCGGTATCGTCGTCAAACGCGACGGTGTTATGGTGACTCTCAAGGCCCGCAAGGCCGTGATCCTGGCCAGTGGCGGGTTTGAGCGCAACCAGCAGATGCGTGAGCAATATCTGGCGCAACCCACCAGCACTGAATGGGTAGGATCACCCAGGGACTGTAATACCGGTGACGGTATCCGTGCCGGTATTGCGGCAGGCGCCAGGACCAGCCTGATGCACAAGCAATGGGGTGTGCCCACGATCAAGTCTCCGAACGTCCCCGCCGGCTGTCAGCCGGCCTTTGTCGAACGCGGTCTGGGCGGCTTCATCGCCGTCAACCGGCAGGGAAAGCGTTTCGTCAATGAAGCCCTTTCCTATCAGGAATTCGTCGAAGCCATGTACGACGATCACGCCAAAAACGGCGGCAGCGTTCCTGCCTGGTTCATCTTCGATGCCAATTTCCGTTACAACAACCCCATGGGCCCCTTCATGCCTGGCATGATTCTGCCCGACTCCAAGTTGCCCGGAGACTGGCTGGGTTCCATCTACTGGAAGAGCGATACCCTTTCCGATCTGGCCCGCCAGATCGGCGTGGACGCCAAGGGTTTGGAAGAAACCATTGTCCGCTTCAATGGCTTCGCCAGGGCCGGCAAGGACGAGGATTTTGGCAAGGGAGACAGCCTGTTCGACCGCTACTTCTCGGTCAATGACGGCAAGTATCCCAATTCCTGCCTGGTGCCGATCGAGAAGGGTCCGTATTACGCCGTCCGTGTCGATGCCGGCGATACCGGCACCAAAGGTGGGCTGGAAACCAATGAGCATGCCCAGGTCCTGAGTCAGTCGGGCCAGACCATTCCGGGTCTGTATGCCATCGGAAACTGTGCCGCGGCGGTGCTGGGTGCGGGGTACCCCGGTGCGGGCTCCACCATCGGCCCTGCAATGACATTCGGTTATCGTGCGGTCAACCACCTTGCCCAGGGATGACCCGGGCGTCTTTTTCGAGAGCTGATCATGAGCAACTACCATTCTCTCCGTGTGCGGGAAGTGATCGAGGAAACGGCGGATACCAAATCCTTCATTTTCGATATCCCCGAGGATCTCAAGGCTGATTTCCGCTACAAGCCCGGCCAGTTCCTGACCCTGCGCATTCCTCATGGTGGTAAGCGGCTGCCCCGTTGCTACTCCATGTCCAGCGCACCGGAACTGGAGGAATACCCCAAAGTGACGGTAAAGCGTGTCGCCGACGGCCGCGCATCGAACTGGCTTTGTGACAACGTAAAGGTCGGGGATACCCTCGAGGTCATGGCCCCTGCCGGAGCCTTTCACATCAAGTCTCTCGACGGAGATTTCATTCTGTTCGGTGGTGGTAGCGGCATCACCCCGGTGTACTCGATCGCCAAGACCATTCTCGCCAAGGGTAGCGGCAAGGTGGTACTGATCTATGCCAACCGGGATGAGAACTCCGTCATCTTCAGAGATGAACTCAAGTCCCTGGCAGCCCAGCATCCACGCCGGCTCAAGATCATCCACTGGCTGGACTCCGTGCAGGGGATTCCTTCCGTGGCCCAACTGGCGGAGCTGTCCCGCGCCTGGGCGCATGCCCGTGCCTATATCTGCGGCCCCGGCCCCTACATGGATGCGGCGGTCGAAGCACTGCACGAAATGGAAATGCCACGGGCCAATATCAATGTGGAGCGTTTTGTTTCGCTGCCCGAGGAAGAAGGAGATGGCTCAGCCGCCCAGGCCGCTCCTGCGGGGGGCGATGAATCGGTCATCGAGGTTTATATTGATGGTGAAAAGCATGAAGTGCGTTGCAATAGCGAAGAGCCCATGCTCACCGCCATGTTGAGGGCCGAGCTCAAGGCGCCGCACTCCTGCCTGGTGGGTTCCTGTGCTTCCTGCATGTGCAAGCTGGAGCGCGGAGAAGTGGATCTGCGCAAGAACGACGCCCTGGACAAGAACGATCTGGCCGAAGGATGGACCCTGGCCTGTCAGGCCTACCCCAAGAGCGAGCGGGTCGTGGTCCGCTTCCCCGACTGAGTGGAGCTTCTCCCATGCTGCCCAAGATCCTGACCATCCCCCACATGGTGGCCGAGACGGCAAAACGCCGGCCTGGCGCCATCGCTATCGAGGAGGGAAGCCACAAGCTCTCCTATGGCGAACTCGACAACCTGCGCATGCAGGCAGCCCGTGCCTTGATGGCTCTGGGCATCTCTCCGGGAGACCGTGTCGCCATCTGGGCTCCCAATTGCTGGGAGTGGATTGTTGCCACCATTGGGTTGCACACCGCGGGCGCTGCCCTGGTACCCATCAATACCCGCATGAAAGGTCAGGAAGCCGCTGACATCATCAAGCGCAGTGGTACCAAAGTGCTGTTCGTGGTTGGAGATTTCCTTGGCACAAACTATCTGTCGATGCTTGATGGGCTGGATCTGGGGTCGTTGAAACACAAGATCCTGCTGCGTGGTGACGCTCCCGGAACCCTGGGCTGGGATGAATTCCTTGCCAAAGGAGATGAAGTTTCCCTTGCCGACGCACAAGCCCGCATGGACAGCGTGACACCCGACACCCTGTCGGATCTGATGTTCACTTCCGGCACCACGGGCCGTTCCAAAGGCGTGATGACCAGTCACGGCCAGAATCTGCGCACCTTCGCCGCATGGGCCGAGCGGGTGACCCTGGGGCCCGATGACCGCTATCTGATCGTTAATCCGTTCTTTCACTCCTTCGGCTACAAGGCTGGCTGGCTGGCGGCCCTGATGCAGGGTGCTACCGTATTACCCCATGCGGTGTTCGACGCCGACGCGGTATTGCGCCGTATTGCCGAGGAAAAAATTTCTTTTCTGCCGGGAGCACCCACTGTATACCTGAGTTTGCTGGCTCACCCCAAGCTCAAGGATTACGATATTTCCAGTTTGCGTGTCGCGGTCACGGGGGCGGCAACCATTCCCCCTGCACTGGTCAAACGCATGTGGGAGGAACTGGGCCTCAAGGTTGTGGTGACCGCCTATGGGCTGACCGAATGCTGTGGTTGTGCAACGGTATGCGTTCCTGACTCCGATGCCGAGACCATCGCCACCACCAGCGGCAGCGCCATCGACGGTATCGAGTTGCGTTGCGTGGATGCGGAAAACAAACCCGTACCCACGGGCGAGGCCGGCGAGATCGTGATTCGTGGCTTCAATGTCATGCAGGGCTATTTCGAGGATGAAGCGGCGACAGAGGAGGCGATTGACACCGAAGGCTGGTTGCATACCGGCGATGTGGGCGTACTGGACGAGCGGGGCAATCTGCGTATCACGGATCGTCTCAAGGACATGTTCATCGTCGGTGGCTTCAACTGCTACCCGGCCGAAATCGAAAACCTCATGGCGCCACACCCTGCGATTGCCCAGGTGGCCGTGGTTGGCGTGCCCGACGAGCGCATGGGTGAAGTCGGCTGTGCCTTCGCGATCCTTAAGCCAGGCCATTCCCTGACCGAAGCGGAACTGATTGCCTGGTGTCGCGCCAACATGTCCAACTACAAGGTGCCGCGACATGTGCGTATCCTCAACACCTTTCCCCTCAATGCCTCCGGCAAAGTACTGAAACGCGAGCTGCGTGACGGTTTCAAGCCGGCCTGAAATTTTCGCAAGCAAGTACTGGAGAATCCGCATGAAACTGGACAAGAAAGTTGCCGTGATTACCGGAGCCGGCTCCGGCATGGGACGGGAAATCGCCCGCCTGTTGGCCCAGGAGGGCGCCGCCGTCGTTGCGCTGGATCTGAATCTGGCGCCGGCCGAGGAAACCATTTCCACGGTGAATGGCCGTGGAGATTGCCTTGCCCTTGCGTGCGATGTGGGCAACAGCGCTTCGGTTGCAGAAGTGTTCGCCAAGGTAGAGGCCCGCTACGGCCGCGTGGACATTGCTGTCAGCAGCGCAGGCATCGGCAATGCCAAGGGTGATGGCTTCGACAAGCTGCTGGCACGGCTGGATCAACGTGGGGCGCAGATGGCGCGTGGCGAAACGCCGACCGTGTTCCCCGATCTGATCGGCGATATGGGGGATGATGGTTTCTGGCGTGTTCTGCAGGTCAACCTGGGGGGTACTTTCTATATCGCCCGTGAAGCCGTGAAGCTCATGATCAAGTGCGGCGTACAGGGCAGTATCGTCAACATCTCCAGCAATTCTGCACTGACGGGTGAAGGCGCACTTCACTACGCCGCATCCAAGGCCGGCGTCCTTGGCATGACCAAGAGCCTGGCGCGCGAACTGGGCCCTCGCGGCATTCGCGTGAATGCCATTTGCCCCGGCCCCACCAACACGCCCATGCTGGGCGAAGTGGGTGATGCCTGGATTCAGGCCATGAAAGCAGGTACGCTCATGGGACGCCTGGCCGAACCGGAAGAGATCGCGCGAACCGTGTTGTTTCTCGCCTCGGACGATGGCTCTGCGTTCACCGGACAGACCGTTTCGCCTTCGATCGGCAGCTACCTGATGTAACTTTGCGCTTTCAATCGAATTGACATCAGAGTCGGGCAGGCCCCGGCTCCGTTCACCAGCACTGGAAAAACAATGAGCGACCTGATTTTTGAACCGCTACAACTGGGCGACCTGACCCTTGCCAACCGGATCGTGATGGCTCCCATGACCCGTAGCCGGGCCACGGCACAAGCCGATCTGCCCACGGCCGAGATGGTGGAGTATTACCGCCAGCGCGCCAACGCCGGATTGATCGTGACCGAAGGTACTCACCCCAGCCGTGCGGGAAAAGGCTATTGCCGCACCCCGGGCATCCACACCGAAGCCCAGATTGCCGGCTGGCGCAAGGTGACCGATGCCGTTCATGCGGAAGGCGGCCGTATCGTTATCCAGCTCATGCATGTGGGCCGGGTTTCCGCACGGCTCAACAAGGAAACCGACGCCGATACCGTGGCACCTTCCGCAATTCGCGCGCGTACCAAGCTGTTCACGGATCAGGCGGGCATGGCAGACACCGAAACGCCACGCGCCCTCGGAACAGATGAGATCGCCGGCGTGATCGGCGAATATGCCCACGCGGCCCGCTGCGCCACGGCGGCCGGTTTCGATGGTGTGGAGCTCCATTGCACCAGCGGCTATCTGCCTTCCCAGTTTCTCCACAGTGGCAGCAACCAGCGCACGGACGGCTATGGGGGCTCCGCAAAAAACCGGGTACGTTTCATCGTCGAAACCCTGCAAGCCATGTCTGCCGCCATTGGTTCCGGCCGTGTCGGCTATCGCATCGCTCCGGGCAACCCCTTCAACGACATCCAGGACGATAATCCGGTAGAAACCTATTCCACACTGCTGGATGCGACGGCAGGGCTTGGGCTGTCCTATATCCACATCATTCACATGCCGCAACTGGGGGTCGATGCCCAGGCGCTGGCCCGTCCCCGCTTTCCGCACAACCTGATCATCAACGAGAGCTTTACTCTCGAAAAAGCACGTGCCGTGCTGGCATCGGGTGAGGCGGATGCGGTGTCCTTTGGCCGTGCCTATATTGGCAATCCCGATCTGGCGCACCGCTTCCGTAAAGGATTGCCGCTGGCCGATTTCGACCCCAATACACTCTACAGCCCCGGTCCCCAGGGATATAGCGACTATCCGGTTGCGAGCTAGACTGATCAGGATTGAATACCCACCTGCTTCTAAAAAACGCCCGGGCTCACCGGGCTGTTTTTTAGAAGCAGACTGTTCGGAAACACTCCAATCTTTCGGGATGAACCACGTCTGATATCGTCATACAGTGGTTCAGATATCGGATGCTTGCGTTCCGGCCCGCTTATCGCTTCGTTTTTTTCCGACTTTTCCCGGAGCTGGAAGCCGCCTTGGATGAACCTGATTTTCTGGCCGAGGCTTTCTTCACAACCTTTTTGTTTCCGGCTCGGGCATGTGTGCCTTCGGTTCTCTTTCTTTTACCGGCTTTTGCGGTGGCTCTATGGGCTTTGCCGTGCACTGGTTTGGCAGACTCCAGGGATTCTCTCTGGAGCAGGGCAAGTACCGAATCCTGATTCTGGGCGAAAGGATCGGGAACCAGCAGGGTGAAGCCCGTGCCCACCCTGGTTCTGGGGCCGATGCTGTTGATCTGCTTGAGCCGGTGGGTCGTCAGGCCATGACGGATTGCGATCCGCTCCAGCCGGTCTCCATGCTTCATCACATAGGTATGCCACATTGACAGCGGTTTTTCCTCCGCTTCGTGGCGCTGGAGATTGGAGCGGAACACCGAGAGCTTTTCAGCAGGCAGGACAAGAGTGGCATTGTCAGTATCCTGCATGACCGGCTTGCTGTGAGCCGGATTGAGGGCCACGAATTCGTCCAGCGGCATTTCCGCGAGCTTGGCAGCCATGCTGACATCCATGGTGGCCGGCATGTCGACAGCGACGAAATAAGGTTTGTTGGGAATCGGATCCAGCTGAATACCGAACAGATCGGGGTTGGCAATGATGTTCTTGAGCGCCTGAAGCTTGGGTACGTAGTACCGGGTTTCCAGCGGCATGTTCAGGCTCAGGTAGTCGGTGGGAAGGCCCCGGGCCTGATTTTTGGCAATAGCCTTGGCAACCGCGTTTTCACCCCAGTTGTATGAAGCCAGCGCCAGATGCCAGTCACCGTGCATTTCGTAAATGTTCTGCAGGTAATCAAGAGCCGCACCAGTGGATGCGATGATGTCGCGGCGCTGATCCATCCAGAAATTCTGTTGCAGGTTGTAGTTCTTTCCGGTGGACGGAATGAACTGCCACATGCCCAGCGCCTTGGCGGGTGATGCCGCAAGCGGGTTGTAGGCACTTTCCACCATGGGCAATAGTGCGAGTTCGGTGGGCATGCCGCGCTTCTCAAGTTCTTCAACAACGTAATAGAGATATTTGCGGCTGCGGCTGAAGAGCAGTTGCAGCATCTTCGGCCGGTTGAGGTAATAGGCCTGACGATCGGCAACCAGCGGCCCATCAAGATTCGGCATGCCAAAGCCGTTGCGAACGCGCTGCCACAGATCTTTGGGCGAGGTGGTGAGATCCAGTGTTGCGACATGTGGAAGATCGTCATCAGGAACCGCTTCGGGGCTGCGAGTCCGTGGCAGATCCAGTGCGCGATCATTCGATGGTGTGATCTGCGGGGTCAACTGCAGAGTTGCCGGCGGTATGGCCTCGATCTTCGGCTCGGCACGGGCTGGAGAAACGGCAAAAAAGACACAAAGAAAACAAGCAGCAAAAAAAACAGATGCCGCCGACAAACTCCGGAGAGAGAAAAATTGTCTGCCTGAAAAAGGATGTCCAACAATGGAAAGGGAAGAATCGGTCATTTCATAAAAACCTGGAATACGGGGAGCAAAAACCGGAGAGAAGTCAGGGGTGCGCAGGCAGCGCGGGTTGTGCGATCAAAATTCGTTTCGCCATGCGCGCAGCGTGCCGAATACGCAATCCGGCTTCTTCTGATCCAATGCCTGATCCCGGGCCGACGCACTGGCAATCACTTCGGCGCTATCCCAGCGCAGGAAGGGATTGGTGGCCTTTTCATCTTCCAGACGTGCGGGAACCGTGGGGGTACCCGTCGAGATCGCCGAGCGAAGTTGCTCGGCGCGCTGTTGCAAACGCGGATTTCCCGGCTCGACGCCAAGAGCGAATGCGAGGTTGTACACCGCGTACTCATGGGTGGAATAGACCAGAGTGTCGTCAGGCAGCGCACGCAGGGTAGCCAGGGAAGATTGCATACGTTCGGGCGTGCCCTCGAACAATCGGCCACAACCGAGAACAAAAAGGGTGTCTCCGCTAAAGAGGAGGTTTGGGTGATAATCGGCCGCATAATAAGCAATGTGACCGCGGGTATGACCCGCCACATCCAGCACCCGGAGACGTAACGGGATGCCGGGAAGATCAATGGTTTCCGTACCTGACAATGGGTGCAATGGGTGGTCGACGTAAGCAATATTTTCCGCCGCCGGTCCAAAAACAGGGACAGACCGGTGCGCCAGGAGACCGTCAACGCCGCCCGTGTGGTCCCCATGATGGTGGGTGATGAGGATGGCGGTCAGCAGGTCGCCGCTTTGCCTGAGATAATCCAGCACCGGTGTCGTGTCGCCCGGGTCCACCACGGCGACACGGCCTTCGTGACAAATCAGCCAGATATAGTTATCGGCAAATGCCCTGACAAATTTTATTTCCATGCCCGGTATTTTCTCGCAGACCCCGGCAATGTCCAAGCCATTTGAGCAATGGCGACAAACTTCTCAGGGGCAGTATGTCTTGCAATGGGAGCTGGCAAAGCATGATCTTCTGCTGGCCGATGTGTTTGGCTTCAATGCCGTTCAACTGGGTCTGCCCGAACTGGATTTTTTGCGCAGTAACCGTATGCCATTCCGGTTGACTTGCAGTATGGATGCCGGTGCATTGCTGCAGGCCGACCCGGTGCAACTGCCACTGGCTTCTCATAGTGTTGATCTGGTGGTGATGCCCCATGTGCTGGAATTTTCTCTCCGGCCCCATCAGATCTTGCGGGAAGTGGAACGTATCCTGGTACCCGAGGGACAGGCCGTAGTGACTGGCTTCAATCCATTCAGTCTGTGGGGCTTGCGACGCCGTTACCGGGCTGATCCGGTTTTCCCCTGGGATGGGCGCTACATCAGTGTTCCACGGCTCAAGGACTGGTTTGCGCTCCTTGGTTTCGAAACTCGTGCGGGTGCGTTTGGCTGTTACGCTCCCGTAGTGGAACAGGAAAAATGGTTCCGTCGCTGGCACTTTCTCGAGGCTGCCGGAAATCGCTGGTGGCCGTATGGTGGTGCCGTCTATATCATTCAGGCCATCAAGCGACAGAGCGGTTTGCGCCTGATCACACCAAAATGGCAGGACCGCAAGGCAAGGGCCCGCGCTCTGGCAACACTTGCACAAAAAACCCGAAAGACAGGGCAATGACAGAAGAAGTCGTGGACATATTCACCGATGGTGCCTGTAGCGGAAATCCCGGGCCAGGGGGCTGGGGCGCGATCCTGCGCAGCGCCGGCCATGAAAAAGAGCTGTTTGGCGGAGAGAAGGACACCACCAACAACAGAATGGAACTCACGGCGGTAATCCAGGCGCTGCGGGCGCTGAAGCGGCCGGTCCAGGCCCGGGTGCATACGGATTCCCAATACGTGCAAAAGGGCATCAGTGAATGGATCATCGGCTGGAAACGGCGTGGCTGGAAAACCGCCGCAAAGGCTCCCGTAAAAAATGTGGACCTCTGGCAGGCCCTCGATGCGGAAGCTGCCCGCCATGCCGTGGAATGGTTCTGGGTGCGCGGCCATGACGGGCATGTCGAGAACGAGCGCGCCGATACTCTGGCACGACGTGGTGTCGATTTGGTGAGGAATACCTGAGATGCGTCAGGTTATTCTCGATACTGAAACCACAGGGCTCGACTATCGCAGTGGCGACCGGGTGATCGAAATCGGCTGCGTGGAGATGGTGGGGCGCAAGCTTACCGGACGCCGCTTCCACCGCTACATCAATCCGCAGCGTGATATCGACGCAGGCGCACAGGAGGTGCATGGCCTGACCCGTGAATTTTTGGCAGACAAACCTCTTTTTTCCGCTATTGCCGATGAACTGGAGGAGTTCATCGCCGGTACCGAGTTGATCATCCACAACGCCTCTTTCGATGTGGGATTCCTCGATCATGAACTGGGCCTTCTCGGCAGGGAGTCCATCGGCAAACTTTGTGCCGGCATTCTCGATACATTGCGCATGGCCAGGGAACTGCGCCCCGGCAAGCGTAATTCCCTGGATGCACTGTGTTCCGAATACGGCGTAAACAACTCTGGCCGGCACCTCCACGGCGCTCTGCTGGATGCTGAGCTGCTGGCCGAGGTCTATCTGGCCATGACCCGCGGGCAAGACAGCCTGATCATGGATATCGATAGTTCACCCACCCGGATTCTCGAATTTGGGGTATCTGGTGACCACCCCGCACCCAAGGTAATACGTGCAACTGCGGCAGAGTTGGCCGATCATGCCCGGGTAATGGGTGAAATCGGGAAGGAATCGGGTGGGAAATGCCTTTGGGAGGCAGAGAAGTCCGCCTGATCGGTAAGGTCGCGTCGTGAAGTAGAGAAAAACACGCAGATGCAGGGTAGATTCAGAACCGGTAGCGGGAACGCTGGCCCGCCGTTCCATCCGGCTGCCATAGCTGCTCGTCCAGCACACGAGTTCCATCGCGGTGGTGCAGAAAGACGGTCGAGTTGCGGGTGCCGTAGCGCGGATCGAGAACGAATGCCGCTGATAGAAGGTTCCGGAATCCGATATCGATCGAAGCATCGGCGTCCATTCCTTCCGGATAAGGCGTGGCATCGCGCAGCAGGTGGAAAAGAGGTGACTCGTCCGGAAGGCGATCGAGCGCGCGGCGGATAGCCGATTTCGAATACTCCACCTTCGGCCAGGGGGTGTCCAGCTGGTCGTTGGAAAGGCCGTAGATGCCCGGTTCCAGAATGTATCGCTGCTGTCCCACGTTGGAATACCAGAGAAGATCGGAGCCATCTCCAAGCAGGAGGTTGAATCCGCTGTACTCAATGCCCGCGGTTTCAATGCGATCAACGTATTCCTCAGGACTTTGCGCTTCCAGCAAAAAACGCTTCACCATATCCCCCCGGGAAGGAGCGCCTTCGCGTTGCCGTTGCCGGACATTGGTCAGGGCGGCGAAGCGTCCGTGGCGGGTAACCCCCAGCCAGGTTCCGCCCGCCCTCAGATCCCGCCCTGCGAGCAGGCTGGTGTGCTCGGGCCAAAATCCGGCAGGTGAGGCGGGGCGATCATGGAATTCATCACGATTGGCCGCTACGATGAGCGGGTAGTCCGGATGGTGCCGCCAGGCAAACAGGATCAGGCACATGTAAAAGCCGGCAGCTATTCCATAGGATAAGGCAGGGGCAGCAACCGGAGATGAGGGCCTTCGGGCGTGCCGATATGCAGAACTCCCGCTTCGATACAGGAAGTCTGCACCGAAGCGAGCAGATCCAGCCCACCTTCTGGAGAAGGTGCGGTGCTGACAACGATTCCACAAGCCTGCTCGCCGGTTTCAGGTGCATGAATCGTTGTTCCGGGAGCTGCTGCACCGTTTGCAAGGTGGGCCCGTATCATGCGGCGCTTGATCTTGCCCAGATAATGGGTACGGGCTACGATTTCCTGCCCCGGGTAGCAGCCCTTTTTGAAGCTGATTCCTGCCACCCGGTCGAAATTCACCATCTGCGGCACGAATTGCTCCTGAGTGGCCGCAACGATACGTGGAATGCCGGCTGTGATTTCAGTCCAGCGCCAGGCGGGAGTTCCGACTATCCGTGCCCGCTTGGCTATCTCAGGCCAGATTTCAGTGACAAATCCGGCCGCAACGATGATCTGGTAGCGATTCAACTCCAGACCGAGGAACTGGCCATGGGTAAATTTTTCCGTTGCGAGCGGGGCTGGCAAGGTACATCCGACATCAGCCGCAATACGGTTGGCACCTGGCCCGGCCAGGCCGATGACGGCATGCGTGGAAGACGCATCGGTGAGCTTGACCTTGCTGCGCAGCACATACATGGAGAGTTTCTTGAGCATGGCGCCATGAACATCTGCTGCGCACTGCAACAGGAAATCCTCGTTGTCGCGCCAGATCAGAAAATCGGCCAGCATGCGTCCCTTCGGAGTACAAAAAGCAGCACGTCGAACACCACCCTCTGGCAGGTTTGCCACATCATTGGTGAAAAGATTGTGCAAAAAACCAGGCGCCTCCTCACCTGAAGCTCGGATCAGCCCAATATCGAGCCAGGGGCTTGCAATGGTGTCATGTGCGGCCATTCTGGCTTCAGCCAGCAGGGTATCGGCGGCTTGGGCACGGGTTTGCAACTGATTCAGGATTTCTTGCCAGGATTGCATGATGTCTTGAAAGAATGCCATGGACAGGTGGGCTATTATAGGCAGCGCTATCCCCTGCGTTGTTCCCGCTTCGTCTCCGTGTCATGGCTTTTTTCAAGCGCTTGTCCTTGCTGATAGTGCTGGTTGCCATTGGTCTGGCTGTTGCCGGAACCTGGTTCGCAACCCACCCCTTGTTGCTACGCACATCCCCGCTGGAATTCACCATTCCACCCGGTACCGGATTGTCAGGCAGTGCCCGCTTGATCGCCGATGCCGGAGTTGATTTTCCTCCCTGGGAATTTTCCCTGCTGGGGCGAATACTGGGCAAGGCAGCGGATATCAAGGCCGGGAGCTACGAGATCGAAAGTGGCGTGACGCCTTTGCGTCTGCTGGCCAAACTTACCCATGGTGATGTTTCCCAGGGAGAACTGGTTTTGGTCGAGGGGAGAACCTTCCGTCAGTTTCGTGCCCAGCTCGATGCCGACCCTGATTTGCGCCATGACAGCACCGGACTGACCGACCGGGAAATCCTGGCCCGCCTTGGCGCTGCCGAAACCAACCCGGAAGGATTGTTCTTCCCGGATACTTATCTTTTCACCAAACATGTGAGTGATTTCGATGTGCTTGGGCGTGCCTATCGAGCCATGCATCTACATCTCGCCGACGAATGGGCAAAACGGAAATCCAATCTGCCACTGTATTCGGCCTATGAGGCGCTGACCCTGGCTTCGATTATCGAGAAAGAAACCGGCGTGGCTGCCGATCGTTCCCAGATTGCCGCTGTTTTCATCAATCGTCTGCAATCGGGGATGCTGTTGCAGACCGATCCTTCGGTAATTTATGGGATGGGGGAGAATTTTGATGGCAATCTGCGCAAGCGTGATCTGCTGGCCGATACTCCTTACAACACCTATACCCGGGGAGGATTACCGCCAACCCCGATTTCGATGCCGGGACTGGCAGCCTTGCATGCCGCACTGAATCCGCCAGTGTCGGACAAATATTATTTTGTCGCCAAGGGGGATGGCCACAGCGAATTTTCACGCACCCTGGATGAGCACAACCGGGCGGTTGCCCGCTATCAGAAAAACAAAGGAAAAACCGGATGAGGGGCCGATTCATTACGCTGGAGGGCATCGATGGTGCGGGGAAAAGCACACATCACGTCTGGCTGGCCGAATATTTGCGTACCTGCGGGCATCAGGTTGTGATCACCCGGGAACCCGGTGGTACGCCTTTGGGTGAAAAACTGCGGAGTCTTCTTCTGGCCGATTCGATGCATCTGGAAACCGAGGCTCTGCTTATGTTTGCTGCCCGGCGTGAGCATATTGCGGAGGTCATCGAACCCGCCCTGACTCGGGGGGACTGGGTAGTATCGGACCGATTTACCGATGCCTCGTTTGCCTATCAGGGCGGGGGTAGGGGGCTGACATGGGAAAGGCTGATGCAACTGGAGCATTGGGTCCAGGGTGAGTTACAGCCGGATATAACCTTCCTTTTCGATCTCGATGTCACGGTTGCCAGAATGCGGCTACAGAAAACCGGGCAGGCCCCTGATCGATTCGAACAGGAACAACAGGAATTTTTCGAACGGGTTCGCAAGGCCTACCATCGCCGGGCGGAGGAATGGCCCCATCGGTTTTGCAAGATCGATGCAGCCATGACTGTTCCTCAAATAAAGAAAATACTTGAGGAAAAAGTTACAAGTGTCTGTTAAAAAAATACTTCCATGGCTTCTTCCGACGTGGGATGCTTTGCTTGCCAGCCCCCAACATCTGCCACATGCGTTGTTGCTGGCGGGGCCGGGCGGCCTGGGGAAAAGTGCATTCGCCGAAGCGTTGGCCTCACGCCTGCTTTGCGAAGATCCCGCCGGATCATATGCATGTGGACGGTGTGAAGCCTGTCATTGGTTCGCCTTAGGCAATCACCCCGATTTTCGCAAGCTGACTTTTGAGCGTGAAGATGAGGAGGGGGTTGGAGATGAGAGTGACCGCTCCGGTACAGCCAAGGCAGCCAGAAAAACGCCGAGTACCCAGATACGGATCGATCAGGTACGCGCTCTGGAGGATTTCGTTTTTGTGGGAAGCCATCGGAATGGAAGCCGAGTCATTATCATCGATCCGGCAGATGCCATGAATATGGCTGCGGTCAATGCACTTCTTAAAATACTTGAAGAACCACCACCATCTGTTTATTTCTTAATTGTTTCTTCGAAATGGAGAGCTTTATTACCAACCTTGCTCAGCCGATGCCGAAAAGTGTTGTTTGACCGTCCCGATCCCCACATTGCGGAGAACTGGCTGCGTGAACAGGGGGTTAAATTGGCGGCACAGGAGCTTGCATTGGTGGGAGGGTTACCGCTCAGGGCCTTATCCGCCGAGACGACGGGAACACCGGACAGCACGACAAAATTCCTGGCGCCACTAACAAAAATACCCATTGATGCCTTGTCGGTAGCGGCCCAATGGAGCACTCAATTGGGGGCTGAAAAGACATCAGGTCTTGAGGCTCTGGTGGATGCTGTCCAAAAATGGGTTTGTGATCTCAATCGTTGCAGACATGGCGTGATGCCCCGTTATCTGACGGATCACGCCAATTCCCTTGGGAAAACGGCAGCCCGCGCCAATCCGGCCCGGTTGATGCGTTGCCACGAGGATTTGTTGAAAATTCGTGCAACCTGCCGCCATCCACTCAATACCCAGCTCTTTCTTGAAGAAATCGCATATCGGCTTGCTGCCGCAACTGCCCCGATTCAAGCCTGATGCTGCCTCCCCATGCAAAAACTTGTTGATTCCCATTGCCACATCGATTTCCCCGATTTCTCTACGGAAATACCTCAGTTACTGGAAAACATGGCAGTCCAGGGAGTGGGATGGGGTTTGATCGCCGGCGTAACCCTCGAACGCCTGCCTTCTGTCCTGACACTGGTGGAAGCCCATCAAAACCTGTTTGCGGCCGTCGGCGTGCACCCGGATCATCAGGAAGGGCGTGATCCGGGGGTGGAAGAACTGGTGACGCTGGCACGGCATCCCAAAGTGGTAGCGATCGGTGAAACCGGCCTCGACTATTATCGGCTGGAAGGGGATATGGAATGGCAGCGCGAGCGATTTCGGCGTCATATACGTGCTGCTCTCGCATGTGCCAAGCCTTTGATTATCCACACCCGTAATGCCGCCGAAGATACTTTGCGGATTTTGGAGGAGGAGGGCGCCCGGGCGATAGGGGGTGTCTTTCATTGCTTTACCGAATCCGCTGAAATCGCGGAGCGCGCCCTGGCCCTGAATTTCCATATCTCTTTTTCCGGCATTGTCACCTTCAAGAATGCCACCGCGTTGAAAGCCCTCGTTCCCCTAATACCCGAAGACCGGTTGCTGGTAGAAACCGATTGCCCCTACCTTGCTCCCGTACCTCATCGCGGCAAACGCAACGAACCCGCGTATGTCCGACATGTGGCAGAGGAAGTCGCCAGACTGAGGGATATCCCGCTGGAGATTCTGGCAAAGCAGACTACGGAGAATTTCTTCCGGCTTTTCAGCTCTGCTCAAAGGACATGACCGTGAAAGTAATCCGCCACTGCCTTCTGATCTTTCTACTCACCCTTGCTTTCCCTCTCTGGGCCGGGGTGTATGACGATATTCTGATCGCCGCAAACAATGATCAGACCGACACCGTGATGGATCTCATCCGGCGCGGCATGGACCCCAATACCGTGGATGCACGCGGTAACAGCCTGTTGATGATCGCAGCTCGCAACGGCAACCTCCAACTCCTAGAATCACTCTTAAAAATCCATGCTAATTATTTGAAAAATAATAACTTCAATGAAGATGCACTGATGTTGGCAGCCTATCATGGGCACTTGGCATGTGTTCAAAAACTGTTGTCCTTCGGAGCAACCGCGGAGCGTGATAACGGTTCCTGGAGTCCTTTGCTGTATGCCGCGTACGCGGGTTGGACCAATGTTGCAGCGCTTTTGCTCGATAACAAGTCTTCCGTAAATCAGGTGGGTCCCAATGGCGAAACGGCACTCATGCTGGCTGCCCGGAATGGCCACAAGGAAGCCGTGCAGATGCTTTTAGCACGGGGGGCAGATCCGGATCTGCGAAATCCATCCGATCTGACTGCGTCGGACCTTGCCACGAAGGCGGGAAATCAAATTATTGCGGATTTGATCAAAAGCTCCCGAAAGTCTCGATAGCGTTCTCTCTGAACGTTTTGACCTTATTCGGGCAGTTTGATATCACTATTAAAAAGGTAAATAATGGCGGTTTATGTTGTCTGGATTATTCCGGATGACGGGAAAAGCCCGGTCCTGCCGGGCTTTATCACATCTTGCATGCCAAAGCAATAACGCTCAAGGTTCTAAGACTTTCCCACAGAATCTGTGGAAAAGTCGGGGGATACCTAGCAGAAACCCGCGTCACTGGCGGGCAAAGTCAAACCGACTGCATTTTGAGCAGTTTTCCTCTGAAAGCCGTTACCGAATTCCCACCCACCCACAGACCGGGTCTTGATGGACCCGCTATGTGGATGGCTGGCGGTAACTGCGTTTTTGTTGGACCGTCATTCCACTGACGCGAAGGCATGCGTATGGGGAGGGTCCGGGAGGGGCTGAGGGGCGAACAGAACAGCGCTGGGGGATTGAGCCACCCCCGAGGCAGAGGCGACAGGCCCGGGCGGACCCGTGTCGCTGGGCTGGGAATTTTCGCTACGCGAAAAATTCCCGCCCGCGTACGGCCTGCCCCTGATGCGTTCCTGCTGAGATTCCGTGGCGACGGCCTCCCGCTTGTCGATCTGCCAGTTCGTGGCGACATAGCGAACATCCCCGCGCTGGATCACGGCGATGGAATTGCCGGTATTCACGAAGATGGTGTAGCCCAAGCCCTCAATGTCGCGGAAGCTCATGGCCTGCACGAGGTTGCCGCCCAGATCGCGCCACTCGATGACGCCATTCTGGGCCAGTCCGCGCAACCGCCAGGTGCCGATCAACCGGATGCGGTTCTTCTGGGTCAAGTCCTGAATCAGGTCTGCAGGGGAGTCCGGGATTATTCCGTCCGTCATGCCGACCTTGGACGGCCCTCCGCTGGTCTTTCCGGTAGAAGGTGGGGGAGGGGTAGTCTGGCCCGGCTGCAAGCCCTTGGCGGGCGTCTGGGCGGCTTGAGCAGGCGCGACGCTATTGGCGACCCCGCCATGGAAGAAATGCCACAGGTAGGCCACGGCGGCGACCAGCAGGAGGCCATAGAGGGGGAGCCACTTACGGAAGATCGGGCGCTTCCAGATATTGGCCCGATCATCCGTCAAGGTTTCCTTGTTGAGGGTGTCCGGCTTGTGGCTGGCGTAGAGGCCGAAATACTTGGGATCGTATTCCGCCTTGCTGGTGGAGACGGTTTCAAAGGCGACCTTGTCCCCCTTGCGGATGGGCTTCTTCACGATACAGGTGTATTCGTTGGCCTTGCCGAACACGTCCCGCTTCTGGAACACCACCAGTTGATCCACCCGGTTGGTGATGAAGGTATGGCAGTCCGTCATCACCTGACCCATGAAGAGCACATCGATACCGTGGTGACGATGTTCCGCGATCCACTGCTGCAGGCGGGGATCGGCGAGGGCCTTTTTGCCGCGCTGGTAGGGGAGGAAGTTCTGCAGTTCGTCCCAGATCACGAAGGAATCGTTCTGGGCGATTTCGTAGATGCGGAGAACGTCCTCTTCGGCCACGGGGTGAAGGAGATTTTCGACATAGGCCCGGTCCTTTTCCAGCACCTCGGCGATGCGGTCGAAATCGAGGCCGTTGATCCGGGCATAGACGTGGCGACCCGCAGCGAGTTGGGGGATCAGGTAGTCCTTGATCGCGGCGTAGCTCTTGCCGTGGCCAGGTAGGCCCTCGTGGAAGATCAGCATGTCGTCACCATTGGCCCAGAGTGAAAAGTTTGCGCGTGAGGCGGAACATCACCCCGGCAGTGAAGATGCCGAAGGCGGTCCCGATGGATAGCTGGTTGAGCAGATAGAAGGCATAGCCGGGGAAGCCGCTAAAAATGCCGTCGAGGTTCAAGCCCGAGGAGAGGAAGGACGGCACCGGGATCGCGGCGACCAAGCCGGCAATGGCTTGCAGCACCCCGTCAAACAGCCAGAGCGCCGCGTCATGGATGAAGGTGAGCAGCGAGGAGAAAACGGACTGAACGAGGCCGAGGAGCCACGTCGTCAGCGCAGTGAGCCAGTTGTCGGTCATAGGATCGCCACCGAGAACGCGGCCACCGTGGCGGCCAGCAGAATGCCCGCCTTGAGCAAGGCGTAGAGCCCTTGCGCCATGTCGCCGCAGAGGTAGGGCGTGAGGTCAAGGGAAAAGGAGGAGTGGAGCAGGGTGAAGCTGGTGGAGAGGCCCGAGCAACTGCCGGAGAAGCTGGGGCCGTGGAAGAAACCGCCCGTGGCGGAATACATGGCCGAGCCGTGAATGGTGTTCTGGAAAGTGGTGACCGAGTTGGAGAAGGACCGGCCATTACCGTCCGCGTTGTAGAGGTTCTGCACCGTGGCCGCCGTGCCCTGCGTCGTGGTCTTGCAGCCGTTGGCCGTGGGGTTCTGGGCGCAGTAGTCGCCCATGGAGCCTTGCGGCTGGCCCGTGGCCGGGTTGGTGGCAGGAGCGGAAGAACCGCCGCCGCCCCCCATGCCGCAGGCGGAAGGATTGGTGGCGCAGTAGGACTGCTTGGGGTCCGTCATCTGACCCGGCGTGTAGGTAGAAGAGGAGCTTGCGGGTTGCATGGCCGTGGCCGGGGTGTTGGCCGGGTACGTCGTCGCCTTGCTGGTGGTGGAACCGTCCGGGGCCTGCGTCACGCAGGTTTGCGTGATGGTGTTGTCGGCATTGGTGACGCTGGTGCAAGACGTGCCGGAAACGAACTGCGGACCCGTGGGCACGGCCTTATTCGTGGAGGCATCCACACAGACGGTCTTGCCATTCTGGGTGGTCTTGAACTGCCCAGCGGCGCAGGTATCCGTGGGCGCATTGGCCGAGGGAGAAGGCATGGCGGGCTGATTGAGCGCACCTTGGGTGCAGACGTCCGAGGCCCCGCCACCGTTGTAGGTGTACATGCCCCAGACGCGATAGACGGCGACGCCGTTATCCACCCCCCAGATGGCTTGTGCCGTCGGACTGCCCGGGCTATTGACCATGGCGAAGGAGGCGAAGCAACCGTTCGAGGCGCAAGCCAGTGAGGCCGGATTGGTGAAGTAGGCCGGACCTGCGGCGATGGCGGTCGAGGTGCATTGAGTACCGGAGCAAGAGCCCTTGCTATAGGAGGTGCCCGAGCCGCAGTACGCCTGCACGGCAATGTCATTGATGCCGTTGTAGCCGCTGACGGTATGGTTATAGCTGCACTGGTGGGAACGGTAGTCACCGGAGGCTGACCATGCGCCCGTGGAAACGCAGGTGTAGGTGGTGCCATCCACCCACTTGGAAGCCGTCTGGGCCGCATCCGCCGCCGCTTCCGCACTGGCAGCATCCGCATAGCCAGAAGTCACCGTGGCCGGAAAAGAAAGGGTGCCAGCGTGGCCGAACTGGTAAGACCAGATCGTCACCGAGGCGTAGGAAGACACCGCCCAGGCAGACATGAGGAAGCCGGCAGCGAACCAGAGCAGGGCGCGGACGAGTCGCATCAGAAGAGGGCGTGGGAAACCAGAGCGCCCGCGAGCGTTCCGGAAAAAAAAAGAAGGGCGAGCCAAATCATGATGAGGTGGGCGACGGGGCGTCCCCCGTGCCCTGCTCCCGTCTTACTTGGGGAACATCTTGCTGATGGAATTCACCGCGAACTTGGTCAGTTGCGGGGCGAACTTCAGCGCGGCCACGGCCATGATGGCGGCAACCACCGTGGTGAGGTCGATGGCGCTGGTCAGGGGGGTGAGGTCGATGCCGGCGGCGAAGGACGAAGCGGCAGAAGCGGCCAGACCCAGACCCAGACCGTACTTGATGGCGACATTGCGGGTGACTTGCATTTGATTTCTCCATGCTCCCAGATTGAGGAGGCGCGGCAGGCCGGGAGCAAGCCTGTCACGCCGTGAAATCAGCTTTCGAGGGGGGACCAGATGGCGCGGATGCACCACGCGACGAAGGCGGGCAGCACCACGGCCATGAGGCCCAGCGCCCAGAGTTGGGCACCGGCTTGGGCATCCGGCAGGGTCCAGATGGACGAATTGCCCATGGAGGCGTACTCCGGGCCGGTAAGCAGGACATAACCCGTGCAGGACTCCGGGGGCGTTGAGTCCGTGACGATGGCGCCGTTTTGCAGTTGGACGCAGAGAGCCATTACGCGGCCTTCCGTTCGTAGCTGCTGGCCTCGTACCACTCGGGCATGCCGAGGGGACGCAGGGAGAAGCGGGGCAGGGCGTCGAGCATCTTTTGCAGATCCTCTTCGGCATGGGAGGAGGCGGCCCGGGGCTCTGCAATGTCCAAGCCGTACTCGCGCAGGCCCTTGGCGACCCGGTAGAAGGTGGCGCGCGACACCATGCCGGCCACGTCGCGCCCGTCCATCCACGCCAGCGCGTAAAGCTTGAGCTTCTTCGGCATGGCATCCACCAGATGGACCAGCCGGTCCGGGTTGGCGTCGAGGAGGAAAGCGGTTTCCCGACGATAGAGCGCTTCGATTTTTCCCATGTTGATGCCCCCAACAAAATTCATTCCGTGGTCACGTAGAAAGCCGCGCCGCCACTTGCACTCGATCCGCACCAGACCCACGTCCATGCAGAATTGATAAATGTCCGATTTTTTGACGCGGGCCTTTTCCAGATCGCCCTTGGCGTGGGCCAGTAGCTCCGGGCCTTTGAGGTAAAGCTCAACCTGTTTCGCGCTCCCACCCGAGCCCCAGACCAGCGTGGTTTCACCGAGACGGGATTTGCTGATGCGGGCCGCCCGCAGGCCGCCGACGAACTGGAAGAGGTGGCGGGCCATTTCATGGCTTCCGGTCTGGTAGTTGGCCGTGACATCCAGCCGGGAGCAGCGCGCCCCCGTCCAACCCTCGAAAATCCCCCGTTCCGCGTCATGCTTGGAAACGGAGTCCTTGAGGTAATGCTCACCGGGGGTGAAGTCCCGGAGGCCGTGCTCTTGGGCGATGGTGTTGGCCTTGGCCAAGGTGTCGGCCCAGTCGAGGTTCCAGACGTTGTCCGGACGGCCCCAGCGCCCCACATTGCCGCGCAGGCATTGGGCGTGGCCGTCAGACCAGACCTGAACCTGAGTGGAGTGCGACCCCTCGAAGTTGAGCTTGCGAATGGTTTCCGCTTCCAGCTTGTCCATGTCGAGGTCCGTGCGGACCTGCCGACCGGACCCGACCACCGGGAGGGTGTCCGATCCGTGGCGCTGGAACAGGTCGGCCCAATCGATAAAAACGGGCGTGGAACAAACCGGAGTTTGTTTCACGACACGGCCTCCGGACCCCAATTTGTCTCATTTTGAGACTCCACACCGATGGTTATTAAGTGCATCGGTGTCAAAACCCCTAATTCCCCTGCCTCGCACTCAAGTATTGCCCGGCGATATTCGAAGCCATGGCAACGACACAAAAAGCCTCCCGGGGAGGCCGGCATCCGACCCGGGCCGATCCCTTGGGCGCAATAAGCGTCACCGTCGCCGAGGGGGGCTTGGTGTTCGCACAGGGAGCAGGAGCGGAGGGGGAGGACGCGGGCCTCGTACCGGGAGCGGGGGGTCACAGGCGCGAGCCTCCCGGGTAGCGCAGATCAATGATCTCCCGGTGGAGCTCGCCGAGGCGGGCATAGACAGCACCGAGAACGACCGTGGGCGCGGTCACGCCGTTACCGGCTTCGAGCCATGCCACCAGCTCCACGCGTTCCTTTTCGAGGGGAACAATCATTTGCTCGGCCAGCGCTTGCAGGACGTCGTCCATGGCCGGCCCCTCAGAAGGCTTCGACAGCGCGCAGACGGAGGTTGTTGAACTTCTGGCCGGGGTCGCGGCCTTTTTTCATCCAGCCGGAGAGGGTGCAGAGCTGCTTGAAGTCGTCGCCCTTGCGGACCTGGGCGCGGCCTGTGGTCTGGATTTCGTAGGTGTTGGGCTGGGAGTACTCATCCGGGGCCGGCGAGATCACCGTCACCGTGCAGCCGTCGCCGGATTCCCAGCGGCGGACGTCTTCGACGCGACCGACGATGAGGATTTGGTTGGCCTTGATGGTTTGCTTTTGCAGTTCCTGGACTTGGGCATTCATTTTTCGCACTCCTTTGACGTTTGGGTAAGTAGTCGGAAATTCCGACTGGCCCGAAGAGTGGTCGGAAATTCCGACGTTGTCAAGTCAGAGAAACCCGACTACATTCCGCAACGTGTATTGACGCCCGAAGGGGAAAACGATGAATGCCGCTGAATATCTGGATGCCGCCAAGGCCCGCCTATCACTTTCGTCAGACTACGAATTGGCCAAGCGGCTGGACGTCAGCAAGCAGGACCTGAGCGCGATCCGCAAGGGCAAGCAGGGGATGAACACCT
Organism: Pseudomonadota bacterium; assembly: GCA_018241695.1. GTDB lineage: Bacteria > Pseudomonadota > Gammaproteobacteria > Burkholderiales > Rhodocyclaceae > Denitratisoma. Next base: position 11,929 of record JAFEDH010000003.1, on the reverse strand, counting down.
ACCTCGCGGCCAAGATCGCCATCACCCTCGAACTCGATCCGTCGTCCGTAATTGCGGACGTGGAGAGTCAGCAGGAGAAGAACCCGGTCCGGGCGGAGTTTTGGCGGGGTTTTCTTTCGCGTGCCGCGATGCTTTGCGCGGTCGTGGGCACGCTGGCGTGGAGTTCTTTCGGTATTTACGGGAGCGGTCTCGCCACGGCTGGTGGCGGGTTTAGGCGTCGTCCGTAAAGTAAATAATGTGCATTATGTAAAATATAATATACCGATCCCAATATAGCTTCAGACGGATTTATCTGCCCACTTTTGAAATCCGGAGAAAACCCCTCTCTGTTTGTTTCAGGGTGAAAAATCATCAAGCAGGATGTGGCCACCAATGCTATGCACATCGTGATACGGAAAATGATGGTGATCTTGAGTATCTGGATGTACGGCAAACAACTGAAGCTGGAATAGACATCGAAGGACAAAATGTCAGCCCCCGGAAAGAACCCGGTGGATAGAATCGTATCTGAAGCAGTACCCGGATAGAAAATTTGCTCCGGGATAATGGCATTCCAAAAAAGGCATGAAGAATCTTCTACTCCACACCGTAAAAACCACTCTTTTTTTGCTCTGCCTGGTCAGCTTCCTCCCCTGGACCGCCTACGCGGCACAACCACTGTCGCTGCCGGAACTGCTACAGATCGCCAAAGCGCAGAATCCCCAACTGGAGCAGATCCGTCAGTTGCATCTGGCCGCCCAGGCTGCGATACCGCAAGCCACAGCCTCCAGCAATCCCCAGATCGGACTGATTCAGAATCCGATTCCGGGAAGCCCCTTCAGGCTCGGCGCATCGGAAGGATTCAGCTACACGTTGACCCAACCGTTCCAGCTTTTCGGTAAAAAAGCGCTCGCGGGCGCCATCGCGAAGGATCAGGCAGATACGGTCGGCACGCAGGTCACCTTCACTGAACAACAATTGCAGTCCCAGGTCAAGGGGATCTTTTATCAGTTGCTGGCATCGCTCCGTCAGGAAACCGTGTCGCAGGACAATATTCAGCGGCTGGAACAAATCAAGCGCATCACCAAGATCCGCTACGCAAACAACGCAGCCGCCTATGGCGATTATCTCAATGCCCAGGTGGCCCAGAGCAGCGCTCAAAATGATCTGTTCGCGCTGCAAAGACAAACCGATACGTTACGGCAAACCCTGAATACGCTGATTGGTCGCGATCCGCAACAACCGCTTGCGGTGTCGGGAGAAATTCCGGGAATTCAACGCGATGCCACAACCCTCGATCAGCTCATACTGCTCACTCTGAAAAACAATCCTGCCCTGAAGGGATCGGGTTACCAGATGGCGGCTGCAGAAAAGGGCGTGACCTACGCACGGAAAGCCTACCTGCCCGACTTTCAGGTGATTGTGACCAAGATCAGTGATCACCCGCCCTGGGGCCTTTCCGGCAACACTTTCGGGATGGAACTGGATATCGTGCTGCCTACCTGGTTTCTTGAAAAGGAAAAGGCTGGCGAGGACCAGGCACGCGCCAATCTGATGGCGGTGCAATCCAGCGATCAGGCGATGCGCCAGCAGGTGCTGCTGAATGTGGCTTCCGCCTACAACACCTGGCTCCAGGCCGTCAAACAGGTCCAGTTCCTGAGTGATCGGCAGTTGCCCGAAGCCAACGCGGCCTGGCGCCTCATGAGCCAGAACTATGCGACCAACAATGGCACGGCATTTTCGGATCTTCTGCTGGCCCAGTCGAATCTGAAAAATACCGAACTTGCCCTGCTCCAGGCTGAAAGCGCTGCCGCACAGAGCTGGTCCTCCCTGGAGGCGGCAGTGGGTGCTCCTCTCACTCATGAATAACAGCCAATAAAAATCAACCATGTCATTCAATCGCTTCTTTCGCCCTGTGGTTCTGGTCGGTGCGGGCATCGGCATTGGTCTGATCGCCAATAGCCTCCTGCAGAAAACCGAGCCGGTACCGGCTCGTGTATCGACGAATCCGGCAAAATCCACAGCCAGGCCCGGAGATGAGTGGACTGCCCCCTCCTCCGGGTTTTCCAGCGATTTCATCAAGACCGCTGAAGTGAAAACCGCATCGATTCCAGATACCTTCAGGATTTCGGGGAAGTTCGCCTTCGATGCGGAACACCTGCACCTGGTGTCCTCAAGAGTGGCTGGCCGGCTCGACAGGATCGCGGTGTTCGAAGGCGCAAAAGTAGCGGCGGGACAGCCTCTCGCCTATCTCTACAGCCCCGACTGGATATCCGCGCAAAAAGAGCTGCAGCTGGCTCACAATACCTATCGCACGCTTCAATCCGCGAAACAAACCGATCTGGCCGAGGATGCCAAGGCAACCGAAGATGCCGCCAGAAACCGCATCCTGGTTCTGGGGGGGGATCGTGACGACATTGCCCGGATCGAAAACAGCGGCGTGATCGAAACCCACCTACCATTGCGGGCGCCCATCGCGGGAACAGTGACCAAGCGGAATATGGACCCCGGCGCATTTCTCAATGTCGGCGACAATTTCATGACTGTTTCCGACACGTCCCACATCTGGTTCGTAGGCAATATTTACGAACAGGACTATGCACGCATCAAGGCTGGACAAATTCTGCAACTGGAGGTCCCCGCGCTGCCCGGGCGCAAGTTCGAAGGCCGGGTCAATTTCATCGGCACGACCATCGACCCCGTGACTCATACACTGCCGGTCCGCTGTACTGTGGAAAACAGCGATGGATCTCTACGCCCCGAGGTCTTTGCGCTGGCCAGCGTGAGCCTCGGGACACGTGATGCCATCGTCGTACCGAAATCGGCGGTGATATCGATCAGGCAGGATCAGTACGTCATTGTGAAACTTTCGGAAAAATTGTTCCGGCGGCAGAAAGTCACTACCGACACTCTCGCCAGCAATGACCAGCTCGCCGTACTTTCCGGCTTGTCCGCAGGGGACAGGATCGTTGTGGAAGGTGCTTCCCTGATCAGCGAAGCGATCAGCGCACAATAGATCCGGTAGCTTGTACATCATGAAGCGCTTTACCAATGAGCTGATTCATCAGGTCCTGCGGCGCAGGGCCATCATCCTGATGCTTTGTATCGGCCTGGCCATACTGGGCACCTGGTCCTTTTCCCGGCTACCGATCGAACCGTATCCCAATATTTCCCCGCTCAACGTCCAGATCATCACCCAGTGGCCGGGGCGCAGCACCCTGGAGATCGAACGGAACCTGACGATTCCGATTGAAGTTTCGCTGGCAGGCGTCCCCGATATCAAATCGCTCCGTTCGGTTTCCCTGTTCGGCCTTTCCGTGGTCACCCTGCAGTTTCATGAGGGAACGGATGCATTCCGGGCCCGGACCAATGTGCAGCAATATCTGGCATCTGCCAACATCCCCCAGAACATCCAGCCCCAGCTCAGCCCGGATGCCGATGCACTCGGCGAGGTGCTGCGCTACCGGGTCGAGAGTGATCGCCATGATCTGATGACGATCAAGTCCTATCAGGACTGGGATATTTACAAGTGGCTCAAGACCGTACCCGGTGTTGCCGACATTTCCGGCTTTGGCGGCGTGGTCAAGCAATATCAGGTCCGCCCCCTGCCGGACAGGCTTCAGGCATACGGCGTATCCCTTGCGCAGCTCACCACGGCGCTTACCAATGCCAACGCCAACGTGGGTGGAGATGCGGTCACCGCGGGAGAGCAGCGTTATGTCGTCCGCGGCGTGGGCCTGATCCAGACACTTGACGATATCCGCAATGTCGTCGTTGCGGTGAACCAGGGTGTTGCCGTACGGGTGGGCGATATCGCGGAAGTCACCATCGGCCACGCTCCCCGGCTGGGTCAGGTCCAGTTCAACGACAAGGACGAAACCGTGGAAGGCATCGTGCTGATGCGCCGGGGTGGTAATGCGACGGAAATGCTGGACCGTGTGAAAAAACGCATCCAGGAAATCAACGCGAGCGGCTGGCTGCCCGAGGGAATGAAGATCATCCCGTTCTACGACCGGCAAAGCCTGCTCGACCTGACAACACACACCGTCGCCCATGCGCTGTTCTTCGGCATTTCGCTGGTGCTGATCGTGCTCTATGCCTTTCTCGGCAAGCTGCGGGCAGCCGCAGCGGTGGCTGCCGTGATTCCTCTGGCGCTCTGTGTTTCGTTCATCGGCATGCACCTTTTCAAGGTGCCGGCCAATCTCATTTCGCTGGGCGCGATCGATTTCGGCCTGATTGTCGATGCCGCCGTGATTGTCATCGAAAATATCATGAGCAAGCTTGAGGAAGGCAAGCATCACCTCTGGCCCTCCATCATCAGTGCGACATCGGAGGTGCAGCGGGCGATGATTTTCTCTACCGGAATCATCATCACCGCCTACTCTCCGCTATTTATTCTCGGTGGAGTGGAAGGCAAGATTTTTCACCCCATGGCCATGACGATGGGGCTTGCGCTCATGGCATCCATCGTTCTTGCCCTGCTCTTCGTGCCTGCGGCGAGTTCGTGGCTATTCAAGGGAAACACCACGCACCATGCGCCACGTTTTGTCTTGTGGTTGCAGAAACGCTACGAACCCTTGTTGAATTATCTGCTTGACCATCCCAGGGCCGTGCTGGGGAGCGCACTTCTCGCTTTTGTGATCGCAATGGTGGGCGCATTCCATCTTGGCACCAGTTTTCTGCCGACGCTTGATGAAAACAACCTGTGGATCCGGGTCACCCTGCCCAACACGGTCGATCTGAAATACTCATCCGACATTGCAAGCAACATCAGGACATACCTGCACCAGCAACCGGAAATCCAGACCGTCTCCGTCCAGATCGGCCGCCCCGACGACGGGACCGATTCCACTGGCGTATTCAATCTGGAATTTTCAGCGCTGTTCAAGAACCCCGATGCCTGGCCGAAAAATGTCACCCGTGATGATATCGTGCGCAGAATCGAGGCCTATCTCAAACGCATACCCGGTATCGCATACAACTTTTCCCAATATATCCAGGACAATGTGGCGGAAGCGCTTTCGGGTGTGAAGGGAGAGAACTCGGTAAAAATTTTCGGCGAGGATATCGAGCAGCTTGACCGGAAAGCAACTCGCATCGAAAGCATTCTCAAATCCGTTCCAGGCATCGTTGACGTGGGCGTCTTCCGTGAACTGGGGCAACCCACGCTGAATGTGACGGTCGATCGCAGCGCCGCAGCAAGGTTCGGCGTCAACGTTTCCGATGTTGAAAATATCGTGGTCAATGCGATCGGTGGAAATGCGGCAACCACTATCCTGGAAGGCGAGCGCAGCTTCGATCTGACGGTCCGCTTTCCGCAGCCGAACCGCAACGATCTTGAAAAAATCCGCAATCTTCTGGTTGATACCCCGGATGGGCAGCATGTTCCCCTGAGCATGGTGGCACGCGTCGAGATCACCGATGGTCCTTTCTTCATTTATCGTGAAACCGCACAGCGATACATCGCCGTCAAGTTCGGTGTGCGGGATCGCGATCTGGGTTCCGCCGTCGCCGAGGCGCAGAAACTGGTCAATGAAAAAGTCAGCCTGCCCCGCGGCTATCACATCCAGTGGGATGGGCAATTCAACCAGATGAAGGAGGCGCAGCAAAAACTCGCCATCGTGATCCCCCTGACGCTGCTCACCATTTTCCTGCTGCTCTATGCCACGTTTGGAAACACCCGGGATGCCGGGCTGGTGCTGCTGAATGTGCCCTTCGCCACCATTGGCGGCATCGCCGCGCTCTACCTCAGCGGCGAAGAACTCTCCATCTCCGCCGGAATCGGATTCCTGTCTCTTTTCGGAATTGCCATCCAGGATGGAGTGATCCTGATTTCCTATATCAAGAATCTCAGGGAGCAACCTGGCATCGAACTGCGACAGGCGATTCTCGAAGGCTCCGGCATGCGGCTGCGCCCCGTGCTGATGACAGCGATGCTGGCCGGTCTCGGGCTCTTACCGGCGGCCCTGTCGCACGCAATCGGCTCCCAGGCTCAACGTCCTCTGGCATTGGTGATCGTGGGCGGGATGATCACCACCACGGCCCTGACCCTGATGGTGCTGCCCGTTGTCTACGCATGGGCCCAGCGGCGGCCACTTCATGCCATTCCCGAGGACGAGGAACTCCAGGTTTCCGGCTTCGATCCCTGAAACTATCCAGACGCAGGCGTTGCACGCCCGGGAAGAGATGGTGTCGGCCCTGTAGAATTCCACGCTTCCGATGCCGTGCGCTCTGCAACTGCCTTGCCTTGAGTCCTCATCCCACCTTTCAATCCCGGCGCTTCCCGTGAGCGAATTTCAGTATCGCCCGCCAGAGTGGCCGGGTTTTCGGGTTTTGCATGTTTCCCGCCAATTGCTGGTACTGGACAAGGCCGCTGGACTGCTCACGGTTCCTGGCCGTGGAGATGATCGTTCCGACTGTCTGCTGAGCCGGGTACAAATGGAGTTTCCCGACGCGATGATCGTGCATCGGCTCGATCTGGCCACCTCAGGCATCGTGGTCATGGCCCGTGGCCCTCAAAATCAGAGCCGGTTGAGCGTGCTGTTCCAGGAGCGCCGTGTCAGCAAGCATTACCAGGCGCGGGTCCATGGCGTCTGGACCGGGCCGATGGAAGGAGAAATCAATCAGCCACTCTGCGTCGACTGGCCCAATCGCCCCAGACAGAAAATTGATCTCCAGGCGGGACGCCCCAGCCTGACGCGCTATCGGGTATTGTCAATCGACGAGACATCCCGCTCTTCCCGCGTGGAACTCGAACCGGTCACAGGCCGCTCCCATCAGTTGAGAGTCCATCTGGAGTATCTGGGGTACCCGATCCTCGGTGATGATCTCTATGGAACCCGTGAATCCCGCGAAGCATCCGCGCGGCTGATGCTTCATGCCTGCCTCATCGAATTCCCCAATCCGGTCACGGGCAAACCGGTCCGGGTGGACTCCCCTCCCCCGTTCTAGCCAACCGCGCGCAGGCGTTGCTGTGCCGGAGGAGCTGCGATCGATGCCTCGCTCAATCGTTGCAGCAGTTCCGCCCGCTGCCGCGCCATGCTTTCACCGGCACGGGCCTTGATCGCACCGTACCCCCGCAATCGTTCGGGCAGCCGGGCAAGTTCGATTGCGATCTCGATGACATCCTCCGGACGTGCAGCGATGATCTGCTCCAGATCGGCTTCATAGTCGGCGATCCACTGCCGTTCCTGGCGGCGTTCCCTGCTGTAGCCAAATACATCCCACCGCGTGCCACGCAGACACTTGAGCCTGGCCAGCACCGTGAGCACTCGCCCCATCCATGCGCCATAGCGACGTTTACGGAACCGGCCTTCCCGATCCGGCTTTCCCCCCAGAAGGGGAATGGCGAAGTGGTAGGCGATCCGGTAATCCCCCTCGAAAACAGCATCCAGCCGGGAACGGAAATCCGTGCCGGAAAACAGACGGGCCACTTCATATTCGTCCTTGTAGGCAAGCAGCTTGAAATAGTTGCCGGCTACCGCTTCGAGCAAGCGCGTGGCTCCGGTCGGGCGCTCCCATTGCGCAATCCGTGCCATGCGATGGCGATAACGCTGGGCATAATCCGCATCCCGATACGCCTCCAGTTCCAGAGCGAACCGTGCAATCTCCGTCTCCACCGTGACCGGTTGCAGGGGAACCGGATCGGCGGGCCATGCCCGGTGCTGTACCGCTGCCGGATCGCAGGCAGCGCGCCGCCCCCAGAGGAAAGCCCTGCGGTTGAGATCCAGCGCAGTGGCGTTCAGCGCCAGCGCCTGATCCAGAGATTCCGCGCTGACCGGTATCAGGCCCATCTGCCAGCTCATACCAAGCAGAAAGATATTGGTGGCAATTTCGTCTCCCGCTAGCGCCGTGGTCAGCGCGGTGGCATCGACAAAGCGGACCCGATCGGGGCCAACCGCATCCGTGATAGCGCTTTCCATGCTGGCACGGGGAAAACCGCAGTCGGGGTCGTGAATGAATTCCAGGGTCGGCGTTTCGGCGCGGTTCACCACGGCCTGTGTATGCCCGACCCGTACCTTGGTCAGTGCCTCGATACCGGCGCTGACCACGAGATCACCGCCGATCAGCACATCGGCTTCGCCGTGGGCGATCCGGCTGGCATGAAGCTGATCCGGTTGTGGTGCAAGACGAACATGGGAAAACACGGCGCCCCCCTTCTGTGCCAGCCCCGTCATATCCAGCACGGTCACGCCCAGACCGTCGAGATGGGCGGCCATGCCGACAAGGGCACCGATGGTGACCACGCCGGTACCGCCAACACCGGTTACCAGGATCCCATAAGGGCCATTCAGCTCCGGTATTGCCGGGACCGGCAATACCGGCCAGCCGCCCTCCTCCGCCTCGATGGCCCTGCCCCGTCGCAGTCGGCCACCTTCAACGCTGACAAAGCTGGGACAAAATCCCTTGAGGCAGGTGTAATCCTTGTTGCAGGCCCATTGGTCAATGGCCCGCTTGCGACCAAACGCGGTATCCACCGGCACCACCGCCATACAGTTCGACTGTTCGCTGCAATCACCACAATCTTCGCACACACGCTCGTTGATGAACATGCGTAGCGGAGGATCGGAGTAGCGCTGGCGCTTGCGGCGGCGGCGCTTTTCAGCGGCGCAGGTCTGATCGTAGATCAGCACCGTGACTCCGGGCGTTTCGCGCAGTTCACGCTGGATTTGATCCAGCGTGTCACGATGGCGCAGCGGTGTTCCTGCGGGAAGATCATCTGCCGCATAGCTGCGCGGCGTACCGTCGGTCACCACCACCAGGCCCGCGATTCCTTCGGCGATCAGCTGGCGTGCCAGCACCGGCACACTGAGTTTGCCATCCAGGGGTTGTCCGCCGGTCATGGCGACGGCGTCGTTGTAGAGCAGCTTGTAGGTCATGGTCATCCCTGCTGCCACGGCCTGACGGATGGCGAGAATGCCGGAATGGAAATAGGTGCCATCCCCCAGATTGGCAAAGACATGACGGGTTTCGGTAAAGGGTGCCTGGCCGACCCAGGCCACGCCCTCGCCTCCCATGTGGGAAAAAGTGGCCGTGCTGCGTCCCGGCAGCCAGGTGGCCATGTAATGGCAGCCAATGCCGGCAGTCGCGCGGGAACCATCGGGTACACGGGTCGAGGTGTTGTGGGGACAGCCGGGACAGAACACCGGCAGGCGATCCGGCATGGGGGCACGCACTGCGAGGGCTTTTTCCTTGGTGTCGAGGAATGCCAGACGGTCACGCATGGCAGGGGAAGTGAAGTAGCGCCCGATACGGCCTGCGATAACGCGAGCGATGAGTGCGGGGGTCAGTTCTCCCGCAGCCGGCAACAGCCACTGGCCATGATCCACACGGCCATCGTGAGTGGGCAGCAGGGACCATTCACCCTTCTCGTCGAATTTGCCGATGATCCGTGGCCGCACATCCTCACGCCAGTTGTAGAGCTCTTCCTTCAGTTGATATTCGAGAAACTGGCGCTTTTCCTCGACGACCAGAATTTCTTCCAACCCTTCGGCAAAACGGCGCACACCTTCGGCCTCCAGGGGCCAGATCATGCCCGCCTTATAGACACGCAAACCCACCTGGGCCGCCAGTGCCACATCGATACCCAGATCATCCAGCGCCTGACGAACATCGAGATAGGATTTCCCCGAGGTGAGAATGCCCAGACGGGGACGGGGCGAATCCATCACCACCCGGTTGAGCCGGTTGGCCCGACAGTAGGCCAGCGCGGCATACAGCTTGTGATGGAGCAGCCGCTGCTCCTGCGCCAGTGGTGGATCGGGCCAGCGGATATTGAGTCCCTCCATCGGCATTTCAAAGTCCGTGGGCAGAACGATGTTGACGCGCTCCGGATCGATACTTACCGATGCCGAGGTCTCCACCGTGTCCGCCACGGCCTTGAATGCCACCCAGCAGCCCGAATAGCGTGACAAGGCCCAGCCATGCAACCCAAGGTCCAGATATTCCTGCAATCCCGCAGGCGCCAGGATGGGCATCAGCACCGCCTTGAACACATGGTCGGTCTGATGCGGCAGGGTGGACGATTTGGCTCCGTGGTCGTCGCCCGCCACCACCAGGACACCTCCGTGGCGTGCACTGCCGGCGGCATTGGCATGGCGGAAAACATCGCCACAACGGTCGACCCCCGGCCCCTTGCCGTACCACAAGGCAAACACACCATCATATCGGGCACCGGGGAAGAGCCCGACCTGCTGGGAGCCCCATACCGCCGTGGCCGCCATATCTTCGTTGATACCCGGCTGGAATCGGATGGCATGGGAATCCAGCTGCGACCGGGCACCCCAGAGCGTCTGATCGAGCCCCCCCAGTGGCGAGCCGCGATAGCCCGAGACAAAGCCTGCGGTATTCAGCCCCGCAGCACGATCCCTTTCCTGCTGGAGCAGCAGCAGGCGCACCAGCGTTTGATAGCCGTTGAGATAAACCCGCCCGGAAGGCAACGTATAGCGTTCTTCCAGTGTGGTTTGCCGGGGCGTCGCCACAAGCGGACTCATGACCTGCCTCCTCCATGCCCATTGCCCTCCGGCCACGCATGACAGTCGGGACAACCGGAAACATCCTGCTGCTTGGACCCTAGCAGCCTGTCATGGTTTCCGCCACGCCCGTACTGTTCTTGGTGAGGGCATTTCCGATCTGGGGGGCAACCGGGGAGAGCATCGTGATGGCAGACATGGAAGGCCATTCACCGACCGGCATCCTGCACTACCGGAGGATGCGGTCAGTGCATCTCGCCCTTGGCGGGAAATGGCAAAGGCAGGACCGGTATTCCTTCGTCCAGCAGTTCCAGGGTCTGGTCCGTACTTGCACGGCCACGGATGGGGCGTGCCGGTTTCTCGCCATAATGAATCTTCCTTGCTTCGTCGGGAAAACGCTCGGCGACATCCTCGCTGCGGGCTGCCTCCTCCATCCATGCCTGGATGACGCCGGCCATCGGATTCCGGGTTGGTTCCGCTTTCTCGGCAGCAGCGGAAGAAGCACCATGCCTGAGAATGCGCGGGCCGGAAGGCAGGCGTGCAATCTTCTTGTTCCCACAGACGGGACATTCCACCAGACCATCGGCCTGCTGGGTGTCGAATGCATCGACGGAGCCGAACCAGCCATCGAAGGCATGCTCCGCATCACAAATCAGATTGAGGACGATCATGAGGTGTCGTGTGAAACCATTCATTCAAACCCGCCATGACTGCCATCTCCAGAAGGTTCATGGTCGGGAATCAATTTCTGAAAGCAACAAACCCCACCAGAGTGGGGTCTGTATACATCCAAACCAGCAAGGATTACGTTGACTGCTTCCTGCGCTTCGCCATCGCACCCAGCAGACCCAGGCCAGCCATGAGCATGGCATAAGTCTCGGGTTCGGGCACGGGCGCAAGGAGGTCTCCCGAAAGCGTCACCGAATCGATTTCTTCCCATGTATCCAGATTGTGATTGGTGTTCACATAAATCTTGAGACCAGCGGTCTGAAAACTCATAGTGGCCCATGTCACGGAAAAATCAACCGGGGTACCGGGCAGGCTGGGATCGGTTCCGCTCCAGACAGTGTGGTAGCCACTGTTCGTATCGATTGCATCGATCTGGTAGACAAAACCATTGCCATAGGTTTCCCGAATCGTCGCGCCCGTCGAGTACACCGGGGTCGCAAAGTCAAGAGAAAGGTATTCCAGCGTTCCATTTTTAGGTCCGGGCGCCCATGCCGTTCCGATGTCTCCGTAGGCAAACGTATCCGGGGCCCCCAGGGCCTGGGCCGCACTCCAGGGCCCGGTAGACCATTGGGACGAAAAGCCGACAACCGAACTGGCATATTGATTAAAGGAGGCCGCGCCAGCCTGATACGGAAGACCCATCATCAGAACTGCCGTCGTTGCCAATAATTTTTTCATCTTATTTCCCCATACAACCAGTCGATTTATGAAACGGCACGGTACTACGTAGTCGACACTAGGCATCCATA
>JAFEDH010000030.1 GCA_018241695.1 Pseudomonadota bacterium | reverse complement strand
GTATTTGACACACTGCAATAAGCCGTTTTACACTCGCGTACGCTTTCCCTATTCCGCCTGCCGCCGGGCCCGTGCGCCCTGCCGCTCGCGAAATCTTCTCCGCCAACTGCTTCTAGGAGTCATTCAAATGGCCAAAGCCCCCGTTCGTGTCGCTGTAACCGGCGCAGCCGGACAAATCGGTTACGCACTGTTGTTCCGCATCGCCAGTGGCGAAATGCTCGGCAAGGATCAACCCGTCATCCTGCAAATGCTGGAACTGCCTATGGAAAAGGCCCAGGCCGCACTCAAGGGCGTGATGATGGAACTGGAAGACTGCGCCTTCCCCCTGCTGGCCGGCATGATCGGTACCGATGATCCCGAAGTCGCCTTCAAGGATGCCGACTATGCCCTGCTGGTGGGCGCCCGCCCCCGCGGCCCGGGCATGGAGCGCAAGGATCTGCTGCTGGAGAACGCCAAGATCTTCATCACCCAGGGCAAGGCCCTGAACAAGGTAGCCTCCCGCAAGATCAAGGTGCTGGTGGTCGGCAACCCCGCCAATACCAATGCCTGGATCGCCATGAAGTCGGCTCCCGACCTGCCCGCCGAGAACTTCACCGCCATGCTGCGCCTGGATCACAACCGCGCCCTTTCCCAACTGGCCGCTAAAACCGGCTCCACCGTGAATGACATCGAGAAAATGATCGTCTGGGGCAACCACTCGCCCACCATGTATCCCGATATCCGTTACGCCACCATCGGCGGCAAGGCCGCCCCCGGCGTGGTGAACGACGAAGCCTGGTACAAGAACGAATACATCCCCAAGGTGGGCAAGCGTGGCGCCGCCATCATCGAAGCCCGCGGCCTCTCCTCCGCCGCTTCGGCCGCCAACGCCGCCATCGACCACATGCGTGACTGGGCCCTGGGCACCAACGGCAAGTGGGTCACCATGGGCATCGCCTCTGATGGTTCCTATGGCATTCCCGCCGGCACCATGTACGGTGTACCGGTCACCTGCGCCAATGGCAAATACGAACGCGTCAAGGGACTGGAGGTGGACGCCTTCTCCCGCGAGAAAATGGACTTCACCCTGAAAGAACTGCAGGAAGAGCAGGAAGGCGTCAAGGGCATGCTGTCCTGATGGATCGGCGGCGGGAAGGAATACCCCTCATGCAATCGGGACATCTCCATCCCGCCGATGTGCTCTACCAGGGCGAGAAGCCTTTCCCCGCCCTGTCCGCCTGCGAACACTATGCCGGCAACGAGAAGCTGATCCGCAAGGCCCTCCAGCTCCAGCTGGAACTGGGGCCGATCTTCGACATCACCTGCGACTGCGAGGACGGCGCCCCCACCGGCCAGGAGCAGGCCCATGCCGAAATGGTCGCCAGTGTCCTCAATGACGCGAGTGCCAACCACTTTGGCCGCCTCGGCGCACGCATTCATGATGTCACCCATCCCCACTGGCGCCAGGATCTCGAGATCATCATCGGCCACGCCGGCCAGCGGGTCGCCTACATCGTGCTGCCCAAGCCCGAGTCCGCCGTCGACGTCCGCACCCAGATCGAAGCTCTGGATGAATTGCGCCGGCAACACGGAATCGAGCGCAAAATCCCGGTGCATGTCCTGATTGAAACCCACGGTGCCTTGCGCCAGGTCTGGGATATCGCCTCCCAGCCCCATGTGGAATCGATCGACTTCGGCCTGATGGATTTCGTCAGCGGCCACCATGGCGCCATCCCTGGTGATGCCATGCGCTCGCCGGGCCAGTTCGAGCATCCGCTGGTGGCCCGCGCCAAATGCGAGATCGCCGCCGCCGCACTGGGCTCCGGTATCGTCCCGGCGCATAACGTCACCACCGAGCTGCGCGATACCGACGTGGTATGGCAGGACGCTCATCGCGCCCGCCGGCAGTTCGGCTTTCTGCGCATGTGGAGTATTCACCCTTCCCAGATCCAGCCCATCGTTGATGCCATGCGTCCCGGCTTCGATGAAGTGAGCGAAGCCACCGCAATCCTGATCTCCGCCCAGAACACCCACTGGGGGCCGATCCAGCACAACGGCAAGCTTCACGACCGCGCCTCCTACCGCTATTACTGGGAGCTGCTGCAGCGAGCCAAAGTCACCGGCATGGCGTTGCCTCCCGACGCCCTCAGCCGCTTTTTCAATTGAACTTACGATCCGAGAGGAAACACCATGCTTGAAGCCTATCGCCAGCATGTCGCCGAGCGCGCCGCGCTGGGCATCCCGCCCCTGCCCCTGTCCAAGCAGCAGACCGAGGAACTGGTGGCCCTGCTGAAGAACCCGCCCAGGGGCGAGGAAGTCTTCCTGGTGGACCTCATCACCCATCGCGTTCCCGCCGGCGTGGATGATGCCGCCAAGATCAAGGCCGAGTTTCTCGCCGCCGTGGCCAAGAGTCAGCAAGCCTGTCCCCTGATCTCCCGCGTCAAGGCCACCGAACTGCTCGGCACCATGCTGGGCGGCTACAACGTACAACCTCTGATCGAACTGCTGGCCGATGCCGAAACCAGCGCCACCGCCGCCAAAGCCCTGAAATTCACCCTGCTGATGTTCGATTATTTCCACGACGTCAAGGAGCTGGCCGACAAGGGCAATGCCAGCGCCAGGGGCGTGCTCCAGTCCTGGGCCGATGCCGAGTGGTTCACCAGCCGTCCCGACGTACCCGCCACCATGAAAATCACCATCTTTAAGGTCAGTGGCGAGACCAACACCGACGATCTCTCACCCGCCCCCGACGCCTGGTCACGGCCCGATATTCCGCTCCACGCCCTGGCCATGCTGAAGAATCCGCGCGAGGGCATCACCCCCGAGAAACCCGGCGAGCGCGGCCCCATCCAGCTGCTGGCCGACCTGGAGAAAAAGGGCAACCTGGTGGCCTACGTCGGCGATGTGGTCGGCACCGGTTCCTCGCGCAAGTCCGCCACCAATTCCGTGCTGTGGTGGACCGGAGAAGACATTCCCTTCGTCCCCAACAAGCGCTTCGGCGGCGTCTGCCTCGGCGGCAAGATCGCCCCCATCTTCTTCAACACCCAGGAAGATGCCGGCGCCCTGCCCGTGGAAATCGATGTCTCCCAGATGAACATGGGCGACGAGATCGAGCTCAGGGTGGACCACGCCAACGCCACCGTCACCGCTTTCAAGAACGGTGCCCAGATCGCCCAGGCCGCCCTCAAGACCGCCGTACTGCTGGACGAAGTGCGCGCCGGCGGCCGCATCAACCTGATCATCGGCCGTGGCCTCACCACCAAGGCCCGCGAAGCCCTGGGCCTGCCCGCCTCCACCCTTTTCCGCCTGCCCCAGTCGCCCAGGGATTCGGGCAAGGGGTTCACCCTTGCGCAAAAAATGGTCGGTCGTGCCTGCGGCCTTCCGGAGGGCAAGGGCATCCGCCCGGGCACCTACTGCGAACCGCGCATGACTTCTGTCGGCTCCCAGGACACCACCGGCCCCATGACCCGTGACGAGCTCAAGGATCTGGCCTGCCTCGGCTTCTCCGCTGATCTGGTGATGCAGTCCTTCTGTCACACGGCCGCCTATCCCAAGCTGGTGGACGTCAAGACCCATCGCACCCTGCCCAGCTTCATCACCGCCCGCGGCGGTGTTTCCCTGCGTCCCGGCGACGGCGTGATCCATTCCTGGCTCAATCGTTTCCTGCTGCCCGACACCGTCGGCACCGGCGGCGACAGCCATACCCGTTTCCCCATCGGCATCTCCTTCCCTGCCGGTTCCGGCCTCGTCGCCTTCGCCGCAGCCACCGGCGTGATGCCCCTGGACATGCCTGAATCCGTACTGGTGCGCTTCAAGGGTTCACTGGCAGAAGCCGGAAAGCGCGGCATCACTCTGCGTGATCTGGTCAACGCCATCCCCTACTACGCCATCAAGCAGGGCCTGCTCACCGTGGCCAAGCAGGGCAAGAAGAATGTCTTCTCCGGACGCATCCTCGAGATCGAAGGGCTGCCCGATCTCAAGGTGGAACAGGCCTTCGAACTCACCGACGCCTCCGCCGAGCGCTCCGCCGCCGGCTGCGCCGTGCGTCTGAACAAGGAACCCATCGTCGAATACCTGCGCTCCAACATCACCCTGATGAAGTGGATGATCGCCGAGGGCTACGCCGACGCCCGCACCCTAGGCCGCCGCATCAAGGCCATGGAAGAGTGGATCGCCAACGGCACCCTGCTCCAGCCCGACGCTGACGCCGAGTACGCCGCGGTGATCGAGATCGATCTGGCCGATGTCACTGAACCCCTGCTCGCCTGCCCCAACGACCCGGACGACATCAAGCCCCTGTCGGAAGTGCAGGGCGACAAGATCGACGAGGTTTTTATTGGCTCCTGCATGACCAACATCGGCCACTTCCGCGCCGCGGGCAAGGTGCTGGACGGCAGGTCCGACATCCCCACCCGTCTCTGGATCGCCCCGCCCACCAAGATGGACGCCATGATCCTCAATGAGGAAGGCTACTACTCGGTACTCGGCAAATCCGGTGCACGCATGGAAATGCCGGGCTGTTCCCTGTGCATGGGCAACCAGGCCCAGATCCGCAAGGGCAGCACCGCCGTGTCCACCTCCACCCGCAACTTCCCCAACCGGCTGGGCATCGACACCCGCGTGTACCTTGCCTCCGCAGAACTCTCCGCCGTGGCCGCCCTGATGGGCAAGCTGCCCACCCCGGACGAGTACCGCGAACAGGTCAAGGCCGTGAATGCCAAGGCCGACGACGTGTACCGCTACATGAACTTCGACCAGATCGAGGAATTCAGCGAAGTGGCCAACACCGTCAGCGTCTGACACCGGACTACTGCCAAACAAAAAGCCCCGTGCCGCAAGGCCGGGGCTTTTTGTTTGGGGGATCCGGGTTTCGTGATTGATTTATCGTTGCGCGCGCGAAATGCCCTTTCGACATTCACCCATCAATCTCGGTTCGGCGACAACCGGCCGGTCAATCACGCGCTGAAGCGGACACTTACCAATATTTATTGTGTCCGCAGTGATTGCATCGCCTTTCTCAGGTCACGGTCGTTTGGCCCCTGCACTTGAACGATGCGATTGTTTCCATCCATCAAAACGACGGTAGGAATTTGCCGTATGTTGAAAGCGCGAAAGACCTTCCCATCCGCATCCAGCGCCAGCGGTATGTTGATCTTTTCAGTGGCTTTGTAGTCAAGCAAATCCTGTTCGCTGGCCCACAGGCCGGAAGAGATTGCCAGCCATTCGGCTTCACCATTCTTTGCAAGGCGTTCCGATTCGACCCTGACGCGGCGGCAGGCTTGCGATACGGCAGGTCGGCTGTGCGCCAGATAGGACTCGCACCACGGTGCAGTGAACACCAGTGCGCGTGGTTTTCCATTGCTTGTCGCAAGCGATACTGTTTTGCCGTCAGTGGTAGTGACGGATATTTTCGCCACCACGTCACCGCGTTTGAATATTTCTTCCGGACTGTGTTTTGTCACCGGTTGTGCCGAAGCGATGGTACCTGTATCGCTGTCACTGGCAAGCACCCGGGCAAGCGCGGCGTGCAGTTTGTCATCGTCCAGGTGACCGATGTAGGCAATGTGCCCATCCTTGCCGATCAGCAAATGTGTCGGCGTCACGCGCACATTCAATGCGCCTGCCAAATTGCCGTCGTCAATCACGATCGGCATGTTCATGGCTACTTTGCTTTTGAATGAACGGATGGCGGCTTCATCGTCGCTGAACCCGATATTCACGGCGATCACCGTGATGTTCTTCTTTTGCTTCTGATAGATGTGCTCGAAGCCTGGCATCTGTTTGCGGCAGGGCACACACCATGTTGCCCAAAACTTCAGGTACACAGGTTGTTTGCCACGCAAGCTGGACAGATTGATCTGTTTGCCATCGATGGTTTTCAATGTAAGGTCCGGTCCCTGCGTGCCGATCAGGGATAGTCCGGCGGCGTGTGCCCGCTTTTCGCCTTCATCAACAGTAGTGGCGGCATTGTCCGCCGCCAAGCTCCCGTGAAATGCGAAGAGGCAAAGCAATACCGCATACAGTTTTTTCATTATTCGATCCGTTGTTCCGATTGATTGTTACTGATCTGGTCGCCAGGCAGCATTCCATCCGAGAATATTGGTAGCCTTCTCGGTCAGTACCGAACCATCGTTCTCGGCAACGTTGTAGATACCCGGCACAGCGTTTGCAATCGAGAGCTGTGCCGCCTTGGCAGCGGCGCTGACGTGTACCGAACCAGGAGCAGCGGGCACGTCGAACCCGGTGCCAGGGCCATAGAGCTTCCCATATCTGAGAACAATGCCATCCAGCGGCGCATCGAGAACCTGCCGCTCAAGGCTCGCAACGCCATGCACCGTCTCACCAAAGACGGGATCCGTCTCGGCCAGCAACGGATCCTCCTCGCGGTGTGGCGTGGGGCCTTCTGCGTAGATGAAAGAGATGCTCTGGGCGATCAACCGCTTTGCGCCGGCAAGCACCGCTGCTTCAACGAGATTGCGCGTCCCTTCGATCCGCAAGCGGGCATTGCGCGCCAGAGCGGCCACCATCTTGCTGGCTTCGAGCGCGTAGGGAAGATCCGTGAGTTGGTGAATAACAATCGCCGGCTGAGCGTCAGTCAGCGCACTGCGCAGCGAAATCGCATCAAAAACGTCGACAACCACCGGCTCAACGCCCAATTCACGCAACAGCGGTGTTTTATCAGCGGATCGCGTCGTGCCGACAACTTGCCATCCATCGGCGATGAGGAGGGGGGCAAGCTGCCTACCAATAGCACCGGACGCTCCCGCGAGAAAAATACATTTGTTCGCAGACTGGTTCATGGTTTCAGCTTTCGGTGAAATTGTTGTACCGCACTGATGCACACCGCCAACGCTGCTGCTTGCCCAGTCGGATACCGTTACAGCGAATGTGGCCCAGCGACTGCGAAAGTCCTGACGATCGATGCTGGGCGGTTGATGATGCTCATTTCACCGCGGGCACATAAAATTCGCGGCCTTTCTTGATTACAAAGACTGCCAACACGCTGGCGGGCTTTTCGGTGCTGAGATTGCGTAGCAAGGAATGCAAAGAATTGCGCGGCTCGTTAAACATCGTGCCGGCGCTGTGGGTGCTCTTGCGTCCATCCAGTTCGACTTCAACATCCCCTTGCAACACGTAGACGAAAGTATCCGCGTCATGGCGGTGCGGAGCAGAATCCACTCCACCGGGGACAATATCGAGACGGACGGCAAGCATTTCATATCCCTGCAGCGCTGGATCACTCAGCGCCTGTTGAATAACCGGCGTCAGGGTATAGGGCGGCTTGGCATCAGGCTGTTTGGCTGCGCCGGATGAATCATTGCCATGAGCCAGAGCGAATGCCGAGTACAAACAGACGATAAAAACCAATAATCTGGATAACATCTTTTCTACTCCTTTGGTCGAAAAATCAAAAAGCTGAACCAGCTTCATGGAACCGGGTTTTGGTGTTCAACAGAATGTGATCAGGTACTGAAACTGGAGGGGAAGAGTGACGCTCCTACGGGTTACGGGCCGTTAGGTAATTTTCTTGATCGAGAGGAAGTGCGACCGTTAACTCTTTCGACTAGCCAGCCTTGCACTTCGACGGGAAAACTATTCGGTGCTTTGCGCTCAACCACAGCGGCTATGCTGGCCAGTGTTTCCTGCGCCAGGCTCTCTCGCATTGCCTTTTCCGCGCGCAACATCACGGCATGAATCCCGCATACGCCGGTTGTTGCCCAATCGGGTGGTTCGTTGTCAAACACGGCACAGCGGCCGCGAATTTCCTGACATTCAAATAGCGGTTTGTGGCCTTCAATCGCATCAACAATCTCAAGCACCGTAATCTCGCTTGGCGGCTTGGCCAGACGATATCCACCGCGAATTCCATCCGCCGCCTGGACGATGCCAGCCTTCTCCAACCTGGGGAAAATCTTGGCGAGAAACGAGGGTGAGATGCCTTGCAATTCCGCAAGATCCCGACTGCTTGGCTGTCCGCTAGCAGGATCGACCAGCCAAAGCAGGCAGTGGATACCGTATTCGACGCGGGCAGTGATGTGTGCCATAACGCGGACTGTATCACTCCGCGTTAATAATTCAAATCCTCTTTGCCACTCCTGCTGCCTATGCTGCTGTGTTGGTCAGCCTGGCGTCGGAACCGGAATGGCCATCAGCGACAGGTCAAGGTCCGCTCAGGGTCGATTGCCGCCTGCCGAGTATTGATTCTGGATGCCTACGTGCCTGGTTGAATTGGCGCATTGCAGCATGTCCAGTCAATATCAATCTCGAAACCCGGATACCCTTGTTTGATTCCGCGTATCGGCGGATGGCGCTGTCATCCCTACTCCTGCACCATTTCCCCGCCCAGACATTCCATCAGGTCGTCGAACATGCGCACCAGTTCGCCGGCCATCAGGGCGAAATCAACGTCGAACTGCATGACGGCATCTTCCGCCGCCTGCTCGGCCTCTTCCTTGAGGATATCGAGGAAGGCGAGGCGCTTGATCTGGAGCTTCTCGGTGAGCACGAAAGAGATGCGGTCGGCCCAGGTCATGCCCAGCCGGGTGGCGAGTTTGCCATTGCCGATGTGCTGCCGGATCTCTTCGCCTTCGAGGGCATGATGCACATAGCGGATCGCCGCCTGGGCCTGTGCGGCGGAGCGCAGCTCCAGGTCCCGATCCACGGTAAACCCGGCCGGCGCCTCGCCCGAGGCCAGCCATTCAGTCATCGCGGTCGCCGGGGAGAGCCGGGTCTTCAGGGGAGTGAGGGGCATTGGGCCTACGCCATGCAGCAGCGCTTCGAGAAATTCGTCGGCCTTTGCGTCGGAGCCGGCATCCACCACCAGCCAGCCCTGCCTGGGTGCGATCCAGCCCCAGGTGGTGCGGCGGCTGGAGAAGGCACGGGGCAGCAGTTCCTCGGTGACCCGCTCGCGCAGATCGCGCAGTTCCTTGCGTCCCACCTTGCGATCCTGTTCAGCCTCGATCCCGGCGGCGCGCTCCTGGGTTACCTGACGCACCACGGAGGCCGGCAGAAGTTTCTTTTCCACGCCCAGGGCCAGCAGCCACTGACCGTTCACCTCGTGAACGAACCCGCTGTCGGGCCGGGGCGGCACCCAGCCCCGGCTTTGCATGTCCATCGCGCCGCAACGCTGCAAGGGTTGTCCAGCAAGGATTTCATCCAGCCGGGAGGTCGTCATGGCCCAGTCGGGAGCGATGCGATAGAGGCGAAGATTACGGAACCACATGGTGTTGAAGTTTCCCCGATTCGAAAAGGGCTGAAGGATACCCGCTCCTGTCACCCCCGGAGATGATGATGCCGCCAAGGGCCCGGAAAGGCGATCCGGGCGATGGCTTATCATTTGCGTATGGTCCGACGCGCCCGCAACACCCTGCCACAACCCGCCACATCCGCGATGGAAACGTCTCTCGACGATTTCGGCGTGTTGCTGGGCGCCATCTATCAGGGGATACTCGACAGCACCGCGCTGAACACGCTGCTCGAACAGTTGCGCCGGATACTGGGCGCGAAATTCGCAACGATCGTCATGGTGCCTCCCGCCCCGGACCGGGAAGCGACCATGGTGCATGCGGAAAAAGGCCTGGTACAGGCCCAGGCCCTCTACAGCCAGCGCTTCTACACCATTGATCCCTTTCTCTCCCTGCCGCCCGACCGGGTGATCACGGTGGACGACCTGCTGGATACGGCTAGCTGGGAAGCCAATGCGTATTACCAGCAGTTCCTCAGACCGATGGATGTCCGGCACGTGATGGGTGCCGATATCACCACTCCGGAAGGGACGGAATGCCGGCTGCGCCTGTGCCGCCCCCACGATGCGGCGCCATTTTCCCCGGCTGACAAGGCTTTCTGTACCCTGCTGCTGCCCCATATCCGGCGTGCCATGCAGATCCATGGCCGCATCGATACGCTGGCCACCGAACGCCATCTCTATGCCGGCACGGTGGACAGGCTCCTGGTCGGCACCGTGATCCTGGACAGCACGGGCCGCATCCTGAGCTGTAACGATCCCGCTGCAACCCTGCTCGCGGAAGGTGATGGAATCATCCGCACGGGAGATGCGCTGCATGCCGGGCTCCCCGGGGAAAACAGCGAATTCCAGCGGCTGCTGGAGCAGGCGGTACGCGGTCACCGCGGCTGCGGCGGCCAGGTGGTGGAAGCCACGGCGCTCACCCGCCGCCGGCGCGGCACCCGCCTTGGCATTCTGGTACGCAGCCTGCCGGTGCTGCCCGGCACCGAGGCGGCGCGGGAGCCCGCCGCCGTGGTTTTCATCCGCGATCCGGAGCGCAAGGCCCAGGCATCCCACGAGGTGCTGCGCCAGCTTTTCGATTTCACGCCCGCCGAAGCCACCCTGGCCGCATTGCTCGCAGAGGGTCTGAGCGTCGAGGATACGGCGGAGCAACTGGGCGTCAGCATCAACACTGCGCGCACCCATGTGCGGGCGCTCCTGACCAAGACCGGCACCACCCGGCAACCGGCTCTGGTCAATCTGCTCCACTCCAGCATCGTCCCCTTTCTCGCCTGAAGCCTCGAACCGGGCCGAACCTGCACCCGGACGGCAATTTCCGGGCCTCATTCATTTTGATGGTTACCCGCGCGTATTTCTCTGAAATACTGTGCCCGGATGTTTCAAATCAAAACGATCCACCACCCGGTGGCAGAACAAAGGAGGGTGCATGGCAATTCATGTCGGTTTCATCGGACTGGGCAACATCGGCCGCCCCATGGCCCGCCATCTGTGCGGGCCTGAATTCGATCTTGTCGTTCATGACGTCAACCCCGAAGCCAGCCGGGAATTCCCGTCCCTCGGCGGCAAGGTGGCCATATCCGTGGCGGCGCTGGCAGCTCATGCCGGACTGATCGGCATCTGTGTGCGTGACGATGCCGATCTCATGGCCCTTGCCGAAGGCCCCGACGGACTCATCGCCCGTGGCCAGCCCGGCACAGTCATCGCCATCCACAGCACCATCCACCGTCACACCCTGCTGGAAGTCGCGCGGCAGGCCGCCACCCGCGACATCACGGTGATCGATGCGCCCATCACCGGCGGTGCCCAGGGCGCGGCCCAGCGCAATCTGTGCACCATGGTGGGTGGTGAGGCCGCAGCCCTCGAGCGTGTTCACCCCATGCTGGCTGCGTATTCCGGCAAGATCATCCATGCCGGTCCCCTCGGCACCGGCATGACGCTCAAGCTCTGCAACAACCTCATCACCTATCTGCAACTGATCGCCGCCCACGAAGGCTTCCGGCTGGCCGCCAGCGCAGGTCTTGCGCCGGAACTGTTGCGCGAGGTCACCCAGGCCAACGGCAACCTCACCCCGACCATGGCGGCCTTTCTCGGCAATCGTGGCGCGGCGCCGCCCGGTGCTTTCGATGCGTTCGCCACCCTGGCCGAAAAAGATCTGGATTGCGCCCTCCAGCTGGCGGCCGATGTCGGAGTCGATCTGCGTGCTGGCCTGCTGGCCCGCGCCGAAATCGGCAATACCTACCGCAACCTTCCCTAGGAGCCATTTCATGGCGGATGCCCAGCTCTATATCGACGGCCAGCTCAGGGCCGCCACGGATCATCGTCGCTACGATGTCATCAACCCGGCCACCGGCGCCATCGCCGGCCAGGCGCCCGATGCCGGCGCGGCCGACATGGACCAGGCCATCGCGGCCGCCCGCCGGGCCTTCGATACCACCGCCTGGTCCACCGACAGGGATCTGCGCATCCACTGCCTTTCGCAACTCGCCCAGGCGCTCCAGGCCGCCAGCGAGGAATGGCGCCCCCTGATCATGGCCGAAACGGGCTGTCCCATCGGACTGACTTATGGTCCCCAGTGCGACATTCCCGTCGGCGGGATGAATTTTCACATCGATCTGCTGCACCACTATGCCTTCGAGCGCGAGCTTCCGGTGACCGCGGCCATGGGCGTGCCGAGCAAACGCCTGGTGTGGAAGGAAGCCGCCGGTGTCGTGGGCGCCATCAGCCCCTGGAACATGCCGGTACAGATCAACCTGGCCAAGCTGATGCCCGCCCTCGCCGCCGGCTGCACGGCAGTTCTCAAGGCCGCACCGGAAACCCCCTGGTCCGCGACCTTCATCGGCCGCATCGCGGCGGAAAAAACCGATCTTCCTCCCGGTGTGCTCAACATCATCACCAGCGGCGATCGCGTCACCCTGGGCGAGCAGCTGGTCACCGATCCGCGGGTGGATATGGTGTCGTTCACCGGCTCCACCGCCACCGGCCGGCGCGTGATGGAACTCGCCTCCCGCACGGTGAAGAAAATCTTCCTCGAACTCGGCGGCAAATCCGCCACCATCCTTCTCGACGATGCCGATTTCGACCAGGTGTTACCCGGCGCGATGGTGGTCTGCTATCACGCCGGGCAAGGCTGCTCGATCCCCACCCGGCTGCTGATTCCCCGCAGCCGCTATGCCGAGTCGGTGGAAAAGCTCAAGGTCTATTTCGAGCATCTGCCCTTTGGCAACCCCAACGACCCCGGCCAGATCATGGGTCCCCTGATCAGCAGGCGGCAGCAACAACGGGTGCTGGACTACATCCGTCGCGGCGTGGCCGAGGGCGCCCGCCTTGTTGCGGGCAACGTCGAGCCACCACCGGGACCGGGCTTCTATGTCAGGCCCACCCTGTTCGCCGACGTGCGCAACGACATGACCATCGCCCGTGAGGAAATCTTCGGCCCCGTGCTGTGCGTGATTCCCTTCGATGATGATGAGGATGCGATCCGCATCGCCAACGACTCGATCTACGGCCTCTCCGGCGCCGTCTTTTCCGCCTCCACGGAACGAGCAATGAATGTGGCACGCCGCATCCGCACCGGTACCTTCAACATCAACGGCGCCAATTACTTCGCACCCGATTCGCCCTTCGGCGGCTACAAGCAAAGCGGCATCGGCCGCGAGATGGGGATCGAGGGGTTCGAGGAATACCTGCAGACCAAGACCGTTGCCGTCCCGGCCTGAACAGGGAAATCGCCATGAGCAGTCTCAAGGATCGGATTTTCATCGTCAGCGGGGCGTCGCGCGGCATCGGCCGGGCGGTCACGGATGCCCTGCTCGCCCGGGGCGCCCGTGTCGCGGCCCTGGCACGCAATGTCTCGGCACTCGAAGCATCCACCAGCCCGGATATTCTCCCGCTCGCGGTCGACATCACCGACCGGGCGAACGTTCAGGGTGCCATCGATACCGTGCTGGCGCGCTGGAAGCGGATCGATGGGCTGGTGAACAACGCCGGTGCCGCCCTGCCTTCTCCACTCGCCGAGGTCAGCCCGGAACAGGCCCGGCTCCAGTTCGATGTCAATGTATTCGGTACGCTCTACCTGTGTCAGGCCGTCATCCCCGCCATGCGCCGCCAGGGTGGCGGCCGCATCGTCAACATCGGCTCCGCCACCGTGCGGCATATGGGCGAGTTTGCCCACATGGGCATCTATGGCGGCACCAAGGCCGCAGTGGAAAGAATGACGTTCGAGTTGCGGGAGGAAGTGAAGGCCGACAACATCGGCGTGACCCTGTTCAGCCCCGGTGCCGCGCTCACCGGCTTCAACGAGGGATGGGATCCCGGTGCCATGGGTGCCGCCTTCCAGGCCTGGCTGGATCTGGGCAAAAACAGCGACGGGGCGATGGACCCCGCGCCCGTAGGCGAAGCCATTGCCCGCTGCTTCGAGTTGCCCGAAGGCATGGCTTACGACTTCGTTGAATTGCGCCCCAACCGGCCCACCCCGAAAGCCCTTTTCTGATCCATGTGTCCACACGAGGAGCGACCATGAACTCACCTGTTGAATTCGATCCCTACGACTACGCCACCCAGGACGACCCCTTCCCCGGGTACAAGGCCCTGCGCGACCATGCGCCGGTATATCGCAGCCGTAAACACGGCTTCTGGCTGCTCTCCCGCTATGACGACGTGCTTGCCGCCGTACGCGATGCGAAAACCTTTTCCAGCCGCATCATCACCCTCGAACCCCTGACCGACGAAGAACTGCCACCGCTGGTCATCACATCCGATCCACCCGATCACGGCCGTCTGCGGCACCTGATCGCACCCATGCTCACTCCGGCCGCCGTTGCCCCGTTGGGCGAGGACATCCGGCAACTGACCCGGCGGCTGCTGGCTCCGCTGCTGCCCTCCGGCCGCATGGATGCGATTGTGGACTTCGCCCAGCGCCTGCCGATGGCGATGATGTGCCGCCTGCTGGGTGTCCCCATGGAGGATGAAGACGATCTGCGCCGCTGGACCGATATGGCCGTCGATCGCAAGGATGGCGTGTTCACCACCACCGAAGAAAACAACCTGGCCAACCAGTCCATCTATCGCTATTTCGAAACCCAGTATCAGCAGCGGTTGGCTGATCCGGCCCCGCGTGACGATCTGCTGGGCCGGCTGATGGCCGCCGAGAAGGAAGGCAGGATTTCCCATGAGGAATTCCTCGGGTTCGGCTACATGCTCGCTCTGGCAGGCAGCGAAACCACCCGCAAACTGCTCGGCAACATGATCTACTACCTGTGGAAGTTCAAGGATCAATGGAAGCTTCTGCAGCAGGACCCATCGCTGCTCGGCAGCGCGATCGAAGAAACGGTGCGCTACAACGGGCCGACCCACATGATGGGCCGCCTTGTCACCACCGATATCACCCTGCATGGCCAGACCCTGAAGCGGGGCGACAAGGTCGGCGTCCTGCTGATGTCCGGCAATCGCGACGAACGCAAATATACGAATCCCGATGTCTATGATATCCGGCGCAATCCCCGCGACCATCTCGGCTTTGGTGGTGGCCTGCATGCCTGTGTTGGAGCGGCCCTCGCACGACTGGAAGTAAAAATCGCCATCCAGGAACTGCTGCACGCCATCGACGATTACCATGTCATCGAAAGCGCATGTACCCGTACCCATTCACCCCAGGTGCGCGGTTTCGCCAATCTTCCCATCGAATTCACCCTGCGGACCTGATCCATGAAAGTCACATTCATCCAGCCCGATGGCAAGGAACAGGACGTCGACGTCAATCCCGGCACCACCCTCATGGAAGCCGCGCTTTTCGAAGGGGTGCCGGGCATCCTTGGCATGTGCGGCGGCATCTGTTCCTGCGCCACCTGCCACTGCCATGTCGAGGCCGATGATTTCGGCCGTCTCCCCGCCGCCGCCGCCGGCGAGATCGAAGTACTCGACGGCCTGGAGCAGCGGCGGCCCAACAGCCGCCTTGCCTGCCAGATCACCATGGACGATGCGCTCGAAGGCATCCGCCTGCACGTCGCCACCGGCGCCTGAAGCCAACCCCGATTCCATTTTCATTCCAAGGAAAATCCATGTCGTTCGAGAACAAGATTGCCATCGTCACCGGTGCCGGACAAGGAATCGGCGAAGCCTATGCACGCGGCCTCGCCGCTCGTGGAGCACGGGTTGTCGTCGCCGACATCAACGCCGAAAAGGGCCGCGCTGTCGCATCATCCATCACCGCTGCGGGGGGCGAGGCTCATTTCATCGCCGTGGATGTGGCCGATCCCGCATCGGCCACATCCCTGGCAGAGCAGACCGTTGCCCGTTACGGCAAGGTGGACCATCTGGTCAACAATGCCGCCCTCTTCGGCGCCATGAAGACCGAAAGCCTGCTTGCCGTGGATTACGCCTATTACCAGCGTTTCATGGAAATCAACATGAACGGCTGCCTCATCGTTACCCGCGCCGTGGTGCCCCACATGAACAAGGGTAGCGCCATCGTCAATCAATCCTCCACCGCGGCCTGGATGCACATCGGCTACTACAGCGTCGCCAAATACGGCATGAACGCCCTCACCTGTGCCCTGGCGCGGGAACTCGGCCCCATGGGGATCCGTATCAACGCCATCGCCCCCGGCCCCACCGCGACCGACGCGCTCAAATCCCAGGTTCCGGACGAATACCTGCAGGGCATGGTGGCGCAGATGCCCCTGGGTCGGCTGGGTGAACCTGGCGACCATGTCGGCGCGCTGCTGTTCCTCCTTTCCGATGATGCGAAATGGGTTACCGGCCATATCTTCAATGTGGACGGTGGCCAACTCATGCGCGGCTAGACATGGCTCTCGACACCATCCTGCGCCTCAACCAGACGGGACAGAATCCGGATCCGGCCCGCGAAGCCGAACGTCTGCAAGCCTCTCTCGAAATGGCCACCCACGCCGACACTGCCGGCTTTGGCACCATCAATCTCGAAGAGCATCACTGCACCGATGCGGGCTGGATGGGATCGCCGCTGGTCATGGCCGGACTGGTTGCCGCGCGTACCCGTCACATCCGTATCCGGGTCTGCGCCCTGCTCGTCACACTTTACGACCCGATCCGGCTCGCCGAGGAGATCGCCCTGCTCGACCAGGCCAGTGATGGCCGTATCTTCTACGTCGCCGGCCAGGGTTATCGCCCGCTCGAATACCACGCGCTCGACAAGGACTGGGATACCCGCGGCGCCCGGGCCGATCACGTACTCGACACCCTGCAGAAGGCGTGGACCGGCGAACCCTTCGATTACCGCGGGCAGACGGTGCGTGTCCGGCCGGTGCCGCTGACCCGGCCGCATCCCCTGCTCTACTACGGCGGCATGAGCGCGGCAGCGGCGCAGCGTGCGGCACGTTTTGGCCTGCCCTTTTTCCCGCCGGCTCCGATGCCCGGACTGGCGTCGATCTACGCGAAGGAATGCGAACGCTTGGGCACCACCGGCCATGTCGCCGACCCCGGCCCGGATTCGACCCTGCTTTTCATCGATGAGTCACCGGAGCAGGCCTGGGCCGATCTGGGTCACCATTTCCTGAGGGAAGCCAGCGAATACGGCAGCTGGGCGCGGGAAGGAGTAGACCGGCCCTATGCCACCGCCACCCTGACCGTGGAAGAACTGCGCGCCCAGAAGCGCTACGAAATTCTCACACCCGAGGAATGCCGTGAGCGCATCTCCCGGCAGGGCAAGGAGTACCGCCCCATCCTCCACCCCCTGTGCGGAGGCGTTCCCATCGACCGGGCCTGGCGCTGTATCAGGCTGTACACCGACAAGGTGCTCGGGCCACTCGGACTGACCCGGTAACCTTCCTCCCCACCGAAAGGAAAACCATGAACGATCGCGAAGAAGCCCTGAAAAAGGGCGAGGAAATGTTCACCAAGGTCTATGCCGGCATCGTCCCCCTGCCACCCCGCGATCAGCGCGACGATTTTTTCAACACCATGCTGCGCCAGCTCTTTGGCGAGGTCTGGACACGGGAAGCCCTGTCCATCCGCGACCGGCGCATGATGCTGCTGGGCATCGCCGCTGCCAGCGGTGAGGCCAATATTTTCGCCATCCAGATCGCTGCGGCGCTCAAGAATGGTGAACTCAGCGCCGAGCAGGCCGAGGAAACCATCATCCACCTGGCCCAGTACGTCGGCTACCCCCGGGTATCTTCGCTACGGGCCATCGTGGCCAAGGCGATTGCCGAGATCAAGCCCTGACCCGGCGTGCCCATCACCCGGGGACAATCGCGGGAACTGTCCCGGATGCAGCCGCATTCAGGAATGCGTCGGAAAAACAGGAATTTTCATCCAGCCCCCGGGAGATAAAGGCCGGTACAGCGGTTTCCACCATTTTCACGGAACCGCACAAGTACACCTGATGGCCGCTCAGATCGGGGAAATCGGCCATCATCGCCGTATGCACCAGCCCGGTACGCCCCGTCCAGGCATCGTCGGCAGAGGGGGCGGACAAAACCGGCACCACGGTGAAGTTCGGATGTTCGCTCTGCCATTGCAGGCACAGATCGAGCATATACAGATCCTTGCGCTGGCGCACACCCCAGTAGAGCCGCATCGGCCTTTGCACGCCACGGGCAAAGGCATCCTCGACAATGCTCTTGATCGGCGCGAATCCGGTCGCTCCGGCGATGAAAAGAATCGGATGAGGACTGTCATGCAGTACGAACTGGCCACGTGGCCCCTCGAAACGAATCACGTCTCCTGTCTTCATGGCATTGAAAACGTGGGGAGTGAACCGGCCATCCGGCACCAGCCGGACATGCAGTTCGATGAGGTCGCTCCCGTCGGGGCGGTTGGCAAAGGAAAAGGCGCGGCGCTGACCATCATCGAGCAGAATGTCGATGTACTGTCCGGCGACGAAATCCAGGACCTGGCCCTGGGGCAGTTGCAACAGCAGCCGCATCACATCGTCGGTCAGGCGTTCCATTCCGGTCACGGTGGCGGTATGCACCATGGCTGCGGCTGCGGTTCCACCAGAAAAGCCTTCCACTTCGATTACCACCTCGCTGCGCGGCAGGGCGCAGCACATCAGCGCCTTTCCACGCAATCTCTGCTCTTCAGGCAAGACGCTGCGTTGGTAGGGACGGTGTTCCAGTTCCCCCTGCTCGACACTGCACATGCACAGGCCACAGCCACCATTACGGCATTCATAGGGCAATGCAAACCCCTCGCGCAGACCGGCATCGAGAATGGTCTCACCTTCGCGCACCGAAAATCGCGCAGTGCTGCCATCCATGCCGTGCACCATGACCGGGTAGCTGTGTTTTTCCCCGTGCCTGAACTGCGGAGGCCACCAGGGAAGGAGCAGGAGGATGACGGTGGCACCCACCACGGCGATCCATATCCGGCCCAGTGATATTTCGGTCAGCAGGGGGAAAATCACCATGTAGAACCAGTCCGGGCGAATGCTGGTCACGGCCCGGGCCAGATCGCTCACATCACCCTGGCTATGTACCGGCGCCACAAGAGAAAGCACCAGCAAGGTCAGCATCAGGCCGATGATAATGGGGCGAGGTGGCGTGGTTCGGGCCTTTGGCACACGCTGCACGTGAATCCACATCACCATCAGCACGACCAGGGGAAGCCCCAGGTGCATGAAGGAAAGCAGGGTGAAAAAGCGATCCCCGACATGTGCCGAATAGAGGAAATTGCGCATCAGGGTGCCGCTGAAGATCGGTAGCCAGTCCAGCCATTCAAAGCTGGTGACGGTAACGTATTGCGCAAGCTGATCCCAGGGCAACATGAAGCCATTGATCCCGGAGGCATACACCATCCAGATCAGCAGAACTCCGGTGACCCAGGAAAACCAGCGGAAACCACGATAGAGATTGAAGGCGAAATAGCGCAGCATGTGCAGCGCCATGGTCAGCACCATCGCATCCGAGCAATAGCGATGCAAGCTGCGCATGATGCCCCCCAGCCACCACTGGTGTGTGGTCAGGGCGACCACCGAGGTATAGGCATCGGTGATGCCGGTCTCGAAGAAGACATAGAGATAAAGCCCGCTCGCGCCTACCATCCAGAACAGGAAAAAGGTAATCGCACCGAGGTGGTAAAAGGGATTGATTCGGTCACCGAAAGCGGCATTGAACAACCCCTCGACCCCCATGAAAAGCGCTTGCAGCAGGCTCTGGATTTTTCTGATCATTGGAAACTCTCCTGCACCGGGGTGTGGGTACGCCATCCGGACATGGCGATGTGTTTTATGTTCATAGGAGAACAATGCCTCCCTTGTCCGGATTGAAGTCGATCACCATGACCTGTGCCGGTACGAGTGTGACCGTGGCCTCACGCTGTGCGGTGAAGCCTGCAACCGCCTTGTTGTCGTTGATACGGACGGCGATGCGGTGTTCACCGGCCGGAAGATCGATCCGCTGATACATTGCGGAAGCGCCGTCATGGGACAACCCGGAAGGTGGGGCGACATGGCGCAGCGCCAGCTTGCCATCGATATCGACCTCGATGCTGACCGGCGAGCGCTCCCGCCCGCACTTCATCGATTTGCGCATATTGGGTGCCATTCTGGCCTGCTCCTCGGCCGTATAGGGGCGGCAATCTGCGACGCGCAACCCGTGATGAATGAAGCTGACCTTGATTTGCGCCATACCGGAAGCCAGCGGGTGATAGATCGGCCAGCGTGAAAACACGCCTAGCGCAACGGCAAACCCGCCATAAAGCAGGGCCTGTCCGATCCAGTTGAGGGTACGGCTCATTGCATCATCTCCTTGGCAATCACAGGAATGCGGGCATCACAGCGCCGCCGCAATACATCTATCGCATCTTGCAGGGTCGCTTCGTCGCCGGGATCGGCCCAGACGGAAAGCCAGCGGTCCTGCGCTACCGAGCTGCGCAAATGAGGCTCACGCATTCCGACCAGACGCCCGGCCATCCATTGCTGCCCCAGCCGGAACACGCATCCCCCCTCGCGGCAGCCACTGACCAGTACACCATCGGCTCCGGCTCTTATCGCGAATTCAACAAAGGCAGGTGGCAACATACCCGCACAAATCAGTTCGAAATGCAAAATATCGGTAGCAGGTGACAACAGCGTTGCACCCTTGTTGCACGAAAAAACCACCAGACGGCGCGAATCCTGCATCTCCTCGAGGCCCTGCCGGAGTTGACGGCGCAGGGAATCGATGGGGGCTTGCGGCATATCGATCCCCGTTTCCAGGATCGTGTCGTGACGGAAGGGCGTCGAGGAAGGACATGCCCCTGTACAGATGCCGCAGCTGGCACATGCGGCAGCATCCACCCGGGCCAGATGCAGGCCATCAAGCCTGTCGGGATGGGGAACCATGGTAATGGCCGAATACGGGCAATCATCGAAACAGCGTGCGCAACCACTGCAGTTGTCGGGATTGACCACAGCCACTGGTGAACGGAGTCGCGTTGGCAGAAAGGGTAGCAGCAGGAGCAGGCCGAGTGTGCACAGAACCAGGCCCCAGGCTATTGCCGGAGATGTCGCCACGGTCAGGGGATGAATGAATAATATCCACCAGTCCAGTGCCAATGCCGCCGGTGCGATCTGCAGATCGGCCGGTCCCTGGCCATGTACGGGCAACACAAGACAAAGCAGGATCAGCGTGCAGGACAAGCAGGCCGCCAGGGACCACTCCGGCAATACGCGAGCCCGGCTGATCCGCTGTATGTGAAACCACAGACCAAAGATCAGAAACAGGGAGGCGCCGATATGAATGAAAATGAACAGGGTGAACAATCGGTCACCAAGACTCGCCGGATACAGGAAATTGCGCGCCAATGGCATGGCGAGAAGCGGTAACGCATCGATCCACTCGGCGGTGGTCTGCGCGGAATACTGACCCAGGCGGTCCCAATTCAGCCAGAAACCGCCTACAGCGCTGATGAATGCCAGTACCACCAGTGGCACTCCGGTGATCCAGAGCCACTTGCGAAAGTGCCGGAAGCGCCCCAGCATCCATTCCCGCAGGATATGGAGCCCCATGACGCAGACGAAGGCATCGGTCGCGTAGCGATGCAGACCCCGCAAAATACTGCCCAGGCGCCAGGGCAGCAGATCCAGTGACTCGATGGAACGATAGGCACCTTCCGCGGCAGTATCGAACATGATGTAAAGCGGCACGCCGCTCGCAACCAACAGCCACAGCAGCAGAAAACCGATGGCACCCAGTTGTTTGAGCGGATTCGCCCTCGCACCAAAGGGTTTGTCCAGGGCATGCTCGACCACCCGGTAGAGCGATGCAGTGAAGGATGGACCAGTACCGGAGACCGCGCCGGGGCTCTCGATGGACGTGGAAGCGGAGCGCAAACGCATGAGAAAACAGCCACAGGCCCCCATCAGGCCCTGTTGATACCCTTGTTGCGCTGCTCCCGTCGATTCGAGCGCCACTCGTTGATGAAGAAAAACACCATCATGATGAAAAAGGTGACTCCACCGGCGATCTGCACCGGCAGGGTGTAGTCGACCCGATAGGCTCCCGTCTTGGGGTCATACACCGTGCACAGAATCCGTACCCGGTCCATCAGGCCGCTCAACACGTTACGCGCAGGTACCGGCGTTCCATTCAGCAGCATTCGCAACGGTTCCCCAAGCTCGCCCGGGGTCATCGATTCGCCATAGACCTGACGCACGATACGTCCCTCCGCATCGAGGACGGAAACCTGCAGCACATGATCGAAACCCGCCGGGGTGGGCCGATATTCGAAACCGAAATCCGCAGCCAGCGCAGCCACTGTGGCCGATGGCGGACTGAGGAAATCCCAGTTGGCCTGCCGAACCCCATGCTGCAAGGCAAAGGCCTTCATTGCCTGGGGTGAATCCGCTGGCTGATTGAAACCGATGCTGATGACATTGAACTGGTTTTCCCCCAGGCTTTTCTGCAGCCCGTCGACTGCGCTCTGCAGGGCCCTTGTCGTCGCGGGGCATACCTGGAAACAGCCGGTATAGATGAAGCTTACCAGCAAGGGTTTGCCTCGAAATGAAGACAGCGCCACCGGGCGACCCGCACGATTGAGCAGTACATGCTCACCGATCGTGTGCCCGATCGCTGCCTGGCTGGTACGTAAAGCGTGCTCACGATCGAGCCCCGGAGCGGGAGGCGGAGTTTCGCTGTAAGCCGTAGCCGAAGCAAGCAGCCACAGTGAGGAAAGAATCCGGAGACACCATGAGCGGGAAAAGATTGACTGCGACATGACCACCCGCGTCAAAAATGGACATCGAGAAGAAGGGCTGCCGGTAGCATCAGAACCCGCCGGGCTCCCGCCTGACCCATCACGCGAGCCAGTATGGCCGGCATGATGAGCGGGAGCAACACGTATTTCGGACAGGAATGTGGCACACGCATCGTCCGCATCACAACTCACCCGGCGAACCTGGACAGGATGCTATCCCTGACGGCGACAGTGCCGTTGGCGATATCTTCCTGCCCGGTACGCGCCTAGCTCAAACCCCAGAGCTGGCCAAGATACTTCCAGTTGACAAAGTAATACAGAACGAAAGCCACCAGGAAAACCGAGGCCAGGACAAACGTTCCCGGAGCCACGAAGCCGGCGGAGCCATACGTCTGCGCCGCGAGCGTTGGCGCTGCACGCGGTACCGGGGTGAACTTCGGGCTGACCACACCGGTATCAAGCTTTTTACCGAAAAATACGGAACCAACGGTAACGAAGATATAGATCGCACCACCCGCAATTGCCGCTACTCCGGCAATTCCGACCAGCCCCATCATCAGGTAAGCGGCACCTGGCCACTCATAGGCCAGCGCATTGCCATTGAATGCCATGTCCCAGTGGCGACGGGAGACTCCCAGCGTACCTGCACCCATCATGACGAGGCAGAAGAAGTACATCGAGAACCCGAAGAGATAGGGCTGGAGCCGCGCCCACCCCGGCGCGATCATCTCGCGCCGGAACAGTACCGGGATCAGGAAATAGGTCAGCGCCATGAAGGTCAGCGTGGTGCCCACCACCACGGTGGCATGGAAATGGCCCGGTACATAGATGGTGTTGTGAATGAGAAGGTTGAGCTGCTCCGTTCCCATCATCACGCCGGAAATCCCGCCCAGGAAGCCGAACCCCACCAGGGCAATGAACACGCCCGAGAATGTCGGATTGCTCCAGGGCGCCTTGCGCAGCCACTCGAAAAGCCCTTTGTTGTACCCCTTTGCTCGTTGCGCGACTTCCATCGCGCCCGGAATCGACAGGGCATGAATCATGGAGGCCAGCACCGCGAAATACATGAAGTAGCTGGTATTGACCACCTTCCACTCGGTGCTGATGCCCGGATCGGCCAGCAGATGGTGAGCGCTGGCGAGTTGCAGGAACAGGATGTAGAGCAGGAAGGCACCACGGCTGACACGTTCGGACATCGGCTTGGCGCCAAACGCGATCGCCGCCACCGCATACCAGATCGAAATATGGGCAGCAACGTTGATCTGCTGCGACGAATGCCCGAAAGCCCACCAGATGGTGCGATAGACCAGAGGATTGACCTCATGAACGACACCGATCGACATCAGGAAAGTGGGAATCAGGATGATGGCGCCCGAGCTGATGGTGAACACGGCGATGATGGCGGCCGTAATCGCACCAAAGGTCACCAGCGGCACCGACCCCTCGTAGGTTTTTTCCCGCTTGGCCACCACCAGCGTGCCGAAGAAGACAAAGCAGGCGATCAGGGCGCCGACGGCAAACAGGATCAGGCCAAGATAGAACGACCAATGCGCCATCATCGGCACATAGGAGGTCATCATCACGCTGGAATCACCACGGAAAACCGCCACATTGTTCATTACCGCCCCCACCAGCATCAGGGCATAGGCCGCCCAGGCGATTTTCGGGGTTGCGATACGACAGCGCAGCAATGTTGATGCAGCAAAGTAGAGGACAGCGACTTCGAAGAAGATCATCCAGAAGATCAGCATGTCGATCCCGTGGGCGGTCAGCACCATATAGAAGGTATCGGCTTCGAGCCAGTGCACCGCAGGCCAGCGGGTAAGCACCACGCCAATGGCCAGCAGTCCTCCAACCAGCAGGGCCACCACGGCCGTGACGGCATTGGCGATCATGAGTTTTTCAGCCTGGCTTTCGAACTGCAGGCCGGAGCGCGGACAGGTGCGATAGGTAGTAGCGACAGTCATGACAATCCCCACCTCACTTCACATAAATGCGGCCCACCATTTCATGGTGGCCAATGCCGCAATATTCGTTGCACACAACAGAAAAGGTACCTGTCTCGTTGGGTGTGACCTTGATTACATGCTCATATCCCGGCACCACCTGTATGTTGATATTGGTGGGCTGCATGGAGAAGCCATGGTTGTAATCCATGGCCGAGAGATGCAGCTTGTAGGTCTTGCCTTTCTGCAACTCCAGAATCGGCCACCAGTTCCACAGACGGGCAATCATGTAGACATCCGCCCCTTCCGGTGGCGCCACCACGGGGATGTTCATCGCGGTCTCGTTACGCACGGTCCATTTATCCACGGCGGCCTGGGCCTGGGCCGAGTATTTCTCGGGGTTCGTCTTGTAGGTTTCGGTGGCGAGGTTCTGCTTGCCGTAGATGTGCCAGAGCACCATCATGAAAAACATCACCATGCACCAGACGAAAGCAATACCGATCCAGACCAGTTCCTGACGATCCAGCGGATGCTTCCACCACAACCGCTCCGACGGAGGAAGAATTGCACTCATGGGTGGGTTCCTTGTTTATTTGGCTGCGGGAATGGTCAGGATATCGATGACGCCCCAAAGGTTGTACACCACCATGGGAATCATCACGCCCAGAAACAGCAGCAGGAAGGGGTTATCCAGGAGCTGCTGCATGAACGGCACCGGGTCATTCTCGTCGTCGTGATTTTCCATCCTTATCTCCCTTGATCAGATTTTTCAGCGTCTGGAATTTTCGGTTCCGGCAACGACTACGGCAGTGATCTAGATCAAGGTTTCAGGGAAATCCACCGGAAATGCCTCGTTTTCATCAGCGACGTGCGCATCCCCGTGGCCGACTACGCGACGCACATCGCCGGCAGCCCCGCCGATGCTGCGCTGCTGCCGCACCTCAAGACCGACCCCGAGGGCAAGACCTACGCCGAGGCGCAGGCGTTCTACCAGGGGCAGACCGAGCAGTTCAAGGCGCAGGCCGCCAAGATTCTCGCCGAGCACGCCGACGACGCAGCCTTCCAGGCCGGGCATCAGCAGGTGTTCAACCAGGTGCTCGACCAGCTCAACACCGCGAACCGTTTTGCGCCCGACGTGAATCGGGCCTACGCCTCGCTGGTGCGCGACTTCTACACGACCATGGCCGGCCGCACGGACACG
Source organism: Pseudomonadota bacterium (assembly GCA_018241695.1). Taxonomy (GTDB): domain Bacteria; phylum Pseudomonadota; class Gammaproteobacteria; order Burkholderiales; family Rhodocyclaceae; genus Denitratisoma. The sequence continues at coordinate 134,136 of JAFEDH010000030.1, read as the reverse complement.
ACGCCGGGCGAGCTGCTGGCGCGCAAGCCGGTTAACGTCACCGTGGAAAGGCTGCTGAACGAGGCAGACCGGTACGACCAACCCGCCTGGCACGGCTCGCCGCATCGTGGCATAGAGCAGCACGGCTTCAAGATGAATGCCATCGGCAGCGGGGAAGGTGCGCAGGCGTATGGCTGGGGGATGTACTTCGCCGGCCTGCGGGAGGTGGCGGAGGGGTATCGGCAAGCCGGGCGTGGTGCGCCGACGGGGCGTGCGGAGGAGATTGCCCGCGAAAGGTTCCCCGATGCGGACGCGGCGGACTTGGGCGGACTCATCGCACAGGCCGCTTCTCAGGGCATCAGCGCCAAGATGCAACAGAACCGCAATCCGGAGATTCGCGGGCTGGACACGGCGCGGCTACAGGAGGCCATCGATACCTACAGGCGCGAGAATGACGGCCAGCTCTACCGCGCCCACATCCCGGAAGACTCCGAACTGCTGGCATGGGACAAACCGTTTTCTGAGCAGCCCAAGGGGGTGCGCGAAAAGCTGCGCGCCTTACTGCTGTCCGACCGGGTGCCTGACACCGCGCTGGAAGATTTCGGCGTTTCCTCCCGTGCGAAACTGGCGGCGGATATTCTGCGGCCCGAGTACGAAGGATCGCAGATCAATGGCACGCTGGAGGATGTCTTTGGCGGCCCGGAAAAAACCAGCAAGGCGCTTCTGGCGGCGGGCATCCCCGGCCTGCGCTACCTGGACGGCAACAGCCGCAGCGATGGCAAGGGGACGCATAACCATGTGATCTGGGATGAAGCGCTGCTGACGCCGGAGGCGGCGAAGATCGAGGCGTACTACCAGGGGGATGCCGAACGCAAACCGGTTGCGTCCATTGTCGGCGACGAAATTGCGCCGCAGGAATCGGATACCAAAACCCTGCGCGCTGCGGCCCGCGATTGGTACAACGCCAACCTTCGGGGTATCAAGGTGCTGAACGAAGGCAGCGGCAGGGAGATTGAGTTCAGAGGGTCTCGCAAGACATTCCGTGCTTCCGCTGACCCCGACAAATTGCGGCTGTTCGCGGCGTTGCCCGAAGTATTGCAACACGGCACCCTGGAAGATTCGATACCGCCCCGCGATCCAGGCAAGGAACCCAACACCAGGGCGTGGCACTGGATCGCAGCCGACGTGGATATTGGCGGCAGGAGGGTTCGCGTCGGCGTTACTGTGCGCGAAGACAACAACGGGCATCTTTATTACAACCATACCGCCGTAAAAGGCGAAGGCCCCGCCGAAGCCCGGAGCGACCCCGCTCTCAAAGCGGGCGCTGGAGCGTCAGCGGAGCCTTACAAGCAAAGCGTAGCATCGGCGGACGATGGCGTCAATCTGCACGTATCCGGCGAGCAAAACAACCGCGGCGCCTACAACCCGGAAACCGGCACGATTGCCCTGCTCAGGAATGCCGACCTCTCGACCTTCCTGCACGAGTCCGGCCACCACTTTCTCGAACTGACGGCCGACCTGGCCAGCGGCCCCGACGCGCCCCCGGCGATCCGGGCCGATTTCGAGAAGCTGCTGGACTGGTTCGGCGTCAAGGGTTCGCCCGACATATCGGCCACGGAGGTTTGGCACAACCTCTCGTTCGAGGAAAAGCGCAGCTACCACGAGCAGTTCGCCCGTGGCTTCGAGAAATACCTGATGGAAGGCGAGGCGCCGAGCACCGAGCTGCAACCCCTGTTCTCGCGCTTCCGCGCATGGCTGCTCAATGTCTACCAGTCGCTGTCCGGCCTCGATGTCGAGCTGACGCCGGAAGTGCGCGGCGTGTTCGACCGCATGCTGGCCAGCGAGGAAGCCTGCTAACGCACATCGGGCTCAAAGAAGACCCAGCGTGCCTCCGGCCAGCGCTGCTGCATGCGCTCCTCCACCGCATTGATACGATCCACCATTTCGCTGCCGGTAATCGTGTCCATCGCCGCCATGCGGGCCTTGACGGCGATCACCATGCGGTCGCCCCAGGCCAGGGTGATGACGTTGAGCACAGTCTCCACTTCGGGCTGGTCAGCAAGAAAAGCAGCGATCTCGGCACGCTGCTCGGGCGCCAGGGACTCGCCCACGATCAATGCCTTCACTTCCACCATCACCGCGACTGCCACCACCATCAGCACGATACCGATGGCCAGGGTGCCCAGGGCATCCCACATCGGATTGCCGGTGACCACGGTGGCAGCAATGGCGACAAAGGCCAGCGTCAAACCCATCAGGGCGGCAATATCCTCTCCCGCCACCACCATCAGCTCGGATTGCCGGGTCTCGCGAAACCAGCGCAGGAAAGGCTTTCCGCCGGATTCCTTGCGAATTTCCTTCATCGCTCCCCATAGTGAAAGGGCTTCCAGAACCACCGCTCCACCAAGAATGATCATGGCGATCAGCCCATTTTCCATGGGTTCCGGATGGGCCAGACGATGGATGCCTTCATAAACTGAAAAAGCGCCACCCATGAAGAACAGCAGCAGGGCCACCACCATGGACCAGAAGTAGGTAACACGGTGGTGACCCAGCGGATGGTCGGCACTCTCCGGCCGCTTCGCCTCCTTCATCCCCAGCAGCAGCAGCATCTGGTTGGCGCAGTCGGCGGTGGAGTGGATGGCTTCCGCGAGCATGGAGCCGGAACCGGTCCATGCGGCGGCGCCGTATTTCGAAACGGCAATGCCGAAGTTGGCCCCAAGGGCGTAGAGAATGGCTTTGGTGGAGCCTTCGTGGGCCATGGCGTGATCCTGTGTCGCAGAAGGCCGGCATGTTACGCGAGAGCGGCAGCCTATAATCCTGCTCCCCGCATCATCCCTGCCTGCTGCGCCTGCATGCCTCTCCTCTCCCTTTCCGGCGCCTGCCTTGCCTTTGGCCATGTCGCCCTGCTCGATCACGCCGAACTGCAGCTCGATGCCGGCGAACGTGTGGCCTTGATTGGCCGCAACGGCAGCGGTAAATCCTCCCTGCTTTCAGCCCTCGCGGGCCTTTCCACCCTGGATGACGGGCAGGTCTGGCGTCAGCCCGGTCTCAAGCTCGCCCATGTGCCCCAGGAACCGCCATTCGAGCCGGAGCAGACAGTATTTGAGGCCGTGGCGGGTGGCATGGGTGCGGCAAGCGAGCTGTTGGCCCAATGGCAGCAGATATCACATCGCCTGTCCGAAACCACCACCGAACACGAAACCCTGCTGGCCGAACTCAACCGCCTGCAACACGAGCTGGAAGCCCTCGGTGCCTGGTCGGCTGCCTCGCAGACGGAGCGTGCCATCCAGCGTTTCGATCTGGACCCTGAAGCTCGTATCGGCACGCTGTCCGGCGGCCAGAAGAAACGTCTCGCCCTGGCCCGTGCACTGGCCGCCGAACCCGAGGTGCTGCTGCTGGACGAACCCACCAACCACCTCGATCTGGCTTCCATAGAATGGCTGGAGGAATTCCTTGCGGGAGCGGGCATCACCCTGCTCTTCATCACCCATGATCGTCGCTTCATGGACCGCGTGTGTACCCGTATCGTCGAACTGGATCGTGGCCGTCTGACCAGCTTTCCGGGCGCCTTCTCCGCCTACCAGGAACGCAAGGCGCGCATGCTCCAGGATGAAGCCGTGGAAAATGCCAGATTCGACAAATTCCTGGCACAGGAGGAAGTGTGGATCCGCAAGGGCGTGGAAGCCCGCCGCACCCGCAACGAAGGCCGCGTGCTGCGTCTTGAGGCGCTGCGGCGCGCACGTGCGGCACGCCGTGACCAGCAGGGCCAGGTGCGCCTCAGCCTCGATGCCGGTGAGAAGAGCGGCCAGCTCGTCGCCGAGTTGACGGGCGTTTCCAAGGTTTTCGCCGACAAAACCGTGGTACGCGATTTCTCCACCCGCATCCTGCGCGGTGACAGGATCGGCCTGATCGGCCCCAACGGTGCCGGCAAGACCACCCTGCTGCGACTCATCCTCGGCGAACTGAAGTCCGACCGGGGCCAGGTGCGTCTGGGCACCCGGCTGGCAACTGCCTACTTCGACCAGTTCCGCACCACGCTGGACCCCGAATCCACTCTGGCCGACGTAATCTCGCCCGGATCAGACTACGTCGAGATCCGTGGCGTGAAGAAGCACGTTATCGGCTATCTGGAAGACTTTCTCTTCGCCCCGGCCCGGGCCCGTTCTCCGGTGAAATCGCTGTCTGGCGGCGAACGCAACCGCCTGCTGCTGGCACGGCTTTTTGCCCGCCCCGCCAACGTGCTGGTGCTCGACGAACCCACCAACGATCTGGATATCGAAACCCTCGAACTGCTGGAGCAACTGCTGCAGGACTACGATGGTACCCTGTTTCTGGTCAGCCATGACCGCACCTTCCTCGACAACGTGGTGACCCAGACCATCGCCTTTGATGCAGACGGCCGCTGGGGTGAATATGTGGGCGGCTACGAAGACTGGCAACGCATGCGCCGTGCCGCAACAGCGGCACCCTCCGCCAAAGCCGACAAGCCCAGGATGGCGGCCCCCGCTCCTGCCAGGCCCCGGGGCGACAAGCTGAGCTGGAAGGAACAAAAGGAACTGGAAGGCCTGCCCGACCGCATCACCACGCTGGAAGCGGAGCAAGGCAACCTCGCGGCACGCATGGAAGACCCCGCGGTACACGCGCCGGGGGGCGAGGGCTCTGCCATCGCGGAACGGCTGGAAGCGATCGAGCTGGAACTCATTGCCGCCCTGGAACGCTGGGAAGCACTGGAATCCAGGGCAACCACCACTGCCCGCTGACATCTCTTTCTCATGCAGGGCGCTGGCAACTTCCCGTCGCCATTACCCGCGCCCGGCCATACTTGCCCCGATCAAAATGCTTTTGTCAAAGCACCATGTATCAATTGGCTGCACAAGAACATTTGCTTTCCAAAGAAAATTCTTTGATACTTGCCACGGTTCTCCGGCACCCCCGGAAGGAACGCTCCCGACTCGAATCCAACGCATGAGGACAACCATGAAAGCAACCCCCCGTTTCCGAATTTCCCGCACCCTGATCGCAACACTGGCCTTTGTCGCAGGCACCGCATTTGCCGGCGAAGGCGATGCCAAGCGCATCCTGGGCGATTGGGAGCTTGATTACAATGGCATGTCGGTTGCCTTCAATTTTTCCGACAAGGGTGTGAGCGTCATGGGAATGGCGCCCTCCCCCTACCAGTTCGATGGCACCAAGTTGTCCATGGATCCCATGGGGAACCACGCCGAAGGCAATGTCGTTTTCGTCGGTGACAGCGAAATGCAACTGCTCACCACCAGTGGTGAAAAGCAGATCTTCAAGCGCACCAAGTAACTCTCAAGGGTGGTGATGTGGCCCTGCGGAACACATCACCACCGGGAAATCCGTGGCGCCGTACCAACACATGCCCCCGTGCACCAAAAAAATGTTTGCGTAATTTTGCGCCTGGCCCCATACTCCGTGCGCGAGACCCAATGCAGTGCTATCGCGCCTTACGTAAAGCGTCACCCAAGCGGTACCCCGGTTCGTCAGCGCCTTACTACTTGAGTCCGTGTCGCAGGCTTTGCCTGTAATCCTTATTTCATTTTTGCAAGGAAGCAATTCACCATGGCAACTGGTACCGTCAAGTGGTTCAACGACGCTAAAGGTTTTGGTTTCATCACCCCCGATGGCGGTGGCGAGGATCTCTTCGCACACTTCTCCGCCATCCAGTCTTCCGGCTTCAAGAGCCTGAAGGAAGGCCAGAAAGTATCTTTTGAAGTCACCACCGGCCCCAAGGGCAAGCAGGCATCGAACATCCGCCCTGAATAAGCGGGTTTCGTCCTACCGGAAAAGCCCGGCTCCGCCGGGCTTTTTTGTTTCTCTTGCCCCCGGGAGCCCCATGGCCAAGGAAGAAATCATTGAAATGCAGGGCGTGGTCAATCTGGTTTTGCCGGATACGCGCTTTCGCGTCACACTGGAAAACGGCGTCGAGGTTACCGCCTACGTGTCAGGCAAGATGCGCAAGCATCGCATCCGGATTCTTGCCGGAGATACCGTCACCGTCGAGATGTCCCCTTACGATCTGAGCAAGGCCCGCATCAGCTTTCGTCAGAAATGATGTGACTCACAAGCCGGAACGGGGCGACTACAATACCCGTTGTCACCCCGTTCCGGAGAGTTCCATGTCTGCGTTTGACAGCCTCAAGGAGTTCAGGACAGCAAGCGGCAAGGCCGCCCGCTACCATTCCCTCGCCACACTGGAAAAAGCCGGTCTGGGCAAAATATCCCGTCTTCCCGTTTCGATCCGTATCGTCCTCGAAGCGGTACTGCGCAATTGCGACGGCAAGAAAGTCACCGAGGCCCATGTGCGTCAGCTCGCAGGCTGGCAGCCCAACGCGCCGCGTACCGAGGAAATCCCTTTCATCGTCGCCCGGGTGGTACTGCAGGATTTCACTGGCGTGCCCCTGCTCTGCGATCTGGCCGCCATGCGTGGCGTGGCCAAGGCCAAAGGCAAGGACCCGAAGCGCATCGAACCCCTGGTACCCGTGGACCTGGTGGTCGATCATTCCGTACAGGTCGATTACTTCGGCTCCACCGACGCCCTGCGGCGAAACATGGAACTGGAATTCCATCGCAACCGGGAGCGCTACCAGTTCATGAAGTGGGGCATGCAGGCCTTCGACACCTTCAAGGTCGTGCCGCCAGGCATCGGCATCGTGCACCAGGTAAATCTGGAATATCTGTTTCGTGGTGTGCAGCAGCGTGACGGCGTCTGCTTCCCCGACACGCTGGTGGGCACCGACAGCCACACCACCATGATCAATGGCGCCGGCGTGGTAGGCTGGGGAGTGGGCGGCATCGAGGCCGAAGCAGGCATGCTGGGTCAGCCTGTCTATTTTTTGACGCCCGACGTGGTGGGTGTTGAACTCAAGGGACAATTACGCGAAGGGGTCACCGCAACCGATCTGGTACTGACCCTGACCGAATTGCTGCGACGTGCCAAAGTGGTGGGCAAGTTCGTTGAATTCTTCGGTGCCGGAACCGCCAGCCTCTCCCTCACCGACCGGGCCACCATCGGCAATATGGCTCCCGAATACGGTGCCACCATGGGATTCTTCCCGGTGGACGAACTCACGATCGCCTACATGCAGGGTACCGGTCGCAGTCCCGACGAGATCGAACTGTTCGAGGCCTACTTCAAGGCCCAGGGCTTGTTCGGCATTCCGCTGAAGGGGCAGATCGACTACTCCACCACCGTGAGTCTGGATCTGGCCACGGTAGCCCCCTCTCTGGCCGGCCCCAAGCGACCCCAGGACCGTATCGAGATCGGCCAGGTGAAACGGACCTTTACCGATCTGTTCTCCCGGTCCGTCGCCGACAACGGCTTTGCGAAAAAGCCGGCCGACCTGGCCCGGCGCCACACCACGAGTGATGGTATGGAGATCGGCCATGGCGACGTGCTGATCGCGGCCATCACCTCCTGTACCAACACCTCCAACCCGACCGTGATGATCGCAGCCGGCCTGCTGGCAAAAAAGGCCGTGGAGCGCGGCTTGCGCATTCCGCCTCACGTCAAGACATCCCTGGCCCCGGGCTCCCGCGTGGTCACCGAGTACCTGAAAAAATCCGGCCTGCTCCCGGCCCTGGAAAAGCTGGGGTTCAACGTGGCGGCCTATGGCTGCACCACCTGCATCGGTAACGCCGGTCCTCTGGCCGATTCCATTGAAGATACAGTGGTTAGCAACGACCTGATCTGTGCCGCCGTTCTTTCCGGCAATCGTAATTTCGAAGCACGCATTCATCCCAATATCCGCGGCAACTTCCTTGCCAGCCCGCCGCTGGTTGTAGCTTATGCCCTTGCCGGCACGGTGCTGAAAGACCTGATGACCGAACCCGTCGGCAAGGGTAAAAATGGCGAAGACGTGTACATCGGCGATATCTGGCCCAGCAGCCGCGAGATCGAAGCCTGCATGCAGTACGCAATGGATGCCAAAACCTTTCAGCGTCTCTATTCCGATCTCACCAAAGGCCATGACCTGTGGAACGAGATCCCGACAACCCGGGGCCAGACCTATGACTGGCCAGCGTCCACCTACATCGCCGAACCACCCTTTTTTGCCGACTTCTCCATGCAGCCCGGCAAGCCTGCCGCCATCCGTGGCGCCCGGGCACTCGCGATTCTTGGCGACTCTGTCACCACCGATCACATTTCCCCGGCGGGATCGATCAAGGTCGATTCACCCGCGGGGAAATGGCTGCTGGGTCATGACGTGACCAGGGCCGACTTCAACTCCTACGGTTCGCGCCGCGGCCATCATGAGGTAATGATGCGGGGCACCTTCGCCAATGTGCGCATCAAGAACCTGATGATCCCGCCCAAGGCTGATGGCAGCCGCGTCGAAGGCGGCCTTACCATCCACCAGCCCTCGGGCGAAACCCTGTCCATCTACGACGCGGCCATGCGCTACGTCGGGGCAGGCATCCCCGCTGTCATCTTCGGTGGAGAGGAATATGGCACCGGGTCATCCCGCGACTGGGCGGCGAAAGGAACCCAGCTTCAGGGCGTAAAGGCCGTGGTCGCCCGCAGCTTCGAACGCATTCACCGCTCCAACCTGGTGGGGATGGGAGTGCTGCCGCTGCAGTTCAAGGGTAACGACTCGGCCCAGTCCCTCGGTCTCAACGGCCGTGAAACCTTCGATTTCGAGGGTCTGGAAGGAGAAATCCGGCCCCAGCAGGATGTAACACTGGTCATCCATCGCGAAAACGGCCGGACCGAACGTGTCCCCGTTCAGGTACGTATCGACACCGCCATCGAGGTGGATTACTACAATCATGGCGGCATCCTGCCCTTTGTGTTGAGGGAACTGCTGGCGGGCTGAAACGCGGGCTGAATCGTTTTGTCTTCGTAGTTGTTTCATTCGCCACCTGGTTGAATAGGCGGCCAGATTATTCTGATAGCATTCCTGACCGAGTCAATCACAGGAATGCATCCATCATGAAAAAGCTGCTGATTCTGGCCATTCTGGGCTTGCTGGGACTGGCATGGAGAAGCGAAGGGATCGTACAGATGCTGCAGGTCGGCCATCAGCAGTCATCTTCCAACACTACCCAAATCACTGTTGCTTCACTGATGCCCTCCGGCCAATCTCTCCCGCAGCAGAATCTTCTCAGCCTGGAAGAATTGGCAAAGCTCTCGGTCAAGGATCCACAGGCCTATCATGCGTACCTGCGCAGCGTATCCACGGAACGAACCGAGGTGGACAAGTTGATGAACTTTCTTGCCCACGGCCGCTACGAGTAATGCGGGCATCCGCCCTCCTCCACTGGCAGGAACCGGACGGTCCGCGTAGTACTCCCTGGTTTTCCCCCGCCGGCCATCCTCCACCCAAACGGGTCGTGATCGGCGACGACACCCTCAAGGCCGATATCGCCTATCGCCTGGCCTGCGAGGGAACCGCCATCCTCTGGCGCGGCGACTACCACAACGCCCGCCAGTTGCTCCAGGCCCTGGCCCGGCGAGTGGATCGCAAAGGGCATCAGAAAAGCACCACACCCCGGGAGGCCTTCCATCTGTACCGCATGGCCCAGGCCCAACGCGCCACAATGCTCAACCGGGTGCTGGTGCCTGTGGATTCTGGTTACCGTATTCCCCTGCGCCGGGCACCCGACGTGGCTGCAGCCTGTACCGAAGCCTTCGGCACTACCACCGAACACGCACAACCTTTTGCCATTTCATTGCGTGAACTGCAAGGATTGATCGGTGCCCATGAATGGCGGCGTAAAGGTGTAACCATCCCTGCGCTGGGGGCGCGGATTCATCCCCATTACGGCGTCTTCTCGCCAGTACGTGGTGAATATGTGGACCTGGTGGCCCGGGCGCCCCTGCCCGCCACCCTGATGAATGACAACCGCGCCTTCGATATCGGCACTGGCAGTGGTGTCCTGGCCGCCCTGCTGGTGCAACGCGGTATCGAAAAAGTTGTGGCAACGGATCAGGAGCCACGCGCCCTTGCCTGTGCCGCCGACAACCTTGCGCGTCTGGGCATGACGAACCGGGTGGAACTGCTGCGTGCCGATCTTTTCCCTCCCGATCGCGCGGCGTTGGTGATCTGTAACCCGCCCTGGATACCGGCCCGCCCCGGATCACCCCTGGAACATGCGATCTATGACCCCGAAAGCCGCATGCTGCGTGGCTTTCTTGCCGGGTTGAGAAACCACCTTTCCCCACATGGCGAGGGCTGGTTGATCCTCTCCGATCTGGCTGAGCACCTGGAATTGCGCTCCAGAACAACCTTGCTCGCCATGTTTGCCGAAAACGGATTGCAGCTTATCGACCGACTGGATATCCGGCCACGTCACGCCAGGGCAAGAGATGCCAGCGACCCGCTACACATGGCCCGGACCCGGGAAATCACATCCCTGTGGCGGCTGGGCAGCGCATGAACTGAAAACACCAGTGAGCTACCGAGGGGCATCATCACGCCCCGACGCTCAGCCCCAGTACTCGGAAATACCCCACGCCAGAAAGCCGCACAAAGCCACTACAAGCCAGCAAACAATCGCGATCGTCCAGAAACGGAACGGACGATGCTCGGGCAGATGGTGGTGAATCGGTTCATTCATGAAAAATTACCGGCGGCATCTGGCGGAGGCGGTGAGATTCGAACTCACGAAAGGTTGCCCTTTGCTGGTTTTCAAGACCAGTGCAATCGACCACTCTGCCACACCTCCGTATGACCAGCCCTGCAAAAAATTTCACAGCCCGGCCCCGGAATCCCCGGGCCATGCTGCTGGTTTCATCAAGACTCCGGCGGAAAACTCCGGATCCGGAGCGGAGGCGATTCTATCACTCACCCGTAGAGGCATCTGCCCAGCAGTTGGGGGTTTCGTACAGCCGCACCCGGATCAGTCGCAGACAGCCACCATAACCCGCGGCATAGCGGGGAGCCAGGATGGCAAAAGCAGTACGCGCCAGATTTTCCACCGTCGGAATGGTGTTCAGCACCACGGTTTTGTGATCCGGCATGGATTCCAGGAACGCCATCACTACCCGGTCTTCCCGATACACCAGAAATGCGTGATCCCAGAGATCGACCACATATTCCCTCGCGATGGATTTGACCTGTGCGAAATCCATCACCATCCCCTCATCAGGGCTTCCTGCCTGCGTGCTCACATCCCCTGCAAGGGTGATTTCAAGCGCATAGCGATGTCCGTGAAGGTGACGGCATTGATTCTGATGGCCCGGAATGCGATGCCCGGCATCGAACTCCAGGCGGCGGGTAATTTGCATGTGATCGGTGATAACCTCGGGCGGGCAATTATAGCTGCCCTCCCCATCGATGAACGCCCCGCCCCGCCAGTTGACTGTCGAGCATCATGACCGCGATGCGGCAGGAATGACCTATGTGTACCCGGTGGTTTCGCGGCGGGCGGGCGGTGTTTCGGTAGGAATCAACCTCAACCCGAACAACGCCTGCAACTGGCGCTGCGTCTATTGTCAGGTTCCCGATCTTGTACGTGGTGGCCCGCCCCCCATCGCACTCGATCAATTGAAGGTGGAACTGGAAAATCTGCTTGACCAGATTCAAAACGGGGATTTTCTCCAGCAACGGGTTCCCGCGGATGCGCGACATTTGGTCGATGTGGCCTTTTCCGGCAACGGCGAACCCACCAGTGCGGCCGAATTTGCCGAAGCCGTGAAAATCGTCGCCGGGGTGCTGGCCCGCCGGCACCTGACAGGAAAGATCCCCCTCCGCCTGATCACCAATGGCAGCCTGATACGACGCACCACGGTGCAGGACGGAGTACGCAATCTGGCTGCTGCGGGTGGAGAGGTCTGGTTCAAGGTTGACGCCGTCACGAGTGCCACCACGCGGCGCATCAACAACACAAGAACCTCGCCGGAATCACTCCGGACCCGCCTTGAACTGTGTATCAGTCTCTGCCCCACCTGGGTGCAAACCTGCGTATTCAGTATGGATGGTCACGCTCCCCCTGCCGAGGAGGTGGATGCCTATATCGCCCTGCTGGGCGGCATGTCGGGGAAACTGGGCGGAGTGTTTCTCTACGGACTGGCCCGCCCCTCCCTGCAACCCGAAGCGGCGCGGCTGTCAAATCTTTCTGCGGCATGGATGGAAACGCTGGCCACCCGCCTGCGACAGCAGGGATTGACTGTACGGGTCAACCCCTGATGAAACCCGACCCCGGACTCAACCGCCTTTCTTGACGGCAGATCGAGCCTGCTTTTTCAATTCCCTGAACAGTTCCGGATCGTGGGATTTGAGGTATTCCACCACCTCGAAATCCTCCTTGCGCACCTTGGCGATATCGATTTGCTCGACATGCACCAGACGCAGAAGATGCTGGACCGGACGCGGCATATTGCGGCCACTCTCATAACGGGAACCACCACTTTGAGTCACCCCGAGCCTGGACCAGAATTGCTGCTGGTTAAGCCCCAGCTTGCGGCGGATATCACGGGCATCAATTTTTTCACTGGTCTTCATGCTCATCACTCCTTGATGTTGGGTTGGCAGTTCAAAACACCAGGGCAGCCTGGCGTCGCACTATCCGGGAAACATATAACCGAAGTTATATGTCGCGAAGTATAAATGCTACCCATATAACATACAAGGGCCACATATTTTTCAAGCGTTTTTCAAGCGCAGCCGGGCAGAGGGACCGCGTGCTCCGGGAGAGCCAGGGGATTCGGGTAGAATTACCTGTTCTTCCCTAGAAATTCATCCCATCCACATGGCTTTGATCGTTCAAAAATACGGCGGCACCTCCATGGGTACGCCCGAGCGCATTCGCAATGTCGCCCGCCGCGTGGCCCGCTGGAAGTCGCAAGGTCACCAGATGGTTGTGGTTGTCTCGGCCATGAGCGGTGAAACCAACCGCCTCCTCTCGCTCGCAAAAGAAGTTTCCCCTGCGCCCGCGCCACGTGAACTCGACGTGATGGTATCCACCGGCGAACAGGTCACCATCGCCCTGCTAGCGATGGCGCTGCAGGATATCGGAGTCTCTGCGCGCAGCTACACCGGCAGCCAGGTACGCATCCTCACCGACAACATCCACACCAAGGCCCGCATCCTCGATATCCAGGACACCAATATCCGTCGTGATCTGGATGCAGGCACCGTTGTCATCGTTGCCGGTTTCCAGGGAGTTGACGAACAGGGCAACATCACCACCCTCGGGCGTGGCGGCTCGGATACCAGTGGTGTCGCGCTGGCCGCTGCCCTCCTGGCCGATGAATGCCAGATCTACACGGATGTGGACGGGGTGTACACCACCGATCCGCGCATCGTGCCCGAAGCCCGCAAACTGGAACGCATCACCTTCGAGGAAATGCTGGAAATGGCCAGCCTGGGCTCCAAGGTCCTGCAGATCCGGTCCGTCGAATTCGCGGGAAAATACAAGGTCAAGCTGCGCGTTCTCTCCAGTTTTGAAGAAGAAGGCAAGGAAACGTCGGGCACACTCATCACTTTCGAGGAAGATCGCAAGATGGAACAACCAATCATTTCCGGCATCGCCTTCAATCGTGACGAAGCGAAGCTCACCGTACTGGGCGTGCCCGACCGGCCCGGCATCGCCTACCAGATCCTGGGCCCCATTGCGGAAGCCAGTATCGACGTGGACATGATCATCCAGAACGTTGGCCACGACGGTACCACCGATTTCTCCTTCACCGTAGCCCGCAGCGAAATGGAGCGGGCACGCAAGATACTCGAAGACCAGGTCAAACCCCATGTGGGCGCCCGCCAGATCGTTGCCGACAACAAGACATGCAAGGTCTCCGCCGTCGGCGTCGGCATGCGGTCCCATCCCGGTGTGGCCAGCCAGATGTTTCGCACCCTCGCGGAAGAAGGCATCAACATCCAGATGATTTCCACCTCCGAAATCAAGATTTCCGTCGTGGTGGATGAAAAGTACCTGGAACTTGCGGTTCGCGTATTGCACAAGGCATTCGATCTGGATCAGGCACCCGCGCAGGTTTGACCCGAAGGACTGCAAGCAGGTATCATCGCGCTCCTTCCGGAGAAGTGGCCGAGTGGTCGAAGGCACTCCCCTGCTAAGGGAGCATGCGGTCAAAAACTGCATCGAGGGTTCGAATCCCTCCTTCTCCGCCAATAACATTGGCAAAACCAGTCTCTGACTGGACGATGACCCCGCCGAGCCCCGCGCCCTGCGGGGTTTTTCGTTTCTACCTGTTGACCTCGCTCCCTCACGTTCTCAGGAATCTGCGCTCTTAGACGCCAGATTTCTCGAAACCTGTTGACTACGAGCATCTCGGTGCAGGTTTTCAATCGTCCAACTGGTACTGGTTTCCGGGCGGTCACGGCGAAGTTCGCATTGGCGTATGTTTTGGCAGCGACGAAGCGCCAAAGCAAAATATCAGTGTAGAAAACACCTTCAGGAGGCTCATTCCATGGGCCTCCCTGATGAGACAATGACGCATGAGTACAATATTCAAAGTACCGGAATACCTAGCAAACTGGCACGAACCGCTATGACTGAAGACAAAATTCTCATCACCTCGTCCATCTGTGCAAGAGCCTCGGCAGCTGAGGAAAGGTATGTAGCAGAGAACAGTGGCAGTGCTGGGCATCTACACCGACCCGTATCGCGGACGCCGAGCATGACGCCACGTACCTTCTGGCGAAGGTCGAGGTGGTTGCCACCTACAAACTGGCAGGCATCAACCGAACACGAATGGAGAACCTGTTTCACAGGCTGTTTGCGCCGGCGCGGCTAGACATCACGATCAATGACCGCTTTGGCCATCCCGTGCAGCCGCAGGAATGGTTCCTCGTTCCCTTGTTCGTCGTTGACGAAGCCGTCGAGCGCATCAAGGACGGGACGATAACTAACTACGTCTACGACCCCCAGGCGGCGCGGCTAGTAAAAGCGGCTTTCGCAACATAGCTGACAAGGCTGATCTGCGATACGACTACCACATCGATATCCCGGTTTCAGACGCCGGACTAGATCTGTGACCGATTTTGCATCAATGAGCACGAAATGGCATACTATGCCAGTATCCATTTAAACGAGGTCTGCCATGCCTACCCGCAATGTCGTCCTTACCGACCATCAGGCTTCCTTTGTTGAGCAACTGGTGTCCTCCGGCCGCTACCAGAATGCCAGCGAGGTTCTCCGTGAAGGACTGCGGCTGGTCGAAACGCGCGAGACAGAAGAAGCCGCGAAGCTCGATGCCTTGCGCGAGGCTACGCGCATCGGCATTGCCGACATGGAAGCCGGGCGATACATTACCTTCGATACGCCAGAAGCACTCGATAGGCACCTCGCTGCGCTCGCCAACGAAGTCATCGGCGCCGCATGACCCCGCGCTGGAAAGTCAGCCTGACTACGGAAGCAACGCGCGATCTGGTCAATATTCTGAGATGGACGCTCGATCATTTCGGCAAAGGGCAAACGCGCGTCTACGATAAGACGATCCGTAGCGCCCTGAGGGATCTTGCGCGAGGGCCGGACATCGTCGGCTGCCACCAGCGCGAAGACATCAGCCCTGGCATACATACCCTGCACGTCGCCCGCCACGGGCGCAAGGGACGGCACTTCATCGTCTTCCGGGTTGATCCGGGCCCGGATGCTTCGGTCATCGAGGTGCTTCGTCTGCTTCACGACAGCATGGATCTGCCACGTAACCTGCCGGCAGCCAACGAGTCCGACGTAGAGTCCTCCGCCGACCGGCAACACTAGCGCGGTCGCGCAGTCTTTGGATCAATTACTTCACCTTGAGATAAGGGTAACCGGCGACGATAAGCACCCCAGTGGCCCCTCGCTCAAGTTGCTGAACCTTCTGGAGCGGAAGGAGCTGGAAGCAGTTCTATGAAAGGAGAGATGAGATGAAACCGAAAATCAAGCCACGAAACCCTTTCGTGGCACTCACCAAGTTCCGCAAGGCCGGGGCCCATACGAAACCGGCCAAGTCGCTACGCCGACACGAGAAGCAAATATTAGCCAAAGCGGTGAAGCAATCACCCGAGTCATGTCACAACCGCGTTGCACATCAGTTCGGTTCTGTCATGGCTCTGGTCGATCGCTTTCTCTGGATTCGCACGATGCAGTGGGCAAGAATGATTGCGATTTGGCGCATCGGAGTTACAGGGTAGGTCGAAGCCTGCATGTCGTTTTCCTCTTGGTTTCGTGGTTGCCGCATAACTCGCGTAACCCCAGAAGGAAGTCAAGGCCGCAGTGCCGAGAAGGTTGCTGCTGATGGCTGGTGTGAATAGAATTTAATCATTGCAGGCTAGACGGTTTGTGTTGGCATACCTTCTGGCCCGCCAATAATATTGGCAAAACCAGTCTCTGACTGGACGATGACCCCGCCGAGCCCCGCGCCCTGCGGGGTTTTTCGTTTTCAACTGTTGACCTCGCACCCCCCTGTTCTAATGCAATTCCCCTTGTACGTCTTGCGTTGTGGTCAGTGCCGAGTCGGAGATGCAACTCCTTCTCGGCACGCATCCCCGGCGATCCCGGTCGGGGGCGGGTGAAAGCTCTATGCGGCCAGCAGTTCCCTCTTGAGGGGCTTGATACCGGCCAGTTTCTCGGGTTTTTGCTGCACGTCCCACAAGTCGACCGCCTCCTGCATGCGCAGCCAGCTCTCGGGCGTAGTGTTGAGCAGCTTGGCGACGCGCATGGCCATTTCCGGCGACATGCCACGCTTCTCATGCAGCAAGTCCGACACGGATAGGCGGGATACGCCCAGGCGCCCAGCGAATTCCGTTTGCGTCATTTCCAGGGCGGGCAACACATCCTCACGCAGAATCGCACCAGGGTGCGTGGGCCGCCGGTTCGGGTTTCGTAGCGACTTCATCAGTGATAATCCTCCAAGTCCACATCGACAGCGTCTTCGCCCTCGAAACGAAAGGTAATGCGCCAGTTGCCGGTCACCGATACCACGTAGGTGCCTTTCCGATCCCCGCCCAGGCCGTGAAGCTTGAAGCCGGGGATGTTCATGTCCTCGGGATTGGGCACCGTATCCAGTCGGTCGAGAATGCGCTCGATGCGCGCCTCGCTCTTGGCGATGATGCCCCGGTGGTCGCCCTTCTTGAAGAACCGTTCAAGTCCGCGATGTCTGAATGTCCGAATCATGGCGATATGTAATCAACTGGCAATCAGTGTAATCACATCAATTACACTCGTCAAGCGGCTTTCGCTTTCTTGTATGTGGGGATGATGTTGGCGGCACGCTTTGAATCGCACCAGGCGGCCCAATCACGGAACGTGGAGCGGGCAGCCATGATGTACCCAGGCAGCAGCAGAAACTTCTCCAGATATCCACCAAGAAAGGTGTGGATGAGCAATATCCCGTGACTGACGGAGTTTCCCGATCATGCGCGAATTACACAAGAGACGCCCGCCCCTGTTGTAACCTGTCACCCGTCGAATATTGGATGCAGGAAAGGTCATGAATTTCGAAAAAGTGGTTTTCGGTTTTTTCATTGTTCTCTCCGCAACCCTGAATTTCGGTTTTTTTGTCGGAGATATCGCCCTGCCCGATCTCCATAGCGTGTATGAACTGTTTGCCGCCATCGTGGTGAACTTCATCGCTACGGCGCTCAAATTCGGTGACCGTACCCAGATTGGCGCCGTGCATTTGTCCACCAGTCTGGTGGCTGACCTGCAGCTGATCGCTGCTGCAGTCACCTGGGCTGTCGCTATTTATGGCACCGGGGATGGCATGACGCCCCATGTCACTGCGAGCGTCGTTTCCCTTGCGGGGGGCGCCCTGTTTGCCAATATCGTGTCCGTCATCATGCTCATTGCCGAAACCGTCATGCTCCGCCGTTGAATTCAACGGAAAACGTATGAACAGCGTTTTCTTCCTGCTGCTGCGGCGCATGCGGCTGCCGCTGATTCTGGTCATTCTCAGCCACGCCATCGCCGTACTCGGGCTGACCCTGATCCCCGGTGCGGATGTAAACGGTAACCCGACACCACCGCTGGGCTTTTTCCACGCCTTTTACTTCATCACCTATACCGCCACCACGATCGGCTACACCGAGCCGGTCGGCGGGTTTTCCGATGCACAACGCCTGTGGGTTACTGCCTGCATTTATCTGCTGGTGATCAGCTGGTCTTTTGTCATCGTCACCCTGCTTTCCTGTTTTCAGGACAAGGGCCTGCTCAAGGCACTGGTCACCAATCGGTTTCTGCGCGGCCTGCGCCGTATCAACGAACCTTTCTATCTGGTGTGCGGCTATGGTGAAACCGGGCGACGGGTTTGTCGTGCGCTCGATCATCTGAACCAGCGTTTTGTGGTTCTGGAGATTGATGAAGCGCGGGTCCAGGAACTGGACATGGAAGATTACCGGACCAGTCCTCTCGCCCTCCATGCCGATGCCGGCGAACCCAGGCGGCTGTTACAGGCCGGCCTGCAGCATCGCCGGTGCCGCGGGGTGCTGGCTCTGACCGATGACGAATCCACGAATCTGGTTGTCGCCATGGCCACACGCCTGCTCAGTCCCGGCATCCCCATTCTGGCCCGTGCCCGCAGCGCCACCACTGTGGCCAATATGATCTCCTGCGGAACCCATCATGTCATCAATCCGTTCCAGCGCTTTGCCAGCTATCTTTCCCAGGCCATCGTGGCGCCCGAACGTTCCCGTTTGACGGAATTGCTTACCGCCCTGCCCGGCACCCCATTGCCCGATCCCCATCATCCACCCAGAGGACACTGGATCGTCTGCGGTTATGGTCTTTTTGGCCAGGCCGTGGTTCGCAAACTGGAAGCGGTCGGAATCACCGTCACCATCGTGGACCCACAGGCCGATCCGGTGCCGGATCGCAGGGTAATTCGTGGCCTGGGTACCGATGCCGCCACGCTCGAAGCCGCAGGCATACGCGAGGCGCAAGGCATCGTGGCCGGTAGTGACAACGATGTCGCCAATCTGGCACTTGCAGTCATGGCCCGAGAGATCAACTCCGGATTGTTCATCGTCACCCGCCAGAACCAGGCGGCCAACAATCCTTTGTTTGAGGCCTTCGACAGTGATGCCTGCATGGTACCCAGCCATATCGTGGCGCAGGAATGTCTCTCCATTCTGACCACACCGATGCTGGCGCATCTTGTCCACCTGCTGCATCAATGTGATGAAGCATGGTGCGCCCGGCTTGTGGCAACCATGCAGAAAATTTCCCCGGACCGGGTGCCAGAACTCTGGCGTTCCTGCCTCAATGCCCAGGATGCAGCCGCTGTTCACCGCGAACTGATGCAGGGACGTTCGATCCGGCTGGGAGATCTGTTGCGTGACAACAGGAACCGGGACGATACCCTCCCCGTGGTGCCATTACTGCTGGAACGTGATGGAAAACCCCTCCTGCTGCCAGCGGAAGATGAGCTCCTGATCGCCGGCGATCGCCTGCTGTTCGCCGCACCCGAAGGCACCCGCAGGGATGTGGAACTGACGCTGCAAAACGGCAATGCCATGGAATATGTTCTGAGCGGTCGCGAAAGTGGTGGCTGGCTCTGGCAATGGGCCACGGGTGCCCGGCTCCCCCGTGCGCCCTAGCTGCATTCTCTGCTGGCAGGAGAGGATGGGGAGTATCTGCCCCATATCAACCCTTCTATTTTCCGCTGGCAGTTTCAGCCAGGCCGGCTCTCGCCAGCAGGAATATCCAGGTTGTCACAACAAAGGGAAAGGTGAACACCGGAATACCCGCCGGTTGAAAGAGCGTGGACAGCGCCGCATGCACCAGCACGGAAAATACCGTGGCTGCCAGCGCATAAACCAGAGCTCTTGTACCCGGTGCTATGAAGACGGCTCCGATTGCGGCTGCCGTAAGTATTGCCGAATACCCCCATAGACCGTGATAGACCATCCCCCGGTCCGCCCCGAACCATAACGACAACACCACAGCCAGCGCAGCGCCCAGAAATGCAAAGCCGGCACAGCGTGGGGAATGGATGGCAATCGCCAGCAGAAAAATTCCCCCCGACACGGGATTGTCGACAAAATAAATCTGGGAGATGCTGGTCAGCACCGCCCGGACGAAGGCATGCGTGCCAAACATCGCATCGGGTCCACCAGGCCATATGGCAGCGGATGGCCCGATGGCATGCAATGTGGGAATATTGCCCGCAGCCAGCAGAACCAGCCAGGTGCACAAAATAAAAGGGAAGGTAAGCCCCGGTATGCTCCATCTGCGCAGCGCGTTACCCAGCGCAAGGGTAACGATCGCAGATATGCCGCACACGAAGATCAGAATTTCCCACATGAACAGCGTGTGTTCGAGAAAAGTCGGTATTCCCGCGCCGATCAGCATTCCATTGAACCCATAAAGACCGGCTTTTATTGCGGTGCGCCCGGCCTGCAAACGGGATGCCACCAGAGTCGCCACCACGGTGCCGACTACCGATCCGATCGCAACGGCAAGCGTGGTTCCACCGGCATACGCCGCCCAGAACATTGCCGCGAAATTAAGCAGACCCGACCAGGGGCTCTCCATGAAGATGACCTGGCCACTCCCCCGCAGGATGCTTCCGAACATAGAGGCTTACTCCATTTTCACTTTGCGCCGATCTGCACGGGGTTGCCTGGGCAAGGCGCCACGGCTCCGGAAATCCGATGGACTGACACCCGACCATGACCTGAAGGCGCGGCGCAACGCCCTGTCGTCACCAAACCCTGCCATCCCTGCAATTTCTTCCACGGTTCTGCCCGAAAACCGGAGCAGATACTCCACATATTCCCGCTGACAGGTCGTCCGGATGAGGGTGAAACGCGTACCTTCCTGATCCAGATGGCGGCGCAGCGTCGTTTCTCCCACATACAAGAGCTGGGCGCAAGTCCGCAGCCCCGGAATGGTCTGATTGCGATACAGCGCAGACGAAATCAATCTTCGCACCCGCTCGGAAAAAGTACCGTGACTGTCGATGCAAAGATGCAGATCCAGGGGAAAGTAATCAATCACCTCGCGCAAATCCTGCGGAGAGCGGACGATTGGCTGATCCAGATAATGGCCGGAAAAGGTGATGGCATCCTCCGTCTGCCCGTAGGCAGGAGGTACTCCGAGTCCATGGGCGATTAAAAACTGCTCTTGCAGCGCCGCATATCGTAATGAAACGGATTGCAGTTTTATCTCTTTGCCGATGAGCCATGAAAAAAGCTGGTGCAGCATATTCATCGCAGCCAGAACGACGAGCAGCGAAGCTCTCTTGTCATCACGGCGCATGAAGTCAAAGCTCAGCCGGACGGCAGTACCACGCTGGCAACGCTGCAACAGTGTGCCAAGCGGGCCGATGGCACGTAGAAAGGCCGCCGCCCTGTCGATGGCCTCGTCCAGCCGGGTGCAACTAATGAGGCAATGACAAAGCAGGTCCACCACATCCTTGTCCATCCGGCTGTGATCGGCTCTCAAGCTGGTTTCGGCTTCCAGAATGCGCAAGGCGACACCATACAGATGAGAAAAAACCGGCGCCGGCAGCTGGAGTTCGGGATCGAGAATCTCCTGTTCGTCAAGTTCCAGGCCGGCATCGCGGAACACCCTGATTCGGGAATGGCCGGCCAGTGCCAGTTCCTCGAAAACGGCGGCGGCATAGCCAATGGGAATCAGATTGGATCGGGACATCATTTATCCTGGGATTACAGGAGTACTCAAGCCATACAAGGGAGGATTTCAATTCTGCCTGACAAGGCCGCCTCATGTACCGCTTCCTGTGACCAATGCCTTTTCGATCCGCCTCCCGCATGGCAGAGTGAGCACAAATGTCCGGCCACTGACACTGATCCGCCCTGATCAGGGTAACGTTCAGCATCGATACTTCGACAATGACATCAAAAATATCAGAGGGAAAAATCATGGCGGCAGCGGAAAGGTTTTCGATCCACGTTTCCGATGACGAACTCGAGGATTTGCGCAGGCGGTTGAGCAATACGCGTTTTGCGCCAGATTTCGGCAATTCTTCCTGGAGCTATGGCACCGAGCGGGAATATCTGGAATCACTCGTTGGTTACTGGCTGAACCACTACCAGTGGCGCACCCATGAAGCCGAGATGAATCGCTATCCCCATTACCGCGTCGAGATCGAAGGCGTTCCCATCCATTACATCCATCTCAAAAGCAGCCATCCCGGCGCGATTCCCCTGATCATGACGCACGGCTGGCCGTGGACTTTCTGGGATTTCAACCGTGTGATCGCACCGCTTGCCGATCCTCAGTCTCACGGAGGAAAAGCTACGGATGCCTTCGATATCGTCATCCCTTCCCTGCCTGGATATGCCTTTTCTTCGCCATTGCGCCAGACCGGAATCAGCGCCATCAGGACGGCAGATCTGTGGCACCGGCTGATGACCGAAATTCTGGGCTACCCAAACTACGCTGCCCATGGAGGAGACTGGGGTGCCTATGTCACGGCGCAGCTCGGCCATCAGTATCCCGAGCATCTGCTAGGGATACACATGATTGGCGGCGCACCGCTGGACTGGAGCGTCAAGCCGCTGCCAGGCCCCGATGATTACGCCGCCGATGAACACGGATGGCACGAGCGCACCCATCGTTTCTTTCTCGAACACCAGGGATATTTCTCGCAGCAGGCAACCCGGCCGCAGACCCTGGCGTACGGACTCTCGGATTCTCCCGTCGGACTCTGCGCCTGGCTGCTTGAAAAACGCCGCAGCTGGAGCGACAGTCAGGGCAACGTTGAATCACGATTCAGCAAGGACGATCTGCTCACCTCGGTCATGCTGTACTGGGTCACGAACACCATCGGTACCTCCATCCGGATGTATTACGAATCCAGAAACCACCCGTGGCAACCTGTACGCGGTGGAGAAAAGATGGTCACGGTCCCGACCGGAGTTCTGCGGCTCGAACATGATGTGGTCCAGTTTCCTCGTGCATGGATGGAAAAATGTTTCGATATCCGGCGCTGGACACGCTCGGACGTGGGCGGACATTTCGCCCCCTTCGAGGAGCCACAACTGGTGGTCGATGAACTGAGGCAATTCTTTTCGCCACTGCGAACGGCCTGACCGGAAAGGAAGCATCATGCACGCCAGAAAGCCCGATCTTGATTTCTCCCGCTCCCTGCCCCACTGGGCCAGGAGCCGGGAGTTTTCCCATATGTTCAACGGGATTTCCATCGTCATCATGGAGCTGGAACCCTTTCTCAACCGGGTGATGCGCAAGGCCCGGGAAGCGCTGCCCGAAAGTGATTCCTTCCGCATGGACATGAGCACCTTCGTCAGGCAGGAAGCCAACCACACGATGCTGCACGGGAGTTACAACCAGGCGCTCTACGGCGCGGGTTATGCGGCTCTCACAGCGGTCGGAGAATCACTGCGGCAGGATTACGCCCGCTATCTTCACGACTGGCCCTTGCGTGACCAGCTGGCCTACTGCGAAGGGTTCGAGTCCCTGGGGCCGATCTGGGCCGAATTTCTTTTCGAAGGGGCCGATGATCTTCTGGCCGGCGCCGACCCCGCGGTCGTCAATCTGTGGAAATGGCATCTGGCGGAAGAATTCGAGCATCGCATGGTTGCCTACACGGCCTATCACCGGTTCGGCGGCAGATGGCTGCACCGCCTGCGCTTTACCATGTCGACCCACCGGCATCTGGAAAAGCACATCCGGATGGCCGAAGCCATCATGCTCAATGAGGACTGGAAGCATATGTCACCTGCCGAAGTCGAGGCTTCACGGCAGAAATCGGAACGGATGCATCAACGGCTGAACCGGTTCATCTCCAGACGTCTGTGGCGCCTTGCCCTGCCCGGCTATTCTCCGGAGCGGATAAGGATGCCCAACGGCATCGATCACTACCTGCGCCTGACCTGATCCTGCTCCGGGTCTTGCATCCCGCAGCAACTTCGCCGTGCGTCAGGCAATCACGCCCTGTTCACGTAACGTGGCCACCGGAGTTTCCCAGCCCAGTTCGGTCAGGATCACATCACTGTGTTCTCCCAGTTCCGGCGCCTTGAGACCCTGTACATCCGGCGTTGCACTGAAGCGGACGGGGGTTCTCGGTCCGAGAATCGGACCGGCGCGGGGATGATCGGTCACGGTGAACAGTCCATTGGCCTGAAACTGCGGATGGGATGGCAACTCTTCGACCCGCAGCGCTTTCGCACAGGGCACATCCGCCGCTTCAAGCCGGGCCAGGACCGCGTCCACCGGCATCTCCCGCGCACGCGCATAAAGCCTGCCGAAGAGGGCACGCACCTCGTCGAAATTCTCGTTCCGGGCGCGGAAGCTCGCAAATCGCGGATCACCCGCAACGTCCTCGCCCAGAATACGGCAGGTCGCCATAAACGAAGCATCATCGGTCGGCGCGATCTGCGCCCAGCCGTCACTGAAGCGTACCAGCCGGTTACCCTTGGCCAGTGACTGCCCCTCGCGCACCCCGTCGGGATCGAGGAATGCGGCGCCACCACTGGTATCCGGCCAGAGGAAGGCAGCCACCGCATCGATCATTGCCAGGCGGAGTTCCTGCCCGCCGCGCCCCCGCTCGCGCGCGAACAGGGCAGCGCCGATGGCCTGCGCCGCATTCAGCGCGGTGAGCTTGTCGGCGAAGATCTGGTAGTACTGGGTTGGCTCGCCGGTTTCCGCATTCGGCTGGGAATGCGCGACACCGGCAAAAGCCTGCACAACATTGTCCCAGGCTGCCTTTTGCGCATACGGCCCTTCGTGACCAAACCCGGTCACCGAGACATAGATCAGTTCGGGGCGGATCACCTTCATCGCCGCGTACCCCATGCCCAGCCGCTCGGCCACGCCCGGCCGGAAGTTATGCAGCAGAACATCGGCGCCGGATATCAGACGACGGAGAATGTCCATCCCCTCGGGATGTTTCAGATTCAGCGCCAGCGACCGCTTGCCACGGTTGTAATGCTGAAACAGGCCGGAGACGCCGTGTTTCGACGTTCCCATATAGCGCAGGATGTCGCCCGCTCCCGGCGGCTCGATCTTGATCACATCCGCGCCCTGGTCGGCGAGCACGGCCCCGGCGCCGGGAGCGGCCAGCGCGCTGGCCAGTTCGATGACACGAACGCCGGAAAATGGTCCCGTGTCACTCATGATTGTCCACTCCGGCCAGCCAGGGGAGCCTCCTCGAACACCGCCTTGCTGCGTGGCCGCCCGCCCGGACCGCTGTAGGCCATGCCATAGCCCGGGGGTGTAGACCACACGGGCATCTCCACTGTCGTCAGCGCCCTTTGCCAGCGCTCGATCAACTGGTCTTCGGCAGCGTAATCGAACGGATCCTGCAATACCGCCTCGACCGGATAACCGTTGACCGGAGGTGGCGGGTGCGCGGCCAGCCAGCGGGCGGTACTGGCCACCGCCTCGGCGGGTGCCACCGCATCGCGATAACCAAGCCGGGTACGCAATTTGGTGATGTCGTAAAGCCGGTGGGTCGTGGTGGGCCGGGTCAGCAGTGGCAGCGCCGGTAGCGCCAGCGGAGCGGGAATATCGATGATTTCGAATTCCCAGTCCAGCGCTCGGGCGGCGTGGAACACCACATCGCGCAGGCTCAGCGCATGACTGTCGGCCACATTGAAAATTTCTCCCCGGGCCTGTTCAGGCTGGTCCACCGCCAGCAGGATTGCGTGGGCGATGTTTCCGGCATAGCCATAGGCATCCAGGGTCAGACCGCCATCGGGCAGAATGATGCGGCGGCGCCCATCAAGCACGCGCCGCACCACCATCCACTCCCGTGGCGCGGGCTGATACGGGCCATAGACAAAGGGATAGCGGAAATGCGTGGCATCGGGATGGTAGTGAAACACTGCGGCTTCGGTGCGCACGATGCGCCAGCCCTTTTCATCCTGAGCGGGATCGCTCACCTTCGGAGAATCTTCTGCGAGCGGGCCGGGAATTCCTTCGGGTTGATGCAGGAAGGGATTCATGTAGCCCAGATACCCCGGCCCGCCCCCCACAGAAATGAAGCGGCCAACCCGACCGGCGAATATCTCGGCTATGGATCGCAGTCGCCCATAGGTGGCAATGCACAGATCCCATTTCCGATCGCCAACCGCAGCCGCCAGCGCGACCGGGTCATGCGGACTGACATGGATATGCACCACCTCGGGAGGAATTTCGTCCACTTCATGGTTGCCGGTATGGAGAATCTCCACCTTCCAGCCACGGGCCAGCAGGCCATTCACGATAAATGGCCCGGTCGGGCCGGTACCACCGATGACCAGCGCATGCATGGACACACTCCTCCGAGTTTCCAAACCGATTCCGGATGCAGGCGAAAAGCCCGATACACCCGGCACGTTCCGGACTATAAACACTTTCGGAGAATGTGCCCGCTGCCGCTACAAATCGAGCCTTGCAAAACAACAGCCCCCGCGTCCGGGAACGCGGGGGCTGCGGGCTGCGAACAACGTGCCTGGAACGGCGTGCTCAGTACTGGTAGATCAGATCCAGGCCCACCGTGCGCGGCTCACCCCATGGGCTGGCCGAATCTGCGCTGGTATTGATGGTCCGGTACGTCGCATACTTCTTGTCGGTCAGGTTATGCACCCACAGTGCTACCGTCAGGTCACCCTTGTTGCCGGGGCCAACCTGCAGGCGGGACAAGGCGAGCCGTCCATTCATGACCGTATATCCCGGCGTGGTCGAGTAATCGGGCAGGGTTGGCGCATTGATCCGGACGGGTGAAGAAAATGCGTCCTGATGAGTGGCTCCCAGATTCAGATCCAGCTTTCCTGGCAAGCCGAAATCCGGGAACCGGTAATCCATCGTCATCGACCAGTTCTGCTTCGGAACGAACATTTTCATCAACGATGCGATATTTGCACCCACGGGCGCAACGGTCGGATCGGTGTTTCGCCACAACCCGTAACGGTGGGAAAGCCAGCTGGCACTGAATCCCAAACGCAAACGCTCGGTGACGGCGGCTGTCACATCCAGCTCGAAACCGTTGTAGGTCGATGCTCCGATGTTTTGCACCGCCCACCCACCACCGGCGTAGGTAGTTTTCTGCTCGTTGGAAAACTTGGTTTCGAAGGCGGCACCATTGACCCGGAGCCTGCGTTCGAGGAACTCGCCCTTGAATCCGACTTCCATCGAAGTAACCGTTTCCGGCGCGAACCCCTGGGCGAAGCTGACCGGATTGGGAGGCCCGGATACCGGATCGAATCCCCCGGAAGTAAAGCCCTTCGTAACCTTCGCATAGCCCATCAGCGTATCGGACCAATGGTAGTTGAACGACAGCGAAGGCGTGGTCTGGGAGAAGGTACGATCACCACTCACGCCGCTGAAGGGCATATACCCCGTCGGCACGGCACCAACGACCGTCGCCACTCCGGGAACGGCCGGATTGACCGAGGGCAGAACCTGATAGATATTGCCCCAGCCCATGTTGAAGCCGACAGCCTGTTTGTGATCCCGGGTATAGCGGACACCCGGAACGATTTCGAGTTTCCGCCCGAGTACATCGGGTCGCCATGAGAATTGCCCGAAAACCGCAATCGACCGGCTTCTGGCGGAGGAAATTCCCGCATCACCCATCGCCACCAGATCCACACCGCCGAACAAACTGGCGGTAGGCACATAGGTCGCCACATAGTGATTGCGGTCATGCCCCTTTTCCTCGGAGAAATAGAGTCCTGCGGTGTACTTGAAATTCTCGTTCACATCACCGATGAACTGAACCTCCTCCGAAAGGGCTTCGTTATACAGCGTCCAGGCCGGACCCTGCGTACCCGAAGCCGCAACCACCGCACCGGTTCCAAAGGCAACCAGACTGAGCGGCCCGCCATCACTGCGCACACCCAGCGTATTGGTGGAACCATACGCCGTGTACAGATTGGTATTGGCCGTATCGGTCTTGCGGAATCCGGTGATCGAGCGGATGGTGAGCGTCGGGCTGACTTCCCAGCTCACATTCAGCGTGTGCCCTTCGGCCAGATTACGGTTCTTCGGCAACTGGAAGGGATAGTAAAGCGATGAAAGCCGGGACATTGAGCAGCCCGCAACATATTGCTGCACCCGGGGATCGCCCATGAAAGGCGCTGCCGTCAGGCCACCGGTGAAATTGGCGAAGACCATCTGGTTTCCTGGCACAAGACACTGTGGCGGCGTGTCGTACCCCTCGGTCAGGGAATGGTCGTAGCCATAATCCACGGTTACCGTGGCGGCCGGCTTCCAGCGTACGTCCAGTCGATAGGCTTCGGTCGTTTTCTCGCCAAACTTGAAGCCACCAGATGCTGAATTGCTGATTCCGTCGTTGTCCTTGTCGCTGTGAAAATAGGTCAGCCGGACCGCCAGATCATCCCGGAGCGGCAGATTGACCGAGGTTTTGGAAAGCAGCTGACCACGCTGGGCCAGCGTGATCTGCTGTTTGAAACCGAACTCTCCCAGATCAGGCTTGACCGTATAGATATTCAGCGTCCCGCCGGTGGAATTCCGTCCGGCCAGTACGCCTTGCGGACCCTTCAACACCTCGATGCGTTCAATATCACCTGCGGCAAAATTCAGCCCCGCAGACTGCGACAGGTACACCCCGTTGTAATGCACCGCCAGCGGATTGGGAATCAGCACTCCCACGGCATTCGGCACGATGCCACGAATCGAGGGCTGGAAGGTTTCGCTGCTGCCCGGATACGGCTTCATCTGCAGCCCGGGCACCATCGCCCCGATGTCCGCCAACGTCTGGATACCCGCCTTTTCCAGGGCGGAGCTATCAAAGCTGGTCACGGAAATCGGAATCTCCTGCAGATTTTCCGAACGCTTCTGTGCGGTCACAATCACTTCCTCAAGCGCGACTTCCGTCGCCCAGGTTGCCGACATCGCCAGGCCGGTGGTGGCAACGAGCACCGAACAGATTGCCCGATGCATTCTCTTCTCACGAAAAACCATGGTGTCCCCTTGGAAAATTTTCAAGACCCTGCCAAAACCGGCAGACATCGCATTACGAGCCCTCGACTCCTTCCTGCGCGTTCGGGAAGGACGTGCACTACCTGGTGCAAGCCACCCTCCAGCACCCCCCGCCACCAGGCCGCCCATCCGGAGATAAACAAAACGAAACGGTCTGTTTCTTTTTTGTAACATTATCCCAACCACGATGAAACATCAACAATTTTTATAAAAGCGAATATCGTGTCGATTCTTCCAGTCAGGCAACAGGTATGCGGTACTCACGGATGACCCATCTCATGCAGAAGCCAAGCGATCCCTCTTGCCACGTTTCGAAACGTATCGTATCGTATGGTTTTGGAGCCGGATCAAAAGGAGCGTGACATGACTGCATGTGCAAGCCAGTACGACCCGTATTCCCACGCCGCGATGAGCGACCCCCATGAGCTGTACCGCGCATTGCGCGCAGAGGGTGCCCCCCATTTTCTGCCCAAATACAATGCCTGGGCCTTTACCCTGTTTGATGACGTCAAGGCGGCGAGCCTCAAGGAAAAATGCCTTGACTTCAGCCATGGCCAGACTCCGGGACAATTGCTCCTCAATGAATTCATCCCGCACACCTTCGCCACCATGAATGGGCCGGCGCACAAGGCATGGCGCGGCATCATCGCGGGCGATTTCACTCCGGATGCGGTTGCCGCCCAGGTGCCGCGTTATCGTGCGCTGGCCCGAGAGCTATGGGAGCCGCTCAGGAAACAGGGCAGGATGGATGCCTATCGCGATCTCGCCAACCGGTTCTTCTGCATCAACGCGGGCTACAAGCTCGGGTTGCCCCGCGACGACTCCGAACACATGCGTTCCCTGATCGATGACATGCTGCACCGGAATCCGAATCAGGTCGGAGGGAACTCGGAGCGCAATCAATCCGCAGGCGGCGCCCTGATGGCCTATCTGCATGAGTTCGTAGGCCGGCTGAGAGCCGATCCTGCCAGGGCGGAGGGTTTCACCAAAGCCTATCTGGAGGCCGAGATCGATGGCCATCGCCTGACGGATGAAGAACTGGTGTGGTACCTGTTCAGCCTGCTTGTGCTTGGATCGGAAACCACCCCGATGGTGATTGCCGCTACCTTCTATCATCTTGGACAGAATCCCGCACAGAAAGCCGCGGTTCTCTCTGATAACGGCCTGCTGCGCCGCGCATTTTTCGAGGCCGCAAGATACCGGCAGCCGACCAACATGCTGGCGCGCCGTGCACGTGAGGATTTCGAGGTTGGAGGTCAGGCGATTCGTGCCGGGCAGAATCTTCTTTTCATCTACGCTTCGGCCAACCGCGATGCGAAGCGGTTCAGCGATCCCGACCAGTTCAACTGCCTGCGCGAAGACGGAGATCCGAACATGACCTTCGGTATCGGTTCCCATTTCTGTCTTGGCAAATTCGTCGCCATCGAAGCCGGCATCGCCATCCTCGAAGAAGTGTTCAGGGATATCACCGACTTCGAGGTGAATTACGATCGCTGTGAAAATTCCTACGGAGAGCATCTTTCGGGATTTGTCAGCGTTCCACTGAGCTTCACACTCAAAGCCTGAGTCTGCGCGGAATACACCATGAATTTCAGCTTCAGCGAAGAAGAGCAGCAGTTCCAGCACCGGATAACGGAATTTCTGGAGGCACAGCAGCACAAGCCCTACGGTGCCGATGCGCTCGACTTCGGTCGTTGGGCCGATTCGCAACTGGCCGATACTCCCGCCCGAAGGGAGTTCAACCGCACTCTCGCCGAAGAGGGCTACATCGGCATGTCCTGGCCTGGCAAGTATGGCGGCCAGGACATGCCGGGCATCTACGATTACCTGGCCAACGAGGCCCTGGCTCAATTCGGCGCCCCCCTGATCGGCAAGGGCTGCGGCATCATCGGCAAGACGCTGATGCGCCATGGCTCCGAAAAACTGAAACAGGAATTCCTGCCCCGCATTCTCAAGGCCGAAGTCGAGTTCGCGCTGGGGTACACCGAACCCGGCGCCGGATCGGATCTCGCATCGCTCCAGCTCAAGGCGACCCGCAGCGAAGGCGGCTGGCGGCTCAACGGCCAGAAAACCTTCAATACCTCGGCCCATTTCGCCGACTGGTACTGGGTAGCTGCCCGCACCAATCCGGAGGCACCCAAACACAAGGGCATCAGCCTGTTTCTGCTCCCGCTCACACAGCCCGGACTCACGATCACGCCGATCCATACCATGGGCGACCATCGCACCAATGCCGTTTTCTTCGATGATGTGTTCGTCTCCGACGACTATGTCGTGGGCGAGATCGATCACGGATGGACCTACATCTGCGAAGCCCTCGATTACGAACGGTTTTCCATCTACACCATCTCCCCGCTGCGCAAGGCATTCGACATGCTGTGCGAGTCGGTACGAAAAATCACACGCGACGGCGTTGCCCTGAGCCAGGATGTGCAGATCCGCCGGCGCCTGGCCCGCCTCGGTACCGAAGTGGAGGCAGCCACCCTGCTCCAGCGACGGGTTCTGATGGCTGCCGCCAGTGGCGCCATTCCCAGTGTGGAAGCGGCCAAGTTCAAGCTCTACAGCTCGGAACTGGGCAAGCGGCTCGCCGATGCGGCACTCGATATTCTCGGCCCGCAGGCCCTGCTGCGTTGTGAAGCTCCTCATGCCATCGCGGAGGGCCACTGGGAACACCTCTATCGGGCGACTCCCCTCGACACCATCGGCGGCGGTACTTCCGAAATTCAGAAAAACGTCATTGCCCGGCGTGGCCTGGGGCTGCCCCTACAAAACTGATCATGAGCGCCGAAGCGGATCTTTTCACTTTGCGTATCGTGGATCCTGCCGCCGTGGAAGCCTCGGCCCAGGTCTGGCAGAACTTTCTCTGCGCCATCGCGGATACGCACCC
Source organism: Pseudomonadota bacterium (assembly GCA_018241695.1). Taxonomy (GTDB): domain Bacteria; phylum Pseudomonadota; class Gammaproteobacteria; order Burkholderiales; family Rhodocyclaceae; genus Denitratisoma. Next base: position 102,449 of record JAFEDH010000030.1, on the reverse strand, counting down.
GCGCTACCGGAACGACTCGTCCTTGCCACCGATCTGCCCGCCCGCCATGGTGACCGCCTGGACCCGCCCTGACGACGGCCCGGTACCCGACGGGGAAACCCGCACACGCCCGGTGGAACTGCATCACCGGCTCAAGGAGATCCTCGGCTATCCCCATGCCCTGGTGGAAGAGAACGAACTTGAACTGCATGCCGATGTGCATCCGGGGGACCGCATCATGGTGGAGCAACGTCTGGCCGAGCTGGGGCCGGAAGAAGAGCGGCGTGGCCGCAGTGGCCGCCGCTGGGCCATCGAACTGCATTACCGGAACGAAGATGGTGATGTCGTAGCCACCGAACGCATCCGGTTTTTTGCCTATCGCACATGAGCCACGCATCCTTGCCTGTTTTGGGTGAAACCCTGCCCCAACTCAGCGTTGCCGTGACGGCCCGAATGGTGATCGGTGCCGCTTTCGCTGCGCGGGATCTGGCGCCCCAGCATCATGATCACCGCCACGCTCTCGCCGCCGGCCTGCCCGATGTGATCATGAACACACCGACCCTGCAGGGCCTGCTCAGCCGTTATGCCACCGATACCCTGGGCCCGTCGGCACGGGTACGACGTCTGCGTTGCCGCATGAAGGCCCCGGTCTGCCCGGGGGATGCATTGATCATCCGCGGGACGGTCTCTGCCCGAATCGATACCGTGGCAGGCACGGCCCTCACCCTTGCCATCAGCTTCCAGCGCGACGATCGCACAGTGACGGAAGGTGAGGTTGAAGCCTTCCTGCCTGCCGGAGATGCAAAATGACCGAATCCATCGATTTCCGCGATGCAGCCGCCCTGCAAAAACACCTCGGCCTATGGTCTGCCCCCGGGCCTGTCCTGACGGTCGATCAGGCAAGCATCGATACATTCGCCGAACTCTCGGGGGATCGAAACTGGCTGCATGTGGATGTGGAGCGCTGCCTCCGCGAAAGTCCCTTCGGTGCACCGGTCGCCCATGGCATGCTGCTCCTGAGCCTGTTGCCACGCCTTTCTCCGCGGCAGTCATGGCAGATCGCGGGGCATCGCCAGGCAGTCAACCGCGGGCTTGACCGGGTGCGCTTCCTCGCCCCGCTACGGGCCGGATCGGCTGTGCGCTGTCGCACCCGCCTGAACGCGATCACCGTGGGCGACAAGGGCACCGACCTGATCCGTGAATACCAGGCATTCACCGACGATCCGGAGCAGCCCCTCATGGCAGCCGAATTCGTCTTAAGATACTCGTGATCACCCAACCCTTCCCCCACCCCGCATGAATCCACCCCGAGCCGTCGCGCGCAAACCTCCGGGCCGCCCCCGTAGCAGCGAATCCCACCAGGCGATTCTCGACACCACGCTGGATCTCCTGGCGGAACGCGGTTTCACCGCCATGAGCGTGGAAGAAGTCGCGGCGCGTTCGGGCACCAGCAAAGCCACCATCTACCGGCGCTGGCCGAACAAACTGCACCTGACCGTTGCCGCCTTCGAGCGGACACCGCCCCTGAGCGACGTGGATCGTGGCAATGTCGGCAAGGATCTGGAAACCCTGGTGAACCGGTTTGTCGAACTCATGGCCAGCACGCCCCTGGGCAAAGCCTTTCCCAGCCTGCTGGGCGAGAGTGCGCACAATCCGGAATTGACAAAACTCATCGTTCCCGTCTTCGATGCCCGCCGCGAACCGATCCGCAACGCCATCCGGCGCGGCATCGCCCGTGGCGAGCTGAGTACCGGCACGGATATCGAATTCGTTCTCGACGCCATCATGGGCCCGGTAGTGATGCGCTTCATGCTCTCGGGTGCGAAGCCGGGCAAGAGCTATATCCGGAAGGCTGTTGCCGAAGCCATCCGTTACCACCAGGCCTAGGCGATCCACGTCCTGCCCGGCCATGATTTTTTTGACCCTATTTTCGAGACAAAACGTTTCGTACCGTAACGAACAGGAGCCTTCATGAGCGTTTCAGCCCTGGGATATATCGGCATCGGTGCCCACGCACCGGAGCAATGGCTGCAGTACGGGACCCGCATTCTGGGCATGATGCCGGCGCGTGCATGGCCCGGAGAAAGCTGGGGCATGCCCGGCGATCCCGACAATCCCGGTCCGGCCAGCCAGGGTTCCGGCATCGGCCCGGACGGCTCGGTCTATCTGAAGCTGGACGATCACCAATGGCGGGTTGCCGTTCATCCCGGTGCGGAAGGATTGCGCTATCTCGGCTTCGATGCCGGCGACGAGGAAGGCTTCCGTACCACGCTGGAACGCCTGAAGACCACCGGTGCGCCGGTCAGGAACGGAACGCCGGCCGAAGCCGCCGCGCGCAGTGTGCGTCATCTGGCACACAGCCGCGACCCGATGGGCAACGCGATCGAAATCTATGTCGGCCCCACCCGCGATTACCGTTTCCACTCCCCGCTGGGAATCAGCTTCGTGGCCGGGAAAGTGGGATTCGGCCACGTGAACCTGTTCGTCGACGATATCGATACGACCTACGAGTATTACACCCGCGCACTGGGCATGCGCCTGAGCGACTACCTGGTGATCAATGCCGAGGCAGGCATGTCGATCCAGTTCCTTCATTGCAACCAGCGCCACCACAGTGTCGGCATGGTCAAGGTGGGAGACATCAGGGGGCTGCATCACGTCATGTTCGAGGTGACCGGTATCGATCAGGTCGGCTGCATCATGGACCGGGTGCAAAAGGCAGGTATGACGATCACCAGCACCCTCGGCCGCCACACCAATGACCACATGCTGTCCTTCTACATGCGCGGCCCCTCCGGCTTCGATGTGGAAATCGGTTGCGATCCGGTACAGATCGACGAGCACTGGGTTCCCAACCAGTTCTGCGAGGGAGATGTCTGGGGCCACAAGGGCCTGACCGTCGAGGCGATTGCGGAAATGGCATCCGGACTGCAGGACGACAACACTGGCCAGCGCTGAGCAGAGGCTTGCATGGATTTTGATTTCTCCGAAGACCAGATTCTGCTGCGGGAGAGCGTTCGCGCCCTGTGCCGGAAGGCTCAATCCCTCCCCGCCCTGCGCCGCGCCGAAGCCGCGGGCAAGGGCTATGCCCCCGAAATCTGGAACGCCCTGGGCGAAGCCGGTTTCTGCGGCATTTTCATTTCCGGGGAGGATGGCGGCATCGCTCTCGACCAGGTCGGCGCTGCGGTGCTCTACGAAGAACTGGGCCGCGGACTGGCCTGCTCACCCCATTTCGTCAGTGCCTATCTGGCGGCGCGCCTGATCGGCACCTGTGGTGATGCCGCCTTGCGCCGACGATGGCTGCCCGCACTGGCCAGTGGCACGTGCATCGCCACGATCGCCATCGATGAACCGGGACGCAGCACCACCCCGAGCGGCATCCGGGCCGAAGCCAGGCTGCATGCGGATCAGCGGGTAATCGACGGCATCAAGCATCTGGTTCCTTTCGCCAGTGATGCGGATCTGATCATCGTCATCGCACGCGATATCGAGGGTTGTCCGGCAGGGTTCCTGCTCGATCCGCGCGGACCGGGCGTGACCATTTCCCCGCAGCCCAGCCTGGGCAACGACGGGTTGTGCGAGATACGTATGGAAGCCGCTCCGGTGCAAGGAAGCCTCGCGGGCGGCACCTTCTGGTCGACCTGGGAGTCCGTGCTCGATCAGGGTGGCATGCTCCAGGCCGCCTTTGCTGCCGGAGCAGCCCAGGCGGTGCAGGAGATGTCGGTGAACTACGCCAAGGAACGGGAGCAGTTCGGCAAGCCGATCGGCGCATTCCAGGCGATTGCCCACTATCTTGCAGAGATGGCAACAGAGGTGGACGCGGCCCGCAGCTTCGCCTATTACGCCGCTTGGCAGGCCGATACAGGCATCGACAACGCCCAGGCTGCGAATCAGGCCAAACTGTTCAACACTGCGGTGCTGCGCAAGGCATCGGCGGTTTCCATCCAGGTGCACGGCGGCTTCGGCTTCACCCTCGAAGCCGATCCCCAGCTTTTCTTCCGCCGCGCCAAGCATCTGCAACTATTCAACGGCGATCCTGCGACGCTGGAGGACCGTATCGCCGAACGCATGTTCGGCCCCCTGGAGACTCCATGAACGATCTCGATCTCACCCGGCTTCTCGCCGGAAAGGCCGCCGTGGTCACCGGCGGCGGTCAGGGCATCGGCCGCGGGCACTGCCTGCATCTGGCCGCCGCCGGCGCCAGCGTGATGGTCAACGACCTGGATGCGGAACGGGCCGCAACGGTTGTCCACGAAATCGAGGCCGCCGGAGGCAAGGCGATCGGCAGCCAGGCCGATATCGGCAGCCGCGCCGGCGCCGAGCGTTTGATCGCCGATTGTGTCAGTGCCTTTGGCGCCATCGACATCCTGGTCAACAACGCCGGCAATCTGCGCGACCGCAGCTTTCTCAAGTGCACCGACGAGGAATTCGATGCGGTCTGGCGCGTACATGTCAAAGGCACCTTCTGGTGCGCCCAGGCCGCGGCGCTGCGCATGAAGACACAGGGCCACGGCGGTGCCATCGTCAATACCACTTCTGGCGCCCACTTCGGCAGTTTCGGCCAGACCGCCTATAGCGCGGCCAAGGGTGCCATCGCCTCCATGACCTACACCTGGGCCACCGAACTGGCGAAGGAAGGCATTCGCGTCAACGCCATCGGCCCCCTCGGTTCGACCGGCATGTCCGACACTTACAAGGGTGACAAGCCCGCCGCTGTCGCCGACTGGATCGATCCCGCACTCAATGGACCGATGGTCGTGTTCCTCTGCAGCCATCTGGCCGGCCACGTCAGCGGCCAGATCTTCGGCACTGGCGGTGAGCGCATTTCCCATATGGTGCAGCCTCATTACGGCAAAACCCTGATCCGCCCCGGCGGCTGGACGCTGGAGGAAATCGTGCGCTATTTCAATCTGCACCTGCCGCAGGAATTCGGCGCCTTCGGCATCCTGGGCAAGCCCTATCCCTTTCACGATGGTGTGCGCCCGCGCGGAGCGGAAGCATGACCATGGATGCCCGCATCATCGCTTATGGCGCCTATCTGCCCATCCACCGCCTCACGGCGGCCAGCCTCGGGCGCAAGGGCAGCACAGCGCGCACCCTCGCCGGCCCGGACGAGGACAGCCTGACCCTGGCCGTCGCCGCGGCCCGCAATGCTCTGGCCGGCGCTGGCAACATGGATCGCAGCGAGATCGACGCGCTCATCTTCGCCACCACCAGCGCACCCTATGGTGAAAAGCAGGGCGCCGCGATTGCCGCCAAAACCCTGGGATTGCGCGATGACGTCATGACGTTCGACATTACCGCCAGCACCCGTTCCGGCACCCAGGCGCTGCATGCCGCGGGCGCCCTGGTGGCCAGCGGCCGCATCGCTTCCTGCCTGGTGATCGCAGGCGATGTGCGCCAGATGACGCCCGGCGATGCTGCCGAACTGGAATTCGGCGATGCCGGCGCGGCCCTGCTGCTGGGCAATCGTGGCGGTTTCGGCCGTATTGGCGTTCCGGTCCAGTTGAGCAACGAAATGCTGGATGTCTGGCGTGGTGCCGGCGAGCGCTTCGTCCATGGCTGGGAAAACCGCTTCATCCTCGACCATGGCTACAAGGATCAGATCGGTCGTGCCCTGGATGCGATGGCAAAAGCGGAAGGCGGCAACCTGCAGCGCATCGACCGCATCGCCCTGTACGCGCCCGATTCACGCAGCCTCCGCGAAATTGCGGCAGCCCATCATCTGCCGCTCGAACGTGTGATCGGACGCGACTGGCCGGGCCGCATCGGCTGTACCGGGGCATCGTTCGCCCTGCTGCAGCTGTGTGCCGGCCTTGAGGAGGCGCAAGCCGGCGAACGCCTGCTGCTGGCCAATTATGGTGATGGTGCCGATGCCGCCATGATCGAGCTCGATGTCGCCCCGCCGCCGCCTGCTCGCTCTCTTGCTGGCCAGGAGGCCCTCGGCCGGGTCGTGAGCCATGCCTGGTATCTGAGCGCACGACAACTGCTGGCCACCGAATTCGAGCCCGGCGGCGAACCGGGCAATTCCGCCACGGCGCATTATCGGGAGCGCGATGCCAATCTCTCGCTGGAAGGCCAGGTGTGCCAGTGCGGCACCCATCAGTTCCCCAAGGGCCGGATCTGCGTGCGCTGCGGCTGTGCCGATCACTTCCAGCCCGTCCGCTACGCTGATCGCCATGGATCGGTGATTACCTATTCACGCGACGCATTTTTTCCCAACCCGAGTCCACCCACGGTGATCACCGTAACCGAGGTGGCGGGCGGACCGCGCCTCTATCTGCAGGCCACCGATGCGGATGCGGACGAAATCGGGATCGGAACGGAAGTGGAATTCACCTTCCGCCGCATTCATCAGGTGGGCAGGCGCCCCAACTATTTCTGGAAAGTCACCCCTGTGCGAGGCAAGCTGCCATGACATTGCGCAACAAGGCCGCCGTGGTTGGCGCGGGCTGCTGCAAGTTCGGCGAGAACTGGGATCAAGGCCCCGAGGACATGATCGTCGACGCCGTTCTCGAAGCCTACGCCGATGCCGGCATCGAGGATCCACGGCGCCAGATCGATGCCATCTACTGTGGCTCGCTCTATTCCCAGCTCGGCCCGGTGGAAGTGAGCGAAGCCCTCAAGCTCTACAAACCCATGACCGCGGTCTCCAACTACTGCGCCACCGGCACCGAGGCCTTCCGCGCCGGGGTCATGGCGGTGGCCGCCGGAGTCTATGACACTGTGCTGGTCGTCGGCTACGACAAACCCAAGGATCGCGGCGTCTCCGGGCCTTCCGTGACCATACGTGGCGTGCGCGATCTGCCCGGCACACCGGCGGCCTGGTTCGCCCTGTGCGCCGCGCCCTACTTCAAAAAATATGGCGCGGGACGCGAGGATCTCGCCCGTATCGCGGTGAAAAACCACGCCAATGGCGCCCATGCGCCCAAGTCCTTCATCAAGAAGGTGGTCACGGTGGACGATGTGCTCAAGGCGCGCATGATCGCCTGGCCCTTCGGCCTGTTCGACTGTGCCGGCCAGTCCGACGGCGCGGCGGCGGTCATCATCAGCTCGCCCGCGCATGCACGCAGCTACCCCAAAGATCCGGTCTGGGTAAAGGCGGTCGCCAGCGGTAGCGCCGCCAATCCGCATACCGATCCCGATCACGATTTCCTGCGCTGGAAGCCGACGGAAAATGCCGCCGCCGAAGCCTACCGGATGGCCGGCATCAGCGACCCCTTCCGCCAGATCGAACTGTGCCAGGTGCACGACTGCTTCACGCTGACCGAGCTTCTGGCCTACGAGGATCTGGGCCTGTGCGCCAAGGGGGCGGCGAAGGAACACATCACGGCCGGCACCTTCGCATTCGATGGCGAACTGCCGGTGAACACCGACGGCGGGCTGAAATCGTTCGGCCACCCCACGGGCGCGACCGGGGTGCGCATGCTCTACGAAAACATCCGCCAGATGCGTGGCGAGGCGGGCGAGCGCAACCTCAGGCGCCGTCCGGTCACAGCGCTGACCCATAACATCGGCGGATTCCCCACCGGTTGCGCCATCACCATTCTGGGAATGGAGAAATGAGCTTCACCACCCTGGAATACAGCGTCACCGACGGCATTGCCCGGATCGTCCTCAACCGGCCCGACCGGCTCAACGCCATCAACCAGGCAATGAGCCTGGAGTTGCCGCGGGTCTGGCAGCGATTCGAAACCGATCCGGAGGCGCGGGTGGCAATCTTCACCGGTGCCGGCCAGCGCGCCCTGTGCACCGGTGCCGATCTGCTCGAACCACCCGAAACGGATACGGCGCAGAGCATCGATTCAATTCGCTGGACCCCCCTGCAGAACCAGGTGAGCAAGCCGGTGATCTGCGCCGTCAACGGCATGGCCGTGGGAGGCGGGCTGCATTTCGTTGCCGATGCCGATATCGTCATTGCCGCCGACAACGCATGGTTTTCGGACCCCCATGTCGCGGTGGGTTTCGTCTCCGGACTGGAGCCGGTGATGCTCGCACGGCGCATCCCCCTGGGCCATGTCCTGCGCATGGCGCTGATGGGTGGCGCCGAACGGGTGAGTGCCGTGCTGGCGGAACGCATGGGGCTGGTCAGCGAGGTGGTGCCCGCCGACGGCCTGCAGGCGCGGGCACTCGAACTGGCCAGCGCCATCGCGCGCCATTCCCCCGCCGCGCTGGCGCGCACCAAACAGGCGATCTGGCAGTCGCTGGACAAGGGCTTGCAGGCTTCACTGGAAAATGCCTGGCAACTCATCATCGGCCATACCCAACATCCCGATTTTTCCGAGGGACCGCGGGCCTTCGCCGAAAAGCGCCCGCCACAATGGAAAAAGCCGGGGCAGAAATGAGCGACGACATCCTCATCCATCGCCAGGAAGCGGGCACCGCCTGGGTGATTCTCAACCGGCCCGACAAGCTCAATGCGTTCACGCCGGAAATGGGCGATGCGCTGCTCGCCACCTTTCTTGCACATCGCGACAACCCGGCGGTCAGATCGGTGGTGCTGACCGGCGCGGGCCGCGGCTTTTGCGCCGGTGCCGACCGCGAGGTGCAGAACGATCCGGAGCGCCTGCGGCGGCTGGGCGATGCGCCCTTCCTGCGCGAATTCGCCCCGCTCATCCATCACTATCCCAAACCCACCATCGCCGCGATCAATGGCCCCGCCGCAGGTATCGGCGTCACCGCGATTCTCGGCTTCGATCTGCTCCTTGCCGCGCGCAGCGCCCGCTTCGTGCTTCCCTTCGCCAGCCTCAACATTCCTCCCGGACTGGGTGCCACCTATCACCTGCCGCGCCGTGTCGGTGTGCGCAAGGCCACCGAATGGCTGATGCTGGGCGAGCCCATCGATGCCGATGCGGCGCTGGACGCCGGCCTGGTGAACCGGGTGCTGGCGGAGAATGAATTGCAGCCTGCCGTACGGACTCTCTGCGAGCGCCTCAACCGGATCGATCCGGCCGTACTGGTGGAAATGCGCGAAGCCCTGCGCCACGGCGCACATTCCGGCTTCGATGCCGCCCTGGCCCGTGAAGCGCGCGTGGCTACCCTGGCCCTGGCCGGCGCCTACCCGCCCCGGGATCTGCCGGCATGAAGGATCAGGTTGCCATCGTCGGCATAGGTGAAACGTCCTTCGGCAAGGGCTTTACCGAAAGCGAGCTGGAACTGGGCTGCAGCGCCATCCGCAATGCCTTGCAGGATGCCGGCATTGCCGCCGGCGAAGTGGACGGCGTGGCCTGCTACACCATGGAAGAAACGCCAGAATTCGAATATGCCCGCAACCTGGGCTTCGGTGATCTTTCCTTTTTCAGCCGCGTCCATTACGGTGGAGGCGCCGGCTGCGGCATCGTCGGCCAGGCGGCAATGGCCATAGCCACCGGGCAGGCCAATGTGGCGGTGGTGTGGCGTGCGCGCAAGCGCAGCGGCAAGGCTTCACGGGTCTGGGCGCAGACGCCGCCACGGCTCAACAATCACTGGAAATGGTCACAGCCCTGGGGCCTGCTGCGCCCGGTGGATGAAGTGGCGCTCCTGGCCCGGCGCTATTTCCACGACCATGGCGCCAGTCGCGACACACTGGGGCACATCGCGGTGACCCTGCGCAACCACGCGCTGAACAATCCCCGCGCCATGATGCACAACCGTCCCCTCAGCCTCGCCGAATACCAGGCGGCACGCATGATCAGCGATCCCCTGTGCCTGTTCGACAACTGCCTGGAGTCCGATGGCGCGGTGGCTGTGGTGCTGGCCCGCCGCGACCACGCGCAGGACTGCCGCCAGCGCCCGGCCTACATCCATGCCTGGTCGCAAGGGCTGGCCCGGGGCCAGCAGAACATGCCCGACGTATTCGGTGCCGATCCTTTCGCCAGCGCATCCGCGGTAGCCGCACGCAAGCTCTGGCAGGGTTCCGACATCGGTCCTGCCGATATCCAGGTTGCGCAGATCTACGACGCCTTCTCGCCCCTGATCCTGTTTTCCCTGGAAGCCTATGGCTTGTGTGGCCGGGGGGAAGCCGCCGCGTTTGTCGAATCGGGCGGCATTGCCGTGAACGGGGGACGCCTGCCGGTCAACACCGCCGGCGGCAGCCTTTCCGAAGCCTATATCCACGGCTTCAACCTGATCACCGAAGGCGTGCGCCAGCTGCGCGGCACAGCGCAAAACCAGGTGGCCGGTGCCGCCACCTGCCTGGTGACTTCCTGCGATGCCACACCCACCAGCGCCTTGCTGCTGAGGAACTGAAATGGCTGCTGAAGCGTGGATACTGCCCGTGACCGACAATCCGGTCGACGCCGCCTTCTGGGCTGCCACCCGACAGGGTCGCCTGCTGGTGCAGCACTGCGAGGCCTGCGCCAGCCATCACTTTCCACCACGGGTGTTCTGTCCCGGCTGCCATGGCCCCCTGGCATGGGTGCCGGCCGGAGAGTCGGGCCGCATCTGGTCTTTCGTCACCGTGCACCCGCCCCTGCTGCCGGCCTATCAGGCCCTCGCACCCTATCGCGTGGTGGTCGTTGAGCCGGAAGGCGTGCCAGGCATACGCATGATCGGCAATCTGCTGACCACACCCGATGCCGATATCGGTGCCAGCCGCGATACCGCAATCGCCATCGGCGACCGGGTGCGACTGTGCTTCCGCCAGCTGACGGAGGACGTCACCCTGCCCTGCTGGATCAGGATCTCATCCAAGGAGAATTGAATGGAACTCAAAAAATCCGCCATCGACATCGTGCTGGTGACACGCCGGCAAGCCGACATGGTGGCCTTTTATCGCGACCGGCTCGGCTTTCCGGTGCAAGGCGAGGTGGACATTCCCGATATCGCCCGCATCGTCCGCATGGCCTGTGGCCAGAGCCTGATCCGGCTGGTCGCGCCAGCCGGCACCGCAGCGCTGCCGCCCGCACTGCCCGGCCCCATCCTTGCGGCCCTCGGCCTGCGTGCCATGAGTATCCAGGTGGCCGATCTGCAAAGCGACCTGACCGGCTGGAAGTCAGCCGGTGTCACGGTGCAGCAGGATTACACCGATCTGCGGCCCGGCGTGGCCGTGGCGGTGATCGAGGATCCGGATGGCAATGCCATCGAAGTCATGTGCCAGCAACCCTGAACCCATGAAGCAGGTCACTCTCGAAGACAAGTACACCGCCCGTACCGGACGGGTCTATCTCAGCGGCGCCCAGGCGCTCGTGCGCCTCCCCCTGATGCAGCGCCAGCGCGACGTGATGGCGGGACTCAACACCGCTGGCTACATTTCAGGCTATACCGGCTCGCCGCTGGGCACCTACGACTTTGCCCTGGCCCAGGCGCGCGTACATCTGGACGAACACCATGTCCGCTTTCAGCCCGGCCTGAACGAGGATCTGGCGGCTACCGCCGTCTGGGGCAGCCAGCAGGTGGCCCAGTTCGGAAAATCCCCCTATGACGGCGTATTTGCCCTCTGGTATGGCAAAGGCCCCGGCGTGGACCGTTCGGGTGATGCCATCAAGCACGGCAATTACGCCGGCAGCGCCAAGCATGGCGGCGTGCTGCTGCTGGCCGGCGACGACCATGGCGCGAAATCCTCCACCATCGCCCATCAGAGCGACACCTTTTTCATTCATGCCGGCATGCCCTACCTGAATCCGGCCAATGTTCAGGAATATCTGGATTACGGGCTCTACGGAATTGCCCTGTCGCGCTTTTCGGGCTGCTGGGTAGGCTTCAAGTGCATCACCGACACGGTGGAAGCCTCCGCCTCGGTGGATATCGATCCCGACCGGGTGCGGATTGTCGAGCCGGACGATTTCACCCTGCCACCGCAGGGCCTCAATCTGCGCGCGGGGGTGCTGCCGATCGAATCCGAACGGCGGCTCTATCAGGAGCGGCTGGAAGCGGTGAAGGCATTTGTCCGCGCCAACCACCTTGACCGGGTGATGCTGGATGCCCCCGTGCGACGCATCGCCCTCGTCGCCACCGGCAAGGCCTATCTCGACCTGCGCCAGGCGCTGGAAGAACTGGGGCTGGACGATGCCGCCCTGGCCGGGCTGGGCGTGGTCATCTACAAGGTGGCTGTCCCCTGGCCGCTGGAACCCCGGGGCATTCTTGATCTTGCCGGAAGCGTCGAAGAGATCCTCGTCGTCGAGGAAAAGCGCGGCATCATCGAGGACCAGATCGCCCGCCTGCTGATCAACCTCCCCGTCGCGCCGCGTCTGGTGGGCAAACACGACGAAACCGGTGCCGTGCTGATCAGCGAAGTGGGCGAATTGAGCGCCGCGGCGCTCACCCCCGTGTTGGCGCGAAGACTGTTGCCGCTGGCCGCGACCCTGGGGCGGACGCTCGAGATTCGACCCGGCTGCGCTCCGGCGCAGCCCGCGGGCGCCGGACAGGCACCCTCCCTGACCCGCATGCCGGCCTTTTGCGCAGGCTGCCCCCACAACACCTCGACCAATATCCCCGCAGGCAGTGTCGCCATGGGCGGCATCGGCTGCCACGGACTCGCCCTCTGGCTGCCGGAGCGGCGCACCCTGGCCCTGTCCCATATGGGTGGTGAAGGCGCGATGTGGATGGGGATCGCCCCCTTTACCGAAACCCGCCATATCTTCCAGAACATGGGGGACGGCACCTACACCCATTCCGGCCTGCTCGCGATCCGCGCCGTGGTGGCCTCGGGTGCCAACATCACCTACAAGATCCTGGTGAATGATGCGATCGCCATGACCGGCGGTCAGCCTATCGCCGGCAAGGCCGCGGTGGCCTATATCGTGCGGCAACTGGAGTCGATCGGTGTCGGACAGGTGGCGGTGGTTACCGATGCGCCGGATAAATATGCTGATCGCGGCGACTTTCCTCCGGCCACGGAAATCTTCCACCGTGACCGGCTCGATGAGGTGCAGCGCAGGTTGCGTGAAATTCCCGGCTGTACCGCCCTGGTGTATGACCAGGTTTGCGCCACCGAAAAACGCCGGCGGCGCAAACGCGGCAAATGGGCAACGGCGCCGCGTCACATCGTGATCAACCCTGCGGTCTGCGAAGGCTGCGGCGACTGTGGCGTGCAATCCAACTGCATCGCCCTGGAACCGCTGGAAACCCCTCAGGGGCGCAAGCGCCAGGTCAACCAGTCGGTCTGCAATGACGACTATTCCTGCATCAAGGGTTATTGTCCCAGTTTCGTCTCGCTTTACGGCGCGAAACCGCGCAGGATCGAAAGCACCACCACCGATGGCAGCGCCGTGGATGCCGTGATCGCCCGACTCGTCGATCCGCCGCCCGCCAGCCTCGACCAGCCCTGCAACATTCTGGTTGCCGGCATCGGCGGCTCCGGCGTCGTCACGCTCGGTGCGCTGATGGGCATGGCGGCCCATCTGGAAGGCAAGGCCTGCTCGGTGCTCGACATCACCGGACTGGCCCAGCGCAACGGTGCCGTCACCAGCCATATCCGTCTCGCCGCACGACCCGAACAGATCCACTCCAGCCGGATCGGCGTCGGTTCGGCAGACCTGATCCTGGGTTGCGATATCGTCGTCGCCACTGCGGCGGATGTGCTCACGCGCATATCGCCGCAACGCACCCGGATCACGGTGAACAACCATGTGGCGCCCACTTCCGCCTTTGCCCGGAACCCCGACATGGCGCTCTCCGCAGCACCCATGCTGGAAACCCTGTCAGCAAGCGTCGGCAGTGACCAAATCAGCGAACTCGATGCCACCCAGATCGCCATGAAGGGCTTTGGCGACACCGTGGCCGGCAATCTTTTCCTTCTCGGCCATGCTTTCCAGCAAGGCGGGATACCACTCTCCAGAGCGGCGCTGGAACAGGCCATCGAGATCAATGGCATCGCGGTGGACACCAATCGTCGGGCCTTCGCCTGGGGCCGCGCATTCGCGCACACGCCCGCCCTGGTCGAACAGATTCTGGCCAAGCCGGCCACCCGGGTCCGGACACAAACTCTGGATGAACGGATCGCCTTCCACAGTAAGGAACTGGAGGCTTATCAGAACGCCGCTTATGCCAGACGCTATCAGGCGCTGGTGGACGCCGTGCGGCGTGCCGAAGCAGCGCTGGGCAGCGAAGTGCTGACGACCACGGTCGCCCGCCACCTGTTCAAGCTGATGGCCTACAAGGATGAATACGAAGTCGCCCGCCTGCATACCCGCAGTGGATTCATCGAATCCCTGCAACGCGATTTCGAGGGCGACTTCCGCATCACCTTCCATATGGCACCCCCCATCCTGCCCCGCAACAAAAAGACCGGTCGCATCGACAAACGCGAGTTCGGCCCCTGGATGCTTCACGTCCTGCGCCTTCTGGCCTCCTTGCGCTTCCTGCGCGGTACACCCTTCGACCCATTCGGCCGCGCCGCCCATCGCCGCTTCGAGCGGAATCTCATCGTCACCTACGAATCGGTGATGCGCAAGCTGCTCCCCAAGCTCGGCCCCGACACGCTTGAAGCGGCCATTGCCATCGCCGCCTTTCCCGAGCATGTGCGCGGCTATGACACGATCAAGGAAGAAAATGCCCGCACCACCCTGGCTGCTTTACAGCAGCACATTGCGGCACTGGGGCTGCCCGGAGACAGTCTCGCGGCCCTTTCAGGAGACCACGCATGAGCCCTTCCGCCTACGTAGAAATGGCGTCACACATCAAACGCTACCGGGAAACCGGTGGCGCGGAGGGCCATCATTTCAACGGCACCCGCTGTCTGCTGCTTGATACACGGGGCCGGCGCAGCAGGCTAGTGCGAACCGTCGCTGTGGTGTATGAAACCGACGCGGCCGGTCGCTACATCGTGGTCGCATCCAAGGCGGGAGCGCCCAATCCGCCCGACTGGTTCCGCAACCTGCAAGCCTGCCCGGAAGCGGTAATCCAGGTTGGCGCCGAAGTTTTTCCGGTACGGGCCCGCGTGGTCACCGCGACCGAGCGCCCCGCCCTCTGGCAGCGCATGGTAGCGATCTATCCACCTTACGACCGTTACGAGCAACGTGCCGGACGCGAAATGCCCGTAATCCTGCTCGAACGCAGCCTGCCTTTGGGCACATGAAAGTCCGCACCTGACACTGCCACGCGAATGGCGTGCGGCTTCGCCTGCCGGCCGCGAATATCCCTGCAAATGCGAACAAAATTGGCCTCGATTTCAATCCAATGATTCTTAACGAAGAAATAATGATGAATTATCAAATTAAACGAATAATTACAATTTCAACGGTTTAACTACAATCCATGCGGCAACACCTGCCAACAGGGCCTGGAGCTTTTTCATGGAACCGCCCTGATCCTGAACATTGAGGGGAACCCGATGAAAGAATCAGCGAAACATCGCCTTACAGTCCGTGTCCTTCCAGCCCTGATCGCAGCCAGCTTTGCCGGCCAGGGCTACGCCGCCGGCGCCCTGGAAGAAGTGGTCATCACTGCCCAGAAGCGTGAAGAGCGCCTGCAGGATGTGCCCATCGCGGTTACCGCACTTTCCGGCAGCCAACTGGTGAATCGAGGCATCGAAGGGCTCGCCAATCTGAACTCCCTGGCGCCCAACCTGATGTTTCGCCCCAATCCTTCCACAAATCTGGTCGCCACGGTTTCGATTCGGGGCAGTGTGACCGGTCAACCCGCGATATGGATGGACCCCCCGGTCGGTATCTACGTGGACGGTGTCTATATCGGCAAAGCCCAGGGCAGCGTCTTCGACGTGATCGACGTGGAGCGCATCGAAGTCCTGCGTGGTCCGCAAGGCACCCTGTTCGGTCGCAACACCGAAGGGGGTGCGGTCAGTTTCATCAGCCGCAAGCCTTCCGGAGAATTTGGCGGGAGTGCCGGCTTTGAAGTCGGCAATTACGGACACACGGTCTGGAAGCTGGCCATGGACCTGCCCAAAATGGGGATCGCCAGCCTGAATTTCGGCTATCGCAAGGAAAACCAGGATGGCTGGATGAGCAACAACACCTCGGGAGTCGGAGGCGCATTGGGCAAACGGGACAAGGAAGCCTTCCGGTTTGCGGCCAACTTCGCCTTCAGCCCGGCCACGACCCTGGACTACAAATTCGATCACTCCGACATTAACAACACGCCACCAGCCAGCACCCTGTACGCACTCAGTGGCTGGTCGGGTACCTTCCCCTCCGTATTCGGCGGATATCTGGGAGGACTGATCCAGAATGCGCTCACGCCCTATATCGTTACCAACCGGCCCGACACGACCAGCACCCAGACCGGCTACCCGCTGTATGAAAAGAACAAGACCGACGGGCATACCCTGATCTTCAGCCACAAATTCAGCGACAACAATGAGCTGAAATACATTTTCGCCACCCGGAAAATGGAATATCACGATTCGAATTCCCTTTCCGGAGCGCCCATGGGTTCCATCGCCGCGCCGGGTGTCCCACCCAACAACCGCTGGGGCACCGGGATGGTCTATCACCGGGATACCCAATACAAGCAGGACTCACACGAACTGCAGTGGATCGGCCATACCGATCGCGCCCATTACGTTCTGGGCTACTACCTGTTCAAGGATGATGGCACCACCCTGGGACCACAGGATTTCAGCCTCTTCGGCCTGCCCTATGTGCGTGATGACTATGCTGTAAAAACCGATGCCAAGGCATGGTTCGGCCAGATCGACTACAAGGTCACCGACGCCCTTACCGCCACCTTCGGCATGCGTCACACGACCGAAACCAAGAGTGGCTGGACCCATCGCTACTACACCACCAGTTTCAACGGCCCCTTCCTGACCGATGCTGCTCCGGGCACCATCCCCATGGTTTCCTACGCCGCTTCGTGGAGCGCGAATACACCCGTGGTCGCTGTTGGTTACAAGCTGAGCGAGCAAACCAGCCTGTACGCCCGGATTGCCCGTGGCTTCAAGAGTGGAGGATTCAACGGCGAGCTGACCAATGCCGCAATCATCAAGACTCCCTTCAACCCGGAGAAATCCCTTTCGTTCGAAATGGGGGTGAAAGCCACTTTTCTCGACAACCGTGCACGTTTGAACGCTTCGGTATTCCAGAACAAGATCACCGATCTGCACATCACCCAGCTGATTCCCGGCACCAGTTCTTCCTACGTGGTGAATGCGGGTAAAGCCACCTACCAGGGTATCGAACTGGAAGGTGCGGTCATCCTCGCTGACGGCTGGACACTGCAGGGCGGATACGGTTATCTCGACACCAAGTTCGACGAATACATCGACAACGCTCTCAACATTCCCGGACGTCCGCTGATCGACACTGCCAGCAACCGTCTGGCTCCCTATGCTCCCAAGCACACCCTCAATCTCAACCTGGACGGCAAACTGGCCCAGACCTCATGGGGCACCCTGCGCGGTATCGTGGATTACACCTATACCGCCAAGGTCTACCTCTATGCAGCCAATAAAAGTCTCACCGCACCGAATGCCGGTGGCAGCTATGTTGTAGGGATTGACGAGGTTCCAGCGCAGATGAACATCAATGCCCGCCTGCTGCTGGCCGACGTCCCTGTCGGTGGCCCGGGCAAGGCGGACATCTCGCTCTGGGTCAAAAATCTGACGGATGAAAAAAAGGTGATCCAGAAGATTGATTTCGGCATGTACCAGACGGCCAACTGGCAGGAACCCCGCACCTATGGCCTGACTTTCAACTACAAGTGGTAAATCCCTACGGAGACTGAAAGGCCCCGACCACGGGCATTTGTTCAGGTGCTCCAAGCAAAACGCCACCCGTTAATTACCGGGTGGCGTTTTTTTTCATGAGGCCAACTGGCTATAAATTGGCTGTAAATCAGGCGCAGGCCACCAGCGAGGAACCGGCCGGCAATCTAGCGGACCCGAATCTTCGGATTGGGCGCACCCCGGCGCATGGTTTCCAAAAACTTGTCCAGGGGTGCCGGGGCAGCCACCTCGGGCAGATCCGCTGATGAGTGTGCCCAGAATTCCTTCCATGTCGGCCACAGGTCATGCCAGGAGCCATCATAAGGTTCACGGCCCGGCCAACGCATTTTCTTGTCGCCGATGGGCGGCTTGTTGAGGTCGACGGCGTACCAGTAGCAGGGCAGACGGCGGCGGAAATACCAGCGCCCCTCGACACGCTCGTAATCATCCCAGTAGAGCATCTGCATGATCACCCACTCGGGACCGGTTTCATGCTCGTTCTTGGAATAGACGACACCGAGGGCGTGATCCGGGTCCTTGAACTCGATGATATGGCCGCCGATATGATGCGATGTGCCGGTGAACTGGAGGCGGAAAGTGTCATCCGCCCAGGCTTTCATGTGTTGCCGGCCGACCTTG
This sequence comes from Pseudomonadota bacterium, assembly GCA_018241695.1. GTDB lineage: Bacteria > Pseudomonadota > Gammaproteobacteria > Burkholderiales > Rhodocyclaceae > Denitratisoma. The sequence continues at coordinate 84,250 of JAFEDH010000030.1, read as the reverse complement.
TCGCGGCTGATGCGGATATCGGGGGCAAACAGGTTCACATGGGCATCGATATCGCGCATATCGAGAGACAGCGCGTATTTCGCCGGCAGCATGCGGATTTCCTCGATGGATTCGAGGCGATCGATACGGGCCAGCAGATCCTGGTTGATATCGGCCATGAATCAGAACTCCATGTCATCGATGCGGGCAGCACCGGTATTGAGCTCGGCAGTCTTGCCGCCGTCCACGATCAGCGAGGTGCCGGTCACATAGGAGGCTTCATCCGAGGCCAGGAACAGGATGGCGTTGGCCAGTTCCACCGGTTCGGCGATACGGCGCAGCGGCACCGCGTTTGCCGTGGCACGATGCGCCTTTTCGTCAGGCAGGGTGGCGGCTGTGGGTGGCGTCATCACCACGCCGGGCACCACCACATTCACGCGCACATTGCTGGCGGCACCCTCCATGGCGGCAACGCGGCTGAAGTTCACCACGGCGGCCTTGGCGGCGGAATAGCCGGCCACCCCAGGAGCGCCCAGCATGCCGCAGACGGAAGAGATGTTCACGATGGAGCCGGCCTTCTGTTTGGCCATGATGGGCATCGCCGCACGCACGCCGAAGAAAGTGCCATCCACCGTGACGCGAAAATTGGCATGCCAGTCGGCGGTGGTGGTGCTATCGATCATGCCGGCGGTCAGGGCCACGGCATTGTTCACCAGGATGTCCACACGGCCATGCTTGGTCGCCGTGTCCTGAACCACACGGGTAAACGCGACCTCATCGCCCACATCGGCGGAAACCGGTTCGGCCCGGCCACCCGCTTTGGCAATTTCGGCGGCGACCGCCTGGAGCGGTTCGGCGCGACGCCCCACCAGGATCACCGTGGCGCCCTCTTCGGCAAAACGGCGGGCAGTCGCCGCGCCAATGCCGCTCCCCGCGCCAGTGATGATCGCCACCTTGTTTTTCAGTCTGTCAGCCATGTTCGGTCTCCTGTTGCATCGGATTGAATGAAGTTGCGGCAACGCCAGGCCTGCTTGCGCTCCACGGTGAAGGATTGCGTACTTTACCCGTTAAAGCACGAATGCCGGGCATGGGGCATCCCATCCCGGCATTTGCGTGGAACGATCAGTCAGCGATCAGCGGACGAAAGTGGCGCCACCATCCACCATCAGGGTCTGTCCGGTGATGAAATCCGAATCCGGGGATGCCAGGAAAACGGCGGCGCGGCCGATATCACGCTCGCAATCGCCATAGCGCCCCATGGGAACCCTGGCCAGCGATGCCTCGTACTGCTCGGGTAGTTCTTCCTTCCATTTCTTGACGCCGGGGGACTCCGCCACCGGGCAGATCACATTTACATTGATCTTGTAACGCCCCCATTCGGTGGCGGCGACACGGCTCATGCCACGGATGGCCTCCTTGGCGGCGGCGTAGGCGGTCTGTCCCCACATGCCGTTGATCCCGGCGCCAGAACCGAAATTGATGACCTTTCCTCCCGCCTTGGAAAGATAAGGGAAAGCCGCCTGCATCATGTACCAGGTGGCATAGAAGCCGGAATTCATCGACAGGGCCATGTCCGCATCCGTCACGGCTTCGAGGGTGATGCCAGGGCGGGACGCATGCGCATTGTTCACCAGAATGTCGAGCCGGCCCAGATCCCTGACCGTGGTCCCGATCGCGGCATCCACCTCGGCGCGCACACCGACGTTGCAGGTAATCGCGACCGCCTTGCGCCCCAGCGCCCGGACCAGTTCGACCGTCTTTGCCGCCGCCTCGGCATTGAGTTCCACCACGGCGATATCCGCCCCCTCCTTCGCCATGGCCAGCGCCATGCCCTGCCCGATACCGCCGCCTGCGCCCGTGATCAGGGCGACCTTGCCGTCGAGTTTTCCCATCTTCGTCTCCTCTATTCCTCTATCTGTGCAACAGGCGTCGCAAGCCGGACGCCTCGGCTCTCGAATGTTATCAACTGCAAAAGAAAGATCCGGTTCATATTTCCCGCAGCGGATCAGCGCCCCGTCCAGACCGGGGACCGCTTTTCCGCAAAGGCCCGGATGCCTTCCAGAATGTCCTGGCTCTGGCGCATGGCTTCCAGCGCGGGATACAGCCCGGTTTCCTGCCCCCGTACCGCATCCTCCAGGGAAAGGTTCAGGCCGCGCTGTACGCATTGCTTGGTGGCCCGCACCGCGAGCGGCGCGCAACGCAATACCTTTTGCACCAGCTTATCCACGGCTGCGTCCAGCCCCACAGCGGGCACCACCTGATTGATCAGCCCCCATTCCATGGCCTGGGCCGCAGTCAGCGTCTCGCAGGTCAGCAGCAGTTCCATGGCCTGCTTGTGTGGCAGCTGGCGTGGCAGGCGATGCATGCCAGCCGCATAGGCAACGATGCCGGCCAGCGGCTCGGGCAGGGAAAATACCGCATGCTCGGCAGCCACCGCCAGATCGGCGGCCATCACGATCTCGAATCCACCGCCCATGGCCAGTCCGTTGACCGCCGCGATCACCGGCTTGTCCAGATCGAAACGGCTGGTCAGTCCGGCATAGCCCTTTTCCGGCACCACATAAGCCGGACCACCGGAAGAGGCGGCATTCATGGCCTTGAGATCGCCCCCTGCGGAAAAAGCCTTGTCGCCGGCGCCACGGATCACCGCCACCCATAGCTCGCCGTCGGTGGCAAATTCATCGAAAGCAGCTTGCAGGGCAAAATTGGTTTCCGTATCGATGGCATTCATCCGCTCGGGGCGGTTGATCGTCACGTGGAGCACCCGGCCTTCGCGGCGGGTCAATACCTTCGCTTCGCTCATCGCGGAACTCCCGGAATCATTGGGCATCGGCCAGCGCGGCTTCCGCCACGGTCTTGGCCCAGACGTAATTGGCCTTGCCGGCGGCGGAACGGAATACCTCGGCCACGGGGATGACATCCTTGGGCACCTTGTAGCCGGCCAGATGCTGGCGGCACAGTTCGCGCAGGCTCTTGGCATCGAAGCTCACACCGGGGCGCGGCGAAACCACCGCCACCACTTTCTGTCCCCAACGCGGATCGGGCATACCGACCACCACGGCATCGCTGATCTCCGGACTCATGCGCAGCACCTCTTCCACTTCTTCGGGAAACACCTTTTCGCCGCCGGTATTGATGCAGTTGGAGCCGCGACCAAACACCACGATGGCGCCGTCCTCACCGACCTTGGCGGCATCACCGGTGATGGCATAGCGCCTGCCGTCGATGGTGACGAAGGTCTCCGCGGTTTTGGCCGGATCGCCGAAATAGCCCAGCGGCACCATGCCGCCCCGCGCGAGGATGCCGGTCTCTCCGGGCGTGGCCAGGCGCTTGCCATCGACCAGCACGGCCAGATCGGGACGGGCGGCGATCTTGAGCATGCCGCCATCGGTGGAGCGGGCGCCCATGCCGAACTGCCCCCCCTCGGACGAGCCGATGCCGTTGCTGAAATAGATATGCGGCGGGAAAAACTCCTTCAGGGCATCCATCACATGGCCGGAGAGCACCGCCCCGCCATTGCCGAAGATGGCCAGACGCGACAGATCCCAGCGCCCGCGATGCGCACGCAAGGCATCGAGAATTGGCAACGCCATGGCATCACCCACCACGGTGAGGGAGTTGACCTGATGGCGGGCCACCAGATCCAGCACATGCTCCGCGTTGAAATGGGTCTGGTCATTCAGCACCACGGTGTGGCCAGCATAGAGCGCCACCATGGTGGCCCAGTGGGCGGCGCCATGCATCAGCGGCGCCACAGGCATGAAACGGATCACCGGCCCCTTGAGAATGCGGTCGGCCAGTTCCTCCGGATTTTTCACCGGCCCTTCGGTTGGCAGAAAATAGCCGCCGCCGCCCAGGCAACCAAAAAAGAATTCCTTGTGCGGCCACATCACCCCCTTGGGTTTTCCCGTGGTGCCACCGGTATAGAGGAGGGAAATATCCGTATCCTGGCCTCGCACGTTGCGCAGGCCGGAAAGATCGGTCATCGAAATCGCGTCGGTGAAGGAAACCGCACCCTTCACGGTGGGCCGGCCGGCCCCGGAACGTACCTTCACCTTGAGTTCCGGCGCCGCATCGAGCGCCTCGGCCACCGCGGATTCCAGATCCTCGCTGTAGAACAGTGCCTTGATCCGGGAATTGCTGTACAGATAGCGCAGTTCATCCGCCACATAACGGTAATTGAAGTTGGCCGGCACGGCCCGTACCCGGCAGGCGGCGAGGAAGGTTTCCAGATACTCGGCGCTGTTGTACATCTGCAGGCCGACCACGTCGCCCTCGCCAATCCCCTGGGCATGAAGCCAGGCGGCCAGACGCTCGATGCGCGCGGCCATGCTGCGGAAAGTATGGCTTTCATCACCGATCATGACGGCGATGCGATCGGGCACCGTCTCGGCGGCAATGGCAAAAAGATCGGCCAGGCTGTAGTTGCGTTCGGCTTTCATGGGCTCTCCGGAAATCTTTGAAGGTGAATACACACAGGGTTGTGGCCGTCGTCAGGCGGGCAGCGCGCCGTCGCGCCTGAGCGTGTCAAGCGCGGCATCGTCATACCCAAGGCTGCGCAACACTTCCTCGTTGTGCTGCCCGAGAGCGGGCGGTTCGCGGTCAAGCGTGAAGGTGAAGTCGCTCATCTTCACCGGGAATGCGTAATAGGGAACGCTGCCACCATCCGGCATCGGGGTTTGCACCACCATGCCGCGCGCCTTCGTGAGCGGGTGATCGAGCACTTCATCCACCCGCAGTACGGGACTCACGCAGGCGTCGGCACCGGCGAAGATTCCGGTCCATTGCGCCAATGTCTTGCTCCGGATCAGGGTGGCCAGTTGCTCCTTCACGGCGACGCCATCCTTGCCGCTGGCCCAGCCGCTTTTCACCAGATCGGGACGATCGATCGCTTCACAGAAGGCATGCCAGAACTTGGGTTCGAGGGCTCCGACGGCAAGGTGACGGCCGTCGGCTGTCTCGTAGGTGCCGTAGCAGGGCAGCGCGCCGGTGAGCGTGTCATGGCCTGCCGGCACCGTTCGCCGATAGGTGTTGAAGCCGGCCAGAGGCTGGATGTTGAGCGCCATCGCGCAATCGGTCATGGAGATATCGACGAAACGGCCCTGGCCGCTGCGCCGCGCGTCGAACAGCGCGGCGAGGATGCCCATGGCGGCGGAAAGCGCCCCGCCGGCGAGATCGGCGATCTGGAAATTGCCCGGATGCGGCCGACCCCCCGCGGGCGCGCTCTGCTCCAGGATGCCGGCGTAGCTCTGATAGTTGATGTCGTGGCCACCCAGTTCGACAAACGGGCCATCCTGGCCATAACCGGTGATCGCGCAATAGACCAGTCGTGGATTGACGGCCTTGAGATCATCGTAGCCCAGGCCAAGGCGGGCCATCACGCCGGGGCGAAAGCCTTCCACCAGAACGTCGGCCTCACGGGCCAGATCCAGCACCACATCACGGGCGCCGGGCGCACGCAGATTGATGGCCAGCGAACGCTTGTTGCGGTTCACCGCCATGAAGAACTGCGGAATGCCCGAACCGCCCATGCCGCCACCCCGGGCCGCCTCGCCCTTGCCCGGCGGTTCGAACTTGAGCACATCGGCGCCCATGTCGGCCAGATGCATGGTGCACATCGGGCCGGGCAGAAGCTGGGTGAAATCGAGAACTTTGACGCCTTGCAGCGGTTTCGTCGCCATGAAATGCCTTTCGTGGTGCGGCTTATTCGGAATGGAAAGTGGCGAGGACATCCAGGCCATCGCGCGGGATATTCAGCGTGGCCACCGGGGATGCCGCATCGGCATAGCCCAGGCTCATGCCGCCCAGCACATGGATGCCCTCACCCAGCCCCAGCGCCGCGGCAATGGCTTTCGGCCACATGCGCCAGATGGCCTGGGGACAGGTGTCCAGCCCCTGCTCCCGGGCCAGCAGCATCACCGTCTGCATGAGGATGCCCATATCCACCGCCTGTCCTTCGACCATGCCGGCGGGCGCGGTGAAGATGAGGCCCACGGGCGCGCCGAAGAACTCGTAGTTTTTCAGCGCCTGGCGGATGCGGCCCATCTTGTCTTCCCGGGGAATTTTCAGGGCGTCGTAGAGCATGGCGCCGCAGACGGCGCGGCGGGTCTTGTAAGGTTCACCCAGAGGCTCCGGGTAGATCTGCGGATCATGGTCCGGCTCGCCGGCGGGAGTACGCTGAAAAGCTTCCATCACGCTGGCCGTGAGACGGGCCTTGGCGGCCCCGGTCAGCACATGCACATGCCAGGGTTGCAGGTTGCCACCTGACGGCGCGCGCAGGGCGGTCTCCACCAGGGTGCGCAGCACCGCCGCCGGCACCGGCCGGTCGAGAAAGGCGCGGCAGGCGGCGCGGGAGCGGACAGCTTCGGTCACATTCATCATCGTTTCCTCGGGCCTCAGCCCGCCAGTTCGCGGAAAGGCACCTTGCGGTCGGTGCGGATTTCACCGGGCAGACCCAGCACGCGCTCGGCCACCACATTGCGCAGCACCTCGTCGGTGCCGCCGGCGACGCGGGCGCCGGGGGAGCCCAGCCACAGGCGCTGCATGTAGCGCCAATCGTTGCCCAGCGCCTCGAAGCCCACCATACCTTCGGGGCCGGCCAGTTCCAGGGCGAAGGCGGAGATATCCTGCATGGCCTTGGCCGCCACCAGCTTGGTGATGGCCATTTCGGGGCCGGGAGTCTTGCCTCTGGACAGGGCCGTGAGGCCACGGGAAATGATCAGCCCCACGCCCTGCTGCTGCAGGTAGGCATCGGCAATACGATCACGCACACGGGCATCCTCCAGGGCCGGGTGGCCGTCCCACTGGCATTTGCGGGCCAGGGCGATCAGGTGACGGTGCAGGTCGGTAGGCAGGTTGCCGCCGACCGAGAGCCGTTCCTGCATCAGGGTGCTGAGCATCACCTTCCAGCCGCCGTTCACTTCACCCAGACGGTATTTGTCGGCGATGCGCACGTCGGTGAAGAACACCTCGTTGAATTCGGAATCACCCGACATCTGGTGAATGGGGCGGATCTCCACACCGGGGGCCTTCATGTCCACGATGAACATGGTCAGGCCCTCCTGCTTGGGCTTGTCCCAGTCGGTGCGGGTGAGCAGGATGCCGTAGTCGCAGAAATGGGCGCCGGAGGTCCACACCTTCTGGCCGCTGATCACCCACTCTTCGCCCTGCTTCTCGGCACGGGTACGGATGCCTCCGGTATCGGAACCGGCTGCGGGTTCCGAGAAAAGCTGGCACCAGATCTCCTGCCCGGAAATACCGGGACGCAGGAAGCGGGCCTTGAGTTCGGGTGCGGCCCACATCATCACCGTGGGCAGGCCCATGCCGATGCTGACCTCGAAGATCATGCCCGGCACCACGTAGGCGGCCTCCTCCTGCTGGTAAATGACATGCTGCATCGGCGTGCCGCCCAGCCCGCCGGCCTCTTTCGGCCAGGTGATCGCGGCATAGCCGGCCTTGGCCTTCTTCGCCTGCCAGGCCTTGGCGGCGGCGAGTTTGGCGGCGTCGTCGAGTCCTTCGCCAAAGGTCTCGTCGGCGCTGTTGCGTTTCTGTCCATTGGCGGCCAGCCAGGCACGAACCTGGGCGCGGAATTCGGCTTCTTCAGGTGTATCACGAAAATCCATGACGTCCTCCGCCGCTTACGCGGCCTCCTTGATCAGTTCAGCGGCAAGCCGGGCACGCCACTGGTGTTCGCTGCCCAGCAGCTGGCCCAGATGGCGGGCGCGACGGTAGTAGAGATGGCAGTCCATCTCCCAGGTAAAGCCGATGCCGCCGTGGATCTCGATACCCTCCTCCGCCGCGAAGTTGAAGGCAGTGGTTGCCGCCACACGCGCGGCAGCAGCGGCGCGGGCCAGTTCCGGCGCATCGGACGACAGGGCCCAGGCACCGTAGTAGGCGTGCACGCGCGCCAGTTCGTTGCGGGTATAGATGTCGGCCATCTTGTGCTTGAGGGCCTGGAAGCTGCCGATCTGACGGCCAAAGGCCTTGCGTTCCAGAGAGTATTCGCGCGAGATGTCGAGGATGCGGGCGGCACCCCCCACCTGCTCGAAAGCCAGCAGTACGGCGGCGCCATCCAGCACCCGCTGCGCCACCACAGCACCGGGAGCAGCAGCCAGCTTTTCGGCTGGCACGGCGGACAGGCCGAGGCGGGCATAGGGTCGGGTCGGGTCCAGGGAAGGCAAGGCTTCGCACGTCACTCCGGCACCCTTGAGTTCCGCGACCACCAGATCGTCGCCGACGCGCACCACCAGCAGCCCGGCGAGAGCACCGTCGGCGAGGACTGGCAGGGTGCCGTTGAGCGTCTTGCCGTCGAAGACGAGCGCCGGTTGACCGAGATAGGTTTCGCGGCTGCCAAGGGCAGCGGTGGCGATCAGCTCGCCCCGGGCGATAGCTGGCAACCAGCGCTGCTTCTGGGCTTCGCTGCCGCCATGCAGAATCGCTTCGGCGGCCAGATAGAAGGTGGACGAGAGGGGCACGGCGGCCAGATACCGGCCGGCTTCCTCCGCCACCAGGCACAGCTCGAGATAACCGAGGCCGGCGCCGTCGTAGGCTTCAGGAATGGCCGCAGCGGCCGCGCCCATCCCGATCAGGTTATGCCAGACGCCATCCGAATAGGGTTTGCGGCCTTCGAGGACATGGCGGACCTCGACGGAGGTGCTGGTCTCGGCCAGCATCTTGCACACCGCTTCCTGCAGCAGTCGCTGGTCATCGGAAAAATCGAAATTCACTCGTTTTACCTCCTGGAGAATTCAGGGTCAGACGCGGGGACGACGACCGCGGATGAGGTCGGCCGCCCGTTCGGCGATCGCGATGGTGGGTACGTTGGTGTTGCCGGAGATCAGGCAGGGCATGACTGAGGCATCCACTACGCGCAGGCCTTCCACGCCGCGCACACGCAGTTCGTTGTCCACCACCGAGTCGGCATCACGCCCCATGCGGCAGGTGCCAATGGGATGGTGGCCGGTGGAGGTGCCGTGGGCGATGGCGTGGCGCAGAGCCTCGTCGGTGCGGGTTTCCGCTCCGGGATAAAGTTCGGCATCCACCCACGGCGCCAGGGCAGGCGCGCGGGCGATGCGGCGTGCCCATTCGATGCCATTGAAGGTGGCCTGCCAGTCATCCTCGTGATCGAGATAGTTGGGGTCCACCCGGGGAGCATCCTCGGGGCTCGTGGAATTCAGCGTCACGCTGCCCCGTGACCGGGGATGCATGGGATAGGGTGCGATCGTCATTCCCGGCGTGCGATGCGGCTTGTCCACACCATCGCGGTACTTCGCCTCCATGTCGCCACTGAGCGGCAGACAATGGAACTGCAGATCGGGTCGCGCCTTGTCCGGTGTGCTGCGGCAGAAGATGCTGACTTCGCCGGCGGGCATGTTCATGGGGCCGCGCTTGGCAAGCAGGAACTTGAGCACCGTGGCGATCATGCCCAGCCCGCCCAGTTCACGGTTCATGCTCGGTGCGCCGGCCTTGAGGCGGAAGGCAACGGGCACCACCAGGTGGTCCTGCAGGTTGGCGCCGACGCCGGCGCGGTCGGCGACCACGGGAATGCCCATTTTCTGCAGCCCTGTGCCGGGGCCAATGCCCGAAAGCAGCAGCAACTGGGGGGTATTGATGGCGCCGCCGGACAGCAGCACCTCACGACCGGCGCGCGCCTCGCGCAGCACACCGTCCTGGCGGTACTCGACACCCACAGCATGCAAGCCGTCGAACAACAGCCGTGTCGCCAGCGCACCGGTCTCCACCTTCAGATTGGGACGTGAAAGCACCGGATGCAGGTAGGCATGCGCGGCGGAGCAGCGCTGATGGTTGCGGGCGCTCAGCTGGGTCCAGGCCACGCCCTCCTGGCTGGCGCCGTTGTAATCGGCATTGAAGGGCAATCCCGCTTCCTGGGCGGCCTGCATGATGAGCCGGCTCAGCGGATGAGGCTGCTCCATCAGGGGCGAAGCCTTGAGCGGGCCGCCCTGGCCACGGTAGGTATCGGCGCCCGGCGCCCAGTCCTCCAGCGCCTTGAAATAGGGAAACAGATCCCGCCAGCTCCAGCCCTCGGCACCCATTTCGGCCCACTGATCGTAGTCGGCGGGCTGACCGCGCACATACACCATGCCATTGATGGTCGAACTGCCACCCATGACCCGGCCACGCGGCATGGTCATCGGATGCCCGGTGAATGCGGCATGGGTTTCGGTACGGTAGAGCCAGGCATAGCGGGGATCGGAAGACACCTTGCCCCATCCGGCGGGGATTTTGAACAGGGGATCGCGGTCGCGCGGGCCTGCTTCCAGCAGCAGCACCTTCACCGCGGGATCCTCGCTCAGCCGTGCCGCCAGCACGCAGCCGGCCGAGCCGGCACCCACGATGACGTAATCGAATGTATCCATGCAATCGTTTCCAGTCGGCGCGATGCCCCGGAGTGGCCTCTCAGCCGCTCCGGGTGGCATCAGGCCTGTTTCAGTGCGGGGGGTACCAGCCGGTTGGGGCCGTGGAATGTCTGCCCTGCCCGGGCCATGTCGCGCAGCAGCCGGGGAGGGGCGAACTGTTCGCCATAGGCGGCGGCAAGGCGGTCGCATTCGGCCACCACCTGCGGAATGCCCAGGGTGTCCATCATGGCGAAGGGGCCGCCGAGATAGGCCGGGAAACCCACCCCGAGAATGGAGCCGACATCGCCATCGGCAGGATCGCGCAGCACGCCCTCCTCCATGGCCCTGGCCGCATCGGCCAGCTGGGAGAACAGCATGCGGGCCTTGACCTCATCGACGGAAGGCTGCTGCGGCAGGCGCGGATAAAGCGCCGCCAGCCCGGACCACAGCTTCTTGCTGCCGTCCGCGGCGTATTCGAAGAAACCCTTGCCATTCTTGCGGCCATGACGACCCAGATCACCCACCAGTTTTTCCACCAGGCGGAAGGTAGGTGATTCCTTGAAGGCTGCCCCCGCATCCTTCTTGCGCTGCTGGCCACCGTGATAGGCCACATCGAGACCGATCTCGTCGGACACGGTGAGCGGGCCGACGGGAATGCCGGCCATTTTGGCAGCATTCTCGATCAGGGCCGGATTCACACCCTCGGTGACCATGGTGAGGCTTTCATTCACATAGGCGCCGATGAAACGGCTGGTGAAAAAGCCGGGGCCGTCGTTGACCACGATGGGGGTCTTCTTCATCACCTGCGCCAGATCGAGGGCGCGGGCCAGGGTTTCAGGGGAGGTCTGCTTGCCGCAGATGATTTCCACCAGCGGCATGCGTTCCACCGGCGAGAAGAAATGCATGCCGATGAAGTTCGCGGGGTGGGCACCCGCCTCGGCCAGCTCGGTGATGGGCAAGGCCGAGGTGTTGGAGGCGATCACCGCATGCGCGGGCAGCACGGCTTCGAGTTTCTTCGTCACGTCGGCCTTGATGCCGCGATCCTCGAACACCGCCTCGACCACGATCTCCACATCGGCCAGCGGCGCATAGTCGGCGCCGGAGTGGATGCGGGCAAGGATGGCATCGGCCTTTTCCCGGGTCATGCGGCCCTTGGCGATATCCTTTTCCAGACGTTTGGCGGAATAGGCCTTGCCCTTGTCGGCGGCGACCTGGTCGCGGTCGACCAGCACCACCTCGATACCCAGCTTGGCGCAGGTGTAGGCGATGCCGGCCCCCATGAGACCGGCGCCGACCACGCCGATCTTTTTGAACGTGGTCTTGGGCACGCCTTCCGGACGGTGCATCAGCTTGTCGGCCTTGCCCTTGTTCACGAACAGGGTGCGGATCATGTTGCGCGACACCGGGTCCAGGCTCAACAGGGTGAAATACTTGGCTTCCACCGCCAGGGCCTTGTCCATGGGCAGCATCGGGCCTTCGTAGAGGCAGGAGAGGATGGCCTTGGGCGCGGGCAGGTTGTGGAAGGTCTTGGCCTGGATCATGGCGTTGCTGACCACCAGCATCTGGGCCACGGCGGGAGCCATGGGGCCGGCGCCGCCAGGCACCTTGAATCCTTTCTTGTCCCAGGGCTGAACCGGGTCGCCCGTTTCCAGCAGCCAGCGCCTGGCCTCGCCGAGCAACTGATCCTGCGGCACCACCTTGTGAATCAGGCCCATCTTGAGCGCCTTCTCGGCGGACAGCGCCTGACCTTCGAGCACCACCCCCATGGCGGCCTGGATGCCCACCAGGCGCGGCACGCGCTGCGTGCCGCCGCCGCCGGGCAGCAGGCCCACCTGGACTTCGGGCAGGCCCAGCATGATGCCCTTGGTGTCGGCGACCACACGGTAGTGGCAGGCCAGCGCCAGTTCGGTGCCACCGCCCATGGCGGTGCCATTGATGGCGCAGACCACGGGCTTGCCGCAGGTTTCCATCTTGCGCAGCAGGGTGGAGAGGGATGCGTTCTGGGCCACGCGCTCGGCCAGGGGAATATCCTGGTTGCGTTCGAGCGCCGCTTCCATGTCCTTCAGATCGGCTCCGGCAGCGAACACCGGCTTGCCCGAGGTGATGATGGCGCCCTTGATGGCAGGGTCTGCGGCCACCTGCTTCACGGCGGCCTCCAGTTCGGTCATGAACTTCATGTCCATGACATTCATGACATTGTCTTTGCGGTCGAACAGCAGCGTGGCGATGCCGTCGGCGTCGACCGTTACGTGGATGACTTCACTCATGGCGATTCCTTGGGATTCCGTTGGCGGCTCAGACGAGCTCGATGATGGTGGCGGTGCCCATGCCGGCGGCTTCGCACAGCGTGACGAGGCCGGTGCCGACCTTGCGGCGCTCCATCTCGTCGAGCAGGGTACCGAGGATCATGGCACCGGTGGCACCCAGGGGATGACCCATGGCGATGGCACCACCGTTCACGTTGATCCTGTCGTGGGGCACGCTGAGGCGCTCCATGAGACACAGGACCACGGAGGAGAAAGCTTCGTTGAGTTCCCAGAGGCCGATATCGGCGGCCTTCATGCCGGCCTTTTTCAGCGCCTTCTCGGCGGCGAAGCTCGGCGCATCGAGCATGATGGTGGGCTCGGAACCCACGGTGGCGACGGAACGGATACGGGCACGGGGCCTGAGGCCGGCGCGGGCGCCGGCTTCCTTGTTGCCCACCAGCACCGCCGCGGCACCATCCACGATGCCGGAGCTGTTACCGGCATGGTGCACGTGATCGATGGCTTCGATATCGGGATAGCGCTGCAGAGCCACGGCGTCGAAGCCGTACTGGGTGCCCATTTCGGTAAACGAAGGCTTGAGGGCGGCGAGTGATTCCAGCGTGGTGCCGGGACGGATCAGTTCGTCCTTCTCCAGCACCGGCAGGCCCACCACGTCCTTGGGCGCGACAATGGAGCGCCCGAAGTAGCCCCTGGCCCAGGCATTGGCGGCGCGCTGCTGGCTTTCCACCGCGTAGGCATCGCACTGTTCGCGGGTGAAGCCATATTTGGTGGCCAGGAGGTCGGCGGCCACGCCCTGCATGATGAAATGGATGGAGAAAGCCACCTGGGGGTCCAGGGCCATGGCACCGCCATCGCTGCCCATGGGCACGCGCGACATGCTTTCCACACCACCACCGATGGCCATGTCCACCTGCCCGGCCCCCACCTTGGCAGCGGCGAAATTCACCGCCTCCAGGCCGGAACCGCAATAGCGATTCACCTGTACACCGGGAACCGAATGGTCAAAGCCCGCCACCAGGGCAGCGATACGGGCGATGTTGCCACCCTGCTCGCCGACGGGGGAGACGCAGCCGAGGAAAACGTCTTCCACCAGGCGGGTATCCAGCCGGTTACGGTCGCGCAGGGCCTGAAGCATCTGGGCTGCAAGTTGCATGGGAGTGATTTCGGCCAGCCCGCCATCGGGCTTGCCCTTGCCACGCGGTGTGCGCACATGGTCGTAAATGAAGACGTCGGTCATGACTGTCCTTTAAGAAATATCGGGAACCGGCCGGGCAAAGGCATCCAGGGCATCAAGGCGCGGATACGTCAATCCACCGGAGAGCAGACGTACAAGATAGTGGAAATCTCAAGCAACCGCTAAAATCTGAGCATAAATCTGAATGCGAATCTTTAGACTCTCTAAAACCCGCATGAATACTGATGTTCCGTGCATTGAACAAAAATGAACAAAAGCCCATGAAAACAGGCACCGTAAAACCCCGGGCGGCAGATCGACTTGCCGCTCGCCACAATCGTGACAAATCGTCCTCACCGGTCCGGAGCGCACCGACCCAGGCCCGGGCGAAATTCACCTTCGAGGCCATCGTCAATGCGACCCGGGATCTGATCCAGAAAAGCGGCGTCGATGCGGTGACCACGCGCCAGATCGCGGCACATGCCGGCGTTGCCGTTGGTACGGTGTACCAGTACTTCCCGGACAAGGACGCCATCCTGCTGCATATCAGCAAGGAAATCATGGACGAGGAATCGTTTGCGGCCTCGCCCCTGCTATTCCGTCTGCATCGACAGTCACTCAACGACATGCTCGAAGAACTGTTCAAGCGCACGGTGCGGACCGAAACCCGGCTGCTGGCCCTGGGCAAGGATTTCTACCGGCGTTACTCGCGCCAGATGCAGTTCGGGCGGGTGCAGGGCATGGGCAGCGGCCCGCGCAGTTCGGAGCAGATCGTGGCCAGCGCGACCCGGCTGCTCCAGGATCACCCGGAGGAAGCCGGAGAAACAGACAAGGAACTGGCCGCTTTCATGATCGTGCGCGGCGTGCGCAACATGCTGGCCACCCTGGTCGAGGAACGCCCCGACCTGCTCGCTTCCCCCTCGCTGACGCCGATGCTGATCCGTGTCGCACGCGCCCTGGTGGACAGCGTGGACCGGAATGACGATCAGGATGCACTCCCCGGTAGCGAGGGGAAAATCCGGCCCGACGACGATTAGAGAATTTCGAGCACCCGTTCGGGCGGACGGCCGATGACCGCCCTGCCCTTGTGCACGAAAACGGGCCGTTCGATCAGCCGGGGATGGGCCACCATGGCGGCGATCAGTTGATCTTTCGACAAAGCGGCATCGGCCAGTCCCAGTGCTTCGTATTCGGGTTCGCCCTTGCGCATCAGGGCGCGGGGATCGTCCAGGCCGAGCAGCGCAAGCAGTTTTCCAAGCTGCGCCGCATCCGGTGGCGTTTCAAGATAGGCGACCACTTCGGGCCGGATGCCCTTTTCGCGCAGGATCTCAAGCGCGCCCCGGGACTTGGAGCAGCGGGGATTGTGATAGAGGACGGTGGTGTTCATGGCAAAGAGTTGCCCCGTGTGTAAAGACATTCCCGCGCAAGACCGGCAGGCGTAGCGTTTGCGGAATTTGCGGGACTCACAAAATTTCCCGCTTTATCAGCCATTCGACCGGTTCCCGAACCCGAAAGCGCGCTCGCCGTGGATGGCGGTAACCGCTTCGGAGAAATCGGGACCCCGGCGTATTTCATTGCCGCCGTCCACCGCGATCACCTGCCCGGTGATCCGCCTGGATTCATCGCTGAGCAGAAAGCGGGCGAGATCGGCAATATCCTCGGGCCTGGAGACACCGCCCATCGGCGTGTTGTCCACATAACTGCGATACGCCAGACTTTCGGGCGGCACGTTCTCCATGATTTCGGTGGCCGTATAGCCGGGACGGATCGAATTGAAGCGGATATTCAGGTGTCCGTATTCATCGGCGGCATTGAGCATCATGGCTTCCATCGCCGCCTTGGCGGCGGGATAGGCGCCGAAGTAGCGATGGGTGGTGCCGGCAGCGATGGAGGACATGGCGATGAAGGAACCTCCGCCATTGGTCATCATGGCGGAAATGGAATGCTTGATGCACAGCAGGGTGCCCATCACATTGAGGCCCAGAACGCGCTGGAATTCTTCCGCAGTCTGCAGATGGTAGGGCGCCGGCATGCCGCCGCCACCCGCATTGGCGATGCAGCCATGGAGCTTTCCGGAGGTTCCGGCGGCATGGGCAACGATCCGCTCGACATCGGTTTCGCGGGTCACGTCGGCCGCCATCCAGCGAATGGCGCCCGGTCCGGAATTCGCCGCGGCAATCTCTCCGGCCACGGATTCCAGCCGTTGCGCATTCCGTCCGCAGATGGTCACGATGGCGCCTTCGGCCACGGCACGCACGGCACAGGCGCGGCCGATTCCCGTGGCTCCCCCGCTCACCAGTACATTCCGTCCTTCCAGGGTATGACGACAGGTCATTTCCTCTCCTCTGATAATCCGCTGATGAAGCCGGGAAGATATGCCCGGAAGGGCTCAGGCGAAATTCGCGGAACAGCGTGAAAACATCGCGACCACCTGCGAACGGCGATTCACGCCCAGCTTCTCGTAAGTACTCTTGGCGTGCTTTTTCACCGTATTGACCGAAATGCCCAGGATCGAAGCCACCTCGTTGAAGGTATGCCCCTGCCCGAGCAGGGCAACCAGGGTGGCCTGACGCTCCGTGAGGTGATAAACCCTGCACAGCGTCTTGACCTCCACCGCATCACCATTGCCACGGGTATCGTTGAGCAGGATCAGCGCAGCGGGCCGGGTGGGCGCCGTCGATGTGTTCATCAATGACAGCGGCTTGATCACCACTTCGAGGGCCGGCATTCCCGGCGCCGCGCTCAGCATGCCGGAAACCGTATCCTGCCAGATGATGCCGCGGCGCCGCGCCGACAGCACCATATCCAGCCCCTGGGCGAGCCGGGTGGCTTCCACGCCGGAGCCGAAGCTCAGGCGCCCCTGGGCCATGGCCACACCCAGGCCGCGCGCGCAGGCCCGGGATGCCGCCGGGTTGAAGGACAGCACCTGCTTGTCCGAATCGACGACCAGCGTCCCGATCGACATGCGTGAAAGCAGTTCGGCCAGCTGGTCCGAGTAGGCTGATTTTTCCTCCAGCGCGGTCCGGAATTCCAGGGAGCGCAATACATGGTGTGACACCCTTTCCAGCAAGGCGCATTCCTCGCCGTTGAAGTCGCTGCGGGTACCGAAACGGCTCAGGGCGATCCGGATCTGGGTTTCCCCGTCGTCATAGATATCCTGAACCATCATGTGCTCGATGCCGGCGGGCGCGATATACCGCTTGTAAATATCCGCCTCGCGCAGGTCACGGTAGCGGGCATTGCGCCAGGTCAGCGGATGGCGGGCAGGATCGGCGCCATAACGGCGGCCTTCCTGGATGATCCGGTTCACATAGCCGCGATCCCGCAGACTGGGCATTTTCGAGGTGGAAACAAAATAGTTGCAGTACTGGTCGCGCAGGGAGTACATGTACAGCGTGGCGTCATCCGCTTCCAGAATGCGCGCCAGACGCTCCACCACCTGAAGCCAGGGCTGCTCCTGGGTCGCCCCCCGGTAAATCGAATCCACCAGGGCGTCGTAATCCGGCACGGTGCACTTCATATCCGACGCTTGCTTTCCATGACGCCCGACCCTTCATTCACCAGGGCCGGGGGATTCGCAGGAAGGTCACGGCGACTTGGCAGAGGCTTTCCTGGCCGTGGCGGCTTTTTCCATGTTGGCAACAAACTCGACGAAGGTCTTGATCGCTGTCGCATCCTCCACGGTCAGTTGCTCATGGAAGGCCGGCATGCCCTTGTCGGCACGCAGCCCGCCCAGAACGATGCCCATGAAGTCGGCACGCGTGCGGGCGCTCATGGTGCTCAGCTCGGGTACGCCACCCGCACCGGAACCGTGACACATCCCGCACTGGGTGCTGAACAGGATGCCGCCCCGGTAGATCTGCTCGGGCACCATCTTGACCGGCGGTGTGTCATTGACCCGGCCCAGCAGCACCGGGGGCGGTACCTTGCCCTTGGCATCCAGGCTGAATACCAGCAAACGGCTGGTATTGCGGCGCTGATCGACGGCGGAAATGTCCTTGAAGGCGGATGCGATTCCGCCACCCCAGCCACTGCCCACGGCCACATACTGCCGACCCTTGACCGTGTAGGTGATGGGGCCGCCCATCACGCCGACCCCGGTGTCGAAGGACCAGAGGCGGGTTCCGCTGTCGGCGGAATACGCGATGAAATTGCCATCGGCCGCACCGAAGAAAACCAGATTCCCGGCCGTGGCCAGCGTGGCGCCGTTGGCGGGGAGCGACTGCTCCACCTGCCATGCCGGCTTGCCCTGGGCCACGTTCCAGGCGATCAGCGAACCGCGGGTGTTCTGGTCGACCTCCGCAATCATGCGCGGGTCTTTCATCATCAGCGAATAATCCTGGCTGATATTCCAGCGCCGCCCGTGGTCCTCGAACCGGGCCGTGGGATCGAGGCGGTAATAGTTCGGATGCTGGGTCTCGCTGAAATAGATCAGCCCCAGACGGGGGTTGAAAGACATCGCCGGCCAGTTGTGCCCACCCAGCGGACCGGGATATTGCAGGAAGGGCTTGTCGTTCTTGCTGTAGTCGGCCTCCGGATTTTCGATCGGACGCCCGGTGGCGAGGTCATAGCCGCTGGCCCAGTTCACCCGGGTAAATTTTTCCGCGGACAAGAGCTTGCCGTTGGTCCGGTCCAGCACATAGACGAAGCCATGCTTGGGCGTCTGGATCAGCACATGGCGCATGACGCCGCCGATTTCCATATCCGCCAGGATCATCTGGGTGGTTGCCGGATAATCCCACTGTTCTCCGGGCGCCAGCTGGTAATGCCAGACATATTCGCCGGTTTCGGGACGCAGGGCGACGATGGAGGAAAGGAAGAGGTTGTCGCCGCCACCGGGGCTGCGCAGCGCGCGCGGCCAGGTGGAGCCGTTGCCAACACCGATATACAGCAGATCGAGTTGCGGATCGTAGGACATGGCGTCCCACACCGTACCGCCGCCGCCCCAGATCCACCACTGATCCCCGTTCCAGGTCTTGGCGGCCATCTCCAGCGCCTTGCTTTCGAAAGGCTTGGAAGGATCGCCGGGCACGGTATAGAAGCGCCAGTCCAGTTTTCCGCTAGCCGCGTCGTAGGCCGAGATATAGCCACGCACGCCAAGCTCGGCGCCACCATTGCCGATCAGCACCCGGCCCTTGACCACGCGGGGCGCACCGGTACTGGCATAGGGTCGCGCCTTGTCCGTCGTCTGCACGCTCCACACGGGGTGGCCATTGCGCGCATCCAGCGCCACCAGGCGGCCATCGAGCACCCCCACGTAAATCCGGCCCTGCCACGCGGCAACACCCCGGTTCACCGGGCCGCAGCAGAAATTGCCAGCGAGTCCGCGATCCACCTTGGGGTCATATTTCCACAGTTGCCTGCCGCTGACTGCATCCAGCGCATAGACGATGCTCCATGGCCCGGTGACATACATGACCCCATCGATCACCAGGGGCGTTGCTTCCATGCCACGGTCGAATTCCAGTTCCCGGCT
This sequence comes from Pseudomonadota bacterium, assembly GCA_018241695.1. Lineage (GTDB taxonomy): Bacteria > Pseudomonadota > Gammaproteobacteria > Burkholderiales > Rhodocyclaceae > Denitratisoma. Next base: position 64,999 of record JAFEDH010000030.1, on the reverse strand, counting down.
CCAGGCCAGCCCCAGGCGCTTCACGTTTTTATCGTCGATCTGGGTCAGCGGGCTGTAACGCTGCTCGTCATACGTGCGACCATGCGTCATCCAGTTGCCGGGCTCGCGATCGGCCTGGCCCAGGCGGGCCCCATCCACCGCCGCCGGACCCGCGATGGCAACGGTAGCCGCCGTTGCCACCAGGGCGAACAGGGCCGGCCTGATCCGGCGCAAGATATTCATCATGGCTTGATCGCCTTTTCCATCATGGCTTCCAGCTTTTTGCTGTAGGGCGGCAGCAGGCCGAAGGTGCGGCGCGGATCGAACCAGCCGGCCTTGTATACCGTGCGCGCATGGCTGAATTCGAGGAAGCCCTCATGGCCGTGATAGTGGCCCATGCCCGAATCACCGATACCGCCAAAGGGAGCGTCCTCCAGCGCCGGATGCATGGCGATGTCGTTCAGCGTCACGCCGCCGGAAATGGTGTGATCGAGCAGATGCCGCTGCTCGGCTTCATCCTTGCCGAAGTAATACAGCGCCAGCGGGCGCGGGCGAGCGTTGATGGCGTCGATCGCCGCACCCAGACGGTCATAGGTGAGCACCACCAGGGCCGGGCCGAAGATTTCGTTCCGCATGATGGCCGTGTCCTCGGCCGGATCGATCACCAGGCGCAGCGGCAGGCGGCGCTGCTTCGCACCCTCGTAGGGACCGCCGAAGGTCTCGATCCGGGCACCCCGGGCGGCGGCTTCAGTCACATAGCCATCGACCCGGACGCAGTGCCGGTCGCTGATGACGGACACCCAGTCCGGATTGTCCGCATAGCTGCCGGGATAGAGACGATCATAGGATTTGCGCAGGGAGGCGATGAAATCCTCCAGCTTTTCGGTGGGGACGTAGACATAGTCGGCATTCACGCAGAGCTGGCCGCTGTTGGTGCCCTTGCCGATCATGATGCGTTCACAGGCCATGGCAAGATCGGCGCTGCGACTCACCACCACCGGAGACTTGCCGCCCAGTTCCAGCGTCAGGGGGACCAGGTGTTCCGCCGCGTTGCGCATCACGGCCTTGGCCACGGCCGTGCCGCCGGTGAGGACGAGATGGTCGAAATGTTGTGCCGAGAAGGCCTGGCCCAGTTCGATACCACCATTGACCACGGCCACTTCGGCAGGATCGAAAAATTCGGTCACGGCCATGGCCAGCACCTGGGCGGTGCGCGGGTTGAGTTCGGACGGCTTGATCACGGCCCGGTTGCCGGCCGCCAGCACATAGGCCAGGGGGGCGATAGTGGTGTAGATCGGGTAGTTCCAGGTGCCGAGGATGCCGACCGTGCCCTTGGGGTGATATTCGACCCAACCCTTGGCACCGAACAGGCTGAAGGGCATCACGCCCCGAGCCTTGCGCGGTTTCATCCAGCGGGCGACATTTTTCCGGCAGTCCTTGAGCGAGGTGATGGCGCCCATCAGATCCATCATCATGGTCACGGCTTTGGGCCGGTTGCCGAAATCGGCGTTGGCGGCGGCACAGATCGCATCGCGATGCTTCACCAGCATGTTGATCGCGCGTTGCAGCCGGTCCTGGCGTACCGCGGCGCTCACCGGCCCTTCGGTGATACGGGCGGCGCGCTGCTGCGCCACCAGGGCGGTCAGTTCTTCTACGGTGGTGTCGTTACGGGTCATGGTATCCACGGCAATCTCCTCATTCATTCACCTTGCAATTGTAAACCGCGATCCGGGGAACCATTCGCCTTCACTGCCCTTCAGGGTGTGATCGATGCTTCCAGGGCGCCTTCCAGCCATTCCGGATAGGGAGGCACCATGCCCCACTCCTTGCGGGGATCGATTTCGCTGGCTTTGTAGACGGTACGCAGATGGCTGAATTCGATGAAGCCTTCGCGACCGTGATAGTGGCCCATGCCGGCATCACCGACGCCGCCAAACGGCGCATCGTGAAGACCACCGTGCGCCATCGCCTCGTTGATGCAGACACCGCCGGAAATGGTGTGGTCGAGCACGAACGCCTGCTCCGCCTCGTCCGTGCCGAAATAATAAAGGGCAAGAGGACGTGGGCGGCTGTTGATATCCGCCACGGCCTCCTCGATCCGGTGGTAGGTCTTGATGGCCATGGCCGGACCGAAGATCTCGTGCTGCATGATCAGCGCGTCGGCGCCGGGGTTGACCACCAGGCGGGCGCCCCGCCGGCGGTTTTCCGTATCGTCCGCCGGAACCGTTTCGGACAGGGACTCGATGCGCAAGCCCCGGGCGGCCGCGTCCGCCACATAGCTCTCGACCCGGCTCGAATGGCGCGGATTGACCACGGCGGTCACGTCGGCGTTATCGCGGATCGTCGGCAGCAGTTCTTCGTACGCGACACGGAATGCTGCAATGAAGGCTTCCAGCCTGTCTTCAGGGATGTAGGTCACATCGGGGTTGACGCAAATCTGGCCGCCATTGGTCACCTTGGCGGCGGCGAGGCGGAAGGCGGTCATGCCCAGATCGGCGCTGCGGCCTACGAGGGTCGGCGACTTTCCACCCAGTTCCAGGGTGACAGGTACCAGATGCTCCGCCGCTCCGCGCATCACTTCCCGGCCGATCGCGGTACTGCCGGTAAACACCAGGTGATCGAAAGGCTGGCGCGTAAATGCCTGGGCTACATCGGGACCACCAAGGAGCACGCCCACCTCCAGTGGATCGATCATTTCGGCAAAGGCGGCGGCGAGCACCTCGCCGGTGCGGGGGACCACCTCCGAAGGCTTGAGAATGGCCCGGTTGCCCGCGCCCAGCGCACAGGCCAGGGGGGAGAGCAGGGTGAACAACGGCGCATTCCAGGTACCGATGATGCCCACACAGCCCTTGGGCTGGTAACGCACCCAGGCCTGGCCGCCGATCGCCTCGTAAGGTGCCGCGCTGCGCGGCTCGTCGGGCATCCAGGCTTCGAAATGATCGCGGACGTGCTTGAGGGACGATAGGGGACCGAGGATGTCGTTCATCATCGAATAGCCACGGCGGCGACCGCCGAAATCCGCATCCATGGCATCGGTCAGCGCACGGTGATGCCTGACCAGAAGATCAATGACGGCTTGCAGGCGGACACGGCGCACAGTGGCGCTGACCGGCCCTGCGGCGGTGAAGGCCGCTTTCTGCCGGGCAAGGAGTTCGGAAACACTGGCGGCGCTCATGGCGGCTCCCTTCGTTGCGGCAGAGGTGCCGCCTGATGTGAAAAAAGCCCGGCAGCATTGCTGCCGGGCTCGTGTGACGAATTACATGTACAGGATGACCAGTTCGTTGATCACCGAGGGACGCTCCATGCCCACCACGTGGATGCAGATTTCCAGCGTGAGCTGGGTACCCGACTTCACCTGTTCCACCGCCTTGACCCGGCAACGGGCACGGATGCGGCTGCCGGAAGGCACGGGCGAAGGGAAACGCAGCTTGTCGGAACCGTAATTCACCATGTTGTTGAAGCCGGTCACCTCCCAGGTCATGGGAATCGAAAGCTGACTGGTCAGCACCTGTACCAGGGCGCCGTGGGCGATGGTGGTACCGAAGGGGCTTTGTTTCTTCGCCTTTTCGGGATCGGTGTGAATCCAGTAATCATCACCGGAGAGTGCCGCAAACTGGTTGATGATCTCCTGGGTGACGGTGAACTCGTTGCTCCAGGCGGAGTACTCTTCCGACACCAGCGATTTCATCGCCTCCAGATCTCGGAAATTGATCTGGCGGCGGGTGACTGCCGGCGCTTCGACCACCGGTGCGGCGGCCTGTGCCGGAGCGGCTGCGGAAAGGTCGACGTGCTTGTCGGGACCGGTATAGCGCAACAGCGTGGCCTTGCCGGGATCCACATCATGGAATACCGGCTTCACGCGCATACCGATCCTGATTTCATCCTCGGCCAGGCCCACCAGGGTGGTGTTAACGTGCGGGCCTTCATCAAGCTGCACCACGGCCAGTTGCTGTGGCATCTCGTCGGTAAATTCGGGCAGGGTCGGGATACGGGTGGTGGTGTAGGTCAGCAAGGTGCCCTGGCCGGAAATGGTTTTCCAGGCCAGATTGTGGGAAAAACAGTGCGGACAGTGCTGGCGCGGAAAAAAGATCCAGTGGCCGCAGTCGCCGCATTGCTGGATATCGACGCGATGCGCCTTGAGCGCCTCCCAGTAGGGCCGGGAGGTTTCGGTGGGAAGGGGTAGCGGTTTGTTGCTCATGATGTTCAGGCTCCCTGCAGGATCAGCGCGGTCTGCTCGCTCATGACGCCACCGGTACCGGAGACATAGGCGAGATCGTGTTTCTTGAGCTGGCGTTCACCGCAGCGCCCCTGTATCTGGTGCACGGCTTCGATCAGCTGGGACATGCCCCCCGCAGCGCCGGCCTGGCCAAAGCTCAGCTGACCGCCGTGGGTATTCATGGGGAAATTGCCCTTGTAGGTCAGATCGTTTTCCAGGACGAACTTCATGCCGGTTCCCTTGGGACAGAACCCGGCATCCTCGAGGCTCAGCAGCACGGTGATGGTGTAGCAATCGTAGATCTGGGCCATATGCATGTCGGACGGCTTGAAGCCGGACATTTCGAACGCCTTTTTCGAGGCCGGGCCGATCGGGGTATGCAGCATGTCATCGGCGTAGGTGGGCGACTTGCTCTGGATATGCTCGCCAAAGCCGCGGATCAGGGCCGGGCGATTGCCGTTGCTGCGCCGGATATCTCGTCGCGAGACGATGAAAGCGGCGCCACCGGCGATCGGCATCACGATTTCCAGCACATGCAGGGGGTCCGCCACCATGCGGCTGGCCAGCACATCCTCGATGGTGAGCGGCTGGCCATAAAAGACGGCATCAGGATTGGCCTGGGCATTGGTGCGCTGATCGACCACGATCTTGGCCATGGCGCGCGGATCGTAACCGTACTTCGCGGCATAGCGCTTGGCGATCATGGCATAGCCGGCGTTCTGCGCCATATGGCCATAGGGGATATCGAATTCGGCTTCCGGTGCGCCGAAGGTGGTGCTGTGGCCACCATAACGCATGCTCATGGCCATGGCCATGGGATCGACATCGGGGCCGAGCGGCGCCATGCGCATGGGGATGACACACAGCACGGCCTCGCACAGCCCGAGTTCGATGGCGGCGGCGGCACGCCAGGCCATGCCCACCCCGCTGGCGCCACCCAGGTCGATGACCTCGCCAAAATTAAGCTTGAGGCCGAGGTACTCACCCACCATGGCGGGCACAAACTGGCGTGCCTCGTTCAGATAGCTGCCGGTGACCACCAGACCATCGATCTGCTGCGCTTCGAGGCCCGCGTCCTTCAGGGCCAGGTGCGCCAGATCGGCGATCTGGTCCAGATGGAAGGCCTTGGGGGCCGTGGAGTATTTCTCCGGCTTGTATTGGGCGCAACCAACAATGGCCGCGTCGCCTCTGATTCCCATCATGTTCTCCTTCTCTGCGTTCCCCGGAGGAAACAGGCTGTTCAAGTATTGGACTAGACTTGTCCGCCCAGGACCAGATCCTTGAGCGCACGCTTGATGACCTTGCCGGTGGCATTGCGCGGCAGGGTCTGCTCCAGCACGGCCACATGGGCGGGCACCTTGTAGGCTGCCAGGTGTTGCGCGACATGGCGCTTCACCTCCTCGGCACTGATGGTAGCGCCTTCACGCGGTACCACGGCCACGCCCACCACTTCGCCGTAGGTCGCGTCAGGTACCGCGAAAGCAGCCGCTTCGGCCACTGCGGGCATCTGATGGACACAGGATTCGATCTCGATGGTGGCGATCTTCTCGCCGCCACGATTCACGATGTCCTTGATACGGTCCACCACGTAGATCAGGTTTTCCGCACTGACATAGCCAATATCGCCCGTGTGCAGCCAGCCGTCGCGCACGGTATCTGCCGTTGCAGCCTCGTTGCGCCAGTATCCCAGCATCACCGTGATGCCACGCAGGCAGATCTCACCCGTCTGGCCGCGGGGAATCTCGTTGCCCAGATCGTCCTTGCAGCATACCTCGACGATGGGTGCGACCAGGCCGCTGGATTTGGGGTATTCGCGGAACAGCAAATCCGTGCAGGACGATGCGGTGGCGTTGGATTCGGTCATGCCATACCCGGTACCGGGGAGCGCCATGGGCAACTTGGCAAAAGCCAGTTCGATCAGATGACCCGGTGTGGCGGAGCCGCCAAACCCTGCTCCATTGATGGCGGAGGTATCGGTCCTGTCGAAGCGGGGCGCGGTCAGCAACTGCTGCATCATGGCCGGCGCCAGGTTGAGCGAGGTCACCTGCTCGGAGACGATCAGATCGAGAGCGGTATCGATATCCCACTTGTACATGATCACCAGCTTGCGGCCACCCTTGAGCGCACCGATGAACTGGGCCTGCAGGCCGCTGACATGGAACAGCGGCACTGCCAGCAGGGAGCTGGGCTGCAGGCCGCGCGCCATCATGGCCTTGATTTTTTCCGGCGAGGTCATGGCCACGGCCATGCCCACGCAATCGATGTTGGTCACCGCCTGGCAGAACGCCCGGTTGGCCGAAAGCACCCCCTTGGCGCCGCTAGTGGTGCCGGAGGTATACATGATCATGACCGGATCATCGGGGCCAAGGTCCACCGCAACGGGGTCGGCCGCCGAGGCGCACAAGGCGTCGTAACGGATGACACAGGCCGGATCGGGGCCGCTCGGCCCATCCACCGCCACCACCTTGCAGCCAAGGGTATCGAGATCGGCGGCCACATGGGCCAGACGGTCGTTGTCGCAGATCAGCACCCGGGGTTCGGCATTGCCGAGGATATGCACCAGTTCCTCGCGCTGGCTCCAGCTGTTGACCGGTATCACCACAGCGCCGGTATTGATTGCCGCGCAAAAGGTAATCGCCCATTCCGGACGGTTGCGCATGGCAACGGCAACCCGATCACCCTTGCCCACACCCAGCACGGTCTGCAGTTTCGCCGTGAATGTGTCCACAGCACGGAAAAACTGATTGAATGTCCAGCGTTCATTCTGGTAGACCAGGAACGTGGCATCACCGTGCTGACGCCCCTGGTTCACCAGCTCGGAGACGCTGCGTGGAGCATTCTTGTAGGCCTTGCAGGGGCGGCCATCCACATCCACGGTAACCAGCTCGAAAGGTGCGCCAGCACTGGTGATCTGGGCCAGTGCGGCCTTCATGCGGTCGACAATATCGCTCATGGGTGTCGGTTCCGGAAAAAAGATGAATCGGATGTCATCAGTAGCCCCGCAAGGCGGCGTAGCGCGCGCGGTGGAAGGAAGCATCACCCAGCAGCTGTTGCTGCACCCGGGCACGCTTGAGATAGAGGCCCACGTCGAGTTCATCGGTCATGCCGATGCCGCCGTGCATCTGCACGGCCTCGTTGCTCACCAGTTCCAGGGTATCGCTCATCTTGGCCTTGGCCAGGCTGGCCAGCAGGGAAAGCTGGGGCGAGCCCTCGTCGATGGCGGTCAGCGCGGCAAGTACGGCGCTGCGGGACATTTCCAGGGCGATGAACATTTGCGAGGCACGGTGCTGCAATGCCTGGAATGAGCCGATGGGAACATCGAACTGGACCCGTTCCTTCAGGTAGGTCACGGTAGTTTCAAAGAGCTTCTCGGCGCTGCCGAGCATTTCGGCGGCAAGGCAGACACGGGCCCGATCGAGCACCGCATCGAGCAGCGCGGCACCTTCCCCGACCTTGCCGATCACCGCATCGGCGCCGACCCTCACGCCATCAAACCGGATCGATGCGGCAGCACGGCTATCCACCATTCGCACCGGGCTGCGGGTGATGCCGGAAGCCTTGGCCTCCACCAGGAACAGGGTCAGACCCGCAACGTCGCCGGGGGTACCGGAAGTACGGGCCACCACGACGAGTTGGTCGGCGAAGCTGCCATCGACAACGAAATGCTTTTCGCCCGTAAGAACATGGCCGCCGCCGGCAGCTTCGGCCTTGAGGGCCGTACCCGGCGGGTTATGGTGCAGACCTTCCTCCAGCGCCAGGGCGAAGCGGGCCTCGCCGGCAATGATGGCCGGCAGCCAGTGTGCCTGCTGGGTTTCGCTGCCGCCCAGCATGAGCGCACCGCCGCCCAGCGCCACGGTGGCAAAAAGAGGCGTGGCGGCCAGGGTGCGGCCGCCCTGCCCCATCACCGCGCCCAGGCCCTTGTAGCCGAAGGCGAGGCCGCCGTGAGCCTCGGGAAAGATGATGGCCGTCCAGCCCAGCTCCACCATCTGCGCCCACACCTCCGGCTGATAACCGAGAGCATCCCGCGTATCGCGCAGCTTGCGCAGCGCGGCCACAGGGGCGTGCTCCTCGAAAAATCCGTGGGCCGTATCCGCCAGCAGTTCCTGATCCGAATCAAACAGAATTCCCATGTCGTTTCCTTATTCCGGCAGCCCGAGGACGCGCTTGGCGATGATGTTGAGTTGTACTTCCGAACTGCCGCCGGCAATGGAAAGCGCCTTGGAGGCAAGCCACTGCTTGGTGGCTTCCCGGGCGTCCATGGCGACACCCGCATCCTCCCAGGTCAGGCCTTGCCAGCCAAGGGCGGCGACCATGGTCTCCATGCTCTTCTTCTCGGTTTCGGCGGCCTGGTATTTCATGGTGGCGCTGACATTGAAAACATCCTTGCGCGCCTTGGCCATTTCGACGATCCGTTGCTGGGTGAGCCGCTGCACATGGGCTTCCATGTCCAGGGCAGCCACCTTGTCGCGCAGCACGGGCGAGATGATGCGGCCCTGGGCATCGCCCTGGAATTTCTGCGTCACAGCGACCAGATTGGGGCCGGGCATGTTCAGCTCGGCAAACTTGGACATGGCACGGCGCTCGTGCTGGAGCAGCCGCTTGGCCACATTCCAGCCTTCGTTCAGCGGGCCGACCAGATTGGTGACGGGTACGCGCACATCGTCGAAGAAAACCTGGCAGAAATGGGATTTTCCGCTGATCAGATCGATGGGACGCACGGTGATGCCGGGAGCACGCATGTCGATCAACACCATGCTGATGCCCTGCTGCTTGGTGCCGCCCGTAGCGGTACGCACCAGGGCATACATGTAGTCGGCATCCTGGGCGCCGGAGGTCCAGATCTTCGAACCGGTGACGACAAACTCTTCACCTTCGATCCGGGCAGCCGTCTTGAGGGATGCGAGATCGGAACCGGCATTGGGTTCGCTGAATCCCTGACACCAACCCATCTCACCGCGCGCGGTGGGAGGCAGGAAGTGCTGCTTCTGCCCGGGAGTGCCGAATTCAAGCAGTACCGGGCCGATCATCCAGATGCCCAGATTGACCTGGGGGGGACGGCACTTGAGCCTGGACAACTCGGTTTCGAGGACATGGGTGGAGGCTCCATCGAGGCCGCCACCGCCGTATTCCACCGGCCAGTCCGGAGCAAACCAGCCCTTGTCACGCATGCGCTCGAACCAGATGCGCTGATCCTCGGACTGGAACCGCATCCGTGAACCGGACATGACGATTTCTCCCTCGCCGGGCGGGGTGCGCATTGCGGGAGGGCAATTGGCTTCGAGCCATTGCCGCGTTTCGGTACGAAAAGTATCCAGATCGCTCATGAAAGGGGCCTCAACCAGATCAAAAATGTCTATGGCAAATGAAAGAGCTCAACGCCACCCGCATCCGGGGTGCGCCGCAACTGGCCGGCCTCGACCAGATACACCAGATGCGCCATGGTTTCACCCACGGCCAGCAGATCATCCACCGGCCCCTTGCGACGCGGGAAAAGCTCTTTCATCAGGGCAGTGGCGGACTGCGGGCCGCCGGTTTCGCACAGACCGCGCGTCCGCTCCAGCATCCGCCAGTGATGTTCTCTCAGTTCCCGCGCCCGCCGGGCCGGTTCCTTGAAGGGCATCTCGTGGGCGGGCAGGACCAGGGTGTCGGCAGGCAGATCTTCGAAACGCTGCAGTGAATGCAGCCAGCACTTGAGAGGATTTTCCTCCGGTTCCATCGGATACACGGTGACATTGGGTGTGATGCGTCCCAGCAGCTGGTCGCCGCACAGGAGGATGCCGCGTTCCTCGCAATACAGCGAAGCATGCTCCGGCGCATGACCATCCCCCAGTATCACCCGCCAGCGATCGGCCCCGATCCGTACCACCTTGCCTTCGGTCAGACGCTGGTAGGCAGCGGGTGGCGCATGCAGGAAGAGCATGTTGCGCAGCTTGGCGAAGATGTTTTCCACCGTCGCCTCATCCATGCCAAGGCGATGGTAATAGGCCAGATGCTCCCAGGGGATATTGTCCGGCGCCCGGTTCCAGCCACGCAGGGAAAGAAACGAAGCCCGGCTCATGTAGAACGGCACATGCAGTTTCCCGGTGAGCCAGCCGGCCAGGCCACAATGGTCGTTATGGTTGTGGGTGCACAGCAAGGCATTCACGGGTGCATCCAGACCTGCCAGGATCGAATCCCAGAGGTTGCGGGTCTCGGTGGTATCGAGACCCGTATCGACAATCATCCACCCTTCGTCATTGCGCACCAGATAGAGGTTGATATGGTTGAGCGCCATGGGCAGCGGCATGCGCAACCATAGAATGCCGGGGACAATCTCGATCAGTTCTCCCTCGGGGCGCGGAGGTTGCAGAACAGCACAATCCAGTGTCACATGTCTGGTCATGATGATCGGGCCAAGCCTCAGGTCTCGGCGACGAAGGGCTTCACGCCCAGCCTGGCAAGCGCATCGACACTGTAGGGCACGTAGGCCCGGGCGGAGTCGTCACGGACAAAGAGCGGATCGTTGAATCTGCCCGGATCGTAACCCTGACGCTGCAGATCCACCCGACGCAGCTTGAATGTGCTGGTCATGTCGGGTTGCGGACTGAGGCGAACGAAAAGGGGTACGGCATAAGCGGGCAGGCGTTCCACGGCCATCTTGTAGAACAGTGCGGGATCAAAATCACGATCCTTGTCCAGCACGACGGACGCCATGCCGGCGCGCCCTTCATGATCGGGCACCTTGACGCCATACACGGTCAACACTTCCAGCCCCGGATAATCCGAAAACGCCTCGGAGACCTCGCTGGTGGACACGTTCTCGCTCTTCCAGCGGAAGGTATCGCCGATGCGGTCGACGAAATTGAAATACCCCTCGCTGTCATAGCGGGCCAGATCGCCGGAGGAGAACCAGGCATCTCCATCCTGGAACACGTTGCGCAGAATCTTTTTCTCGGTGGCCTCGGCGGAGGTATAGCCCTCGAAACGGCCGGCGCCGATGTCGGGGTGATTGACGATAAAGGCGATCAGTTCCCCCACCTCGCCCGGCTGGCAGAGGATCATGCGGCCATTCTCGTCGCGCGGATGGGTGTCGTTCTCCACGTCGTAACGCACCAGACGCACATTGGTCTTTTCCCAGAAGGGTACCCGGCCAAAGGAGCCGGGACGGTTATCCACGTTGAGAATGCTGCCGTTGGACTCGGTGGCGCCCCAGCCTTCGAAAATGTGCTGGATACCGAAACGATCCACGAAACGGCCCCAGATGTCGGCACTCAGGCCCGCGCCCATCACGGTCTTGAGCGTATGGTTGCGATCTTCGGACATGGCCGGCTGGTTGAGCAGGTAGCGACAGATCTCGCCCACATACTGCGCCAGGGTGATCTTGTACTTGCGTACATCGTTCCAGAATTCACTGGTGCTGAAACGGCGGCGCACCACCATGGAGGCGCGTGCACGCAGGGCCGCCGAAGTCAGCGACATCAGCGCGGCGCCATGGAACAAGGGCAGATAGCAGTAGAAAACATCCCCCTTGCCGGTATCGGTGGTGAGCTGCATCACCTCGCCGGTGGACAGAAACCGCATGTGACTGGTGATCGCCGCCTTGGGCAGGCCGGTAGTACCGGAGGTGAAGATGTGCACGAAGGTGGATTCACCGATCAGGCCGGCACGCAGCGCTTTATCGACATTGCCGCGATCCTCGGCTTCCGCCATCTGGCCGATATCGGCGCTGTAGAGACCCTGAAGCGCGGCGGGCGCGGGCTTCTCGGGATCAGCCACCTTCCACAGCGGCAGGAAATCCTTGAGTTCGGGGCAATCGAAATTCGGGAGGCATTCCTCGCCAACGATGGCAGCCTTGGCGCCGGTGATGGTCAGGGAATGGCGTAGTGCCTTGCCGCTGAGATGGGTGTTGAGCATGGAGCCGGTGACACCGATCTTGGCCAGTCCCCAGAGCGCAAAAAAGAACTCGGGGCGGTTTTCCAGCGCCACACCGCAGGCATCGCCACACTTGAGGCCAAGCTTGAGAGCCGCCCGGGCATACTGGTTACCGCGCGCATTGGCCTCGCCGTAGGTGTAGCTGCGGCCACCGTAATAGATGAAGACATGATCGCCGGAATCGGCCGCACATTCCTCGATGCGGTCGGCCATGGTGTAGGTCTGTTTCGGCGTATGCAATCCGGCCGCCACTGAACGGCGGTCCAGGATTGCCTGTGTTTCCTCGCGTGAAGCTGCAGCCATTTTGTTTTGTCTCCTAGGGTTCTCGATCACTCGAGCACATCCATCTCAATCCACCACGGCCCGCCGTATTCCAGCCATGTCGCAGTGGCCGGAATGCGGCGGCGCATTCAGCGTCCGGTACGGGGCATGCCAAGGCCGAACTGGGCCGCCATGTCACGCAAAAGCTCGTTTACACCGCCACCGAAGGTATTGACCAGGGCACCGCGGTATTCCTCTTCCAGGCTGCCCTCGATCAGGGCGGCCTCGCTGCCATAGCGGTAGGCGCCACCGCCGCCGGTGACTTCCATCAGCTTGCGATACACCGCGATGGGCGTTTCGGTACCGAATACCTTGGCTCCGGAAGCCAGACCCACATCCATGCGGCCGGCGGTGACATCCGCGGCCATGCGGTAGTTGAGCAATCGCATGGCTTCGAGACGGCGATAGCAATCGGCCAGGGCACTGGCCACCCAGGGCTTGTCGATGGGGCGCTGCCCCGAGATCGGGTCGGCGCTGCGCGCCCATTCCAGGGTCTTCATGAAATCGCCGCGTGCCTTCACACCCAGGGCGCCCAGACCGATACGCTCGTGATTGAGCTGCGAGGTGATCAGTTTCCAGCCACCGTTGAGATCGCCGACCAGCATGTCGGCCGGTACTTTCACGTTGTCGTAGTAGGTGGTGTTGGTGCGATGGCCGACGGTATAGATCGGGGTAAAGGAATAGCCCGGATCGGTGGCATCCACGATCAGGATGGAAATCCCTTTGTGGCGCGGCAAGGAAGGGTCAGTGCGGCAGGCGAGCCAGATGTAGTTGGCGGCATCGGCATCCGAGGTGAAGATCTTGTTGCCGTTCACCACGAAACTGCCGTCGGCCTGGCGTACTCCGGCCGTCTTGAGAGTTGCCAGATCGGTGCCGGCGCCCGGCTCGGTATAGCCGATGGAAAAGTGGATCTCGCCGGCGGCCATGCCGGGCAGGAATTTCTTCTTGTGGGCTTCCGAGCCGTGAGCCATGAGAGCCGGCCCAACGGTGCTGACGGTGACAAAAGGCAGCTGGGCACCGGCAAGAAACGACTCCTCGAAAAAGATCAGCTGCTCCAGGGGCGTATAGCCCTTGCCGCCGTATTCCTTGGGCCAGCCCACGGCCAGCCAGCCGTCCTGGCCCATCTGACGGGTGAGGCGCTTGTATTCAAGCACCCGGGCAGGGTTCTGGTAGTCGTGCAGCATGGCACGGGCCTGCGGTGTCATGAGCCTGGCGAAATACGCCCGGATCTCTTTTTTCAGTTCACGCTGTTCGGGGGTGAGATTCACATGCATGGCGTCATCCCTTATTCAGAGGTCAGGATCAGGCCGCTGGTCGGTACGCCGGTACCGGCGGAGACGATCACGTTCTTCGCCCCCTTGACCTGGTTGACCGAGGAGCCGCGCACCTGGCGCACGCCTTCGGCAACGCCGTTGAGCCCGTGAATATAGGCTTCACCGAGTTGTCCACCGTGGGTATTCACCGGCAGACGGCCGGTACGGGTGTGCTCGCCGGCACGGATGAAGTCCTTGGCTTCGCCGCGCTTGCAGAAACCGAAAACTTCCAGCTGGGGCAGGACAAAAGGAGAGAAGTGATCGTAGAGCACCGCGGTCTGGATGTCGTCCGGCTTGAGATCGGCCATGGCATAGATCTGGTCGGCGACAAGCTTCATCTCCGAGAGGGCGGAGATGTCGGAACGATAGAAGGAGGTCATCATCTGCTGATCGTCGGCCATGCCCTGTGCGGCACCCGCAACCAGAACGGGTTTCTGCTTAAGCGACCTGGCCCGTTCGGCAGAGACCATGACAATGGCCACCGCACCATCAGACTCCTGGCAGCAGTCGTACAGGTGCAGGGGTTCGGCGATCCATCGTGACTTCTGGTGCTCCTCCAGGCTCAGGGGCTTCTGGTAGAAGAAGGCAGCCGGATTGGTGGCGGCGAAGTCGCGGGCAGATACGGCGATCCGGCCGAAATCCTCGCTGGTAACGCCAAAGTCGTGCATGTAGCGACGGGCAGCCATGGCGATCCAGGAGGCGGGAGACACCAGCCCATGGGTGATGTACCAGCCGAAATGCACGGACTCGACCATGGGACCGGGCTCCCAGCCACCGACGCCGGAACCGAAGCGGTACCAGGAACGCTCGTTCATGGCGCGGTAGGCCACCACCACATCGGCCACACCGCTATGGATGGCCATGGCGCCGTGCAGGATTGGAGCGCAGGCGGCACCGCCACCTTCGTAGATGCGGCTGAAGAACTTCAGCTTCTTGCCACCGAGAAGGCGGAACACCTCACGTTCGGGCACGTTGTCCATGGTGTAGGTGGACAGGCCGTCCACCTCGGAAGGATCGATGCCCGCATCGGCCAGGGCGGCCAGCACGGCCTCCATGGCAAGGCGGATTTCGGTACGGCCGGAATTCTTGGAGAACTCGGTGGTGCCGACGCCGGCGATGGCGACGCGGCGGGAAAGGGGATGCTGACTCATGTCGGGCTCTCTCCTGCTTATTGGGGCAGCACGAGGACGACCGTGCCGGTGATGTGCGGGCCGAGGCTGTTGCGCCCCGCTACTTCCAGGGTAACGCTGCCGGGGCCGGCTTCGCCCTTGGCGGTGATCCGGGCGCTCATGGTCATGGTGTCGCCCGGATAGTTGGGAGCGCCGAGCTTGATCGCAACCTTGCGGAACACGGCCTCGGGGCCAGCCCACTCGGTCACGTAGCGCTCCACAACACCGTTGCTGGTGAGAATGTTCATGAAGATGTGGGGCGAACCAAGGGCCTGGGTTTCGTCCTTGTCATGGTGCACGTTCTCGTAGTCCCGGGTGGCAATGGCCGCGGACACGATGCGGCGCACGGTGATCGGAATATCCAGCTTGGGCAGTTCCTCACCCACGCTCACTGCCTCGAAACGCTTGGTCGTCGTCCAGCTCATAGTTCCACTCCAAGATGTTGCGGATTGGCCAGCCACTGGCCAAGTGCGTTCAGGTGGGCTTCGGTGCCGCCGAAAGTGGCTTCGAGGCCGCGGCTCCAGTAGGTGAAACGGTGAATCGGATAGGTCAGATCGGCGCCCATGCCCCCATGCATGTGCTGGGCCGCATGGGTGACTCGATGGCCGCATTCGCTGGCCCAGATTTTCGTCACCGCCATGTCGCCCGTGGCATCCAGCCCGGCATCGATGCGCCAGCACAATTGCCACAGCGCGGAACGCAGGGCTTCCACATCGATCAGGCAGTCGGCCGTGCGCTGGGTGATGGCCTGAAAGGTGGCGATCGGGCGATCGAACTGTACCCGCTCGCTGGTGTAGGCCACCACACGCTTGAGCGCCTCCGCCGAAACGCCCAGTTGCAGGGCGGCGATACTGGCGATGACACGTGGCTCCAGCCATGACAGGGCATCGTCCGCCAGTGGTGCCCCGACCGTCACATGGTCGAAATACAGATCGGCGGCAGGTATCTGATGAGTCAGATTGCCGGATACCTTGCGGATACCGGCCGCAGCCATATCGACCACGAACAGCTTCACGCCACCGGATGTTGCGGCCGGCAACAGGGCAATCGCCGACTGCTCGGCCAGGGGGACGGCGATAGCTTTTCCCTTGAGATGCCAGGCGGTGCCATCGGTGCTGGCGGAAAGCGCAATACCGAGGGGACTGTGAATGCCATCCAGACTCAGTGTGGCGACCTGTTCGCCCGCGGCCAATGCAGGCAATCGGGCCTTGTCGGCGCCAAAGCGGGCCAGGGCCGCCACGGTCAGCTGGTGTGCATAGAGGGGGGCGGGAGCGAGGAAACGCCCCTGCTGCTCCAGCACCAGCATGAGTTCGACCATGCCCAGAGCCGAGCCTCCCGTATCCTCATCCAGCACCAGGGCAGTCAGGCCGGTTTCACGCAATTGCAGCCATAGGGCTGCATCGAAGGCTGCTCCGCTGTCCCATTGCTTCTGCAACTGTTCGTCGGCGCAATAATCACCGAACACGCTCGTCGCCAGATCGGCAATGGCACGCTGATCCTCGCTGAAAGTAAAGTCCATATCAGCTCCTTCAGACGGGACGGAAGACGGGAACCACGAGATCGTCGTCCACCTTCTGGTATTCGACCCGGACCGGCATACCGACCTTCACATCGGCATGCTTGATGCCGACCAGACCCGCGACGAGGCGGGTACCCTCCTCCAGTTCCACCAGCAACACGGGATTCTCGGGAGGAAAACCGGGCACTTCAGGGTAATGCATGACCACGAAGGAATGTACGGTGCCGCGCCCGCTGGCTTGCAAAGCCTCCCATTCGAAGGAGTGACAATGGGGACAGACTGGCCCCGGGGGATGACGCAGCTTGCCGCAGCCCTTGCACTTCTGGATCAGCAGCTTATTCTGTTTGAGGCCATCCCAGAAGAACTGGGTGTCCTGGCTGATGCCCGGATGCGGGCGTGAAGGCTTGGCGGGCGCATCGGCCGGTGCGGCAGCCGCCGGCTTGAATTCCTTGTGCGCCTTGTAGACGAAGAGACGGAAACGCATGGTGCCAACCTTTTCGTCCGTGGCGGTGAGGAAGGTCATCAGCACGGTAACGAAATAGCCGGTCCCCAGGGCCGTGGATTTGCAGTCGCTGACCGATTCGAGCATGGCGGTGAAACTGATGGACTCGTCGGGGCGCAGGTAACGGAAGTACTCCTGTTCGGAATTTACCGCCACTGTCGAGGGGAAACCATTGGCCCGCAGATATTCGACTGCCTCGAAGGGGCTGCGCGTGGTGGAACCGGGCGGCAGCCTGTTCTTGAGGCCGGCCATCACCCAGACCTGAAGCATGGTGGGTGGCGCCACAGGGCCGCCGTGTGGCGACTGCCTGGCAAATTCGGGGTCGTGATAGAGCGGACTTTCATTATCCATGGTCTCGCACCACTGACGGATCATCGGCTGATTCACCGGATCCCAGGAATAGGTGCGGCCGTATTCGGTACCCACCATCCCCTTGATGGCGGCGTCTACTTGCGCGTTGGGCTCTGACATATCGATTTCTCGCTTGGGTGATCGATTGGAAATACGGTGAAAATGCTGCGGCACACTACGGCTTGCGCGGGCAGGAACTTCTCCGGCAACCCGGTACGGCGTTCCAGCCTGCACAAAGGCGTTAACTTACAACTTCCCAAGCCCCAGATGTACTCGCATTTTTACATTGCATTATTTGAAAAGTATGCAGTATTGGAGGGGCAGAGCCTCATCAAGGCTCTGCCTGTTCGCATTCAACGGTGAGGCGGAGCCGGCCCGAGCGCATCGTGCCCCATCAAATGTGGGGACGCTTTTGCGCCCAGGGACGGGCCTGTTCCAATTGGGCTGCAAGGCGCAGGAGCGTAAGCTCTTCACCATATCGTCCGGCAAACTGGACTCCGATGGGCAGCCCCTCTGCGCTCCAGTGCAGAGGAACCGACATGGCCGGCTGGCCGCTCATGTTGAATATCGCGGTAAAGGGTGAAGCCTTCATTGCCTCACGGGCAAAATCATCGTAGGGCTGATCGAGGGCAAGCACACCCAGTTTTGGTGGCAGACCGGCGGTGGTAGGGCTGAGGATGATGTCGTAGTCGGCCATGAACTGGTCGAGGATGCGGCCGGCCTGATCGAAGATGGCCCGGGCCTGATAGAGCTGCGCCGCGGTGTAATGCTGGGCCTGCTGGAAAGCAAGCCAGTTCAGGGGCTCCAGTTCATCCTCGCGCACTGCGCGGCCCAGTGCCTTTTCCCGCGCCCGGATCAGCACCAGCGTGCCGGTACCAGTCATCACCCCCATGCCACCGAACATTTCGGCGATGGGCAGTTTGGGCGCGACCGATTCGACATGGTGACCCAGCTGTTCACACAGCCTCGCTGCATTGTGTACACCCAGCAGGCATTCGGGATGAACCGGGGCACCGAAGGGATTGCCATCCATCAGGGCGATGCGCAGCCCCTTGGGTGGATTGCGTAGAGCCTTGACCAGATCGCCCGACAACGCTGGTGGATAGATGCGGCTGCCGGGTTCCGGACCCTGGCTCACCTGCAAGAACAGGGCGGAGTCGCGTACCGAGCGGGAGATGACGTGCTGCACCGAAAGCCCCATCCAGCTCTCCAGGGCGACCGGGCCGACCGGGTTGCGGCCACGACTGGTCTTGAGTCCAAACAAACCGCAATGAGACGCCGGTATGCGGATCGAGCCGCCGCCATCGCTGGCGTGAGCGGCCGGAACGATGCCGGCGGCCACTGCCGCTGCCGAGCCCCCGGAAGAACCGCCGGTGCTGTAATCCAGGTTCCATGGATTATGGGTCTTGCCCCAGGCGCGCGATTCGGTGGTGGCGGTAGCGCCAAATTCGGGACTCGCGGTCTTGCCGAACATCACCAGCCCCGCCTTGCGATAACGCCCGGTCAGGGTGCTGTCCTGATCAGCCACGGCATCGCGGAAGAACACGCTGCCATTGCTGGTGACCGTGCCCTTCACCTGCAAGCCCAGATCCTTGAGCAGAAAAGGCACGCCGGCCAGGGGCCCCTCTCCGAGTGGCCCCCTGGCCACGGCCCGCGCCATGTCATAAAAGGGAATATTGACGCAGTTAAGCCGGGCATTGACCGCATCCACACGGGCGATGGCCGCCTCCAGGGCTTCCGGTGCGGAAAGCTTGCGCCGCCGGATGAGGTCGGCCAGGCCGATGGCATCAAGCTGTTCGTATTCGGATAACGGCAGACTGGCGGCACCGGCCACGCCTGACCACCCTCCCAAGGCCGCTCCCAGGGCAAGCCCTCCGCCGGCTTGAATCAGTTGTCGACGACGGCCATCGACGGACTCCGTTCCGCTCATTTCCCGATCTCCTCCTGTAGTTTCCATGGGTATCGCCCTCTTCATATGGCAATCAAGATGCGTGGCGGCCTATCCTAACTCCAAGCCTATCCTTTAGGGTTCAAATTTTGTATCCGGTTGTCGATCGCCCGCTCCACCCGGCAGTTCCCTGCAATTGATGCTAGTCTCGCAAGGGCTTGAAGCTTGTGGCAGGTCGACTGCGGCTTCCTGCTCCGGACGGCATTCCGGCATAAAAAAGCAACATCCAACAACCACTTCACGCCCCACCCTCCAAGGTCAAGGGCGATATCAAGAGGACGCAATCGGAGGCAGGGGAGAATGGCCAGGAAAACCAGAAGTTTCGACAGCGTGGACACCCCCGCCATCCCTGCGCCACGCAAGATTCCGCGCCAGCAGCGTTCCCAGGCAACGGTCGACTTCCTGATCCAGACCGCGCGCCAGATCCTGTATGACAAGGGGGCCGATGGCCTGACCACCCGTTTCCTCTCCGAGCGTTCGGGTGTCGCGGTGGGTTCGCTCTATCAGTATTTTCCCAACCGGGATGCGATCATCGCCAGACTGGCCGAGGAGGAAGCCCGGCGGGAATCAGAAAAACTGCAGGGATTCTTCAATCTCACACGCAAGCTGCCACTCAAGGAATACATCATCCGCCTGGTCGATCGCATGGTCGAGACGGAAAAGCGCATGCTCACCTACGGCGGCGAGTTTTATCGCCGCTATGTGCGTCACTACCTCGTGTTGCTGCGGGTCAGTTCGGCGCACAGCGGCGATGTGCAGGATGCCGCAATCATCCAGAAGGACACGGTACGCTTTCTCCAGATCCACGCCGGTGAAATCCGCGAACCGGACACCGAATTACTGGCCTTTCTCTGGGCCCGTGGCATCAGCCACTATCTCAGCAGCATCGTCACAGAGCGGCCCGATCTGCTGGCCTCACCCCGCATCAAGATCGTTCTTGCCCGGCAGTACGCTGCCCTTTTCGATATTCCGCTCACCTTCACACAGGAAGAATGGGATCGAGTGCTGGCAACCCCTGCTCCGTGTGAAACAGAAGCCGGGAAACCCGCACAATAATCCGGCATCGGGCTGTTCAAGGAGTGAACATGTCCAATCAAAAATCAGCCGAGCCAGACAACACGGCCGTACGGACTGCCCTGTGGCGGGCATTGCACGTCGAGATTGATTCGACGCCCCACATTATTGAAGATGTAGTGGGATTGAAGCTGGCGGCACCGGAGCACGGATGGCAAGGTCGTCCGGACATGAGCCCATTCACGAAGCCATTTCGTGCTTCCATCGTTGCCCGCGCCCGCTTTATCGACGACCTCGTGTCAGAACGGGCCGCAAGCGGTGTTACACAATACGTCATTCTTGGCGCAGGGCTTGACACCTTCGCACAGCGAAAGCATGAGATAGCCTCCCGTATCCAGATATACGAGATCGATCAGCCCGCAGCGCAAGAATGGAAGCGCCAGCGCCTCGTCGAGCTTGGCTTTGGCATACCGCCTTTTCTTCATCTGGTACCCGTGGATTTCGAGGCAGGAAATGCGTGGTGGAAACAGTTGAGCGCATCGGGTTTCGACCCCCAAAGACCCGCAGTAGTGTCATCCGCTGGCGTCAGCATGTATTTGACCAGGGCAGCGGTCGCTGCGATGTTGCAGCAAGTGGCGGCACTGCCCCAGGGCTCCACTTTCGCCATGACGTTCATATTGCCGATCGAACTCAATGACCCCGAAATTCGTATCGGTGTCGAACGTGCGGCAGCGGGGGCGAAGGCAAACGGCACACCCTGGCTCAGTTTCTTCACCGTAGGGGAAATACTTTCCATGGCCCGCGAGGCGGGTTTCAGGACAGTCGGGCATATCTCGTCAGCGACGCTCGCCGAGCGCTATTTCAAGGGCAGAACGGACGGTTTGCGTCCCCCCAACAGTTCGGAAGAATTTCTGCTGGCAAGCACGTAACGATCCAACCATTCAAGTTAACGCCGCCTTGCGGTGCGACTTGGCTCAGGCATGAGGCCGTGACCATGACCACATCATCTTCTTGCGCCCGATTACCCGCTCCTCCTTACTACACCGTGATTTTTTCGTCTCAACGAACAGAGGGTGACAATGGCTACGGGAAAATGGCTGAAAGGATGGTCGAGCTTGCCACCCGGCAGCCCGGATTTCTGGGTGTTGAAAGCGTTCGTGGCGCCGACGGGTTTGGTATCACCGTTTCATACTGGTCCTCTCCGGAGGCCATTTCCGCCTGGAAAGCCCATGCCGAGCACCTGGCCGCACAAGAAATGGGCAAGCGTGCGTGGTACGAACACTATGCACTCAGGGTCGCAAAGGTTGAAAGGGCCTACGAAAAATCAACAGACTGACGTTGCGGCCGGATGAGACGAACGATGGGTTTTGCCCGCACACTCCGTGCTCCTCACACCTCAAACGATATTGGTCCCGCCATCCACCGCGATGTTCTGCCCGGTAATCCAGCGGCCATCCGCAGACACCAGCGCGGCGATGGCATCGGCCACATCCTCCGGCTGTCCGACCCGGCGCATGGCTGCCGCCTGGGCACCATAGGCCCGTAAAGCCTCGGCATCTCCACCCAGCAGCATCGGTGTATCCGTCATGCCCGGCGATACGGCATTGACCGTGATTCCACGTAGCGCCAGTTCCCGCGCCAGCACCTTGGTAAATCCCTCCACCGCCAGCTTGCTGCCCACATAGAGCGCCATCCTGGCCGGATTTCCCTTGGTGGCACCGGTCGACACATTGACGATGCGGCCACCATCTTCGATGAATTGCGCCGCTTCCCGGCACATCATGAACGTGCCACGTGCATTGACGCCGAAAATGTGATCGAACTCCGCCATTTCGATCTGGGCAAGTTTCTTGGAATGCCCGATCCCGGCATTGTTCACCACCACATCAATGCGCCCGAAGCGGGCTTTGACGGCTGCAAAGAGTGACTGCACGGAAGATTCATCGGCGATGTCGGCCTGGAACATTTCCCCCTCGCCGCCGGAGGCACGCAAAGCCTGCAGGGTGCTTTCAGCATCTGCAACGGAGCGGGAACAAGCCACCGCAACGGCGAATCCTTCCCTGGCCAGACGCAGGCAGACGGCACGGCCAATCCCCGTGCCACCGCCCGATACGATTGCAACGCGCCGGCTCAATGTGCCCCCTCCATGAGGGGGGCACATCTGCGATCTACCATCAACCTGGGGATATCCCGAATTTCCGGCGGAAACTCACCCACAGAATGCCCGTACCGTCTTCGCGATCCCCGGACCATCGAAGCCGTAGTAGGGGTAGATTTCCTCGGGATAGCCAAAGCTGATGAATTCATCGTTGATGCCGATTTTTTTCAGCCGCGCCGGCACGCCAGCCTCGACAAGCACATCGGCGATGATGCTGCCCAGCCCCCCCAGGATATTGTGGTCCTCGACACTGACGAGAGTGCCGGTCTTGCGCGCCGCCTGCAAGATGGCATCCCGGTCGATGGGCTTGATGGTGTGCATGTCGATCACCCCCACGCTCAATCCTTCCTCCTGCAACAGGAGAGCCGCGCGCAGGCTGTTGTAGACACCCGTCCCCGTCGCGATGATGGTGACGTCGTTGCCTTCCTTCACCGTGATCGCCTTGCCGATCACATATTCGTAGTCAGCGTTATAGACGGCGGGTTCCTCTCCACGCGGAATCCGGATGTAGATGGGACCGTGCCACGACAGGGAGGCTTCCAACATCTTCGCACACTGCTCACCATCGCTCGGGGCAATCATGGTCATGTTGGGAATTGCGTTCATGACCCCGAATTCCACGATGGTGTTGTGCGTGGGGCCATAACCTGAGGACAGGCCACCATGCGTGCCAATCAGGCGAACAGGCAGGTCGTTGTAGGCCAGATCGTTGTGAATCTGGTCCAGCGCACGAACACAGAGGAACGGACCAAAGGTCTGGCCAAACGGTATGTAACCCTTGCGGGCCAGACCGGCAGCCACCGTGACGAGGTTCATCTCGGCAATGCCGACATCGAGCACGCGATCCGGATATTGATTGTACAAATCGCGCACGGCACCCTTCTGGCCCGTGCCATCCGAATTGATGTAGCAAACCTTGGGGTTCTCTTTGATCAACTGAACCAGTTTCTTGGTCACCAGATCCTTGGCGTTCATCATCGCCGCGATGTCGGTGATATTGAATGTAAAGCCACCCATGTCAGGCCCTCTTTTTCTGTTCAGCGGTATAGAGATCGATCAACGCTTCCGTCTCTGCGAGCTTCTCATCATCCAGCCCGCAGATATGCCATGCGTAGGGACGCTCCATCATGAACGAAACGCCCTGGCCCTTGATGGTGTTGGCGATGATGCAGACAGGCTTGCCGGGATTCTTCAGATTGACCGGAGGCAGGTTGGCCAGGGTACGGTCGATTTCATACATGTTGGCACCGTCGATTTCGCGCACATCCCAGCCAAAAGCCCGCCAGCAGTCGGCCATCGAATTCCATTTGATGTTTTCGCCTGCCATGAAGGAAGCCGAGCACTGATTGTTGTCAACGATGGCCACGATATTGCTGAGGTTATGCGAAGCGGCGTACATGATGGCTTCCCAGTTGGAGCCCTCTTCCAGTTCGCCATCGCCCAGCAGGCAGTAAATACGTGAGTTGATGCCCTCGTTGCGGTTGGCATGGGCGAAGCCGATACACCAGCTCAAGCCATGACCGAGAGATCCGGTGGAAACCTCGACACCATGCACATATTTCCGATTGGGGTGGGCACCGAAACTGTGTCCGATCTTGTTGTAGTTCTCGTATAGCTCATCCCATGGATGCAGGCCCATGTCGCAGAACATGCAGTAGAGAAGCACACCATTGTGACCCTTGCTGAGGACGAACATGTTGCGTTCCGGATTTTCAAGATCGGCCGGATCGAACTGGAGGTATTTGTAGTAGAGCGCCACGGCAACATCCGTGGCAGAAAGTGGTCCGGCGAGATGGACATTGCCGGCATAGCGAGCGCATCGGCAGAGATACTTGCGGATCTCACCGGCTTTCTCGATCAGTTCCGGAACGGTTTCCAGGCGAATTTTTGTCACAGTCGGGGTTCCTCCGATATTTGCTGTGGAAGACTTCGTCTGCCCGGTGATGAGCAGGCGGAACGCGCCAACCGCCCGCCGAATCCGCACGAAGGGTCGTCACTCCGGCGAGCAGCCAACTTTCTGTGGGTAGATAGAGACAGCCTGCGCGTACCTGACAATTTTAAACCGAAAGTATCCGGCTGTGAAGGATCATATCCCCGCGCGCAACACTCAACCCCCCTTGAGAATTCGTTTCGCCAGACTCCAGCGATGAGTTTCGGATGGTCCATCGTAGATACGGAAACCACGCATGTCCGCAAAGATACGGGGCAGAATGGTTTCGTGGGTCACCCCCTGCCCGCCCAGCGTCTGGACACAGCGATCGACCACACGCCAGGCCGCCTCGGAGGCGATCACCTTGGTCCGGCTGGATTCGTTCAGGCCCAGTTCCCCGCGATCCAGTACCCACGCGGTGTGCCAGATGGAGAGCCGGGCCATATGGAGATCCATCTCGTTGTCGGCGAGCATGAAGCCAACGCCTTCATGTTCACCCAGAGTCTTGCCGAAAGCCTGACGCTTCCGGGCGTACTCCACAGCCGTGTCATGGGCCCGACGTGCAGCCCCCAGCCAGCGCATGCAGTGCGTGAGGCGTGCGGGCGAAAGACGTACCTGGGCATAGCGGAAACCCTTGCCGATCTCACCCAGCACATCCGTTGCCGGTACCCGCAGATCACGGAATGCCACCACACCATGCCCTCCTGGAAAGCAGGAGTCGAGAGCATCCATCATGCGGGTAACGGTGATGCCCGGTACATCCATGTCGGAAAGAAACATGGTGGCGCTGCCATCCTCCATCCTGGCCATGATGATGGCAAAACGTGCACCTTCGGCACCGGTAATCAGCCATTTCTCGCCATTGATGAGATAGTGATCGCCCTCGCGTACCGCAGTGGTGGCCAGCATGCCCGGATCGGACCCCGCACCGGGTGGAGGCTCGGTCATGCAGAAACAGGAACGCGTCTTGCCAGCGGCCAAAGGCTTGAGCCAGCGTTCTTTTTGCTCTGGCGTGGCCACCACCTCCATGAGGTGCATATTGCCCTCGTCGGGTGCCGCGATATTGAGCGCCACCGGACCCAAGGGCGAATAGCCCGCCTCCTCGAACACCAGGGCCTTGCCAAAATGATCGAGCCCCAGCCCGCCCCATTCAACCGGCATGTGGGAGGAGAGCAGCCCGGCGTGCCGTGCCCGGGCAATCAGTTCCTGCCGCAGGTCTTCACTGGGACCATGGGGAGTACAGCGCGGGTCCTTTTCATACGGAATAACCTCTGTGGCGATAAAGCAGCGGGTTTTTTCCCGCAAGGCTTCCAGTTCGGGAGAAATATCGAAATTCATGGTGCCCTCGGTTGAATGGATACGGATGCCGGAATACTGCGGATTGAGGACATTGTAAATCCCGGCATTCCTCCATGAAACCGGACAACGGAACAAAAAAAAGCCGCTGCGGACAGCGGCTTTTTTTGAATTCGGTATCGGGGATAGTGGTCAGCGCCGAACCACGACCGCCTCCGGCTTGACTCCCTGTTCGTACTTCAGGCGCCTTGTGGCTGACTGAGAATCCGTACGATGACAATGTAATTACAGATGATGGCCAGCACTGCGGCGTAAACAGCCTTGAGGACCACGTAGCTTACGCGGGGATAGGGATCCAGGCCGAGCACATGCATGGTGGCAACCATGGCCACTCCGATCACCACACCCACGACGGCGACTGATGCGGAAAGCTTGCCGGTGGTGGCCGGCAGACGTGAAATCAGCGGGTAGCGACCGGCGTCGAGCCGTGGCGTCTTGCCTTCGTCGCGCTTTTTGCGTGTGAGCCAGGCCACGATCAACGCCAGAAGGTAGGCAAGCAGGAGGCTGGTCATCAGGATATCCGGCCCCATGGCGCCATCCCCCTTCCACAGAGGAAGCTGGCTGCCGTGCGTAAGCCACCAGGCAAAGCCACCGTTGAGGATCAGGTTGATGACGAAATTGCCGATCTGCTCTTTGCGCAGATAAGGTCCGAATTCCATACTCATTGCGCTTTTCCTCCATTCATGTCGTTATCGGGCAGCGAATGCGGCAGGGTCTATCCCCTCTCGCGCACAGGCCCCATGTTAGCGTTTCCTGCCGGTATCTCGTGAGTTCTGGGCGAAGAGCCAGGTTACGGCGCGGCCCTGCGAGTAACCACGATCAATCCCCGGGGCCGGCCGGAATCCGGATCCCGGGTATTCATAGCCGCCAGCAGATCGGAAAGCCCGACCCAGGTGGGTGGATACTTGAATTTGGCCACATCGAGCACCAGTACCGAATCACTGACTGCATCGTAGGCACCAAGGGGGGACAGATGTCCGCCACCCTGCTGCCCCAGTGCCTTGCGGTCGTAATTCGCAATCAGGCGCCGGTCCGGATCCGCCAGTGATTCCTTGAGCAGCGCACGGAACCGGTCGGCCGACAGCCGGTCGGCGGGATGGGCGGAAGCATCGACCCCCAGGGCCTTCAGGAATGCCACCACGTCTGCAAGTGTCATGCCCCGGCCCAGCACCTGTTCGCGACGCTTCACGGACTCGGTGACGCTGTTGAACACATTGTCCTGGGTAAAGTAACGATACGGTCCCAGATTCATTGCCACGGGCCGCGGCAGATCCAGGCTGTTCATCACCGCGGCGATGCTGGCGGGGCCACAGAAAGCCAGATTCTGCTGGGTTTCGAGATAAGGCTGGATGGCGAAATACTGCTGGCGCCAGCCCGCCTCCATCAGACGCGCGCTGCCGGCGGACGTATTGAGATACAGCAGGTCCGCAGCCCAGACACAAGTTACGCAAGCAAAGGCTGCAAGCAGGATAAAAAATCGTTTCATGGGTGAAGGTATCCGTACGATGCATCCGTCGACATAACCCCGCCATGGTAACGCGGGAGCGACAGGGATACGATGACGCATCCCGTGCCGTATTCACCCTGCCCGGCTGCACCCAATTGCACCACCGGGCACCCTCCGCCGTGTTCGTCGCAGCGAACACGGCTACCGACACGCTTCAGGGCTGGATCATCTGTAGGAAAAATTCCTTCATCCCGGGCCCATAGGGTGGGCCACCGGCAGGATGGGGACTCGGTTCGCAGGGATCCTCGACCACCGTGCGGGGATTGCAGAATTCGGCGAAGGCGCTCTGCCCGCCAAGCCGGCCCACACCGCTGTGATTCACGCCACCGAAGGGTACCGTAGGGTTGGCGGCCTGGATGCCGCAATTGTTGATCACCGCCGCACCGGAAGAGGTGTTGGCCATATAGAACTGGGCCCGTGCCGGGTCCTTGGCGTAAATGTAGAGCGCCAGCGGCTTGAACCGGCGGCCCACGGCGGCGAGGATTTCCTCGGGAGTCGCACAATCCATCACCGACAATACGGGACCGAACACCTCCTCCTTCATGATCTTCATATCCTCCGTCACACCGGTCAGTACCGTGGGGGCGATGAAGCGTGTAGTGGCATCGGTCGCACCGCCGAAGGCCAGGTGGGCGCCTTTTTCCAGGGCATCGTCGATCAGGCCCTTGATGCGCTGGAAATGACCATCGCTGACAATACGCGGAAACTCGGGTGACTGGTCGAATCCCTTGCCTGCCGGGTTGTACATGGCGGATGCGGTACGCGCGAAGCCGGCGACAAAGTCATCACGCTGTGCAGGATGGATCAGCACGTAGTCGGGAGCGACACAGATCTGGCCAGCATTGGGCAGGCGCCAGCGGGCAACCTTGTCGGCGGCATCCATGATGTCGGCGCTGGGGTCTACCAGCACCGGATTCTTGCCGCCCATTTCAAGGGTGATGTCGGCAAAATGTTCCGCCGCACCACGCATCACCGCACGTCCACCACCGTGGCCGCCGACATAGGCAATATGGTTGAAGGGCTGCTGCAGCAGGGCGGAGACAGTCTCGTGCCCGCCCTCGACGATCGCAAACTCGTCCTCCGGAAAGACGGAACCGACGACGCGACGCAGGAAGCTGGCGGAGGCCGGAGTGAGCTCCGAAGGCTTCACCACCACGGCATTACCGGCGGCGATACCAAAGCCCGCAGGTCCCAGGGCGATGCCGGTGGGCGCGTTCCAGCTGGCGATATGCAGCATCAGCCCCTTCGGCTCGTAGCGTACCCAGGCCTTCTTGCCGATGAGCTGACCGCCCAGGTTGGGAATCGGTTGAGGCGCCATCCATGCTTCCAGATGTTCGGCAATGAAGTCGGTCTGGCTCTTGATCATCATCAGCTGCATGAGTGCGTCAATTTCACACAACCCGAGTTCCTTGCGGGAAATCTCGACCATCTCGTCGCGGGCATCGTACACGGCGCGATACAGGTCCCGCAGCTTCCTGATGCGCTCCATCGCCGTGGTCTTTGCCAGCGCGGGTAGTCTGGCCTTTTGTCTGGCGATCAGGGTACTGAATTCGTTCATGGAAACCTCCTTGTGGTACCTAAAGAAAATACATAACGAAGCCAGGTGCGACAGACCGGCAACGTTCAGATGATGTCACCCTCGGGTGCGGTGTCTCCCGGGGCATGCCGTATTTCAGGCAGATGGCGGATGAAATCAGCTCATCACCTCAAAATAATCCTTTTCACCCGCGCATTCCGGACACACCCAGTCCAGGGGCAGATCCTCGAAGCGGGTACCGGCGGCGATGCCCCGGTCGGGAATTCCGACGGCTTCGTCGTAGATGTAGCCACAGTTGATGCAAACCCATTTTTTCATTGCTGTGCTCCGTCCTTCAGTGAATATTGGTCTTGATGCGCAAACGGGTGATCCGGCGCGCATTGTGATGGTGGTAGTCGTAGTCGATATCCCCGGTTCCATCCACCAGTTCGGCATCGGGAAAGCGCGCCATGAATTCCCGGATCATCAGCAACCCCTGAACCCGCGCCAGCATGTTGCCAATGCAAAAGTGTGGCCCTGCGCCAAAAAGGATATTGCCTTCATGTGATCGGCTCATGTCGAACCGTTCCGGATCCGGATACTGTTGCGGATCGACATTGGCAGCGCTGTAGAAGGGACAGACGCGCTGGCCCTTGCGAATACGTTGCCCACCCAGTTCGAAGTCGCTCAGCGCATAACGGTGCAGACCGGATTTTCCGGGCACTCCCTGGCGCAATGATTCCAGCAGGAAGGCATCACCCAGCTCGGGTTTCTCACGCAGCAAAGCCTTCTGCTCCGGATTGCCGAGCAGCGCGCGCAGTGCCAGGGTATGCAGGTCGATGGATGTATCCGCTCCGGCCACGAGGACGGCGGAAACCAGGGAGATGATGTCCCAGTCGCTCAGACGGGCGTCACCGTCCTGGGCCTTGACCAGTTGCCCCAGAAAGCCGTCACCCGGATCTTTCATCGCACGATATTCGCGCACCAATGCCTCCAGCATCTCGAAACCGGGCAGTACCCTGGCCATCGCTGCGTCACGCTCGGCCTGGCTGAGGTTGGGGCTCTGGGCCTCGGCCATGTGCCAGGCCAGCCCCTCGAACACGGCCTCATTCTCGCGGGGAATCCCCACCATGCGGGCAATGGCGGCGGCGGGAATGAGCCGGCCGATCTGAGAATAAGCTTCGATCTCATCAGCCTGGCCAATGTCGTCGAATACCTTGTTCACCAGATCCTTGATGCGGACCTCGATCTTTTCCATGACCGTGCGCGAGAAGGCCGGCATTGCCAGACGGCGCAGGCGGATGTGCTTGTCGCGGGGAATGGTCCACAGGGAATGCTCCCACATGCGGTCGAAACCGGTCTTTTCCGATTCGGCTTTCTGCCCGTAGTTGGGCGGTGCGTATTCCCAGTCGTCGATGCGGATGGAAAGATGCTCCGTATCGCGCAGTGCCGCCGCCGCGAGTTCATGGGAAGAGACGAACCAGGCCTGGAGCCGGTCATGCCACGCCACCGGATATCCGGCATGGAGCCTGCGAAAGGTGGGGTAGGGATCACGGATGAATGCGTGGTCCTCGGGATTGAAGATGCTGTCGTCAAGAGTGACGCGGCCGGACAGGGTTGCCGTCATGGTGAATCCTCCTCCATCGTTATGGACCACGCGCCGGATAATTTCCGGCGGAGATACGACATCAGATGCTTTTCTCGGTTCAGGCGACGGATAGTTTCTCATATTCTGGCTTGAATTTTCCTAGGAAAGTAGCAGAATGGGTTGCCTCTTCCGGTCAAGCCGGTCCGGGTGGATCGATATCCATAAAAAATCTTCTCCGCTCCGGTACACGGCATCGACATTCGCCCGCTTTCCGGTACCGGCCCCTTATCTTTATTTCCTGGCTTGCACTCCTGCTCATCCCCGAATCCCCATGATCGATCTCTTCACTCCCCTGCGCCTGGGTGCGCTCGAATTGCCCAACCGTATAGTCCTGGCCCCGCTCACACGTTGCCGCACCGGAGAAGACCGCCTGCCAAATCCGCTGATGGTGGAGTATTACCGCCAACGTGCCGGGGCGGGGCTGATCATCAGCGAAGCCACCTCGATCCATCCGATGGGGGTGGGTTATCCGCGTACCCCCGGTATCTGGTCGATGGAGCAGGTGGACGCATGGAAAGCCGTCACCCGGACCGTGCACGAAGCGGGGGGGCGAATTTTCATGCAGTTGTGGCATGTGGGCCGGCTTTCCCATGAGAGCTATCTGGATGGGGAAAAACCGGTGGCCCCCAGCGCCATCCAGCCGGAAGGCCATCCGGCCCTGCTCCGGCCCAAACAGCCCTATCCGGTACCCCGGCCACTTGAACGCAGCGAGATTCCCGATATCGTTGCGGCCTACCGTCAGGCTGCCGGGAATGCCCTGCTCGCGGGTTTCGATGGCGTGGAAATTCATGGTGCCAACGGCTATCTGCTCGACCAGTTCCTCCAGGACAGCACCAACCAGCGGGACGATGATTACGGAGGCCCGGTCGATAACCGCGCCCGCTTGATGCTGGAAGTGGTCGATGCAGCGATTGCGGTGTGGGGGGCGAATCGTGTCGGCGTCCATCTGGCCCCCCGGGGAGACGCACAATCGATGGGGGATTCGGATCCGGTCACCACCTTCGGTTATGTGGCCCGCGAGCTGGGGCGGCGCCGGATTGCCTTCATCTGCGCCCGGGAGCATGAGGGGCCCGACAGTCTGGGACCACAGCTGAAAGCAGCCTTCGGCGGCCCTTATATCGCCAATGAGCGATTCACGCGGGAAAGTGCTCAGGCCGCACTGGCGGCAGGCCGGGCCGATGCGGTGGCATTTGGCATCCCTTTCATCAGCAATCCGGATCTACCCGAACGTTTTGCCCACAACCTGCCGCTCAATCCTGTGCCGCCAACATCCGCCTTCTACAGCCCGGGGGCCGAAGGGTATATCGACTTCCCCATGCTGGAGCCCACCATCACAACCTGAACTCAGCGGTCTCCGTGATCCGGACGGGAATCCTTCCAGATCACGGGGACCGGCTTGCGTCCCTGCATCATGGCGGCATCGGCACCACCCAGGTGGTGCAACGGACCGGGAAAGCCGACCACCCGCCAACCGCTGTAGCCGCGATTGCCGCCATATTTCGGATCGGCGAGAAACCCGGCCAGGGTGTGAAACCGCAAGGTGGCGAACAAGTCTTGTGCACGTACCTGCGCCTGCCAGCCACTCAGCGTGCCGGCCTCCAGGGCATGCATCACGGCATCCTGCGTGGCGTCCGTCAGTGCCGCGAAGGATTTACCGTGAGCCGCGAGGCAACATTGGTCAAGCATGGCCAGGCCCTCACGGTAGTTGGGCAGGGCCGCCTTGTCTTCGTGCGCCAGAGCTTTGTCGATGAAATTCACACATCCGGCTTCCCGCGCCCCCGGCTCCTGATCGGTGGGAATGATGCGGGCGCAGAGGGCCTCCACCGTCCCCCATTCGGCGGGGTTAAGGACCTGTGGCCCGGTTTCCCTCTCCGCGGCCAAGGCAGCCAGGGGTCGTGGCCATTGAACGGCTACCCAGGATATCCCGGCGGCCTTGAGCCAGTAGCGGCGTGAAAGATCGGTATCGGTCATGGCATTCAACCCAGATTGAGCCGCTTCGCCTCGGCGATGAAGCGACTGGCCACGCGATAGGCATTGGCCACGATGGTCAGGGTGGGGTTATAGCCACCGGAAGTGGGAAACACGCTGCCATCGGTGATCCACAGGTTGCTCACCTCATGGCTGCGGCACCAGCGATCCACGACCGAAGTCGCAGGATCGTCCCCCATGCGACAGGTGCCCATGATGTGACCAGTACCGCTGTTCCAGTCCGACGTCCAGATCTTCTGCGCCCCGGCTGCCTCGGCCACCTCGACCATGCGCTGCTTGTACCAGTCGCGCAATCGCTGATCGTTTTCATGGTAGCGGTGAGTGATCCGGTGCACGGGAATGCCCAGATCGTCCACATGAACCGGATCCAGATCCACACGGTTTTCCGCCACGGGGAGATCCTCGCCAATGGAAATGAGACCATGCACATGAGGAAACAGGCGCATGAAATCCTTCAGGCGCTGCCCCCAAAGCCCCTGCTGTTCACCAAAATAGGCAGCCGCCTGCATGGCCATGCCCAAAGGGGTGGCGGTGGGACTTTCACCCATCACGGCGCCCCGAATAAAGCCCCGCTTCGCATTACTGTCGTGGAGATCGTCGAAGGCCACCATGCCCGGTGGGCCGAGAGCACCCCGCGAGGGTTGCTCATGAATGAAGTTGGTCAGCGCCAGGGTGTGGAACATCAGGTTGCGCCCCACCTGATCGCTGCCGTTGGCCAGCCCCTGGGGGAACCGGGCCGAACGTGACAGAAGCAACAGTTGCGCGGTACCCAGGCTGCCGCCTGCCAGCACGAACTGGCGTGCCCGCACGGTACGCTCCCGCCCTTGGGCATCCAAACAACGCGCCTCCCGAATGCGACCGGTGGTATCCACGGCCAGATCGAAAACGCGGCTTTCGGGCCGCAGATCAAGCCGGCCCGTAGCCAGGGCGCGCGGAATATTCACCGACAACGGCGAAGCCTTGGCGTGCACCGGACAGCCGAACATCGTACACATGCCACTGTTCATGCATGTGGCGCGGCCAGCGTGGGGCCGGCTATTGATGGCCATGGGAACCGGAAACGGGTGATGCCCCAGACGCCGGGCCGCGGCCTCCAGAACAAAGCTGGCGGTACGATAGGGATGCGGCGGATTGGGGTAACGCAAGCCTGGCTGCAGGGCATTATGTACGCTGGCACCGGCAACACCCCAGGCGGCTTCGGCACGGGCATACCAGGGTGCCATCTCCTCGGCATCCACCGGCCAGTCAGCCAGGTTGGCGCCGGCCACCGGGCCTTCCCGGCGCAACACCTTGAACTCGTCGGGGCGGTAACGCCATGACCAGGCGCCCCAATGCACAGCGCTGCCGCCAACCACCTGGGCCAAAGAGCTGAAGCGCTGTTCGGTGGCCTCTTCGTGAACGCTGTGGCGGACGGTTTCCTTCAGGCGTGGCGCAAAGCCGGTGCCACGAAAGATGTTGGAAAGCTCATCATGCCCCATGAAATCATCGGGCCCCAGCAAGGGACCGCGTTCAAGGGCCACGACCGACATCCCGGCATGAGTCAGTTCGTCGATCATGATGCCACCGCCGGCGCCGGTGCCGATCACGCAGACGTCATATACATTCCGCCGTGACATTCTCGACCCTTCCCGATGCGTCTATGCGTCGTGCAGGCGCTGCAACTCCCCGGCAGACAGTTTCAGGGCGCAGGCCGCGATGCTCTCTTTCAACTGGGCCGGTTTGCTGGCACCGATGATGGGAATGGTGGCGAGAGGCTGGGAAGTGAGGTAGGCCAGCACGATCTGGTTGATGGACGCACCATGGGCCTGGGCAATCGACTGGATCACCGGCAGCCTGGCCAGATTGCGTGGATGATGGAACAGAGCGGCCAGATCGGGACCAAAAGATTCCTTGGCAGGGTTGTCTGCGAGTTTGGAGAAGAAACCACGGCTTTGGCCCGAGTAGGGAATCATGGTCAGGCCCGCCTCGTGCAATGGCCGGTAGCCATCTTCGTAATAACCACCCGGACAAAAGCTATTCATCGCTTCCCGGTCAGGATCGGCCAGGCCCCACATGGGCTGGCATGCGGCAAATCCCGGATGGCCATGATCACGAGCGTAGGTCTGGGCCTCCTGGATACGGGCGGGACTCCAGTTGGAGCAGCCGAAGTAACGGATACGGCCATCCTGCTGGTGATGGATCAGGGCATCGATGATCGCGCCAACGGGCTGGGTCGGGTCGTCCCGGTGCAGCCAGTAGAGATCAATGAAATCCAGATGCAGGGCATCGAGGCTTGCCTTGAGATCACTATCCAGAAAGGCAGGGGCTACACGAAAACC
The DNA here is from genome assembly GCA_018241695.1 of Pseudomonadota bacterium. GTDB lineage: Bacteria > Pseudomonadota > Gammaproteobacteria > Burkholderiales > Rhodocyclaceae > Denitratisoma. Next base: position 30,334 of record JAFEDH010000030.1, on the reverse strand, counting down.
CTGATGCTCTCCACGATAGTCGAACTCACAGCCTTTGGTGGCGATCACGTAGGAGTTTCGTGCACGGCCGGTTAGCAGGCGGCCGAGTGCGTGTTCCGAGGCGGCACGGGGAATACCGGGCACCCAATCGCCGTAGGAACGGGCGGTATCGATGAAATTGCCACCACTGCCGAAGAAAAGATCGAGAATGCCGCTGGCGGCTTCTTCGGGCAGGGCACTGCCGAACATATTGGTGCCCAGGCAGATCTGGCTGACGGATAGATCGGTGGCATTGAGCGGGAGTCTGGCAAGCACGGTTACCTCCGGGAGAGCACGTTGTTTACGAACTGTGGGAGCTGAAGATTCAGCCCGGCGATTATCAGGTACCCGTTCACTGGAACCGCAGCACCCACGTTCAATTAGAGGACGGAATTGCTCAGTCTGGTTTTTTTCACGGGAGTACGACTCCACGTCGCCCGCTCATGGCCAAGGATAACGCCTTGATATCCGCAGCCGTCAGCAATCGCTGTGCGAGCGGCAGGACCTCAGTGTTTTCCCGAGCAATATGTTCGCGGTAGCCTTGGCTGAAGCGACTCACCAGATCCGCATCCAGGGCGGCGCTGCCGCCTCCCGCGATTTTGTCCAGTTGCTCCCGCAGCGCCAGCCAGAGCGCATTGAGGCGTGCATGATCCGCCTCCAGTTCACTACAAAGCTGAAGAGTGGCGGAATCCTGACGACGCTCCATCAGCAGGGGAAACAGGTTCACCTCTTCATCTTCGTGATGGAAACGGCCGGCAATATCGAAGTAGCGCATCACCGCGCGACAGGCCTGTATCGACTGAACATCCGCACCATTTTCTGCAAGATGCGGCAACAGGCGCTCCAGGGTTCGGAGCTGGGCCTCGATCCGGCCATGACATGCCTCAAGCATTTCCACGGGTTCATCCAGCCCCGGCGCGGAAGGCAGCAAGGAGCGTTCACCTAGATTGACCATAACGCAAGCAACCCCCAGGGAGATTTCAGAAAAGCCGTTGCCACCAGATTGGCTGCCATCAATAACGCAGCCAGCCAGGCGGATACCTGGGCAGTCCGGGTGCGTGCAAACCTGAAAGTCAGGAGGCCCAGGCCGATATAGCCGAACAATCCGGCCAGCTTCGCCGTTACCCAGCCGGTAACGAAAGGATATTGGTGAGAACTGACGACCAGATAAATGGCACTGGCCAGCAGCAGCGTATCCACTGAATCCACAACAGCACGCAACCCCCGGATCCTGAGCAGGGAGGATTTGCGGAACAGCAGCAGGCCACGGACAAAAAATCCGGAAATACTCAGGCCGGCGCAAGCCATGTGGAGATGTTTGACGGGCAGATAGGCCAGCATGATTCCCGCCCGAGAATTCAGGCCGCTGGCAGAGCGATCTGATGTTCCTTGCTGAACTGGTAGTCGCGGAAGATGTGTTCCGCGCTCAGCACCTGATAGCTGCCATCAGACAGACGGCGGGTAGTGTCTTTCAGACGATAGACGTAGTGGCCACAGGTCCAGCAGTCGAAGTTGCGCATGTGGGTACAAAGGCAGGTCTTGTCCATCACCGACACCTTTTTTGCCCCTGGATGAGCCAGCACTTCGCGGTTATACGCATCGATGTAAGCACAGTTGCCATTGCCATCGAGCAGATAACCATAGGCCTCGCAATTGGGACGAATCCCCTCACCGATCGCGGGGCTGCTCTTCAGCATGCGCATGGGATATCCCGTAGGAGAAATACCGTTTACCTCAACATCCTCTTCATGGGCCCTGAAGTATTCCTGCTTCACCTTGTCGGGCAGGCCGCATTCATCGGCGACCGTGAAGCGGGTCGCAACCTGGACGGCCGCCGATCCATTTTCGAGAAAGGAAACCGCATCACTGCCGGTGAAGATGCCACCCGCGGCGATAAGGGGAATATCCAGTTTCTCAGCCTTGATCCACGCATGAATTTCACTGACGATGGTCTGCAGGTCATATTCCATCCAGTCGTTGAATCCGAAACCCAGGTGGCCTCCTGCCAGCGGACCTTCGACAATCACATAGTCGGGCAGACGGTTGAGCTTGGCGTTCTTGCGCAAAAAGAGTTGCAGGGCGCGCAACGAGGAAACGATGATGCCCAGTTTGGCATCACGGAAACGGGGGTGGTTGTCGATCAGGGCGAAAGAACCCAGATGCAGGCCTGCAGAGAGCGTGATGCCATCGATCCCGGCATCCAGAGCGGCACCGAGCCGGACCCGCAGGGTATCTTTGGGCCCGTTCATGGTTAGCTTTTCCATACAGTTGATGAACACCATGCCTTCGCCACGTTTGGCTTCCATGGTGCGTCCCACATGCATGCGCGTGGCTTCGGCCAATTGATCCAGATCGAACTTGATGGCTGATTTGTCGGTATTGGCGACGTTGTATTTGTAAAGCTGGAGTTTGTCCTTGACGAACCGGGTGTTGAAGCGGCGATCCGATACTGTCGGCACCATGGCATCGGAAATATGACCGACCCCCCCCAGGCGTGCCGCCTCGAGCGCCAGTTCGGCCGTGGAGATATCAACGCCCATCCCGCCCACCATGATGGGCACATACTCCCGCTGGCCAAACCGCAGGCGGAAATCATCCACGCACTTCATTCTGTTCCTCTCAATGACACTCGCAGCGGAATCCGTACGGAGTGGAATCCGCAACAATTCCGAAGGAGGTAATGATAGAGCATCCACGCCGGATATCCGGAGATGGCTGATTTGCATGATCCAGCGCAAACATAGAGGCCCGCATGTACACAATCGGACGTGCTATGCTCAAACGCACCCTGACGTCATTCAACCATGCGGCGTCGTTCACGTTATCCACGGAGGGGATATGTTCAAGCACCTTCTAGTTCCGACCGATGGCTCCGAGTTTTCCACGGGCACCGTCAACAAGGCCATTACCTTCGCCGGAGAAATCGGCGCCAGGATCACTTTTTTCTTTTCCAAGCCCGACTATCCGGTCGCCCTTTACGGGGAAGGCGCCCTGATCGACCCCACGACACCGGAAAAATTCGGTGAAATGGCCGATCAGCAGGCGGAGGAAATTCTGGGGAAGTGCAAGGAACTGGCACAAGCGGCCGGGGTAAGCTGTGGTGCCAGCAGTTCGGTGAACAATGTTCCCTGGGAAGCCATCGTGGAAGCCGCCGAAACATCCGGGTGTGATCTGATTTTCATGGCATCCCACGGCCGGCGCGGAATTGCCAGTTTCCTGCTCGGATCGGAAACCCAACGGGTTCTGATCCACACCAAAATTCCAGTTCTGGTGTATCGCTGAACACCGCCCACGACACTCCGCCACCATATACCGGCAGCCCCGGTCGTTACGTGACCAGACACCCCCAGGCAGCCTGACCGGGGGTCAGTGCATCTTTTCTCTGGGTTTTCCCCGGTCGATATCTCCCAATGGCCCGGCCATCAGGTGATGGCCGGCCTTTGCCACTTGCCTAGTGAGCGGCGGGATGGCGATGAGCGTTGACTTCCTTGGCGCTGCGCTGGAGGAAACAGGTGAAAAAACTGGCTGCGGCACATACCGCCCAGAAACCAAAGAATCCGATGGAATACGTGGCCATGCGCGAAAAGTAGACCGGTTCACCGAACAGATAAAGTTCCTGTGGATCGACCAGGGTAAAAAAAGCGATCTCCGCCACACCGGCAACGACAAACGATGGCCACAAAACCCACATCAACCGCTGCCGCATGACCTGCCCTCCTGAACCCAGACCCATTCAATCAAGCCGAAGAACCCCGATTCTCCGGCATCCTGCACCACATCGAAGCCGGCCACGATACCATCAATTCATTTAACACTGAACATTTCCTGCGGATTCAAGAATCAGGGTTCTGCCGGAGGCCCGGCAGGAGTGCCCCCTATCAGGATTTCCCGACTGGCAGGAAGTACAAGGTTACCCATCATCCGCCACACACCTGCCGTATCCTCGATCAACAAGATCCAGTGACCAGCAACCGGAAGATGAAACTGGCCGACATATCCCTCGGCCGAGCGTACCAGCGTCTGGGTCTGATCCAGCCCCGCACGGGTCGGATGGGACAGGGTCAAGGTGAGGGCCTGCGGCGGTGTGAAACCAGCTGAGCGGGCACTGAGCCTGACGGCGATCCGCCCCTCGGTTACCCGGACTGCCGCCACGACTCCGAGTTTTTCCGCTTCCTGGCTACGTTCTATGGTGAGATTGGCGGCCAGCCCCTGTCTGTAGTAATCCTCGGTCACCAGGCCATCGCTGGTTTTGACCGCAATCCATGCCGTGACCAGGCTTGCCACCACCACCACAAAAGGACCGGCCATCAGCAGCCAGGGCCAGGGTTCGCGGTACCAGGGTTGTGAAACTTTCAGGGTTTTGTTCATGGCAGAAGAAACCTCGCTTTTTCATGAACGGCAATCCGGGGATTGCTGACCGATCGCAGATCGAAGTAAATGGTGCTGGCACCGGTCTTTCCGGATTCAGGAGGGACACGGACCTGCAAGGTCAGCGCCTGGGTGGTTGCCGGCGCCACGGCCACCACACGGGGGCCGATCAACTGAATGTCTTTGAGGCCCTGCACCGAGATCTCGTAGCGCTGGGGAATCTCGGACACATTCATCACCTGAAGACGATAGACGTTTTCGATCAGACCACCTTCCACTTCCCGGGCCAGCGCGGCCCGGTCGCGGAGCACATCGACCCGGAGTTCGGGTTTGACCGCGAGGCCCCAGAGGAAGGCGATCACGATCACCATGAGAACGCCGGAGTACACCAGCACACGCGGCCGGATCACATGACCGAGAATGTCGCGCCAGCCCCAGTGTTTTTCGATGGCATTTTCGGTGGAATAACGGATCAGCCCCCGCGGATAATCCATTTTGTCCATGACCTGATCACACACATCGATGCAGGCGGCGCAGCCGATACATTCATATTGCAGGCCATCACGGATATCGATGCCCGTCGGGCACACGGCAACGCACAGCTGGCAATCGATACAGTCTCCCAGCCCCTTCTCCCGATGATCAGTCTTGCGGGCACGGGATCCGCGTGGTTCTCCTCGTTCCCGGTCGTACGTGACGGTCAGCGTGTCGGGATCGAACATCACCCCCTGAAAACGGGCGTACGGACACATGTACTTGCACACCTGTTCACGCAACCAGCCGGCATTGCCGTACGTGGCCAGGCCGTAGAACAGAATCCAGAAAATTTCCCAGGGTCCCAGATCAAGGTGCAGGAGTCCGGTGGTCAGCGTCTTGATCGGGGTGAAGTACCCGACGAAGGTAAATCCGGTCCACAGTGAAAAAATGATCCAGATCGCATGCTTGCCAGCCTTGAGATAGACCTTGCGCAGACTCAGCGGCAGGCTGTCGAGCTTCATGCGCGCCATGCGATTCCCCTCCACCTTTTCCTCGATGTAAAGAAAGATGGAGGTATAGACGGTTTGCGGACAGGCGTAGCCGCACCACAGGCGACCGCCCACAGCGGTAAAAAGGAAAAGGGAATAGGCACTGATGATCAGGAGTACGGCCAGGAAGAAGACATCCTGGGGCCAGAACACCAGACCGAAAATATAGAACTTGCGCTCGACCAGATCGAACAGCATGGCCTGGCGGCCATTCCACGGCAGCCAGCAGCAGCCGTAGAAGACCAGTTGTGTCAGCCAGACGAAAACCCAGCGCCAGGTAGCAAACCAGCCGGTAACCGAGCGAGGATAGATTTTCCTGCTCACTTCGTAGAGCGACTGCTCCACGGTCTCTTCTGCCGCGGTGTGCGGAACCGGGTTTGGGCTGCTCACGTTTTCTGCTCCGGAAGACAGCAAGCCCGCGGAGTGTCAGTCCCGCGGGCCCGGGTCATTCATTTTTGTTCCGGGGTGGAGCCAGGTACTGCAGGCTCCGGAGTTGTCGGCTTGACCCCGCCACCCAGACTGTAAACATAGGCTGCGAGCAGATGCACCTTGCCCGGCCCGAGGAATTCGCCCCACGCAGGCATGCGGTTCTGCCGACCCTTGGTAATGGTCTCGATGATCGCATCCTCGGAACTGCCATAGAGCCAGATTTTGTCGGTCAGATTGGGAGCCACGCCGACATTGCCCTTGCCATCCGCGCCATGGCATGCCGCACACGCCTGTGCAAACAGTTCCTTACCACGCTGAACACGGATGGAGTCGGCGGCCAGGCCGGACAGGGAACGGACATAGTTGGCCAGATCCTTGATCTGGTCTCCCGTCAGATCCGGCTTGAGACCCTTGGCCGGCATCACTCCCATGCGCCCCTGGGAAATGGATTCCTCGATTTGGTCAGGAGTGCCACCCCACAACCAGTCGTTGTCGGTCAGGTTGGGAAAGCCCTTGGCACCCTTGCCATCGGAGGCATGGCACTGTGCGCAGTAGTTGAGGAACAGGCGCTGTCCGGCCTCCCGGGCCTTGGGATCAGCCGCCACTGTCACCAGATCCTTGTCAAGCAACTGGCCATACGCTTGATTGAACTGTGCGTCCACCACGGCTTTTTCCTTGTCGTACTGACCGCGCATGGTCCAGTGGAAAACGCCGGCGTAACTGCCCAGGCCCGGATACAGAGCCAGATAGACCAGCGAAAAAATCACCGTCAGATAAAACAGCCAACGCCACCAGTTGGGCAGTGGATTGCTGTATTCCTGCAAATCCTCATCCCACACATGGTTGGTGGTCTGACCGGGAACGTGCTTGGCCGAACTCTGCATCCAGAGCAGAACAGCGCAGCCGACGATGCCGACAATCGAAATGATGGAGATGTAATAGGTCCAGAAATCGCTGACGAAATCGCTCGTGTTGTTAAAGTTCATGTCCCGTTCCTCAGTGATTGGTGGCGCCGCGATGTGACTGATCACTGGTCATGGGTTCGTCATCATCCCAGGGCAACATCGCCGCAGCATCGAACTCATCCTTGCGCCGACTCGAATAGGCCCAGAACACGATGCCGACAAACACCAGGAAAGTCACCAGCGTGATCACGCTACGCAGTTCATTGATTCCCATGATTCACCTCACCTGTTTCAGGGCCAGGCCCAGGCCCTGGAGATAGGCCACCAGACATTCAAGCTCGGTTTTTCCTTCCAGCTCCTTTTTGGCGCCGGCAATCTCCTCGTCGGTATAGGGCACACCCAGTTTGCGCAGTGCCCGCATCTTCAATTCGATATCGTCATTTGTGACTGGACGATCGAGCCAGTAATAGGCCGGCATATTGGATTCAGGCACCACGTCGCGGGGATTGCGCAAATGGGCGTAATGCCACTGATCGGAATAGCGTCCACCCACCCGTGCCAGATCCGGCCCGGTGCGCTTGGAGCCCCACAGGAATGGATGGTCATATACGAATTCCCCGGCAACGGAATAATGCCCATAACGCTCGGTTTCAGCGCGGAAGGGACGGATCATCTGGGAATGACAGTTGGAGCAACCCTCACGAATATAGATATCGCGCCCCGCCAGCCGCACGGGATCATAGGGTTTGACGATGCCGTCCTTCACCAGTTGATTTTCCTGGGTGGTGGACTTCTGGAAGAACAGCGGCACGATCTCGACCAGCCCCGCCACGCTGACGGTCAGGATTGTCAGGATGATCAGGAGGCCGACGTTTTTTTCGATTTTTTCATGCGTGAACATTGTGCGTCTCCCTCTAATCAGGCGTGAGCCGGCGCCAGAACAGGCGCATCGACCGCCTTGCCCCCGGCCATGGTCTTGAACATGTTGTACGTCATGATCAGCATGCCGGCGAGGAACAGGGTGCCGCCCGCCAGGCGGATGGTCCAGAAGGGATAGGACGCCTTCACCGATTCGACAAAGGAGTACGTCAACGTTCCGTCGGGATTGGTTGCACGCCACATCAGCCCCTGCATCACGCCGGCAATCCACAGGGACGCAATGTAGAGCACCACACCTACGGTGGCAATCCAGAAATGCATGGATATCAGCTTTACGGAGTACATCTCGTTCTTGCCATACAGACGCGGCAAGAGGTAGTAGATCGACCCGATCGTGATCATCGCCACCCAGCCCAGGGCGCCGGAGTGCACATGGCCGATGGTCCAGTCGGTGTAATGGGAGAGGGCATTGACCGTCTTGATCGACATCATCGGACCTTCGAAGGTGGACATCCCGTAGAAGGACAGCGCGGTAATCAGGAATTTCAGGATCGGATCATCACGCAGTTTGTGCCAGGCGCCAGACAGCGTCATGATGCCGTTGATCATGCCGCCCCAGGAAGGCGCCAGAAGAATCAGGGAAAAGACCATGCCCAGGGACTGGGTCCAGTCGGGCAATGCCGTGTAATGCAGATGGTGGGGACCAGCCCACATATAGGTAAAGATCAGCGCCCAGAAATGCACGACGGAAAGACGATAGGAATAGACCGGACGGCCGGCCTGTTTGGGTACGAAGTAATACATCATGCCAAGGAAGCCGGCGGTCAGGAAAAACCCGACTGCATTATGGCCATACCACCATTGCACCATGGCATCCTGGACGCCGGCATAGACGGAGTAGGACTTGAACAGCGTCACCGGAATCTCGAGGTTGTTCACGATATGCAGCAGGGCGATCGCCAGGATGAAGCCGCCATAGAACCAGTTGGCCACATAGATGTGGGAAACCTTGCGCTTTGCGATGGTGCCGAAAAACACCACGGCATAAGCGATCCAGACCAGTGCGATCAGGATATCGATGGGCCATTCGAGTTCCGCGTATTCCTTGCTGCTGGTGTAGCCCATCGGCAGCGTGATGGCGGCAAGCACGATCACCAGCTGCCAGCCCCAGAAGGTGAATGCGGCCAGGGCCGGCGCATACAGTCGTGTGTGACAGGTCCGCTGCACGACGTAATAAGAGGTGGCAAACAACCCGCAACCACCAAACGCGAAAATCACGGCATTGGTGTGAAGAGGACGCAAGCGCCCGTAACTGAGCCACTCGACAACATTGAGATCAGGCCAGATCAGCTCGGCAGCGATAAAAACGCCAACCAGCATGCCGACGACACCCCAGATCACCGTCATCACGGTGAACTGTCGCACGACCTTATAGTTATATGTCGCTTGCGATTGCATTGTGGTTACCTCTCGAAGGACAAAAATTGAATCCGGAGACCGGACGAAGAACCGCGCAAGGATACGCGATTAGAAGGATCGTTCGATTGACACATATCAATTTTGCCGCGGCGCAATATCAGTGCGGACCAGAATCGACGAAGATTCCACAAAAAAAAGGGCGCACAAGCATTTGCGCGCCCCCAACCCCAACAGAGAGACAGCACACAGGCCACGGAAAACCCATGACCCAGGCTGCATCCGCAGTATCGGATTTCTGCAGAAATGAGGTCTTGACCTAAGTCAAGCCTATTCCTTATCGTTGGCAGGGCTATCAGGAGCAGCCCCGGGCGGGCGGTCGTCATCCATCAGGATGCGGTAGCCGGGACCTTCCAGATCATCGAACTGACCACTTTTCAGGAACCACCAGAAGATGACGGCAATCACAAATACCAGGGCCAGGGACAAAGGGATCAGTAGGTAAAGAATATCCATCGCCGCCCCTCAATTTTTTCGTGGTTGCAGTCGCAGGGCATTGAGCACCACCAGCAGGGAACTGGCCGACATGCCGATACCCGCCATCCAGGGCGTCACCCATCCGGCCATCGCCAGGGGAATCGCCAGAATGTTGTAGCCAAAGGACCAGATCAGGTTCTGTCGCACGATGCGCAAGGTGCGACGTGCAACCAGCACACCTGCCGCGATCGGTTCCAGCGATTGTCCAAGCAGTACCATGTCGCCCTGGGTACGCGCCAGATCCGTGCCCTCCCCCATGGCGATCGAAACCTGGGCCAGCGCCAGGACCGGCGCATCGTTGACACCATCTCCCACCATGGCAGCCACGTCACCCGATGCCAGACATGCCTTCAGATACGCATGTTTTTGATCGGCGGACAGATCGCCCCGTGCGAATTCGATGCCAAGTGCATCCGCCACCGACCTGACGGTGGCACTGCTGTCACCACTCAGAACCCCCAGACCGATCCCCGCATGCTCCAGGCTGCGTACCATCTCCACCGCGCCTTCGCGCAAGGTGTCGGCCAGACGGAAGTACCCACGCCAGCCCCGCGCATCCGCCAGCGCCACCACGGTTTCACCACGGGCTTCCCACGCATGAATCTGTTCATCGACATCCAGCCCGTGCAACATACGGCAGTAATCCGGTCGCCCCAGACGATAGCGAATTCCCGCCACCTCCGCTTCGACCCCCTGTCCGGCCTCCACCCGGGCCAGGCTGGCGCAGGGCAGTTTCGCCACATCGACCCCGGCCCTCAGCGCCATGGCAATGGGATGGCTGGATGACTGCTCGATCGCCGCCGCCAGGCGGTGCAAGTCCTGTACCGAATCACGCCCGCCGCTGACAATCTCGACAATCCCCATGCGGCCCCGGGTGAGGGTGCCGGTCTTGTCGAACAGCATCCGGTTCACCCGGGCCAGCGCCTCGATGGCATGCCCCCGTGCAGTGAGCAATCCTTGCGTGGCCAGCGTTCCGGTTGCCACCGTCAATGCCGCAGGCGTGGCCAAAGACAGCGCACAGGGGCAGCTCACCACCAGGACCGTGACGAAAACTTCCAGCATGCGCCCTGCGTCGTGCACATACCAGATGCCTGCGGTAAGCAACGCCAGCAGCAGCACCGCCATCACGAAACGGGCAGCAATCCGGTCCGCAAGCTGTACCAGACGGGGTTTTTCCGCCGCGGCCCGATCCATCAAGCGCCGGATCGAAGCCAGCCGTGTTTCTTCACCGACCCGTTCCACCCGCATCACCAGCGGGTTGACGCCATTCACCGCGCCACCGGTCACGGCATCTCCCGGTGCCTTGGGAATCGGCCTCGATTCGCCACTGAGCAGCGACTCATCCACACTGCCCGATCCATCCACCACCTGACCATCCGCAGGAAAGGATTCGCCTGGCTTCACCAGCACCAGATCACCTGCAATCAGCTCCGCTGCCGCGACGGAATCCGTCTCCAGCGCAGGAAACGCGCGTAACCGTGCCGCCAACGTTGGCGCCGCCCGGGCCAGTGCTTCCATGCCGCGCACCGCCCGATGCCGCGCCATCATTTCCAGATAGCGTCCGCCCAGGAGAAAAAAAACGAACATGGTGACGGAATCGAAATACACCTGCCCATGACCTCGCACCGTGGCCCACAGGCTCGCCAGGAAAGCCGCGCCGACCCCCAGCGCCACAGGCACGTCCATGCCGATACGACGCAAGCCCAGATCACGCCAGGCGCTACGGAAAAAGGGGGCGGCCGAATACAGCACGACCGGCAGTGTCAGGATCAGGCTGGCCCAGCGCATGAGCAGTTCGATGTCGGCGCTCATGGTGCCCACATCGGCCAGGTAGACCGGCACCGCGTACATCATCACCTGCATCATGCCAAAGCCTGCGACAAAGAGCCGCCATAACGCCTCCTTGCGCTCCTGCCGTGCCAGCAGTTCGGAGCGCGCGGGGTCATAGGGATGGGCGCGGTAGCCAATGGCCACGATGGCCGCAAGGATGGTGGAGAGTTTCGTATCCCGCATATCCCAGCGCACACGGGCCCGACGGGTCGCGTAATTGACATCCACCGCACGGACTCCGGGCTGACGCGCCAGATGGCTCTCGTTGAGCCAGACGCAGGCCGCACAAGTAATGCCTTCGAGAATCAGGGTTGCTTCCCGTTCGTGCTCGCCCACCGGATGGACAAACCCCTGCTGAACGGATGGATGATCGAATACCCCCAGATCCTGCAAGGCCTGGGGAATCGCCTCCCGCGGGCTCTCCGGCAGCGCATCGCGGTGCCGGTAATAATCATCCAGGCCATTGGCAACGATGGCGCCGGCAATCGCCTCGCAACCTGCGCAACACATAGTGCGGGCGCTGCCGCGGATGTCTACCGCGAAATGGGTACCAGAAGGAACGGGCAGGCCACAGTGATAACAGGAACCCTGATCTTGGGTCATAGAAACAAAACGGGCCTGCGCAGGGCAGGCCCGTATCGGGCATCAAGGCCGGAAACGGACCCTCATTCTACGAGGAGCCGGGGCCGGCAATGTGACTCTGATCCATCGTATCTACTTGCCATCCACCGTATAAACCAGCAGGGCATTCCCCGATTTGCCAATGAAACGACCATAACCGGAATTGACGATCACGCGACCATTCGCAATCACCGCCCCACCCTGTGCAAGGGAACCACCCATGGCCTTGACGCCATTCACGCCCGGATATTCGCCATAGGTATCCATATCCCAAACGATCTTGCCGTTGTCATCATAAGCACGCAGATGACCGTCGGTGGAACCGGCAAAGGTGACTCCCGGCATTGCGGATACCGGCATCATGAACACCCCGACACACTTTTCGGTGCCCCAGCCACAGCGCTCGGGCTTGGGCAGGGTCGTATTCCAGATGACTTCACCGGTAGCCAGATCCAGAGCGGCAACACCGTTGGGGCCGGCATCGGGGGTGGGAAACAGGCCTCCCGTATATGCCACCAGGGCGGCTTTGGGACTGGCGGCCGAACCCCAGATCAATCCACCCGCGGGACTGGACTGGCCTACCTTGCGATGCCAGAGGATTTCACCCTTTTTGTCAGGATCCATACCCCAGATCACTCCTGATTTTTGACTGGCCAGGAGGACCCGCTTGCCATTGGGCAGGGTACGCAAAATCACCGGTGCGCCAAAATCCCAATCCCCTCCCGTCGGGCTCGGGCAGTTGTTGCCTGCCTTGGAATAGCCAAAACCGCAACCGACCACATAGTTGTCGTCAGGAGTGGCCTGCCGGGCCCAGCGCAAGGCGCCGGTCTTGAGATCGAACGCCACCACGGCATCTGATGCCGGCACTGAATCGTCGGTATAAGAGTTGCCTGTGGTGCCGTAAACCACACCGGCCTTCTCGTCGATGGTGGGCGTAGACCAGATCGAGGCACCGGCCGGACCGAATTTGGCCTTGCCCGGCTGCGGATCCTTGAAGGGTTTGGGCTCATCGACCGTATAGCTTTTCCAGAGAATTTTTCCGGTCTTCGCATCCAGCGCCGTAATCCCGCCGCGGAACGTACAGCAGGGATATTCGGCATTCATCGCAGCACCCTCTTCCTTGGATGCAATGGCGACATACAGCACACCCTTGTAGAAAGCCGGATGACCGGTGACATGAGACGTCGGATGCGGGTCAACCTTGACCTTCCACAGCAGTTTCCCGGTGGCGGCATCGAGTGCGTGAACCCAGGCCGCATCGTCACCGATGAAGGCACCGTACCTGCCCGCCCCCAGCGGCGCGATGGTAAAGCCGGCGCGGGCGGCGGCACTGGTGTTATAGGACCAGCGGGTACAGCCGGTATCGGCATCCAGGGAAAATGTCTGCCCCGAGAAACTGGTCACGAAAATCCGGTCACCCGCAGCCGTGGGCTGCCCGTAGACCATGGATGAAGGGTAGGCGAAGGACCACTTGAGCTTGAGCCGGGGCACCTCGGCGGCAGTCAGCCCCGGTGCGGACTGATAGCGGGTGTTGTCCAGATCACGCCCCCAGATGCCCCAGTCCGACTTGCCGGCCTTGAAGGGAGCAGGCTTGCCGGTGCAGGCATTGGCCATCGGATCGGCAGCCGCCTCCTCCCGGGGTTTCTTGCCGGTGAGGTAAAAGGCCAGTGAGCGGCGCTCGTCCATGCTGAGACCCTTGGCCTGTTCCACCATCAGGCCCCGGGTCAGGGCTTCGACCACGCTCTCCGGCGTGTGTGTGCCCAGTTGGGCGCGGGAAGGTGTGCGACCCTCGGCCTGGGTATGACAGACCGCGCAACGCTCCTTGAAAATATTTTCGCCAATCGTGGTTGTCACCGTTTCCGAAATCGCCCACGCGGCGGTTGGCAACAAAAACAAGGCAAGGGCCGCGCTGCGGTTCAGGGAAAACGCCATGATCGAACTCTCCGGTCGGGGTGGATGGTGAATGGCGCTTCCCGGTGGCATCAACTGCCGGCAGCCTCCATCACCCAAAAAATTGTACACATTGATTTAATCCAGAAAACATTTTAACTCTAATTTGAAATGCGCTGAGGCAAGGGGGCAAGTTCAGAACTGGTATGCAACGCTTCCGCCCACCACCCAGTTACGGCCCGGAGCAGGCTCGTAATAACGGCTATTGGTGTCACCCACGATCACGGAACCAATGTAGGCGAGATCGAACAGGTTATTGCAACGCAAATACTGGCTCGTCGTCCATGCCCCCGATTTCTGCTGCGCTCCCACACGCAGATTAGCGACGGCATAGCCGGATGCCGGACGTTGCCGGTTGGTGTCCTCGACAAAGATCCGCCCCTGCCCTTGTAGCTCGACACCTGCGCTGTATCCCGAAGCCGGATCACGCCAGACGATTTCACCGAACGCGCTGTCCGCCGGCACCCCCGGCAGACGCCGCCCCGGGGTCACGACGCCCGCACCGGACGTGAAGCCATTGTCGTAAATAGCGGTAATACCCGTCAGGGCCAGACGGGCACTGAATACCCGTGCCCAGGACGTATCCAGGGAAAGCTCATACCCTTCACGGCTGGTATTTCCGGCATTGCGATAGCTGGTACGGCCGCCGGTCGACTGGTCCACAACCAGTTCACCTTCGGTGCGGATACGAAACCAGGCCAGATTCAACCGCAGGCCCTCGGCCGGCGTCGTCTTGATGCCGGCTTCGAAGTGATTGCTGCGGGCCGGGCGCAAGCCGTAGTTGAAGCCGCCACCGGCAGCGGAATAGAACATCTCGTTAAAGGTGGGAGTCTCGAACCCTCTTGCCATGCTGGCATAGAGATTGACCCTGGGGTCGAGCTTGTACACCAACCCCAGCATCGGCGTGGTGGCCGAGTAGGAGAAGGAACCGCTATCGTCTCCATTGGACAGGTAATGGTCGGCAACCCTGAAGCGCACTTCGCTGTGACGCACCCCGGCAGTCAGTTCCCAGCGCCCGGCACTCCACTCGGCCTGCGCATAGGGATCGAAATTGCCGACACGATCGGTTTCGTTACGCCGCAGCCGGCCCATCACCCCCAGCTGGCTGCCGATGAAATTCTCGAATCCCTTGCGTTCGTCCTCGGAACGATCCACATCAAGACCCACCGTCGTGGTCAGCACTCCCGTAGCCAGGCTGCGCGATGCCATCCAGCGCAAATTCAAGCCATTGAAGTTGCGGTCGAACGCCACCACGCCCCCGGGGCTGCGCGGGCTGGCCTGGGCTGCCTTGGGAATGGCCTGGTATTGCACCACATGCCGCGTGCCTCCATAAAAAACGATCTGGATCTCCTGTCCGTCGAACTTGCGGCTATAGGCCAGGCCCGCCTGGAGATGGTCGATACTTTTCCGGGTGTTGTACAAAAGCGCGGACGGATCGACGCCACGCCGGTTCTGCATCACACCGGCCCAGGTCAGCCCCAGGGGGTCCTGCGTATCCTTCTGATGCAGGCTGTTGGCCACCAGCATCAGGCTCTCTCCCGGATCCAGATGAAATACCAGCTTGGCATAGCCCTGATCCCGGGTCGCCGCGCTATGGTCGCGATAACCATCGGTCTGGAAGCGGGAAGTATCAAGCAGATAGGCTACCGGCCCCGACCTGCCCTGAAGATTGCTGTCCACCTTCCAGCTGCCATAACTGCCGGCGCTGGCGTTCACCTCCAGACGGGGCGGGCCGGCACCCTCCCGGGTGAACAATTGCACAACCCCGCCCGCATGATTGCCATAGGTCACCGCAAAAGGCCCGCGCAGCACCTCGATACGATCCGCCACATCGAGATTGAAGGTTGCGGCCTGGCCCTGCCCGTCCGGGGTGGTCGCCGGGATGCCGTCGGTAATGAAGCGTACCCCGCGCACGCCAAAAGCCGACCGGGCGCCAAAACCGCGTGATGAAATCTGCAGATCCTGCGCATAATTCTGGCGATTCTGCACAACCAGCCCGGGAACCGCAGCCAGCGCCTCCGAAACATTCACCCGTGGCCCCGCCTCCTGAATCTGGCGTGTATCCACCACATCCACAGCTGCGGGGATGTCCGCCATCGTGTGCGCAAACCGGGTGCCGGTGATGATGATCTGATCATCCACCCCTGAGTCTGCAAAACACAATGAAGGTCCGGTCAGGATCATCACCGCAAAGGCAATCGTGGTTCGGTAGATACGCATACAGCAGTCTCACAGAAAAAGGACAAGTACCCGGCTCATGGCCGGAACAGTCACATCGCCAGAATTCACTGGAAGGGGAGCCAACAGGAGCAGTTCAGAAAACTGGCGGGGATTATGGCCAGAACGAACGCACTGCACCAGTCCCATCTGGAACCGGCGTTCCATCCAAAGCCCCGCTGCAGCATGGCACCGAACTAAAAAGTTTGGCTGCAAGAGCAGCCGCGCTCTCTCAAGGCAGGGAACTCCCCCGGGAGCCAGCCACGGCGGAATACGGCACATTCCACAACTCCTCATAGGAACCCGGGGGCGCAGGATGGAAAAAACATATTGTCCAGAGCAGGCCGATGGCCTCTTCCAGTACGGATTTTGCCCCTGCACTTGTTCGCCACCAATGTTGGCCATCGTATTCCTGTGGCCGCGCCGACAACACACCGACTTCAACATTCGGCCCGAATGCCATCCGGTACAGCAAGCGTGATCGTCGTGCATGTGTACCTGCCGAAAATACATCAAAGGGGCCGAATACGAGATGCTGCTTTGCAGCCCAGTCGCGCAATCTGACGGCACTCAGAAATGTCCGGTCCTGGGCAGAGGCTGGCGCGGGTACGGCGATTACGGCAGCCTCCTGAAGGCCATGTGTCCTCAGGTAGGCCGCTGCAAAGTCGGCGTAATTTGAACTCCCCCGACATTCCTGCCAGGTTTCCACCGGGCCCCCCGTGACAAACACCCGTTCGTATCTGCCGGACAAAAACACGGCTACCGCCTGATCGAGTTCCTTTTCATTCAGCCAGCCTTCCACGACAAGTATCCGGGCGTGCGGCGCAGGATCATTCAGGGCCAGGAACCCGTAAATATGCCGTCCGACGAACAGGCATACGAAACCTGCACACGCCAACAGCGCCAGCCAGCCGTATATCGAGGGAAGCCAGATGTGTCGGCGTCGAAACAGAGATGGCCTAACCATGGCAGAACGATCCGGTTTCATGCAGCAAACAGCGAAAAATTCGTGCGGGTGGAGAAAGACGGCGGAAGAGAACTACTCGTGTTCCGTTGACTCGCTCGAATCTGGCCAGGGTGCGACGAAGGGTGTCAGGCAGTTGATCCTTTCCGATGGCCAGCGCCTGGAACCCAGTTTTTTCTCCGTTTTTGGCGAGGGCTGCAGCGAAGATTCACTGGAGCCGGTCTGAAACTGCGCATCTTCTGGCGAGCAACCCGACAGGGATACCGTTTTCTGGTCGTTGCCCATCACTTCTCCTTTCGTTGGTGCAATGAACCATGCTAGACGAAAACCATAGCCGCCGATCAGCAACAGAGAAAGGGCCGAGGTTCCCGGATGTCCTCTACTGCGGCCTGTGCATCCACATAGGTGCTGACCACGAAAGCCGAGCGCAGCATCGACGATGCGGAATGGTGGATTAGTTGCCGTTTGCTGACGCGCACTGTGCTGCCAGTGCACCATGCACCAATGAGAAAGGCCCCGGAAGGCATAAACCTTGTGGGGCCTTGGTAGTACTGGTGCTGCTGGCCGGAATCGAACTGGCGACCTACTGATTACGAATCAGTTGCTCTACCAACTGAGCTACAGCAGCGAGGGGGCCGGATTATAGCGAGCCGCTGCCGGCTTGGGCAACCGCCTGTTCGGTAGCCCGGAGCCTGAGTACCATTTATCCGGCTGCTTACACCGCTCATCGTCCGGAGCACCGACCATGCAGCGAACATACGGCGGTTTCACTTATAGTGGCACCGGGTTTAACCATCCGCACGGGTGAAACCAATGGGTCATCAACCGGTGGCCCCGTTACCTAGCGGTTCGGAGTGCAACGAATCATCAGGAAATGAGGAAATGTCCATGACCAAATCTGCCGGTTTTACCCTCATCGAACTGATGATCGTCGTGGCGATCATCGCCGTGCTGGCAGCCATCGCCCTGCCTGCCTACAACAGCTACATCCTGAAAGGGAAGCTGACCGAAGCCTTCTCCCTGCTCTCCAGCTATCAGCTTCAGATGGAGCAGTATTTCCAGGATAACCGCAACTACTGGCTGGCCTCGGACAACACCAAATGTGCGGTCACCCCTCCCACAACCGGGGCTCAATACTTCCAGTACAGCTGCGCACCCAGCGCCGACGGACTCAGCTACACCGCAACGGCAACCGGTATAGCCACGAAGGGTCTGGGCGGTTTTGCCTATACCGTTGACCAGTCGGGAGGCAAGGCCACGGTCATCACGGCAGGGGCTCCTTCCGGATGGGCGAGCAACAGCGGCTGCTGGCTGCGCAGTTCGGGAGGCTGCTGATGCAACGGCCGGGGGGCTTCACTCTGGTAGAACTGATGGTGACCGTCGCCATTGCTGCCATATTGCTGTCGCTCGGCTTGACCTCCTTCAATACCGTTATGGCCAGCAACAAGGCCAAGCTCACCGCCGAATCGCTCTTCAGCGGGTTGCGCCAGGCGCGGGCCGCAGCCATCGCCCGCAATGTGCCGATGCGATTCCAGACTGTTACCACTATGGATAACAACTGCGCTTACAGTGCCACCTCGTCCCTGTGGGTGGTCACCCAGACCGATGCTGCCCCTACCATGACCGGCCTCGCCCAGGGGTATTGTGGAGCGGGCCCGTTCACCCCGCCAGACCGGCCCAGCATCTGCACTCCTGATGTGCCACGCTGCTCCTCTACCGTGAAAACCGGCTGTCGTGGTTACTTCGTGGATAACAACTCCAGCCCGGCCTCCTGCAGCCAGGACCCGCTGATTGCATTCAAAAGCGATGGCAACGCGCAGGTGGGGATCAATGTCGTGGCGCAGGGTGGAGGCACCGCAGCCTATGCCATCACCTTCAGCCCGCTGGGCCGGGTGATTACCAATGCCCAGAGCGAAAACCCCATCGACACCATCACCGTTTCATCCACCAACCCAAGCGCCAACGCCTGGCGGATCCGGATCATCCCGACCAGTGGCGCGATCCGGCTGTGCAACCCCGCCGCTGCCGCAGGTGCCGCCCTGGCCTGTCCCTGAAGCCATGATGAAACATCCCCGTTCCCCGGCAAAGGCAACACAGCACGGCGCCTTCATCCTCGAAGCCCTGGTCAGTGTTCTGCTGCTCTCGATCGGTCTGATCAGCCTCATGATGATGGCCACGCAGGCTGCCAGCCAGACCGGCCAGGCAAAGTTCCGCAACGACGCCAGCTACCTCGCCGGCGAACTGATCGGCGAAGTCTGGACCTCGCCGGCCCCGTCCGCTTTCAATACATCCGCCTGGCAAACCCGGGTCTCCAATCTGATCCCCGGTGGCGATGGGTCCGGCACCACCATCACGCCCTCGGGCAGCGGGGCAATGGTGAGCATCGTCATCACGTGGCCGGACAAGAAAACCAATACCACACATCAATATCTGACCACCGCCCAGGTCCAGCAGCAATGACGCCCAGAGCACATTACCGGCACGCTGGCTTCAGCCTGATCGATCTGATGATCGGGATGGTGATCGGTATTTTCGCCCTGCTCGCGGTCGCCCTGGTGTTCCGCAACTTTGCTGCGGAGCGCAACACCAATATCGGCACGCTCGAATCCCAGAGCAACGGCACCATGGCGCTGTACCTGCTCGAGCGGGATCTGGGGCAAGCCGGATATGCCATGGCCAAGCTGCAGAACTGTCCCTTTATCAGTTACTACTACAACGGCAGCACCTTCAACGCGACACCACTTCCCGGCAATATGGCCGGCAGCGGTGCCTACGCCCTGAGCACGCTGCCGGTACGCATCATCACCAACAACAGCGGTTCCGACACCCTGGAGATTCAGTACGGGAATCCGGCCTCCGGCGTGGCGGGATCGGAAATCACCTCGCCGGTCACCTATCCGGGTGCCTACCCGATCACCTCCGCTATCGGCTTCAACCAGGGCGACCTGGCCGTTGCCGATATCAGCAATCAATGCACCCTGATTGCCGTCACCAACAACACCAGTCCGGTCCTGTCTCCGATCGCCCACGATGGAACCAACCCTCTTTACAACGTGGCCGCCGCACCAGGCGGCGCGGGCTGGAACAACGTCGATGCGGCGGCGCTGGCGGCCAATCCCGTACCGTATCTCGCCAATCTGGGCGCATTCGTCAGTCGCCGCTACACCACCAGCCTCACCAATGGCCTCTACGCGCTCCGGGCTGCCGATTTTCCCGCCTATGGCGCCAACAGCGTGGTGGATGAAATCGTGTTTCTGAAAGCACAGTACGGGCTTTCGGCCACAGCATCCAGTTATGCGGTCACCGGCTGGGTCGACGGCAACACCGCCATCGACAACACCACCGCCAGCCGTGTCGTCGCCATCCGCATCGGTGTGCTGGCGCGCAGCCCCCTGACCGAAAAAGCTCCGGTCAATGCCCCGTCCATGTTCTCCATCCTGCCGCCGATTTCCGGCAACAGCACCATGGGTGCGCCGGCACTGGGCCAATGCGGCACCGACCCCGGAACGATGGAAGTGCAGTGCTCCGTACCTGACACGCACTTCCGCTATCGGGCCTACTCCACCATCGTTCCGCTGAAGAACGTCATATGGTCACGCTAACCGCCTTCTCGGGCATCTCCCGGCGCAAGGAGCAGGGGTTTTCCCTGGTCATGACAATTGTCATGCTCTCGGTCATCCTGCTCTCCTCCCTGGGTTTGCTCTATGCCATGCGCGGCGGCATCTCCACCGCCGGCAATATCGCCTTCCGTCAGGCCGCCACCCGGGTTGCCGACGTGGCCGGTCAAACCGCCTATCTCTGGGTGCAATCCACCCTCAGTGGCAACAGCAGCGCCCTCGACAACACCAGCGCCGCGACCCTGCCCGGCTATTACGCAATCTATAACGAAGCCGACCCGGGATGCAGCAACACCGCAGCCTTCCTGCCCCAGACCTACAATTTCGCAGGCACCAATTCCAGCGGCCGGCCCTGTGCGATGGCGTTTGGCGGCAGCACTCCCATACCGGTCAACCAATACACCCTGTATTACGTCGTGCACCGCATGTCGGGCGCCTATGGCCCCTGCCCCGGCGCCGGCTGTACCGGACCGCTACAGGCCGCCAGCAACAATCCGGGATGTTCGCATGACACCGATTCCCCCAATTACTGCGGACTGTCCAGTTCCCTGGTCCACGTGTATTACCGGATCACGGTCAAGGTTGTCGGACCGATGCATAACAGCCGCTACGTGCAATCCTTTTTCTACTAGAGCCGACACCCGTCGATCTTCACTCAAGCCCCGAAGGTGAGACCATGAAGCCATCATCCTTCCGCCGTATTACCGCCTGGTGTGTCATGGGAGCCATGCTGCTGACCCAGACCGCCCAGGTGGCCGCCCTGACGCTGGCCAGCGCTCCTCTTGCCAACAGCACCACCTCCGTGGTCCGGCCCAACATCATGTACGTGCTGGACGATTCCGGCTCCATGGCCTGGGATTTCTCTCCGGATTACATCAGCTACAGCACTGTTGCAGCCGATCCGGGCAGTCTCGGCGGGACCGTGGGAGATGGTGCCACCGCCTATGTCGGTGGCGGCACCGTAACCAACATCTGCTCCTCCGGTGCAATTCCAAGCAACTGCAACCCGCCCGGAGGCTGGGGGACGACCTATACCTCTGCGCCCGCCGTCGTCATCCAGGGCGGCGGCGGTACGGGCGCCACGGCCCACGCCGTACCGGTTGCCGGCTCCTACCCGAGCAAGATCGCCAATATCCAGATCGATTCAGCGGGGGCCGGCTACACCTCGGCCCCCTTCGTCGCCCTGGTGGGCGGCCTGAACAGCGCTGTCTGGGGGATGTGCTGGGGCACCACGAGCAACAACCTCGGTGGCACCCCCAGGGACACCACCCAATCACCCAGTTGCACCACAACGACCCAGATCCCCTACGCAACCGGGGCGGTGAATCGCCAGTACTACGATCCCAACACGCTCTACACTCCGCCGGTACGTGCCGACGGTACCTCGTACCCGGCCGCAAATCCTGCGGCCGCACTGCAAAACGGCTATTCGGGTGCCGCCACCACCAATCTCGTGACGAGCTACCCGCATGAGGTCTGGTGTAACAGTTCCACGGCCAGCCCCTCCGCCGCCGATCCCACGTCGGGCGGGAAATGCGTGGAAAACAGTGATACCAGCAACAGCACCCTTTTTCCAAACGCCGCTTACAACTTTCGCAAGACCTATTCCGGCCCGGCCTCCTATTACGTCATGAGCCCGGCGGAATATTGCAGTGACGCCAATCTCACCAACTGCGTCAGCGCCACCACCGCCCAGGTGATCGGCGGCGTGACCTTCAACATTCCCGCCCTTTTCCGCTGGTGCTCCTACTACAACCCGCTCACCCATGGCTTCGGTAATTGCCAGGCCAGCCGGGATCTGACGCACTACATTCCCAATTATCTTGGCGGGTGGGTTGCAGCCGGCGCCCAGGGAGTTCAGGCGACGGCCACCATCGTCATCCAGTCTGTCTCGGCAGGCCAGTCGATCACCTCGGTCACCGTGGGAGGCACCGACATCGTTTCTGGCGCCACATTTACCGCCGGCGCCAGCGATACGCCCACCACCATGGCGCAGGCAATCTGCACCACCATCAATGCCAACACCCTCACCAGCGGCTATGGCTGCGCCCAGACCGGGGCCACCATCCTGCTTCAGGCCGCCATTGCCGGCACCACGCCCAACGGACAACAAGTGCTGGTGACGGGTCCGCCCGCCGCCGCCGCCGTCAACTCGACCGGCACGATCACTGTCCTCCAGGCGCCCATCAACTACCAGATCACCGGCATCACCCTGACCCGGACCGACACCTCCACCGCCCAGCTGATCAGCGGCAGCATCGTCTCCTCCGCCAGTTGCGGTGGCGGGACGGGTGTCTCCTGCGGGAACATCGCCCAGGCGATCTGTCAGGGCATCAATTCCGGCCCCAACCAGTCCGCCTATATTGCAAAATCCGGCTCTCCCGCGGACCCGACGCTCACCTATGGCACCTGCCAATCCACGGTGGATGCATGGGTCAGCATTCAGCGCATCAGCAATGACACGGTCGATAACGGCGCCACCATCACCGTTTCCGGTCCTCCCACCAGCACCCAGTATCCGGGCACCATCACCGTCAACCCGACCGGCGGCCCCACCCGTATCGATGACATCACCCTCAACGGTACCTCGGTGCTCACGTCCAAGCCGCTGCTCTATCCCAGCGGTACCATCGCCGACGGGCTGGCCACCAGTGCCATTGCCGCCGATATCGCCTCCAAGTTCTCCCGCGCCGGCTGCACCGCCGCGGCCAGCGGCGCCACCGTGAATATCACCGGCTCGGCCAGCTGCAACGGCCCCCTGGTGGTGGTTGCCAATCCCACCAAGGCAACCGGAAAATTCCGCGTCACCAGTTCCGGCCACCCCGGCAAAGCCGGAGATCTCGGCGGCATCCAGGTCGGGATCACCACCATTGTCGGCCATATCACTTCGGCACAGCTGGTCGACGGGACCCAGGTCCTGACCAATGCCAACACCCTCGCCGCTGCGGTAGGTGCCGGCTTCACCGCCGCCGCGCCGGTGGCAAACGGCAGCAATTACGATGTTCTGGTCAGTGCCCCCGCGGGCAATACCTACAACAACGTATCGTTCTCATTCCTGAGCGGTAGTGCCGCCTCCGCCACCGCCGGCCAGGCCCCGCAGTGGACCTTCCCCATTACCAACGCGACCGCCGACAATGCCCCGCTCACCTCCATCACCTGCGGCGGTACCACGGTAGTTTCAGGACGCAGCACAGGCACCACCTCGGCCAACGTTAACTATGTACAGAATCTGCAATCCGGGCTCAGCGGCCAGACGGTGAGTGGCTATTCCTATTCCTGCACCAATGCCGCCATGGCCTCACCGCAGTATCGCTGCACAGTGACCGGCCCGGTCGGCGCACCGGCCTGCGCCAATCTTTCCATTACCCCCGATCCGACCATCACCCTGTCGACCACCAGTCCCGCCGCCGCCGGCGGTAGCGGCGCCTATGCCACCTGGACCCTGCCCCTCACGGGCGCCACCACCGACAACCAGACCATCACCAGCCTGAGTTGCGGTGGCAGCGGCAACCTGCTCACCGGCAGCATCAATACGGGGACACCATCGAGCTATGCGACCTCGCTGACGACCGGCACAGGGGGGATCAATGGCCGTGGCATCAACAGCTACAACTGGACCTGCCTCTCCGCCGGCAACTGCACACTGACCGGCCCGGCCGGCGCCTCCGCCTGCCCCGGCGGGTTGTCGACCAACGTCGATGCGGGAATCGGCCTCTCCATCACCGCCGTCAATCCCGGGGCTGCCGCCTACCCGCAATGGAGCTTCAACCTCACCGGTGCCACCACCGACAACCGGTCGATTACCGGCATCAGTTGCGCCGGCACCTCGACCATCAGCGGATCGGCCAGCACAGGTTCCACCAGCCCGCCCAACTACGCCAACACCCTGCAGAACAATATCAATCTCGCCATTCCGGGCTCCACCGTGACCAACGGCTGGCGTACCGGCGGACTCTCGTTCTGCACCAACTCGAGTTCGACACAGGTCGATTGCACGGTTGCGCGGGCACGCCTCAACAACAGCCCCGCTGACCGCTGCCCCGGCGGCATCAATGTCACCACCTATGGCATCAATCTTTCGGTCGGCCCCGTCACGCAACACTACGACAACGCCATCGATGGCGGGCTCAACCGTTATTACTACACATTTTCCATTACCAACGTTGTCGCGCCAAGCGAAGGCGTGACCCAGATCGCCTGTGCCGGAGACTCCAGCGACACCCTGATGACCGGATCCGCCGATACGGGCGCATCCCCCTCCCAGGTTGCCCAGCGCATCAACAATCTGGCCAACAGCCTGAGCTCGCGGGGAGCAAACGGCTTTTCCTATTCCTGCCCGGCCACTGCTACCACCGGCAGCCCGGTGGCTACCTGCACGATCAATGGCCCGGCCTCCTGCGCCAGCTCCAACCTGAATTTCAGCTATAGCGGCGGCAGCGGTATCAGTGTCAATGGCAGCTCTGCACCCGGCGTCGTGAACGGTAACCGCACGATTATTCCTGCTGCCAGCCCGACCTGGTCCCTTGCGGTGACGGCACCCAACTCGGGCACCGCCGGAGACAATCTGAACATCTATAACCTCCGCTGCAACGGTATCAATACCATGCAGAACTTCACCACGCCCAACACCGGTGTATACAATTACCTGCGCGTCAACAATCTCGCCACCGGGCTGATATCGAACCTGAGCGGTGGATATTCGGTCAGCGATGGCTGCGGCGCTGCCGCCACCCAGCCGTCTCCCACACGCACCTGCACCATCGCCGGCCCGAACAACTGCGCCACGCTTTCCGTGACCAAGAGCGGAACGATTTCGGTGGGTGCCCAGTCCCGCACCACCTATGCCGGAAGTTCCCCGACCTGGATCTTCGACATCCAGAATGCCACCGCCGCCAACAAGACCATCAGCGCCCTGAAGTGCGGCACCACCTCGATCCTGCCCGGTACGCCGCCCAATACCGGTACCGCACCGGCCAGCCTGACCTACCAGCGCATCAACAACCTCACCGGTGCGGTGGCCCCCTCCACCAGCGGCAACATCGGAAGCAACGGCTATACCCTGAGCTGCCCGCCTGCCACTGCCACCTCACCCAGCCCGACCTGCACACTGACCGGACCGGTGGGCGCCGCGGCCTGCGGCATCAATGCCGGACAGGGGTTTGTCATCAATGCCGACTCCTCGATTTCCTTCGGCGCAGTCACACAGACCAATCCGGGATCGAGCTCCAGTGCGGGGACCGAGGATTTTGCTCCCTACCTGTCCCAGGTATCCGCCTTCTCCGGCGGCTATGCCGCTGAGGGCACCACCGTCAGCGGCATTCCCCCGGCCGGGATCGCCACCGGCACCATCAGTACCAGTGCCTCCACCATGAGCAATGGCTCCCCGCCCTCCGCATTGGCCATTCCCAACAATGCCAACGGCTCCCTGCCCGCGGTAACCATGTCCGGGGGCGCCAATGCCGACCCCACCGCCAACCACTGGACCGGTGTCGGAATCTTCCGCCGTATCGATGTCGCACCCGCAAACAACAGCTACAACCGCACTTCGGCCCGTACCGACTGTACGGCAGCTACATGCACCTATGCCCAGGAAATCCAGAACTTCGCCAACTGGTACACGTATTACCGAACCCGGGTGCTGATGATGAAGTCAGCTTCTTCACTGGCCTTCAGCCAGTTGGGGCCAAGCTACCGGATCGGTTACGACAACATCTGCAATGCATATGGCAACACTGTCCAGCTGCCTCTTGCCCAGTTTGCCGACACGGGTGGTGAAGTGCTCAACCAGCGCACCAACTGGTGGGGCAAGCTGATCGCAGCCTACCCGTCATGTTCCACGCCGCTGCGGGCGCAACTCGCAAAAATCGGCCACTACTATGCGCACATGCTGGGGGCATCGCCGGATCCGCTCCAGTATTCCTGCCAGCAGAATTTCATGCTGCTGGTCACCGACGGATTCTGGAACGAGAACGAACCCTCCAATACCACCCTCACCACGGCGGCGGGCACCACCGATGTCGGCAACGTGGACAACAACGCGGCGACCGCTCCCCGCCCCTACTACGACGGGCAGATGCCATCCACCACCTGTCCGCCCATCATCGGCACCACACGGGGCCTGAATTACAGCTCATGCCGTACCCTGGCGGATGTGGCCTGGTATTACTACAGTACCGACCTGCGCAGTGCGGCGCTCGGCAATACCACCAACAGCGCAGGGCTGGATGTATCCACCAACAATGTCAATGTGACGCCCAATGACCCGAACCAGGCCCAGCATCTGGTTTTCTACGCCATGGGGCTGGGCATCGACGGATACCTGAAATACCGCTCCGACTACCAGACCGCCCAGACCGGTGATTTCGCCGCGATCAAGGCCGGGACATTGAACTGGCCTGCCGTCGCCAACCTCGACCCTACCGGTGTCGATGACATGTGGCATGCCACGGTCAACGGGCACGGCAAATATTTCAATGCGCGCAACCTGCCCAATGTCGTGACCGGCCTGCGTTCGGCACTGAATGAAATCGGCTCCCGGGTGGGGTCCGCCGCCGCCGCCGCCACATCGAATCTGCAGCCGGTTGCCGGAGACAACTTTGCCTACGTGGCGAGCTACACCACCGTGGACTGGACCGGCGACCTGCAGTCCCGCTCCATCGACCTGACAACCGGTGCGGTTTCGAGCGACACCAATTGCGGTGTCGCCGGCAGTGGCTGCCAATGGTCGACCCAGGCCCTGCTCGATGCCTATACCTGGTCCGCACGACGCATCTTCGTGGCGCCGGTTTCCAACGCCAGTGGAGATCCGCTGCGGCTGTTTACCTACGGCAATCTCACACCCGGAGAGCAGGCCTACTTCAGCCCGACCAGTCTCTCCCAGTACCCCACCCTGTCGGTCAGCAATCCCACCGACATCACCGCGTTCAACCTGGTCAACTTCCTGCGCGGAAACCGGGGGCTGGAATCCGATGGCAACAGCAGCCATCCCCAGATCTGGCGTCTGCGCACCCATGTCATGGGTGATGTCGTGGATACCCAGCCCACCTTCATGAAAGCCCCCAGCCAGCAATATGCGGACCCGGGCTATTCCACTTTCACAACCTCGGGAACTGCTGCCTCCCGCCGGCCCGTGATCTTTGTTTCGGCACAAGACGGCATGATCCACGCGTTCAATGCCGACACCGCTCCCGTGACCGTCAGCGGTGCTGCGGTACAGCCGGGTGGTGAAATGTGGGCCTACATCCCGCGTCAGGCCATGGCGTCGATGAAGGTTCTCGCCGATGTCAATTACACCCATCAGTTCTTCGTCGACGGCCTGATCACCATCGGTGACGCGAATTTTGGTGGCGGCGCCAATGACTGGCACACCGTCATGGTTGCCGGACAGGGGCCCGGAGGCACCTCGTATGTCGCCCTGGACGTCACCGATCCGACCAATCCGATCTTCCTCTGGGAGTTCAGCACCGCTCAACTGGGCTACTCGGTGTCCAATGCCAGCATCGCCAAAACTCCGGGCGGGAACTGGGCCGTATTCTTCTCGTCCGGCTATAACAACAGCGATGGCGTGGGCCGGCTCTTCGCCCTCAATCCGAAGACGGGTTCGATTCTGGCCGGATTCCCCATGTCCACCGGCTCGGGCAGCGCGGGTACGCCCAGCAATCTTGGCAAGATTTCCGCCTGGGTCAATTCGCCCTCCAGCGACAACACCGCAACGCAGGTATACAGCGGCGACCTGAACGGGGATCTCTGGCGCTTCGACCTCACCGGTACACTGTTGCCGGTTTTCAAGCTGGCCCACCTGTCTGCAGGCGGAGTTGCCGAACCGATCAGCACCAAACCGGAACTCACCCAGCTCTCCACCGGAACCCGGGTGGTCTATATCGGTACCGGCAAATACCTGGAACTCTCCGATCTCACCAGCACCACCCAGAACAGTTTTTACGCCATCAAAGATACCCTGGGCGCCGACAATGGTCTGGGAGCCGGCACCCAGGCCACATGGAATCCGCAAACCGATACCACGGTAGTGGGCGGGTTGACCGTCCCCATGTTCCTGCAGCGCAAGCTGATCGAAACCATGGACAACGGTGCCACCATCACCACCACGGCGAATGGCGCGACCGTCAACAGCCGCATGGTCTGCAGCGGCTCCACCGCGACGGTAAGTTCTGCTACGGGAATGTGTGCCAATGAAAACGGAACTGCGATGGACTGGACCATCTATGGTGGCTGGTACCTCAATTTCCCCGACAGTGGCGAACGCATGAACGTGGACATGAAGCTGGTGATGGGTACCCTGGTCTTCGCCACCAACCTCCCGGCGGCCAACAGCTGCACGGTGGGGGGAACCTCATGGCTCAACGATATCGATTTCCAGACCGGGCTTTCTGTCGCCGGCTCCATGGCCAGCCAGCAGATATCCGACTCCCTCGTGGTGGGGGTAACGGCCATCAAGATCGGCAGCGGGTTCACCGCGATTGTCACCAAATCGAACTATCAGCAACTCTCCGCCAAGATTCCTGTCGCAAGCGGCCCTGGCGGGTTTCTCGGCAAGCGCAATCTGTGGAGGGAATTTGAGGCGTATTGATGGCATCACCCGTTTCGGGCAGCACGGATCCGCAGGCATCCACCCTGCGGATCGCCCTGCTGCTTTCCCTGGCGCTGCATGCCGCCTTGCTGTTGCTGGCATATCCCGCAGCACCCAACCGGCCATCCGGACAACCCGTACTTACGGTTGAACTCGAATCTGCTGTTACTGCTGCCTCACGAAGCCGGCTTCAGCAACAGGCCCACAAATCACGTCGCCCCCCGGAATCGACCCCTGTCCTGACACAAGCAGGCGTATCTCCTGTCGCCATCTCACCTCCGAATCAACCCCAGCCCCGGCCCACACCGGAGACACCCGCAGCCCGAGTCACCTCCAAGCCTGCTACAGGCTCACAGACAGGGCAGCACAAGGCCGCAGGAACCGCTACGCGGGTGACGCTGCGTCCGGGCGAAGTCGCAGTGGTCATGCTGATGGACAAGGATGGTCGGCCCGGGCAAATCCTGTGGGACAAACTCCCCGCCCTGACCGAAGCACAATTGCTGCGGGTAGAGGCGGCGATCCGGGAGATGCGCTTTCCGGAGACGCACACAGGTCAGGTACGCACGGAAACTATTGACGTATTGCGTCTGCTTGCCCAAATTTCCCGACCCCCGCCAGCGCAGGTGAACCCGGAAAGTGACGTCACCCGGCCAGAACCTGCCACCGGCCAGTAATCGATCGACATCAGGTTTGAACTTCCACGAAGTGAAAGCACACGGGTGACAATACTCCGGCGGCCCCCCTATGATTAACCCGGGATTTCACAACCATTTCTGAACATGCGTTGGGCTGCCCGATTGCATCCTGACACCTTGGGCGCAATAATCGCTCTGCATGGACAAGGGTTTCGACTGCGGCATCGGATATCCACGCCTTGCCGCGCCTACTGACAAAACTGCAGTTCGGGGAGCGGCCACCATGTGGAATAAAAAAGAAATCAGGGTGACGGTATTGTCGGGCATGGCGTGCCT
>JAFEDH010000002.1 GCA_018241695.1 Pseudomonadota bacterium | reverse complement strand
CTCCAGACTCACCAGCGGACCCTCGGCCTCCACCGCATCTCCCGCCTTCACATACACCTCGATCACCGGTACGTCCGTGAAATCACCGATGTCGGGAACCTTCACTTCCAGCAGTTGGCTCATGATGGCTCCGGCTCAAACGGTAAGAGGGTTAGGTTTGTCCGGATCGAGTCCGTAACGGGCGATCGCCTCGGCCACCACACCGGGTTTCACGGCATTCTCGTCGGCCAGGGCCTTGAGGGCGGCAACGGTGATCCAGTAACGGTCCACCTCGAAGAAGTGGCGCAGCTTTTCGCGCGTGTCGGAGCGGCCGTAGCCATCGGTACCCAACACCACGTAGTTGCGCGGCACATGGGCCCGTATCTGTTCGGCATAGAGCTTCATGTAGTCGGTGGCGGCGATCACCGGGCCGCGGGTGTCCTGCAATCGGGCCGTCACGTGCGGAACGCGGGGCTTGTCCTTGGGATGAAGCAGATTCCAGCGCACGCAATCCTGGCCATCGCGCGCCAGTTCGTTGAAAGAGGGAGCGCCCCACAGATCGGCCTCCACCCCCCATTCGCCGCGCAGCAGTTCGGCAGCCGCGATCGCTTCGCGGAAAATGGCGCCGGAACCGAGCAACTGCACGCGCGGGCCATTCGACGCCGCGCCCTTCCGCAGCAGGTAAAGCCCCTTGAGGATATCCGCCACCGCACCTTCGGGCAACGACGGATGTTCGTAGTTTTCGTTGAGCAGCGTGATGTAGTAATACACATCCTCCTGCTCGGCGACCATGCGGCGCAGCCCGTCCTGGATGATCACCGCCACTTCGAAGGAAAAGGTCGGATCGTAGGAAATGCAGTTGGGAATGGTGGCCGCCAGCAACTGGCTATGGCCATCCTCGTGCTGCAAGCCCTCGCCATTGAGGGTGGTGCGTCCCGACGTTCCGCCGATCAGGAAGCCGCGTGCGCGGGAATCCCCTGCCGCCCAGGCCAGGTCTCCGGTGCGCTGCAGACCGAACATGGAATAGAAGACGTAGAAGGGGATCATCTGCACGCCGTGGGTCGAGTAGGCGGTGGAGGCCGCGATCCAGCTCGCCATCGCGCCGGCTTCGTTGATCCCTTCCTGGAGAATCTGGCCGTCCTTGGTCTCCTTGTAGAACATCAGCTGATCGGCATCCTGCGGCACATATTGCTGTCCCTGCTGGTTCCAGATACCGATCTGGCGGAACAAGCCCTCCATGCCGAATGTGCGCGACTCGTCCACCACGATGGGCACCACACGCTTGCCCAGCACCTTGTCCTTGAGCAAGGTATTGAGGATGCGCACGAACGCCATGGTGTTGGAAAACTCACGCCCTTCACCGCTCCCCTTGACCTGCGCATCGAAGGCTGAAAGCGGCGGCACCGGCAACGGCTCGACGCTACGCCGGCGCTTGGCCAGATAGCCACCGAGTGCATTACGCTTTTCGCGCATGTAATCCAGCTCGGGCGATCCCTCCGCGAACTGCAGGAAAGGCAGGTTTTCCAGTTCATCATCCGCAACCGGCAGCTTGAACCGGTCCCGGAAGGATTTCAGCGAGGTGGCGCCCATTTTCTTCTGCTGATGGGTGATGTTCTGCGCCTCGCCCGATTCCCCCATGCCATAGCCCTTGATGGTCTTGACCAGAATCACGGTGGGCTGGCCCTTGTGATTGACCGCGGCATGGTAGGCCGCATACACCTTGTGCGGATCGTGGCCACCGCGATTGAGGCGCCAGATGTCGTCATCGGTCCAGTTGGCGACCATGGCCCTGAGTTCGGGTGTATTGAAGAAATGCTCGCGCACGTAGGCGCCATCCCGTGACTTGAAGGTCTGGTAATCGCCATCCACGCACTCCATCATGCGCCGGCGCAGGGCGCCGGTCTTGTCGCGGGCCAGCAGCGGATCCCAGTACGATCCCCAGACCACCTTGATCACATTCCAGCCGGCACCGCGGAATTCCGCCTCCAGTTCCTGGATGATCTTGCCATTGCCCCGCACCGGGCCGTCGAGGCGCTGCAGATTGCAGTTGATAACAAAGATCAGGTTATCCAGCCGCTCCCGGCCGGCCATGCCGATGGCGCCCATGGATTCAGGTTCATCCATCTCGCCATCCCCCATGAACGCCCAGACCTTGCGACCTTCGGTCTGGCACAGGCTGCGGTCCTGCAGATACTTCATGAAGCGTGCCTGATAGATGGCCTGCAATGGTCCCAGCCCCATCGACACGGTGGGGAACTGCCAGAACTCGGGCATCAGCCAGGGGTGGGGATAGGACGACAGTCCCTTGCCGTCGACCTCGCGGCGAAAATTGTCGAGCTGCTCTTCCTTGAGTCCGCCGAGCAGGAAAGCGCGGGCGTAGATGCCGGGCGCCGAGTGGCCCTGGATAAAGACCAGGTCCGATCCCTGGGGTGAGTCGATGGAATGCCAGAAATGGTTGTACCCCACATCGAACAGCGTCGCTGCGGAGGCAAAGCTGGCAATGTGGCCACCCAGGCCGGAGTGATCCTTGTTGGCCCGCAACACCATGGCCACGGCATTCCAGCGCACATAGGCGCGAATGCGGCTTTCGATGGCGTAATCGCCCGGGGCACGCACCTGCGCGTCGACCGGAATGGAGTTGATGTATCCGGTATTGGCGGCATAGGGGATATTGATCCCCGACTCGTTGCTCAACTGGATGAGACGTTCAATCAGGTAATGGGCGCGCTCGGGCCCCACCTGGCCGATCACGGCCTCCAGGGCATCGAGCCACTCGCGGGTTTCCTCAGGGTCGACGTCCGTCGCCGCCAGATGAGTGGGCAATGCAGACATTGCATCCTCCTTTTGAGCGTTGTTCCGGGTCTGCGGATCGGCAGACGCTTGCGGCTAGATTAAACCAAGGGACAGGATTTGCATGCCCTCCCTTTTATTTCGCATAATGAAATGTTATTTCATAATGCGCCATACTCTACACGGATAGCCACGACTGTCAAGCCTCAACGGTTCTGGCCGGCGCAGAGCAAAGGCACCACCAGCCGGGTTCACATCCGCTCGATGGCCACCGCAGTTGCCTCGCCACCCCCGATGCACAGCGCCGCCACGCCACGTCGCAACCCGTACCGATGCAGGGCATGGACCAGGGTGACAACGATGCGCGCACCGCTGGCGCCGATGGGATGGCCCAGGGCACAGGCGCCACCATGGACATTCACCCGCCCGGGATCCAGGCCCAGATCATGGATGGCTGCCAGTGCCACGACGGCAAAGGCTTCATTGATCTCGTACAGATCCACATCCGTTGCCAACCAGCCCAGACGGTCGAGGAGCTTGCGGATTGCTCCCACCGGGGCCGTGGTGAACCAGGCAGGATCGTGTGCATGGGTAGCATGCCCCATGATCCGGGCCAGCAGCGGCGCTCCCGCCCCGCGCGCCACGGATTCGCGCGTCACCACCAGTGCCGCCGCACCATCGGAAATCGACGATGCACTGGCTGCGGTGATGCTGCCATCCACCTTGAAAGCCGGACGCAGGGAGGTGATCTTCTCGGGCCGGCAGCGGCCTGGCGTCTCGTCCATGGCCACCCGCTTCTCGCCACCAGGATCGGTCACCGTGACGGGAGCGATCTCGGCGGCGAAGCATCCTTCCGTGAGCGCCATCCGGGCGCGACGCACCGATTCGAGGGCGAAGGCATCCTGCATTTCTCGGCCGAAACCGTAGCGCTCCGCGCACAATTCACCGAAAACACCCATCGGCTGGCCATCGTAGGCATTTTCCAGCCCATCGAAGGCCATATGATCGAGCGTGCGGACATGGCCATAGCGATAGCCCTGGCGTGCGCCCGGCAGGAGATACGGTGCATTGGTCATCGACTCCATGCCTGCGGCAAGCACTGTCCGCGCGGTTCCGGCCAGAACAAGATCATGACCCAGCATCAGTGCCTTCATGCCGGAGCCGCAAACCTTGTTCACCATGGTGCAGGCCACCGACCCGGGCAGTCCCGCCCCAAGTACCGCCTGCCGGGCCGGCGCCTGGCCCAGCCCCGCCGGCAATACGCACCCCACCAGAGCCTCGTCGTAAGCGTCGGCAGGCAGCCCCGCATCCGCAACGACAGCCGCGATCGCCGTCGAGGCCAGCCGAGGTGCGGAAAGCGAGGCGAACTGCCCGTTGAGGGCGCCGATCGGCGTGCGCCGCGCGGCGACAATGACAACCGGATCCATACCCTGCAGCCTATCCGGTCGCCAGGCGCACGGCGCCATCGAGACGGATCGTCTCGCCGTTGAGCATCGGATTGCCGACGATATGACGCACCAGCGCTGCAAATTCCTCCGGCCGGCCAAGGCGGGAGGGAAACGGGATGCCCCGCCCGATAGCCTCCTGCAGTTCCGGGCTCATGCCCTTGACCATGGGCGTCTCGAAAATGCCCGGCGCGATGGTCATGACGCGGATGCCGTGCCGGGCCAGCTCACGCGCCGCCGGCAGCGTCATCCCGACCACGCCGGCCTTGGAAGCCGAATAGGCCGCCTGTCCGATCTGCCCTTCAAAAGCGGCGATGGAAGCGGTATTCACGATCACGCCGCGCTCTCCGCCCGCATTCGGGGTGTTGCCCACCATGGCGGCCGCGGCCAGACGCAGCATGTTGAAACTTCCCACCAGATTGATTTCGATGGTCCGGCTGAACGCCTCCAGCCCGTGCGGACCATTGCGGCCCACCACCTTCTCGCCGGAAGCAATGCCGGCGCAATTGACCAGCACATGCAGGCCGCCAAACACATCGCGGGCCAAAGCGACGGCGGCTTCACCCGCTTCGGCGCGGCGCACATCACAGGCGATTGCTCGTGCTCCGGCACCCAGTTCACCTGCCACGCGACCGGCCGATTCCGGATTCACATCGGCCAATACACATCGCGCTCCTCCCGCGACAGCCGCACGGGCCACCGCCTCACCCAGGCCCGAGCCCGCCCCGGTAACCAGAAACACACACTGTTCAAGTTCCATGGGATTGCTACCCCGCTGATCATGGTGGCCGATACCGTAACGCCACGGCGGACAAACCCGTGGTCCACATGCTCCGGAAGGGATAGTATCCCAGGCGGACAGCCTGTTCCCGACTGGACGGTGACACGGGGAATCCGGATAATCCGCCCCTTTTCAGCTCCGGGTGATTTATGACCGCTCGCATCCTTGATGGCCTTGCCCTTGCCACTTCCGTGCGTGGCCAACTCGCCGAACGGGCTGCAACCCTCAAGTCCCAGGGCGTCACACCCTGCCTGGCTGTGATCCTGGTGGGTGAAGATCCCGCCTCCGCCGTCTATGTGAGGAACAAGGTCGCCGCCTGCGAGAAGGCCGGCATGCGCTCGATCAAGGATTCCTATGCGGCCGATATCGATCCCGCCGAGGTCTTCGCGCGCATCGCCGAACTGAACGCCGACCCCGAAGTGCACGGCATCCTGGTACAACTGCCCCTGCCCGGGCATTTCGACGAGGATGCCGTGCTCGAAGCCATCGACCCATCCAAGGATGTGGATGGTTTTCATGCCGGAAACATCGGCGCGCTGATGCAGGGCAATCCCCGCTTCATTCCCTGCACCCCGTATGGCGTGATGAAGATGCTGGAAGCGGAAAAGGTGAACCTCAAGGGTGCCGAGGCCGTGATCGTCGGCCGCAGCAACATCGTCGGCAAGCCCATGGCCATGCTGCTGCTGGCCCAGAGCTGCACCGTCACCGTCTGCCATTCACAATCCCGTGACCTGGCCTTCCACACCCGCCGCGCCGACATTCTGGTAGCCGCCGTGGGTCGCGCCAGGATGATCCGCGGCGACATGATCAAACCCGGCGCCACGGTGATCGACGTGGGCATCAACCGTTTGCCCGACGGCAAGCTGTGTGGCGATGTGGACTTCGAATCGGCCAGGGAAGTGGCCGGCCGGATCACCCCGGTGCCCGGCGGCGTCGGCCCAATGACCATCACCATGCTGCTGGCCAACACCCTGGAGGCGGCCGAGCGCACCCTCATGGAGAAAACCGCATGAATTCTCATCCCCTGGTCGGCATCGTCATGGGTTCGGATTCCGACTGGCCCACGATGAAGGTGGCTGCCGAGATTCTGCAGGAATTCGACGTGCACTACGAAGCCCGCGTCGTCTCCGCACATCGCACACCGGACCTGCTGTTCGATTACGCGGCTTCCTCGCAGGAACGGGGGCTGCGCGCCATCATCGCCGGCGCCGGCGGTGCCGCCCACCTGCCGGGAATGCTGGCCGCCAAAACCATCGTGCCGGTGCTGGGGGTACCGGTCCGTTCCAAAGCACTGAACGGGCTCGACTCCCTGCTCTCCATCGTGCAGATGCCGCGCGGCATCCCCGTCTCCACGTTCGCCATCGGCGAGGCGGGTGCGGCCAACGCGGCCCTCACCGCCATCGCCATTCTCGCCATGGCCAAGGATGATCCGGGCAGGATCCTGTCCACGAAACTGCACGATTTCCGCGCACGGCAAAGCGAAAAGGTGCTTGCCATGCAACTGCCGCAATGATCCTGCCCCCCGCGACGCTCGGCATGCTCGGGGGCGGCCAGCTGGGCCGCTTTTTTGTCATGGCGGCCCACGAGATGGGTTATCGCGTGATGGTGCTCGATCCGGATCCCCACAGCCCCGCCGGCCACATTGCCGACCACCATCTGCAGACCGACTACACCAATACCCAGGCCCTGGATCGCATGGCTGCCGAATGTGCGGCAGTGACCACCGAATTCGAGAATGTTCCGGCCACCACTCTGGCCTATCTGGCCAAATTCGTCGCCGTGCGCCCCGCTGCCGAAGCCGTGGCCAT
This sequence comes from Pseudomonadota bacterium, assembly GCA_018241695.1. Lineage (GTDB taxonomy): Bacteria > Pseudomonadota > Gammaproteobacteria > Burkholderiales > Rhodocyclaceae > Denitratisoma. Next base: position 184,401 of record JAFEDH010000002.1, on the reverse strand, counting down.
CTGTCAGAACCGCATGGCCGAAAAGGGTTTCCTGAGACAGCACGGCCTTCCTCACGCACCCTACGCCGAAATCCACAACGAAACCGATCTGGAAGCCACCGGCTCCACGCTGTTTCCGGCCATTCTCAAGGTGGCCCGGTTCGGCTACGACGGCAAGGGTCAGGCCCGGGTCGCCAATCGCGATGAAGCACTCGCCGCTTTCCGCCAATTCAGGGGTGAGCCCTGTGTGCTGGAACAGATGCTGCCCCTCGACCATGAAGTTTCCGTAGTCCTGGCCCGCGATGAAACCGGCCGGACCGCCACCTTCCCCGTCGCCGAAAACAGCCACCGCAAGGGCATTCTCGATGTGACCCTGATCCCGGCACGTACCGGTGTCGATCTGGCGGGCGAAGCCGAAAGCATCGCGGTCACCATCATCCGCAAGATGGGATACATCGGCACCATGGGTGTGGAATTCTTCCTCTCCCGCGGCCGCATCTACGTCAACGAAATGGCGCCCCGCCCTCACAATTCGGGCCACCACACCATCGACGCCTGCGTCACCAGCCAGTACGAACAGCAGGTGCGCGCCCTGTGCGGCCTGCCGCTGGGAGAAACCCGCGCTCACAGCTCCGCCGCCATGGTCAACCTGATGGGGGATCTCTGGTATCCCGCCGGCAGCCATCAGGCACGGGAGCCGGACTGGGCCAGGCTCCATGCGGTACCCAATCTCAAGCTGCATCTCTACGGCAAGCACCATCCGCGTCCCGGACGCAAGATGGGCCACTTCACCGTGATCGGCAGCGATCCCGCCGCCGTGCAGAAAATCGCCATGGAAGCACGGGCCGCCATCGGCATCCACGATGAGTGACATCGACACGGCGGTCCGGCTGCTGCGGACCGGCCGGCTGGTCGCCCTGCCCACCGAAACGGTGTATGGCCTGGGCGCCGATGCCTCCAGCCCGGAAGCCGTCGCCCGCATTTTTGCCGCCAAGGGCCGCCCCGCCGACCACCCCCTGATCGTACACATTCCCGCAGCCGATCATCTGGATCGCTGGGCACGGGAGATTCCACAGGCCGCCCGGCTACTGGCGCAACGCTTCTGGCCCGGTCCCCTGACCCTGATCCTCAAACGCCAGCCACAGGTGCCCGATGCCATCACCGGTGGCCAGGACACCGTGGGGCTGCGCGTTCCCGCCCATCCGCTGGCCCTGCAACTGCTGCGGGCCTTCGACAGCGGTATCGCCGCGCCTTCGGCCAACCGCTTTGGCCGCATCAGCCCCACCACCGCGGATCATGTGCGCGAAGAACTCGGTGATCGCGTCGACCTGGTGCTCGATGGTGGTCCCTGCACCGTGGGTATCGAATCCACCATCCTCGATCTCTCCGGCCCCGTATACGCCGTACTGCGTCCCGGTGCCATCACCGCGCAGCAGATCGCCGACACACTGGGGCAAGCCGTCTCGGGCGCAACACCGGCGGCGCCTCGCGTATCCGGCAGTCTCGAAGCCCACTACGCACCCACCACACCCATGGAGCTGGTTCCGGCAGGGCAACTCCCTGCCCGTATCGATACGCTGGTCTCGGCAGGCTTGCGGGTCGCCGTGCTCTCCCAAGCCGCATTCGCGGGCAATGACAAAACCTTGCGGCAGCAAGCGCCCGAGGATGCAGCCGGCTACGCACGCACGCTTTACGGCACGCTGCGCAAGCTGGACCACCAGGGCGTTGCCCGCATTCTGGTCGAAGCCCCTCCCGATACGCCTGAATGGCTTGCCATCCGCGACCGGCTGCGCCGCGCAGCCCGCGGCTCGGGTGAGTAAAAACCGCGCACCACAAAACCGGCTCCGAACAAAAAGTCGCGAAGCTCTTGAGCATCAGCGCGGAATTACGCTAGAATCCCACCTCTCAGATCAGACGCGGGGTGGAGCAGTCTGGCAGCTCGTCGGGCTCATAACCCGAAGGTCGCAGGTTCAAATCCTGCCCCCGCAACCAGACAAAAGCCAAGAACCTTACGGTTCTTGGCTTTTTGCATTCCGGCCACCATTCCAAAGACATGCTGTGGTTGACCTGCATGATCTCTCCGGATCGCACGTTCCTGAAGAACCGGAAGGTGGAGTCGGCGTGCTCAATGCGCTCAACCTGCCGTCTGACCACCATCGATCACCAGCACGGTACCGGTGATATTGCGCGCCTCGTTACAGGCCAGATAGGCGACACCGGCGGCAATCTCGTCCGCCTCGCATAGGTCACCCAGCTTGGGCCAAAGGCGCTGCAGGAGTCCCATATCCACCCCGTCGGGCAACGGCACGCTGCCATTCATGGGGGTTTTGACACCGCCGGGCGCCACCGCATTGATCCGTACCCCCTTGGCTGCGAATTCAACCGCCAGGGACTTGGTCATCGCGATGACCCCGGCCTTGGCCACGCAGTACGCCGTGGTATAAGCGATCCCCATCAGGCCTGATGCCGAAGCCATATTGACGATATTGCCTTTGCTTTCGATCAAGCTCGGCAGGGCAGCCTGATTGATATGGAAAAGGCTGTTGAGATTGATGCGCATCATGCGGTCCCACCGTTCCTCACCAAAGGTATCGAAGGGACCCCAGTCCATGATCCCCGCGATATTGCACAGGGCATCCAGACGGCCATCAAAAATTTCGACCGCGCCTCCAACCATCTGGCGGCAGGATGCGGCCTGACCTGCATCGAATGCGATTCCCCTGGTTGTAACTCCATGGGCCTTGGCCAGCGTTTCCGCCACCACGGCAACGCCGTCCTCATTGAGATCGGCCAGCAGCAGGTTGGCGCCTTCTCCGGCCAGCCGCTCCGCGGTCGCTTTGCCGATACCCGAAGCGGCACCGGTGATCAGGACATTTTTACCAACAAACCGTTTGCAACTCATTGCACTTCCTTCCTTGTAAGCGATGGATCATTGATGCTGCCTGGACGACGTCCCGGGCAGTGCGTAGGCGACCACCGCATCCCCCAGCGTCGAACCCAGATGGGCGTGACCACCTGCCGCAATCACCACATATTGACGTCCTGTTCTTCCCGTATAGGTCATGGGTGTCGCCTGACCGCCCGCAGGAAGTCGTGCGCGCCACAACTCCTTGCCGCTGTCCAGAGCAAACGCACGCAGGTAGTTGTCCGCTGCCGCACCGATGAAAATCAGGTTTCCGGCAGTGATCAGGCTCCCCCCCATATTCGGCACACCCAAAGCAAGCGGCACGGGAACAGGCGCAAGATCGCGGGTTGTCCCCAGCGGACGCTGCCAAAGGATCTGGTGCCGATCCAGATCAATCGCCGTCAATACGCCCCAGGGCGGCGCATTGCAGGGGATGCCCAGGGGTGACAGGAAGGGGCGAATGTCGGCGGCGAAAGGGGTGCCCGCGGAAGGGTGATACAGCGTGATTCCGGCGGCACGCATCCTGTCGGCCTCGACACGTGGAATCAGCCTGGCGATGGAGGCAATCTGGTTGGTATTGGCGATCAGGATATGGCGCCGGGGATCGACGGAAACGCTGCCCCAGTTGCTGGCCCCCAGATTGCTCGGAAAGTTGATCGTGCCTTGTAGCGAAGGTGGCGTGAACAATCCTTCGTGACGATATTTCTCATACGCCCGCTCACACCAGGATCGATCAATGGGGGTCAGGCCCCACATATCTTCCTTGCGCAGCGTCGTGGGGTGAAGACTTGGCATCCCGACCGAATACGGCTGGGTTGCCGCCAGTCTTTCCCCTGCCACACCATTTTGGGGAACAGGGCGCTCCTCCACCCGGGTCAGCGGTGTGCCGTCACGACGGTCAAGCAGAAACAGCTGCCCGGTCTTGGTTGCCTGAACCAGGGCGGGGACAGGCTTGCCATCCTGCTCCAGGTCCACCAGAACCGGCTGGGAGGCCACGTCGTAATCCCACAGGTCGTGGTGAACCGTCTGGAATACCCAGCGGGTACGGCCGGTTGCCGCCTCGATGGCGACCACGGCGCTGGCATGGGCGTCCTCCACCGCGGAACGCTCGCCACCAAAATAATCCGGAGACCGGTTGCCGGTGGGAACAAAGATCAGCCCCAGCGATTCATCCGCGGAAAAAACGCCCCAGGCATTGGGAGAACCGCGATCGTATGGCGCATTCACCGGCAAGGGATTGACTGCACTGCCCGCATCCCAGGCCCAGCGCAACTCGCCACTGCGCACATCATAGGCACGGACGATGCCCGAAGGTACGTCGGTACTCTGGTTATCCAGTACCAGACCACCCACCACCGCCACGTCGCCCACCACGACGGGAGGTGAAGTGATGCTGTAGAAGCCGGGCTTGATGGGCTCCTGGCCAGTACGGAGGGAAACCTGCCCATTGGTTCCGAAATCAGGACAAGGCTTTCCGCTGGCGGCATCGAGTGCCAGCAGACGCGCATCCAGCGTCGCGGCGAGAATGCGGTCGCGACACACCCTGGCCTCAGCGGCCTGATGGTGAAAGGAGACTCCGCGGCAGGTGACCTGATAGTGGCCACGGGTATCGGTGCCGGGATTGAAATGCCAGCGCTCCTTTCCGCTTTCGGCATCCAGAGCAAAGATCACGTTGGTGGGAGTACAGAAATAGAGCGTGTCACCCACCTTGATGGGGGTGGCCTCGAATGCCGGGAGATTGCGCGGATCCTGTTTGTGATCCGCCGTATCTCCCGTATGAAAGGTCCACACGGCTTCGAGCTTCGACACATTATCCGTATTGATCTGGTCCAGCCCGGCATAGCGGCGCCCGGACAGATCACCGCCATAGGCAGTCCATTCCCCGCTGGCAGCAAGTTTCCCGCTGTCCCCGTGCTGAAAGGGAGGAGCCTTTTCCAGGGAAGGCATACGGAACAAGGCATACAACCCGAGACCCAAAACCACCAGGGCAACGCCCCATAAAAGGCGCTTTCGAAACATCGTAGCGATCATGATTTCAGTGCCGGCTCAAAGGGAGCGTCCCACCGCATGACCTTCATTCATGGCGCCTTCGATGTATCCAAGCCCAGAGCAGTCTCCTACCGCATGGATTGCGAAGCCATCCCCCTGCAGACGGTTGGCCAGCGTCATATCGCCCTCCGCACCAGCGGCCAGGATCACATGATCGGCATTCAGGGTGCGCAGTTGCCCACCCTGGGTGCGATAGCGCACTCCTGCGGGCAATATGCTGACCTCGGAAACGTTGGGAATGCGCGCCACACCCAAATGGTCGCATTCGTGAAGCGCCCGGGCACGGCGAACCAGCTGCAGCTCGGGTGCGAAAACCGCACCTTCTTCCAGCACCACGACCTCGCGGCCATGCTCGGCCAGATACTCCGCCATCTCGATACCGACCAGGCCACCACCATAAATCACCACGCGCTTGCCAAATGGCAGCCAGTACTTGCCGGCGGAACGAACCATGTCCGGAGAACGCGTGATACCGCTCATCCTAGCCATCGCCATCGCAGCCCGGACCACCGGACCAAAGCTTTGTGGTGAAGCACCGGTGCCGGCGCCCATCATGGCGCGCATGGAGTCTCCCGTCAGAACGTGAGGCAGATCGGCTCCCGGCACAGGAGGTGCACCACGCCTGGCCCCGGTGGCGACAACGATGGCGTCCGGCGCGAGCTGTCTGGCCAGGGCGCTATCGACCCCGGTACCAAGCCTGATGTGAACACCGGCTTCCCGGATCGCGTTTTCCAGGTAAGTAATGAGCTTGCCATTGGGGGGATAGACGATGGCGGAAAAGCGCAGGGTGCCCCCCAATACCGGCGCCTGTTCGTACAGGGTGACATCGTGCCCACGCACGGCAGCCACGCGGGCCGCCTCCATACCGGCCGGGCCACCACCGACCACGAGGATACGTTTACGCTTGGATGCGGGTGTCAGGGCACGATCGATCTCATGCGCGGTGGTCACGTTCACCGCACAGCGCACGTGCTCTCCAACGAAAATCCGGCTGATGCAGGTGTAGCAATAAATACAGGGACGAATCTGATGAGCCTTGCCCTGCTTCAGCTTGTTGGGCAAATCGGGGTCGGCCAGCAGCTTGCGCCCCATGGTGATGAAGTCGATTTCGCCACGGCGGATCAGTTCATCGGCCACCTCCGGCTCCAGCCGGCCGGCGGTGATCACCGGGATATTCACCGATTTTTTGATCGCCGCGGCATAAGGCACGAACTTGCCGGGGATATGCGTGGCATGCGCTTCCGAATAGCCTACGCTGCGATCAGGATCGGCATAGGCACTGACATTGAGGGCATCGACACCGGCGGCCTCGGCCATTTGGGCGGCCGCACAGGCATCGGCACTGGTAATGCCTTCCAGCTTGAGGAATTCCACACCATCGATCCGGCACCACACCGTGAAATCCTTCCCCACCCGTTCGCGTACCGCCCGTACCACCTCCACCAGCAGGCGGGCACGGTTTTCAAGGCTTCCCCCCCAGCGGTCGGTACGACGATTCGAGGAAGGTGAAAGGAAAGCGGAAATCAGATAACCATGGCCGGCGTGGATTTCCACGGCGTCCAGTCCGGCCCGTTTGGCCCGTTCGGCCGCATCGGCAAACTGGCTGATGACCCAGGCCAGATCCTCTTCGGTCGCAACCTGATAGTGAACCTTCGCAGTCGGCGTGGTGAAGGGGACCGCCATCATGGCGATCTCTTCCTGCGTCAGGAGCGGCCCCATGTCACTGGTGCTTTCCTTGGGCACGGAGGGCACCAGCAGCGGGCGACCAGCAGCAGTATCGTTCAGCGCCACGACCCCGGCATGCTGAAGCTGCACCGCGATCCTGCAGCCATGGCCATGAATGCGGTTCGCCAGATCCTGGAATCCGGGAATGAAGCGGTCGTCGGAGATGGCAACCTGATTGGCATTGGCGGAACCGATGGGCCAACTGATGGAGACCGAGCCCATGATCAACAAGGCGGCACCCCCTCTGGCGCGGGCTTCGTAATACGCCTTGATGCGGTCATTCAGATACCCGTCCTTCTCGGCCAGATTGGAACCCATGGGGGTCATAAAAATTCGGTTGCGCAGCTCCAGCGAACCGATACGGCCGGGGGCGAGAAGGGAAGACAGTGGCTTGCTCACGATAGTGACCTCTTTGGAATCGGGGGATGGCCTGGGTGAAAGGCTTACTCGGCGATCGAATAACCGCCATCCACCACCAGGGTATGGCCGGTAATGAAGCTGGCGCCGGGCGAACACAGGAAGAGGACGGCCTGGGCAATTTCTTCCGCCGTGCCCCAGCGGGCCATTGGCGTTTTGTCGCAAACCATCTGATGGACAGCAGGGTCGTTGGCATAGGCGGCCGTCATCGATGTCGGAATCGATCCGGGCGCCACCGCATTGACACGAATGCCATCCCTGGCCCAGGCCATGGAAAAGGTTTTGGTGAGTTGCACGATGCCGGCCTTGGCGGCGCCGTAGCCGGCGAAATAGGGACTGCCGAAGAAGGACATCATCGAGGCCAGATTGACCACCCCTGCTCCTGAATCAAGATCCGCCCGGGCCAGCTTGGCGTGCAACCCGGTGCTGATGGCATGGACGGCATTCAGATTGACCTGGATGGTGTCGGCAAAGCCGGCACCCGGCATGGTGTGTCCCGCGTTGTTCACCAGGAAGTCCACCCCGGGCACCGCGGCGATAAAACGCTCGACGGATTCGGGTTGTTCCAGATGCAATTGCAGATAGCGAAACGATGCCGGCAAATGATCGTAGTCCGACGCCTGGGCACGCGTCCCCGTGACCAGGACATTGGCGCCCGCAGCCAGAAAAGAACTGGCAATGGCCAGGCCGATGCCACTGGTTCCGCCAGTGACCACCACATCGGTGTTGCGGAAATCAAACATCACCGCCAAATTACGCCGGGACATAAAGCCTCCTCATTAACTCGATTAATGCCCTGCAATCTAAGGAATTTGCCACCCCGCCACATCACACCTTTTGGTGTCATGACCAGAGTGAGCACGGTATTCCGCGCAGTCGCGAGAGGCATGATCTTGCGGCCTCGACAAGGTCGGATGGCACGCCGGAATCAAAACGATTTTCAAAGTCACCCAAAAGGGTGACGATTGTTTAACCTTGATGTTTCTATGATGGCCCTACGGATGGCAAAGGCAGATCGCAAATCATCACCTCGTCCTTATTGCTATGCACCATCCAATGCGTGATACCCGTGCGGTCCCTCGCCTACAACTGCTGCAAAAATTGACAGGAAGCTGTCTTGGCCATAGGAGAAGTCAAATGAAGTTACCCAATCGTAGCCTGCTGCATCGAAGCATCGTGCTTGCCCTGAGCGCCCCCGCCTGCTTTGGCGGCCTGAGCCTCAGCGTTCATGCAGCGGAATCCGAAACCTCCGCCGACAAGCGCACCCAGACCCTGGAAGAAGTCGTGGTCACCGCGCGCCGGAAAGAGGAAAAGCTGCAGGATGTGCCGACCTCGATCACCGCCATCAGCAGCAAGGATCTGTCCGACATGAGAATCGACAGCATCGTGGCCGTTGGTCAGGCCATTCCCAACGTCTACATCCAGCAACAGGGCGGCAGCGTGGCCCCGCAGCTTCAGTTCCGCGGCATTTCCAACGGCTCCCTGAACCCCCAGGTCGATTCCGGTGTGGGTGTTTATGTCGATGGCGTATACCTCGGTCGCGTGGGTGCGGCAAGCTTCGACATTGCCGACCTGGCCCAGGTGGAAGTCATGCGCGGTCCCCAGGGCACGCTCTTTGGCCGCAACTCGACCGGTGGCGCGATCAACATGATTACAACGGCACCCACCGGCGAATTTGATTTTCACGCCGAGATGGGCTTCGGAAACTATAACGACCGCCGGCAAAAGGTTTCCCTTGATCTGCCCGTATGGAATGGCCTGGCCGCGCGGATTACGGTCGGCCATCAGGAGAACAATGGCTGGGTGAGCAACAGCGCGCCGCGCAGCACCTTCAATTTCAGTAACGGATTCGGCTCCAAAACCACCAGCGATACCGGCGGAGCGAACAACAAGGACATGGCCGTCATCGCGCTGCGTTATACCGGCATCGACCGTCTGAAAGTGGATTACAAATACGACTACAACGACAACACCCTGACCCTGGCCTACCGCCAGCTCATGAATCTGGATCCCCAGACGCCACCCGCGGGATACGCACAGGTTTCACTTCCGGTGGGGTTCAGCTATCAAAGCAGCCTTCCCGCTCCCTTTGAAACGCCGACCCGGATGAAGGTTGAAGGTCATTCCCTGACCGCCCAATACGAAATTTCCGATTCGGTGACGGCAAAGTACATCGGCGGATTCCGCAAATACAACATCAACTACGGCATCAACGGGTTCTACGGCGCCGGCCTGTGGACCAACGGCACCAGCTTCTGGACCCCGGGCTGGACCGTTCGCAACGAGGATCAGCACCAGTCTTCCCATGAATTCCAGTTGCTGGGCAAGTCTGCCAGCTGGGACTGGATTGCCGGCCTGTTCCTGTTCGAGGAAAAAGCCAAGCTGGACAATCCGATCAGCATTGGCGCGCTGGGCGGCGGCATTCTGACACCGGGAGCGTTGACCATGATCGATCCCGGCACGAACTATTTCATCGGCCAGAAAGTCACTACTGACAATCGTTCCAACGCCATCTATGGTCACGCCACCTGGCACATCAACCAGTGGGACATCAGTGGCGGCTATCGCCATACCCAGGACAATCGCAAGGAGCATGTGGATTACGCAGGCCATCTGGCCTTCGGACCCTTTGTTGTCCTTCCCGGAATCGTGAATCAGGATTTCAACTACAGCGGAAGCCACAACGATTACGATCTGTCGGCAACCTACAAGATCACGCCGGACGTCAACGTCTACGCCAAATATGCGACAGGCTATGTTTCTGGCGGATCGCTGCAAGGCAAGAGCTTTTTGCCGGAGGAAGTCAAATCCTATGAGTTCGGTGTCAAAGCCAATGCCCTGCAGAACCACCTGCGCTTCAACGGCTCGGTCTACCACATGAAACGAACGAATCTCCAGGTCGAAGGCTTCAGCGGGACCGGCTATGTTTTGCAGAACGTAGGTGAAGCGAAATCCGATGGCCTTGAACTCGAAGTGAATTACATCCCGATGGAAGGTCTGACCCTGAATGGCTCCTACGGCTACACCAAGGTGAATACCGACGGACAGGTCCGAACCTACCAGCCCAAGCAGACCCTGTCGGCCGGCATGAACTACGAGTTCCAGAGATGGAACAACGGCGTACGTCCGAGTTTCCGCATGGACTTGAGCTGGCGCGACGATGCCTATCGGCTGAACTGTCCGGCCGGCCTGTCGCAGGTCAAGCTGGGTTGCGGCAAGCCCGGGGAGGTCGCGAATCCCGCCCTGGATCAGCAGGCCATCCTGAAAGCCCAGACCAACCTCAGTGCCCGTTACACCCTGGCCAATATCAAGCTGGATACCCGTACGACAGGCAGGGTTTCGATCTGGGGCCGCAACCTCCTCAACAACAACAAACCCGAGTTCCTGTTCACCCTGGGAGGCAACTCCATTACAGGCACTTTCCAGCAGCCCAAGACCTATGGAATCGATTTTGCGATTGATTATTGATCCCGCATAGGTCCTCCCCCCGCCCCGGTCTCCGTATGGAGGCCGGGGCTTTTTTTCATGATGTTCCGGTACCGACTGATGACATCCGACGCTGCTCCCCGTCCCCTTTATCACTGGATCACCCTGCTGATATTGATCTCCAGCGGTCCCTGCATGGCGCTGATGTTCACTGCATTGGGTCCGGTGCTCCCCGCCATTGCGACCCATTTCGCCACACCTTCCCTGGATGGCGCCCTGGCGGCACAACTGGTGATGACCATGCCCGGTGTGGGCATCATCATCGGCGGCTGGCTGACCGGCTGGCTGGGCGAGAAAGTCGGCCCCCGGGTGCTGCTGCTTTCAATGCTGCTGACCTTCGGTCTGGCCGGGACAGGCGGCGCTTATGTGGAACGCATCGATCTGCTGCTGGGGTTACGGCTGCTTGTCGGCATCGCCGCATGTGGCGTCGGCACCGCGACCCTGGCCCTGATCAGTCAGCGCTATCACGACGCTGCCAGGGCCCGCATCCTCGGCTATCAAGGGGGTGCCGGCGCATTCTTCGGCGTCGCATCCCTGCTGATCGCCGGACGGGTCGCGGAAAGCGGTGGCTGGCGGGCACCCTTTTCCCTCTATGGTTTGGGATTTATCCTGCTTGTCCTGGCCTTCATGGTCCGCAGCCAGTTCCGTCGTGGTGATGTTTCGACTGTGCAGGAAGACTCATCAACCCATACATCGGCTAGTAGCTGGCAGGTCATCAAAGTCCTGTGGCGGACCTACCTTCTCATCATGATCGTCATGGTGGCCCATTTCACCAATGCGGTGCAGATTGCCTTCCTGCTGACCGCTGACGGCACGACCAGCCCGGTCCTGCAATCCATCGTGCTCGCCTCCAGCGCGATTACCAATGCTTCCAGTTCCTGGTCCTACGGATGGGTTCGTGACCGCATCGGCGGTGCATGGACATTCCGCATCGGACTGGCGCTGATGGCCATCGGTTATATCCTGATTGGCGTGACCAGCGGGATCGCATTCACCGCCACCGGCTCGGCCCTTGCCGGGATCGGCAGCGGCGTGTTGCTGCCGCATCTTTTGTATCTGTTGCTGCAAAAAGCCCCGGACGAGCTACGTACCCGGGCCGGCGGCCTCTTCTATACGGCGGTTTACCTGGGTGACTTCATGAACCCGCTGGTCGTCGCACCGGTCCGCATGGCCTTCGGCATTCACGGCGTGTTCGTGGTGATTGGTGCACTGATTGCGGCAGGCGTTGCCTACGGCTATCTCCCGCGGCAGAACTCGGCAGCCCGGGAGGCGTAAGACAGAAAGAGCTCAGAGTATGGACCGGACAATGCCACCATCCACACGAATCGCATCGCCGGTCGTTACCGAGGCCTGTTCCGAGGCAAGGAACACCGACATATAAGCCACCTCTTCCGCTGTCGCCATGCGTCGGATCAGGGAACTGGGACGATTCCTGACGACGAACTCGGATTCCGCGAGGGCAGCGCTGATGCCTTGCTCCCGTCCCAGCCGTTCAAAGAATTCATCCGCACCCGTGGTTCGGGTAGGCCCCGGCAGAATGGCATTCACGGTCACCCCGGTGCCTGCCAGGGATTCCGCCAGCCCTCGCGAAAGCCCCAGCTGGGCAGTCTTCGACACGCCGTAATGCACCATCTCCGGCGGGGTCTGGACTGCCGCTTCACTGGATACGAACTGGACACGCCCCCAGCCACGTTTCATCATGCCCTGCGCGTAGTGACGGGAAAGCCGCACCCCGCTCATCACATTGACCTGGAACATGCGCTCCCAGTCCTCATCGGAAGTCTGGAAGAATTCCCGCCACTCGAAGATACCGAGATTGTTGATAAGAATATCGGCCTCTGGCACCCGCTCGATCAGGGTTGCAGCACCGACGGCCGTACCCAGATCGGCCATCACTCCCTGAATCGACAGATCACAACCCGCCTTGTGGATGGACTCAACGGCATGATCCACATGTTCCTGCACCCGCCCCGTAATGGTTACCGCCGCGCCGGAAAGGCATAGCTGTTGTGCGATCGCAAATCCGATACCGCTGGTGGAGCCGCTCACGACCGCCCGCTTCCCTGTGAAATCCAGTTTCATGCTCACCTCGTGCCAAAAGGAAAATCGTCCGTCATCTGCCGTAGCGGCATCGTATGAAGCATGGTTGAAAATTTGCACGATGGGTTTTGGAAACCAGGTGAAATTGCTTGTTTTACCCAAAGGGGTGAAGAACCTCTTCCCCGGTTGATCGGACAATCGTCCTGACCACAAATGATGGTTTTTTTATTTCACAAACCCGGCCTCATGGAGGAGACCACACCATGATCAAGATCGATCTCAATGCCCCGCACCCTGCCCAGCGCGCCAGCTTCGTCTCGCCCCAGATGGTGAAGGAAAAGAACAAGGCAGCCTGGCTCGCCCTCTTCGCCGAAAATGCGGTGATCCAGGATCCCGTCGGTCCCTCTCCCCTCGACCCGACCGGCAAGGGCCATCAGGGCAAGGAAGCCATCAGCCGGTTCTGGGACATGGTGATCGGTGACGGCAATTTCGATTTCACCATTCACCAGTCCTACCCCTGTGGCGACGAATGCGCCAATGTCTGGATCGGCACCAATGCCCTGCCCGGTGGCATCCGCTTTGAAACCCCCATGGTGACCATCTACAAAGTCGATGCTGCCGGCAAGATCCTGTCACTGCGCGCCTTCTGGGATTCCGAAAAAGTGGCGGCCGATCTGAAAAAGGTAACTGGCGCCTGACGAGCCCTCTCGGGAGAAGCACAATGAGTATCGAAACCAGTGCCGAACGGCGCCAGAAGAACATCGAAACCTTTCGCACCATGCTGCACCACCTGGGGCGCAAGGAATTCGATCTCTGCAAACAGTACCTGACACCGGATCTGGTTTCGGACTGGCCCTACCCGCCGGTCCCCGATTTTCCGGAGCAACTTGAAACCAGTACAGAGCTGATGCGTGTCATCCGGGAAGGCTCTGCCGAATTCGATCCCTTTGACTATCAGATCACCCAGATCTACGAACTCGTCGATCCGGACAAGCTGGTGGTCGAGTACTACTCCCGCAGCAACTATCGGCCAAAGAACCGTACCTACAGCAACAAATACCTGGGAATTTTCCATTTCCGCGAGGGCAAGGTGAGCTATTGGCGCGAATATGTAAATCCCGAAACCATTCGTCAGGCGATGCTGGATTTCGCTGCCTGACCCCAAGATCAAGGAGGCATCATGCTTTTGAAAGACAAGGTCACCATCGTCAGTGGTATCGGCCCGGGACTGGGTATCAAGCTGGCTCAGGAAGCGGCCCGCCAGGGTGCAAAAGTTGTCCTGCTGGCCCGCACTGCACAGAAACTCGATGAAGCCGAAGCGTTGATTAAATCGGAGGTTCCGGGGTGCCAGATCCTCAAGACCCCGGCCGATATTTCGAACACGGCCGATGTGGCCCGAGTGGTTCAACAGACGGTGGAGCGTTTTGGCCGTATCGACGCCCTGATCAACAGCGCCTACAACGGTGGCAACCTGTCCCCCTTCGAAGACAGCAACCTGAAGGAGTGGGACAACGTCTTCAAGGTCAACCTGTTCGGCACCCTGACCTTGACCCAGGCGGTCATCCCCATCATGAAAAAGCAGGGCGGTGGCGCGGTCGTCATGGTGAACACCATGACCGTGCGCAAACCGATGATCGGGCAGATCGACTATGCCGCTTCCAAGGCAGCCCTCGCCAGTGCCACAGCCCATCTGGCCCTCGAATACGGCGCTGCCGGTATCCGCTTCAATTCCGCCTTCATGGGCTGGATGTGGGGCCCTGCCGTGGAAGGCCACGTGAAGCACCAGGCAGCCAGCGCCGGAGTTACCGAGGAGGTGCTCAAGGCCGAGATCGCCAAGATGCACGCCCTTAACCTGATCCCTACCGACACGGAATGCGCAAAGCCCGTGATCTTCCTCGCATCGGACTACGCGTCGATGGTCACCGGGGCATCCCTCGACGTCAACGGCGGGGCTTACATCCCCCATTAAAAATGAGGTTCCCTCCCTGCAAGGGAGGGAACCATTCCCCGATTTTCCTGGAAGATTTCCATGCGCTTTACCCTGATGCTCGGTTTCTGCGATTACCGTCGTTATGTCGACATCGCCCAGGCCGCCGAAGCGGCCGGCTGGACCACCCTGGTGATGTCGGACAGCCTGTTCTTCCCCAAGGTCACCGAATCCGATTACCCATACGCCGACACCGAGGCAATCCGCCAGTACATCTCGTCCTCACCCTTCATCGAACCTTTCATCGCGATGTCCACCATGGCGGCGGTGACACAAACACTGCGTTTCTATCCCAGTGTGCTCAAGGTTCCGGTACGCCAGCCGCTGGTGCTGGCCAAGTTGCTGACCTCCCTGGCTGTGATATCCAACAATCGCATCGCCCTCGGTGCCGGAATCAGCCCATGGAAAGAGGACTTCACCTACAACGGTGTCGATTTCGACAAACGCGGCAGGCTGATGGATGAATGCATCGAAATTATTCGCGGCTGCATGAGTGGCGACTATTTCGAGTATCACAGCGAAAACTACAGTTTCGGACCGTTGAAGATGAATCCGGCACCGACCCGGCCCATCCCCATCTACATCGGCGGCCATGCCAAGCCGGCCCTTCGTCGTGCTGCAAAAACCGGCGATGGCTGGATCGCAGCCAATACCGACTACGACACTCTCAAGGCCCTGGTTCATGAACTGAACCGCTATCGCACCGAATTAGGGACGATCCAGCGTAAGGATTACGTTATCCACGGCCTCGACTATTCGGCCCGCACCCTGGACGATTTCCGCCGACTGCGTGACCTGGGCCTGACAGATGCCGGTGCCATCCCCTGGGACATGAATGACCCGTCCATCACCCTGCAGGCCCAGCTGGATGCGATCAAGCGGTTCAGTGAAGAAATCATTCAGCGAATGGACTAATCCGCAACTCGATACAAGGAGACAGGAAAATGACAACGCAGGACGACGGCAAAGGCGTCTTTGGTATCACCGTGGAAGATCTGCGGCGCACCGCCAAGCCCAAGAACCCATCCGCAGGTGGTGAACGAGATGACTACAGCGGCCCGTTCGACCCTCATCTGGATGTGGAGCGCGACCTTTCCAAGACCGCCCATATCCAGCTGTGGAAGGTTGCCACAAAAATGTACCTGAACATAGATGCCGCCTGGCGAGGTGCCGTGGAAACGAAATTCGGACAGGAGGCTTCACTGGAACTAAGCCGCAAGGTCTGGTTCGAGGTACCCAACAATGGCTGCTTCGTCGAATCAACCCTGCCCCGCCTGGCCATGAACATCAGCGGCACCACGGTCGAGGACTGGATGAAGCACCTCCAGATCGATCCCGGGCTGATGGGTATCGCCGGAGTTTCCTGCCACATGGAAGACGAGAATACCGGTGTCCTGACAGTCAATCGTTGCGACATCCTCGATGCCCTGGAGCAGGCGGGAGATGAAACCGTACAAAAACACGTCTGCGAAGAACTCGAATGGGTTGGCCTGCAAGCGGGCGTCGATCACATGAACCGCAACATCAAGGTGACCCCGCTCAAGCTGCCCAAATTCGGATGCCGGGACGGAGGATGTGTTTGCCAGTGGCAGTTCAAGCTACAGCCCCCCGGAAGCGAAGGGGCATCATGAAATTCATCGGGATAACCCTGCTGGTACTCGTTTTACTCTCCATCGCAGCATTTGGCATCACCTACTCATGGACCTACACGCCCATTGGGCGTCTGGAGTATCGCGCCGCAATACTGGCAAAAATCGCGGAATGGAACCATGCCCCGATGCCGATGGATGATGCGTCCCGTCGTGCTGGAGACGAAGCGACGGCAAAACTCATCGGCGTTCCCAAATCATCATTGGGACTGATCCAACGCGATGTGCAGGTTCCCGCAAGCGGCCACCAGATTCCTGTAAGGATCTATATACCCGACGGCCCTGGCCCCTTCCCGGCGGTGGTCAATATTCATGGTGGCGGTTTCTTCGCGGGACGATCATTTGCCTTCGATTCGATTCCAATGGAACTGGCCCGCAAACTGGGTGCGGTCGTATTTTCCGTCGATTATCGTCTCGCCCCGGAACATCCTTACCCTGCGGCGGTCAATGATTGCTTTGACGCATATCTGTGGGTGGCAGCTCATGCCGCGGAATACCGGGCCGACCCCGCCCGGATCGCAATCATGGGCCAGAGTGCCGGCGGCAACCTGGTGGCAGTCACTACATTGAAGTTGCGTGACCATGGCGGCCCCCAGCCCGTCTTCCAATACATCGAGGTTCCGGTTGTGGATATGAGCGGACAGCATCAATGGAAATCGATGACCGAGACGGGAGACAAATATTTCCTCAAGGTATCGATGCTGCCCCAGATCACCTCGATGTATCTGTCGGATGCAAAAAACGCCACATCACCTGAAGTCAGTCCCTTGCTCGCCTCGAGCCATGCAAACCTTCCCCCCGCGCTGGTTGTCGTGGCCCAGTTCGATCCATTGAGGGATCAGGGAATCGCATACGCAAAAGCGCTGGAATCCAGCCATGTCCCGGTTCACCTCATCATCGCACCCGGAGTCCTGCATGGGTTCATGGGTACCCCCGAACAGGCGATGGAAAATCTGGTACAGGCGGTCGAGATCATGCGGCCTGTAATGTATCCAGAACCTTCCAACACCAAGGAACGAGGAGGAAATCGAGCCACCAGGGATTGAATCTGCCGCGCCCAGTAACCCTGACAACCGTATTGACTATCGTGAAGCATTGCGAGATGATGGACTTGTCTTTCTGCCTCAAATATTTAGCCTGAATTTCTCTATCTCGTTTGCAACGGTGCCAATAGTGAAAATCCGGGCGGAAACCAGCACTTGCCGGGGCTGTGTGACAAACCCGGCGGGATTTGGAAAAGAGGGATCCATCATGGGCGTCCAGCATTCTGTTTCCGATTACGACAAACTCGTAAGCCTCGTCTACCAGGGTGCTCGTGAACAAAAACCCTGGCTGGGTTTTGTGGACTCACTTTCCGCAATGCTGGATGCGCGTGACGCAACGCTGTTCATGTATTCGAAGCGTAACTGCAATTGCCATTACTTCGTTACAAGCGATCGGGCGCCCCATCTCGACAATGCACTCCATATCAATGAAGTGCTGAAGCTCAACTTTTCCCTCGAAGACGCCCCGGCCAAGGAACCAACCACCCTGCGGGAAGTGACCCGCCATCTTGGGCTCCGGCAAAATCCGCTGATACAGAAATATCTTCGGCCCATAGAAGTGAAAGATGTTCTCTATCAGGACGTGTACCACGATGAAGACCTGGTAATTCGGATCGCCCTCGGCAGAACCCGCCACCAGGGCGAATTCGAAAACGCCGAGAGAGACATGCTCTCGCTGATTACCCCCCACCTTCGTACCGCCCTGGATCTGCGCAACTCCTACGAGGAAAGTTCGACGCTTGCGGCACAGGCCATGGATCTGCTGGGGAAAATGTCGATCGGGACCGTGGTCGTCGACGCCAACAAGAATGTCATAGCGGCGAATCAGGCGGCCATCAGCGCCCTGTCGAAAAACTTTGGCATCACGATGAAAGAAGGCAAGCTCCACCTGGCCAACGGCAATACCACCAGCAAATTCAGGAATGCCCTGGACATGATGATCGCAGCCCACCAGCGTGGCATCACATTCCAGAAGGGAATGGCAATCGGGCTTGAATCACAGGATGGCTTGCCCGGCCTCGATGTTGTTATCAAACCGCTTTTCCTCAGCAACATGCCCAGCGCGAAATTACGCCCCGCAGCGCTGATCCTGGTCAACGATTGCGAATCCGGCTCGATCGATGTTGAAGCCAAGATGCTGCGCGAAGCTTACAACCTCACCGACCGGGAAGCCAAACTGGTTTCGTTGCTGGGCCAAGGCTATACGCTCAACGAAGCCGCCAAGGAATTGCAGGTTTCCATCAACACAATAAAGAAGCACCTCAAGGGTACTTACGAAAAACTCGGCAAGCATCGGCGTTCCCAGGTCGTCGCCATGCTTTCCCGTTGTACTGCAAAGTTCATCTGATCTTTCCCTGCATGGAATGAGTAAAGCCTGCTTTCGCGGGCTTTATTTTTCTTGCTCGGCCATTCAGCAACCCAGTGTTTTCCGGATGACGATCATGGCACGCGATACGGATGTTGTCAGGTCGCCGGACCACTGGGTCTAAGTGACGAAAAAAAGCTGCAGGCAGGATCGTCTCCTCCCCTGCTGCCAAGTAACGACCCCTGAAACAGCGGCGAATTCAGGTCCACAATCGAAGGATCTTTGGCAACCCCCCAGTCGGCCAGAATGACACGATGGCTGAATTTCCAGCAGCCATCCCGCTTTTCGTACTTGTCGAGATAGCGCCCTCCAACCAGAAAATCCATCGATCCGCCACCTTCCTTGGCAATGCGATGGTAGGCAAGGACATACACCTCACCCTCCCCACTATCGCTACCAAGGCTCAGATTGACGGTTGTGACATTGTGATGAAGGATTTCCATCGGTGCCTGGATGGCAGGTAACCGATCCACAAACTCCATGGCCAGGCCCTTGAAGAAGCCTCCATGATCGTCAATCGCATCCTCGTGATAGAGCCTTCGCACCGACGCATAATCGCGACGATCCATGGCTCGGCAATACGCATGGATCAGTTCATGGACCGCCTGCTTGTCCAGAAGGCTCTGGATTTGCCCGGCCTGGAGAGAATTGTCAGACACCATAGCCACCATCCACGGCCAGAATCTGGCCTGTGGTGTAACCCGCCCGGTTCGATGCGAGAAACACCACGGCACTGGCGACCTCTTCGGCGGAACCCCAACGCTTCAGACACAACCCCTGGTGCACGGCCTTTTGCCATTCTTCGTCGAAGGTTCCGTCTGCCCAGAGGCGATGGAAAATGCCCGCATCGATGACTCCAATGGCAACGCTGTTGGCCCGAATGCCAAAACGCCCCTCTTCCTTGGCGATCCCCTTGATCAGGGATTCGATGGCCGCTTTGGGCGCCACGGAAAGCACATCGCCCTCGGGCCATCTGAACAAGCCTGCCGAACTGATATGGACATAGGAGCCGCCTCCACCCGCCTTCAGTACCGGCAGGGTTGCGTGCACCAGATTGAAGAATCCATTGAGATCGGCCTGCACCACCTTCTTCCAGTTTTCCGGGGTGAGTTCCCTGATCCTGGGCTGGTTGATGTCGGAGCCGGAAGCGATGACCACGGTGTGGATTCGGTGCTTCGCAGCGAGTTGCTCCACTGCGGTGCAGACCGAAACCTCATCTCCCAGGGAAAGCTGCAATATTTCCGCCTGCCTGCCCAGAGCCTTGACGCTCCTTGCCACCTCTTCAGCCCGCCCAGCGTTCTTGTGATAGGTGAGCGCCACATCGGATCCGGCTTCTGCCAAATGCTGGCAGATCAACTGCCCCATTCCGCCACTCCCTCCGACCACCAGCGCCACCCCTTCGGGGAAATCCAGTTTCTTTCTCTCGCCCATCGTACGCTCCTCTCGCAATTGGATGACGTGGCCCGATATGGCCACAGTGTCATGCGCGGTGATGATCGACAAAGACGCGCCAGGTAGAAACACCCAAAGGTACCAAGTCGTATGGACAGGTCATGGAGAAATGCATGCTCATGCCTCTCCGGGTACCCAAAGGGGCGAGGAGAGATCCATCGAATTTACCTAGGATGACTGACATCGCCCGTTTGCGGGCCCTATCAATTCGGAGGAACTTGCCATGCCGCTGCACGACAGCACCATCACCGCCGGACCGATCCCCGAACGTTATGCCCGGGGCTGGCACTGCCTGGGTCCCGCCCTCAAATTCAAGGATGGCAAACCCCATACCGTCGACGCATTTGGCACCCGGCTGGTGGTATTCCAGGGGGAAGATGGAAAGCTCAACGCACTGGATGCCTGGTGCCCGCATATGGGAGGCGACCTGAGTCACGGCCGGATCGAAGGGAGTACCGTGGTATGCCCTTTCCATGGCTGGTCATTCGGGCCGGATGGCGATCTGAAGAACATTCCCTACTGCAAGCGCCTGCCACGCAAGGCACGGGTCGGGAAATGGCATACCGACGAAATCAATGAAGGACTGTTCGTCTGGCACGACCACGATGGAGGCGATCCGATTCCGGGTCAATCCCTGCCCAGGCTGGAGCAGTGCTATTCCGCGGAATGGTCGGATGTCCGATGGGCTCAATGGACCATCAACATCAACAATCGGGAACTGGTCGACAACATCGCCGACTTCGGCCATTTCGACACTGTTCATGGATCACCGCCGGTCTACTTTGCCAATCTGTTCGAAGGGCACAAGGCCAGCCAGCTCCAGGTGGGCACATCGGAGCGATTGTCGGGTACCGATCCACTCCTGACCGTCGCCACCTATTTTGGTCCCGCCTGCCTGTTTGTGGAAATGAGCGGTGCTTTTGGGGATCACCGTATCGAATCCCTCCTCCTGACATGCAACACCCCGATCACCAAAAATAGCTTCATCATCAATTATGGTGTGGCGGTAAAACGAGTTCCCGGATTGACCAAAGCCGAGAACCAATCTCTGATCGATACGTATGTCCGTCTGGCGCAGGAAGCCCTGACGCAGGATGTCGAGATATGGGACAACAAACGCCGCATCGACAATCCGGTGCTCTGCGAGATGGACGGACCGATCTATCAGGCTCGTAAATGGTATGACCAGTTCTTTGTTCCGGTCTCTGAAGTCAGCGAGGAGTCGACCCGGGTCCAGACCTATGAAATGGATATCAGTGGAGGCTCGATCCGCAAGCCGGTCATCCGGCATCTTCGCTGATCCCGGCGCGAAATCCGAAGACCGGAAACCTACCAGGAGACCCGATCATGGCCTTATCTGCAAGCCGCCTCATGGAGCAGGCAATCTCCCGTACCGGAGGCCTCACCGATTTCCATGAAGATGGATTTCGCACCCCGTTTGGCGTGCTGATCGAGAGCCTGAACACAGAGGCGAATCTTTCCGCGATCGGAGAAACCCTTTTTGAAAACCGCCTGGTGGAGCTTCTGTGCAACCGGCTCGAAATGCAGAAATACATTTCGAAGCACCCGGAAATCCTGAACGAGAACATTGAAGGGCCGGTAGTCATCGTGGGCTTGCCGCGTACGGGCACCACCTTGCTGCATCGCATACTTGCCTGCGCACCGGATTTCTACAGCCTGATCTACTGGGAATGCAAATACCCGAGTCCACTGCCCGGTACCGATATTGACGATATCGCGGCAAGGATCGAGGCAGGCCGTATCGACGTCGAGATGTTCCTGACGCACCAGCCGAAACTGGCGGCGATCCACCCGATCTATCATGATGCGCCGGACGAGGAAGTGATTCTCCTTGACCAAACGTTCTGCGGCGCATTTGATTCAATGGCCCATGTACCCGGCTTCACCCGCTGGCTGCGGAACAATGAGCACGGGTTCGCCTACGAATATCTCAAACGGATTCTCCAGTTTCTGCAATGGCAGAAAAAACGCCGGGGGGAAGACCAGAGAACCTGGTTGCTGAAAGCACCTCACCACCTCAGAAAGATGGAAATGCTGTTTTCAGTGTTCCCCCACACCCGGGTTATCCAGACCCACCGTGATCCGCTACAAACCATCCCGTCGATGGCGAGCTTTTGTGAAAACCTGTGGTCGATCTATAGCGACCAGGTGGACCCCAAAGCCACCGGAGCAGAATGGTCCGAAATATTCAGTCTCGGCATGGCCAGCACGATCAAGTTCCGGGAAGGTGCCGATCCATCCCGATTCCTCGACATCCAGTTCCAGGACACGCTCACTCGCCCCATGGAGGTCGTACAGACAATCTTTCATTACCTCGGCCGCCCGCTTCCCGAAGGGATCCAGTCCAGGATGGAAAGCTGGCTGGAGGCCAACAGTCGCGACAAGCGCCCGACACATAACTACTCTCCCGAGCATTTCGGGCTGAGCGAGGCGCAGCTCAAAAAGGATTTTGCCGATTATCGGAAACGCTTCCTTCCTCAAGACTAGATTCAAGCATGCGCAATCGGCGTCCTCATGAAAATCCTGTGCTTTGACTATATATACCTACCTATATACCTACGGATAAACAGAAAGCGGGGGGAAGAGGTTGCCTTACAAACGTAGCCTATTTGAGATACAATGAATCTCAATCTATCGCAACAGGAGGTGATCATGGCTGCCACTACCACTATGGTTCATGTCCGCGTGGACGAGAACGTCAAGGCGCAGGCTGCAGAAACGCTGGCCTCGATGGGCCTGACCGTCTCCGATGCGATCCGCGTGTTCCTGACCCGTGTCGTTGCCGACAAGGAACTGCCGTTCGCGCTCAAGGCTCCGAACGCCACCAGCCGCGTTGCCATCACCGAGGCCAACGAGATCATCAAGAGCCGTCGTGCCCGCTTTGCAACCGCTGACGCTCTGCTGAATGACCTCGAAGAAGCCAGCAGCAAGTAAGCGGGCGCACCTGCCTCGCGCATCGGACTACACCAAGGACTTCCTCAAGGACTGGCAGCGCCTGTCCCACTCCGGCCGGTACGACATGAACCGGCTGAAAGAGGTCATGACGCTGCTGGTCTCCAACGACGGGCCGCTGCCGCCTGAATGGTTCGACCACCCGCTGACGGGTGACTGGGCAGGCCATCGTGAGTGCCACATCGGCGGCGACTTCCTGCTGATCTATACGCTCGACGATTCGGGCAAGAGCGACTTGGTCGTTTTCGTGCGCAGCGGAACTCACTCCGAACTGTTCTCGTGAGTCTGCGCATCCAACCCTCAACCTGCAACTGACCGGCAACGTCGGCCTGTACTACTGCTGCTACCGGCTCTCGCTGATGAGCTGGAACGTAATGCCCGCGGCACGCAACGCACGAGGAGTGGGCATCATTGCCTACAGCCGGGACGCTTAACCTCCTTCTCCCGCACAATTTCCGATAATGTTCACCATCGTCCGTCCAACCACATACCCGGATTGTGATGCCCCTTCCGCCTTCCTCCTCCGAATTCACCGAGTTCTCCTCCCCCACCCTCGAAGCCTTCCTGCGCCAGCGTCTGCGTGGTCTTGAGGGTCCCATGGCCCTCGAACGCATTGGCGGCGGGCAATCCAACCCCACTTTCTTTGTCAGCTTCGACAACCGGCGCATGGTCCTGCGCAAGAAGCCCGCCGGAACACTGCTCCCTTCCGCACATGCGGTGGACCGGGAATACCGGGTCATGAACGCCCTGACGGGTACCGGGCTGCCGGTGCCACCCACGGTGCTGTTCCATGAGGGAAGCGACATTGTCGGCACACCTTTCTATCTGATGGAGCGGCTTGACGGGCGGATCTTTCACGACAGTTCTCTCCCCGGTATGGCACCGAAGGAACGCCAGGCCATCTACCTGTCGATGGCCGAAACCATGGCCAGACTGCATAACGTGGATTGGCAAGCCGCCCGACTCGGTGATTACGGCAAGCCCGGCAACTACTTCAGTCGCCAGGTAGGCCGCTGGACCCGGCAATGGGCCGATGGCAAGGTGCGGGAGAACCCCGATCTGGAGAGGCTCACCGAATGGGTGGCGAGCCATATCCCCGGGGAGGAGCGCACCGTGTTAAGTCATGGCGATTTCCGCCTCGGCAATCTGATGTTTCATCCCGTCGAGCCCAGGGTCATCGCGGTGCTGGACTGGGAGCTATCCACACTCGGCCATCCACTGGCTGATGTGGCTTTCAACACTACACTCTGGCGCATGCTGCCGGAGGAGTATGGCGGCATTCGTGGTCTGGATCTGGCCACACTGGGCATTCCAGCGGAAAACGACTATCTGGAAACCTATTACCGCTCCGCCAGCCACGATGTCCGGCTCCAGCCTTTCCATACCGCTTTTGCCTTCTTCCGCTGGGCGGTGATCTTCGAGGGCATCGGCGCTCGCGCCGCCCGGGGCAATGCCTCATCGGCCAATGCGGCGGAAGTGGCAAATCTTGGCTTTGCTCTTGCCCGGCGCGGGCTGGAAGCTGCCGGAATCTAGATTTCCCGGATCGATGGGCCGGATCCGCGGCCACCCGGGATAGCGGTACCCCGCAGGTCAGCCGCAGCCGTCAGGCCGAACAGGCCCGGCTCCAGCATCCCGGCCCTCATCAGCCGGTCAACCTCGTCACGCAGCCAGGAGACCGGGCAGCCCAGCCATTGCGCGGCTTCCACGAGTGGTGCGCCAGGGTGGGCCATGTAGTGCGCGAGAATCTCGAAACGGCGCGGGAAGAGCGCACGATACAAAGCCTCTGCCGAACAGCCCGGTTCCTCGACAGGCTCCCCGGCCTTGGCGCAGGCCCAGGCGTTGCGAATCCGCTGATCCGTCATGGATGGATACACTGCGGGAAAGGCGAAAACCGCATTTCCCGCAGGAATCGATTACAGCGCAGCGTCCTTGAGTTTCTTCAGGGGGCGCACTTTCACCCGTACGCTGGCGGGCTTTGCGGGGAACCACTGTTCCTGCCCGGTAAAGGGGTTCTTGCCGAAACGCTTGGGTTTGGCGGGAACCTTGAGAGCCACCACCTTGAGCAGCCCGGGCAGGGTGAATTCGCCCAATCCCTTCGGGCTCATGGAGGCAACCGCGGTTGCCTCCAGTGCGGCCAGCACCTGCCTCGCGGCCTTCAGTTCCACGCCGGCGGCCTCCGCCAGATGCGCGGCAAGCGCGGCCTTGGTCAGGGCGGTCTTGATCGGTTTCATCGCAGCGGGGGCAGCGGGGGCCTTGGCGGGCGCTTTCTTCGCGGCGGAAGCAGTCTTGGTTTTTGCAGCGGGTTTCTTGGTTGCCATGTCATAGTCCTCGAACAGTTGGAAATGGAGCACTGTCAATACAGTACATTGGGATTCTGCGCAGTTTGTGCCCGGGGCAAAGCCGGAATAAAGGGGCGAAAGGCCGTAGGCCGCTGCGGATTCAGGAAACCGTACCGCCTCCTCCCCGGCAGAAACCCTTCCCGGCCCGACAACGGATTTGCATTCCGCCGCCGGGGCATCTATTCAGAAAGGGTTTGGTGCCAGGGAGAACATCATGTTGAGCAGACGTGTATTCCTGCAGGGGCTGGCGGGCGGCAGTGCAAGCATGATGCTGCCGGGAATCGTGCGCGGGGCACAGATCCCCGCCGGAGCGGCGGACAGCGCCCTCATGCTGGCGCTACCGGGTAAAAAACCCCTGATCAAGCGCGCGTTCCGCCCACCCAATTTTGAATCCCCTCTCGATACCTTCGACCAGATCATCACTCCCAACGACCGCTTTTTCGTGCGCTGGCATCTGGCCAGCATTCCCCGGATCGCTGCCGGTGACTGGCGTCTCCGCGTCGGCGGCGGCGCGGCGGAAAAACCGTTCGAGCTGACCCTGGATCAGCTCAGGCAGGAATTCGAGCCCGCCGAAATCGTGGCGGTATGCCAGTGCTCCGGCAACCGGCGCGGCTTGTCCGATCCCCATGTACCCGGGGTCGAATGGAGCGTGGGCGCCATGGGCAATGCCCGCTGGAAAGGTGCCCGGCTCAAGGATGTGCTGGCCCGTGCCGGGCTTCGGGCCGATGCGCTGGAAATCGCTTTCAACGGTGGGGACAGCGGAGCGATCGATAAGACGCCGGACTTCATCAAGAGCATCCCGGTCTGGAAAGCCCTGGATGAAAATACCCTGGTGGCGTACGAGATGAATGGTGAGCCGCTACCGCACTGGAACGGTTTTCCGGCGCGTATCGTCGTTCCCGGCTGGACCGCAACCTACTGGATGAAGCAGGTGATCTCCATTGAGGCACTCACCAAACCCGAGAGCGGTTTCTGGATGAGCGCCGCCTATCGCGTGCCCAAGGGGAAATTCCCCCTGATCGACCGCTTTGTCTCGCAGGAAGGCGAAAGCAACACGCCGATCACCGAAATGGTCGTGAACTCCCTGATCACCAGCATCCATGAGGGGCAGCGCATCCCTGTCGGCAAGGAAACCTTGGTCCGCGGAATCGCCTGGGATGCGGGCTACGGCATCCGCAGCGTCGAGGTTTCCGTCGATGGCGGCAACACCTGGCAGGAAGCGCTGCTGGAGCAGGATATGGGCCGCTACTCGTTTCGCGCCTGGCACCTGGCCTTTGTCCCGCCCCGGGCCGGAAAATATCTCGTGATGGCCAGGGCCACGAACCGCCAGGGCAGTACCCAGACCTTCGATCTCATTTTCAACCCCGCCGGCTATCACAACAATGTGATGGAGCGGATCGCGCTGGAGGCCGTATGAAATCCTTCATTCACGCCTTGCCGGTGGCGACGGTGGCAATGGTGGCGGCCCTGATCTCCCTTCCCGCACTTGCTGCCGCCGATGAAAGCCAGATCACGCTCAAAAAGGATCGGGACCGGGAACTGGTAATGGGCAATTGCGTGATGTGTCACAGCCTGGACTACATCCAGATGAACTCGCCCTTCATGAAGAAGGCCGCCTGGCAGGCCACGGTGAACAAGATGGTCAAGGTGATGGGCGCACCCATCACCCCCGAGGATACGGTGAAGATCGTGGACTACCTGACCAGGAATTACGGGGTCGAATAAACACCCTCACAAGCGCTGTCCCGTGAAAAACACGGAGCGGAGCTTGCGAGTATCTGCCGGCGATGTTCAGAGATCGGCGACCCTGAGTACCATCTTGCCGCGGACGTGACCGGTCTGGCTGAGGCGATGCGCCTCGGCGGCCTCGGCCAGCGGCAGCACTCGCAGGGGCGGCAACCGGACATGGCCATCGACGACCAGTTGCGCGATCTGCGCCAGGGTGGGCGCACATCCGGCATCGGTCATCGTGGAGAACACCCGGTTCACGCCCCGGGCGGCGCCCGCCGCGGCGGCAGCAGGAATGTCACCATCATCGACCAGGGTGGGGATGCTGACGAAGGTTCCGCCGGTCCGCACCAGATCGAGTCCGTTGGGCAGGGTGCTGACCCCCACCGCATCCATCAGGTAATCGAGGCCCCCGGGCGCCCATGCTGTAACGGCGGCAGTAATGTCCTCGCTGCGGTAGTCGATCACGCGCTCCACACCGAGGCTTTGCAGATATTCGACATTGGCGGTGCTGCAGGTGGCCGCCACCCGGGCGCCCGCCCAGCGCGCGAACTGCACGGCGAAACCGCCCAGGCCACCGGCGCCGCCGTGGATCATGACGCGCTTGCCGGATGCATTGCTCACATCCAGGCCACCCCGGTCGAAAAGCGCCTGCCAGGCGGTCAGCGTCGCCACCGGCAGCGCCGCGGCCTGCTCGTAGCGCAGCGTGGCGGGCATCTTCGCCACCCGGTCGGCATCCGCGATGGCACATTCGGCATAGCTGCCCCAGCCGCCCTGACCGTGGTTGGTGGGCGTGAACACGCGGTCCCCCACGGCAAGCCCGGTGACACCCGGCCCCAGCTTGTCCACGAGACCCGCGGCATCGAAGCCAATCACATAGGGGAACACATAGGGCCGGTACATGGCCAGCATGCCCTGCCGGTTCTTCCAGTCGGCGGGGTTCACGCCGGCACAGGCGATGCGCACGCGAACCTGTCCGGGGCCGGGCTCGGGCGTGGCCACCTCGGCCATTTTCAGCACCTCGGGGCCACCGGTTTCTTCAATGATCATGGCAAACATGGCAGGGCTCCTCAATTGCCTTCACCGGAACCGACGATGGCGGGATGGGCATAAGCGGGAATTTCGGGGGCCGGCAGTTGCTCGCGGCCATCAAGGGAATAGACAGGCAGATTGTGCGCAAGGGGGAAGTGCAGGCTGTAGGCGGTGAGGCCGGTGCGTTGAGCGGCGGGCAGATGGCACAGGGCCAGGGCCGTCTCGGCGATGTACTCGATGCGCTCGGAAGGATAGTTCTCCGGAATGATGTCGCTGGCGCCGGGGGTGCGGATGGCGGTGCTGGGAGAGAGCGTGTTCACGGCGATATTGTCGGCCAGCAGTTCGGCGGCCAGCCCCTGGTTCATGCGATGTACCGCGGCCTTGATGGCGGCGTACACCGTGGCGCCACCGTGCTTGGCCCAGTCGTCGTACGGCCGGCCGGGGGGCAGCGCGGTGACGGAACCGAGCGTGACAATCCAGCCGCCGCCGCGCTTGCGCATCTCGGGAACGGCCTGCTGCACCAGATAGAAGGGTGCGCGCAGGTAGTGGCCAAGAGTGTTCTCGAACATCTCCCCGGGCATGGTGGCCACCGGCCCGTAGGACGCCTTGCCGCCGCTATGGACCAGGATGTCGAGGCCCCCCGCCAGCGCCACGGCGCGGCCGACGATGCCCGCCAGGTCGACCGGGTTCTCCAGATCGGCCACCAGAGGCAGGGCGCGCCCGCCGGCTGCCTCGATCAGCGCCACGGTTTCCTTCAGCGTGCCGGCATAGGCGCCGGCGGTCTCCAGGGTGCGGGCCGTGACCACCACGGTGGCACCCGCAGCGGCCAGCCGCTGGGCGATGGCGCGGCCGATGCCACGGCTGGCACCGGTCACCAGGGCGATCCTGCCATCGATGCGGGGTTGGGTCATGGATATCTCCTCACAGGGTATTGAAATCGGAATCGGATCAGGGGGCTTCCCGCGCCATCAGACTTTCAGCCTGGGAACAGAAAGCGTGGCAGAGACGGACATCGATAAACTGGCGGCCGGACTCGGGATCGAAGGCCCGGTCCACATAGGCCCAGTGATGGGGATGCATCATGTACGGTCCCATCAGGCCGTCCAGGCTGGCGTATTCCTGCTCCCACACATAGTCCCAGCTCTGGTGGCCGCTATCCCAATCGAGGGCGATGGCGCGGCTCAAGCGCCAGTTGCGGATGGATTCGATGTGGGCGGGCATCTCCAGCGTGTCGACCTCGAAGCCCGGTGCGCGGGCATCGTCGGACCCGGCCAGGCGGCGGAACAGGGCGGTACGCTTCACGCCGCCCTGCAGCTTCGGATCGCGCAGGCCGGCACCCAGTGTTTGCAACCCCAGGGCCGACCAGTGGGCGCAATGTGCGTGCAGCACCGGCATGATGTTCTGCTGCCAGACGGCGCTGGCGCGGGCAGCGCGGGCCGTGGCGGCATCGGGATAGATCAGGTCCCAGGTGTAATGGCCGGCGCCAAAGTCGGTCACCATGTTCGCGCCCCACTGCTGGAAATCGAGGCCCGGCAATCCGGCAGCCGCAGCCAGGGCAGTTTCGACCGCACGACGCGCCGCATCGTCATTGCCCGCCTTGAGATAGAGCTGCGCGGTTTCGCGCCAGCCCCGCGGCGTGATGGCGCTGGAGGTGATATCCACTGGCCGGGGCAGCACCGCAGCGGCCTGTGCCGGCTGATCGGGCAGGAGGTAAATGCGTTCGCGGTCGCTACACAAACGATCCACCCCGGCCCAGAAAGCCGCCACCTCCGGATCAGCGCCACCAATGGCGCGGGCGCCCCAGAATGCGCCCGTATCCGCCAGCTGCCAGTGAATCCACAGGATCAGGGAACGGCCACTCACGACCAGCGGGGGCGACACCGCGCTGTCCGTCAGGATCAGCCCCCGCGCCGCCGCTGCCGGAATGTAGGATTTGGCGAACAGTTCCTGCAGGCGCGGCAAATTGTCTGCCGCGACCTCGATCCGGTCCTGAACCTTGATCATGCGTGCTCCTCGGGATTCTTCAAAACCACCATTGTCGACCAGATTGCCTTGAAATGGCAGCACCAACCCGGCCACAAAATACTGCCACCGCAGCCACCCTGCGTCAGGACGGAATGTATAGCTGGATCGCCTTGCCGCCATCCACCGGCAGGCAGGCGCCGGTGATGTACGTGGATTCGTCCGAGATCAGGAACAGCAGGGTGCTGGCCAGTTCCTCCGGCCTGCCGCTGCGCTGCATGGGGATGACGGCGGTCGACTGGGCCGCCCGCGCCGGCTCCACCTGAGCAAAATGCTCTACTGCGGGAGTGGCGACCTGCCCCGGCGCCACCACGTTCACCCGCACGCCGTAAGGCGCCGCCTCGATGGCGGCGACCGCGCTGAGCTGGATCAGGGCCGCCTTGGAAGCGGAATAGCTGCTCATGCCGCTCATGGCGCGGATGCCGTTGAGGGAGGAGATGTTGACAATGGAGCCGCTGCGCTGCCGGTACATTACCCGCAGAGCTTCGCGGGTGCCCACGAAAACCGCATCGGCATTGACCAGGAAATCCTGGCGCCAGTCCTCCAGCGTGGTATCGAGAATGGAGGTGTAACGCACCGACATGGCATTGTTGATCAAACCATCCAGACGGCCATGGCGCGCCGCCACATCGGCAATGGCCGCGGCATAGGCATCCGTGTCGCCCACATCGAGCACCCGGGTTTCCACTGCGCCGCCGAATGCCTCGATGGCCGAACGGGTTTCCGCCAGCTTCTCCGCGCGGCGGGCACAGACCACCACGTGGGCGCCCTCCCGGGCCAGACGGATGGCGGTGGCCTTGCCGATACCATCACTGCCACCGGTGATGAACACCACCTTGCCCTGCACTCGATCGCCCATGCCTGCGCCCTTGCCCATATTCATGCTTCATCTCCTCGCAACGGGGTGATGGAAAAAGTGCAGAGTATCGCCCATGTGCCACGCGGCAGGTAGCGCCGGACAGGTTTTGTCAGAGACAATCCCGGCACCCGGAACAGGAAGCAGGAGAATTTCGATGTGCAGCCGCTCTTTCGGAAAATTCGTTGTCACCCTGGCGATCACCGTTGCGGGCTGCCTCCTGTCCGCTGCGCCGGTTCATGCCGGGTCATCCCACAGCGTCCTCCTGTCAGGATCGGCCGTTGCGGTGCCCGACCGCTATAGCGCCGATGCCGCGGAAAGAATATTCAGGGAAGGAGGGAATGCCGTCGATGCCGCGGTGGCGGTTGCCCTGACTCTCACGGTCACCTACCCTGAAGCCGGCAATATCGGCGGAGGCGGCTTCATGACCCTTTACATGGAGGGCAAGCCGTATTTCATCGACTACCGCGAACGCGCCCCGCTCGCCGCCACCCGGGATATGTATCTCGACCAGAACGGCGCAGTGATCCCAGGCATGAGCCTGACCGGTGCGCGCGCAGTGGCCGTGCCGGGCACGGTGGCCGGCCTGTGGGAGGCGCACCATCGTTTCGGCAGATTGAAATGGCAACAGGTCGTGGCGCCGGCGATTCATTACGCACGCGCCGGCTTCGTGGTCGATGCCCAGCTCGCCCGGCGAGCCACCGACGCCGCGCAAGGGTTCGCCGGAAAAACGAATTTCGCCCGCTATTTCGGCGCACTGGAAGCCGGCAAAACCTTCCGGCAGGCCGAACTGGCAGCAACGCTGGAGCGCCTCTCGCGCCACGGTGAAAAAGACTTTTACCACGGCAGAACGGCGGCCCTGATCGCCGATTCGATGCAAAGGAATACCGGGTTGATTACCCGGGAAGATCTCGCCCAATACCGGACAGCCTGGCGTCAGCCGCTCATTGCGGACTGGAACGGCTATCGCGTCATCACCGCGCCACCGCCCAGTTCAGGAGGCATCGCGCTGTTGCAGCTCCTGAAGATGAAAGCCGCGCGCAAGGCGGATTTCGCGGGTGTGCCGCTGAACTCGCCCCAGTACATCCATCTGGTCGCGGAGATTGAAAAGCGTGTATTCGCCGACCGCGCCCAGTATCTGGGCGATCCGGATTTTTACAAGGTGCCGGTTGCACAGCTGATCAGCGATACCTACCTTGCGCAACGTGCGGCCGAAGTGAACCCCGCCGCGCCGACGGAAACCGCAAAGGTGGCTCCCGGACTCGGAGCCGCGATGCCCGAGAAGGCCGAAACCACCCATTTCTCCATCGTCGACAAATGGGGGAATGCCGTATCGAACACCTATACGCTCAATGGATGGTTCGG
This sequence comes from Pseudomonadota bacterium, assembly GCA_018241695.1. Classification (GTDB taxonomy): domain Bacteria; phylum Pseudomonadota; class Gammaproteobacteria; order Burkholderiales; family Rhodocyclaceae; genus Denitratisoma. The sequence goes on along the minus strand of JAFEDH010000002.1, from coordinate 151,988 downwards.
TTCCGGCGTGATTGTCGAAGGCACCGGCATCGTGCTCAATGACGAGATGGATGACTTCTCGGCCAAGCCGGGAGTACCGAACCTGTTCGGTGTCGTGGGCAGCGATGCGAATGCGATCGCCCCGGGGAAACATCCGCTCTCTTCCATGACCCCGACCCTGCTGACGCAAGACGGCCGGGTGGTGCTGGCGATCGGCACACCGGGCGGATCGCGCATCTTCACCTCGATCTTTCAGGTGCTTTCGAACCTCTACGATTTCCACATGCCGCTCAAGGCGGCGGTGGCGGCTTTCCGCTTCCACCATCAACTGCTGCCCGAAAACACGATTTTCTACGAACCGTATCACCCCATCGCCGGCGAACTCGCCCAGGGCATCGGCGCGCGCGGCTATACCCTCAAGGCCCAGGATTTCAGCGGGGACATCCAGGTCATCCGGATCGATGGCCAGAACCCCGATGCGGTCTCCGATCCACGCGGGCGCGGCGTGGCCCGGGTGATCCATTGAAGAAACAATGAATCAGTAACGTCCTCGAGAGACACCAGGCATCCCGCTTACCAGAGCTGTCAGGTCGAATCGTTCAAGGCCCTTTTTGCATTCAATGCATTGGACGAGTGGTGCCTGTTCGGAGGTTCTCTAGCAACCACGAACAGGCCCTAGTCCGAACCGCTGACATCATGCACGTTGGCCAAAGTGGCTGCCACTGAAATCAGCCAAGTCTGCTAATCATTACCCAGCAGATCATTGCAAACAGGACGAGTGATGAAAGCGAAAATAGCGCGAATCGGATCACGATACGATTGCTCACGATTTGTACCAGACTATGCACTATCCGCAAAACGACATAAGCCCACACCAACCACAGGCTGACCATCGTGTGGTCACCCAGAATAGCCAGACTCAGGGTCACCGCATAAAAGAGCGTCGGCTGCTCCATTAGGTGGTTGTAGTTGTCGGCCTTCCAGCGGACACGTGCTGGCAGCAGCGCCATCTGCTCGCCTCGGGGTGCGACCGGATCGAGCTTCATGCCGGAGCGGACGATCGCGGATACGCGGGTAACCATCATCCACGCACAGATCAGCATTGACCAGAATGCCAAGGCGATAACAGGTGCAATCAGGTGCAGGTTGATATCAGTCATAAGGTGAGCCATCCTTGTGCGCAAATTTCCAGCCGCCATTGATGAACAAGGCCTTGAGGTCATCGTCGGGATAAAAACCCTCATCGCCAGCCATCCGGTCACCGATTTCGAGGAGGACTACCTCATCCGTTGTCTGGTTGATCAGGCGATGCCCATTGCCAGTGCCTGCCCTGAAGCCGGCGCACATGCCGGGCGAAAGCGGGGTCATGCCCTCGTCGGTATGCAGGGTCGGATACCCCTGCAGGATGTAGATCAGCTCATCCTGCACCAGGTGCGAATGGCGCAAGGACGATACTGCGCCGGGTGCCAGGCGTGTCAGGTTAACGCCGAAATTGGACAGTCCGAACACATCACCCAGCGCACGCTTTTCCCGACCCGCCAGGCGAAGTGCAAGCATTTCAGGATAATTCGATGGTCTGGCACGCGCAGCTACCTCAGACGCAACAACTGCGACAGGGTGCTTTTTGTCACTCATGGCTTTTCCTTTCATTCACACAAAAATCGAGCGCATCCTCAAGCCGGTCGTCGCCCCAGAACAACTCCTTGCCGACGGTGAAACTCGGTGCGCCGAATATCCCGCGCCGCAGTGCTTCTTCCGTCTGTGTGCGCAGCAACGACTTGTTCGCATCGCTCAAAGCGGCGGTAATGAATAGGCCTGGCTTGGCTACCAGACCATCTAGTGCAGCGACCACGTTTTCTTCGTTGCTGATGTCAAGGCCAGCGGCGAAGTTTTGCGTCGTCACATGTCGGCAATACGTCCCTATCCAGGGAAGTTCCGCCGCCAGTAGGGCAATGCGAGCTGGCAGGGTAGATGTCTGCGGAAAAATATCCGGCTGCCGGAACGGCAAACCGTATTTCGCCGATCGCCGCTCAAGATCATGCCACATGTAGCGCCCCTTGATTGGTTGATTCAGGAACGGCGAAGTCGTCCAGCCGAAGCTCTGGAAAATCGGGCCGAGCAGGAAGGGACGCCACACCATACTGATACCGCGTGCCAATGCCATCTCTTCGATGCGCATGATGCTCAGGTAGCTGTAGGTACTGGAAAAATCAAACCAGAATTCAATTGTGGGTGCAGACGATTTCATGGGGTTTTAGCCTTCGTGGTGTGATCAGGGATTTGGTCGACAGGTTGGGAGAACAGCCGATTGATTTCTCCGGCACTCATCGCGGCCTCTGCATATGAAAAGCTGCCCTGGTCTCTCACTTCGCGTGCGGCAAGCATCAGGGCGCTCAGAGCTGCACGGGCAAGCGAGCCGCCAAGGCTGATGCGCTTCACGCCCAGTTCACCGAGCTCGGCGATCGACAGGCGCAGTACCGAGCTGCCAGCCATCACATTGATTGGCGCCTTGACGCTGCTCACCAGTAAGGCAATGTCCTCGCGGCGCGTGATGCCTGGCGCGAACAGCACCTCGGCACCGGCAGTCTCATAGGCCTGCAATCGGCGGATCGTGTCGTCGATGTCACCATTACCTGTCGTGTAGTTTTCTGCGCGGGCCGTAATCGTGAAAGGAAAGGGTAGCAAACGCGCTGCTTCCACCGCGGCCTGTATGCGTTCTACGGCAAGGCTCAGCGGGTAGAGCGGCTGCTCCGGCCAGCGGGTTGCATCTTCGATCGAGCCGCCCACGGCGCCGGCCTTGGCCGCCATGCCGATGGTCTCGGCCATTATCTCGGGTGCATCGCCGAAGCCATCCTCAAGGTCGGCGCTTACAGGGAGTGGCGTAGCGGCGACAACGTCGCGCACGTGCGCGATCACCACTTCGCGACTCAGGGTGTTGTCAGCATGCCCGCGAGAGAATGCAAAACCGGCGCTGGTGGTGGCCAGCGCCGCAAAGCCGCCCATCGTCAGCAGGCGCGCCGAGCCGGCATCCCACGGGTTGGGAAGAATGAAAGCATCTTCCTGCCAATGTAGGGATTGAAAGGCAAGCGCCTTTTCATGTTGGTTCATAACCCCTCCATCAATCCAGCAGTACAAGGCAGCGAACCTCAATGCTCCGACGCGGTGGGGTGTCTCCCTGCGATAGCGGGCTGTCGAAGGCGCTATGCGGTGTCATTCGTGCCACCGCATCAATGCGCGAATCGTATGACTTGAACACCAGTACCTCACCCGGCATCATGGCCGGGTAGTAATACCAGTTGTGCGCGGGCGACCAGGTGTAAAGGAATATCTCGCCAATGCGGTCGGGGTAGATGATGTCGCTGATCACGGCTTCTTCTGCAGCAACGGTACGGGCATCACACACCGCGAGCGGCGCATCAATGGCCGGGTGGAGCAGGGGGCGCCAGAAGTTCAATATTGCGAAGGGCTGATCAGGATCGGCATCCGGCAGCACGGCCCTGAGGCGGCGCGTAGCGGAGCCGTGGCTGTAGTCATTGTGCACTCGTCCCAGCGGGGAAACGCGGCCGCTGCCATTGGTGCGTCCAAAATCCAGCACTGGCCGGCCGGGTTCGCGCTGCCTGATCTGGTGATCGAAGATCAATGCGCGCCGGCCATCCATCAAGTTCTTGGCGGCCTCGGCAATCTCGGGGTAATAGGTGTCGTGTATGGCTGGCATGTCGTCAAAATCGAGAACCTTGGTGCTCAGCTCGATCAGATCGAAGCCATTCACGTTCAGCGACAGGTCGCACCAGGCAGAACGCGCATTGGTGATCTCGCACAGCTCCAGCGCGAACTCGCAGTTCTGTTGCGGTATGCCGGCCGGCGCCGGGTACATATGCGTGAAGGGTCGTGCCGACATCGGCTGCAGATAGGCCAACCCAGCCCGCACAGCCACATGCGATGCGGGCAAAGGCTCGGCCTGGGGTAAAGTAGCATGAGCATATTGCATGTTTATCACTCCAGTTGATGCAATGGCTCCATTCTTATCGCTTGTATTAAGCAGCTCAACCGGTCATTTCGCATCTAATACATGAGTAATCCGCATGTCGAATGAAATTCGCAAGACTCCGTCGCTCGACTGTGTACGCGGCTTTGTCGCTGTCGCGCGGCGCATGAGCATTACTCAGGCGGCAGACGATCTTTGCCTCACCCAGTCCGCTGTCAGCCGCCAAGTGCAAACGCTGGAAGCACAAGTGGGGGTGCCCTTGTTCGAGCGCCACCACCGCCGCCTGGAGCTGACCGACGCAGGGAGAAAGCTGTTTCGCATGGCTTCGCCCTGGCTTGACGAACTGGCTGAGCTTGCGGCCAGCTTCCAGTCGCAGCAGGTACAGGCCGTTACCTTGAGTGCCAGCGTCGCGGTAACCGCACTCTGGCTGCTGCCGCGCCTGGGCAGATTTCAGGCGCTACACCCGCATATCGACGTGCGTGTCTCGACCACCTATCAGTTCGTGGATATGGAGCGTGACGGTATCGACCTCGCTATCCGCTATGCCACTCAGACCCAGGTGCCGCGTAATTCCCTGCGATTATTCGAAGAGCAGGTGGTACCTGTCGCCAGCCCGGTGATGGCGCAACGCATTGCCGAAGATCCCGCCATATTGAATGCGCAGGTACTGATCGAATTCGACGACAAACCGCGCCCTTGGGTAGGGTGGGACGATTGGTGCCCTGTGCTCGGCATCAAACCCGCCACACGCCCTACTGTGTTGCGCTTCAATCTTTATGATCAGGTGGTGCAAGCCGCTACCGCAGGTCATGGCCTGGCCATCGGGCGCCTACCGCTGGTACAACCCATGCTCGATGACGGTCGTCTCGTCGTATTGAAGAAACTCGCACCGAAATCCAGCGGCTATGCTCATTGGCTGTTGCGATCCACTCGTCAATCACGAAAGGAGGTAGAGGTGTTTGCGAAGTGGATTGAAGCGCAGTCCAGGTAAAGCGTGGACCAATTCATGATCAAAACTCTCTTAGAGATTGTGTTTATCAGAATCCGAATTCTCACTACCGCTTTGGACGATAGCTATATGTTTTATCGTTGCCGGTTATCGCGTATTTCGACTATTTCAAGGCTTCCTTAGCTAACGGGCACGTGTCAAGCCCTTCATCTCGACATGGGCTGACACTGTTGAGAGACAGGAACCTGATCCAATCCAGCGTTGGCGCAGAGTGGCACCGACTCAAATTGAGCCACTTTCAAAGTGGCTCAGCGCCTGGCGACCCGCCGCTCGAGTCGGGTTTCCGCCAGAGGTATCACGGCACCTTTTTCGTCCTGCGCCTCCAGCCGGACCAGGAAGCCCCACAGATAGGCGACATGGCGCATCACGTCGCCAACCGTGTTGCCCAGCGGGCGATTCTGGTAGGGGAAATAGCGCAGCGTCAGGGAGCGGTCTCCGCGCAGGTCCACATTCCAGACCTGGATGTCGGGCTCGCGGCTGCCCAGATTGTATTGGTCGGCCACGATCTGGCGCAGACGGCGATAGCCATGGTCGTCGTGAATGACATCGATCTCCAGCTTGTCGCGCGCTGAATCATCGAGTACCGCGAAGAGGCGGAAATCCCGCATCACCCTGGGCGAGAGGAACTGGGCGATGAAACTCTCGTCCTTGAAGTTGCGCATGGCGAAATCGAGGGTCTTGCGCCAGTCGCTGCCGGCGATATCGGGGAACCATTCCCTGTCCTCCGCCGTCGGTGATTCGCAGATGCGGCGCAGATCGCGCCACATGGCGAAACCCAGGGCGTAGGGATTGAGGCCGTTGAAACGCTTGTGGTGATAGGGCGGCTGATACACCACATTGGTATGGGACTGGAGGAACTCCAGCATGAAGCCGTCGGCCAGCAGGCCCTCGTCGTAAAGATGGTTGATCAGGGTGTAGTGCCAGAAGCAGGCCCAGCCCTCGTTCATCAACTGAGTCTGGCGCTGGGGATAGAAGTACTGGCCGATCTTGCGCACGATGCGCACCACTTCCCGCTGCCAGGGCTCCAGCAGGGGGGCGCTCTTTTCGATGAAGTAGAGCAGATTCTCTTCGGGCTCTTCCGGAAAGCGCTTTTCCGCCGTTTCCTCTTCCCGTTCGACGCGGGGCGGCAGGGTGCGCCAGAGATCGTTCACCTGGGACTGGAGATAGTCTTCCCGTTCCTTCTGTCGTTCCCGCTCCTTGAGCAGGGAAAGTCGGGGCGGCCGCTTGTAGCGATCCACGCCTACATTCACCAGGGCATGGCAGGCATCCAGCAGGCGCTCCACCTCATCCTCGCCATAGCGCTCCTCGCAATCGGCAATGAAATTGCGGGCGAACACCATGTAATCGACGATGGAGTCGGCGGCGGTCCAGGCGCGGAACAGATAGTTGCCCTTGAAGAAGGCGTTGTGGCCGTAGGCGGCATGAGCGGTGACCAGGGCCTGCATGGTCAGGGTGTTCTCCTCCATCAGATACACGATGCAGGGATCGGAATTGATCACGATCTCGTAGGCCAGGCCCATCTGGCCACGGCGATAACCACGCTCGGTGGCGAGAAAATGCTTGCCGAACGACCAGTGGTGGTAATAGACCGGCATGCCGATGGAGGCATAGGCATCCATCATCTGCTCGGCGGTGATGATCTCGAACTGGTTGCGGTAGCAGTCCAAGCCGTATTGGCCGGCCACCCGGGCGATCTCCTGCTGATAGCGGTCGATCAGGTCGAAGGTCCATTCGGACTGGAAGGGAAGCGGCGTTTTCATGGCATTCCCGGCTCCGCTCACACCAGCTTCCGGCGAAAAAGCTCGCGGAATACCGGATAAATATCGGGCAGGGCAAGAATACGCTGCATGGCGAAACGGTCAGGATAAGCAGATCTGACCCGCTCGTATTCACGCCACAGGTTCTGCCCCTCGGCGGCCAGTACTTCAATGTAGGCGAAATACTGGACCAGAGGCAGAATCCCGGTTTCGAGCAGATGACCGCAACGGGGCGAATCGTTTTCCCAGTTGTCGCCATCCGAAGTCTGTGCGCCGTAAATATTCCAGATAGCAGAGGAATACCGCTCGCGGATAATGGAATACATCAGTTCCAGCGCGCTGGAAACCACTGTTCCGCCCGATTCCCGCGAATTGAAGAAATCATCTTCGCTCACCTCCATTGCCTGGGTGTGATGACGGATGAAGACGACATCGATCCGGGTGTAAGTGCGGGTCAGGAAAAGATAGAGCAGCATGAAGAACCGCTTCGCTACCTGCTTCTTTTCCTCGTCCATGGAGCCGGACACATCCATCAGGCAGAACATCACCGCCTGGGTGGAGGGCTTGGGGATGCGGATGCGGTTGTTGTAGCGCAGGTCGAAGGTATCGATGAAAGGCACCCGCTCGATCTTGCGCAGCAGCCGGGTGATGGTTTCCCGCAGCGCCTCCGCCTCGCGGCTTTCCCCCTCACCCCGGGCCACCAGCGCATCGAGTTCCGCCTCGGCCTCGCGCAGCGCCTTGCGGTAGGGTGCGCCAACGGCAATGCGGCGTCCGGTCGCCCCGCGCAGGGATCGCACCACATTGATATTGGTCGGTACGCCGGTCTGGGTATAGCCGGCCCGGACCCGCCGGTATTCGTCAATACGCGCAAGCTGGGTCTTGACCAGATCGGGAAGCGCCAGATCATCAAAAAAGATATCCAGAAATTCTTCCCGCGAAAGCGTGAAGACAAAATCATCCATGCCCTCCCCGTCGGGACTGCCCTGGCTGCCACCACCACCTGCACTATCCTGGGGCCGTTCCACCTGGTCACCCTCGTGAAAGCGGTCATTGCCGGGTTGGACAATATGGCGATACCCACCCTGCCCCTGATGGAACTGGGGTTCGGAAATATCCCGCGACGGGATGCCGATCTTTTCGCCACTGTCGATATCGGTGATGCCGCGCCGGGCAATCACATCCGCGACCGCCTTGCGTATCTGCCCCTTGAAACGGCGGATGAAACGGCTGCGGTTAACCGTGCTCTTGTTCTTGCTGTCAAAGCGGCGATCGACGATACGGATCATCCTGCCCCCGGTTCCCGCTACCACACCCCGATCCCGGCCACATCCTGCGTCGGGACTCGGCATCAAGACGATTTGCGTACCCGCAGGTACCACTCGGCCAGCAGCCTCACCTGCTTCTCGGTATACCCCTTCGCCACCATGCGGTTGACGAAATCCTGATGTTTGCGCTGGTCCTCGGCGCTGGCCTTGGCGTTGAAGGAAATCACCGGCAGCAGTTCCTCGGTGTTGGAGAACATCTTTTTCTCGATCACGGCGCGCAGCTTTTCATAAGAAGTCCACGCCGGATTGTGGCCGTCATTGCTCGCCCGGGAGCGCAGCACGAAGTTCACCACCTCGTTGCGGAAATCCTTGGGATTGCTGATGCCTGCGGGCTTCTCGATCTTCTCCAGCTCATCGTTGAGCGCGCCGCGATCCAGGATCTCCCCGGTATTCTGGTCACGGTATTCCTGATCCTGTATCCAGAAATCGGCATACAGCACATAGCGATCGAAGATGTTCTGCCCATATTCGGAATAGGACTCCAGATAGGCGGTCTGGATTTCCTTGCCGATGAATTCGGCATAGCGCGGCGCCAGGAATTCCTTGATGATGCCCAGATAGCGCTGTTCAAGTTCCGGCTGAAACTGCTCCTGCTCGATCTGCTGCTCCAGCACGTACATCAGATGCACCGGATTCGCCGCCACCTCGCGGTGATCGAAGTTGAAAACACGCGACAGTATCTTGAAGGCGAACCGGGTGGAAAGACCCGTCATTCCCTCATCGACGCCGGCAAAATCCCGGTACTCCTGATAGGACTTGGCGTTGGGGTCGATATCCTTGAGGTTTTCGCCGTCATAGATGCGCATCTTGGAGTAGATCGACGAATTCTCGGGTTCCTTGATGCGTGACAGCACCGCGAACTGGGCCATCATGCGCAGGGTGTCCGGTGCCCGGGGCGCCTGCGACAGGGATGAGTTGTCGAGCAGCTTTTCGTAGATGTGCACTTCCTCGGAAACGCGCAGGCAATAGGGCACCTTGACGATATAGATGCGATCAAGAAACGCCTCGTTATTGCGATTGCCCTTGAAGCTCACCCACTCCGCCTCGTTGGAGTGGGCCAGCACCAGGCCATCGAAGGGAATCGCGCCAAACCCTTCCGTACCTTTGTAATTGCCTTCCTGGGTGGCGGTGAGCAAAGGATGCAGCACCTTGATCGGGGCCTTGAACATTTCAACGAATTCCAGCAACCCCCGGTTGGCCAGACAAAGCCCACCGGAGTAGCTGTAGGCGTCGGGGTCGTGCTGGGAATATTCCTCCAGCTTGCGGATGTCGATCTTGCCCACCAGAGAGGAAATGTCCTGATTGTTCTCGTCGCCGGGCTCGGTTTTGGCCACGGCCACCTGACGCAACACCGAGGGCCTGAGCTTGACCACGCGGAAGCGGGTGATGTCGCCATTGAACTCATGCAGGCGTTTCACCGCCCAGGGTGACATGATGGTGCTCAGGTGCCGGCGCGGGATACCGAAATCCTCTTCGAGGATATCGCCGTCCTCCTCGACCCTGAACAGCCCTAGCGGGGACTCATGAACCGGTGAGCCCTTGATGGCGTAGAAAGGAACCTTCTCCACCAGGGATTTGAGCTTCTCCGCGAGAGAGGATTTTCCGCCTCCAACCGGACCCAGCAGGTAAAGGATCTGCTTTTTCTCTTCCAGTCCCTGCGCCGCATGACGGATGTAGGCGACGATATTCTCGATCGCTTCTTCCATGCCGTAAAAATCACGGAAGGCGGGATAGGTCTTGATGATCTTGTTGGCGAAAAGACGCGAAAGGCGCGGGCTGCTACGCGTATCGACCAGCTCGGGCTCGCCGATCGCCATGAGCATGCGTTCGGCGAAGCTGGCATAGGCAGCCGGATCGTTGCGGCACAGATCCAGATACTCCTGGATCGACATCTCCTCTTCCTGGGCCGCCTCGTAACGACTTTGGTACCTTGCGAAGATCGACATGACGCTGCTCCTTCACTACGCGAGCCGGACAGGAACACATTCCACATCCGACGGGGACCGCTCCAGCTATGCCAGCCATACGCACGGGCAGCACCCCTACTTCCTTTTAGACGTGATTCCCTATCGGCGCCATCGGTGCGATTGTCAGGAATCATGCCTTTTCGTTCGCCTGTTCAAAATAACGGCAAGCGGAGGGAAGGGTTGACGCATCCGGTCCCCGACGGCCGCATTCCGATGTTTTCGTCTGATCAGACGAACTTGTAGCGAACGTAATCTGCAACAATATCGATGCTTGAATATTTAATCAGGACACCTGCGCTTTCCCGGCGTTAGGACATGACGCCCGACCGCAATAGCTGCACTCCGGACGGAGCGCGCGACGATCCATATCGTGAAGGTGCGATCTCCCCTGAAAATTTTTTTACAAGGAACGACTCCATGAAGGCACTCAAGGCCGGAACCCGACTCAAGAGCGCCGTCTGCGATACCGAAGTGATGGTGATCAAGGTTCCCGCGGGGGAATACGATATCCGTTGCGGCGGCGCGGAAATGCTCGACATGGCCACTGCCCGGGATGGCGCCGGGAGCATCGCGGCCGGCCACGATAGCGGCACCCTGGTGGGCAAACGCTACGTGGACAGCCAGGAAAAAGTGGAAATGCTGTGCACCAAGGGCGGTGCGGGCGCCGTCTCCATCAACGGTGAAATGCTCGCCGTGAAGCAGGCCAAGGCACTTCCCTCCTCCGACTGAGGCGTTCTTCATGAATCTCGCAATGCTGCTGGAAATGGCCGCGGAAACCTTTCCCGACCGGGTGGCGGTGAAATCCGGCGACAGGCAGCTCACCTACGGCCAGTTACTCGCCGCCGCTCACGCTGCAGCCCATCATTTCAAGGCCAGCAATGCCCGGTATGTGGGCCTGCTCGATGTCAGCAGCCCCATCGTGCCGGTTGCCATCTTCGGCGCCGCCTTCGCCGGCATTCCCTATGTGCCGATGAACTACCGGCTCACCCCGCCCGAGCTGGATGAACTGCTGGCCCGCATCGCACCCGCCGTGCTGATCGCGGATCCCGAATACACCGCCCGGCTGACGATTCCGCAGGATGTTGCGGTATTCCCTGCCGACCGCTTCGCTGCCCATGTCATGAATACGGTGGCCGAGCCGCTGATCGCCACGGCCGATCCGGGGGAAGTCGCCATCCAGCTGTTCACCAGTGGCACCACGGGCAAGCCCAAGGCGGCGGTGCTGCGCCACGAAAACCTGATGTCCTACATCCTCGGCACGGTGGAATTCGCCGCGGCAGCGGAAGAGGACGCCATCCTGATCACCGTGCCGCCCTATCACATCGCCGGCATCTCGGCGGTGCTCAGTTCCACCTACGCCTGCCGGCGCATGGTGCAGCTGCCCAACTTCGATGCCCGCGAATGGCTGCGCCTGTGCGGGCAAGAACATGTCAGCAACGCCTTTCTCGTACCGACCATGCTGGGCCGGGTGATTGATCATCTCGAAACCGGCGCCGAAGCCGCCGAGCTGCCGGCCCTGCGCGCCATCGCCTACGGTGGCGGGAAAATGCCCCTGCCGGTAATCGACAAGGCGCTCAAACGCTGGCCCCATGTGGATTTCACCAATGCCTATGGCCTGACCGAAACCAGCTCCACCATCGCCCTGCTGAGCCCCGACGATCACCGCGCGGCGGCCGCCAGCAGCGATCCCGCCATCCGCAAGCGCCTGGGGTCCGTGGGCAGACCCCTCGAAACCATCGAACTGCAGATCCGGGATGAGACGGGCAAGGTGCTGGAGACCGGCCAGTCCGGCCTCATCTTCGTGCGCGGTGGCCAGGTATCCGGTGAATATCTCGGCCTGGGCAGCCAGCTCGACAGCGACGGCTGGTTCCCCACCAAGGACCGCGGCTACCTCGACGACGGCGGCTACCTCTTTCTCGAAGGACGTGACGACGACGTGATCGTGCGCGGCGGCGAGAACATCTCCCCTGGTGAAGTGGAAGACGTGTTGCTGGACCACCCCGACGTCATCGATGCCGCCGTGTTCTCCATCGCCGACGATCAGTGGGGCGAGGCCGTGGCTGCGGCGATCGTACTCAGGGAACACAAGAATCCCAGTGTCGCGGAGCTGCAAGACTGGGTCAGGAGCCGCCTGCGTTCTTCCCGGGTACCGGCGGCGGTCCACTTCACCGGGCAACTGCCCTACAACGAAACCGGCAAGCTGCTACGGCGGGTGCTGCGCCAGCAGTTCCCGGCCCGCTAGCCGGGCGTTCCGGACCGGGTGCGTCGAATGGTCTTGGAGCAGCCGTATCCGGTAGTCTAACTAGACGAAGACGCGAACCACCCCCCGCCCGACAATTGAACCGCCTGAATATTCCACATTCAAAGCACACCGAAATCACACCGAGGAGACACGTCATGCCGCTTGAACGTCTGCTTTCTGTTGACGCCCACGTCAACTTCACCAAGGAATTCGTGTATTCACACGCTTCGTCTGCCCTGCAAACCCTGTGGGACGAAGCATCGGCCAAATGGTCCGCCGAGCAGGAGCGCAAGCGCGAAGGCCAGCCCCAGCTCCAGCTCGAGGATTTCATCGATCTGGAAGCCTGCCGTGATCCGGGCTGGTCAGAGCCTGCCGCCCGTCTCAAGGCCATGGATCGCGATGGCGTGTTCGCCGAGGTCCTGTTCCCCGACTTTGGCGCCGTGCTGCCGGCAGTCGATCCCCGGTTCATGGGTGACAAGTGGAAGGAAGCCGCCCAGGTGTACAACTCGGCAATGGCCACCTTTGCCGAGACCAACCCCAGCCGTCTGCTCTCTGCCTACCAGTTGCCCCTGTGGGATCCCGATCTGTGCGTTTCCGAAGTCGAGCGTCTTGCCAAGCGCGGCGCCAAGTGCGTGCAGTCCCATTCCTTCCCTATTGAAGTGGGCCTGCCCTATTACCACGACAAGCGCTATGACAAAGTCTGGGCCGCCTGTCAGGAAACCGGCCTGGTGGTCCTCAACCACCTCTCCGTCGCGGAAAGCCTGCACCCTGTCTATGTGAACGACCCCACCCCGCAAAAGGGAATCTTCACCAGCCTGCCTTCCATGCGCCTGGCCGAAACCATGGCCTTCTGGATTCTTACCGGCACTCTGGAGAAGTTCCCCAAGCTGAACGTGCTGATGGTCGAACCGGGCCTGGGCTGGGTGCCCTGGTACCTGGAACTGCTCGATACCCGCATGGACCAGCACTACCAGTTCCCCGGTGTGAAAATGCTGCCCAGCGAGTATTTCAAGCGCCAGATGGGCATCACCTTCATGTACGAGCCCTATGGCCTCAAGGTGGCCTACGAGAAACTGGGCGCCGACAACCTGCTGTGGTCCACCGACTTTCCCCATCCCGCCACCAGCTGGCCCAACTCACGCGCCGGCCTGCCCAAGCAGTTCGCCCTGGCCGGCGTTCCCGAACGGGACTGGGACAAAATCACCCGCTCCAACGCGGAACGCGTTTTCCACATCTGAGCAGGCATAGCATCATCCCCCGGGGGCGGTTTTTCGACCGCACCCCTTTTCGGGCTGCTCCGGTTTCGGGGCAGCCCGAGTTTTTAAAGCACTGAGGAGATCACCACAATGGCTGGCGTACTGAACAAGCTGCGCGTACTTGACCTGTCCTGGGGCATCGCGGGTCCCATGACCACGATGATGCTGGCCGACAACGGCGCCGAAGTCATCCGGATCGAGCCACCCGGTGGTGACCCCTTCGCCAACCAGCCCGGCTACAAGGTCTGGCATCGCGGCAAGAAGAGCGCCACGCTGGATCTCAAGAACCCCGCCGACAAGGAAGCCTTCCTTACCCTGGCCAGGCACAGCGACATCCTGGTCGAAAGCTATGCCCCGGGCACCACCCGAAAACTGGGGATCGACTTCGACGCCCTGCATGCCGTGAACCCGCGCCTGATCTATTGCTCCATCACCGCCTACGGCCGCGACAGCAAACATTCCGGCCGTCCCGGTTACGACGCGCTGGTAGCCGCCCGCGTTGGTGGCCACTGGGAGCAGCGCGGCTGGCCCGAAGGCGCAATCAACCACATGAGCCGCCGCCCCGACCCCTTTGCCGATCAGGAACTCGACTACGACATGGTGCAGGGTGCACCCCGTCCCGGCCCCATTTTCCCCTCTTCCCGCTGGCCCAGCCTGGGCGCCTGCTTCTGTGCCTCCACCGCCATTGCCGCCGCATTGCGGGTCCGCGAAATCACCGGTCATGGACAATGGGTGGAAACCAGCCTGATGCAGGGCATGCTCGCCGGCATGCTCGGCACCAGCCAGCGCGTCGAAGATCCCGACGCCGAGATGTTCGACAGCTGGATCATCGGCGCCCGTTCGCCCAAGGGCCACTTCGAATGCGCCGATGGCCGCTGGGTGCACAACTGGGTGCCCAATCCCCGCTTCCTGCTCAAGGCCTCCGAGGGTGATACCCTCGATGCCAATCCCGACCTGCGCGCCAAGGATGATCCGGATCGCTTCGGCACCGGCCGCGAGGAACTGCTGGTCATGAACTACTACCAGCCCATGCTGGCCGAGGCCGTGAAGAAATTCCCCGCCAAAGCATGGGTGGACGCCGCCTACGTCGCCGGCATGACCATGCAGGAAGTGCGGCCCACGGAAGAAGCCCTCAACGACCCCTCCCTGCTGGCCGACGGCTGCGTGGCCGAGACCCGCGATCCGGAGGTGGGCACCATCCGCCATGTCGGCCTGACCTACAACCTGGAGAAAACCCCCGGCAAGGTGGGCGGACCCGCGCCCAGGCCCGGCCAGCATACCGCCGAGATCAAGGCCCTGGCCGCAGAACTCGCCCGGCAGCCTGCCGCTCCTGCCGCCACAACGACCGGCAAGAAGCTCAAGGCGCCCCTGGAAGGTATCACCGTGCTCGATCTCGGCCTCGCCATCGCCGGACCCTTCGGCACCCAGCTGCTGTCCGACCTCGGCGCCCGTGTCATCAAGATCAATGCCCTTCACGACACCTACTGGCATCGCAACCACATCGCCTACACCGCCAACCGGGGCAAGGACAGCATCGCACTGAACCTGAAGGACCCACGTGCCATGAAGGTGCTCATGCAACTGGTGGAAAAGGCCGACGTGGTCCAGCACAACATGCGCTATGACGCCGCCGAGCGCCTCGGTATCGACTACGCAAGTCTCAAGAAAATCAACCCGCGCCTCATCTACTGCCACTCACGCGGCTTCGAGCGCAAGGGCCCTCGCTCCACTGCGCCCGGCAACGACCAGACCGGCGCCTGCCTGTCCGGCATCCAGTGGGAGGATGGCGGCATGTATCGGGGTGGCAAGCCTCTGTGGAGCCTCACTTCTTTCGGTGATACCGGCAACGGCTTCCTCACCGCCGTGGCCATTGCGCAGGCGCTCTACCACCGCGAAAAGACCGGTGAAGGCCAGTTCTGCGATACATCCATCGTAAACGCCGGCCTGCTCAACACTTCCTACACCTACGCCTTCCCCGATGGCAGCGGCCCGAAGCGCCAGACGCTCGATGGCATGCAGCTCGGCTTTCACGCCGGTTGCCGCCTCTACGAAACCCGGGACGGCTGGCTCTGCATCACGCTCGCCAGCGAAGAACACTGGGACAAGCTGTGCATCGCCCTCGATCTTGCCCGCCTCGATGCCGATCCCCGCTTTGCCAGCGCCGAAGCCCGGCTGGAGAACGATGCGGCGCTGATCGAAATTCTCGATGCCGCCCTCGCCCGCCTGACCGCCAGGGAAGCCTTCACCCGGCTGGACAGCGCCGGTGTTCCGGTGGAAATTTCCGACCCGGAATTCACCGTCAATTTCCACGATGATGCCGAATGCAAGGCGCGCCAGCTCACGGTCTCCTACACCCACCCCTATGTCGGTCGCATGGAGCAGCTCGGCCTCATGTTCAACTTCTCCGATACGCCGGGAGTGATCCAGGGTCCGCCACTGGTGGTGGGCGACAGCACCCGCAAGATCATGCGCGAACTCGGCTACAGCGACGCAGAGATCAGCGCCGGCTGCGCCGAGAAATACATCATGGCCTATGGCGCGGGAGAGGTGCAGTACGAATTCCGCAGCCCCTGGCAGGCCGATCCCGTGGAAAAGAAGGCCTGATTCTCCGGCGGGAAACACTCTCCTCCATCCACACCTGCTGACCCGGAGCGCGCTCAAACCGTGCTCCGGTTACCCGCCATGATCCGTGTACTCACCCGACGCATCGATGTCGGCCCCATCGAACCGAGGGGAGCTTCCCTTTCGATCGCCGTCGACGTTTTTATCCCTGAAGGCACGGCGAACCCCGATTCCGTCCTGCTGTTCTGCCTGCCTGGCGGCAGCATGAACCGGCGCTATTACGACCTGTCCACCGCGAACGGCAGCGATGACGAGAGCTTCAGTTTCGCCCGCCAGATGGCGGCCCGCGGCTTCATCGTCGCCACCGTCGATCACCTCGGCATTGGTGACAGCGACGGCCCCGCCGATCTTTATCTGCTCACCAGTGAAGCCGTAGCTGCCGCCAACCATCATGCAGTCCGGCAGATCCGGCAAGAACTGCGGGAAGGTCGCCTCGATCCCGGTCTTCCGCCCTGCGTCGCCCTGTTTTGTATCGGCGTCGGACATTCCATGGGCGGGCTCCTCACCGTCATCCAGCAGGCGCACCACGACAGTCACCATGCCGTCGCCCTGCTCGGTTTTGGCACCCGTGGCCTGCCGGAAGTGCTCACTGCGGAAGAACGCGCGCTGGCTGCGGACCGCTCACGCTGGCCAGCGGACCTGCCCGGCCTGGCCCGGACCCGCTTCGAGGCCCCGCCGCCACCCCGTGCTGCCGAAGGCGAGGACAAAGCGAACCGTGACTGGTACTACGGCGCCGGTGCCGATCCACGTGGCGTGCAGGCCATCAAACCCGCCCGGGACCGGATGCTGCCGGTACCCGCCATGCATTCCCTGATGCCCGACAATGTGTGGCCGGAAGCCGGGCAGATCCGGGTGCCGGTTTTCCTCGCCGTGGGCGATCGCGACATCACTGGTCCCGCTCACCAGATTCCCGCCGCCTTCGCCGGCAGCCCGGACCTCACCCTGCAGGTGCTTCCGGCCACCGGCCACAGCCATTTCCTGTTCCCCTCCCGCACCCGGCTCTACGAACGCTTCGCCGCCTGGGTCCACACGGTAGCCGCACAATATCCACGCTCCGGCAATGAGTGAGCCGCCGCCCCTCTCCCTGCCGGCGCTGGCCGAACTGGCCGGATCGGCGCGTAGCGGTGTCACGGCAGACCACAGTCCCTTCGGCTCCACACCCTATCTGCTGGTCGACGGTGACGATGGCACCCTCGGCAGCGTGGATCGGACCGCCTGCACCGACTGGATCGCCCGGCAGCCCTGCCCGGTGATCATCCTCGCCCGGGATCCGGCTCGCCACGACGCCTTGCTCGATGCCTGCGATCTGCGTCTGACCGGTATCGCCGAAGCGCGGACACCCATCGCCCACATCCGCAACGCACCCTTCGCCGCCATGGTACTGGTGCAGGTGCTGCGCGCCACGGAATCCTTGCCCGCGGAAACAGCCCTCGATATTGAATCCCTCGCCTACGCCACCTTGCAGCACGGTCCCGAATTCGCCCGCTGGCAGCGGAACACCCAGCGCCCTGCCTCGATTAGCGGCGATACAGACCCGGCCCTGCGGATGGCTCGTGACGGCGACGAATTGCACCTCACTCTCAACCGCCCCGAGAACCGCAACGCCATGTCGGTGGAAATGCGCGACGCCCTGTGCGAGGCGCTGGCACTGGTGGCGGCGGATGAAACCCTGCGCCATGTCACCATCGACGGCGCCGGTGACTGCTTTTCCACCGGCGGCGATCTCGCCGAATTCGGCACCGCGCCCGATCCGGCCACCGCCCACGGCGTGCGCTGTGTCCGTCTGCCAGCGCGGCTGCTGCTGCACTGTGCCGGGCGCGTCACCTTCCGGGTGCATGGCGCCTGCATCGGCTCCGGTATCGAGGTGCCCGCCTTCGGCGGCCGGGTGGTTGCCACAGCGGACAGTTTTTTCCAGCTACCCGAAATCCGTTTCGGGCTGATCCCCGGCGCCGGAGGATGCATCAGCCTGCCGCGCCGCATCGGTCGTCAGCGTACCGCCTGGCTGGCTCTCTCCGCCCGCCGGATCAATGCCCGCCAGGCTCTGGCCTGGGGGCTGGTGGATGCGATCGAATGACTCCGGTTGAAGACAAGGATTCCCGGTTCAGCCACGGCACCGGTCAGGTGGAGCCTCGGTCGTGATCCAGGCGCGCAGATCGGTCGCCAGTGTTTTTTCCAGTTGGCCGTAAGCCACCGCTCCGGATCGGGCATCCTGCCCCGCAGGTGGCGCATAGGTGAATGCGCGCCAGGCCAGCAGCGCACCCCGGGCATCGACGAGACGCGCACGCAAGGCCAGACGGGCCTGACTCTGGTCGCCGGTCGAAAAATCCTGAATCCAGTCGTCCAGTTCCAGCAGCAGGCGGCAGTGGCCGTTGCCAACTCCCAGCGCATGGCGTAAAGCCGTTTCGAGCAGTTCTCCCGGTGCCGCGGCCCAGCGACTTTCGGCAAATACATAACGCCGCCCCGGCTGCCCCGGCAAACGATATTGCATGGCGGAAGTCGCCAGCCAGGCGGGCGTGGCAACCTCGATCCGGCCTAACCCGACCGTTGCAGACGACTCCAGCGTGTCCCCCAGATCGTACACAGCCATCGGGTTACGACCACCGGGGGTGCTGCAAGCCACCAAGAAAAGCCCCAACAGGAAAATGCAGTGACGCATGGAATCTTTCATGGCGAGAAGCCGGGTTCACCCGGTCCGGGAGGCGGTGGGGTTCGTCCGAAAAGCAGGGACTGCGGTGAGCTTTCGATTTCCTGCAAAACCCGGTTCAACTGACGCGAGCTTTGTTGCATGTCGCGCATCAGGGATTCCATCCGGGGCAGGGTCTGCTGGGTCATTTCTCCGCCCGCTTCTCCGGCCAGCTGATCCAGTCTTCTGGCCAGCGCATGGAATGTTGCAAGTGATGCGCGCAGTTCCCGGGTGAGTGGCGCGGCCTCGCCGGCGGTACGCTCGAGATGCGTCAGAAGTTGCCGCAGATGCCCGAGATTCTCGTCGCTCAGCGCATCGTGCAGACGGGTGAGCACGACGGGAACTTCACGCAACCCTTCGGAGGCTGTTGCCAGATTGGCGGTCATGCGTTTGAGATCTCCCAGCGTCTTCTCGTCCAGCAACGTTCCCACGCGTTCGACGATCTGCGCCAGGGTATCCAGGCTGGAGGGTTGCAGGGAAATCCGGGGAGGAGCGCCATCCCTGCCTTGCAACGGTTCCGAATTGCTGCCGTCATCATCCAGCATGATGTAAGAAAGACCGGTCACCCCCTGGGCAAAAAGACGCGCCGTGGTGGCCCGGGTCACGGGCATCTTCTGGTCGAGCGCGATCCTCACCAGGATATTGTGCGGATCATCCGGATCCAGCCCGATATTTTTGACCTTGCCGGCCCGGATGCCCCGGTAACGCACCTGGGCGTCATTGTTCAGCCCGGAAACACTGGCCTTGCTGACCAGCACATATTCGTTTGTGGCGTTGACCTGACGTCCGCCCAGCCAGTACGCAATGGCCGCAACCGCCAACCCCAGCAGGAGAGTGAACAATCCGGCGGCAATGGCGTGGGCGCGATTCTCCATCTCAATGATCCCGTCGCGTCAGTGCGTGGCGGCTGCGCCCACTGTGGAAGAAATTACGGATAAAGGGATGATCCATGGTCATGATCCGCTCGATCGTATCGCAGATGAGTATACGGCGATCGGCAAGCACAGAGACTTTCGACGCCAGGGCGGCGACGGTCTCCACTTCATGGGTGACGAGCACCACGGTCAAATCGAGCTCCCGGTTCAGTTGATGGATCAGGTGAATGAAATTGTCGGAACGGTCCGGGTCCAGCCCGGCCGTTGGTTCATCGAGCAAAAGCAGTTCCGGCTCCAGAGCCAGAGCGCGGGCCAGCGCCACCCGCTTGATCATGCCGCCGGAAAGTTCAGCGGGCATCAGATGCGCATGGCGTGGCAGCAATTCCACCTGCTGCAGCTTGAGGGACACCAGATCGTGGATCACCGTCTCGTCGAACAGATTGAGTTCCCGCAACGGGAAGGCGATGTTGTCATACACGTCGAGGGCCGAAAACAGCGCACCTTGCTGAAACAGCACGCCAAAGCGCCGCCGCAATCCCTGCTCGCGCAGCGCGCCACCACCAAACAGCGGCTCGCCGAAAAGGCGCACCACGCCGCGATCCGGCAGGGTAAGGCCGATGATCTCCCGCAACAGCGTGGTCTTGCCGCTGCCGGAACCGCCCACCAATGCGACCACCTCGCCCCGGGCCACGGTCAGATTGATTCCGTCATGCACCCGTACCCTGCCAAAACGGGTGTGAAGGTTTTCCACCTCCACGACCGGAATAGGAACCGCAGCACTCATAGCGAGGGCACTCCGATGCTGCTGGTCGCGATGGCAAAAACCGCATCGAGCAGGATCACGGCGGTAATCGATACTACGACCGAGGCCGTGGTGTTGGCCGCGAGACTTTCGGTATTGGGCCGCGCCTGCAGCCCGAAATGACAGGCGGTGTATGCCACGGCAATACCAAAAGCCATCCCCTTCGCCAACCCGATCCAGAGGTTGGCGACAGGCACCACCTTGGGCAGAGTATGAAAAAACAGACCGGGTGTGATGTCGAGTTGAATCCAGGCACACAGCGCCCCACCGATCATGGCGACCGCGGAGGTCCACAACACGAGCAGGGGAACGGCCAGCGCCAGCGCCAGCACTTTGGGCAGGATCAGCCGGCGCTGGATGGGAATCCCCATCGCGGCCAGGGCGTCGATTTCCTCGGTGACGCGCATCACACCCAGCTGGGCCGTCATCGCGGACCCCGACCGGCCCGCCACCAGCACGGCGGTCAGCAACGGCCCCACCTCGCGCACAATGCCGATGCCAAGCACATTCACGATGAAGGCATCGGCCCCCAGCTGGCGCAGTTGCAAGGCAAACAGATAGGCCAGGACCACACCGATCAGGGAGCCGACGAGGGCCGTGATCGGAATGGCGCGGACACCCCCCTTGTAAAGATTGGCCGAGATTTCCCGCCAGGGAATGTTCCGGGGATACCGGATCAACCGCAGCAGCGTCAGCACCAACCCTCCGAGCAGGGCGATGGCATCGATCACATCCTGAACCCAGCGCAGGGCGCTCGATCCCAGCGCAAGATAGGCCTCGCGAAAACTCGGCCGCTGTGACGCATGGGAAGCAGCAGGCAGTGATTCGAGCTGGCGGAGGAAGGCAAGATGGTCGGCGCTCAGCCGCAAACGGTCGGGAAAACGACGGCCCCAGACCCGCCACAGGATAATGGCACCGGCACTGTCGAGGGTGTCGATGGCGTTGCCATCCCAGGCGAGATTGTGGCGGCCACGCAGACTGCGCAAGGTATCGCCGAAATCCTCAGCAGCCATGCTGACCCCCTGAATGGTCCAGGTACCGCTCAAACTGACCTTGTGGCCCTGTGGGTCGTCGCTCAATACGATACGTGGCGGCTCGATCATGACATTAGCGGTGCCGGGAAGTAATCCGGCTTTCCCGGTCAATATGCAAATCCATCTCCAGCTCGGCCCATTGCGCCTGTTCCTCCTGCAGGACTGCGGCCGTCAATGGCGAGCGGTCCAGCCAGTCACCATCCACACACAGTTCATAACCATTGCCGTGCACGCGGGCCGTGATCGGAGGCAAAGGTGCATCGCTGCGCGAGCGATGGAAAACCAGCGCGATACGCAGGCAAAAGCTCAGCAGCCATTCCCAGGAATCCATGCCGCAGTCGCGCAGACGCCCAAGCTTGCCACGCTGGGCCAGCACGATGCGGGAAAGGCTGGCCTGATCACGCTTGGAAAATCCGGGCATATCGGCATGAGCGAGAATATAGGCACCGTGTTTCTGATAGCCGGCATGGGCGATCGAATTGCCGATCTCGTGCAAGCGCGCGGCCCACAACAGGAATCGGGCCTGGGGATGATCGGGTGCCTCGCATTCGGGTGCCAGTTGCCCGAGCAGGGCCTGCGCCGTCCGCGAAACCCGCGCCGCCTGGTGGCGGTCCACGTCATAGCGCTGCATGAACTGGGTCACGGTGGCTTCTCGCAAGTCGGCATGGTGATAACGGCCCAGCTGATCATAGAGCACCCCCAGGCGTAGCGCGCCTTCCGAAAACACCATGACTCCCGGGGCGAGTTCATGAAATACCGCCGACATGATGGCGAGACCCCCCGGCAGCACCGGTATGCGGTCGGCACGCAACCCTTCCATTTGCAATCGGGTCACATCTCCCACCTTGATCAGCGCAGCTTTCAAAGCATCCAGTCCGGCCAAGGTAATGCCGGGGCCGCCGCCCGGATTGAGGCGATTGAGCTCCAGCAGATCGGCAATTGCCTTGGCCGTACCCGAAGCACCAACCGCCAGATCCCAGCCCGTTTCACGAAAACTGCCGGCGATGGCCTGAATCTCCATGCGTGCGGCAAGCTCCGCGGCCTTGAAGGAACGCCGGTCCACATGACCGCCGGGAAAATAGCGCAGGCTGTAACTGACACAGCCCATGAAGAGGGATTCAAGCAGGCGGGGTTGAAAATCGCTGCCGATAATGAATTCGGTGGAACCACCACCGATATCCACCACCAGTTGCCGTTGCCGTGAACCCGGCAAGGTATGTGCGACTCCGAGATAAATCAGGCGCGCTTCCTCACGCCCTGCGATCACCTCGATGGGAAATCCGAGTGCCACTTCTGCCTGAACCAGGAATGCGCCAGCATTCTTTGCCACCCGCAGCGTATTCGTCGCCACGGCGCGCACCGCGCCGGGATCGAACCCGCGCAACCGCTCGCCAAAGCGGGCCAGCGCCTCCAGCCCCCGCGCCCGGGAAGGCCCGTCGAGCATCTTGTCCGTGGTCAGCCCCGCAGCGAGCCGAATGGGCTCCTTGAGGGAATCAAGGGGATATATCTGGTCGCCGACCACGCGTCCGATCTGGAGCCGGAAGCTGTTGGAGCCAAGATCCACTGCGGCGATGAGGTCGTAGGCCATGATGCGGGCACGGATTGGACAGGTATCGGCGGGAATTCGACAAACATCAAGCGTGACGATTCTAACGTTTGCATCCCGCCTCGAAAGCAGACACAAGATGCAAAAGAGGGTGCAAAAGCACCCGCAGAAACACAAAAGCCGCCCGGAGGCGGCTTTTTGATCTGGCGGAGCGGACGGGACTCGAACCCGCGACCCCCGGCGTGACAGGCCGGTATTCTAACCAACTGAACTACCGCTCCATTCCTGGTTCTGCGGACATTTCTGCCCGTCAGTCAAGAGCCGCGCATTCTGCCATCGTTCGCCGGTACGGGCAAGGGGTTTTGCAAAAATTCTTCCTTACCCGCAACGCGCATCCCTGTTTCGCTCCGGAATGCGTCCATTCATCTCCCCGATCAGGCCCATGCCCTGACTTCGCCGCAAGCATCATTTGTCCAAATGCCTGACCTCAATATGCCCCCAGAGCAATTGCCAGGCAAGAAACAGCACGGCCACGACACCGATCGCCAGCAAAAGCCAGCCAAGCCTTTGCTGATCGTCAAGCAGGTAGCTGTTACACAGCCGCACCGGAGAAACCAGGTACAGCCAGCCCAGACGGAAAGCGGTGGCGATGAGTTCGAGCAGAAAAACCCCCCGCACAACAAATCCCGCCCGTGGCCAGCTCAAGGCCAAAGGCATGCCGATCAAGAAAGGAACACTGATCCATTTGACCAGTGCAATCGAGAAGTCATCGACGGCCGCATCCAGCATTCGCGGCAACATCCAGACCGATCCTGTCAGCGACGCCAGCAGGATTCCACTGATGCCATATGCATTCCAGGGTGCAACCGCCTTACAAAAACGGCGCGGCAGGGCCGTGGTCAGAATCCATCCCGCCAGCACCAGAAGCGGAATCTGGAACAGCATGTGCAGAACCATCGTGGATTCCAGCGGATGGCGTACAGAGGGTATCGCCATCAGAAGCCACAAGGCTCCCCCCACCCATGCCCGTCGGACCGACTGCACGATTTTATGATCCGGCGCGGCCTGAGAGATAGCGGGCGGCCATTTGCGGATCGCTCCAGTCCACCACGTCGATCAGACGACCCCGGGGATCAATCACGCCAATAGCCGAGTTGTGCACAAACCCTCCCATTCCGTCCGATATCGCCTTCACACCAAAAAACCGCATCATGGTTGTCAGGCTCGTGGCGTCCGTCGGACGTGCAGCTACCCAGCCAGCACCATGAACACCGGAGCGTTGCAGATAGGATTCAAGTTCAGCTGGCCCGTCGTGATCGGGATCAAAACTCAGGCTCAACAAGGTCGCCTTTCCCTGGGCGATAGGCTCCGCCAGCTGCTGCTGGAGGCGCGAAAACTCACTCCCCTGTATGGAGCAATAGGTCATGCAACGGGTATAGACGAAGTCCACCAGCAGCCAGCGGCCTCGCAGATCGAGAAGATCAATGCTCCCGCCATTGGTAGTCTGCAATGTCAGGGATGGCAGAGCGCGAGGATGGGCACGGATATCGAAACGGCGCGCAGTCTCTGCGGTAAATACCCGGAACCCCTCGGTTGCCGCGGCAAGCGTGGCAACCCCGGCAACAAGAATCAACAGGCTAGCCAGAAGCGTGCGTAGCACCAGTTCCTCCGGATGCCTTGCCTCCAAGTAGCAATCCGGACGCAATACGGATTGCGAAGTACAACATTGCCAACAGCACCAGCACCGCGCCTACCGCGCCGATCCGGTCAGTGGAGGTCCATGCTTCCAGATGCTGCGCCATACGCCGCGGTACACTCAGACGCCCGGCGTCGAGGAAGGCAAAAACGAAGATCAATCCACCAACCAGATAGATCGGGAAACCTAGCCGGTCGGTGCCCGAATTTGGCGGCAGATGCGCGCGCGCACCGATCTCGTGATACATCAGTGCCAGCACCATTGCCAGCACTCCGAGCAGGATATAAAAATGGAAATGCCCGGGTACCCACTGCGTGTTGTGCATCAACACGTTGATCCGGATGGTTCCGTCAAGAATGGCGGGGATGATTCCCGCTGCCCAGCCAAACATCGACAGTATCAGCAATCTGGACGGCATGGTCCAGCGGATGCCGGAGCGATAGACATTGGTAAGGGCACCGTACATCGTCACCAGGAAAACCGGGAAGCCCGCCCCCCAGGAAACGATCTGCCCCATGATGGCCAGCCAGCGCGGCTGGGCATAATCCATCAATAGATGGTGGGGAAACACGACGATCACGAATACCGTGCTCACCGCCCACGACCAGAGGAATGGTCGGGAAATCGGGTAAGGCTTTCCGGTATACCGCGGCAGCAGTTCGTACACCGCGATCGCCCCCATGTAAATGGTGGCATTGATGTACATATGTCCGAACCAGTAGATCAGGTTCTTCACCAGCAGAGCATCCAGCCTGACTTCCGGATAGAAGATATTGACCAGGCTCATCACCAGCACCACGGCTCCCGCCAGGATACCCAGCGAATTGGCGATGATGACCATCGTGCTGGCGACTACCGCCTTGGGATGGTTCGGATCGATGGTGCCACCGAAGAGCCACTGCAATCCCAATGCACGCCCCAGATTGCCGTGGACTTTGATGATGGCGGCGGCGGCATCAAGATAAAAGATCAGGTTGCCGACGCCGATCAGCAGATAGCCCAGCATGAACAGTGCGGCAGTGTGAGGACTCCACATTCCCATCCCGTCTGTCGGCAGGGGAAACAGGAATGTCCACAAAGCACCATAGCCTCCGATAAATATCGAGGCGATGATGCACAGCGCCCCAAGCAAAAAAAGCACAAAGTTGGTGACGAAGGCCCACAGGTGCAGCCGTACATACTTGCGCAGGAAAAACCACATGACCGCGACTGTCACCATTCCCATGGTGCCCACCATGCCGGCGCCATGCATGGACAAGAACTTGTAAAACAGATCCGGAGGCACTTCGATCCAGGTCGCCTGGGACAGACGCATGGTTACCCCGATCAGCATCATCAGCACAAACAACGCGACGGCGGAGACAATGTAGAGATCAAAGGCAGTACGGTTGCCCCCCGTCAGCCGCTCATCTTCCGGATACATGACTAGACCGGCCATTTTCAATCCCCCCTGGAAGCGACGACATTGATTTCCGCAGTCATAGGCACATGCCCGATACCGCAGTACTCCAGACACCGCACCGTATACGTGCCGGGCTGATCAAAGGTATGCAGAATCCTGTTCGTGTATCCCGGCATCGCCTGTGTCTGCACAACGATACGGCCTTCGGGCGAGTAGATCGCGAACCCGTGGTTGACATCGATGCTGGTCACTTGAAATTCCACGGGGCTGTGCGCTTGCACGGTAGCCGGCTCGATCTGCCATGACCATAAGCGACCGGATGCGCTGACAACCTGCTTTGCCTCAAGCGCCTGGTTTTGTCGTGGAATCGGGAAATGATGCAGTGTGGCCCAACTGCCGGTAATGAATACAGCCAGAAGGAGGACGAACAGCCAGCGGCGCAACACATGGGCGGTATGCTGGGATTTGCTGCTTTCCGCCTCGTCTGCGGTTTTCCCGGCCTGGGCAAGCACATGCAGGAACCCCGCTGCGACCAACCCCATGCCCGCCAGCGCAATCATCCAGAATTCATCCTGGGGAATCATCGGCACACTCCTCATCTCGGAAGTTATGCCGTCTTGTTAGCCCGATACCGTAACAATGTCAAGCAATCGCAGGCAGACAGGCCGCCCCAATTCCCTTACGGGCTCTGGCTCTGGCGCTGGCGCAGCGTTTCAAAAAGACAAACACCGCTTGCCACGGAAACATTGAGGCTTTCCACGCTGCCCCGCATGGGGATGGAAATGAGTTCGTCACAGGTATCCCGCGTCAGGCGGCGCAAGCCATCGCCTTCGGCGCCAAGCACCCATGCCAGAGGGCCGCGCTGGTCGACACTGTAGAGATTGTTCCCGGCATCGCCTGCCGCGCCCACAACCCGGATATCGCGCTCCTTGAGTTCGCGCAACGTACGAGCGAGATTGGTAACCACGACATAGGGCACGGTATCCGCTGCCCCGCTCGCCACCTTGATCGCGGTGGCGTTGAGGCCGACGGCACGATCCCGGGGAGCGATGACGGCATGCGCGCCCGCACCGTCGGCCACCCGCAGGCAGGCACCCAGGTTATGTGGATCCTGAATCCCATCGAGGACCAACAGCAGCGGTGGTGTGGTGAGCCCTTCCAGGACATCATCCACCGTCAGATGATGCTGACGGGCATCGATCCGTGCAACCACGCCCTGGTGTCGCGTGGTACCCGCCATGCCATCGAGACGCGCGACCGATGTGGGCATCACTCGTAGTCCGGCCTGCTCGGCTGCTCTGAGCAAATCGGCCATACGCCCATCGCGACGCCCCTCGGCAACGTGGATTTCCTTGATGCTTTCGGCACTGTGGCGCAGCTTGGCGACAATGGCATGAAAACCGTGGATGATGCGCGTCTCCGCCATGGCGAACTCCCCAATGAAAATGGGCATGCCGGAAAACCGAACATGCCCATTTTTGTAGCCGGCAGTGAATTGCCACCGGCCGAAATGCTGGCGTCCCCACGGGGATTCGAACCCCGGTTCACACCGTGAAAGGGTGTTGTCCTAGGCCTCTAGACGATAGGGACTTCGTCGTGGTGGAGGTAAGCGGGATCGAACCGCTGACCTCTTGCATGCCATGCAAGCGCTCTCCCAGCTGAGCTATACCCCCACAAGAGAGCGCGCATTATAGGGACCGCCCTTTCCTGTGTAAATACGTTTCACGTTTTTTTTACAGCACCTTGCCTGGATTCATCAGCCCCGCAGGATCGAGCGTCCGCTTGATGGCACGCATCACATCCAGTTCGATACCGGATTTGTAGCGCCTGATTTCTTCGCGCTTGAGTTGCCCCACACCATGCTCGGCAGAAATGGATCCCCCCAGGGCGTGAACGATGTCGTGCACGATGCGACTGATTTCCCCGCTACGCGCAATGAATGCGGCATTGTCGGCGGATGCGCGGTGAGACAGGTTGTAGTGGAGATTGCCGTCACCGATATGCCCGAAACATACGACTCGCACATCGGGGCAAACCACGCTCAGGGCTGCGCCCGCTTGGTTGATGAACTCCGGAATACACGAAACAGGCACCGCCACATCATGCTTGATTGAAAAACCTTCGCAGCGCTGGGCTTCGGAAATATTTTCACGCAGGGCCCACAGTGCTGTTGCCTGAGCCACGCTGCGGGCCACAACGGCATCGGATACGTCTCCGGTATCTGCAAGACACTGGCTCAACCGTGCGTCAAGATCCGCTTGCTGGGTATCGGTAAGTTCGATCAGCACCTGCCAGACCGGCTGTCCGGCGAGGGGATCACGACTGCCAGGGATGTGTCGCAGCACCAGATCCAGCGCTGCTCGCCCCACGATCTCAAAGGCACTCACCCGATGCCCGGTCTGCTCGAGCAATCGCGCCAGCAAGGCAACGGCTGCATCAGGGTCGGCCACGGCCGCCCATGCGGTCGCCCGGCTGCGCAGCGGGGGAAAGAGTTTGAGAGTGGCCGCAGTAATCACCCCCAAGGTACCTTCGGCGCCAATGAACAGATGCTTGATGTCGTAGCCGGTATTGTCCTTGCGCAATCGCCGCAGACCGCTCCAGAGTCGGCCATCCGGCAACACCACCTCGAGTCCCAGCACCAGATCACGCGCATTGCCATAGCGCAGTACCTGCACACCGCCCGCATTGGTTGAGAGGTTGCCACCCAGGGTGGCTGTACCTTCAGAGGCGAGAGAAAGGGGGAACAAACGCTCCGCTCCCGCAGCGGCTACCTGCACCTCATGAAGGGTACAGCCGGATTCTGCGGTGAGGGTATTGTCGAGACTGTCTACGGCACGGATCCGGTTGAGGCGACACAGCGACAACACCACCTCACCACCTTGAGGCGTGGCGCCTCCACACAATCCGGTATTGCCTCCCTGGGGCACGACCGCGACACCATGATCGGCACACATCCGCACGACAGCAGACACTTCCGCCGTATTGCCCGGCCGGGCCACACAAAGCGCCTGCCCCTGATAACGGCCGCGCCAGTCCAGGCAATAGGCCGCCATGGAGGATTCGTCGGTGAGAACGTACGCATCGCCGAGCGCGCCACGCAGGGCATTGAGCAGTGAAGTCATCCCACCAGGGTGGCGTAGAGGTCGTGCACGTCGCAGTCGTTGACCATTACTTCGGCAAATTCACCGACGGGCAGATCATGCCCGTCGGTGATGATCACGAGGCCGTCGATCTCCGGAGCATCCCCTTCGGAACGGGCGATGGCGCCCTCCTCGTCGATGTCATCGACCAGGACGCTCATACGCTGGCCGATACGCCGCTCCAGCCGCCGGGTGCTGATATCTTCCTGATGGCGCATCAAACGCATGCGACGTTCTTCACGCAGATCCGGCGGCACCGGATCCGGCAGCGCGTTGGCCACCGCGCCTTCGACATCCGAATAGGCGAAGGCGCCCACGCGATCGAGCTCGGCCTCATCGAGAAAATCGAGAAGTTCGTTGAATTCCGCCTCGGTTTCACCCGGAAAGCCAGTGATGAAAGTGCTGCGGATGGTGAGATCGGGCACCTCGCTACGCCAGGCACGGATACGATCCAGCACCTTCTCCGCCGAGGCGGGGCGTTTCATGAGCTTGAGTATCCGGCCACTCGCATGCTGAAAAGGTACGTCCAGATAAGGCAATATCCTGCCTTCCTTCATCAGCGGAATCAGATCGTCCACGCTCGGGTATGGATAGACATAATGCAAACGGACCCAGATACCGAAATCACCCAGGGCATTGCATAGCTCGTAGAGCCGCGTTTTGACAGGCTTGCCACCCCAGAAGCCAGTGCGGTATTTGACGTCCACCCCGTAGGCGCTGGTGTCCTGTGAAATCACCAGCAATTCCTTTACCCCCGCCGCGGCCAGGGTTTCAGCCTCCCGCAGCACATCACCGACGGGACGACTGACCAGATCACCACGCAGGGAAGGAATGATGCAAAAAGTGCAGCGATGGTTGCAACCTTCGGAAATCTTCAGATAGGCATAGTGGTCCGGCGTCAGGCGAATGCCCTGCGGCGGAACCAGATCCACGAAAGGATCGTGGGCGGGCGGCAGATGGATATGGATCGCATCCATCACCTCCTGGGTGGCATGAGGCCCGGTAACGGCCAGCACGCTGGGATGCGCCTCGCGGACCACATCACCCTTGGCCCCCAGACAACCGGTCACGACGACCTTGCCATTCTCGGCCAGGGCTTCGCCAATGGCATCCAGGGATTCCTGTACCGCAGCATCGATGAAGCCGCAGGTATTGACAACCACCAGATCGGCACCTTCGTAGCTGCCGGAAAGGCTGTAGCCCTCGGCCCGCAGACGGGTAAGGATCTGTTCAGCGTCCGAACTGGCCTTGGGACAGCCCAGGGAAACGAAACCGACAGTGGCCGGTTTCCGGGATTGATTTTCTGACATGCGCTTTCATGGAGCGCCGCCACGAACCTATTTTTCTTCGGCCTTGGCGGACCCCGGGTAGTTGGGGAACTGGAAACCCGGAAACATCTTGCGGGTCTGCTCCTGCATATTGTCCTGCATTTGCTGGAACATTTTCCGGCTCTGGTCCATATACGCGCCCATCATGCTTTGCATGGCCGGCCCCTGAAACGAAACGAACTGGGCCCAAAGATCCTGGCTCGATACGGCATTTTCGCCATAGAGCGCCTTGGCCTGTTCCTGGAGCTTGGACTGCATCTCGGAAAATGCCTTGATATTGTTCTCCAGATACTTGCCCATCATGCCCTGCATGGCGTTGCCGTAGAAGCGGATCATCTGGGACAAAATATCGATCGAGAACATGGGTGTGCCCGCGGCTTCTTCTTCCAGAATGATCTGAAGCAGGATGTTGCGGGTGAGATCCTCTCCGCTCTTCGCATCGATCACGCTGAAATCCTCATGCTGCATCACCATCTCCTTGACGTTGACCAGTGTGATGTAGCTGCTGGTCCGGGTGTCATAGAGACGACGGTTGGGGTATTTCTTGATCAACCGCTGAGCCATGTGGATTCTCCTGATCTTGCGCACCTGTCACGGTGCATCGGCTCCATTGCGCCGCGCAAGCCGGAGATTATAGTTGAGCCGTGAAGCATACCCCCTCTCGCAAGGGGGAAATGCGAACAAACACCATCAGCACATATGCAAACCACCATTGATATTGATGGTGGCACCGGTAATGTAGCCTGCCATGTCGGAAGCCAGATAGGCACACAACCCGCCAATTTCTTCAGGCCGGCCCATGCGCCCGACCGGAATCGTCGAAACGATGCCATCGCGCACGTCCTGGCGAATGGCCATCACCATTTCGGTAGCAACATAGCCGGGGGCAATGGCGTTGACCGTCACCCCCTTTTTCGCCATTTCCTGAGCCACGGCCCGGGTAAAACCCAGTACGCCTGCCTTGGCTGCGGAATAGTTGGCCTGACCGAACTGCCCCTTGACACCATTGACCGACGAGATGTTGATGATGCGTCCCCAGCCCCGTTCGGCCATGCCATCAAGCACCTGATGAGTCACGTTGAACAGGGAACCGAGATTGGTATCCATCACCGCATCCCACTGGGTCCGGTCCATCTTGCGGATCACGCCGTCGCGGGTAATACCGGCGTTATTGACCAGGACATCCACCGGCCCGATATCCGCTTCGACCTTTTCCATCATGGTCTTGCATGACTCGAAGTCCGACACATCCCCTTCGGCCGCAGAGAAGTCAAAACCATCGGCCCGGGTATTGGCCAGCCATTCGTCTTTGTGGGGAAAACCGGGCAGGCAATTCGCCACCACGGAATAGCCATTCTGGGCAAGTGCCTTGCAGATTGCCGTGCCCAAGCCGCCCATGCCTCCGGTCACAAGTGCTACTTTCTTGCTCATTGCAACTTCCTTTGCCTACATTGCTGTACATGGGGACCAGCCCGCCCTGGTCCCAAAAAACCTAGAACATGTGCTGACCACCGTTGATGGAAATATTGGCTCCCGTTACGAAGGCAGCCTCATCCGAAGCCAGATAGGCTACCAGACCTGCGACCTCTTCGGGTTTTCCCAGACGGGAAACGGGAATCTGGGGAAGGATTTTACTATCCAGCACCTCTTTGGGGATGGCGGTGACCATCTTGGTCCCGATATAGCCGGGGGAAATCGTGTTGATCGTCACGCCCCGCTTCGCCACTTCCAGCGCCAGTGCCTTGGTGAAGCCATGGATACCGGCTTTGGCGGCTGCATAGTTGGTCTGGCCAAATGCCCCCTTCTGGCCATTGACCGAGGAAATGTTGATGATGCGTCCCCAGCTACGATCGGTCATGCCATCCATGACATGCTTCGTCATATTGAAGACTGAATCGAGATTGATACCGATCACTGCATCCCAATCCGCCTTGGTCATTTTCTTGAAAGTCATGTCCCGGGTGATGCCGGCATTGTTCACCAGAACATCCACCGGACCGAGATCTGCCGTGACCTGACCAATACAGGCCTTGCAAGAATCAAAATCAGCCACATCACAGGGATAGGCCTTGAATCCGTACCCCATGTCACCCATGCTTTTCAGCCATTCCTGCGCCTTGGAATTGCTGGGGCTGTATGTCGTAACGACGCGATAGCCGAGCGCTGCGAGCTTGATACAAATGGCTTCTCCCAATCCACCCATGCCGCCAGTCACCAATGCCACTCTCTGCATGATTTTCTCCTTGATTGACAGTTACTCGACCACAAAGCCAAACGGAAACCGCAACAACTGCACGAACATTATGCCTTTTCTTTCACATATCGGCCCGGCGCAGCCTCGATCACAGGATATTGCTCATTACCCGGCATTTCGGGTGCGGATACCTTGCGCCCGCGGTGGGGGGACAGCCACTCCATCCATGCGGGCCACCAGCTGCCCGGTTTCTCTGTTGCCTGCTCCAGCCAGTCATCTGCAACGATGCCAGGTGCGCTCCCCTGCCAGTGGGAGCGCTTGTTGTCCACTGCCGGATTGATGACTCCGGCGATATGCCCCGATGCCGCCAGAACAAACTCGGTTTTCCCCTGCAGAAGGCAGCTGGAGGCATAGGCGCTGGCCCAGGGCACGATGTGATCCTCGCGGGCCGCCAGAATGAAGGCCGGCATATCCAGCTTCCCCAAATCCACGGGGGTACCGCCGACATGGAGTTGTCCGGGAATGCGCAGTTCATTCTGCAGATACATATGCCGTAGATACCAGGCCAGGAAGGGGCCGGGGAGATTGGTGCTGTCAGCGTTCCAGTAGAGCAGATCGAACGGGCGCGGCTTGCCACCCATCAGATAGTTGCCAACCACGTATTGCCAGATCAGATCGTTGGCACGCAGGCTCGAAAACATCGCTGCCAGCTCTTTCCCGGGTAAAAGTCCTCCCTGGCCAATCGTCGTCTCGCGCAGGGCGACCGAGCCTTCATCCACGAAAACACCAATCTCGCCCGCATCCTCGAAATCGAGAAGCGTGGTCAGCAAAGTCAGGGACCGGGCCGGGTCGTCGCCCCGTGCCCGGGCCACCGCCAGGGCACAAGATAAAAGCGTGCCTCCGACACAGAACCCCAGCATGTTCAGTTGCCGCTGACCGGAGATGCCACGCACCACCTCGATGGCCTGCAGAACGCCCTGCTCAATATAGTCTTCCCAGGTCAGCCTACCCTGCTCCCTGCCCGGATTGCGCCATGAAACGAGAAACACGGTATGCCCCTGTTCGACGACATAGCGAACGACCGAGTTACGGGGCTGCAGATCAAGGATGTAATACTTGTTGATGCAAGGCGGGATCATCAACAAGGGCCGCTGCCCCACCTTCCCGGTCTGCGGAGCGTACTGTATCAACTGGAAGAGCTCGTTCTCGAATACCACCGAACCCGGCGTCACCGCCAGATTGCGCCCGACCTCGAAGGCGCTCTCATCACTCATGGTGATGCGGCCCTTATGCATGTCTTCCAAAAGATTCTGCAGACCGGTACGGATGCTTTCCCCCTGGGTTTCGATGGCGTGGCGGATGAACTGGGGATTGGTGGCGGCGAAATTGCTGGGAGCCATGGCCTCCACAATCTGCCGCACCAGATAACGGATACGGGCGCGATCGGTTTCCCCCTGGACTGGCAAGGCTTCGGCGGCGCGGCTGAAAAATTCGGCATTGAGCTGATAGAGCTGATGCAGATATCCATGCACCGGGCTTTCCCCCCATGCAGGATCGGAAAAGCGGCGATCGGCAGGAGCCTGTCCAGAAGATTTTTCAGCGGCATGCACCCCTTGCCCCTCCAGCGCCTGGCGCCAGAGCGCGCCATAACGCTCGGCCCATTCCTGCTGCAGGGGGATCAGCGTGGCGCTGTCGGGTGAGGCCATCCAGCGTGACCAGGCCTGACTGAAAGCCTGGCTGGCCTGGAGAAAAAACTGCTGCGGGAAAGAAGGTGATTCGGGAGGCACTGACATCCGCTTCTCCTCACATATAGGATCACAGGACAGATAATCCGGAATTGCCGGCTGATGCTTCGTGAATGGCCTCAGGATACCTCATCGTGTCCTGTCGAAGGTTCTCCCTGCAGCAGACGGGGTAACGACTCCACCTGTTTGAGGTCACGAATCTGCGCACCCTCGGCTACCGCCTTGAGATCGCGAAAGCGGCGCGCCGAAACCAGGACCCGTGATTCCAGTGAGACCACGCCCTTGTTGTATGACTCGACCGCTTTACCCAAATGGCGGCCAACCTCACCCCAATGATCCGCCAGGGTAGACAGCCGTTCATGCAATTCTTTTCCCAAGGCACTGATCTGCTGTGCATTCACTGCCAACGCCTCCTGCTTCCAGCCATACGCCACTGCCCTCAGCAAAGCGATCAGCGTGGTCGGTGTTGCGAGAATCACCCGCTCCTTGACGCCAAGTTCGATCAGCGCCGGATCCGCTTCCAGGGCGGCTGAATAGAAGGTCTCGCCGGGCAAAAAAAGCACCACAAAATCGGGAGAGGGTTGAAACTGCTCCCAATACGATTTCTGCCCCAGCTTGCGCAGATGCTCCTTCACCTGGCGCGCATGATCCACCAGCTTCTGCTTGCGCTGGCCCTCGTCGGTCACCTCCAGGGAATCGAGGTACGCCGCAAGTGGTGCCTTGGCATCCACCACGATATTTTTGCCGCCCGGCAAATTCACGACAAGATCGGGGCGCAAACGCCCCTCCTCGCTCTCGGTACTTTCCTGTTCCCGGAAATCGCAATGGTCAATCATGCCTGCCATCTCGACCACCCGCTTGAGCTGGATCTCGCCCCAGCGACCCCGGGTATGGGGAGCACGCAGCGCCTTGACGAGATTGGCGGTTTCCTGACGCAGTTCTCCTTGCGTCTGCAACAGGGCGCCAACCTGGGCCGTCAGGGCACCATAGGCTTCATGGCGTGACTTTTCCACTTCCTGCACGCGCTGCTCGAATTTTTCCAGGCTCTGCCGGACGGGCGTGATCAGTTCGCCAATCGCCTGCTGGCGCTTTTCCAGATCGCCCTTCGCGCCTGCCTGAAAAGTGGCCAGATTGGCCTTCGCCAGCTCGATGAAAGAGGTGCTGTTTTGCTGCAGCGCCTCGACCGAGAGCGCCTTGAATGCCGTGGACAAGGCCACACGGGACTCCTCCAGCGCCGCCCGTTTTTCGCTGCCAACCGCCCGCTCGCGTTCCAGCTCGGCGCGGAATGACTCGGCGCGCTGGCGCTGGTTTTCCAGATCGGTCTGGAGGGTGCCCGCAGTCCGGCGCAGTTCCGCAATCTCCTGCTCCCGTGCAACGATCCGCTCGGTCAGTACTGCCCGTTCAGCATCCCCCTCAAGGCGCACCCTGTCCAGAGCTGCCTGCATTTTCCCCTGCAGCAGCCAGTAGGACAACGCCATGCCGATTAAGAGGCCAATCACAAGAGGGAAAAGGGCGGACAGCATGAAATTCATATGGGATAAAGTGAAAAGGCGCCATTTCTGTCCGGGCCGGCATTGCTCCCGAAGGGAGCCGGTCCGGGGTACAAACAACGGGGTGTGCTACGCAGACATGACGTCAAATATCCGGATGAATCGCCGGGGCAGATTCAAATCGAGTTCTGGAGTTGCTGGAGAATCGCGGGATTCTCCAGGGTGGACACATCCTGGGTGATTTCCTCCCCCTTCGCCAGAGAGCGCAGCAACCGGCGCATGATCTTGCCGGAACGGGTCTTGGGCAGGTTTTCACCGAAGCGGATGTCCCTGGGTTTGGCAATGGGGCCGATTTCCTTGGCCACCCAGTTACGCAGTTCTTCAGCGATCTTCCTGGCTTCGTCACCTTCTGGACGATTGCGCTTGAGAACCACGAAGGCACAGATGGCTTCACCGGTTACATCATCGGGGCGGCCCACCACGGCGGCTTCGGCCACGATGGGGTTCGCCACCAGAGCCGACTCCACTTCCATGGTGCCAAGACGATGACCGGAGACATTGAGCACATCGTCGATACGGCCCATGATGGTGAAATAGCCTGATTTGGCATCGCGTACCGCGCCGTCACCGGCGAGGTAGAGCCTGCCACCCAGTTCGTCCGGGAAATAGGATTTCCGGAAGCGATCCGGATCGCCCCAGATGGTCCGGATCATCGCCGGCCAGGGCTTCTTTACGACGAGGAAGCCACCCTTGCCCCAAGGGACTTCCTGGCCTGCTTCGTCGACGACTGCGGCCTGAATACCGGGGAAAGGCAGCGTACAGGAGCCGGGGACCAGGGGTGTCACACCCGGCAGCGGCGTGATCATGTGAGCGCCCGTTTCCGTCTGCCAGAAGGTATCCATGATGGGGCAGCGGCTGCCACCGACGTTTTCGTAGTACCACATCCATGCTTCGGGATTGATCGGTTCGCCGACCGATCCGAGAATGCGCAACGAGGACAGATCATAGTTGCGCGGATGGGTGTCCGGCGTCGCCTCGCCTGCCTTGATCAGGGAGCGGATCGCGGTGGGTGCCGTGTAGAAGACGCTGACCCGGTGATCGCCAATCATTTTCCAGAAGCGGCCGGTATCAGGATAGGTGGGCACCCCCTCGAACACGATCTCGGTCGCACCGCAGGCCAGCGGACCGTAGGTGACATAGGTATGGCCGGTCACCCAGCCGATGTCGGCGGTGCACCAGAACACATCGTCCTTCTTCAGATCGAAAGTCCACAGCGATGTCAGTTTGGCCAGCAGCAGAAAGCCGCCCGTGCTGTGCTGCACCCCCTTGGGCTTGCCCGTGGAACCGGAGGTGTAGAGCAGGAAAAGGGGATGCTCGGCCTCGACCCATTCGGGCTCGCACACCTCGCTGTGTCCCGCCTCCACATCGTGCCACCAGATATCGCGGCCTGCCACCATCTCGCACGGACCACCCGTGCGCATGTAGACGATCACCCGTTTGACCGGGCTGCGTGCCCCCGCCATGACCAGACTCTCATCCACCGCGGGTTTGAGCGGAATGGCCTTGCCGCCACGGCACTGCTCATCCGCGGTGATCACCGCGACCGCACCGGTATCGAGGATGCGCTCTTCCAGGCTTTTGGCGGAAAATC
Source organism: Pseudomonadota bacterium (assembly GCA_018241695.1). Classification (GTDB taxonomy): domain Bacteria; phylum Pseudomonadota; class Gammaproteobacteria; order Burkholderiales; family Rhodocyclaceae; genus Denitratisoma. The sequence goes on along the minus strand of JAFEDH010000002.1, from coordinate 114,260 downwards.
CGCCGAAGACTACGGAATGGGTGGCGCCGATGCGGGCACAGGCCTGCATGGCCACCACCCCTTCGATGGACATGGGCAGATAGATGATGACGCGGTCACCCTTCCGGATCCCCTGGGCTTTCAGCGCATTGGCAAAGCGGCAGGTACGGGCCAGCAGTTCCTGATAGGTGACACGAGTGATCTTGCCGTCGTCGGCCTCGAAGATGATGGCGATCTTGCTGCCCAGGCCGGCTTCAACGTTGCGGTCCAGGCAGTTATGGGAGGCATTCAGCTTGCCGTCGGAAAACCATTTGTAGAAAGGCGCATTGGATTCATCAAGTACCTGGCTGAAGGGCCGGTTCCAGCTCATGTGCTCACGGGCGAGGCGCCCCCAGAAGCCTTCATAGTCGCTCTCGGCTTCTCTGCACAGGGCTTCGTAGGCGGGCATCCCGGAAATGGTTGCATTCCGGACAATCGCCTCGGCAGGTGGGAAAACCCGGTTTTCATGAAGTACGGACTCGATGGTGGCCATCTGCTGACTCCTTCAGTGATGTTTCGCGCATGTGCCGGACGCGGTTCCGGATGTTCGCATTCTACCGGCAGTCGTTTTATGGATCGATATTGCAGATTTGCAGGTCCATCCTGTGAAATTCAATTCAATCACACACACCCACCTTTTGCCTCCCGGACAGCAGGCCACTCTCCGGAGCCACGGGTATCTGCGGTGTAAAATTGCTTTTTTGTAACTTCACCCGGCCAATTCCGGAGCAGCACAACGAAAAGCGAGTGCCGAAATACCGGAGCCTGGGAATATTGCCCCCGGGCTCGGGGTCGGCGGAATTCGACGGCATAGCCGCCCTCCAGCCCCCAACAGACGAGACCACCATGACCGCCATCAAGCAGGAAGACCTGATCCAGTCCATCGCCGACGCTTTTCAATACATCAGCTACTACCATCCGCTGGACTACATCAAGGCCCTGGGCGAAGCCTACGATCGTGAGGAATCTGCCGCCGCCAAGGATGCCATCGCCCAGATCCTGACCAATTCGCGCATGTCCGCCGAGGGCCATCGCCCCATCTGCCAGGATACTGGCATCGGCATGGTCTTCCTCAAGGTCGGCATGAACGTCACCTGGCCGGATGCCACCCTGAGTGTGCAGGAGATGATCAACGAGGGCGTGCGCCGCGCCTACGGCGACAAGGAAAACCCCCTGCGTGCATCGGTGCTTGCCGACCCCGCGGGTGCCCGCAGGAACACCAAGGACAACACCCCCGCCGTGGTTCATTTCGAGATCGTGCCCGGCGATGGCATCGAGGTGATCTGTGCCGCCAAGGGCGGTGGCTCCGAAGCCAAGGCCAAGTTCGCCATGCTCAATCCCTCCGACGATCTGGTGGAGTGGATCCTCAAGACCATCCCCACCATGGGGGCCGGCTGGTGTCCTCCGGGCATTCTCGGTGTGGGTATCGGCGGCACGCCCGAGAAAGCCATGCTGCTGGCCAAGGAAGCCATCATGGCGCCGGTGGACATCCACGAACTGATAGCCAGGGCCAGGACGGGCGCCACACTGACACGCCCCGAGCAACTGCGTCTGGAACTGTACGAGAAAGTCAACGCGCTGGGGATCGGCGCCCAGGGCCTGGGGGGACTCACCACCGTGCTCGATGTGAAGGTGCTCGATTACCCCTGCCACGCCGCCAACCTGCCGGTAGCCCTGGTGCCCAACTGCGCCGCCACCCGTCACTGCCATTTCCATCTGGATGGCTCCGGTCCCGCCCGGCTGGAACTCCCGCGTCTGGAAGACTGGCCTGCGGTCACCTGGACACCGGATATCAAGAGCGCCCTCCGCGTCAACCTCGATACCCTGACCCGGGAGGAAGTCGCATCCTGGAAGGTGGGCCAGAAGCTGCTTCTTAACGGCAAGATGCTGACCGGCCGCGACGCTGCCCACAAGCGCATCGCCGACATGCTGGCGAAGGGCGAGAAACTGCCGGTGGACTTCACCAACCGCGTCATCTACTACGTCGGCCCTGTCGATCCCGTTCGCGACGAAGTCGTCGGCCCCGCCGGCCCCACCACCGCCACCCGCATGGACAAGTTCACCCGCACCATGCTGGAACAGACCGGGCTCATTTCCATGATCGGAAAATCCGAGCGTGGCCCGGTCGCCATCGAGGCGATCCGGGATAACAAATCCGCCTATCTGATGGCTGTCGGCGGTGCAGCCTATCTGGTGGCCAAGGCCATCAAGTCCGCCAGCGTGGTGGGTTTTGCCGATCTGGGCATGGAGGCCATTTATGAATTCGACGTGAAGGACATGCCCGTCACCGTGGCCGTAGACTCCAGCGGCACCTCCGTGCACGAGTCCGGTCCAAAGGAATGGCGCATCAAGATCGGCAAGATTCCCGTCGTGGCCTGATCCTGTCCCGGCTACCAGATGAAGCCGGTCCCACACCGGCTCCGTCCACACACCATGACCATAGAACGCCACGGAACCACCACCCGCTACTCCGACGTCACTGCACACGACGGTATCGTCTATCTGGTGGAGGTTCCGCAGTCGATTGCGGCCAACGCCGCCGACCAGACCCGCGAGGTGCTCGCCAGCATTGAGACCCTGCTGGCCAAGGCAGGGAGCGATAAATCACGCCTGCTCCTGGTCACCATCTACCTGCGTGACATGTCGGACTACGATGCCATGAACGCCGTCTGGGATGCCTGGGTGCCAGCCGGTACCGCGCCTGCACGGGCCTGTGTGCAGGCGCACCTGGCCAACCCCGGCTACCGGGTCGAGATGGTAGTGACCGCCGCACGATGATTGGCGTCTTCGACAGCGGTCTGGGCGGCCTCTCGGTACTGGCTGCCATCGCCCACGCCCTGCCCCGGGCTGATCTTTGCTATATCGCCGACACGGCCCACGTGCCATATGGCGAGAAAAGTGAAGCCTTCATCCAGGGCCGCGTGCTGGCCATCGGCGATCATCTGGTGAGCCTGGGTTGCGGCCTGATCGTCGTGGCCTGCAATACGGCAACCGTGGCCGCCATCGCAGCCCTGCGTCAGCGGCATCCACAGGTTCCCGTCGTTGGCGTCGAGCCGGGTGTCAAGCCCGCGGCGGCGGCCACCCGCAGCGGTCACATTGCCGTGCTGGCCACTGAAGCGACGGCTCGCAGCCAGCGTCTTGCTCATCTGATCCGCGACCATGCCGGCCACCTTATTGTGCGGATAGAACCTTGTCCCGGCTGGGCCAGCCGGGTGGAAATGCTGGAACTCGATGATCCCGGGTTCGCTGCCCAGGCCGGGTCAAAAATTGAACCCCTGCTGGCCACCGGAGTGGACCAGATCGTACTGGGCTGTACCCATTATTCATTTTTACGGCCGATACTGGCGCCATTGGTCAAAGGACGCGCCGGGTTGGTCGATGTCGCGGATGCCGTGGCACGGCAGACGATACGCCTTGCCGGTAACAACGCATACGGCAAGGCCCGGCTCATGCTCCAGGCGACCCGGCATCCCGAACACCTGCAGGCTGCGCTGCCCCGGCTTGGTTTGCGCTGGCTGGGTGATCGCACCGATCACCCAGCCGGAATTTGCCCTGTATGATCTTCACGATGGATATCCTTACTCCATTCCGCCAGTACGAAACCGAAGTCCCTGCCGACTGGATCGACATCAATGAGCACATGAATTCGACCTGCTACACCCTGGCGATTTATGATGCCCACCGCATGTTCACCGCCTACCTGGGCCTGGGTGATGCGTATGTCAACGAACGCAATCTTGGGAAAATGGTCGTCGAAAGCCATCTGGTGTATGAACGGGAAGTTCTGCGCGGCGATCGTATCGCCGTCGATTCGCGCCTGCTGGGCGTGGACCGCAAACGGTTTCACTTCTACCACGAGCTGCTCAATCTGAGTGGCGGCTTTCGTGCGGCCGTCCTGGAACAGATCGATGTCCATGTAGACCTCTCGACCCGCCGCTCAGCACCAGTCCCTGAAGATATGCGCCGACATCTGGCCAGAATCGTCCATGCCCATCGGACCCTGGGCCCGCCTGAAAAAACCGGGCGCCATATCGCCATGCTTGAAACCGAATCCGCCGAGTAGCAGGATTCATCATCCGGGGATATTTTTCCGCCGGATATCAACTTTTGTTCGGACCAGCCGTAATCGTAAGGATGAACGAACCGCTACGTGCCGAAGTGCGCCAGGCCCATATCGAACGCCAGCCCGTGATCAGCCGTCAGGGCGATACGGTAGGCTATGAACTGCACTATCACGGTCTGCGTGGTAACAGCCAAGCGGGTCACGACGAGGCTGCCAGTACTGCCCTGCTTGCCCATATCCTCAACAATCTCGATGCCCGCTGGCTGCCGGAAGACAAGCGGATATTCTTCAATACAGGCATCGGGCAACTGAAGGATCCTGATTTCGTTGCCCTGTTACCGGCGGGTCGTCTGGTGCTGGACCTTCACGGCACGGATACCCCCATCGATGAGCAGACCCTGTGCGCATGCGATGTTCTGCGGCGCCACGATGTCGGCCTTTCCGTCGATGGTGGTCAGATTGACACCCTCGACCCGGAACTCATGATCCGGGCCAACTACGTCAAATTCGATACATCGACCTCTGATCGTATCCAGCTGCATGCCCAGCTGGAAAAGCTCAAACCCTTTCCAGCCCGGAAAGTCGCCCGGCGCGTCGACAGTTTTCGTGATTACAAGACATTTCACGATTTTGGATTCGATCTGTTCCAGGGATATTTTTTCACCCGGCCCGAAGTTATCGCGGACCGGGAAATCAATACCAGCCTGGCCCACTTGGTAAAGCTGTTCGAACTGGTGGGGGAAGGCGCGGATCCGCCCAGGATCGAAACCGCTTTCAAGGGGGATCCGACATTGGTGCTGAAGCTGCTCAACTATATCAATTCAGCAGGAATGGGGCTGGGGCGCAAGGTCACCTCGATCACCCAGGCCATCCAGATTCTCGGGTATCGTCAGCTCTATCGCTGGGTCGCCCTGCTGCTGTATACCGCAGGCCATTCTCCGACACCCGGCGCACTGATGAAAACAGTCCTGACCCGCAGCCGTCTGATCGAACTCCTCGGCCAGAAAACCCTGCCCCGTCACGAACAGGACAATCTTTTCATGATCGGCATGTTGTCCATGCTCGATGCGGTCTTTGGCCTGACACTGACCAAAGCGCTCGCCAAGCTGCCGATTCCGGACCAGATGCGCGACATCATACTCAACCACGAAGGTACGGCAGGCCGGCTGCTGCTGCTGGCAACAGCCCTGGAACAGGCTGACTTCCTCCGTGTAGACAGCCTTGTCACATCACTGGGGCTGGATATTGCCACCCTGAATGGAGCCCATTTCGAGGCACTGGGCTGGGCCGAAGCCCTGGCTCCAGGCTGATCTGCCCGAACCGGGGCCGGGAAGTGGGCGGCGCTCTGACGGAAATACGAATCCACAAGCTCGTTCCTCCGCAATACACTTGTGCCGGTTATGTATTTCTCCGGCGACCAGCCGGTCATCAAACATGAAACTCCTGCAAAGATTTCGCACGGTTCTGCTCATTCTCCTGGCCGCATCGGTTCTCGGTGCGCTGGTCATCTATGTCGTCTGGCGGCAAGCATTGCCACCCCCACCAGCCCGGCAACTCTTCGTGCATGGCGTGGTGCTGACGGTGGATGCAAACGACCGGGTGGCGAGCGCCGTGGCCATCGAAGGAGACCACATCGTCGCCGTGGGCGATAGCGATGATCTGCTCCAGCGCTACGGCCAGGGCGCGGAAGTGCACGACCTGAAAGGGCGCACCCTGATCCCCGGCTTCATCGATGCCCACAGCCACTTCCCTTCTTCAGGACTTGCAGCAGTCGGCGTGGATCTGAACAGCCCGCCCATCGGCACACTGACCTCGCTGGCGGAGCTCCAGGCCCGCCTCAGGGATCGGGTCGCCACCCTGCCCAAAGGCCAGTGGCTGTTCGGCTTTGGTTACGATGACTCCCTGATCCAGGAAAGGCGCCACCCTACACGCCAGGATCTGGATGCCGTCTCCACCGATCATCCGATCTATGTCTTCCATATCTCGGGCCATATGGGTGTCGTCAATTCCCTCGGCCTGAAACTGGCCGGAATCAACCGCAATACACCAAATCCCCCGGGCGGGATCATCGTTCATGACAGCCAAGGCGAACCGACCGGTTTGCTACAGGAGAACGCGGGAACCGCCGTACAGAAACTGGCGATGAATTTCGGTGCCCTGGACTTTCTCAAGATGGTGCGCCAGGCTTCCGCCGACTACGCCACGCAGGGCGTCACCACGGCCCAGAACGGCGCCACCGACAGCCGGACCCTGAAGGCGCTGACACTCGCCAGCCAGACTCATCTGATTCCCATGCGCCTGGAAATCTGGCCCTTGTGGAACGAACTGGGTCGCAACCTTCTGGAAGGCAAGGTGAAGCGGGCGGACCTGGAAACCGACCGCATTTCTGTCGGTCCCATCAAGTTTTTCACTGACGGCAGCATCCAGGGCTACACCGGTTACCTGGGCCACCCCTATCACCAGCCTTACCATGGCGACAAGGACTACCGGGGCTTCCCCACCATGCCGCCGGAAGAGCTGCGCGCCTGGGTCAAACGCTATCACGATGCGGGCTTCCAACTGGCCCTGCACAGCAATGGTGATGCTGCCATTGACGAGGTACTCGATGCCATCGCCGCAGCCCAGAAGGATCACCCTCTGCCCGATATCCGCCACATCCTGGTCCATGCCCAGATGAGCCGGCTCGATCAGATCGAACGCATGTCTGCCCTGAGCGTGACCCCCAGCTTCTTTTCCGCCCACACCTATTATTGGGGGGATCGTCACCGGGATATTTTCCTTGGCCCGGAGCGTGCCCGGAACATCAGCCCCACCCGCTGGGCCAAGAATGCGGGGCTCCGCTTCAGCGTCCATCTCGATACCCCGGTGGTTCCCATGAATCCCCGCCTGCTCTGGTGGTCCACGGTCAACCGGCTCTCCAGCAGCGGCCGCCCCATCGGCCCCGAGCAAGGGCTGACAGTCATGGAAGCCCTGCGCGCCATGACGGCGGATGCGGCATGGCAGATCCACCGCGAAGCACAGATCGGCTCGATCGAGCCCGGGAAACTGGCGGATCTGGTGGTATTGAGCGAAGACCCGCGCAGCGCGAAAGACCTGCGTGATATGCAGGTGATGCGGACCGTGGTGGGTGGTACCACCATCTACTCCCGCTGAGCCACCCCCAACGGTGCAGCCACGTCAGACACTGGCGCGCAACATCAGGGTACCGTCAGCACGGTTCAGCCGGGCCTCGATCTCGTCGTAGCGGGACTGTGCCTGGGGTTCATCACCGCAGGCACAGCCGGCCAGCAGCACTTCATAAAACACGCCAACCCGGATCACGAGCAGTTCGGCTTGTTCCTCGACTTCCAGGAGGGAGACCGTCAGCGGCGTATCCGCCGGATAGAAACCTCCACCCAGCGCCGTCAGTAGCGGATTATCGGCGCCGCTGCCCAGCGACTCGATTGCCTCCTTGAACGCAGGAGCAAACTCCGGACCGGGCCAGAGGCCGGGAAGAAATGGAAAACACAGGTTGGAGGACAGGACGCTCGGCATTCCAGATCACCGGATCAGTTTCCGGCCGCGCCCCACGCGGCGAGAAACTGTTGCCAGTGGGGTGCCTTCATGGCGGCAAGCTGGCTGCGGACCAAAGCCACCTCGTCATCGTGCTCTGCCGCACTCAGTTGGCCCCGCATCTTCTGGAAGCGAAGATAGACGAGATAGGTATTCACTACATCAGTCTCGCAATAATCGCGGATGTCATCGATGCGGCCATCCAGCCAGCCCTTCCAGACCGCCGACCCATCCATCCCCAGTTTGCCCGGGAAACCCATGAGCTTCGCCAGATCGTCCAGGGGTGCATTGGCACGGGGTTGATAAAGCGCGAGGAGATCCATCAAATCCAGATGGCGGGCATGATAGCGATTGAGATAGTTGTTCCATTTGAAATCACGGCCATCGTGACTGCCGTTCTCACCGGTTTCCCAATAACGCGGAGCGACAACTCCATGCACCAGGCTGCGGTAGTGCAGCACCGGCAGATCGAAGCCGCCGCCGTTCCACGACACCAGCTGGGGCGTGTATTTTTCGATGCCCTTGAAAAACATCTGCACGATCTCGGCCTCGGACAGCCGGGGCTCGGCCAGGGAAACCACCTTGAAGCCTTCATCACTGCGCAGGACAAAGGAAATCACTGTCACCCGCTGCAGATAATGTGGCAGAAATTCACTACCGTTCTTCACCCGCTGTTTCTGGAAAGCCAGCTCCGCCACATCGACATCGGACATATCTGCCGGCAGGTCATGCAAGGTTCGCAGCCCCGCCACATCGGGAATGGTTTCGATATCGAAAACAAGAACCGGGGTCATGCGCTTCCCACCATCATAATTTTCTTCAAGGCATCCACAGAGCCGCGCCGACGCCGCGAGTACAGCACTCCACCGCCCACACCCGCGAAGGGGAGGCCGGGAAGGGGCGTATCCACAAGTCGAGTCACCCCGACCCTACGCCGGAAACACACCCGTCGACAGATACCGGTCACCCCGATCGCATACGATGGTCACGATCACCGCATCCTCCACGGTGGCCGCGATACGCAGGGCCACGTGCAGGGCGCCGCCGGAAGAAATCCCGGCAAAGATGCCTTCCTCGGCGGCCAGACGGTGCGTCATGGCTTCGGCCTCGGCCTGGCTGACCGGTTCGATACGGTCCACGCGACCAGGATCGTAGATGCGCGGCAGGTAGGCCGCCGGCCATTTGCGGATACCAGGAATTTGCGAGCCCTCTTCAGGTTCGCAACCGATGATCCGGATGGCCGCACTCTGTTCCTTGAAGTAGCGGGAGCAGCCCATGATGGTGCCCGTGGTGCCCATACTGGATACAAAATGCGTGATGCGGCCCGCCGTGTCCCGCCAGATCTCGGGGCCTGTTCCCTCGTAGTGGGCCAGGGGGTTATCGGGATTTGAAAACTGGTCGAGCATGGTGCCGCGGCCTTCCTGCACCATGCGTCCGGCCAGATCCCGCGCGGCTTCCATGCCACCGGTTCTGGAGGTGAGCACCAGTTCGGCCCCATAGGCGCGCATCGTCTGGCAGCGTTCCTGGCTCTGGTTCTCCGGCATGACCAGAATCATGCGATAGCCACGCATGGCCGCCACCATGGCCAGGGCAATGCCGGTATTGCCCGAAGTGGCTTCGATCAGGGTGTCGCCTGGCTTGATCTCGCCTCGTGCCTCGGCGTGGAGAACCATGGAGAGGGCAGGCCGATCCTTCACCGAGCCAGCCGGATTGTGGCCTTCGAGTTTGGCCAGGATGACATTGTTACGACGGCGATTCTCTTCCCCTGGCACACGCTGCAGCCGCACCAGGGGGGTATTGCCGACAAAATTTTCCAGGGTCCGGGTTTTCATTGCGCGAGAAGACGCTCCACATATTCACCGACGCCTTCCTGCACGGTGGAGAAGGGTTCCACATAACCTGCTGCCCGCAGGCCGGAAACGTCGGACTGGGTGAAACTCTGATACTTGCCTTTGAGCGCATCGGGGAAAGGGATGTATTCCAGCAATCCCTGATGCACCAGTTCGGGAAGCGAAAGCTCCGGCTTTCCCTCCTTTTTACGACAGGCATTCACGGTCGCCACCGCCACATCGTTGAACGGCTGGGCGCGACCCGTACCCAGATTGTAGATGCCCGAGACACCGCTATCGAGGAAATGCAGATTCACCTTGACCACGTCACCCACATACACGAAATCGCGGCTCTGCTCGCCATTGCCATAGCCATCGTGGCCTGCGAACAGCTTCACCCTGCCCTCGGCCCGGTACTGGTTGAAATTGTGAAAGGCCACGGAAGCCATGCGCCCTTTGTGACTTTCCCGGGGGCCATAGACATTGAAGTACCGAAAGCCCGTGACCGGAGAATTCGCCTCAGGCAACCGGCGGCGTACCACCTGGTCGAAAAGGAATTTGGAGTAACCATACACATTGAGTGGCGCCTCGAAGGACCGCTCCTCGCGGAATACTCGACCGCCCCCATACACTGCTGCTGAAGACGCATAGAGGTACGGCACCTCCTGATCCAGACAATAATCCAGCAGGGACAGAGAGTAACGGTAGTTGTTCTCCATCATGTAGCGGCCATCGGTCTCCATGGTGTCCGAACAGGCCCCCTGGTGCAGCACCGCCTCGAGCGCTCCATCGAAATAACCTTCCTCGAGCAGGCGCAGAAACTCCTGCTTGTCCAGGTAGTCGGCAATCTCGCAGTCCACCAGATTCCTGAACTTGTCGGCCTTCTGCAGATTATCCACGGCGATGACGTTGTCGATGCCTCGGTCATTGAGCGCCCTGACCAGGTTGGAACCGATAAATCCGGCGGCGCCGGTTACAACGAAATACATAGTGTTTGTCCTGATATTGTTATCCGGCTGTGTTTCCCTGTCTTTCCTATTGTTGCGCGCGCAACTCGGCCAGGGTACAGGTCGCCGTACCCAGTTTGGCAACGACGATCCCGGCAGCCCGGTTGGCAATCTCCATGGCCTCGACCAGGGTGCAGCCACTGGCCAGCATGACCGCCAGGGTCGCGATCACCGTGTCGCCTGCACCTGAAACATCGAATACCTCCCGTGCCAGGGCAGCCTCATGACTTGCCCCCGCATCGGTATAGAGGGTCATGCCTTCTTCCGAACGTGTCAGCAGCACCGCTTCCAGGCCCAGATCGCTACGCAGCTGCTGGGCCTTGGCGGCCAGTTCGGCTTCCGAAGACCAGCGACCGACCACATCACGCAGCTCGGTGCGATTGGGCGTAATGACCGAAGCCCCGGCATAACGGCTGTAATCATCCCCTTTTGGATCGACCAGCACCGGCTTGCCCTGCTGCCGGGCCAGACGGATCATTTCGGTGATATGGGTCAGCCCGCCCTTGCCATAGTCCGAGAGAATGACCACATCGCAATCCGCAAGCCGCTGCTTGAACTCGGCCAGCTTGGCCTTGAGCACTTCATGGTCGGGCGCATTTTCGAAATCGATGCGCAACAGTTGCTGCTGCCGGGCCACTACACGCAATTTGACCGTGGTGCTGAGCTGGGCGTCCTCGTGCAATCCCGCATCGATGCCGGCAGCCAGGAGCAGCCGGGCCAGGGCCTGCCCCGGCTCATCCGCGCCCACCACCGACAGCAGTCCGGTACGCGCCCCCAGCGCCGCACAGTTACGCGCCACATTCCCGGCGCCACCGGGCCGGTCCTCGGTACGCTCGATCTTGGCCACCGCCACGGGCGCCTCGGGAGAAATGCGCGCCACGTCACCGAACCAGTAACGATCAAGCATCACATCACCGACAATAAGGATGCGGGCTTGTGTGGTGTCGGGAATATTCATGTCAGTGGCTGAAGGGGGGGTGCTCATTTCCGCCCGATGGCGAAATACTCGATGCCCGCATCGCGCGGCTGTGAGGGCTCGTAGAGATTGCGCCCATCGAAAATCACCGGGTATCTGAGCCGGGCCCGGATCGTATCGAAATCGGGCGCACGGAACTCCTTCCATTCGGTCACGATCGCCAGGGCATCGGCCCCTTCCAGGGCCGCCATGGGATTTTCTGCATAACTCAGGCGATCAGCATGCTCGGGCCCGGTAAAGATGCGCTGTGCCTCATCGATCGCGACCGGATCATAGGCCCGGACCCTGGCGCCGTGGGCCAGCAGATCACCGATCAGCACGCGGCTGGGGGCCTCGCGCATGTCGTCGGTATTGGGCTTGAAGGCCAGGCCCCACAGGGCGAAGGTCATTCCGGAGAGGTCGGTGCCAAACCGCTTGACGATCTTTTCGGTCAGCACCGTCTTCTGCACTTCATTGGCCCCCTCGACGGCACGCAGAATCTGCAATTCCTGCCCGGCTTCACGGGCGGTGCGCTCCAGCGCCTGGACATCCTTGGGAAAGCAGGACCCTCCATAGCCGCAGCCGGGATAGAGGAAGTGGTAACCGATGCGGGGATCCGAACCAATGCCGTGACGCACGCTCTCGATATCGGCGCCCAACTTCTCGGCCAGGTTGGCCAGTTCGTTCATGAAGCTGATGCGGGTCGCCAGCATCGCATTGGCCGCATATTTGGTCAGTTCGGCAGAGCGCACGTCCATCATGATCAGACGTTCGTGATTGCGCTGAAACGGCGCATAGAGCCGGCGCATGATCTCGATGGCGCGCATATCCTCGGCGCCCACCACAATGCGGTCCGGCTTCATGAAATCCTCGACCGCCGCACCTTCCTTGAGGAACTCCGGATTCGAGACGACGCTGAAGTCGATGGCGACACCACGGGAGGACAATTCTTCGGCGATGACGGCACGCACCTTATCCGCGGTACCCACGGGTACCGTGGATTTGTCCACCACAACCTTGTAATCCTGCATGTGACGGCCAATGTTGCGCGCGGCGGCCAGCACATATTTGAGATCGGCCGAGCCATCCTCGTCCGGCGGCGTGCCTACGGCAATGAACTGGATCGTACCGTGGGCCACGGCGGCTTCAATATCAGTGGTGAAGCGCAGGCGACCAGCCGCCTCATTCTTGCGCACCAGGGCTTCCAGCCCCGGCTCGTAGATGGGTATTCCCCCTTCGTTGAGAAGGCGGATCTTGGCCGCATCCACATCCAGACAGAGAACATCGTTTCCCATATCGGCCAGGCAGGTGCCACTGACCAGGCCCACATATCCGGTGCCGACAACGGTGATCTTCATTGCTTACTCTCCAATAGTCCGGGGGAAGGGATGCTCCCTTACCCTACCACTCACAACCTGCTTCACGGCGATAAATCGAACTCTTCCGTCCGTTTTGGCGGATAGGTTTCCCAACCGCCGCAGGCCGGGCAACGCCAGTAGAACTGGCGCGCCTTAAAACCGCAATTGTCGCAGCGATAACGGGCAACCCGGCGGGTATGGGCATGAATCAGGTTCTTGATCAGCTCCAGATCACCACGTCGCTCCGGTGGCGCCAGCATCAACTGGGACTCCAGCAATCGGTCCAGTCCCAGCAGCGTCGGATTACGCCGTACCTCCTGACGCACAAGCAGATACGCCTGCTCGGCTCCGTGCAGCTCCAGTTCGGTCTGCGCCACCACGTCGAGCAGATCCAGAGAAGCGTGCCGCTCGAGAAATCCTCGCAACATCTGCAATCCCTGTTCTGCCTGCCCCTGTTTGTGGAAAACCTCCATCAGCTTGGCCGCCACCAGGGCGAGATATACCGGATTCTGGGATTCGATACGGCTCCAGTGCTCGATCGCCCGGACTCCATCGCCCTCGCTCCAGGCAAGATCACCCAGCAGAATGGTGGCACGCACACATTTGCGATGGGTTTGCTGGGCCTGTTCCAGCAAACCCCGTGCATCATCATGACGACCGTGCAGCATCTCGACGGCAGCAAGCTCACAGTAGAACTCAGCCATTTCCTTCTGCCACAAATGATCCGCATGGCCTGGCATCGCCTCGGCGATTGCAATGGCCTTGGACCACTCCTTTTCCTGCTGATAGATCTCCAGCAGGAAGCGCAGGGCCTCCTCGTCACGCGTGGTATTCCTCAGCTTGAGGAAAATATCTTCGGCCCGGTCCAAGAGGCCGGCCTTGAGATAATCCTGCCCCAGCCCGGACAGAGCCTGCAAGCGTTGTTCATCACTCAGCCCCTCCCGGTCCACCAGGTTCTGATGCACCCGGATGGCCCGGTCCGTCTCGCCGCGCCGGCGAAACAGATTGCCCAGGGCGAAATGCAGGTCAATGGTTTCGGTGTCGACCCGGGCCGCTTCCAGAAATGCCTCTATCGCCTTGTCGGGCTGTTCGTTAAGCAGAAAATTCAGGCCACGGAAATAGGAGCGCGGCAGGGCGCGGGATTCCCGCACCAGTTGCTTGATGTCAACTCGTGCAGCGATCCAGCCCAGGGCAAAAAAAACCGGCAGCGCCAGCAGCCACCAAAGTTCAATTTCCACGCTTTTTCATTCCATTTTCGTATCGCGCTTGAGTCTTTTTATTTCCCGCCACTGACGAACCAGGGAGGCCACAGCAGCAGTTACACCGACTGCCGCACCCGCGGCAAAAGCACCGAGGAGCGCCAGCGAAAGTGGCAACCCGACATGCTGATCGAAGAAAAAGTGCAGGTCGACGGAAGCGCTGTTCTTGATCGCCAGTCCCAGCAGGGCGATGAAGACCACAACGCGCAATACCCAGATCAAGGCTTTCATCGTGTCCCCGGACAAAAACGGGCGGCATCCGCATAGATGCCGCCCGTCGATATTACCTGCCGGAAACCGCTCTGGGACATGCCCTTCACGACTGCGGCTGATCCACCCGTTCCCGGAGTTCCTTACCGGCCTTGAAATGCGGTACATGTTTCGCCGGCACCAGCACCTTTTCACCCGACTTCGGATTCCGCCCCATGCGGGGCGGCCGGTAGTTGAGGGCAAAGCTGCCGAAACCACGAATCTCGATACGATCCCCTCGCGCCAGGGCGAGGGACATCGCATCGAGAACCACTTTCACCGTCAGGTCGGCATCTTTTGCCACCAGTTGGGGAAAGCGTCCCGCCAGCCGGGCAATAAGCTCGGATTTGGTCATGGCTGACAGCAAGGGCTCAGTTCTGGCTCAGCTTGGCCTTGAGCAGAGCGCCCAGGTTTGTGGTGCCTGCGGAGCCGGCGCTTTCGGATGCCAGCTTCTGCATGGCTTCGTTCTGCTCCGCCTGATCCTTGGCCTTGATGGAGAGGCTGATCGAACGGGTCTTGCGATCCACGTTGATGATCAGGGTTTCCACCTTGTCACCTTCCTTCATGTGCTGCGAGAGATCGTCGATACGGTCGCGGCTGAACTCGGAGGCACGCAGATAGCCTTCCACGTCACCACCCAGATCCATCACGGCACCGCGCTGATCCACACTCTTGACCACACCGGTGACAAGACTGTTCTTGTCATGGGTGGCAATGAAGCTGGTGAAGGGGTCGCCATCGAGTTGCTTGATGCCCAGGGAGATGCGTTCCTTCTCGACGTCGATGGCCAGCACCACGGCTTCCACCTCGTCCCCTTTCTTGTAGTTCTGCTTGGCTTCCTCGCCGGTCACATTCCACGACAGGTCGGAAAGGTGTACCAGACCATCGATGCCGCCGGGCAGGCCGATGAAGATGCCAAAGTCGGTGATCGACTTGATGGCACCACGCACCTTGTCACCCTTTTTGTGGTTCTCGGCAAACTCATCCCAAGGGTTGGACATGCACTGTTTCATGCCCAGCGAGATACGGCGGCGATCCTCGTCGATCTCGAGGATCATGACTTCGACCTCATCACCCAGTTGAACCACCTTGGAGGGGTGAATGTTCTTGTTGGTCCAGTCCATTTCCGAAACGTGCACCAGACCCTCGATACCCTGCTCGATTTCAACGAAGGAACCGTAATCGGTGAGGTTGGTCACCTTGCCGAACAGGCGGGTACCCGAGGGATAGCGACGGGCAATGCCCACCCACGGATCTTCGCCGAGCTGTTTCAGGCCCAGGGAAACACGATTCTTCTCCTGGTCGAACTTGAGCACCTTGGCGGTGACTTCATCCCCCACGGCCAGCACTTCGCTGGGGTGACGGACACGGCGCCAGGCCAGGTCGGTAATGTGCAGCAGGCCATCGATGCCACCCAGATCCACGAACGCGCCATAGTCGGTGATGTTCTTGACGATACCATTGACCACGGTGCCTTCCTGCAGGGTTTCCAGCAGTTTCTGGCGCTCTTCACCCATGGAGGCTTCGAGCACGGCACGACGGGACAGCACGACGTTGTTGCGCTTGCGGTCAAGCTTGATGACCTTGAATTCGAATTCGCGCCCCTCGTAGGGGGTGGTGTCCTTGACCGGGCGGGTATCCACCAGGGAGCCGGGCAGGAAGGCGCGAATACCATTGGCCATGACGGTGAGGCCGCCCTTGACCTTACCGGTGATCATTCCCTTGACCAGAATGCCGTCGTTGAGCGCCTTGTCCAGATCGTTCCAGGCGGCGATGCGCTTGGCCTTGTCACGGGACAGGCGGGTTTCCCCGTAACCGTCTTCGAGCATTTCGATGGCGACCTGAACGAAATCGCCCGGATGGGCTTCGACTTCGCCGCGATCGTTCTTGAATTCGTCAACGGGGATGAAAGATTCGGACTTGAGGCCGGCATTTACAACCACATAGTTCTGGTCGACGCGGACAACCTCGGCCGTGATGACTTCACCGGCGCGCATTTCCTGGCGGGAAAGGCTTTCTTCGAAGAGTGCGGCAAAGCTTTCGGCGGTAGCAGACATGATGAGAGACCTATAAACACGCCATCGGGGAGACGGCGGGGGTTAGTTGAACAACATCACCGGCAAAAGCATCGCCGGCGACACCATTACTACGACATTACGACGCACGGGGCAACGCGTTCCGGGCCAGGGCCAGGCCCAGCACCGCCACCACAGCCTGCTCGATGGAAAGCTCCGTCGTATCGAGCAGCGCTGCATCCGCGCACCTTTGCAAAGGTGCCACGCTGCGGGCGGAATCCCGCGCATCGCGCTCCTGCAAATCCTTCAAAAGGGCGGCCATGTTAGCAGTAACACCCTTTTCGATCAACTGTTTATACCGCCTCCCGGCCCTTGCCTCGGCGCTGGCGGTGAGAAATATCTTGCATTCGGATTCGGGAAAAACCACCGACCCCATATCACGACCATCGGCCACCAGCCCCGGCCAGGCCCGATAAGCCCGCTGGCGGGCCAGCAAAGCTGCCCGCACGCCAGGCAGTGCGGCCACTTGCGAGGCACCCGCACCCATTTCCTCGCTGCGCAGGGTCCCTGCGACATCAACACCGTTCAGGGTGATGCGATCACCATCGAATCCGGCGTTGAGCCGGGCTGCAATGGCCGCCACGGCAGACTCGTTCTCCCAGGCCACACCTGCCTGACGGGCCGCCAGGGCAGTAAGACGGTAGAGGGTGCCACTGTCCAGATAGTGATACCCCAGCGCAGCCGCCACCCGGGCCGCCACCGTCCCCTTGCCCGAGGCAGAGGGACCGTCGATACAGATGACGGGCGCCGTCACCCGGGCATAGGCATCGAAATAGCCGGGGAAAGTCTTCGCCACACAGCCGGGATCAAGAATGCGCACGGGAACGCCGCCCAGCGCGGCGAGAGAAAGACACATCGCGATGCGATGGTCATCGTAGGTGACAATCGCGGCATCGGGTACCCAGGCAGTGGGTGGCGTCACGCGGATGGAATCCGGCCCCGCTTCCACCAGCGCGCCAATCCTGGACAATTCGGCCGCCATGGCGGCGATACGATCGGTTTCCTTGACCCGCCACGAAGCGATATTGCGCAAGGTACAGGGGCCATCGGCAAAAAGCGCAGCGGTGGCCAGGGTCATGGCCGCGTCGGGAATGTGATTGAGATCCAGATCGAAGGCGCGCAGCCCGCCACGGACAGGCGCCCGGGTTTCGATCCAGTTCGGTCCCATTTCGATGCGGGCGCCCATGGCTGCCAGTGCATCGGCGAAAGCGATATCGCCCTGGATGCTGTCACGGCCCACGCCTTCCACCCGCAACGGCCCCCCGCCGATGGCGCCCGCCGCGAGGAAATAGGAAGCCGACGAAGCATCGCCTTCCACGTGAATTGCGCCGGGGCTGCGATAGCGCTGACCCGCGGCGATGGTAAAGCGCTCCCAGCCCTCACGACCGACAATGACGCCGAAGCGGGCCATGAGCTTGAGGGTGATTTCGATATAAGGCCTGGAGATCAGCTCGGTGCTCATCTCGATCACGGCTGTCTGTCCGGTCAGGGGCAGTGCCATCAGCAGTGCCGTGAGGAACTGGGAAGACACGTCGCCACGCACACGGATCGGCGCCGTCAGGCTTGCCACGGCCGGTCTCACCACCAGGGGCGGATAACCTTCCTTGCCCAGATAGTTCACGACACAGCCCATCTGGCGCAGGCCGTCCACCAGATCACCGATCGGCCGTTCGTGCATTCTCGCCACACCGGAGAGACGGTAGTCACCCCCCGAGAGCGCCAGGGCCGCAGTCAGGGGCCGGAAGGCCGTCCCGGCATTGCCGAGGAAAAGATCAGCCTCCTTGACCCGGAAGCCGCCCCCCTGCCCTGTCACGCGGTACGCATCGGAACCAATGGGTTCGATGTCCACGCCGAGCGTGCGCAGCGCGGCAAGCATGACGCGGGTATCGTCGGAATCGAGCAGGTCGCGTACTTCGGTAACACCATCGGCCAGCGCCGCCAGCAGCAGCGTGCGGTTGGAGATGCTTTTCGAACCCGGCAGGCGGATGACCCCGGCGGCCCGGTGCAGCGGCGGGATATCGAGGAATTCCATATTCACTGCCCCGAGGAGGGCGGCAGGGAGTCGAGCCAGGCGTCCCGTGCCGCGCGGGCACGGGTGAACAGGGCCTCGAGACCTGCCTCATCCGCACCGGCAAGCAGCACACGGGTGCGCATCAGTTCAGCCATGTAGGCGTCGAGTTCGGCCATCAGTGCGGCGCGATTGGCGAGGCAGATGTCACGCCACATCTCCGGATGACTGCTGGCAATCCGGGTGAAATCGCGGAACCCCCCGGCAGCAAAGCCGAAGAGGCGGGCGGCCTCCGGGCGATTGGTGAATTCGTGGACCAGGGCGTAGGCCAGCAAATGGGGCAAATGGCTGACGGCGGCGAAGGTTCGGTCGTGCTCTTCTGCAGTGAGTTCGCTGACGCTAGCGCCACACGCCCCCCAGGCTTCGCGCACATGAACCAATGCCAGCGGCGGATTCTCTCCCAGAGGGGTGAGTATTACGCGGCGCTCGCGAAACAGGTTGGCGCTTGCCGCCGCCGGACCACTCTTCTCGGCCCCCGCAATGGGGTGGCCGGGCACGAACTGGCCGGATTTGAGGCCCAGGGCGGCCCGTGCGGCGGCGACCACGTCGGCCTTGGTGCTGCCACCATCGGTTACCACGGTGTGGCGCGCCAGATGCGGCGCCAGGGTTCCCAGCACCGCCGGCATCTGGCCCACCGGCATGCCCAGGAACACCAGGTCGGCGCCCGCCAGGGCATGCGCCCAATCGTCGGCGATGTGATCGAGAATACCCAGACGCAGGGCTTCTTCCAGGGTTTCGCGGCGGCGGCCGAGACCAACGACTTCCTTCACCACGCCCGCTGCCTTGAGGGCAAGCGCGAAGGAGCCACCGATCAGCCCGACACCACAGATGACGACTTTGCCGAAGGGAACCATCAGGAATGCAGCGCCTTGTCGAGCGCCACGAGAAAACGGGCGTTCTCCTGCTCCAGGCCCACGGTAATGCGCAGGAAGCCCGGCACGCCGACCGGACGAACGATCACGCCCTGACGCAGCAGTTTCTCGTTCACCACCGGGGCGTTACCTACCTGCACGGCGATGAAATTGCCGTAGGAGGGAATGTACTCAAGGCCCAGTCGCTTGAAACCGGCAACCAGCTGCTCCATGCCACGGCGGTTGAGTGCGTAGCTTTCGGCCAGGAACAGATGATCGTCCAGTGCCGCCCTGGCGGCCTCCAGCGCCAGATTGTTCACATTGAAAGGCATGCGGATGCGGTTGAGCAGATCCGCCACCTCGGGCGAAGCCACACCGAAGCCCACCCGCAGGCCGGCGAGACCATACACCTTGGAGAAAGTACGGGTGATCACCAGATTGGGAAAGTCGCGAATCCAGGCCACGCTTTCCTCCCGGTCCGCCGGGGCGAGGTATTCGTTGTAGGCCTCGTCGAGCATCACCACCACATCGCGGGGCAGCGCTTCGATGAAACGGCGCAGAGCTGCATAGGAAAGGAACGTGCCGGTGGGGTTGTTGGGGTTGGCAATCCAGATCAGCCGCGTGTCGGGACGCACGGCGGCGGCCATGGCAACGAGGTCGTGGCCATAATGGCGTGCAGGAGTGACGATGTTCTCGCCGCCGGCCGCAAGCGTGGAAATCACATAGATCGGAAATGCGTACTGGGACGAGACCGCGGAACGGCCCGGCATCAGGAAGGCGCGCGCGGTCAGGTCCAGAATGTCGTTGGAGCCGCTGCCAAGAATGATCTGCTCGCGCCCTACCCCGAGGCGTTCGGCCAGCAGGTTCACCAGCTCGAACTGATCCGGATAGAGGGCGACCCCACTCAGGGCGGCTTCGACCGCCGCCCGTGCCCTGGGGCTCATGCCACGGGGATTTTCGTTGGAAGCCAGCTTGATGATGGTCGCCGGATCCAGGTCCAGTTCACGCGCCAGCTGGGTGATGGGCTTGCCGGGAACATAAGGCGAGATGGCGCGGATGTGTCCGGGTGCCTGGTCGAAGATGCTCATGAGCGATCAATACACCGCGCGGGGGTAGGAACCCAGTTCCTTGACAAAGCCGCCTTCCAGCCTCAATTCGTCAAGCGCGGCAGCGACCGGGGCATCCAGCCGATGCCCTTCGAGGTCGATATAGAACACGTACTCCCAAGCTCCACCACCCATGCCGCGGGCGGGGCGGGATTCGAACTTGCTCATGGAAACCCCGTGGCGGGCAAAGGCGCCCAGCAACTCGTGCACGGCACCGGGCCGGTTGGGTGCGGAGCACACCAGCGAGGTGCGATCCTTGCCGGAAGGGCCGGCATCGTGATGGGCCACAACGAGGAAACGTGTGGTGTTGGCCGGATCATCCTCGATATTGGCCGCCAGGGTTTGCAGTCCATAGAGGATGCCCGCCTCGGCCCCGGCAATGGCGGCGCTACCCTGCTCCACCGACGCCAGCCGCGCGGCTTCCGCGTTGCTGGCGACAGAAACACGGGGCACCCCGGGAAGATTCGTGTTGAGCCAATGCTGGCACTGGGCGAGCGACTGGCTATGTGAATAGACCCGGGTCACTGTGGCAGCATCCGTCTCCCGCGAAAGCAACTGGTGATGGATGGGCAGCATCACCTCGCCACACACCCTGAGCGGCGAGGCAAGCAGCAGATCCAGGCTGCGCGGCACGGCGCCCTCGGTGGAATTTTCTACCGGAATCACGCCATAGTCGGCGCCACCCGCCTCGACGGTACGGAACACCTCATCAATCGCGGCGCAGGGAATGAAGGTCGGCGCCATGCCGAAATGCTTTTTGGCAGCGATTTCGGAATAGGTGCCGGCAGGCCCCAGATAGGCGATGCGCAAAGGCTGCTCCAGCGCCAGGCAGACCGACATGATTTCGCGGAACAGGGCCTGTGCCGCGAAATCCGACAAAGGACCGGAATTGAGCTCGGCGATGCGGCGTAATACCTGCGCCTCGCGTTCGGGGCGATATACAACCCCTTGCTTGATCTCGCCGATACGATGGGCGAGCGCTGCCCGTTCGCTGATCAGGCGCAACACCTCGGCATCGATGTGATCGATACCCTGGCGCAGGCGCCCGAGTTCTTCGGCTTCCGGTTTATGGTCGGACACTCAGCGCTCCGCTGCCTGCAGGGGCAGATAACGCACCGCCAGCACGCCTTCGATGGCGCGGATGGAGGCAATCACCGCATCACTCACGGCGCTGTCCACATCCACCAGCGTATATGCCATGTCGCCACGGGATTTGTTCACCATATTGTGAATGTTGAGCCCCGCCTGGGCCACGGCGGTCGAAATCTGACCCACCATATTGGGCACATTCGCGTTGGCCACGGCGATACGGAAGGCCGACTCGCGCGGCATTTCCACATTGGGAAAATTCACCGCGTTGCGGACGTTGCCATGATCCAGGTAGTCCACCAGCTGATCGGCCACCATGACGGCGCAATTCTCCTCCGCTTCACGGGTGGAAGCACCCAGGTGCGGCAGGGCGGTCACACCCGGTTGACCGTTGATGGCGGCACTGGGAAAGTCGCAGACATACTGGCCCAGCGTCTTGCCGGCCAGGGCACGCAATACCGCTTCTTCTTCCACCACGCCCTCGCGGGAAAAATTGAGCAGAACGGCACCGTTGCGCATCTGATCGATATTGCCGGCATTCACCAGATGGCGCGTGGCATCCACCAGGGGGACATGCAGGGTGACAAACCGGGAATTCCTCAGCACTTCCGCCACCGAATGTGCCTTCCGGACCTGGGCCGGCAGGCTCCATGCGGCATCGACGGTGATCTCGGGATCATAACCGTAGACGTTCATCCCCAGCTTGATGGCGGCATCCGCCACCAGACAGCCGATCTTGCCCAGCCCGATGATGCCCAGGGTCTGCCCGGCCAGCTCGAACCCGGCGAAGGCTTTCTTGCCATCCTCGACCTTGGTCTCCATGGCGGGGTCGGCCACATCCAGCCCCTGGATGAAGCTCAGCGCACCCGCCAGATTGCGGGCAGCGAGCAGCATGCCGGCCAGCACCAGTTCCTTGACCGCGTTGGCATTGGCCCCCGGAGCATTGAATACCGGCACGCCACGACTGCTCATGGCCTTGACTGGAATATTGTTGGTACCGGCGCCGGCACGAGCGATCGCCTGCACGCTGGCCGGAATCGTCATGCCATGCATGTCGGCCGAGCGCACCAGTACCGCATCCGGCTGGGCGATATCCTTGCCTGTGACATAGCGCCCTTCCGGCAGGCGCTTGAGTCCGGTAGCTGAAATCTGGTTCAGGACCAGAACCTGATAGGTGCGCGTCATTGATCTCATCCGTGCCGGGTTTCGAATTCCTTCATGTAGGCCACCAGCGCCTGCACGCCTTCCACGGGCATGGCGTTGTAGATGGAAGCCCGCATGCCGCCAACGGAACGATGGCCCTTGAGTTGGATCATGCCGCGGGCCTTGGCGCCCTTGAGGAATTCCTCGTCCAGGCTGGCATCCTTCAGTGTAAAGGGGATGTTCATGCGCGAACGGTCTTCACGGCGCACGGGGTTCTGGAAGAATTTGCTCTCGTCCAGGTAGTTGTAG
This sequence comes from Pseudomonadota bacterium, assembly GCA_018241695.1. GTDB lineage: Bacteria > Pseudomonadota > Gammaproteobacteria > Burkholderiales > Rhodocyclaceae > Denitratisoma. The sequence continues at coordinate 91,329 of JAFEDH010000002.1, read as the reverse complement.
AGCAGGCCGGCCTTTTCGATATTGTGCCGTTCGATCGCGGCAAGCCCCCCCTGGCGCCTAAGCCACTGGAACACCAGCCCGGCCACATAGATGCCGTAGGTCGGCGGGGTATTGAACATGGAATCCGCTTCAGCATGGATCTTGTAGTCCAGCATGGTGGGAGGGGTGGGCACGGCCTGGCCGACCAGGTCTTCACGCACGATGACAATCGTGAGCCCGGCGGGGCCGATATTCTTCTGGGCGCCCGCATAGATCAGGCCATATTTCCCCACAGCCACCGGCTTGGAGAGGATGTTGGACGACATGTCGCAGACCAGGGGCACGGTACCCGTATCGGGCGTCCAGTGAAACTCCACGCCGCCGATAGTTTCGTTGGCGCAATAGTGGACGTAGGCCGCATCCTGGTCGAGCTTCCAGTCCTTGAAGGCAGGAGCGTAGGTGAAGTGCTTGTCTTCGGCACTGGCGACCACGTTCACCTGGCCGAAAGCCCGGGCTTCCTTGATGGCCTTCTTGGCCCATTCGCCGGTGTTGACGTAATCAGCGGAGGCCTTGCCGCGCAACAGATTGACAGGAATCATCTCGAACTGCAGGGTGGCGCCCCCCTGAAGGAACAGCACCTTGTAATTGGCGGGGATATCCAGCAGGGTGCGCAGATCGGCTTCGGCCTGGGCGTGGATGCCCATGTATTCCTTGCCGCGGTGGCTCATTTCCATCACGGACTGGCCCGAACCCTGCCAGTCCAGCATCTCGGCGGCAGCCTGGGTGAGCACTTCCTCGGGCAGCGCGGCGGGGCCTGCGCTGAAATTGAATACACGTGCCATGATTACTCCTGCTTTCCTTCGTCGTTGTCGATCGATTCGGAACCCTCGGATTCAATTTCCGGGTCCTCGGTTTCCACCACTTTTTCCACCCCGGCCAGCAGGGTGCCTTCATCGAGATTGATCAGGGTGACTCCCTGGGTGGCGCGGCTCATCTCGCGTACATCGGCCAGGCTGGTGCGGATCAGCACGCCGCCGGTGGAGATCAGCATGATCTCCTCGCGGGTTTCGCCCTGGCTGCAGAGTACCGCTGCCACCACCCTGCCGTTGCGCTCGGATGTCTGGATCGCGATCATGCCCTTGGTACCACGGCCATGGCGGGTGTATTCGGCGATGGGGGTGCGCTTGCCAAAGCCGTTTTCGGTGGCCGTCAGCACGGAATAATTCTCGCTGTCGGCCACCAGCATGGAGATCACCTGCTGGCCATCCTCGAGCATCATGCCGCGCACACCACGGGATTCACGGCCCATGGGACGCACGTCCTCTTCATCGAAGCGCACCGCCTTGCCAGCGTCGGAGAAGAGCATCACGTCACACTGCCCGTCGGTGATGGCGACCCCAATCAGGTGGTCACCATCATCCAGGTAGGCGGCGATGATGCCGGCCTTGCGCGGATTGGCAAATGCCTTGAGCGGGGTTTTCTTGACTACGCCCTGCGCGGTCGCCATGAAGATGTAGTGCGCCTCGTCGAACTCCTTGACCGGCAGCACCACGGTGATCTTCTCGCCTTCCACCAGGGGGAAGAGATTGACGATCGGACGGCCGCGGGAATTGCGGGTACCTTCCGGAACCTCGTATACCTTGAGCCAGTAGGCCCGCCCCTTGTTGGAGAAACAGAGAATGTAGTCGTGGGTATTAGCAACGAACAGCCGGTCGACGAAATCATCATCCTTGATTGCCGCAGCCTGCTTGCCACGCCCGCCGCGCTTCTGCGCACGGTAGTCCGCGAGGGGCTGACGCTTGAAATAACCACCGTGAGACAAGGTTACCACCATGTCCTCGCGTGCGATCAGATCCTCCATGTTGATGTCGGCCGTATTGAGCACGATCTCGGAGCGGCGCGGATCGCCAAACTGGGCCTTGATGGCGGCCAGTTCTTCGGAAATGATCTGGGTGATGCGTTCGGGGCGGGCCAAAATATCGAGCAGGTCGGCAATCTGCGCCATGACCTCACGGTATTCGCTGACGATCTTGTCCTGCTCCAGGCCGGTCAGGCGCTGCAGCCGCAATTCCAGAATGGCCTGCGCCTGCACGTCCGAAAGCCGGTAGCCCTGCTCTGACAGACCAAATTCGGCCGTCAGGCCATCGGGACGCGAAGCCTCCGCCGCAGAGCGTTCCAGCATGCCTTCCACCAGGGTGGAACGCCACTGGCGGCCCATCAGCCCTTTCTTCGCCTCGACAGGCGTGGGCGCCGCCTTGATCAGGGCGATCACCTCATCCACATTGGAGAGCGCAACAGCCAGGCCTTCCAGGATGTGGCCGCGATCCCGCGCCTTGCGCAGCTCGAATACGGTACGCCGGGTCACCACCTCGCGTCGGTGCGAAAGGAAGCAATCCAGCATTTCCTTCAGGTTGAGCAGCCGCGGACGGCCATCCACCAGGGCCACCATGTTCATGCCGAAGGTGTCCTGAAGCTGGGTCTGCTTGTAAAGATTGTTGAGCACCACATCAGGCACTTCGCCGCGCTTGAGCTCGATCACCACCCGCATGCCGGATTTGTCGGACTCGTCCTGCAGATGGGAGATACCCTCGATCTTCTTTTCGTTGACCAGCTCGGCGATCTTTTCGAGCAGGGTGCGCTTGTTCACCTGATAGGGCAGCTCGTCGACGATGATGGCCTGACGTCCGCCCTTCTCCAGCTCTTCGATATGGGTACGGGCCCGCATCACCACCCGGCCGCGGCCGGTACGATAGCCCTCGTGCACGCCACCCAGGCCATAGATCAGGCCCGCCGTCGGAAAATCAGGCGCCTGGATGATCTGGATCAGCTCTTCAATATCCGTCGCCGGATCCTGCAGCAGACGCTGGCAGGCATCCACCACCTCGCCGAGGTTGTGGGGAGGAATGTTGGTGGCCATCCCCACCGCGATACCGGCGGAACCGTTGATCAGCAGGTTGGGAATACGTGCCGGCAGGATCAGGGGTTCCTGCTCGGAACCATCATAGTTGGGGCCGAAATCGACGGTTTCCTTCTCGATATCGAGCAGCAGTTCGTGGCCGATACGGGCCATGCGGATTTCGGTGTAACGCATGGCTGCCGCGTTATCCCCATCCACCGAACCGAAGTTGCCCTGACCATCCACCAGCATGTAGCGCAGGCTGAAGTTCTGTGCCATACGCACGATGGTGTCGTACACCGCCGTATCACCGTGGGGGTGATATTTACCGATCACATCGCCGACGATACGGGCCGATTTCTTGTAAGCCTTGTTCCAGTCATTGGAAAGCTCATGCATTGCAAACAGTACCCGGCGGTGTACCGGCTTGAGGCCGTCCCGCGCATCGGGTAGCGCCCGCCCCACGATCACGCTCATGGCGTAATCCAGATAGGAGTGGCGCATCTCCTCTTCAAGGCTGATGGGAAGCGTTTCTTTGGCGAATGTCGAAGTCATGATCCGGAACGCGGCGGCAGGCAGGAAAATCCCGAAAAGGATCCGCGCGAAAAGTTCAGGATTCTAGCATGTCCGGCCTCACCGCCCGGGCCACCCCATGCACCCGGAGCGACTTTGCGCCAGCGTTTCTATAGCGTTGTATGTCGCTGAAACCTCTGGTTAAATCGCCCCATGAGCCCTCTTCACGCACCACCTTCCCACACCGACCTGGTGATCCGTCCGCGCTGGATGATTCCGATCGAACCTGCCGGGGTCGTTCTGGAAAACCATGCCCTGGTCGTGAATCAGGGACGCATCGTCAGCCTGCTCCCCGCCGCCGAGGTTGCCGAGCGGTACCATCCGGCATCCCAGATGGATCTACCTGACCACGTCCTGATCCCCGGCATGGTCAATCTGCACGCGCATGCAGCGATGAATCTGCTGCGTGGCTATGCCGACGACCTGCCCCTCATGCGCTGGCTTGAGGAAAAGATCTGGCCGGCCGAGAAGCGGCTGCTCCGCGCGGAGTTCGTCCGCGACGGTACCTTCCTTGCGGGCGCCGAAATGCTGCGGGGCGGGATCACCTGTTTCAACGACATGTATTTCTTTCCTGATGCCGCCGCCAGCGCGATCCGGCGCCTCGGCCTGCGGGCAGTTCTCGGCTTGCCGGTGATGGAATTTCCCACTCCTTACGCCCATGACGCCGGGGATTATCTGGCCAAGGGTATCGCCATCCGGGATCAACTGCGACAGGAGCCCCTGCTCGGATTCACACTGGCGCCCCATGCACCATATACGGTTTCCGATCCGACCCTTGAACGCATTGCCACCCTTTCGGCACAACTCGATCTGCCGGTCCACATCCACCTGCATGAAACCCGCCAGGAAGTCGATGACAGCCTCAGGGAACACGGTGTCCGCCCTCTTTCCCGCCTCCATCGTCTTGGACTGCTGGGGCCGCAACTGATCGCAGCCCACGGCGTACACCTGAACGATGCCGAATTGGCCCTGCTGGCCGAACAGGGTTGCACCCTTGCCCACTGCCCGACTTCGAACATGAAGCTGGCCAGCGGCGCAGCCCCCGTCGCCGCCAGCCTCGACCGGGGGATACGGGTTGGATTGGGCACGGACGGCGCCGCCAGCAACAATCGCCTGGACATGTTCCAGGAAATGCGTCACGCCGCCCTGCTGGGCAAACTGTTCACAGGCAATGCCGCAGCCCTCAGTGCCCATCAGGTCTTGCGCATGGCGACCCTGGGAGGCGCCTCCGCCCTGGGCATGGAAGACGAGATTGGCTCCCTGCAGCCCGGAAAATGGGCAGATCTGTGCGCCGTTCGACTGGATGAATGGATCATGAGCCCCTGCTTCGACCCTGCCGCCCACCTTGTATATGTTGCCGGACGGGAACAGGTCAGCCATGTCTGGATTGCTGGTGCAGAAAAACTACAGATGGGCATTTTTAATGACATTCGTGACGCCGAATTGCGGGAAATTTTGGCTTTATGGCAAAATAGAGTCCATCCATCAACCGTGGTGTGATCGCAACATCGGCCCGATACCCAATGGCCTGCTGAACCATCCGGTCTGTGATTCTTTCGTCTCATCCTTAGGGGTAAAAATATGAAAACTGCCCAGATTTCCCTGCTTGTGGCTGCGCTGCTCGGCATCAGCGCCTCGGCTTTCGCCCAAACGCCCGGCGTCGACCTGAAGGGAACCGTTGGTTATGTCATCGACCAGCGCGGTTATGTAGCCAAAAGTGGCACCGGCCTGTGCTGGCGCGATGGATTCTGGACACCGGCCCTTGCCATCGAGGAATGTGATCCCGATCTGGTCAAGAAACCCGAGCCACCCAAGCCTGCTCCCGCTCCCGTCGCCCCGCCCAAGCCTGCGGCTGAAAAGATCACCCTGTCCGCCGACGCCCTGTTCGACTTCGACAAAGCCGATCTGAAACCCGAAGGTAAGGAGGCGCTGGATGGTCTGGCAGCCAAGCTCCAGGGCATCAAGCTGGAAGTGATCATTGCCGTCGGCCATGCCGACCGTATCGGTAAGCCCACCTACAACCAGAGTCTGTCGGAGCGCCGCGCCGCTTCCGTGAAGGCCTACCTGGTCGGTAAGGGCATCGAGGACAACCGGGTCTACACCGAAGGCAAGGGCAGCACCGAGCCGGTGACCGGCGACAAATGCGGCACCAGCAAGGTCAAGACCAAGAAACTGATCGCCTGCCTGCAACCCGACCGTCGGGTAAACATCGAAGTGATCGGCACCAAGGCCCAGTAAGCCTGTCCGCACCTGAAAAAGCCCTGCCTGGCAGGGCTTTTTTTTTGCAAGGGAAAATTGCCATGACCTCCGTCAATGCCGACCCCCAGGAACTCGCCAAGTTCAGCGACCTTGCCCATCGATGGTGGGATCCGGGCTCTGAATTCAAGCCACTGCACGATATCAACCCCCTGCGCCTCGGCTGGATCGAACAGGCTGATCGACTGATGGGCAAGAAAATTCTGGATGTTGGCTGCGGCGGCGGCCTGCTGAGCGAAGGCATGGCTGCCAGGGGTGCGACAGTAACCGGTATCGATCTGGCGGAAAAGCCACTCGGCGTCGCCCGACTGCACCTTTACGAAAGCGGATTGCAGGTGGACTACAGGCAGGTGCCCGTCGAACAACTGGCTGAAGAGTGCCCAGGCAGCTTCGACATCGTGACCTGCATGGAGATGCTGGAGCACGTCCCCGACCCTGCCAGCGTCGTATCCGCCTGTGGGCAGCTGGTAAAACCCGGCGGAACGGTTTTCTTCTCCACCATCCACCGGAACCCCAGGGCCTACCTCTACGCGGTACTGGGTGCCGAATATGTCCTCAACCTGCTCCCCAGAGGCACGCACGACTATGCACGCTTTCTCCGCCCGGCCGAACTGGCACGCTTCTGCCGCGAGGCCGGCCTCGATATCGAGGAACTGATCGGAATGAGTTACAACCCGCTCACCCGGCAATACCGCCTGGAACCGGATACCCGCGTCAATTACCTGATGCGTGCCAGGCGACGTGCCTGAGGCCCTGCTTTTCGATCTCGACGGTACGCTGGCCGATACGGCTCCGGATCTGGCCGGTGCGATCAATCGTCTCCTGCTGGAAGAAGGCCGCCCCACATTCCCCCCGGCCAGCCTACGCCCCTATGCCTCACAGGGCGCCCGGGGTCTGCTCGGAGCCGGTTTCGCCATTACGCCGGATCATGCAGACTACCCACGTCTTTCAGCCCGTTTCCTCACGCTTTACGAACAGAATCTATGTAACGAAACCACCCTTTTCCCTGGCATGGCCGCCGTACTCGACCATCTGGCGACTGTCGGGCTGGCCTGGGGTATCGTAACCAACAAGAGCGAGCGTTTCACCCATCCGCTACTTGCAAGCCTCGGTCTCGACCGGCGCGCTGCCTGCGTGGTGTGCGGCGATACAGCAGCCCGTCCGAAGCCCCATCCGGACCCTCTCCTCCTCGCCTGCAAAGAACTCGGTGTTACTCCGTCGCGGAGCTTTTATCTTGGTGACGACGAACGCGACATCCAGGCGGGGAAAGCCGCCGGCATGGGCACGGTGGCGGTGACATGGGGCTATCTGAACGGACCGGCGGTGGAAGCCTGGGGAGCGGATAAAATCATCGACACCCCGGCACAGATTCTCGACCTGCTTACCTGATGTACGGAAAGTACCGTACATTTCCAGCGCCACAATTGACGACGGGGACCGAAGTCCCCGCCGGCATTTCTTTGGTTACAAGGCTAATGCGGCCTCGGCATCGGCCTTAAGCGGCCAGTGCGAAACGCTCATCGTTGGCGTTTGGAGATTTGCTTCATTAACGTCGATCGCCTGACGGGTTGCCTGCTCACCTTCATTCGCCCTGTCGAAGCCAGTGCACCCCCACCGAAGAATACCCGACCGTATCACGGATACCCTTGGGTGGAGGTGAGGGGAATCGAACCCCTGTCCAGAACGCCTCCAGTTCACCGGAGTTACAACCATGGACGGGATTATGGGGCCGACAGGGTGGTTTTTCAAGGAAAACCCCTGCAAGCCCCTTGGAATCAGTACGGGATATTCACTTCCCCGCCTGCCATGTACGAATCTCGGCGCAGTTGTCCGTTGCCGGCAGGCCTGCGAAGCGCGCATCCACCCAGGTACGGAAATCATCGAATCCCTGTTCGATCGGACCGCTATGCCTGGCTCCCGGATAACGTTTTATGCTGGTGGTCACACCCCGGGCGCACAGATCCACACCAAAATCGACCGTGGCGGGATAGCTCACCATTTCATCGGCCATCCCCTGGCCGATGAATACCGGACGATCCCATCCATCCCGTGGAATTTCCATCTGCCGGGCGGCTGCGGCAACGCCTGGTGCAGCACTCAGCGGGAACAGCTTGAAACTTTCACCGACAGTCAGCTTCGCTGCCACGCCACGATTGATCATCGTCTCGATACATTCACTGTTGGCTACCGGCATCAGCGCCATTGCCGCATCGGTGAAGACGTTGGAGGATTTGAAATCAGGCTCGAAGGTTTCAAAGCCACGGGCCATCAGCAGGGTAACAACGATGAAAGGATTGGGATCGGCCGGGTTCATCACCGAGAATCGATCCATGAAATTCAGCCCCGGTGCAGTCGCCAGCGTGCCCAGGAAATTCAACTCGGGCGCACGCTTGGTCGCGATTGCGCCGGTGCATAGCGCACCCTGCCCTCCCTGGGATTGCCCGAACACCAGCCAGTTCTTGGACAACGGCCAGCCCAGCTGCTGTGCAGCGCGTACCGCATCCACATTGCCGTTGGCTTCGGAACGACAATGGAGGTAGGCGTGAGTACCCGGGGTACCCAATCCTTCATAGTCGGTCGCAACGATGGCATAGCCGGCAGCCAGCCATTTATTCAGGTAGGTGATGTCCCGCGCGGAGTTGCCGCGGAAAGACGGGGCGCAGACGTCGGCAATACCCACGGTGCCATGGGACCAGGCCAGTACCGGCCATCCTCCTTTCGGGGCCGTTCCCCTGGGCAGGAAAGCCTGCCCGGAAACCGTCACCGGCCTGCCGTTGAAGCCTTCCGACGAATAGAGCAGGCGGATGCTTTCTGCCGCATTTTCCAGCCGAAGCTTTGGCTCCAGAACTTCGCTACGCAAGAGTTTTCCCGATTGAGCCGGTACTTCGCCTGACCATCGATAGAAAGGCGCCGCTCCGTTATCCTCCGCAGGTGCTCCAGCACTCCCGGCGGGAGTTCCATGTGCGGTACCCACTGCCAGCCCTGCCACCATGCCAAGCAACCACCCCAACCTTCCCAGCTTTCCATACATGACCGTCTCCTGTCGTTATTTTTTTGAACAGATGTGATACGTACTTCAATTCCCGTCGATGCATTCCGGTAATTATTGCCCTGCGATTATTTCGAAGCATCGTCACTACTCCGACGGGGTCACCTCCATACCGGACCGGCCACAGGAATTCTAATCATCGATCAACCCGGGGGTGTCACTCCGGCACGAAGAGTTCGCAACAATCCGAAGGCACCCTGCTCCACCAGATCCAGCACCGTTTCGAAACCTTCGGCTCCACCATAGTAGGGATCAGGCACATCCTGGCCACGTGTGCCCTCTGCACAATCAAGAAACAGGGCCAGCTTGTGGCGTGAGAACGAAGATGCCATTGACTGCAGATGTTTCAGGTGCCCTTGATCCATGGCCAGAATCCAGTCGAAGTGTTCGAAATCCGCAGCCACGACCTGGCGCGCCCGCAGTTTCGACAAATCATAGCCGCGACGCGTCGCCGCTTTCACCGTGCGCCGGTCCGGCGGTTCACCCACGTGGTAATCGTGGGTTCCGGCCGAATCCACCTCCACCTCGCTACTCAGCCCCTCGCGAGCAGCGAGTGTGCGGAGCACACCCTCGGCGGTGGGAGAGCGGCAGATATTCCCGGTACAGACAAAAAGGATGCGGCGCACGATGCCGGCAGAGATCAGGCCATTTCGAGAAACTCGATCAGTACTGGATCACCGGGGCGCTCCATGTATGCAAATACGGCCTTGGGCTGCTCCAGGTGCTTGCCCCAGACGCGCTCGTACCCCAGGGCTTCGAGTTTCCTCACCCATCCATCGCAGTCATCCACGCGAAAGCGGATGTGATGCATGCCCTCACGGCCCTTCTCGATGAATTCACTGTGCGGACTGTGGCCCGAGGTCCATTGGATCAGTTCGATCTCCAGATCACCGCTGCGGCCAAAGGCGAGATCGAGCCCCACATCGGCCACACCGCCACGGTAGTCCGCGGCGGCGACCGAACCATCCATGCGGTGAAAGGGGCCGAACAGGGGATCGTAGAGGGCGATCGAGGCATCGAGGTCACGCACCACCATGCCGACCTGATCGGCTGCGGGCAGACCGAGATCCTTCAGTGACGCGGCAGTGGTCCGGACGCCTGCGGCGACCGATGTTGCCATGGGTGTTGCCATGAATTTTCTCCTGGTGAATGTGATCAGATCGAAGGTACCGACATCTCGAATACCGGCAGGCTCTCGGGCAACCCGCCCAGACTGACGGCGCAACGGGACATGGCGTGAAACGTGGTCAGGGCCACCGCCATGTCGGCGATCTGCGCATCGCTGAACTCCGTTCGCAACCGCGCCAGCAAGTCGGGGGAAGCGCCTGCGGGATTTTTGAGATAGACATCGGTGAATTCCAGCGCCAGCTTCTCCCGCACGCTCAGGTCACTGTCCAGATAGCCGTCGGCCACCTTCCCGACCTTGTTCTCGTCAAGACCGTCGGCCTTGGCCTGTGCATAGCGGGTGGCCTTGCAGATGGTGCAATTTACGGTGCGCGCATTACGCAGACGCACCATCTCCAGCAGGGCGGGATTGACGCTGCTGCCGGTCCAGATGCGGTTGGTCAGTTGCACCACGGGTTCGAGCAGATCCGGCGCCAGCCCGAAAGCCGAATCGCGCACGATATGGCCGGTCTGCCGCTCCGGGCGGCTGTTTATTCTGGAAGCATGTCCCATCGCTTGATCTCCTCAGCGGGCGCCACCGAGGTGGCTGAACATCAGTGCAAGCCGGATCCGGCCGTCGATAAAGCCCAGCGCTTCGGTCAGGCAGACCAGACCGGGCTCTCCATAATTTGCCAGCACATCGGCGGCCAGTTCATCGCTGATGGCCTCAGGATCCTGGGCGTAGACCTCAGTGTAGGCCAGCACCGCACGCTCCCCGGCGCTGAACGCCGCATCCTTGTACCAGTTGCCGGACAACGTGGACTCGATCTTGGCAGCATCGAGCCCGGTCGATTCTGCAAGGGCCGGACGCAAAGCGGCTTCGCGTGGAGCCTGATGCAGGGCGGCAAGCCGCAGACGAGCCAGTTCAAGCAGGGCGGGTGGCAGATGACGCTGTTGCCAGAGTCCGTCCCATACCGCCTGATAGGCGGTGCGAACATCCGCGCTGGCATTGAGGGCCAGGCCGATATTGGCGGTAGTGAAAGCCATGGATTTTCCTTATGAACAGTGACGGATGATGTCTTGCGCGAACTTTTCCATCGCACGTTTCTTTTCGTCCACCGACGAACGCTGGCCCACGGTATAGAAAAATGGATAGCTGACGCCATCGGTCATGCCGGCTTCCTCCAGCCGCTGGAAGGTCGCCCGGTCAGGCGGCGACTTGAGTCCCGCCACGGTACGGAACGGCAGATGATCCCGGCCGGCCTCCTTGCGCAGGCGATGCAGTTCCGCCATCAGGGTCGGTACCTCATCGGGCAGGTTGCCCGCACCGATCCAGCCATCGGCCTTGGTGGCGGCCCGGGCGAGTGCCGGGGCGCTGGCGCCGCCGGTATAAATGGGCACCGGCTGCGGCGGCGCCGGGGATATCTGCAACGCGGGAAAATCAATGTGCTGGCCGTGATACTCCACCATGCCGCCCTGCCAGAGCAGGCGCAAGGCATCGATCATTTCGTCGAACCGCTTGCCACGGGTGCGGAAATCGATGCCATAGATGTCGTATTCATCTTTCATCCAGCCGATGCCGGCGCCGAGGATCAGGCGGTTTCCGCTCAGGAGCCCGAGCGTGCCCGTGGCACGGGCCACTTCGAACACATTGCGCAGCGGCAGCACATAGACCGAAACGGAAAACTTGATGCGGCGGGTCACGGCAGCCATGGCCGCGATGCTCACCCAGCAGTCCGGATAGTAATCATCCGCCTTCATGGGGGGCTTGCCGTCTGCGGAATAGGGATAGACGGCTTTCACATCACGCGGATAGACACCATGATCCCCCAGCATCACACCCTTGAAACCCAGTTCCTCGGCGAAGCGGGCGATATCCATCATCTGCTCCGGCTCCATCCAGGTGAGCATCTGCCAGAACTTCATGCCGTCGCTTCCTCGAAATTCACCATCACCTTCAGCGCCAGCCGCGGGTCCTTCGCCGCCGCGAACGCTTCCATGATCTGATTGAAGCCAAAGCGATGGGTAATCAGCGGGGAAGGATCGGGAACACCGCTGGCCAGCATTTCAAGCACTTCGGCAAACTCATCTTGCGGATAGGTGCACGAGCCGAGAATCTCGATTTCCTTCGCCATCACATTCACCAGATCAAGCGTGTAAGGCTTGTGATGCAGGGCGATGACGACCACCCGCGCGCCTCCCTTGCAGATCGCCAGCGCCCGGTCGAGCAGAACGGGAGCGCCTGCGGTATCGATAAAGGCATCAGTATCCACAACCGACCAGCCGTAACGGGTGGTGCGTCCGTGGGCGGTGCTGAGCACAGTTTCCAGATCCTCGCCCCGACCGGGATTGATGGTGGCTTTCGCACCGAAATGACGCGCCAGTTCCAGCCGCTCGTCATTCAGGTCGACCACAGCGATGTCTTCGATACCCCGGTTCTTGAGCCCGATCACGGCTCCCATCCCGATCATGCCGGCGCCGAAAACCACGACCTTGCTGCCGGGCCCGACACGCGCCCGGTTGACACCATGCAGGCCGACCGAAAGGGGCTCCACCAGGGCACCACGTTCCGGTGGCAAATGATCGGGCAGTCGCAGCAGATTGCCTCCGACGCGCGCATTGCGAACCAGGATTCGATCGGAAAATCCACCCTCGTCAGCTCCCGCGCCGATCAGGTTGTCGTCCGGGTTCACGATCACGCGCATGCCCAGGGTGACACCCGCCACATTCGCACCCATCGCTTCCACACGCCCCGCGAATTCATGCCCCAGGGCCATGGGTTCCCCCGGTGCGGTCGGCATCCCGCCAGCCGCCGCGTAATTCAGGTCGCTGCCGCAGATGCCACAGGCCTCCACGCGCACCACGACATCATTTACGCCGGGCACCGGCACGGGGCGGGATTCCAGGATCAGATTCCCCGGGCCACGCACGAACAGGGTGCGCCGGGTCGGTGTTTGAATGGCGGTCATTGGCAGGATCCTCCAGAAAATGTGGAAAAAAGACGCGGACACCATTGTGCGCCGCCATCCTTCAAAAAAAGCCGGGTCAGGTCTCGATATTCAATTTAAAATGATATCATTAAAAAATAGATTTCAAAGAATGGATATCAAACCAGTTCACTCAACCTGATTCACAATCCGTGTTGGCACATCTTCCCGGATTGCATCACATTTCACGAGAAAGCCATGGATACCGTCAAAGCCCTCGTCCAGCAACGCCCCGATTTTTTTGCCTGCCGCCCGGCCGATCTGACTTCAGCCGTCCGGATCAACGACTACATCTACATGTCCTACGGCATGTCGAATGCCTACATGGTGCTGACGGACGCCGGCCGCGTCATCATCAACTGCGGCCTGGGTTTCGAGGCCCCGGTGCACAAGAAGGTTTTCGATGCTGTCTGCCCCGGACCGACACCCTATATCCTCCTCACCCAGGGGCATGTGGATCATGTCGGCGGCGTTGCCCTGTTCCGTGAGCCGCAAACAAAGCTGATCGCGCAGAAAAATCTGCCCGCATGCCAGGAGGATGATCGCCGCCGGCAATCGGCCCACGTCGCCCAGGCCAGCATCTGGTTCAAATCCTCCACATCGCAGATGACCGCAACCGATGCGCAACGGCGGCCGGTCCATGTGCAGGATGTCCCCACCGCCGATATCAGCTTCGATGACAGTCACGTACTGGAAGTCGGTGGCCGGCGCTTCGAGATGTATTCCACGCCGGGCGGAGAAACTGTCGACAGTTGCGTGATCTGGCTGCCCGAGGACAGGATCTGCTTCTCCGGCAATGTATTTGGTCCGCTCTTTCCCCACTTTCCCAACTTCAACACCCTGCGCGGCGACAAATATCGCTGGTTCGAACCCTATCTGGCCTCCGTGCGCCGAGTCCAGGCGCTGGAGCCGGAAATCCTCATCACCGGCCATTTCGAACCCATCGTCGGCAAGGAACTGATCCGTTCCTGCCTGCAGCGCCTGCACGACGCCGTGGACCATATCCATCGCACCACCCTCAAAGGGCTCAACGAAGGCAAGAGCATCTTCGCGCTGATGCGGGAAGTGCAACTGCCCGATGAACTGTACGTCGGCCAGGGTTATGGCAAGGTGAGCTGGGCCGTACGCACGATCTGGGAAAGCTACATGGGCTGGTTCCGTGCCGAGGCCACGAGTGAGCTCTATCCCACCCGGCCGCGTGACATCTTTGCCGATCTGGTGAAGCTGGCAGGTACCGATGCGGTCGTGGCCGAAGGCCGTGCCAAACTCGGCCGTGGCGACATGGAAGGCGCCAATCTCCTGGCCGAGGCCGCACTGCGCCACGACACCCGTCACCGTGCCGCGCTGCAACTGGGTATCGATGCCCATCGCGCTATCCTGGAGCGTTCCGGGGCGACCAACTTCTGGGAAACCGGCTGGCTCAAGCACTGCATCGAGAAAATGGAAACCACCCTGAAGGAAATCCAATGAGTACCTGGTCCACCGTCCAATATGACTATCGTGGTGCCCATGTTCTCGTCACAGGGGGCAGCCACGGTATCGGTGCCGGCATCGCCGCCGCCTATCGTGCCGCCGGTGCGGAAGTTACGATCACCGGCACCCGACCGGCCGCCACTGATTACGACGATGACCTGACGGGCTATCACTACCGCCCGCTCCAGCTGACCGACAATGCACGAATCGATGCCCTGGCCGAAAGCCTGCCGCGCCTGGATATCCTGGTGAACAATGCCGGAACCAACTTCATGGTCGAAGACGAATACCGGCCCGAGGTATTTGCCAAGTCGGTACAGGTCAATCTCCTTGCGGCCTATCGACTGGCCCATGGTTGTCGTGAAAAGCTGGCGCAAAGCAAGCTGCCGGGCGGCGCCAGCGTCATTGGCATCGCATCCATGACGGCATTTTTTGGCGGGGTGTACACCCCCGGCTATGGTGCAGCCAAGGCCGGCATCGTGGAACTGGCCAAAACCCTGGCGATTGCCTGGGCAGCGGATGGCATCCGCTGCAATGCCGTGGCGCCCGGTTTCATCCGCAGCAACATGATGAAGTATTTTGAATCCACACCATCCATGGTGGAGCCGGTGCTGGCCCGCACCCCCGCCGGGCGCATGGGCACTCCCACCGAAATCGCTGCGGCAGTGCTGTTTCTCACCAGCGATTCCGCCGCCTTCATCAACGGACAGACCCTGGCGGTGGATGGTGGATATACCGTGGTGGGATGACCATGACCAGCGCACTGGCACAGGACAGCGGCAACCGTGTCACTGCCCGCAGCATCGCCACCCGGGCGAAACTGCTCGCGGTGGCCGAACGCCTTTTCGCCACACAGGGTGTGGATGGCACCACGCTCAACGAAATCGGCCAGGCCGCCGATCAGCGCAATGCGGCAGCCTGCCAATATCATTTCGGCAACAAGGACGGCCTGCTGCAGGCGATCCTCGACAAGCACACACCCGGTATTGCCGCCCGTCGCAATGCCATCCTCGACGAAATCGAACGTACCGGACCGGTCACGCTGCGCGATGCGGTGCACGCCTATGTAACCCCGGTCGCCGAAAAACTCCGGGACACCAATGGCGGCCCGGAGTACATCCGCATCAACGCCCAGTTGCTGGCCCTGCATGCCATGTATTACCAGCATCTCGGCCCCTCCACGCTGCGCCCCCCCCAGGCCACCCGCATGGTGGAAACATTCGGCCAGTGCCTGTCCGGCGCCGGGCTGCCCCCACCCGTTCAGGAACAGCGGCTGACCCTGAGCTCCATCATGCTGTTCCACGGACTGGCCGACCATAGCCGCATCGTGCAGATGTCCGAACAATCCGGCCCCAGCAACGATACCGCCCTGTTCGTGGCCATACTTGAAGATGCCATCACCGCCATGCTGACCACCCCGGTTTCGGCAGATACCCTGGCCCTGCTGCCAATGGCCAACAGGTAAACCCCCCCCTCCTTCCACAAGAACATATCCCGCGAAGCTTCTGCCATGTCGAACGAAATCCACATCGATGATCTGATCCATCCTGTCCTCACCGAAGCCCAGCAGGCCGCCGTCAACTGGGGCGAATCGGTGCATACCGAACTGAGCGTGGAATCCGTGCTGGAAGAGGCGCGACAACGCACCGGCCTTACCGATTTCGGCACAGAAGATTTCACGCTTCGCCTGGGCCTGCTCTGTGACGAATGGGGCGGCGACGCCAATGTCACCGGCCTCAACCGCATGACCCTGCGCGGCTATCTGACACGCTATGCCAGCAATCGCCTGCTGATCCAGGACACATTCAAGCGTCATCCGGAAATCCGCGAACAGAAGATCGAACGCCCCATCATCGTCGCCGGCCTGCCCCGTTCCGGTACCACTCACCTGGTGAACCTGATCGCCGCCGACAGCCGCTTCCACTCCCTGCCCCTGTGGGAATCGTACGAGCCACTGCCGATGCCAGGTGAAAGCCTGCTGCCCGATGGCACCGATCCCCGCTACCAGCGCTGTGCAGATGCCTGGGAACAACTGCAGGCCGTCGCCCCCCTGATCGCCGCCATGCATCCGATGGAGCCCGATCATATTCATGAGGAACTCGAACTCATGGGGCCGGACTTCGCATCCTACAATTTCGAATGGCTGGCTTTCTCGCCGCGATGGCGCGATGACTACTACAGCCACGATCAGACCCCGCATTACGAATACATGAAGGACGTGCTCAAGCTGATCCAGTGGCGGCGCGGTGGCCCGCAGAAACGCTGGGTGCTGAAATGCCCGCAGCACATGGAACAACTTCCCGTCCTGCGTAAGGTATTCCCCGATGCCACGGTCGTCATCACCCACCGCGACCCGGTCTCGGTCGTACAGTCATCGGTCACCATGATCGCCTACGGCCAGCGCATGAACATGAAGAAAATCTTTCCCGATGCCCTGGCCCGCTACTGGATCGATCGGGTCGAGCATCTGATCCGGGCATGTGTGCGGGACCGGGAAGTGATTCCTGCCAGTGCCAGCCACGACTCCTATTTTCATCAGTTCATGGCGGACGAAATGGGTACGGTAGCCACCATTTATGCCAAGGCGGGACTGGAACTTACTCCGGCCGCACGCGCCGAACTGGTGCAATATGGCAAGGACCACCCCCGGGGCAAGGAAGGCCGCGTGATCTACCACCTCAAGCGTGATTTCGGTATCGATCCCGTGGAAATCCGCAAACGCTATCAGTTCTATTTCGACCGGTTTCCGGTAAGAATCGAGGAATGATTCCATGGCCCGGATAGCACAGGACTTCGCTGACAAGGTGGCCCTGGTCACCGGTGCTGGCGGAGGGATCGGCCGGGCTGCCGCCGAACTGTTTGCCCGCGGTGGCGCACGGGTGGCGGTGGTGGATATCAATGCGGAGATCGGGCGGAATACGGTGGAGCGGATTCACAGCGCCGGTGGCGAGGCGGAATTTTTCCAGGTTGATGTGGCCCGGGAAGCCGAAATCGAGGCCATGATTCACAACGTCATCCAACGTTTCGGCGGGCTCCATTGCGCCTTCAACAATGCAGGCATTTCGGGTACCCCGGGGCCTTTCCACGAGATGTCCCTCGACGAATGGAACCGGGTGATCACCATCAATCTCACCGCGGTTTTCCTCTGCATGAAGCACGAAATCCGCCACATGATCGGTGCCGGCGGCGGGGCCATCGTGAATACTTCCTCCGGAGCCGGCATGATCCCCGCACCCTATCTTCCCCATTACACGGCCGCCAAACACGGCGTGCTGGGGCTGGGGAAGGTAGCGGCCAGGGAATACGCGCGGCAGAACATCCGCATCAATGCCATCTGCCCGGGAGTGACCGATACCCCGATGATGCAGGGCACGCTTGCCATGCGCCCCGATCTCGAGGAGCCGATGCTGGCCTCCGTCCCCTTCGGGCGCATGGGACGGCCGGAAGAAGTTGCAGCCGCCGCCGTTTGGCTCTGCTCCGATGCGGCCTCCTTCGTTTCCGGCGAAGCCATGCTGGTGGACGGCGCCAGCGTCTGCCGCTAAACGCAATCGGATTCGAGGCCGAAAGACAAAGCTGCGTCTAGGATTTCTCCAGGGCCGGCAAAAATGCGGTCATGAACCCTATCAGCGGCAAATAAGCGCAAACCTGATAGACCGTCGTTATGCTTGTTACATCAGCAAGATGTCCGAGCAAGGCTGCCCCGATGCCCCCCATGCCGAAAGCGAATCCGAAAAACAAGCCTGAAATTGCACCCACCTTCCCAGGCAGCAACTCTTGGGCATAAACCAGAATGGCCGAGAAAGCCGAGGCCAGAATGACGCCAATGACCACCGAAAGCACACCCGTCCAGAACAGGCCGACGTGAGGCAGCAGTATCGTAAAGGGTGCGACACCGAGAATGGATCCCCAGATCACGCGCTTACGGCCGATGCGATCACCGATCGGCCCACCTGCCACCGTGCCAGCCGCTACGGCAAACAGAAAAACGAACAGGTATATCTGGGCATGCGGCAGCGTCAGGCCGAATTTATCCATCAGGTAGAACGTGTAGTAACTGGTCAAGCTGGCCATGTAGAAGAACTTGGAGAAGATCAACAGGCCAAGGATGGCGAGTGACCATCCGATCTGACGACGGGTCAGCCCATTGTCGGCATGCGCTCTCATGCGTTTGCGAAAATTGGCGACATGATGGCTCGACCAGCGTCCGACGAAGCAGAGAACTACAACGCCAATCAGTGCAAACATTGAAAACCAGGCCGCACTCTGCTGACCGTGGGGTACGACAATCAGCGCCGCAAGCAACGGACCAATCGCAGAGCCGAGGTTGCCGCCGATCTGGAAGATCGACTGTGAAAGCCCGGGCTGGCTGCCTGCCGCCATACGGGCGACACGCGAGGATTCCGGATGAAAGACCGAGGAGCCCATACCAATGAGCATGGCCGAGATCAGGACGCCCTCAAAACTGCCGGCTTGTGACAACGACAGCAGGCCAACGAGTGTAAATCCCATGCCGACAGGTAATGAATATGGTTTGGGTCGATGATCGGTATAAAGACCGATCAGGGGCTGCAGCAACGAAGCAGTGAGCTGGTAAACCAGCGTGATCAGGCCAATCTGACCAAAAGTCAGGTCCAGACCGAGTTTCAGCATCGGATAGATGGACAGAAGCACTGACTGCATCATGTCATTCAACAGATGCGCAAAGCTGATCGCAGCGATCACCGGGTAGGTGGTGGCATTCAAGGCATCCTCGACCGGCAATCCGGTCTGATCCGCCGTGGCAACAAGCGTCGTTTTCATGATGAAGAATTTTCTGGTTTGTGGAATGCCAGCCTAGTGTAGTGCTTCGCTCTTCCTGGCATCAATACGGTGATTGGCACCAGGGATATATATTCCGGCCAATCTGCGGAAATGCCACAAAAGAAGCACTCGATCCGGTTCGATCAGGAAGCGGACGGCGGCGTGAAATGAATTTGAAACGCAGATATTCACTCCCGCATCTGGCGTAGCCGGTTCTCCAGTACCTCGGCCGGCGGAGGGCTCAACCCCAGCGAGCGCGCCACGGTGGCATTGACCCCGACGGAATAATAACGGGGCACCTGCAGGCCCGGGAGCGGATGCCCCTGATGGTAAGCCTTGATCACATCGAAAGCCTGCTGCGCAACCTGCCCGGCGGTGGCGTAAAGCGCCACCATGGCCCCTGCCCGCAGATAGCTTTCGGAATAGCCCAGCAGCGGAACCCCTGCCCGATAGGCGATCAGCAACAAGGGAGGCACCGTTGTCGCATTGTGGACAACGCTATCGGGCAGTGCAAGCAACACCGGAGCGTGTTGCACCAGGCGCTCCGTGGCGGGCCCCACCGCCACCTCCTGATCCACACGCTCGGCTACGAGCCGGATACCCCTCTCGGCGGCTGCCGACTCCATCTGCGTCGCACGGGCACGGGATGACGGGCCGAACAGCACCCCCACCGTGTCATGCTGCGGGAACACCAGCCGGATCAGATTGAACAGACGGCCTGCAGGCATTTCCATCTGAATCACATGGAGCGCGACCCCATCCTGTCTGGGCAGTTTGTCGAGCAGCGCACCGGGCGTCGCAACCGTCAGGATCGGCGTGTGCGATGACTCCCGCAACGCCTGACCCAATGCCGGGCCACCCACGGCAACGATCAGGCGTCGGGTGTTCGTCGTGACCGGACCGGACTCTTCGATGGCGATCAGAGGTGATTCACGACGCAACTGCGCCTCCAGCTGTGTCGCGGTCTGTTGAGCGAATGGCACCGCCTCACTCACCAGCAACCGGATCGAAAGCACCTCCTGGCCCGCCCGCACATTTGCGGGAAGCAGAATCACCAACAGCAGAAAGAGTAGCGGATCAATGTGCCGCAGAGTTATTCCGATCAAGCCTTCGAATTACCAGAAAATGACGATATGCTATCCGATCATGCTTTCGGAATACTGACTAAAAATGGAAGTCTCACAGAAACACTCAAGGCGGGCATCTCCGGCCAGATCAACGCTCGATCAATAGCTGCAGGAAGGCAACCCGGTCAGCGATGTTCTGCGGTGTGCCGCGAATCCCCAGGTAATAATCCCGATAGGGGCCCAGCGCGTTTTGCACCACCAGCGCCAGTTCTCCTTTGGCCCCGGCCATGGAGAAGCGCCGGGCGAGCCTGAGATTCAGATGTTCGATCGGCGGCATGGGCAGCCCCAGCTGCCCCGCATCAGTCCATCCCATGGCGCCCACACGCTGATAGTTGGCCGTCACATTCCATCGGGTGCTCAGGGCCTGATCCCAATAGAAACCAACGACATTGGCCGGCACGCTGGCGGAATAGGCGGTACTGATATCGGATGACAGCGCCCGGGTGTGCGATGCCGTCAGGAGGAGGAGCGTATCCTCCGCTGCTCTCCAGCGCAGTGTCAGATCAGCTCCACTCAATCGGGCGTCATCCAGATTCACGAAATCTCCGCCACGCGCCGCCATCAGCCCCCGGTAGCGATCCTGGAACCAGCGCATGTCTCCCGATAGGCGATATCCGGGTATGTCGAAGGCATAGCCGACTTCTTCCGAAAATACCGATTCGCTCTGGGCATTCCCCGAACTCTGGCTCAGAGTCCTGCGCCCCACACCGGGAATATCGAAATAGAAATTGGAGAACTTTTCCAGCATGCTCGGCGTGCGCTGGGCGCGGCTCACACCGATATGAAAAACATGCCCCGGGGCGGCTTCGTAGGTCAGCACGATCTTGGGTGACCAGGCGGATTTGGCCAGCGTATTACGCTCCACCATCGTCGCCCCATGGAGCATCCAGCCGGTGGCGAGCTGCCATTCGGTGCTGGCATAGGCCCGCGTCAGATACTCGCTGCGGGCATCGGCCGTACCGAAAATCCGTGTCGATACCGCCGTATTGCGAATGGTCTCCAGCCCCCAGACAGAACGAAGGTCATTGTTCCAGCGCCGGGTTTGCTGTAATTCCAGGCCATCGCGTTCGCTTTGGTAATCGATATCGATCAGGTAAGGAAGCGGCGCCCGGAAAATCATCTTCGGGAGTGAAAAGGTGTCGCGCAAATCGACCGTCACATGATCCCGGGTTGCTCCCTGCTGATGGTAATACTGCACCCACAGCTCATCATCGGCGGATCGGGCATGACTCCATCGCAACTGGAAATCTGCCTTGTGCCCATACTGGGTGTGCGGCTGGTTGCTGAAGCCGGATACGGCATAGTCCCCACGTTCCTTGGCCGGGTTGCCAAG
Source organism: Pseudomonadota bacterium (assembly GCA_018241695.1). GTDB lineage: Bacteria > Pseudomonadota > Gammaproteobacteria > Burkholderiales > Rhodocyclaceae > Denitratisoma. The sequence goes on along the minus strand of JAFEDH010000002.1, from coordinate 69,752 downwards.
GCGGATCGAAGCCTGGAGGGTTTGTTCGCCATCGATCCGGTATTCACCCCTGAAGTTGGCATAGACGAAGCGTTCGGTATCGGGCCGGCTGTCGAAGCCGTTATCGGCCCGCTGCCCGGCGGCCAGGCGATAGCGCCACGGGCCGTCTCCGCCGGCGTAGCGCACGGCGGCGTCAGCGATCCCGCCACCCCCGGCCGCCAGCGACAACTGGGGCCCGTCATCGGTGAGCGGCTCGCGGGTAATGATGTTGACCACGCCAAGAAAGGCGTTGGGACCGAACAGGGCGGCATTGGGGCCACGGATCACCTCGATGCGCTCGATATCGTTCAATCCGAGCGGCAGCTCGTTCCATTGCATGCCGCCCCACAAGGGGGAATAGACCGAAACACCGTCCACCAGCACCTGCAGACCCGAAGCATAGGTGGAGGAAAGGCCGCGCAGCGTTGCCACCGGCCAGCTGCCGTCGTTATAGCCGACGATGGCGCCCGGTACGAAGCGCAAAAGATCCGCGATCTGGCGAGCACCCGACCTGGCGATCATGTCGCGATCGATGACCGTCACCGCGGAAGGCGACAGCAGCAGAGGCTGCTGCATGCGCGATGCGGTCAGCACCACCGGCAATGCGGCATTTTCATCGGCCTCCTCAACCGCCAGCGCAGTCCCACCTCCTCCTACAAGCAAGGCGCTCACCAACACGGGGCCGATACGGCTGCGTCTTTTGTTCATCCCGTTCCCTTTTCGTACAAGTTCTGCCGGCGCGCCTCGAACAGACAGATTGCCGCGGCGGCCGCCACATTGAGTGATTCGGTCGCCGTCGCCATCGGAATGGTGACGCGCAATGTCGCGGCCGCGCACAGCGCTGGCGCGATGCCACTGCCTTCGTTGCCGAAAATCCAGGCGACAGGCCCACGCAGATCCGCGTCCTGAACAGGAACACCGTCGGCAACGACCGCCGCCATGGATCGCCCCCCGTATCCGGCCAGCCAGGCAGGCAGATCCGGTTCTTCCCGGATACGCAGGCCGAAGTGGGCTCCCTGGGCGGCACGCAGCACCCGTGGCGTCCACGGCCCCGCGCAACCCGCGCCCAGCACGGCATCACCAATGCCGGCGGCGGCGCTGCTGCGCAGGATCGAGCCCAGATTACCCGCATCCTGAATCCGGTCGAGCACGACACACGATCCGCGCGGTGACTCCGGCATGGCGGGAATGTCGATCTCGGCCAGGATACCGACCGGGGTGGCGGTGCCGCTGATTTCACGAAACAGGGCATCCTTCAGCATCACGATTGGCGCCTCGCCAACGGTCGCAATCAGGGAGGCAATCTCGGGTTTGTCGCGCCCCGATTCACCAAGGACGATCAGACGGGGACAGCCACAGCGTGCGAGATAGCTGGCCACCAGGTGCGGTCCGTCGATCAGGGTGCGGCCAAGCCGGCGCTGGGCACGGCCATCCCCGGCCAGTTCGCGCAGTTCCCTGAAGGTTGGATTGTCCCGCGACTGGATCAGCTTCATGATTCCGGAATGGCTCGCCGTACCGGACCAAAGCTGCGGCGATGAACGGGGCTGGGGCCGTGCTGCGCCAGCGCCGCGAGATGGGCGGCCGTAGGGTAGCCCTTGTGGCGATCAAATCCATAAATGGGGAAAACCCCGTGCAAACGGCGCATTTCCGTATCCCGTGCGGTCTTGGCCAGGATCGAAGCGGCAGAAATCGCGGGAACCAGGGCATCTCCGCCCACAATGGCGCGTACCGGCAGGTCAAGTACAGGACATTGGTTACCATCCACGAGCACACTGGCCGGGCGCAACGACAATCCATTGACCGCGCGCGCCATGGCCAGCAGGCTGGCCTGAAGTATGTTGATGCGGTCGATTTCCTCGTGGCTGGCGGAAGCGATGCTCCAGGCGAGCGCATGCTCCCTGATCAGCGCCGCCAGTATCTCGCGGCGCCGAGGAGATAACTTTTTGGAATCGGCCAGCCCCGGAATGGGCTGGGCCGGATCGAGAATGACGGCAGCGGCAAACACGGCACCCGCCAGCGGGCCGCGCCCGGCCTCGTCCACCCCGCAGCGCAGGAGGGTCATGCCTGACGGTACGCCAGGGATGCCAGCACGGCGGAAGCGGCCTTCTCGGCGGTATCCTGGCGCAGGGTGTGGTGGATTCCGGCGAACAGAAGCTCGAGGCGTCGCGTCACATCCCGGTCATTCACCAGATTGCCCATGGCCTGGGCCAGATTTTCGGGTGTTGCCTCGTCCTGCAAAAACTCGGGCACGGCAAAGCGCCCCGCCAGAATGTTGGGCAACCCGACCCAGGGCTGGTAACGCATGCGCCGCATCAGGCGCCAGGACCAGGGCGACATCTTGTAGGCGATGACGTGTGGACGCTTGATGAGTGCGGCCTCCAGTGTCGCCGTTCCGCTCGCGACCAGGGATACATCGGCTGCGGCCATGGCATCCGGGGCATGACCGAACAGCATGGCAAACGGCAGATTCTGGGCATCATTACGCCACAGGGCCGCCTCGAAGAGATTGCGCGTCTCGCGTGAAGCCGTCGGTACCAGAAACTGGGCCTGAGGGAATCGCACCAGCAGCCGCTTGCCGGTCTGGATGAAGGTATCGGCCATGTAGTGCAGTTCGGACTGGCGGCTGCCGGGCAAGAGCGCGAACACCGGTCCACGCGCCACATCGATTCCCAGTTTCTCCCGGGCTGCCTGTTTTTCAATATGCAGCGGCATGACATCGGCCAGGGGATGGCCCACATAGCTGACCGGAATCCGCATCTTTTCGTAGAGGGGCGGCTCGAAGGGAAACAGGGCCAGGATGCGGGTCACCGACTGGGCAATGCGCCGGATGCGGCCACCGCGCCAGGCCCAGATGGAGGGACTGACATAGTGGATGGCGGGAATGCCTGATCGCTTGAGCCGCTGCTCCAGCCACAGGTTGAAATCCGGTGCGTCGACACCGATAAAGGCTGCCGGAGGATCTTTGCGCAGCAGGCGCAAAAGCTGGCGCCGTATGCCCGTGATTTTGCGGTAGTGCCGCAGTACCTCGGCATATCCGCGTACCGCCAGCATTTCCGCAGGCCACAGTATTTCCATCCCTGCCGCCTGCATCTTGGGCCCGCCGATCCCGTAAAACCGGGCGTCGGGCTGCCGGGAGCGAATGGCGTGAATGAGATGGGAGGCGAGCAGATCGCCGGAAGCCTCACCGGCGACAAGAGCGATTCGGGGTCCGTTCATAGAGCTGCATTGTGCAGCAAAGCCCGACATGGGAATGGCGGGCTAAAGGTGAAAAATCCGGGTTATCCCGGGTCAGCGGATGATGCCACGCCCCGACTCGGCCAGAAATGCCGTCAGGGGCGCCAGAGCGGGCTCGTCTGCTGCTGCGGCCGCAATCGCGGTCTTTGCATCGGCCAGTGACAACCCGCTGCGATAAAGCGTCTTGTAGGCACGGCGGATGGCTGCGATGGCCGCGGCACTGAAGCCGCGTCGCTTGAGCCCTTCACTGTTGATGCCGTGTGGCCCGGCAGCATTGCCCGAGGCCGTGACATAGGGAGGCAGATCCTGCAGCAGGATCGTTCCCATCGCTGTCATGGTATGAACGCCGATGCGGACAAACTGGTGCACCACCGTGAAGCCGCCCAGGATCGCCCAGTCCCCAACCTCCACATGCCCCGCCAGCTGGGCGTTGTTGGCAAAGATGGTATTGCTGCCAATCTGGCAGTCATGTGCCACATGGACGTAGGCCATGATCCAGTTGTCATGGGCAATACGGGTGGTCCCCACATCCTGGGCCGTACCCGCGTTGATCGTGCAGAACTCGCGGATCGTGTTCCGGTCGCCGATTTCGACCCGTGTCGGCTCTCCGGCGTATTTCTTGTCCTGGGGAATGGCACCCACCGAAGCAAACTGAAAAATCCGGTTGTCCGCACCAATAGAGGTATGCCCCTCGACCACCACGTGCGGTCCGATCCATGTGCGCGGGCCAATCTCGACATGTTCCCCGATGCAGGAATAGGGGCCGATCGAGACATCCTCGCCCAGGCGTGCGCCCGGATGAACGATCGCGGTCGGGTGGACAGTCATGTGATGGTCCGGACGGTACACATCAATTCGGCCTCTGCCGCCACCTGCCCATCCACCTTGGCGACGGCGGCAAACTTCCAGATTCCCCGCTTGTTGGCGGCGATGGAAACCTCGAAGATCAGCTGGTCACCCGGTCCCACCGGCCGCTTGAAGCGGGCACCATCGATGCCGACAAAATAATATACCGACTGATCATCCGGCTTTCCACCCATGGTCTTGAAAGAAAGAATGGCGGCCGTCTGGGCCAGCGCCTCGACGATGAGCACACCGGGCATCACCGGATGATGGGGATAGTGGCCCGGGAAAAATGGTTCGTTGATGGTGACATTCTTCAGCGCCGTGATGCGCTCGCCGGGCACGACATCGAGCACCCGGTCCACCAGCAGGAAAGGGTATCGGTGAGGAAGGTGTTCGAGAATCTGGTGAATATCCATCGGGCTCATGACTTCTGCTCCAATCCGGCGATGCGCTTTTCGAGGGCGCGTATTTTATCGGCCATTGCCTCCAGGTGGCGCATACGGGAAAAGTTGCGCAACCAGTCCTCATGCGGCATGAAAGGCACTGTTCCCGTATAGGTGCCCGGAGTCACAATGGATTTGGCCACCAGGGTTCCGGCGGAGATATGGACATCATCCGCGATCTCGATGTGCCCAAGCACAATGGCGCCGCCACCGATCGTGCAGCGCCGGCCAATGCGGGCACTGCCGGCAATGCCGACGCAGCCCGCGATGGCGGTATGGTCGCCGATGCGGACGTTGTGTGCCACCTGAATCTGGTTGTCCAGCTTGACGCCGTTGCCGATCACGGTGTCCGTCAGCGCCCCTCGATCCACCGTGGTATTGGCGCCGATTTCCACATCGTCACCGACAATGACACCACCGGTTTGCGGCACCTTGACCCAGCCACCATCGACATCCCGGGCGAAGCCGAAACCATCCGCACCGATCACGACGCCGGCATGAAGAATGGCGCGCTGCCCGATGCAGCATCCCGGATACAGCGTGACATTCGGATACAGAAAGCTCCCTGCACCGATCTCGACGCCATCACCAATCACGCAGCCGGCTGAAATGACCGTACCCGCACCGATTCTTGCCCCTGCATCCACCACCGCGGTCGGGCCGACATGAACGTCATCAGGGATGGTTGCAGGGACCCAGGCGCCGGGCATGACCCCCGGCGCCGGAAGTGCGGCGGGATGCAGCCATTGCGCCAGCCGGGCAAAATACAGATAGGGCTGCGGGGTGACAATCGCCGCGACCGGACAGGTGGTAGCGGCGGCGGGCGCCAGAATGACGGCGCTGGCCCCTGTCACGATCAACTGGCTGCGGTATCTGGGATTGGCGAAAAATGCGATGTCGCCGGGACCGGCGACATCAAGGGGTGCGATACGCTCGATCGTGACTCCGCCATCACCCTGTATCTGGCCACCCAGCCGGGCGACCACATCGAGCAACGTGACGGCCACGGGACCGCGCGATCCGCTTACTTGCCGGGTGCTGGTGACTCTGCCCCCAGCGCGCGGATCACCTTGTCGGTAATGTCGATGGAAGGATTGGCATAGACCGCTTCTTGCAGGATCAGGGTATAGCCTTCCTTTTCGGCAATGGAGCGTATTGTCTTGTTGACGCGCTCGACCACCGACTGCAGTTCCTCGTTTCGACGGGCATTGACATCCTCATTGAGTTCGCGCTGGCGGCGCTGGAACTCACGGCTCAGATCGCCCAGTTCACGCTCCTTGGATTTGCGCGCGGCATCACCCATGGTGATACCGTTCTTCTCCAGATCCTCCTGCATCTTCTGCGCCTGCTGGCGCAGTTTTTCGAGATCCTGGCCACGCTTCTCGAATTCCTTTTCGAGCTTTTTCATTGCCTTTTTTGCCGGCTCCGAATCACGCATCACCCGTTCGGAATTGATCACGGCAACCTTCACGTCCGCATAGGCCGAAGCGGCGGTCAGCCCGGCCAGGGCAATCAGTACGCGGACGGAACGAGCACACTTTTTCATCAACACCACTCCCGGTTAAAACGTCGTACCCATCTGGAACTGCAGACGTTGCAGTTTGTCTTCCGGCTTGTTCTTGATCGGATGGGCAAAGCTGAACTTGATCGGCCCCATCGGTGAAGTCCATGCAAGCGCGAGGCCCACACTGTAACGCAAATCACTCATCGAAATTGCCTCGCCCTTGCCCCAGACCTGTCCGGCATCAAGGAACGCGCTCAGCCGCAGCGATTTGTCCTTGCCCATTCCAGGCGGAACCATATAAACCTCCGCGTTGCCGACCAGCCGCTTCACCCCCCCCAGGGAGTAGGTGCTGCCATCCACGAGCGACACATATTTGGGCCCCAGGGTGCTGGTCTCGTAGCCGCGCACGGAACCGATACCCCCTACGTAAAAATTCTTCCAGAAAGGCAGATCCTTGCCACTCAATCCGCCTGCCACACCGGCCTCGCCATTGAGCATCAGGGTAAACGTCCGCGTCAGCGGGAAAAACCGCTGGTACTGGTAGGTGGTGCGGAAATACTTCAGAGTCGAGCCAGGCAGGGCGAGTTCCCCGGATACCCGCTGGAAACTTCCGCTGGTCGGATAAATCCGGCTGTCCAGGGTATCCCGGGCCCAGCCGGCGGAACCCACCAGGGAGCGCAGGTTGTTGCCGTTCTTGTTCACGAAATCCTGATAGATCTGGGGGCTGGTGCTGGTCAGATCCAGTTTGGTGGAATCCACCGAGGCGCCAACGAGGATGGAATTGGATTCGCCGATGGGAATACCGAACCGGACGCCCCCTCCGAGCGATTTCGTGTCATAGGTGGCGATGTAATTCAGCTGGTTGGTGTCGGTACGTCGGTAATACATGTCAAAACCACGGCTGACACCATCCACCGTGTAATACGGATCGGTAAATGACAGGGAATAGACCTTGTTGATCCGGCTGGTATTAACCTGGAGCGCAGCACTCTTGCCGCTTCCGAACAGGTTGTCCTGCTGGATGGAGCCGGACAACATCAACTTGTCATAGCTGGAAAAACCAGCCCCCAGCATGATGCTGCCGGTCGGCTTTTCCTTGACCTTGAGATCCACATCGACCTGATCGGTGGTACCAGGCACGGAGGGCGTCTCCACCGTGACTTCCTCGAAGTATCCGAGTTTGTCCACACGGGTCTTGGACCGGTTGATACGGGAGCCGTCATACCAGGCGGATTCCATCTGGCGCATTTCACGGCGGATCACTTCGTCGCGGGTCTTGGCGTTGCCCGCGATATTGATGCGACGGACATATACCCGACGCCCCGGATCAACAAAAATGGTAAATGCGGCTTCGTGCTTTTCCTTGTCCAGTTCGGGCGAGGCATTGACGTTGGCAAAGGCATAGCCATCATTGCCAAGGCGTTCACTGATCGCCTTGGTGGTATCGGTGAGTTTTTCCCGAGAGTAGATCTCTCCGGGGCGGATTTTCACCAGCGCCTTGATCTCATCGTCCGGAAGCAGCAGGTTACCCGCCAGTTTGACCGCGGAGACCGTGTAGCGGTCACCCTCGGAGACATTCACCGTGATGTAGATCCCCTGCTTGTCCGGGGTCATCGACACCTGGGTCGAGGTAATCTGGAATTCCAGATAGCCCTGATTCAGATAAAAGGAGCGCAGGTTTTCCAGATCGCCCGAGAGCTTCTGCTTGGAATACTGGTCATTCTTCGTGTACCAGGACAACCAGTTGGAGGTACGCAGTTCGAACTGATCGAGCAGATCACTTTCGTCGAAGGCCTTGGCTCCAACGATGTTGATCTCCCTGATCTTGGCGATCTCGCCTTCATCCACATTGAAGGCCAGTCCAACCCGGTTGCGCTCCAGGGGAGTGACCGTGGTTTTCACATCGGCGGCGTAATAGCCCTTGCTCAGGTATTGGCGCTTGATCTCCTGCTCGGCCTTTTCGAGGACCGCACGATCAAAGATGCGGGATTCGGCGATCCCCGCATCTTTCAGTGCCTTGCGCAACTGGTCCTTGTCAAAGGCACGCATGCCGACGAAATCGATGGCAGCAATGGCCGGTCGCTCCTCGATCTGGACGATCAGCACACCCTTGTCCGCCTCGATGCGGACATCCTTGAAGAATCCGGTGGCGAACAATGCCTTGATCGCCTCCGAGACCTTCTCGTCAGTAGCCGTTTCTCCAACCCGTACCGGCAAATAGCTGAAAACGGTACCCGCCTCGGTGCGCTGCAGGCCCTCGACCCGGATGTCCTTGACCGTAAAGGGCTCGAAAGCGCCGGCAGATGAAACGAACAGCGTGGACAACAGCCCCGCGATCAGGGTTTTCTTCATAGCATCAGCCGGAAATAAGACGATTGAGATCGTTGTAGAGAGCGATGGCCATAAGCAATCCGAGCATCCCGAGGCCAACGCGCTGGCCCAGCACCAGAGCCCGATCCGAAACCGGACGCCCCTTGAAAAATTCGCAAAGATGATACATCAAATGCCCACCATCCAGAACCGGGATGGGAAGGAGGTTCAGCACGCCCAGGCTGATGCTGATGAGGGCCAGAAAACGCAGATAAGGTGACACTCCGAGCCGGGCCGACTGTCCTGCGTAATCCGCGATGGCGACCGGACCGGAAATATTGCGCCACGATACGGCACCGGTCACCATGCGCCCCATCATGACCAGCGTGAGTCTAGAGGTATCCCAGGTCTGGGCCAGTGCATGGATCAGGGACTCGCGGGGGCCGAAGCGGACATCGACCATCATCAGATCACGCATCCGGTCCCCGGTAGCGACGGCAATCCCGACCCGGCCTATCTTGCCTCCCTGTTCCGTTTCGACAGCCGGTGTCACCATGACGGAGCGCTGTTCCTCATGACGCAGAAAGTCGATACGCAAAGTTTGTCCAGCGGACTGACGGATGGTTTGGCTGAATTCATCCCAGTACCGGACCGGATGTCCATCGATGGCGAGAATGCGGTCTCCGGCCACAAGGCCTGCCCGTTCGGCGGCCGATCCGGACAGCACCTGCCCGACCACCGGTGCCACACGCGGCCGATAGAGTGTCAGGCCCAATTCATCGAGCAGATGCTCATCCACTTCCGTACCGTTTGCCGCCTGCAAATCCAGGGTGCGCCGGACCAGGCCGCCGTCCAGTTGCTGCAAATCCAGTGCGACCGGCGTATGGCTCATGGCCGCATCGAGGAGTTCGATGCGCAGATCGGTCCACGTGACCACAGGGCGTCCATTGACCTGCATCACCAATTCACCCGCCTCGATGCCGGCACGAGCAGCGAGCGTGCCAACCGGTGCATCACCGAGACGGGGACGCAGATCCTGCATGCCGAGCATGAACATGGCCCAATACAGCAATACCGCCAGCAACAGGTTGGCCACCGGGCCAGCAACCACAATCAGTGCGCGACGGGATACCGGCTGCCGGTTGAAAGCGCGATGCACCTCGGCAGGATCGACCGCAGCCTCATTCTCGTCGAGCATCCGGACATATCCCCCCAGGGGAATGGCGGCCAGCGACCATTCCGTCGCATCGCGACCGAAGCGCCATACCCGCAGCGGGCGGCCAAAACCGATGGAAAACCGCAACACCTTGACACCACAGGCACGCGCGGCCAGAAAGTGCCCCAGCTCGTGAAAAAACACCAGCACACCCAGTGCGACCAGAAATGCGCCCGCATACCAGACGATATTCATGTCCGATGGCGCTCCAGCGCGGCACGGGCCGCCACACGCCCCGCCTGATCCGCTGCCATGACGGCATCCAGATTTTCGGCGGCCACGGATGCCACGGTATCGAGCGCATCCTCGATCACACGAGCGATGGCGAGGTAAGGCAGGCGGCCGGCGAGAAATTCTTCCACCGCGACCTCGTTGGCCGCATTCAGCACTGCGGGCGTAGCACCCCCTGCCTCCAGGGCGCGGTAGGCCAGCCCCAGACAGGGGAAACGGCCGGGGTCGGGACGTTCAAAATCCAGACGGGCCAGCTGGAACAGGTCGAGAGAGGCCACTCCGGCTTCGATCCGCTCCGGATAGGCGAGGGCATGTGCGATCGGCGTGCGCATGTCGGGATTGCCCAGTTCAGCCATGACGGAACCATCGACATACTGCACGAGTGAATGGATCACGCTTTGCGGATGGATCACCACCTCGATATCCGCTGGCGCGGCATTGAACAGCCAGCGTGCCTCGATCACTTCCAGCCCCTTGTTCATCATGGTGGCGGAATCCACCGAGATCTTTCGCCCCATGGACCAGTTGGGGTGGGCACAGGCCTGATCGGGCGTGACAGCGGCCAGCTGTACCAGCGGTGTGCAACGGAAAGGGCCACCCGAAGCGGTGATCAGGATGCGACGCACACCCGAGGCGCCCAGATCACCCTCAAACCGCGATGGCAGGGACTGAAAGATCGCATTGTGCTCGCTGTCGATGGGCAACAGTATGGCGCCGGAACGGGCCACCTCCTGCATGAACACCTGCCCCGCCATGACCAGGGCTTCCTTGTTGGCCAGCAGCACCCGTTTCCCTGCACGCACGGCGGCCAGGGTGGGCAATAGCCCCGCCGCTCCAACGATGGCGGCCACAACGGTATCGGCCTCGTCCAGGGCGGCCACCCGGGCGATGGCCTCCTGTCCATGGAGTATCTCGACGGTCTGTCCCGCCAGGGCGGACTGAAGATCATGGGCGGCCCCGGCATCACCGACCACGGCATAGCGGGGCCGGTGAATCCGGCACTGTCTCGCCAGCACATCCACCCGGCTGTGACCGGTCAGGGCAACGACTTCGTAGCGATCCGGATGCCGGGCCACGACATCGAGCGTGCTGGTGCCGATGGACCCCGTAGCACCAAGTATGACCAGACGACGGCGACTCATGGCAGAAGGTACTGGAAAGCCAGAGCGACGACGGGAAGCGTCGAAGTGACGCTGTCGATACGATCGAGCACGCCACCGTGACCTGGCAGCACCTGGCTGCTGTCCTTGAGCCCGGCCTGACGTTTGAGCAGGGATTCGAAAAGATCACCCTGGATACTCAGGATGGCGACAATCACCAGTGCGACGGTGACCATCAGGAAGGCACCGGCATCCGCTATCGGAAGCAGATGGGGCACAACGATCAGTCCGTAGCACAGCACGCCCAGAACACCGCCGGCAGCACCTTCCCAGGTCTTGCCCGGACTGATGGAAGGCGCCAGCTTGCGCCGCCCGTAGCGGCGGCCCGCGAAATACGCACCGATGTCGGCGACCCACACCACGGCCAGCACACCCAGCAGGGTCCAGGGGCCGCGCTCGCTCATGGCCGCCAGCGCGGACCAGGTCGACACGATCAGCAACGCCCCAAGCAGATAGGCCACCATGTCATTGCCGCCCAGCCGCCAGCGCCGGGCCAGCCACAGTGGCGCCACCAGCAGCCAGAAACCCGCGACAGAAAGCCAAAGCGGCACGAAAACGACCGTCGCCTTGACGTGCGCCATCCAGCACAGGATCAGTACGAAAGCCCCATAGAGCACCCGGCCGCCCCGGTCGATGGCCATGAAACCGGCCCACTCCCAGGCGGCCACGGCGGCGGCCAGGGCAAAGGCCGTCTGCAACGCCCACAGGGGCGCGGCAAAGAGCAGGAGGGAGAGCCCCGCCACCAGGATCAGGGCAGTGACGATGCGGGTTTTAAGCATGCCCGGGCCGGGAGGGCGATGCCGGATCTGTCAGCTGTTCGCTGGTGCGGCCAAAGCGCCGCTCACGCGCACGGAAAGAACCGATCGCCTCGTCGAGCCTGCCGGCATCGAATTCCGGCCAAGGCAGATCGGTGAAATAACACTCGGTATAGGCCAGTTGCCAGAGCAGGAAGTTGCTGATCCGCTGCTCGCCGCCGGTACGGATGAAAAGGTCCGGCTCCGGTGCGTAGGCCATGGAAAGATGGGGTGCCAGATCGTCTTCCGTGTATCCGTTCGCCGGTGCCGGCGATGCGGCGATCATGCGATTGACGGCCTGCATGATGTCTCCGCGGCCGCCGTAATTGGCCGCGACGGTGAGGACGAGGCGGTCATTCCCCGCGGTACGGCGCTCACCGCTGGCGATCAGTTCGATCAGCCGGGCATCGAAGCGGGACAGATCGCCGATCACCCTGAGCCGCACCCCCGCATCGTGCAATTTTTCCACTTCACTTTCCAGCACCGAAACGAAAAGCCCCATCAGATAGGACACTTCATCAACGGGACGGCGCCAGTTCTCGGAACTGAAGGCAAACAGGGTGAGATAGCCGATACCGCGCTCGATACAGGCCTTGACGGTGGCGCGGACAGCCTCCACGCCCCGCTTGTGCCCCGCTACCCGGGGCAGGAAGCGCTTCTTCGCCCAGCGACCGTTGCCATCCATGATGATGGCCACATGCCGGGGGACCGCGACGGATTCGGGGATATCCCGTGTCGAACTGAAGAAGCGCATGGATACGGGGCCTGGACGATCCCGATCAGACCGCCATCAGATCCTTTTCCTTTTCCGCGAGGAGCTTGTCCACCTCGGCCACGAAGCGATCGGTCAGTTTCTGGATCTCGTCCTGGGTGCGACGCTCCTCGTCCTCGGCGATTTCCTTCTTTTTCAGGGCATCCTTGAGCGCGTTGTTGGCGTCACGACGCAGATTGCGGATCGCAACCTTGGCATTCTCGCCTTCCTGCTTCACCACCTTGGTCAGATCACGGCGCCGTTCCTCGGTCAAAGGCGGCATGGGAACGCGAATGATGTCCCCCTGGGAAGCCGGATTGAGGCCCAGATCGGCATCACGGATGGCTTTTTCGACCTTGGCCACCATGGGCTTTTCCCAGGGCTGCACACCGATGGTGCGGGCATCGATCAGGGTGACGTTCGCCACCTGCGCGACCGGCACCATGGAACCGTAGTAATCCACCTGAACATGATCGAGCAGGCCGGTGTGGGCGCGGCCCGTACGGACCTTGCCCAGATCGGCTTTCAGCGCCTCGATGCTCTTGTTCATCTTGGCTTCGGTGGTCTTCCTGAGTTCGGGAATCATCGCCAACCCCTTAGACGTGTACCAGGGTGCCTTCATCCTCGCCCAGCACAACCCGCTTGAGCGCACCGGCCTTGAAGATAGAAAACACATTGATGGGAAGTTTCTGGTCGCGGCACAAGGCAAAGGCGGTCGCATCCAGAACCTTGAGGTCGCGACTGATGGCCTCGTCGAAGCTGATGCGGTGATAGCGCGTGGCGGCGGGATCCTTTTTGGGATCGGCAGAGTACACGCCATCGACCTTGGTCGCCTTGAGCACGATTTCGGCACCGATTTCCGAGCCACGCAGGGCGGCGGCGGTATCGGTGGTGAAGAAGGGATTGCCCGTACCGGCGGCAAAGATCACGATTTTCCCTTCTTCCAGATAACGGATGGCCTTGCCGCGAATGTAGGGCTCGACCACCTGCTCGATATTGAGCGCAGACTGCACCCGGCCGTTGAGGCCGGCCTGCCGCATGGCATCGGACAAAGCCATGGCATTCATCACCGTGGCCAGCATGCCCATGTAATCCGCCGTGGCCCGATCCATGCCCGAGGCCGTACCGGCGACCCCACGGAAGATATTGCCACCACCGATCACCACGCCGATCTCGACCCCGAGTTCGGCGACCGCCCTGATTTCCCCGACGATGGAAGAGAGCATGGCCGTATTGATGCCATACGCATCATCGCCCATCAGGGCCTCGCCCGAGAGCTTGAGAAGAATGCGCCTGTAGGCGGCCATGGCGTGGTTACTTGGCGGCCGCCGCGGCCGCCTGGGCTGCAACTTCAGCGGCAAAGTCGGCAACCTTCTTTTCGATTCCCTCGCCGACGATGAACAGCTCGAAGCGGGCCACGGAGGCGCCCTTGCTCTTCAACAGCTGCTCGATGGTCTGCTTGCCATCCTCGGCCTTGACGAAGACCTGACCCAGCAGGGTCACATCCTTCAGATACTTCTGCACCGTACCCTCGGCGATCTTTTCCAGCATGGCTTCGGGTTTGCCGGCTTCGCGGGCCTTCTCGATGGCGACGCGGCGCTCGGTATCCAGCAGTTCGGCAGGCACGCCGGAGGCATCCAGTGACTTGGGCTTGGAAGCCGCAATATGCATGGCCAGATCCCGGGCCAGCTGGTCATCGCCACCCACCACATCGACCAACACGCCGATCCGGGCGCCACCGTGGACGTAGGAAGCCAGCTTGCCGGTCGCGGCGATACGCGCAAAGCGGCGCGGCGACATGTTCTCGCCGATTTTTCCGACCAGAGCGGTCCGCACGGAATCAACCGTACCATCGGCCAGGGGCAGGGTCGCCAGAGCGGCGATATCGGACGGGTTCTTTTCCACCACCAGGCGGGCACAATCCGCCGCCAGCTGGAGAAACTCGTCATTCTTGGCGACAAAATCCGTTTCCGAGTTGATCTCGAAAATGCTGCCCATCTTGCCATCGGCGGCAAGGTGGATCGCCACCACGCCTTCCGCTGCCACCCGGGCGGCAGCCTTGCTGGCCTTGTTGCCCAGCTTGACCCGCAGTATCTCTTCCGCCTTGACCAGATCTCCACCGGCTTCGGTGAGCGCCTTCTTGCATTCCATCATGGGAGCATCGGTCTTTTCACGCAGTTCCTTGACCATGCCTGCGGTAATTTCCGCCATCGTATTACTCCGAATTCAATTCAAAACCTGATTCACCACAAAAACGCGGGGAGCCGGAAGAGCGCAGGCCAGGCCCGCCCCACCGCTCCCCGCGCCTGACCCGGAACTACTCGGCCGACTCTTCTTCGACCTCGACAAACTCGTCGTCGCCGGCGAGCATCTGCACCACTTCGTCCACCGAATGGCTGCGCCCTTCGAGCACGGCATCGGCCGCGCCACGGGCATAGAGACGAATGGCACGGCTGGAATCGTCATTTCCGGGAATCACGTAGTCGATACCCTCGGGAGAATGGTTGGTATCCACCACGCCAACCACCGGAATTCCCAGCTTGGAGGCCTCGGTGATCGCGATCTTGTGGAAGCCGACATCAATGACAAAGACGGCGTCGGGCAGGCCGGCCATATCCTTGATGCCGCCAATGGACTTCTGCAACTTGTCCATCTCGCGCTGCAGGGTCAACGCCTCTTTTTTCGACAGCTTCTCGAAGCTGCCGTCCTGATTCATCTGCTCAAGATCCTTGAGGCGCTTGATGGAAGACTTGACCGTCTTGAAGTTGGTCAGCATGCCGCCAAGCCAGCGCTCATCCACGTAGGGCATGCCGGCGCGCCGGGCTTCCTCGGCGACGATCTCGCGCGCCTGACGCTTGGTGCCGACAAAGAGGACAGTACCCTTCTTGGCCGCCATCTTTTTCACAAAGCCCATCGCCTCCTGGTATTTGGCCAGGGTCTTTTCCAGATTGACAATATGGATCTTGTTGCGATGGCCGAAAATGTAAGGAGCCATCTTGGGATTCCAGAAGCGTGTCTGGTGGCCGAAATGGACACCTGCTTCCAGCATTTGACGCATGGTTGCGCTCATCATCGTTCTCCGATATGGGTTGTATCCGCCGTCCAGCCGCAATGCACTCTCGCTAACCGCCACGAGAAGTCACCCATTCGGCGCCGGACGTGTGAATTTTCCAACTCCAGGCAGCGGGATGCCACCTGTAAAGCCTTGCGAGTATAGCATTCTCGGATAGCGCTCGTGCAGTCCACCCACATCGCTGCCGAGAGCGTCAATCGCTTCATCGGATCCACTCCTGTGATCAAATCTGTTCGCCTGTCATATCCAGGACGCAATTGTTCACATCTTGCGCAGTATAAATCTCCTGATTTTTATAGTAGAAACCTCCCATAAATTTCAGGACAAACTGTCCATTGTGCTCTCCAATACTTGACAGCTACCATCGCAAGAGCTTGTTTCGTTTGCACTTGACTTGATTAAAAAGGAGACGAAATGAAACCCTCCTGTTTATCGTCCCTACTGGTGTTGCTTGGCTCATCGGCACTGCTCGTCGGCGGGCATGCTTTTGCTGCCAATCCCCCGACGTTCATTACCTTCGATGGGGCTGTGTATTCGATGACGTATACCACCATCGGCACCAACAACTATCAATTCATACTGAACCTGAATTTGACCAACTATTCAGGTGGCGGTAAATATCTGAACAGTCTTGCCTTTGAGGTCGGAAGCAGTGTGACGTCATTTTCTATATTGAGCACCCCGGACGGTGTGTCAAACTGGAATTATGTCCAGGGTGGCTTGAATGCCAACGGTTGCAACGGAAATGGAGCAGGGTTCGCCTGCATGTATGACACGACCGTCCACGGTGCCGCTCAAGGATTTCAATTCAACCCACAAACCTACCAGTTTAAGTTTGATATGGGTGGATCACCACTAACACCCAGTGGCGGCGTGGAAATCAAGGCGATGTACGAAGATCTCTCCGGGAAAAAAGTGGGTAGCTTAGTCTCCGCGCCAGTAACGCCCACCGCCGTGGCGGCAATTCCCGAACCCGAAACCTACGCAATGATGTTGACGGGTTTAGGAGTGCTTGGTGAAATCGCGCGTCGCCGGAAACAGAAACGAGCTTCATAAATCGCTGTGTTTAAGTCAGTACGATGGCCCCGCTACGGCGGGGCTTGTTGTTTCCATTTCCTGCAGCCATTGATGCTGTCTGGCCAGATTGATCTCGTACTTGATCAATTGCCGAATGGCCAGGATTTCTGACTGTTTCCCCGCGTTGTGACTCAAGCGCTGTCCAGTCGGCGCGATGCGGCGGCTGGACTAGAATCCTCGCAACAGACGCAGCGGGGCTGGCTCTGGCCCGGACGGCATCAACAGGAGGATTCATTCACCATGATCCTTGCGGCACGGCACCGCAGCTCCAGATTGAACTCGCATTTTCATGCTGGAGCCGGCGGGTTTTCCGCCTATATCGACACATGCCGGCGACTGATTACCGAAGGACGCGCCGAAGCGGCAGTCCCGGCTTCCGTCATTGCCGGCAACCTGCCGTTCGAGCACCTGCCCGGCGGGACGGTGGCTGCGGGCCGCCACACGCCCTGCCGGCGCGGCATCGTGCTGATCCATGGCCTGACTGATTCCCCGTACCTGTGCACCGCGCTCGGGCGCCACTTCCGCGACCGCGGATTTCGCGTCATGGCGCCCCTGCTGCCCGGTCATGGCACCCGCCCTGGCGATCTGCTGGATGTACGCTGGCAGGAGTGGAGCGCAGCGGTGGCATTCAGCGCCGACTGCATGGCGCGGGAAGCCGATGAAATCCACCTGGCGGGCATCTCCACCGGCGCCACCCTGGCGCTGCTGCATGCCCTGGATGACGACCGGATACGCAGCCTGTGTCTTTTTTCCCCGGCCCTGCGTCTCGCCCCGAAAGCCGCCTGGGCGCGCTGGCATACCGCTTATAGCTGGATGCATCCGCCATCGCGCTGGGTTTCCCTGCGACCCGACGACGATCCGTACAAGTACGAATCCCTTTGCAAGAACGCCGTCGCCCAGATCCACAGCCTGACCCGGCGACTGGCCGCCCGCCCTGAGTCCGCCGACTACCCGCTCCCCCTGTTTGCGGCCGCGAGCCTGGACGACGCCACCGTCGAAGCGGACGCCACCACGGATTTCATGGCTCGCGCCCGGCACCGGAACACACGTTGCGTGCTCTATACCCGCCACCCCGACCAGCCGCCTCCCGATTTCCCTGCCGGTCGCCTGACGCTGGTGGATAGCCGTGTGCCGGAACAACACATTCTCAGTTCCGCCCATACCGCCATCGTGGTTCCACCG
Organism: Pseudomonadota bacterium; assembly: GCA_018241695.1. GTDB lineage: Bacteria > Pseudomonadota > Gammaproteobacteria > Burkholderiales > Rhodocyclaceae > Denitratisoma. The sequence goes on along the minus strand of JAFEDH010000002.1, from coordinate 51,913 downwards.
GAAGATCCCCATTACGGTGAAAATGCGCCCTATGCCAATTGCAATCATTACCACCCGCATGATCCCGAACGCTATCGCGCCTGCCGCGATCCGGCCCTGCCTGCCTGGCGCGGAGAAACCACGATGACACCGCCCGATGGCGGCCTGCTGCGCCGGCTCACCTACAACCCCCGCTTTGCCGGCCTCGCCAGCGCGATCGACCAGTTCTTTTGCTCCCTGCCATCCCCGGATGGAAACTGTTCATGACACAAACATCAGAACCGCGGGGTACGCGCATTTACGCCCACCGTGGCGCCAACCGGGAAGCGCCTGAAAACAGCCGGCAAGCCTTCGCTCGTGCGCTTGCCCTCGGTTCGGAGGGACTGGAAACCGATGTCCAGCTCAGTCGCGACGGCGTTTCTCTGCTCTGGCACGACCGCACCCTGGAAAAACTCGGCTTGCCGGAAGCCCGTGTCGCCGACATCCCCTGGCAGCAGATCGCGGATGCAGCCATCGCCCGGGGCTGGCATGGCCTGATGACGCTGGAGGCATTCATTGCGGCGTACTGCGATCCTCCGGATTCACCCGGCGTGGTGCTGGAAATCAAGAACCGCATGGGAGAGCCGCAAGCGCATCAGGAGCGCAATCTGGCACAGGCGCTGGTTTTGGCCGATCCGCTCCACCATGCCGGACTGATCGTATCTTCCTTCCACGCACCCAGCCTCGACTGGGCCAGAGCCCGTTGCCCCACCGCCCGGCTGGTACGCAACCTGAAAGCCGACGATAATATCGCTGCATTACGCGAATCCATTTCCCTGCAACCTTTTCTTGCCGGCGCATGCCTGTCCATCGGGCAGCTCGACCGGGCCAGCGTCGACCTGCTACGGGGCGAAGGCAAATCCATCGCCGTCTATACCTGCAACAGTGCTGAAGAGATCGATCATGCCCTCACCCTTGGGGTGGACATCCTGATCAGTGACGTACCCGCCTTCGCCCTGGCCCGGCGTAACGGACAGGCCGCAGATGAAGCGCGATCCTGACGCCCTGTTTCACGACAGCTTCGATCTCCTCGTGGTCGGTGGCGGTATCTATGGCGCATGGACAGCCTATGACGCCGCCCTGCGCGGCCTGCGTGTCGCCCTGGTGGATCAGGGTGACTGGGCCGGCGCCACATCCTCCGGATCGAGCAAGCTGATCCATGGCGGGCTGCGCTATCTCGAGTCGGGGGATATCGGTCTGGTGCGCAAGGCGCTACACGAACGCCAGCGCCTGCTGCGTCTTGGACCACATCGGGTCTGGCCCCTGCGTTTCGGCATCCCCGTGACCGGTGACAGCCGCCTCGGGGCCTGGCGTCTGCGCGCCGGCCTCTGGCTCTACGACTGGCTGGCCGGCGCAAGGGCAGAACAGGCCCATCGCCATTTCGATGCCAACGCCTTTGCCCTGCACTTCCCTTTCCTCGACCGCCAGCAGTTGCGCCAGGGATTCAGCTACGCCGACGCCCAGACCGACGATGCCCGGCTGGTGCTGGAACTGGTGGATGGTGCCCTCGCCGCCGGGGCGGTGGCGGTCAATTATTGCCATGCCGCGGCCACGGCGCGGGGCGAGTTTCACACCATACGGATCGAGGATCGTATCAGCGGGCATATAGGCCAGCTCCAGGCCCGCGAAATTGTCTTCGCCACCGGCCAATGGGGCCGGGAGACCGTGCCCGGCCGGGAAGACCGGCGGCTGACCAAGGGCGTGCACCTGGTGCTGCCCCGCTTATCTCCCACGCAGGAAGCACTGTTGCTGACAGCGCCCCAGGATGGCCGCGTATTTTTCATCCTGCCGTGGTACGGTCGCACGATCCTGGGCACCACCGACACCGACTACCGGGGCGATGTGGAACATGTCGCGGCCGATGACGCTGACGTGGCATACCTCCTCGCCGCAGCCAACCACTATCTGAAGACCTCCTGGCAACCGGCCGACATCATCGGCCGTTTCGCCGCCCTGCGCGCCATGAAACGCAGCGAGCAGGCCAATCCCTCGGCGGTCAGCCGGGACTGGGAACTGCACGCCGCGCCCGACGGCACGCTGCATTCCATCGGCGGCAAGATCACCTCGGCACGGGAAGATGCGGCGCACATCGTCGATACCGTCTGCCGTCGCCTGGGGCGCCCGCTGCCCTGCGCCACGACGGAGCGCCCCCTGCCCTGGGCGCTTGACGGCAACGACGCCGCCCTGCGCGCCAGAAGCCAGTCACTCGGCATCGACGAAGAAACCACGCTCTGGCTCCTGCGCCGTCATGGCAATCGCACCGCCGCGGTACTCGACCGGGTGCAGGCCGATGCGGCCCTGGGCAACCGCATCGTCCCGGATCTGCCACTGATCATGGCCGACCTGCATCACTGTGCCGCGACTGAAATGGTGGAACGGCCCGACGATCTGCTGCGTCGTCGCCTGCCCCTCGCCATCCTCACGAATACGACACAGGCAGAGCGCTCCGGCTGGCTGGCGTGTGCCGCACCGCATCTTGCCGCTTTCGTTGCAGCAGAACCCTGAATCCATGAGCGCCCCACTCCGCGCACTGGCTCTGGATCTGGGATCAACCGCAGTCAAGGCGGGCGCCCTGGGCCCGGATGGCGACATCCGCCATCTCGTCAGCCATCCGGCGCCAGCCATCGCGGTTCACGGCGAGCACCGTGAAAGCGATCCGCTGGCCTACGCCCGAACAGCCGAAACCGCCCTGCGCGAATGCGCGGCAACTGCCGGCATCACGTTCCCCACGCTCATCCCTCTGGGCCTGTGCAGCCAGCGATCCTCCTTCGTCATCTGGCAACGGCAGAATGGCCAGCCCGTCACGCCGCTCATTTCCTGGCAGGACCGCCGCGGACTGCGCGCCTGTGATGCCCTGATTCAGTCAGAGTCACGCATTCGCCAGCTGGCCGGCATTGGACTCACCCCGTATTACTTCGGCCCCAAGCTCGCCGTGATACTGCAAGATCATCCGGCCTGGCGGCAGGGGCTGGCCTGTGGTGATCTGCTGGTCGGCACGCTGGATACCTTTCTGCTCTGGCGCTGGAGCGGTGGCCGCCACTACGCCACCGACGTTTCGATGGCGGCGCGCACCCTGCTCATGGATCTCCATACGCGCCAGTGGTCGACCGAGCTTTGCGACCTGTTCGGCATTCCCGGCGCCGCACTCCCCGAGATTCGTGCTTCGGCTGCAATGGATGCGGACCTGGACTGGGGAATCACCGTCCGTTCCAGCCTGGGCGACCAGTCCGCGGCCCTGCTCGCAAGCGTCGGGGATTTTTCCGGCCATGCCCTCGTGAATCTCGGTACCGGCGGCTTCGTGATTCGCCCCATGGATGCAGCGCCTCCCGCCGGCTACCTGCACACCCTGCTCTATCAGGACTCTGCGGGGCAATGCCGCCTCGCGGCAGAAGGCACGCTCAACTCGATCGCCACCGCCCTGGCGCCCTATCCGGTCGCCGAACTGGATGCGGAGGCGCTTGGTCGAGACACTCACTTCTGCCTGTCGGAGCCCAGCGGACTGGGTGCGCCCTATTTCCGCTCCGATCTGCGTCTGGGATTTTCCGCTCCCGTCACCGACCTGCCACCGGCGCGTATCGGTGCACTGCTGATCGAGGGTATCGTCTTCCGCCTGGCGCGCATCCTTGAGGATTTCGATGCCGTGCGTCCTCTGGAGCGCGCCTATCTGTCCGGCGGGCTTTCGGAACTGCCGGCCATCCGGCAAGGGCTCGCCCAGTGCCTGACTTTCGATCTGGCCCGCCTGCTGCAGCGGGAGAGCAGTCTGGCCGGTGCCGGCGCACTGGCGGCAGGCATCCCGGCCCGCAGGCCGGTGGCCATGGCCCTCATCGAGCCGGATGCGACCCACGCCAGCCTCCTGCGCGCGAAATACCGGACGTGGAAATGCTGGCTGGATGATCTTCTGGCCAGATCGCCGGGATCGGCGGCGCCCTATACAATGCCTCTGGCGCACATTGCAACCGATATCGCATCTCTCTCCAACCCCGCACCAAATACCTGAAGGAATTTCCCATGATCCAGCTTTCCCGCCGTGGCCCCGTCGCCGTCGTCACCCTTGCCCGCCCTCCGGTCAATGCCCTCAACGGTGAACTGCTGGCAGCGTTCCATGACGTGCTCGACACGCTGGAAAGCCAGTCTGACTGGACCCTGCTCCACATCCGCAGCGCCCAGAAGGTTTTTGTCGGCGGCGCCGACATTGCCTTCATGAGCGATATGTCCAAGTTTGACGATCCCAGTGCCGAAATGGCCAAATACCTACGCCCCTTCCAGGGCCTCTTCAAGCGCCTGGAGGAACTGCCCCAGGTGACGCTGGCCGAAATCAACGGCGCGGCCATGGGAGGGGGGTTCGAACTGGCCCTGGCCTGCGATCTGCGCATCGCGGCCAAGGAAGCCAAGATCGCCCTGCCGGAAATCGGCCTCGGCCTGATCCCGGCCGCAGGCGGCACCCAGCGCCTGACACGTCTTTGCGGTCCCGGCATCGCCAGCCGCATTATTTTCAGCACCGAACCGGTCGATGGCGCCACTGCCGAAACGCTGGGCATGGTGCAATGGTCCTTCTCCCAGGCCGAACTGGAAGCGAAAGCTGCAGCCATCGCCGACCGCATTGCCGCCTCCCATCCCGAGGCCCTGAAAATTGCCAAGCGCTGCATCCGCAACGCGGCGCAGACGCCGGACATCGGCTACAACATGGAACTGCAGGGCATCGCCGACCTGATCCGTACCCCCGAAACCCAGCGGCGTCTGACTGCCTTCTTCAACCGCGGGAAATAGCCTTCACCGGACCCGCCACAGCGCAATATCCGGCCATAAAGCAGGATGGCCGGGCCTTGTCCACAGGAGCATCCCATGTCCCACGACACCCTCGATCCCCGCCGCCGTCTCTGGCTCCGGCAGGCATCACAGCTTCTTGTCGCCATCCCCGTCATGATGATCGGGCGTCCGGCCTGCGCCGCGGTCAATGGGGAAGCCCGCACCCGTCTGGCCTACCAGGATCATCCCAAGGACAACATGACCTGCCAGTCCTGTCTGGAATTCATCCCTGGCGCCAGCGATGATGCACCGGGACGCTGCAAGGTCATTCCCGGGGATGACGAAATCTCGCCCCAAGGCTACTGCACGGCCTGGAATACCCTCTAAAGCCCAATCGCATCGGTCGCAGACATCCGGGACACCGCCGCCACAGAACACCATCTCATAAAATTGTTGCAATCACGGCGGCACGGATATACAGTCGCGCCTTCTCTTTTCCGGAGGTTCCTCGTGGACAGCCCCAGTAGTCGATCCTGCATCACACTGGCGAGGTAACCGCAGCGTCACATCCTGCTGCTACCTTGCCGCTTTTTCGGCGGGTAGTGGCCATGCGCTCCGATTCCGGGGTGCCGACTACTTCCCCTCTACATGTTGAACCCGGCCCCACGTGGCCGGCTTGGCCGGTGATATCGCACCACCGGCAGGAGGGTGTATGCGTTTCCTGCAAATTCAAGATTTTCCCCGCCAGGTTCCACGGCGGTCCTTTCATCCGGGCGCCGGGTCGGCTTTGTCCCGTATCCGTGCCTGCCTGTGTGCCGGGCTCATCGGGCTGGCTCCCATGGCGATAGCCAGCCCTGACAGTTCGGGCAACGAAGCATGGAATCTGTATGGCCAGATCACCCATGTCTCCCAGGCGCACGGCGCCTTCAAATCTCCCTATCAAGGCGCAAACAGCCTGGATGGCGGGGCCCGGCTCGACTCCACCAACGATTTCACCCTTTTTGTCGGCGCCAGGCTCTGGCGTGGCGGAGAGCTGTATCTCAATCCGGAAATCGACGAGGGCTTCGGCCTGAGCAACACCCAGGGTATTGCCGGCTTCCCCAGTGCCAATGCCTACAAGGTCGGCGCTCACCATCCCTACCTGCGCCTGCCCCGCGCATTTTTTCGCCAGACCATCGATCTCGGAGGCGCGCAGGAGGTCATTGGCTCCGGGCCGAACCAGCTTGCCGGCACCCGCAGCACTGACCATATCGTGCTGACGCTCGGCAAACTTTCCATTCCGGACATATTCGATACCAATATCTACGCCCACGACCCGCGCGGCGACTTCATGAACTGGTCTATCATCGAAGCCGGCGCCTTCGATTACGCCGCCGACTCCTGGGGTTTCAGCAAAGGTATCGCAATCGAATGGACCCAGTCCTGGTGGACCCTGCGTGGCGGACTCTTCACCCTTTCCAGCGAACCCAACGGCGAACGCCTGGATTCCGGTTTCCGCCAGTACGGCGTGGTGACGGAATTTGAAGAACGGCATCAGTGGGGAAACCGGGCCGGCAAGTTCAAGGTGCTGGGGTTCATCAACCGCGGCAACATGGGCCGTTATACAGATGCGCTGCTGCAAATTCAGGGCAACGGGACAGCGCCCGATACCGGCCGCGTCCGGCGCATGCAGTCGCGGCCCGGAATCGCCTTCAATCTGGAACAGGCACTGGCACCCAACCTCGGATTCTTCGCCCGCACCAGCTGGAACGATGGCAGCAAGGAAGCCTTCGATTTCACCGAGATCAACCGCTCTCTGTCTGCCGGCCTTTCCCTTGCTGGCCAGGCATGGGGGCATGCCGGCGACACGGCGGGTATCGCCATTGCAGTCAATGGTCTTTCCTCCGACGCCCGGCGCTACTTCGAACAGGGAGGCATGGGCATCCTCATCGGTGATGGCCGCCTGAATTACGGCAAGGAAAAAATATTCGAGGGCTATTACGCCTGGGCAGTCACACCGGAGTTTCATCTCACCGCGGACTTGCAATACATCGATAACCCGGCCTACAACCGCGACCGGGGCCCTGTGACTGTATATGGGCTGCGCGCCCACCTCGATTTCTGATTTGTCCAGAGAACAATCCGCCCGCTCGCCGCTCGAAAGCACCAGCAGCACCGCAAGGAGAAAAATGTGAATCTCAATCTGGTCAAAGAGCTCTTCGCCAGTTTTGTACAAACCCGGGGGATCGGCCGCCATTTCCGCCGCCTGCTCCTGCTCGAAAGCCTTGCCGACACCAGGATTGATCGCGGCATCCCCCCCGGTACCGCCCAACTCCTGATCGCCGCGGCAAAAAACGAAGCCGGTGCGCTGCTGGAAGAACTCGACAGCCATCCGGGCGGCCTCTCCGCAATACAGGCGGAACGGGTGCGGGAGCGGGTCGGCCCCAACGAAGTGGAGCAGGAAAAACCGCCCTCCTGGTGGATGCACCTCTGGCATTGCTACAAGACTCCTTTCGATCTGCTGCTCACGCTGCTGGCCGCCATTTCGTATCTGACCGAAGATATGAAGGCGACCATCGTCATCGGCTCGATGGTGGTGCTCTCGGTCGCCATCCGCTTCTGGCAGGAACGCAAATCCAATATCGCCGCCGACAAGCTCAAGGCCATGGTCAGCAATACCGCCACGGTCCTGCGGCGCGATCCGGCAGAGGAAGCCGCGAATGAAGCACGTCTCTATTTCGAGGTGCAGCTGCATCCCAAGCCGTCCCACAAGGAGGAAATCCCGATTGCCGATCTGGTGCCCGGAGATGTGATCCTGCTTTCCGCCGGTGACATGATCCCGGGGGATTGCCGCGTCCTTTCCGCCAAGGATCTGTTTGTCAGCCAGGCCGCGATGACCGGCGAATCCCTCCCGGTCGAGAAATTCGCCTCCCAGGACAGCCTCGATACCGCCAATCCGCTGGAGCTTGGCAACATCGTCTTCATGGGCACCAACGTGGTCTCGGGCTCCGCCTCGGCGGTGCTGATCACCACGGGGAGCCGCACCTATTTCGGCGCCCTGGCCCAGCGGGTCACCGCAACCGACCGGACGCCGACCCAGTTCCAGGCCGGCGTGAACAAGGTGGCCTGGCTGCTGATCCGTTTCATGGTGGTGATGTCACCCCTGGTACTGTTCATCAACGGCTTCACCAAGGGCGACTGGACCGAAGCCTTCCTCTTCGCCATGTCGGTCGCGGTCGGCCTGACGCCGGAAATGCTGCCGATGATCGTGACCTCCACCCTGGCCAAAGGAGCGGTCATCCTCTCGCGGCAGAAAGTGATCGTGAAGCGCCTCGATGCCATCCAGAATTTTGGCGCCATGGATGTGCTGTGTACCGACAAAACCGGCACCCTGACCCAGGACAAGATCTTCCTCGCCCGTCACACCGATGTCTGGGGGGAGGATTCCGACGATGTTCTCGCGATGGCCTATCTCAACAGTTATTACCAGACCGGCCTCAAGAATCTGCTGGATGTGGCTGTCCTCGAGCACACCGAGGTGCACATGGAACTGGACCCTGCGGCGAACTACCGCAAGGTGGACGAAATCCCCTTCGATTTCCAGCGCCGACGGATGTCCGTGGTGGTGGCGGAGCATGAGGAACAGCATCTCCTCATTACCAAGGGTGCGGTCGAAGAGATCCTGTCCGTCTGCACCCGGGTCCGTCATGGCGATACCGACGAGCTGCTGACGGACGAGCTCCTGGCGCGATTCCGCGCGGTCACAGCCGATCTCAACGAAGACGGACTGCGCGTGGTGGCCGTTGCCTCCAGGGAGCTGCCCCCCACCCAGGAAACCTACAGTGTCACCGACGAATCCGCATTGACCCTGATCGGCTATGTGGCCTTCCTCGATCCGCCCAAGGAATCCACCGAACCTGCCCTGCAGGCCCTGGCTGCCCATGGCGTGAAAGTCAAGGTTCTCACCGGCGACAACGAACTGGTGACTGCCAAGATCTGCCGTGAAGTAGGACTGGCGGCCAATACGGTGCTGCTCGGATCGGACGTGGAGCGCATGGATGACGCAACGCTCGCCGCTGCGGTGGAAAACCACGACATTTTCGCCAAGCTCACCCCGGCCCACAAGGACCGGATCGTGCGCCTGCTCAAGCAGAATGGCCATGTCGTCGGCTTCATGGGCGATGGCATCAACGACGCGCCCGCGCTGCGTACCGCGGATATCGGCATTTCCGTCGACACCGCGGTGGACATCGCCAAGGAAGCCGCCGACATCATCCTGCTGGAAAAAAGCCTGATGGTGCTGGAAGAAGGCGTGATCGAAGGCCGCAAGACCTTCGCCAACATGCTCAAGTACATCAAGATGACCGCCAGCTCGAATTTCGGCAATGTCTTCTCCGTACTGATCGCGAGCGCATTCATTCCCTTCCTGCCCATGCTGCCCATGCACCTGCTGGTGCAGAACCTGCTCTACGACTTTTCCCAGGTAGCCATTCCCTTCGACAATGTCGATGAGGAACTGGTCAAGGATCCCCAGCGCTGGAATCCCGTCGATATTGGCCGTTTCATGATCTTTTTCGGCCCGGTCAGCTCGGTTTTCGACGTCACCACCTTTCTCGTCATGTGGTTCGTCTTCGGGGCGAACACCCCGGCACAACAGACCCTGTTCCAGTCCGGCTGGTTCGTCGAGGGATTGATGACACAGACCCTGGTGGTGCACATGATCCGCACCCGCAAGATTCCTTTTCTCCAGAGCCGCCCGGGTACCCTGTTGCTGCTGGCAACCGGCGTCATCATGGCGATCGGAATTTTCATCCCCATGGGCCCGATCGCCCACTACTTCAAACTCCAGCCACTCCCCTGGACCTACTTCCCCATCCTGGTGGCGATTCTGTTTTGTTACATGGCGCTCACCCAGGCCATGAAAACCTTCTACACCCGCCATTTTGGCTGGCAGTGACAGCAACGATGCGTGACCGGCTTTCCATCCTGCCAGCGAACCCGTTATTCAGTGCCTATACTGGGCACTGAATCTTGATCCCCCTGACATCGAACCGAGGAGAATGCCATGAGCGAATCCCCCGTCATTGCCCAGAAAGGCCCCTATGCGGTTGCTGTGGAAGCCGGCAAGACCTACTGGTGGTGCGCATGCGGGCGCAGCAAGACGCAACCCTTCTGCGATGGCTCCCACAAAGGCACGCCCTTCACGCCAATGCAATACGAGGCCACCGTCTCCGATACGGTCTATTTCTGTGGTTGCAAGCACACGGCCAAACCGCCACTGTGTGATGGCAGCCACAAGAAACTGTAAACCGTACTGTTCTGGAGCAAGGCGCCGCTACAGCCATCCTGCCCGTCTGAAGCGGTAGTACAGCACGCTGCAGATGATGGCGATCAGTCCCAGGGCGGAGGGATAGCCCCATGCCCATTTAAGCTCGGGCATGTGCTCGAAATTCATGCCCCATATTCCGGCAAAGGCGGTGGCCACGGCAAAAATTCCGGCCCAGGCCGCGAGGCGCTTGGTGACCTCGCTCTCCTCGATGGTGACCATGGACAAATTGACCTGGATCGCCGTGGTGATCGTGTCACGCATGGTATCGATCGAGGCATCAATTCGATGGAGATGATCCGCCACATCACGAAAATATTCCCGGCTATTGATACAGACATCGGGCGCACGGCTACCGTACAGCTTTCCAACCACCTCCAGAAGAGGTGAAACCGCATGCTTGAGCACCATGACGCGGTGCTTCAGCCCATAGAGCTGCTGGATATTGACCCGGGCATTCCCCTTGGTGAAGATCATCTCCTCGATCCGTTCGAGTTCCATCTCGAAAGCCTCAATCAGGGGGAAATATCGATCCACTACCGCATCCATCAGTGCGTAGAGCACAAATCCCGCGCCATGGCGCAACAGATCGGGCTCCCGTTCGCAACGATCACGTACACCGAGAAAATCCTGGGCGCTCTGGTTACGAACCGAGAGCACGAAATTGCCGCCGACAAAGATGTCCACCTCCCCCAGCTGAAGCTCGCCATCGCGGACTTCCACCAGTTTCAGCACGGTGAACAGCACATCCCCATACTCTTCCAGCTTGGGACGCTGATGCCCATTGCGGGCATCCTCCACGGCCAGGTCGTGCAGCCCGAACTCGGCCTGCATTTCATCCAGCTCTTCATGGCTGGCATCTTTCATCGCCACCCAGATGAAACAGTCGCCCCGGTTCACATACTCGCTGATATCCGCCACCGGGATATCCCGCAGCTTGTGGCCATCCTGATAGACGACGCAATTGATCAACATTGGTTTTCCTCCACCAAAGCGGGCACCTTACTCGAATCCCGCCGGATTTGGCACGCATCGCTGCTGCCCCTCATGGCCCGATACCGGTAGGATGGAGCCATCTTCATCGACAGGATTCAGGCCATGAACAAAGGAAGACTGGAAGCCTTCAGCGACGGCGTGATCGCCATCATCATCACCATCATGGTTCTGGAACTGAAAGTCCCTCTGGCGCCGGAATTTTCCGCGCTCCATACCCTCTGGCCGATTTTTCTCAGCTATGTGCTGAGCTTCATCTACGTCGGCATCTACTGGAACAACCATCATCATCTTCTGCAGGCGGTGCACAAGGTGGACGGCCCGGTGCTCTGGGCAAACCTGCATCTGTTGTTCTGGCTGTCCCTGTTTCCCTTTGTCACCGCCTGGGTGGGTGAAAACCATTTCGCCCCCCTGCCCATGGCGCTCTACGGGGTTGTCCTGCTGGCGGCGGCCTGTGCCTACTTCATCCTCACCAAGGCTCTGCTACGTCTGGAAGAAAGCGATTCCCATCTGGCCCGCGCGCTAGGCCGTGATGTGAAAGGCAGGATTTCCCCATTGTTCTACCTGTCGGCGATTCCCCTGGCCTTCGTCAGCGTCTGGATCTCGGGAGCCCTGTACGTCGTTGTCGCGCTGATATGGCTGGTGCCGGACCGCCGCATTGAAAGAACTCTGGGCAAGGCTGGCTGAAACACAACGGGAATGTACCGCGCTGCGGAAAACCCTGCTATCCCGTGGCCTGACGTACCACGGCCGCAATGGCCTCGGCCTGTGCCGCCACCAGTACCCCGTCGTCCCCTTCCACCATCACCCGCAGCAGGGGTTCGGTACCCGAAGGTCGCAGCAACACCCGGCCACGGCCATCGAGCTGCCGCTCCGCCGCCGCATGTGCGGCAACGATGCCCGGATCGGCGGTCCAGTCGAAACCGGCGGGCAGTCGCACGTTGATCAGTATCTGCGGATACATGGACAGGTCGGCGCAGGCCTGCTCCAGTGTCTCGCCGCGGGCACGCAAAGCCGCAAGGACCTGCAGTGCGGAGACAATGCCATCCCCCGTGCTGTGCTTGTCAAGACAGATAATGTGGCCCGAATTCTCGCCACCGAGCAGCCATCCCTTCTGTTGCAGGGTTTCCAGCACATAGCGATCCCCCACCTTGGCACGGGCAAAATCGATGTTCAATCGCCCCAGGGCATGCTCGAAGCCAAGGTTGCTCATCAAGGTTCCGACGACTCCGGCATCCGATCCCATCAGGCCCTGGGCAGCACGGTGGCGGGCGATGGCATAGAGCAGCTGGTCACCGTCGTAGATTCGCCCGCCCGCATCGGCCATGATCAAACGGTCGCCATCTCCATCCAGGGATATCCCCAGATCGGCACGCCCTTCCAACACGGCACGGCTCAGGGAAGCCGGTACCGTCGCCCCCACGCCATCATTGATATTGAGGCCGTCAGGCAACACACCGACCGGAAAAATCTCGGCACCCAGTTCATGAAACACCGCCGGAGCGATGTGATAGGCCGCACCATGGGCGCAGTCCACCGCAATCCGCAGGCCGCGCAGGTCCAGCTCGTTGGGGAAAGTGCTCTTGCAAAACTCGATGTAACGCCCCGCGGCATCATCGATACGACGCGCCTTGCCCAGTTGCGCCGATACATGACAGTCCATGGGTTGTTCGAGACGGGCTTCGATCTCGGACTCCACCGCATCCGGCAGCTTGGTACCCTGGGCCGAGAAAAACTTGATTCCGTTATCGTGAAAGGGGTTATGGGATGCGGAAATCACGACCCCGGCCTGCAAACGCAGGGCTCGCGTCAGATAAGCCACCGCCGGTGTCGGCATCGGGCCGACCAGGCAAACATCCACTCCCGCTGCGGCAAAGCCCGCCTCCAGAGCGGCTTCCAGCATGTAGCCGGAGATACGCGTGTCCTTGCCGATCAGAACCGCGGGGCGCTCACCGGCAGGCAGGTCTTCGCGCGCGACCAGGGTGGTACCGGCCGCATAGCCCAGACGCAAAATGAATTCAGGCGTGATCGGCGACTGACCAACCTTCCCTCGTACACCATCGGTACCAAAATACTTGCGACTCATGCTTCCTCCACCGCATTCAAAACCGCCAGCGTATCCCGCGTGGCGGCCACATCATGGACCCGCAGGATACGAGCGCCCCGTTGCGCCGCCAGCAAAGCGGCCACGACGCTGGCATGGACCCGATCTCCGGCTGATCGGCCGGTCAGCCGGCCCAGCATCGATTTACGCGAAAGACCGACCAGCAACGGTGCGCCCGCTCTCCTCAATTCATCGAGATGGTGCAGCAGCTTCAGATTGTGTGCCAATGTCTTGCCAAAACCAAAACCCGGATCAATCACGATACGGCCGGATGGAATTCCCGCAGCCGCCGCGGCCCTCACCCGTGCCGCAAGGAAATCAGTGACTTCGCCCACCACATCGTGATAGGCAGGTGCATCCTGCATGGTTTCGGGTTCCCCCTGCATATGCATCATGCACACTGCGGCGTGGCTGGTGGCGACGACTTCCAGGGCGCCAGGCAGGCACAGGGCGCCAACATCGTTGATCATGTCGGCGCCGGCTTGCAGTGCGGCAGACATCACCACGGGCTTGGTCGTGTCCACGGAAAGTGGCACCCCGCAATCCATCAGCCCTTCAAGCACAGGCAGAACACGCCCAAGCTCCTGTTCTGGCGCAACCGCAGACGAGCCAGGACGGGTGGATTCGGCACCGATGTCGAGAATGTCGGCTCCCTCGGCCACCAGTCGCAAACCATGCGCGATGGCCGCCTGGATATCGTCACCGCAACCATCGCCGGAGAAGGAGTCATCCGTGAGATTGACGACTCCCATGATCCGTGGCCGCTCCAGGTCAAGCGTGTAGCGGCCGCATTGAAGCACGGAAGCCATGGCTGAAAATGCACGGGCCGCCCTCAGGCGGCCCGCAAAGGAAGACCCTGGTGCATCAGGCGGGCGCCGCCTCCGCCGGGGCGGAACCAGCAGGCTTGTCATCAGACGGCGGGTTGGGCTGGCTGCTGGGCTTGGGCGGACGGGGCGGACGGCCTTCCATGATGTCGTTGATCTGCTCGGCGTCTATGGTTTCCCATTCGAGCAGGGCCGCGGTCATGGCCTCCACCTTGTCCCGATTGTCTTCGATCAGCTTGCGTGCCAGAGTGTATTGCTCGTCGATGATGATGCGTATCTCCGTATCCACCTTCTGCATGGTGGCCTCGGACACGTTTTTATGGGTGGTGATGGAACGGCCAAGGAAAATTTCGCCTTCCTCTTCGCCATACACCATCGGCCCGAGGTTATCGGACATCCCCCACTGGGTCACCATGCGTCGTGCCAGATCAGTCGCACGCTGAAAATCGTTGGAAGCACCCGTAGTCATCTGGTGCATGAAAATCTCTTCGGCGATACGTCCGCCGAAGAGAACCGCAATCGTGTTCAGCAAACGGTCGCGATCCTGGCTGTAGCGATCCTCGGTAGGCAGTTGCATGGTCACCCCCAGCGCACGGCCACGGGGAATGATGGTGACCTTGTGCACCGGATCGGTCTTGGGCAGCAGGCGGGCGACGATCGCGTGTCCGGATTCGTGATAGGCCGTATTCCTGCGTTCCTCCTCGGGCATCACCATGGAGCGGCGCTCGGCGCCCATCATGATCTTGTCCTTGGCGCGTTCGAAGTCATCCATGTCCACCACACGCTTGTTGGCGCGGGCGGCAAACAGGGCGGCCTCATTCACCAGATTGGCCAGGTCGGCACCGGCGAAACCGGGGCAACCACGTGCCAGTACGGAGGCATCCACATCCTGGGCTACGGGTACCTTGCGCATATGCACCTTGAGGATCTGCTCGCGGCCACGGATATCGGGCAGGGGCACCACCACCTGGCGATCGAAGCGCCCGGGACGCAACAGGGCCGGATCGAGCACATCGGGACGGTTGGTAGCGGCAATCACGATGACACCCGCCGTTCCCTCGAAGCCGTCCATTTCCACCAGAAGCTGGTTCAGGGTCTGTTCCCGCTCGTCATTGCCGCCGCCAAGGCCGGCGCCACGCTGACGACCGACAGCATCGATCTCGTCGATAAAAATAATGCAGGGTGCGGCCTTCTTGGCCTGCTCGAACATGTCGCGCACCCGTGCCGCCCCCACACCGACGAACATCTCGACGAAGTCGGAACCGGAAATGCTGAAGAAGGGAACCTTGGCCTCGCCGGCGATGGCCTTGGCAAGCAGGGTCTTGCCGGTACCGGGGCTGCCCACCATGAGTACGCCCCGGGGGATGCGACCGCCCAGCTTCTGGAACTTGGAGGGGTCACGGAGGAAATCAACGAGTTCGGACACATCCTCCTTGGCCTCATCACAACCGGCAACATCGGCGAAGGTCACCACATTGCTGTTCTCGTCCATCATCCGCGCCCGGCTCTTGCCGAAGGAGAAAGCTCCACCGCGGCCCCCGCCCTGCATCTGGCGCATGAAGAAGACCCACACGCCGATCAGCAGCAGCATGGGGAACCAGGACACAAAAATGCTCATGAGGAAGGACTGCTCCTCCTCCGGCTTGGCAATCACCTTGACATCATTCTTGAGCAGGTCGGAAACCATCCAGATGTCGGAAGGCGCGTACACCACCACGCGCTTGCCCTCCTGCGTGGTGGCGTCGAGAGTGCGACCCTGAATCACCACCTTGGTGATGTGCCCCTGCTTCACCTCATCGAGAAACTGGGAGTAGTCCATCGAAGACTGGGCGGCCTGACGGGTATTGAACTGGTTGAACACCGTCATCAGCACGATGCCGATCACCAGCCAGATGGCGATATTTTTGAAAAGATTGTTCAAACCATTCCTCGCTTACCGCAGTCCGGGATTCGGACCGTTGATTTTAAGCCCCTTTCCGGGGACCTGCAAACGCCGCTTCGCCTCATTGCGGCCGCGCCCTTCGCCCCAGCAGATACTGCTCCGCACTGCGATCCCTGGATGCATCGGGTTTGCGCGTGGCCAGAGTTTCGAAAGCTGCCATCATTGCCGCACGCAATTCGGGAAAACCGCTGCCCTGAAAAACCTTGATCAACATGTCGCCACCGGGTTTCAGGCGCTGACGGGCGAACTCAAGCGCAAGTTCGGCCAGATACATCATCTGGGCCTGATCGGTAGCAGCAATGCCTGTCAGATTGGGGGCCATGTCGGATAAAACAAGGTCCACCTCGCGCCCTTCCAGTGCGGATTCGAGCTTGTGCAAGACTTCTTCCTCACGAAAATCTCCCTGAATGAACGTCACACCGGGAATGGGATCCATCGGCAGCAGGTCGAGGCCGATCAGCCTTCCCCCCGGCTGAATCCGGCGGATGATGTACTCGCACCAGCTGCCCGGTGTCGCCCCCAGATCCACCACGGTCATGCCAGGCTTGAGCAGATGGTCCTTTTCATCGATTTCCTGCAGTTTGAAGACCGCACGGGAGCGCCAGCCCCCGGCCCGGGCCTTGAGCACATACGGATCATGTACATGCTGGTTCATGTAGTGGCTGCTTTTTTTTGCCCGCCTGCTTCTGATCGTCACCGGATGAAGTCCTGATTACATGCGAAAATGCGCGCTATGATCGAATTGACCATAGACCAGCGCAAGGCGCTACGCGCCGCCGCTCACCACCTCAAGCCCGTCGCCAGCCTCGGACAGCACGGCCTGACCGCCGCCGTGCTCAAGGAGGTTGATACCGCCCTCAAGGCCCACGAACTGATCAAGGTCAAGCTCCACGGTATCGAGCGCGACGAACGGGAGGCTCTCCTGAGCGAGATATGCACCGCACTGAAATGTGCTCCGGTACAGCATATTGGCAACATCCTCATCCTCTGGCGCGAAAAACCCGCACCGGAAGCCAAAACCGTCAAGCCAGCATCGCGCCGTACCGGCAAGCCCCTGAACAAGAAGCAGGCTGCGGCGGCCAGCGAACGGCGCCGCCGGGTACCTTCCACCCGCTGAATCCCCGCTGCTTGCAAAGGGGTGGCCGGGCCTCTCCGTTCAGCGTTTGCCGCGCTCCTGCCAGATCACCAGCCACAAGCCCAGCAGACTCTGCACCAGATAGAGTCCGCTGGAAATGCCATGCCAGGCCGCAAAGCGGTTACGCAGGGCGCTTTCCATCACCTGGCGTGGCAGCGCATCTGCCTTGATCCGGACAAGGATGGGCTGGATGCCAAACTGACCAATCACGGTCAGCACCAACATCATCAGCACGATCCAGAACACACTGGTCCGGAATGCTTTCCAGCCATGACGCCCCATCAGATAGCAAAACAGATAGATCCCGCAAGCCAGACCAACCCAGGCCATCACCGCGAACAGGGTACCGGCCAGATTGCCGGCCAGAGTACGGTCCGAAAGTTGGGCGAAAAGTACTGGAGCCACCACGTAGCCGGTGACGAGAAGCCCCCCGACCCATAGGGTAATCGTGACGGAGTACAGGCCTTCCAGCAATCGGTTCACGTGACAGAAGTTCCATCCGGATTGAGTTCAGGCAGCACGCCAGGCCGCCTCGATCGGAGTAATTTCAATTTTCCAGACGCTGCGCTGCGCCTGGAAACTTCACACGTAACGGACATCGAGAATTTCGTACTCCCGCACTCCGCCCGGAGCCTGCACCTCGGCCACATCGCCAGCATACTTCCCGATCAGCGCCCGTGCCACGGGTGAATTCAGGGAGATCTTGCCCACCTTGAGATCGGCCTCGTCATCCCCCACGATCTGATAGGTCACGGTCTTGCCGCCAGCAAGGTCTTCCAGTTCCACGGTCGCACCGAAGACCACACGACCATCCGCATCAAGGGAGGCGGGATCGATGATCTGCGCATGGGAGAGTTTGGCTTCCACTTCGGCAATGCGTCCCTCGATGAACCCCTGCCTTTCCTTGGCGGCGTCATATTCGGCATTTTCGGAAAGGTCACCGTGGGAACGCGCCTCGGCGATCGCCGCGATCACCGCGGGGCGATCAACCGTCTTGAGTCGCTGCAACTCTTCCTTCAGCAGCCCGGCACCATACAGGGTGATGGGAAATTTTCCGCTCATGCCAGCTCCCTGTGCAGTTCCTGTATCGAATAGGTTTCCAGCCCGGCATGACGCATTCCCGCACAGGCGGCCCTGGCGCCTTCCACCGTGGTGATGATGGTGACCTTCTGGGCCAGGGCGGAAGTACGGATGGAACGGGAATCGGCGATGGCGGTACGCTTTTCATCCACCGTGTTGATCACCAGGGCGATTTCATTGTTCTTGATCATGTCCACAATATGGGGGCGCCCTTCGGTCACCTTGTTCACCGCAATGACAGGAACTCCGGCCGCCTCGATGACCTGGGCCGTACCGCGGGTAGCCACCAGGGTAAAGCCAAGTTGATGAAGCTCACGCGCCACTTCCACCGCCTTGGGTTTGTCGGCAGGTTTGACGCTGATGAAGATACGTCCGGACCGGGGCAGGCGGGTGCCGGCCGCAAGCTGGGACTTGATGAAAGCCTCGCCAAAACTGCGGCCAACCCCCATCACTTCGCCGGTGGACTTCATTTCAGGCCCCAGGATGGTATCCACTCCGGGAAATTTGGCAAAGGGGAAAACCGCTTCCTTCACCGAGTAGTAGGGCGGTACCACTTCGGCGGTCACACCCTGGTCGGCCAGACTGCGTCCCGCCATGCAGCGTGCCGCCACCTTGGCCAGCGGAACACCGGTAGCCTTGGAGACGAAGGGCACGGTGCGTGAGGCACGGGGGTTCACTTCCAGCACATAGACCACATCCTCGCCCTGACCCTGTGCATTCTTCTGGATTGCGAACTGCACGTTCATCAGACCGACCACATTGAGGCCACGGGCCATCATCTCGGTCTGGCGCCGCAGTTCATCCTGGATTTCAGGGGACAACGAATAGGGCGGCAAGGAGCAGGCGGAATCACCCGAGTGCACGCCGGCCTGCTCGATGTGCTCCATGATGCCGCCAATAATCACCTGCCTGCCGTCCGACAGGGCATCCACATCGACTTCCGTGGCGTCATTGAGAAAACGATCCAGCAGCACGGGGGAATCGTTGGAAACCTTGACCGCCTCGCGCATATAGCGCTCCAGATCCTTCTGCTCATGGACGATCTCCATGGCGCGTCCTCCCAGGACATAACTGGGACGCACCACCAGGGGATAACCGATCTCGTTGGCGAGGGTGATGGCCTGCTCCGGTGTGCGGGCGGTACGATTGGGCGGCTGCTTGAGACCAAGGTCGTGCAGCAGCTTCTGGAAGCGCTCGCGATCCTCTGCGGCATCGATCATGTCGGGGCTGGTACCGATGATGGGAACACCATTGGCCTCCAGCTCACGCGCCCGCTTCAGGGGTGTCTGGCCACCGAACTGGACAATGACACCGGCGGGTTTTTCGACATCGACAATCTCCAGGATGTCTTCAAGCGTCAGCGGCTCGAAGTAGAGGCGATCCGAAGTGTCATAGTCGGTGGAAACCGTTTCCGGGTTGCAGTTGACCATGATGGTTTCATAGCCATCCTCGCGCATGGCAAGGGCTGCGTGGACACAGCAGTAGTCAAACTCGATCCCCTGACCAATACGGTTGGGGCCGCCCCCCAGAACCATGATCTTCTTCTTCTGTGTGGGCCGGGATTCGCACTCGTCCTCATACGTCGAATACATGTAAGCGGTGGATGTGGCGAATTCAGCGGCACAGGTATCCACCCGCTTGAACACGGGGCGCACGCCCAGGGCCTGACGATGCCGGCGCACCTCGGTTTCCGAAGTACCGATCAGGGCAGCGATGCGGCGATCCGAGAAGCCCTTGCGCTTGAGGCCGCGCAGGGTATCCCGATCCAGATCCTGCAACAGCTGGGCGCGAATCCATGCCTCGATATTGATGATATCTTCGATCTGCACCAGGAACCAGGGATCAATCTTCGTCAGGTTGAACACCTCGTCCATCGTATAGCCTTCACGGAAGGCCTGGCCCACATACCAGATGCGCTGAGCGCCCGGATTGGCCAGCTCACGGTCGATTTCTTCGCGGCTGGCATCCACCTCATCCAGGCCATAAACGCTGACCTCGAGGCCTCGCAGGGCTTTTTGCAGGGATTCCTGGAAGCTTCGCCCCATGGCCATCACCTCGCCCACGGATTTCATCTGGGTGGTGAGGCGATCATTGGCGAGCGGAAATTTCTCGAAAGCGAAACGGGGAACCTTGGTCACCACATAGTCGATCGAAGGCTCGAAGGATGCGGGAGTGGCGCCGCCCGTGATGTCGTTTTTCAATTCGTCCAGGGTGTAGCCGACAGCCAGCTTGGCCGCCACCTTGGCGATAGGGAAGCCGGTCGCCTTGGAGGCCAGGGCCGAAGAGCGGGATACGCGGGGATTCATCTCGATCACGATCATCCGACCATCTTCCGGATTGATCGCGAACTGAACGTTGGACCCACCTGTATCCACTCCGATCTCGCGCAACACCGCGATGGAAGCGTTGCGCATGATCTGGTATTCCTTGTCCGTCAGGGTCTGGGCCGGTGCGACGGTAATGGAATCTCCGGTATGTACGCCCATGGGATCCAGGTTCTCGATCGAACAGACGATGATGCAGTTGTCCTTGTGATCGCGCACCACCTCCATTTCGTATTCCTTCCAGCCGAGCAGGGATTCCTCGATCAGAAGTTCATGGGTGGGGCTGGCTTCGAGACCACGCTTGCAGATCTCGACGAACTCTTCCTGGTTGTAGGCAATACCCCCGCCGGAACCGCCCATGGTGAAGGAGGGGCGGATGATCGCGGGAAACCCGATCGCACCCTGCACCTGCTGGGCTTCCTCCATGCTGTGGGCGATGCCGGAACGGGCGGAACCCAGGCCGATCCGGGTCATCGCCTTCTTGAATTTCTCCCGGTCCTCGGCCTTGTCGATGGCTTCCTTGGAGGCACCGACCATTTCCACACCATGCTTTTCCAGCACGCCATGCCGCGCCAGATCGAGCGCGCAGTTCAGTGCCGTCTGACCACCCATGGTGGGCAGAATGGCGTCCGGTTTTTCCTTGGCGATGATGTTTTCCAGCACCTGCCAGGTGATGGGTTCGATATAGGTGGCATCGGCCATGTCCGGATCGGTCATGATCGTGGCCGGATTGGAATTGACCAGAATGACCCGATACCCTTCCTCGCGCAGAGCCTTGCACGCCTGGGCACCGGAATAGTCGAACTCGCAGGCCTGGCCGATGATGATCGGGCCCGCGCCAATGATGAGGATGCTGTGGAGGTCGTTTCTTTTAGGCATTCTTCTTTTCTTCCATCAGCGTGATGAAGCGGTCGAACAGGTAGCTGACGTCATGAGGGCCGGGGCTGGCTTCGGGGTGCCCCTGAAAGCAGAAGGCAGGCCGGTCAGTCCAGGCCATGCCCTGCAGGCTGCCGTCGAAAAGGGATACATGGGTCACTTTCACGTTGGCCGGCAAAGTGGCGGGATCGACGGCAAAGCCATGGTTCTGGCTCGTGATCAGCACCTGCCCGGTTTCCAGATCCTTGACCGGATGATTGGCACCGTGATGGCCGAATTTCATCTTCAGGGTCTTGCCCCCCGCCACCAGACCCATGATCTGGTGCCCCAGGCAGATGCCGAAGGTGGGCAGTTTGCGTTCAAGAAATTCCCGCGTTGCCGCAATCGCGTAGTCACAGGTATCAGGATCGCCAGGTCCGTTGGAGAGGAAAACACCATCCGGCTTGAGATCCAGCACTTCTCTGGCCGTAGTCTGGGCCGGCACCACGGTCAGGCGGCACCCCCGCTGGGCCAGCATGCGCAGGATATTGTGCTTGACGCCAAAGTCGTAGGCCACCACATGAAACCGCGGCTCGGAAACCGTGCCGTAGCCATGCCCCAGTGACCATTCGGTCTCGGTCCACTCATAGGGTTGTGCAGTACTCACCACCTTGGCCAGATCCATTCCCAGCAGACCGGGGAAGGCGCGGGCCTGGGCAATGGCAGCCTCAGCGTCCGGATTGTCGCCGGTGACCAGAGCACCGGCCTGGGCACCGGTTTCGCGCAGAATACGGGTCAGTTTGCGGGTATCGATGTCGGCAATCGCGACGACATTCTCGGCCTTGAGGTAGGCGTCGAGAGTGCGGCCCCCGGAACGGAAATTCGACGCCAGCAACGGCAGATCGCGGATCACCAGGCCGGCGGCATACACCTTGTGTGATTCACCATCCTCGGTATTGATGCCGTAATTACCAACATGGGGATAGGTCAGGGTGACGATCTGCCGGGTATAGGATGGATCGGTCAGAATCTCCTGATAGCCGGTCAGGGCGGTGTTGAACACCACCTCGCCCACACTGGAACCCACGGCGCCGATGCCTTTCCCCCTGAAAACCGTCCCGTCGGCAAGTGCAAGGATGGCGGGCGGGAATTGAGGCACGGCGAGCTCCTGGGCAAATCATCGGGGAGGGGAAACCAAGGACAGCACCACGTTTCATGGCTGTTCTGGCAAACCTTCGGATTATACCGGCTGCCTCCGACTCAAGCAATGATGACGCCAGACAGGCGCGGTTATCGTCGGGATGGCGCCTGCCTATCGCAGGCCGAGCACATCCTGCATGTCGAACAATCCGTTCTTGCGGACGCGCAAAAAGCGCGCCGCGCGCAGGGCCCCCAGGGCATAGGACATTCGACTGGCGGATTTATGGGTAATTTCGATGCGCTCGCCGGTACCGGCAAAAAGAACGGTGTGATCGCCGACGATGTCTCCACCGCGCACGGTGGCAAAACCGATCTGGGTGGCGGGGCGCTCTCCCGTATGGCCTTCCCGGCCATAGACGGCGCATTCCTCAAGACTGCGGCCCAGGGCGGTGGCAACGATCTCGCCCATACGCAGCGCAGTGCCGGAAGGCGCATCCACCTTGTGCCGATGGTGCGCCTCGATCACTTCCACGTCATAACCTTCGCTCAGGATGCGGGCAGCCACATCCAGCAGCCTGAATACGGCGTTCACGCCCACTGCCATGTTGGGTGCGAAAACAATGGGAATGTCCCGGGCGGCAGCCTCGATCAGATGTTTTTGCTCCGTGGTGAAGCCGGTGGTGCCGATCACCAGATGCGTGCCGCTCCGGCGGCAGATTTCCAGATGCCTGAGCGTGCCCTCGGGACGGGTGAAATCGATCAGGCAGTCCGCTGCCGCAAGGCCGGATTCCACATCCGAGCTCACAGCGACACCGCACGGCGCACCGATGAATTCACCTGCATCCTTGCCCAGAAACGGGCTGGAGGAATGTTCCAGCGCGGCAGCCAGTTCGGCGTCGTCCGCCGTGTCCACGGCTTCGATCAGGGTACGGCCCATCCGGCCGGCACTGCCGGCGATGGCAAAACGGATCTTGTTCATGTGCGTGATCTAGAAAGGCCAATACCAGTGTTTCTTGCCCGGCGCGGGAGCATCCTTGGCACCCTTGTCGCTATCGGGATCGGCAGGGATGTCCACCACCCGGGCGGGAAGAATGGCGGCGGTCTCCTGCTGACCCGGCTCCTGCGCCACCACATCCCCGGAAATGCGTGCAAGCTTTCCATCCTGGAAAAAGACGGCCAGACGGCGCTCCTGCGCCTCACCCTTGCCCGGCTGGAAACGATAGACGTAATCCCACCGGTCAGCGTGAAAGGGGTCGGCCATCAGCGGCGTACCCAGCAGGTAGCGCACCTGTTCCCGGGTCTGCCCGGGCTTGAGCTGGGCCACCATATCCTGATCGACATAATTGCCCTGGCGCACATCGATGCGGAACGGAGTGATCAGGTCGGTAACCTTGAAGTCGGAGGTACTGGAACAGGCGGCCAGCACCAGGACGGCGGCCGGAGCGGTAAACCGGGGAGAGAACATGGGATGGCGCGGCGGGAATGGTTCGGAGA
The DNA here is from genome assembly GCA_018241695.1 of Pseudomonadota bacterium. Lineage (GTDB taxonomy): Bacteria > Pseudomonadota > Gammaproteobacteria > Burkholderiales > Rhodocyclaceae > Denitratisoma. The sequence continues at coordinate 27,953 of JAFEDH010000002.1, read as the reverse complement.
GACGGAAAACTATATCATAGGCAGCGTGTTCCCCCTTCACCGACCCATGCCCTCCAACTCGCAGAATCTGAAGAATATCGGCCTCAAAGCCACCCTGCCCCGGCTGCGCATTCTGGAACTGTTCCAGAAGACCGACGACCGGCACATGACGGCGGAGGATGTCTATCGCCACCTCCTGGCGGAGAACCTGGACGTCGGTCTGGCCACGGTTTATCGCGTACTGACCCAGTTCGAGCAGGCCGGACTGATCGAACGACACTTCTTCGAGTCCGGCAAAGCGGTGTTCGAACTCAACGAAGGCAAGCACCACGACCACCTGGTCTGCATGCAGTGTGGCAAGGTGGAGGAATTCTTCGATCCGGCAATCGAACAGCGCCAGAATGCCGTCGCCAAAGAACGCGGCTTCGAAGTCCGCGAACACGCCCTGTACCTGTATGTGGACTGCCACAAGCCCGACTGCGACGGGCAAAAGCACTGCCCCATGCGCGATACCTGCGAACATCTGGATGCCGATGGCAACTGCCCGGCCATCTGCCCGGTCGTCGACGCCAACCGCCCTGACTGACGCCTGCCACCCCCCGTGCTGCCGGCACAGACCTGTCCGGCACACCCATTCCTGATTGTTCCCATGGAAGCCCTTATTACCTCCACATTGCTGGTTGCCCTTGCGGAAATCGGCGACAAAACCCAGTTGCTCTCTTTCTTTCTGGCCGCAAGGCTGCGCCGGCCCGGCCCCATCATCGCCGGCATTCTGGTTGCCACCCTGGTCAATCATGCGTTGGCGGGCAGCGTCGGTGCATGGCTCGCCGGTCTGGCGCCCCAGGGCTGGCTGCCCTGGATCACGGGCGGTCTTTTCATCCTCTTCGGCCTGTGGACACTGCATCCGGACGCACTCGACGACACCCCCGCGCTACACAAGGCGGGCGCGTTCGTCACCGCCCTGATCACATTTTTCCTGGCGGAAATGGGTGACAAGACGCAGATCGCCACCATCACCCTGGCGGCCCGCTTTCCGGGCAACCTGTTGGCTGTCGTCACCGGGACCACCCTGGGTATGATGGCGGCCAATATTCCGGCCGTACTGATCGGGGAAAAACTGGCCGCACGCCTGCCGCTGAAAGCCATCCGCTGGGTCGCCGCAGGTGTCTTCATCCTGACCGGGGCCTTCACGCTCCTGACCGCATCCCGGTCCGCGCTCTGACTGAAAACTTAGCAACCGGGCATCGAGGTATCGGCCGATCGCGGCCTCCGGTCAAGCGGTCGATGCGCCCAGCATCTCCCGTGCATGGTGCCGGGTCGTTTCGGTAATCTTCATGCCGCCCAGCATGCGGGCGATCTCCTCGACCCGCGCCTCGCGATCCAGCGGCTGAACACGGCTCAGAGTCAGACCATCGCGCGTTTCCTTGGCGATGGACCATTGCCAGTGCGCCTGGGCCGCCACCTGCGGCAGATGGGTCACACACAGCACCTGGCAGTCGCCGCCCAGCTGCCTGAGCAGTCTGCCGACGATCTCCGCCACGCCACCGCCGATGCCCACATCCACCTCATCGAAAATCAGGGTCGGCACATCGCCCGCCTGACTGGCGATCACCTGGATGGCCAGGCCAATCCGGGACAATTCGCCTCCCGACGCCACTTTCGCCAGCGGCTTCAAATCCTGCCCTGCGTTGGCGGAAACCCGGAATTCCACTGCCTCCAGACCATAGCTGGCACCTTCGTCCAGGGGTAACAGGGCGATCTCGAAACGGCCACCGGCCATGGCGAGGCCCTGCATGGCTTCACTCACCTGTTGCGAAAGCCGTGTGGCGGCTTTCTTTCTTCCGTTCCCCAGCTGTTTCGCCAAAACCTCGTAGGCCCGGCAGGCAGACGCTTCCCGCTCGGCCAGCGCTGCCGGGTCCGCGGTCAGGCGCAGTTCCCCGAGGCGGGCAGTCAAACGGGCCTGGAGAGCGGGCAACTCGTCCGGCCCGACCCGGTGCTTGCGCGCCATGGCCGTCACTGCCTGAAGGCGGGACTCCAGCTCATTCAGTCGCTCCGGCTCAAGCTCCAGTCGCTGGCGATAACGGGCCAGTTCGTGCGCAGCTTCGGAGAGCTGGATACGGGCGCCCTCGATCAGTTCCACCGGCGCCGTGAGGGCCGGGTCCACCTCCACCAGATCACGCAGGGTACTCAATATCCGGTCAAGCAGGACGGCTGTCGAAACTTCACCCGCATCCAGAATCTCCACTGCGGATTCAGCCCCGGCGATCAATCCGGCGGCATGGGTCAGACGGCCATGCTCCTGATTATCGGCTAACCACTGTGCCGGCTCGAACCCCAGACGCTCCAGTTCCTTCAACTGCCACTCGAGCATCTCACGCTCTCCGGCGCCGGCCTCGGCATCGGTCTCGGCAGCCTTCCGCTGCGCCCTGATCTGTTGCCAGACCCGCCAGGCATCCGCTGTCTCCCGCGCCAGGGCCGAGTGCCCCGCATGGCTATCGAGCAAGCCCCGCTGCGCATCCGTCCGTAGCAGAGATTGATGGGAATGCTGGCCGTGGATATCGACCAGCCACTCGGCGGCGGTCTTGAGTTGCGCAAGCGTGGCACTGGCGCCATTGATGTAGGCCCGGGACCGGCCACCGGCGTCGATCACCCGCCGCAGCAGGCAGGTACCGGTCCCGGTATCGAAATCGTTTTCCTCGAGCCAGGGAAACAACGGGCTGTCGCTGGCGAGATCAAACTCGGCTGACACCTCGGCCTTGTCCTTGCCGGTACGCACCACCCCGCCCTCGGCCCGCTCGCCCAGGGCCAGGGACAAGGCATCGATCAGGATGGACTTGCCCGCCCCGGTTTCGCCGGTCAGGGCACCGAAGCCCTGGTCGAATTCGAGTTCAAGGTGGTCGACAATGACAAAATCGCGGATCAGCAGACGACGCAGCATTTCAGTGGGGAATTTTTCTGGTTTTCAACACTGGCCATACGGCCCAGCGGCCACAGGCGGAAACGGTTTCGCGCAGGGTACGGTGCCAGGGGCCGCCGATGCACAGACCCACGGCATCAGGCGCGTGCTCGATGACACGCTGATCGGCGGACAGGCTGCGCTCACCGGCCCAACGCTCGCAGCTCAGGCATTTGCCCACGGCGGTTTTCACAGGCGTACCCATCGCAAGCCCGGCCCTCTCAGGGATGCTTCGGTGTGGCGCTCCAGTGGAGCTTTTCCCGCAACATGGCAAAGTAGCTGTAGCCGGGAGGATGGAGCAGGATCGCACTGTGTTCCGATCGTGCCACCCGCACCCGGTCGCCCGGACGGGCATCGCAACGGGCCTGGCCGTCGAAGTGGATACGTGCTTCGTGCGGCGGAACCAGGCTCAACTCGATACGGCTGTGGTCCGGCACGGTGATGGGCCGGTTGGTCAGGCCATGAGGGCACAGCGGGACAATGGCGATTCCCGCCACGGCAGGGTGCAGGATGGGGCCATTGGCCGAAAGCGCATAGGCCGTCGAACCGGTGGGGGTGGCCACGATCAGCCCGTCGGCACGCAGGACATAGAGAAATTCGCCGTCCACGCTGACCTCGACCTCGATCAGACGGCCGAGATCCCCCTTGTTGATGACGATGTCGTTCAATGCCTGGATGCGGAACTCGGTACGGGCATCACGCAGCACCTCGACGTCGAGCAGAAACCGCCGCTCCATGAGGAAACGGCCCGCCAGCAGATCATCGATACCCGGCAGCATGCTCTCCAGCGCCAGATCCGTCATGAACCCAAGCCGGCCCTGGTTGACACCCACCAGAGGAACGCCGTATTCGGCCAGCCGGCGCGCAGCATTGAGCATAGTGCCATCGCCACCGATGACCACAGCCACGTCGGCCTCCCGCCCCAGGCCATCATAGTCGGCCACCGGATAACCATGATCGCCCACAGCCGCCGCGGTTCCCTCCTCGAGCAGGACGGCAATCCCGCGAGACTTGAGATGGCTCGCGAGCAGAAGCAGGGACTCACCCACTTCCGGGCTGCGATATTTGCCGATCAGGGCGGCAGTGGTGATGGGAATCTGTGCAGGCATGGCCCGATTGTACCCATAGCCCCCAACGACGGTGTTGTGCTCTGGCAAGCCCCATGGATTCCCCTGCCCAAGGCCGGCTTCGCTACAATCGTCACCATGCTCGACGCTCGTGCCCGGACCCTGCTCAAAACCCTGGTTGAACGCTACATTGCGGAAGGCCAGCCCGTGGGCTCACGCACCCTCTCGCGCTTTTCGGGTCTGGAGCTTTCCCCGGCCACCATCCGCAATGTAATGTCCGATCTGGAGGAAATGGGCTTCATCACCAGCCCGCACACCTCGGCGGGCCGCATCCCCACACCTCTGGGCTATCGCCTCTTTGTCGATACCCTGCTCCGCGTCCAGCCCCTGGCACAGCAGGAGATCTGCGATATTCAGGGCGTCATTCAGCCCAGCCAGCCACAGCGGGTTCTGATCCAGGCATCCCAGCTACTGTCGGAACTGACCCGTTTCGCCGGCGTTGTCATTGCTCCCCGGCAGCAACCCCGCATCCGTCAGATCGAATTCCTCAAGCTCTCCGACAGCCGCATCCTGCTCATTATCGTCACTGCCGACGGCGAGGTGCAGAACCGGATTCTTTTCGCCCGGCGCCAATACACACCGGCGGAACTGGTGGAGGCCGCGAACTACCTGAACCAGAACTGCATCGGCCTCGATTTCGAACAGATCCGCCGCCGGCTCAAGGATGAACTCGCCCAGCTGCACAGCGACATGGGCGAACTGATGACCGCCGCGCTCAACGCCAGCGATGAAGCGGCCAGCGCAAACGCACATCCGCAGTACCTCATCTCCGGCGAACGCAATCTGCTCGATGTGGAAGACCTGTCCTCCAACATGAGCCGGTTGCGCCAGCTCTTTGACCTGTTCGAGAAAAAGACATCGCTCAACCAGCTGCTGGAACTCTCCAGCCGGGCCGAAGGCGTACAGGTCTATATCGGCAGCGAATCCGGCATCGCCCCCCTGGACGAATGCTCGGTGGTTGCCGCCCCCTATGAAGCCGACGGACAGGTTCTTGGCACCATCGGCGTGATCGGGCCGACCCGCATGGCCTATGAACGTGTCATCCCCATTGTGGATATCACCGCCAAACTGCTCTCCTCCGCACTTTCGGCGTCCTGACCGGCATCCGAACCGGCGCCCGGCCACCCCATGTCCCGCTTTCACCCCGAGCCTGCCCATCCCCTCGACAGCCCGGCCGATACCGCCATCCTGCTGGTCAACCTGGGAACGCCCGAAGCGCCTACGGCCGTGGCCGTGCGCCCCTATCTGCGCCAGTTTCTCTCCGATCCACGGGTAGTGGAAATCCCACGCACCCTCTGGTGGCCCCTCCTGTACGGGGTCATCCTCAACACCCGCCCCGCCAGATCGGCGCAAAAGTATGCCAGGGTGTGGATGCCGGAAGGTTCCCCTCTCAAAGTTCACACCGAACGCCAGGCCAAGCTGCTACAGGGGCTTCTGGGACAGCGGGGCGACCAGGTGAAAGTTGCCTGGGCCATGCGCTACGGCCAGCCTTCGATCGCCGCCGTCCTGGATCGGCTCAAGGTCGGCGGCGCCCGCCGCATCCTGATCCTGCCCCTGTATCCGCAATACGCCGCATCCACCACCGCCAGCGCATTCGATGCGGTGGCGCAATGGGGCCGGAGCTGCCGCAATCTGCCCGAATTGCGTCTTGTACGCAGCTTTCACGACCATGGTGGTTATATCAATGCGCTTGCCGCCTCGGTACGGGAGCACTGGGCCCGCACCGGCTCCGCCCGGAAACTGGTCATGAGCTTTCACGGCACCCCCCAGCGCAGTCTGGATCTGGGCGATCCCTACTATGGCGAATGCCAGAAAACCGGTCGCCTGCTGGCCGAAACCCTAGGTCTTGGTGAAGACCGTTACCAGATCACGTTCCAGTCCCGTTTCGGGCGCGCCCGCTGGCTGCAACCATATACCCAGGCCACGCTCGAGCAATTGGCCAGGGCAGACGTGAAGCGGGTGGATGTGATCTGCCCAGGCTTTGTCGGCGATTGCCTCGAAACCCTGGAAGAAATCGAGATCGAAGGCAAGACAGCTTTCCTCGCCGCAGGCGGCAGCGAGTTCCACTTCATATCCGGGCTCAACGAACGGCCGGACTGGATCCGTGCCCTGGCCGACATCGCTGCCGATCATCTGGCAGGCTGGCCGGAAGGATCCGCCACCGCCAACAAGCAGCTTAACCGGGAGCTACGGACTGAACCCTGAAGGGCTAATTGGCGAGCCCCGGCTGTATCTCCAACGCAGCCCTGCTTAAACTCATCGGTCGTCAACCCGCGCTACAAAAGGAGAGTAGGAGGTTTGTCCTATTCGCAACAGGAGCATCCTCCCTCGCAAAACAGGAGAATCCTGTCATGTACTTTCTGTGCGGGAAAGTTAGAGTTCGCATCGTGGGCATGGGTGTCTGAAGGCAGTTGTGCAAGGTGTTCAGGCCCGAAGCCCGTTTCAATTTCCTTCTTCGGAGGTGCCAATAAAATGAAATCCAGAGCGATACACCATATCTCGTTGGTCGTTGCGTTCCTGGCGGTAGCATTGATGGGTGAAGGCGTGGCACAGGCCCAGGTCGTTATGGCGCCAGGTTCCTTTGCTTCCGGTGCCGCACCAGCAGCCACAATCAATGATCCGACCGCGAACATTATCGACACCGATGCGTGGACACCCGTTGTCGGCGTCAACAATATCGCCAGCCAACCCTCCACGTTTTCCGGCCAGGGCGGTTCCTGGGTCATTCAGGGCGACAGCGCGAATCCCTTCGGGCCGAATGGCCTGACCTTCCTCTACCAGTTCAAAAATGACAGCACTTCGACGGATGCGATTAACCGTCTTACCGTCAGTGGCTTTGGCAGCTACCAGACTGCGGTCGCCGTCAATACGGCTTGGGCCAGTTCCCCAGTCAGCCAGTTCACCCGCTCCCTCACGGGGAATTCCATCGGTGCCACCTTTGATGGCCTCGGCCTGGCTCCGGGTAACTACGGGAACATGGTCGTCTATACCGATGCCACGGGTTATGGATACGGCTCGGCACTGGTTCAGGATGGCAGTCAGGGTTCCTGGCAGGTATTCGCGCCCATCCCCGAACCCGAAACCTACGCAATGCTGATGGCTGGTCTCGGGCTGATGGGTGTGATTGCGCGTCGCCGCAAAGCTCAGCAGTAATTGATGGAGAGCGGGCAGACCCACTCTCCTCACCAAGGAATTGGGTTTGCCACGCCTGGATTCGATTCGCAACAGAATGTTCTGCAGTAACGCAAGCTGTGCCCTATCTGATGAGCAGGTTGATGGTAGCTGGATCCGAATGGAACACATCTTGATTGAGTCGTTGCTGAAGAAAGGGATCATGATGAAAACAAAATTTAAAACCTGTGCTGCCACCGCTACGGTGATCTCACTTTCCGTATTCGGAATGCAGAGCGCTTCTGCGGATACGATCGCCATCCAGGGCTTTTGGGGAGGGGCTGGGAACGTAAGCAGCCTCAAATTCTCCGGCGTGGATTATCACGACGGGAATACCTACTCCTTTACCGAAAACGGAGGCTCAGGAGGCTTCAAGGTTGCCAACCTGACCACGGGCGGCCCCAGCTTCCAGGGTTGGTGTGTCGATATCTTCCATAATTTCAACTTCGGCAACCCTGGTTCGACCTCCGATACCCAACAGACCGCCAGCCAGATATTCAGCCTGCTGGGCGCGACCCGTGCGGCCAAGATCCAAACTGACTTGGTCCGCCTTTACACCGCGGAGCATTCCCTGATCGATGGTACCAACAGTACCGCCAACAACTCGGCTGCATTCCAGCTGGCGATATGGGAGATCGTCAACGAAAACAGTAGCACCTACGATCTGTCGACGGGTGGCTTGCAGGCAGGCTCCAGTTCGACCGGCTATGCCACGGCGCAAAGCTGGCTCACGTCGCTGAATACGACCCCCTCCTTTGGGGCAGGATCGCAGTACAAGGTTTCCTTCTGGAATGTCAATGACGGTAATGGTCTGAACGGTGGAACTGCACCACCAACCTGGGGAGCGCAGGATCTGGCGGTTTTCGCCCCGGTTCCAGAACCCGAAACGTATGCCATGCTGATGGCCGGCCTTGGGTTGATCGGTGTGATTGCACGTCGCAGAAAAGCAGTGTGACCGCACGGTGCCCTGGTTTTGAAAACCCCGCTACGGCGGGGTTTTTTTCTGGAAGTGCCACTTTCTTTGCCCGGGTGATCTTTGAACAATCATGGAATCACCCGGCGTTATTACAGCCAGACTGATACAGTTCAAACTCTGAAATGGTACGTACGAGAGGTCATATCCGAGCGGCCTGGTCAGGCAGGTACATTTCGAGTTGTCTTGCGTACATCGGACGCACCCGTGCGTTTTTCCACCCGATCGGCACTGTGCCGACTGGTAGTGGCCGTCTTCAAGGGTATGAATTCCACTAACAACAGGAGCTTTCTCCTCCATAAATCAGGAGGATCCTGTCATGTATTTCCTCTACAAGGTGGCTAGAATTTTTATCGTAGGGATCGGTATTTGAAATGAAATATGCAAGAAACGCCAAACCGAATCCCGTTGAATTCCGTTTCTGTTTCCTTTTCCAAGGTGGAAATTATGAAATCCAAAGTGTTGCGCCTTGTTTCCCTGACCTTCACTTTCCTCTTGGCTGCCGTGATGGGCGAAGGCGTGGCCCAGGCCCAGGCCGTTACCATGACGCCCGGCAGCTTTGCAGCCGCCAGCACGGTCAATGATCCGACCGCAACCATTCTCGCCAGCAGCTATTGGACAACCGTCGTCGGTGTCAACAATATCCCGGGCAATCCCTCCACGTTCAACGGCCTGGGCGGATCCTGGGTCATCCAGGGCGACAGCCAGAATCCCTTTGGGTCGAATGGCCTGACCTTCCTCTACCAGTTCCAGAACAGCAGTTCTTCGCTGGATGCCGTTGAACGTCTGACCGTCACCGGCTTTGGTCACTACCAAACTGCCGTTGCTGTCGATACGTACTGGGGCAATTCTCCAGTACAACGGTTCACCCGCTCCTTCAACGGCAATTCCATCGGTGCCAACTTTGTCGGTCTCGGACTGGCCCCTGGTAGCACGGGCAACATCATCGTCTACACCGATGCCACCGGCTACGGATATGGCTCGGCCTTAGTTCAGGATGGCAGCCAAGGCTCCTGGAAAGTCTTCGCGCCGGTTCCCGAACCTGAAACCTACGCGATGCTGATGGCCGGCCTCGGGCTGATGGGTGTGATCGTGCGTCGCAGAAAAACAGTGTGAGACCGCACAGCCCCTGGTATTGGAAACCCCGCTACGGCGGGGTTTTTTGTATAAGCCCCTTTCTTCACAGCAGCGATATCATCGCTCTGCTAAACAGCTTAAATCCCCGAACGATTCCTGCGAGAGCGGAAGGTTGTACCACCCCCCCGGTCAGGCAGCCTGTGGCGTCATTGCCGGATCGGTCATGTTCCGGCCTTGTACAGAAATGAAATCCAGGGTTTCAGACAGAACCCTGTCTTTATCGTTATCCATGGTGATGATGTGATAGCTGTTTTCAAGAATCACCTTGCGCACAATGGATGCACCGATGTGTTTTTCCACCAGATCGGCGCTGCGCAGGCTCGCAGTGTCGTCTTCGCGGGCATGCAAAATCAGGGTGGGCACCGTGATTCGTCCCAGCCGGGGGCGTAGATAGCGCATCAGCCGCTCGGCCTGATACACACCTGTCATGGGGGATCGGGCGGCACCCGCGGCCGTTTCCCCGCCACGCTCCATCTGGGCAGCAATCCAGGTCCGTACCCGTTCATCCTTCAATCCATAGGGAGGACGCTCATGAAACGAAAGCACATACCTCAGAGGGGTGTAATAGGCCAGGCCGCGCAGCGCACGCCAGCGCGTCAGATTCCATCCGTCATAATAAAGTGTCGTGGCATACAGGCACAGGGCATGAACATCAGGGCCACGCTTTTCAGCCAGAGCCAGGGCGAGATCCGCACCGATGCACAAACCACCAACGGATATCTCCTTATGTTCCCTGCGCAGCGCATCGAAAGCAGACTCGACCGCCCCCAGCCAGTCCTCCCAACGGGCAACACGCTTGAGTTTCCGGTGATCGGCAACACCACAGCCACGGATATAGGGTATCCAGACTGTATAGCCAGCCCGCTTCAGGCGCCGCCCGAGATAATGCATCTCGAGGGGATTGCCATAAAGACCATGCAACAGCAGTACAGCCTTCTCTCCGCCTTTCAGTTTGATGGTCTCGATAATGTTCCCCGATATCGACGATTCCGGTTCATCCACTCGATGTAACCGAGTGTAACCAGCAGCATTCTGCTCCCAATCCGGGAGGCTTGACAACATTCTTCGATAAAAAGTAACCCTTTGAGTTTCATGAATAAAAATGACCTTTTGGTCATAAAAATGTCAGGCGAACGACAGTTTCCACAATAGCCAGAAAATCCCCCTCATGCCCCCTCCCGGCTCACCGCCGGGGATATGGAAAATTCCCAAGACAAGCGACAAGCGCATATCCTTCAAGGTAATTCCTTGGCTCCACAAAATCTGAAATGCCTCATCAGGAAAATCTGCTACCACAACGACCATCAGGGCCAGAGAATCCGTTCGCATCACCATGACGAGCACACACTGGTTCTTCTGGGCACTCATGTCGGCCGTATTCGCCGCCCTGACAGCCATTTTTGCCAAGGCTGGCGTTCAGGGCATGGACCCGGATCTGGCTACATGGATACGGACAGTGCTGATCACCTCTCTCCTGACCGCTTTTGTCTGGATCGGCGGAAAATGGAGCAATCCCCTGTTGTTGCCGCCGCGGGTCTGGCTGTTCCTCACGCTTTCGGCCTTGGCCACGGGTGCTTCTTGGTTGTGCTATTTCAGGGCGATCCAGATAGGAGATGTATCGAAGGTTGCGCCGGTAGACAAACTCAGCGTGGTCCTGGTGGCCCTGTTTGCGTTTGTCTTTCTTGGCGAAAGGCCGGCAGTACAGGAATGGACCGGGATCGCGTTGATCGCGGCCGGAGCATTGCTGCTGGCCATCAAGGCCTAGCCACCTACCCCGGCCCCGGGAATCCTTCAGCGCAGATAACGATAAGACCGGTCCTCGTTATCCCGCCTCGACTCGGGAGACTTCCCGACACCGGGCAACGGCATTTCGGATTGGGTGTCGATAATGTGCTCCCGCTCCACGATCTCCCAACGCCCGTCGCGTTTTGTCCAGCGATCCAGATAGCGGCCACGGCACTGGATCTCCACCGCACCCTCCGTACGATGCTGCTGCAGGATCACGGTGACATAGGCTTCGCTGGTTGCGGTATTGCCCTGAAGATCGATCAGCATATTGGTGATCTGGTGGGAATGGGTGGCCATCAGCTTGTGGGACTCCCATACCCAGTCGATGAAACCGTGGCCTGTCCCCTGGTAGATGCCATGGTAATTCGTCGTCGATTCCGCAGCGAAGACCGCGTAAGACATCGGTTTATCCATGCGGTCGAGCCCCCGGCAATAGCGATAGAGCACGTCGCGAATAGCGGATTTTTCTAGCAGTTCAATCAGTGGTGCATCCATGGGTACGATCCTTTCAATTGGAAGTGGGTGGTACGGTAAAAGATTGACGGAGACAAACCTACCCGCGTCTCCATGTACTGCTGCCGCTCTGGCCCGGTCCCGCCTCCACTGTCACGGCCAGGCGCACGATGGGCTGCATGAGGGTGACCGGTGTGCGCGCGAGCAACTGGTCGAGCACGTACCCGGAGAGTTCTTCCACCGTGATATTGGGAATCGGCAACAGTTTCACCCCGGCCGCCGGTATGCTGAATTCCACTCCATCCACAGTGAATGCCAGCTGTCCCGCTTTGGATCGCACCACGATGCGGGGTGTGGTGGGCAACAGCACGTATTCATCGATCTCGTCGCACACTTCGCGCAGAACCGGCTTGATCAGGCGGTAATCGACCCCGATGCCACTATCTCCGTAGACAATATCCAGTTCAAGTGAAACCAGATAATCGTGCCCATGGAGCCGCTCGCGGCTGCCATCATCGAAAAGGGTGAAGTGGCCGGCGGAAAACTTGAGGTAATCCTTGCGGATCTGCACGGTACGCAAAACGGAAGGGGACGACATCAACAGCTCCAGTCAAACAGACGGGCAAGTATAGGCTCTGGGGAGAAGGCAAAACAGCAACGCAAACGGCATTACCGAATGTATTCCCTTGCGATCAGCGAATGCAGGCAAGCCCAAACCAAATCCATCCCGATCATCCCTCCTCCCCTTCCCTCCACAGGCATTCACCATCACGCCAGGTGGCGCAAACCTCCACCTTGTCCATATCCGCTGCAGCGGCAGACCAGGGCCGATCGAGCAGGCACAGATCAGCGGGCATGCCCACGGTCAACGCCGGCATTGCCAGAGGACTGAACGGGTCCGGACGAAACAGGGCCAGCGCCTGATCAGGATTCAGCGCTTCGGCCGTGCCGATGTACGCACCGGCACGAGTACGGCGGGATACCGCGGCAGCCATGGCGCCCCAGGGGTCAGCGCTGCCATAGGGGGCGTCGCTGCCGGCAGCCAGCGCGATACCGGCATCGACCAAACCCCGCAGACGATACAACCAGGGTCGATCGTCGGGATCCACGTCGGACAGATATTGATCACCCCGCTCGGTAATGAAGGCGGGCTGGCTCACCACGGAAAGGCCCAGACGGGCGATCATGGACAGGGCATCGGGCGGCACCACCGCACCATGCTCGATCCGGTCCCCCGCCAAAGTGCCGGCGGCTTCAAGAGCAGCCAGGGTGAAATGCAGTTCGGTCCGGGTGACACAATGCACGGCCACACTCCGGCCCAGCGCATGGCTGGCAGCAATGCGCGCCACGGTGGCATCGAAATCGGGCAGGTTCGATTCGAGCAGATGGATTTTGCAGGGGCCGGGACGCAGGCAGTCGAGCGCCACGCCATGCGCCAGATCCTCGCCCCCCATCACCACCAGGCGCTGGCGCAGCTCGCCACGAACCTGGGTTTGCGCGAAATGCTCATAGGCCGCCGCATCGTTGCCGGGTGTGGTATCGGTCACCGAGGTCACGCCACGGCGCGCGAGATAGGTGCTCACCGCGGCGAGGGAGGAACGCTGCCCCGGAAGCCGGGTGCGCAGCCAGGCATCCCCTTCATAGAGACGGCCCGTGCAGCGGCCTTCCCGGTATTCAAAGGGGCCTTCCGTGGAGTCTCCGATCGCATCGAGACCCCGGCTGTTGAAGATCCAGAGCCGGCCTCCACGGTGCTGGATGCGCACCGGCACCTCCGGATAATCCCGCAGGGCCTGATCGAGCCAATCCCGGTCGATCTCACCCGCTACCGATTCGTGATACCCCACGCCGCGCAGCCAGGCACCGGGCGGCAATCTGGCCGCGGCCTGGCGCAAGGCGCTGATGAGCGCGGACTCATCGGCCACAGCAGGCGGGCCGCAGGCTACCGAAGCCTGGGCTGCGGCCCAGGCCAGGAGATGAATGTGATGATCGTGCAGACCGGGCAGCAACGCGCCACCGCGGGCCTCCACCAGCGCTTCTCCGGGCGCATGGACAAGCCCCTGCCCCAGGGCGGCGATGCGCCCGCCGGCCACCCGAAGATCGCCGAGGCCATGCCCCCAGAGATCGGCGCCCCGGATCAACATGGAATACCGAACTCCATCAATACGGACCGGGTATGCTCACCGAGAGCCGCTGCCGCACCTGCGGGCCTCCGTGCGACAGGAACCGCAACCGGTTGGCCCACAAGATGCGCGAGCCATGCCTCGCGCCGTGCCCGGGCCGTGGCGGCATCAGGCGGCCGATCCTGGTCGAGACAATGCGCCACCACATCGCGCAGAGCAATCGAATACAGGCGGCTGCGTCCACGACAATGACTGCTCCAGGCCAGCAAGGCGGCATGCATGCCGGTGAGGGGATCGCCAATCGCATCGCCGCAAAAGGCAAGGTGGCCCGATGACTGGTGATAGAGGCCGCTGAGACCCGCCGCCACCGCCGCATCGTCACCAAAGGCCACCCACTCCGCTTCGGGTGGAGTGCGGCCATAACCGGTGATGGAAATCCACGTGCGCCCACCCCGCGTCCGCACCCAGGTTTCGGCATCGATCCCCAGCTGGCGCAGGGCGCGGGGACGGGAGCCTTCAATGACGATGTCAGCCGCCGCGATCAGGGCGCACAGCTGATTGCGACCCTCGGCACTGCGGAAATCCAGAGCAATACTTTCCTTGCCCGCATTGAGCAGATCGTAAAAGGCGGGATGTCCGCGCCGGGCACCATCGGGACGCTGCACGCTTTCCACCTTGAGCACCCGTGCGCCAAGAATTTGCAGCAGACGGGAACACAGCGGTCCGGCCCAGAGGGACGCCAGATCGACGACCAGCGGAGCGGTTGCGATACCGGAAAGCATCGGCCCTTCGGCGCATACGGTGAACCACGATGCCTGTGCGCCAGGCATCGTCACAGGCGCCAAAGCCAGGCCCAGCAGGCGGCCGCGCCCGATCAGATCGTCGAGGGGCCGACTGGCGATGGCGGCGGCAATGCTGCTCCAGTCCGTTGCTCCGATTTCGAGCCAGGCCGGAAGCAGATCCCGATCCTCGTCCCGCGCAAGATTGAGGGCCAGCACACCATCACGGGCCTCCAGCAGGTGGCAGCTGCCGCCGGGGGACGTCGCACCCTGGCGCGTATGGCCGTACAGCGCGGCGCGCTCGGTGAGCAGGCCGGCGCCGGAAATGCTCCCGAGAGCATGCGCGCGCGCCGGGGCGGACGATGTGGTCGATGTGAACAACGGGTTCAACGTAGCCAGCGCATCCAGCGCGGCGATCACGCCATCGGCGCAATCCGGCAGGGGTGTGGGGCAAAGATCGGGAGGCCCACCAGCGATACCGGTCAGATGCATCAGGCCGCTTTCCGCCCACCCTTGCGCCGGATGGCGTGGCGGCATCCGACAAGGACGGGCGGTTTCCCCCAGTTGCGCCAGCAGCTTTGCCGCATAGCGCGCAGCCACATCATGGCAGGCGACAGCATTGCAACCGTGATTGCCGGGCATCAGCCCGCAGCCGCCATGGCCGCATCCGTCAGCCGCCCCCGGGCGTAAGGTGCGATGGCCCGGGCAAAGAAATAGGCCGGAATCACGGCAGTGGCCGCGGTAAACGCCAGCGCGTAACGCAACGCATCCTGCCCGGCATGGGGAGCGAAGACATCACTGAGCAAGCCAACGAAGGTCGGGCCCATGCCCAGACCGATCAGCCCGATCACGGTGTTGAGAAAGGCATTGGCCACCGAGCGCAGATGCGCGGGTACCACCTTGCTCACGGCGGTAAAGCCCAGACCCATCCACCACATGTTGATCAGGGCATAGAGCATCAGGAAAAAAACTGCCTCGGGAACCGTGACGCCGAACATCGTGAACCCGGGCCCGACCGGCCAGAGAAAGTACGCCATGCTGATCGGCACCGAAAGCAGCATGCCCACCGCCGGCAGGCCCAGTTGCCAGCGCACATCGCGCCGGACCAGACGATCGCACAGCCAGCCGGAAAACAGGGTGCCGGCAACACCGAAAGCAATGGTCACGGAACCGACGATCATGCCCGCATCCTGCAAGACGGCACCATGAGTTCGCACCAGGAAGCTCACGCCCCAGGCATTGAGCGCCGAGCCAAAAAAACAGGCCATGGCCATCGCCACGGTAATCATGCGGAATACAGGCATGGACCAGATCCGGCGTATGGACTGGCCCAGCGTATCGGCTTGTGCTGCCGGAACCTCGGTGGCGACATGGCCCTCTTCCCAACGGCCGCGGGGTGGATCCTTCACCGTGAGCCAGATCACCAGACCCAGCAGCAGCCCGGGCAGACCGGCGGCGATGAAGGCATTGCGCCAGCCGTAGTGCGCGGCCAGCCAGCCCCCACCTGCCACCCCGAGAAAGGCACCGAATAACGGCGCCACCGTGTAAACACTCATGGCGAAAGCGCGGCGTCGGGGCGGATAGAGATCGGCGATAAGCGACAGGGTGGCCGGCGTTCCACCGGCTTCGCCGATGGCCACACCCATCCGGATCAGGGCCATCTGCCAGAAATTGGTGGCCGCGGCGCACGCCATGGTCATCACGCTCCAGAGGGCGCAGGAGACGGCAATCACACCGGAGCGGGTGGTGCGGTCGGCGATGCGGCCAATGGGAATCGAGCAGCCCACGTAGAGCGCGGAAAAGAAAATCCCGGTGAGCAGGCCCATCTGGGTATCCGTCGCATCGAACTCCCGCTTGATCGGCTCGATCATCACCGCGAGGATGTTGCGGTCGATATAGTTCAGGACATAGGTCAGCACCAGCAACAGCAGAGCGTAGTGTGCCGTCTTCATGGAATCGTCACGGTCCATGCCGTCTCCTCATGTCGAATTTTCCGGGTGGCCCGAAGTCTGACGGATCGCAATGGTTGATACTTAGTCTAACCAGACGAAGAGCCCCCGCGACCCCGACAATAGACTGCGATTCATACCGGAGGACGCAAGACCCGAAGGCGACCCGCAAGGGCAGCCTCCACCGGCTGTACCGGTCCGGTCTGCCGCGAGGCCCCGGTTTATCCGCCGCATCCACCGCCCCGCCTTGCCTTGCCTGAAGCGGGCGGGATGTTCCTCAACCCACGAGCCTGCATTCCGGAAACGGAACCCTTCCGTAGAGACCATTGGAGCATAAATGAGCATCGTCCAGTACGAGAATCGCAACGGCATCGCCGTGATCGCCATGAACAATCCGCCCGTCAACAGTCTGGGCTATGCGTTGCGCGTCGGCCTCATGGAATCCATCGACCAGGCCATGGACGATGCCATGGTCCGGGCCGTGGTGCTCACCGGCCTGCCCAAGGCGTTCTGCGGCGGCGCCGATATCTCCGAATTCGCGGCCGGTACATTTTCCCTCGCGCCCCGGCTGTTCGATGTGATCACCACCCTCGACAACAGCCCCAAGCCGGTAGTGGCCGCCATCAGCGGCGCCTGTATGGGGGGCGGTCTGGAGCTCGCCCTGGCCTGCCACTACCGCGTCACGCTGGCCGACGCCCAGATCGCCCTGCCTGAAGTGCACCTGGGCATCATCCCCGGCGCCGGCGGAACCCAGCGCCTGCCCCGGGTGCTGGGTCTGGAACCTTCGCTCAACGCGATCGTCAGCGGCGCCACCCAGCCTGCGGAGACCTTTCATGGCACTCCCTTGTTCGACGAGATCGTCACCAGTGATGTGGTCACCGCTGCCGTGGCCTTTGCCGGCAGGATCGCCGATGTCCGTCCCCTGAAGCGGGTGCGCGACATGAAGGTGGAGCACCCCAACGCCGACGGCTTCCTCGATTTCGCCCGCCAGCAGGTCAAGGCCGCGTTCCCCAGATTCCCCGCCCGGGAAAAGTGCATCGATGCCCTGCACGCCGCCGTACATATGCCGTTTGACCAGGGAATCGACTACGAAACGGAACTGTGCGAGACCCTGATGCGCACCTCCGAATCCAAGGCCCTGCGTCACGTTTTCTTTGGTGAGCGCGCCACCTCCAAAATTCCCGATGTGCCGCCCGACACGCCGGTGCGCCCTGTTGCCAGGGTGGCGGTGATCGGTGCCGGCACCATGGGCGGCGGCATCGCCATGTGCTTTCTCAACGCCGGCCTGCCGGTGGTCCTGCTGGAGATGAAGCAGGAAGCCCTGGAGCGTGGCATCGCCACCATCCGCAAGAACTATGAGAACTCCGCCAGAAAGGGCAAGCTCAGCACCGAAAAACTGGAGCAGCGCATGGGCCTGCTCCAAGGCAGCCTGAGCTACGACGACCTGAAGAGCGTGGATCTGGTGGTCGAGGCGGTGTTCGAGGATCTGGGCGTCAAGGAGCAGGTGTTCAGGAAACTGGACGAAGTGGCCAAGCCCGGCGCCATCCTGGCCTCCAATACTTCCACCCTGGATCTGAACAAGATCGCGGCCTGCACGCGCCGCCCGGAAGATGTGATCGGCATGCACTTCTTCAGCCCTGCCAACGTGATGCGTCTGCTCGAAGTGGTGCGTGGCGCCCGCACCGGCAAGGACGTATTGGCCACGGTGATGGGACTGGCAAAAAAAATCAGGAAGCTGGCGGTGGTATCCGGCGTCTGCGACGGATTCATCGGCAACCGCATGGTGCACCAGTACATGCGCGAAGCCTGCTTCCTGCTGGAGGAAGGCGCCCTGCCCTGGCAGGTGGACCGCGCCCTGGAAAAGTGGGGCATGGCCATGGGCGTGTTCCGCATGAACGATCTGGCCGGCAACGATGTCTCCCGCCTGGTGCGTCAGCGCCAGTATGTCGAATACCCCGACATGAAGTTCTCCGGGATTGCCGACAAGCTCTGCGATCTGGGCCGCTACGGGCAGAAGACCGGCGCCGGCTGGTATCGCTACGAAGAAGGCAAGCGCGACCCTCAGCCCGATCCCGTGGTCGAAACACTGATCGTGAACCACAGCCAGGAAATGGGCATTTCCCGACGCAAGATCAGCGATCAGGAAATCGTCCAGCGACTGATCTTCGCCCTGGTGAACGAAGGCGCAAAGCTGCTGGAGGAAGGCATCGCCCTGCGCGCCTCGGACATCGACATGGTGTATCTGGCCGGTTACGGCTTCCCCAGCCATCGTGGCGGTCCCATGCTCTATGCCGACAACCAGGGTCTCTACAACGTTCTGCGCGCCATCAAGCGCTTCGGGCGCGGCACCCCGGCTCCCGATCTGTGGGCACCCGCACCCCTGCTGGTCAGGCACGTAGCGGAACGCAAAAATTTCAACTGATTTCAAAAAGGCGAATGCGATGAAAGAAGCAGTGATCGTCTCCACCGCACGCACCGGGCTGGCCAAATCCTGGCGTGGTGCGCTCAACATGACTCACGGCGCCACCATGGCCGGCCACGTGGTCCGGGCCGCCGTCGAACGGGCCGGAGTGGAACCGAAGGAAATCGAGGATGTGGTGCTCGGCTGCGCCTGGCCCGAGGGTGCCACGGGCTGGGATATCGCCCGTATCGCGGCCTTGCGTGCCGGGCTGCCGGTCGATGTTGCAGGCATGACCATCAACCGTTTCTGCTCCTCGGGCCTGCAGGCCATCGCCTCGGCTGCCCTGGCGATCCAGGGAGGGGAAGGCGATGTCTATGTGGCCGGCGGTGTGGAGTCTGTCTCGTGCGTGGTCAATCACAAGAACTCCCACATGTTCTACAACGACTGGATGCTCAAGAACCGGCCCGATGTCTATATGTCGATGCTGGAAACCGCCGAGACGGTCTCGAAACGTTATGGCATCGGTCGTGATCGCCAGGACGCCTTCGGTGTGGAAAGCCAGCGTCGTGCCGCCGCCGCCCAGGCCGCCGGCAAGTTCGATGACGAGATCGTGCCGATCAGCGTCATGGCCGGCGTGCTGGACAAGGCGACCGGCACCGTGACCAGCAGGGAAGTGACCCTCTCCAGTGACGAAGGCATCCGCGCCGACACCACCCTGGAAGGTGTGTCCAGAATCAGGCCCGCCCTGCCCGGCGGCACGGTGGCGGCGGGCAATGCCAGCCAGTTTTCCGACGGCGCCTCGGCCTGCGTGCTGATGGACGGGGCGCTGGCCGCCCGGCGCGGTCTGCGGCCACTGGGCGTTTTCCGTGGCTTCGCCGTGGCCGGTTGCGAACCGGACGAAATGGGTATCGGCCCCGTCTTCGCCGTACCCAAGCTGCTCGCGCGCGCCGGCCTCAAGGTGGAGGATATCGGCCTGTGGGAACTCAACGAAGCCTTCGCCGTGCAGGTGCTCTACTGCGCCGACAGGCTGGGCATCCCCCACGACCGTCTCAACGTCAATGGTGGTGCGATCGCCGTCGGCCATCCTTTCGGTATGACCGGCGCCCGCCTGGTCGGCCATGCCCTGATCGAGGGCAGGCGACGCGGGGTGAAATACGCGGTGGTAACCATGTGCGTCGGCACCGGCATGGGCGCGGCGGGCCTGCTCGAAATCGTCTGACCCGAAAAATCCGGAAAGGAAACACGACATGGTCGCAAGAACAATTTTTGCGGAAGAGCACCAGCAGTTCCGCGACACGGTACGCAGATTCCTCGAACAGGAAGTGGTGCCCCACCACATGGCCTGGGAGGAACAGGGTTATGTCGACCGGGAGGTCTGGCGCAAGGCCGGTGCCGCGGGCTTTCTCTGTCCCACCATCCCTGAGGAATACGGTGGCTTTGATGCCGATCTGCGCTACAGCATCGTGCTTTTCGAGGAAGTGGACCGGGTTGGCGCCAGCGGTATCGGCTGGGGCATGCACTCGGAAATTGTCGCCAAGTACATACTCAATTTCGGTACCGAGCTGGTCAAGAAATCCTATCTGCCGCGCATGGCCAGCGGCGAGATCATCACCGCCCTGGGCATGACCGAGCCGGCCGCCGGTTCGGACCTGCAGGGTCTGAAAACCACTGCCATCCGCGACGGTGATCACTATGTGCTGAACGGTTCCAAAACCTTCATCACCAATGGCTGGCATGCCGATGCCGTCGTGGTGGTGGCCAAAACCGATCCCGCGGCCAGGGGTTCGCGCGGCACCAGCCTGTTCGTGATCGACACCACCATGCCTGGCTTCACCAAGGGCAGGCGCCTGAAAAAAGTGGGCCTCAAGGCCCAAGACACCTGCGAACTGTTTTTTGACAATGTGCGCATCCCCGCCACCCACCTGCTGGGTAAGGAAAACGAAGGCTTCATCTACATGATGAAGGAACTGCCCTGGGAGCGCATGCAGATCGCCGTCAAGGCCATGGCCGCCTGCGAGGCGGCCCTGCAATGGACCGTGGACTACACCCGGGAACGCAAGGCCTTCGGCCAGACCATCTTCGATTTCCAGAACACCAAATTCAAGCTGGCGGAACTGAAAACCGAAATCCAGATCGGCCGCATCTTCGTGGACAAGCTGATCGAGTTACTGCTCGATCACAAGCTCGATGCCACCACTGCCGCCATGGCGAAGTACTGGTGTACCGATCTGCGTTGCAAGGTGATGGATACCTGTCTGCAACTGCACGGCGGCTACGGCTACATGTGGGAATATCCGATCGGCCGCGCCTGGGCCGATGCCCGCATCGAGCCAATCTACGGCGGCACCAACGAGATCATGAAAGAGCTGATCTCCCGCACGCTCTGATCCAGCCACCCCATACCGAACCCCATGAGAGATCATCAACCACCCGATCGCTCCTGATTTCCGGAAAGGGATCCACCCGCGCGGGAAGACGCTGCTGATGCTGGTGGTGGGAACTGCTCGACTCCGCCATCGAAGCCGATGGGGACCGCATCCTGCCGGATCGCCACGATCTCGCGAAATGCGCCAAAGAGATCGGCAGCGCCACCGTCTGCATCTATCTGATCAGCGTGTTCCTGGTGTGAACGCTGGTACTACCGGGCTAGTGCCCGGGCCTGATTGCGGAACTCCCGCGGCGACAGGCCGTAGCGATTGCGAAAGGCGCGACTGAAGTGGGAGGCATCGTTGAAGCCCCACCCGAAAGCGATTTCGGTGATCGACCGGCGCATTCCCGCGGCACCTTGCAGGGCGGCGCGGCAGCCCTCCAGACGATGCTCCAGCAGGTATTGGGAGAAGGTCCGGCCGCTGTCACGCATCAGCAGATGCACATAGCGTGGCGAGATGGCACAGGCGTCGGCGACGTGCCGCACTTCCAGTTGCGGGTCGCGCAGACTCGCGGCAATGTATTCCAGCACCCGTTGCCGCTGTGACTGTACCCGGCGTGAGCCCGCAGGCGTCCCGCTGTGCCGTGCGCCGAACAGGCCAGCGACCAGGTGCGCCACCACCGCCGCCATTTCCGTCATGCCGGCGGCGTCCAATTCCACCCGCCGTGCCCAGAGCGCGGTGATGAAGTCCCATACCAGCGCACCCTGACCGGCAGCGGCACTCACCGGGCTCATGCACACCGCCCGCGGATCGGCCAGGTAATGCTCCAGCATCGACTTGGGCAGGCGCACATTGAGCAGATGGCTGTCGGCGCCGAGTTCCCGCCATTGGGACACATGGCTGTCGAGCAGCAGCATCGACCGGGGGCCGGCATGGCATTCCCGGTCGTCCTGACCGCCGTGAAAACCGCCGCTCAATTGCAGCGTCAGGTAATAGCTGTCCGGGGCGGCCTGTTGCGGTTGCGGCACCTGCAGGCTCTGGCCGGAAGCCGAGCGGATCTCCGCGAGTTCCAGGCCGCTGAACCACCAGGAGCGGTAGCGGGTGCGAAAGCCGCGCCCGCTGTTTTCGGAAAACACCTGAACGCCGGGGTAGCGCAGGGACATGAACTCGCGCCAGCCGTCGAGGCCGCGCCACACCATGTTGTCCTGCCCGGGGAATGTCGTAGTCATCCGCTGATCGCCTCCGCGATATGTCACTTAACCTGGCCAGGAGATTATGACAAAGGTCACCGCTCCTACCCGGATTTCCGGTCGAGCCGGGCGAGGGAGGCACCAAAGCCACAGCGCTGCGCGGAAGCAAGGTTGAATTCCTGGTAGCGACAAAAACGCCCGCCCAGGTGCTGGTCGATTTCGTTCTGGCTGTAGTCCAGCGCATGCGTACAGGTATAGCCGTGCGCGGCGGCCCGCGCCATCGCCGCATCGGCATCGTCCACGCCGAAGAAGACGTTTATGATGCCTTCGCCGTTCCTTGCCAGAAACTGCGATACCGCGCTGTCATGCTCCCGGCCCGGCATCGGTGCACACAGTTCGATACCGGCGTCCCAGGCGATGGAAACCAGGATGCCGAACGGTGCTCCCGTCCAGTGGGCATCGCTGAACGTCGCCCCCAGCATGTCGGCATACTGGCGCTTGGACGCCTCCAGATCTCTCACGGCGATCACGATACGGTTGATGCCTCGCAGTCCCATTCTTGGTTCCTCCATGGATTATGGTGATCGGCAGATACTGCGGCCAACACGGATGCCGGACGCAGCGCCATTCTCGGGGTCTTGAGCGCCGGAGACTTGACTCCATGGGTAGAAAAACTTGATCCCATGGGCAATGCCGTGCCCTTGCGAGACCCACGATCGGGGCGATTTTCCTGAACGGAGGGTATCTTGGCGGGAACGCCCTTCGAGCGTCCCCAGCACGTTCTGATCAGCATCGGGGCGAGCACGTTGCGGCGAATGCCTACACTCTCCGGCTCACCTCCACCCTCTAATGTCAGGATTGCTCCGAACTGTACTGCCGGGAGCGATGGCCTGCTCCGGGCAGGAGCGACATCCGCCTGACCCTACTCCTTGAACTGCTTCAGATAGGCGATCAGATCGGCCCGGTCCTGGGGATTGGGCATGGGCACGGTCACCATGGTGCTGCCCTTGAGGAAGGTGCGCGGATTGGCCAGCCAGAAATCCAGCAACTCCGGCGTCCATACCAGATTGGACGCCTTCATCGTCTTGGAGTAGTAAGCGAAATCCGTGCTGCCCGCCTTGCGGCCGAATACATTGAACAGGCTGGGTCCGTTGTGGTTGCCGACATATTTTTCCGGATAGTGACAGGTGCGGCAGGCGGCGAACACCTCCCGGCCGCGTTCGGCATCACCCACAGGCATTTCGGCCTGCGCGGACAGCAACGTGGCGCAACCAAGCAGGGTGGCGAACCGATGGATGTGGCGTAGTTTCATGACGATCTCCTCAAGCCTTGCGCCGGGCGGCATGTTTGGCGACGCGGCGGCCGAAGAAGCTGCCATCGCCGATCGACAGCCCACTGGCGTAATAGGGTGAAACCGGAATGCCCGCCGATGTGCGGCCTGCGGCGTAGAGCCCGGGGATCGCCTCTCCCCAGGCATTGATGACTTCACCGTCGACATTGGTTTCCAGCCCCCCAAAGGTCTGCACCGCGTAGAAGGCTTTTTCGGGGCTCAGATCGTAGGCCGAATACGGACCTTTTTGCAGCGGCGCGAGGAAGGGGGGCGCTTTGCCAAAGAGTGGATCCTGCCCCTGAGCGGCATACTTGTTGTAATAAGCGACCGTTTCCTCCAGTACGCCAGGAGGCAAGTGCAACTTCGCCGCAAGGCCGGCGATGGTGTCATCGCGTGCCGCGATCACCACCCGGTAATCGAGTGCGGGGTAATCGCATGCGGCATCGACAATCAGATAGCCCCGACCCTTCTGATGGACCAGAATTTCATGGCCCATGACACCATAATAGGTGTCCTCGGTAATGCAGCGCTGACCCTGGCCATTGACCACCACACCCTTGAGCACATCTTCGGGGGGATACAAGGGCAGCACGGAAAAACCGTGGTCCATGATGCGGGTACGGCCACCGACCGACATCCCCATGAGAATGCCTTGCCCCAGATGCCCGGCATGGCCCCAGCGGGGCCGGCAACGATTCAGATCCGGGGCGTAGCTGGCCATCATCTCGCTGTTGTGTACGAAGCCGCCCGCCGCCAGCACCACCCCCTTGCGGGCACGGATATGGAGTGTCCTGCCATTTTCCATCACACGTAATCCGGCCACGCTGCCATCGCTCTCCATGACCAGGCGCTCGACGTCGACTTCGGTGCGGATATCCGCACCCAGCCTGCGTGCTGCGGCGATGAGAAAGGTCATCAGTTCACGGCCACCGGTCTGGTTCTCGGCAGGGGGGACATGCCCGCGGGGTGCCGGATGGGCGATATTGCGGAAGGGGTAGCTCTTTTCACAGCCGCAGTAGTAGAGGGAAGCCGCCTTGTGTGACAACTCCTTTTCCGCCGAAAACCGCTGCGCGTACTTGACGCCGTTTTCCACCAGCCAGTCGAAATGGTCCAGGCTGCCATCGCAATAGACGGCGATTTTTTCCTTGGGGGCGTAAACACCGCTGGCCGCCACCATGAAGTCATGCATCGCCTGGGTGCTGTCCTCGAAGCCCAGCGCTTTTTGCAAGGGGGTGCCGCCACCCATATAGCAAACGCCACCCGAAAGGGCCGACGAACCGCCGAGGACATTGAATTTTTCCAGCACCAGGGCGCTCATGCCCTGGCGGCGGGCTTCGATGGCTGCGGCAATTCCGCCGATACCCGAGCCCATGATGAGCAGGTCGGTTTCCCCGTCCCAGTGCCTGACTTCACTGTGCTGCAAGGGTGCGGTGGCAGCCAGTGCCCCGCCCGCGATACCCGTTCCTGCCGCGATGGCCGAACCGACCGCCGTCTTCAGGAAGCGCCGGCGATCACCCGGGCTACCGGCTGCTCCATCCGGAGTGGAAGATTGTGGCAACTTTTCCTGTTCCGACATTTCGTCTCCTCATTTGCTCATTCGTTGTACTGATGTGTTCTTGTCGCCCCGCAGGCCTAGCGGTGCGGACCCAGTGGCCAGGGGCGGCCATACATGCCGGCAGCAGCGGCACTCATGGCCTCAACGGCCTGACCGTGGGGAGCCGCCCGCATCGCGGCGGCCGAGGCACGGTTTTTCTCGCCCGGGAACCAGAGCGGCCCTTCGGCAAGATGCGCAAAGGCTTCTGCAACGACCTCATCGGGCTCCATCGGCAAGACATTGGTTTCAGGACCGGACGACGATGGTGCTTCCGTCTTCCGGAAACTCAATCCCGAGCTGGCCATGGCGGGTGTGCGGGTGGCGCCTGCGACCAGACCCAGCACGTCGACACCGAATCCCTTGAGTTCGGCCCAGAGGGATTGCGCGAGAACCATGTCGAAAGCCTTGGTGGCGGCATAGGCAGCGACATAGGCGCCCCCCGCCAGGCTGGCCAGGGATGAAAGCAAGACGATGCCGCCACGACCACGGGCTTTCATCCCCGCACCGATACGATGGGTCAGCACCAGGGGACCGATGCAGTTGAGCCGGACCAGATTCAGCGCCTTGTCCAGCGGCTCGTCGTGAAACAGTCCGGCGCCATGCACCGCACCCGCGTTGTACACCAGAAAGCCGATTTCACGCTGGCCGACGATGGCATCCACATTGCCGGAAAAATCCGGCGCGGTGAGATCCACGGCATGCGTGGCCACCTCGCCCCCATGACGGGCGCGAATCTGCGCGGCACTCGCCTCCAGAACGTCGGCGCGGCGCGATAGCAGGATCAGATTGAGGCCCTGAGCCGCCAGATGTTCGGCGAAACTGCGCCCGATCCCTTCGGATGCGCCGGCAACCAGCGCCCAGGGGCCATACTGGTGGCGGAATTTTTCCTGCGCGGTCATGGTGTCTCCTCTTGTGTTGAATCATGGATATTTCACACACGAGGGAGCGATGTTAAACGACTCAGCCACCCAGCAGGGGGCGCATGGGCCCCATGTCGAAGTAATCGCGCCAGCCGGCGATTTTGCCTTCACGGACTTCGAACACGCCCATGACCGGCAACTCGATCCAGCCGGTTGGCAACAGAAAGCGGTCGGTACGTTCGTTCATCACCAGATTCTGGCCATTACTCACCGAATTATGGATCACCCAGTCCACCTCGGTGGCCGCTGAAATGAAGGGTTCCAGCATGGCGCGAATACCGGCATGGCCTGTCACCGGCTCGATGGGAATGTTGTGATAGCAGGCATCTTCGTGAAAGCATGCCAGCACCGCTTCGAAATCCTTGCGGCAGCAGGCGGCCATCATGGTATTGACGATGTGCTCGGGATTGCTCATGGTTACACTCCGGCAGGAAGAATGGAATCGAAGGTTGCAGGCAGTTTGCGTACCCCGCGCAGGATCGCACCCACGGGAGTAACCGGAGGACCCGCCAGTCGCAGCCCCTGCAGTCGTGCCAGCAGTCGCGAAAGTCCGACCCGGAGCGTGGCCCGTGCCAGATGAGAGCCAAGACAGAAATGGGTGCCGCCGCCAAAGGTGACCAGCCTGTGATGCTCGCGCCCGAGATCGAACCGGTGTGGATCTTCGTGCAGTTCTGGCTCGTGATTGGCTGGCGCATTGCCGAACAGTACCCAGGAATGGGGCGGGATGCGCACACCGTGCAATTCGCAACCGGTCACGGTATAGCGGTTCTGCAATGCCACGGTACCAAACAGGCGCAGGCTTTCCTCCACGGCCCTGGGCTGGAGTTCGGGCTGTTCGACAAGCGTCTTGTACAGGCCAGGATCGCTCAGTACTGCGTTAAGCATGCTGCCCATCGTGAGATAGGTGGTGTCGGCACCCGCGGGAAATATCAGGCGGGCGAAGGACAGGATGTCTTCGTCAGTCAGCCGCTGCCCCTCCACCTCGCTGTTCGCCAGCAGGGACAGAAGATCATTCCGTGGATGATCACGCCGCGCATGAATCATGGGCAGCAGATAATCCGTCACTTCCTGCTTGGCCCGCCGGGCGCCCTCGGGATCGGTCGGGAAACTGAAGAGGCCCTCGACCCAGGCGACGAGTTGCTCCACATTGTCATCGGGGATCCCCATCAGGCGGGTGATCAAACGTAACGGCAAGGGACGCGTGTAGCCTGCCACCAGATCCACTTCGTCCCGGCCCGCAAAGGCATCGATCAGCTCATCTGCCAGAGGAAGGATCAGGCGATCCACATATTCCGCAACCTTCTGCGGCAGGAACTCGCGGGCAATGAGCAGGCGCTTGACCCGGTGTTCGTCCCCCTCGATACACAACAGGGTGCGCCCCTGGACCGGCTCGCTATGGCGCAGATAAGCCTCGCTGCAAGGAAAGTTCTCGTTGTCCCGATAAGCCTTGTATACATCCTCGTAACGCAGAATCAGCCAGGCCGTCTGCCCCAGGTAACGCACCGGCACCACCCGCTCTCCCTGCGCCCGCAAGGCATCCATGCGTGCGTGAAAATCAGGTACGTCATCCACCCCGAAATCGATATCGGGAAACGCTACCGCCGCATCCATTGCCGCCCTCCTTGAAAATCCGGCCGTGCCGGGCAATTATCCGATTACTTTTGATCAGTCCGTCACTTTAATTATCTGATACTAACTAATATATTGAAATTTACTT
>JAFEDH010000029.1 GCA_018241695.1 Pseudomonadota bacterium | reverse complement strand
TGTTTTTCTTCTACTAGATATAGTATGGGCAGGGCGATGGATCAAGGCGGGGAAAAGCTGGCGAATCAATCCCCTTATTGCCTGCTTGGATGGTACGTTCCGGGTACGAAAAGTGTCGACGTTCCGATGCCGTGCCGTAGCTGACTGTTTATATTGAAAGTTTTTCCGGCAGGGGATTCTGCGGGGGGACTCCGCAGCTGCCGGTGGGGGGTCAGGTTCGGCGCAGGCATTCCCGGGTCAGCCGGGCAATCATGACTTCCTCGTCCGTTGGCAGCACCAGGGTATGCACGCGGCTTTCCGTTGTGCTGATGGTGGTGGCGTGACGGGCATTCGCCGCCGTGTCGAATTCCAGCCCCAGCCAACCCAGCGCCTGGCAGATGCGGGCACGGACCGGTGCCGCATGCTGGCCGATACCGGCGGTGAATATCAGCGCATCCAGCCCTCCCAGCGCCGCGACGAGGGAGCCGATTTCCCGGATCGCGCGGTAGCAGAACAGATCCACCGCCTCCGCAGCGGCAGGGTCCGGCGAGGCGAGCAGGGTGCGCATGTCGGCGGAAATGCCCGATACACCGAGCAATCCGGATTCCTTGTAGAGCAGTTGCGTCACCCGGGTGGTATCCATCCCTTCCTGGTCGAGGAGGTGCAGCACGACGCCGGGGTCGATGTTGCCGCAACGGGTGCCCATCACCAGGCCATCGAGCGCGGTGAATCCCATGGTGGTGGCGATGCTGCGGCCGTCTTGCAGCGCGCAAAGGGATGCGCCATTGCCCAGGTGGGCGATGATGACGCGCTTTCGTGCCGCGGGTGGCAGGTGGTGCGGCAACGATTCGGCCACGTAGTGATAGGAAAGTCCGTGGAAGCCATAGCGCTTCAGCCCGTTTTCGGTCAGGGTGCGAGGCAGGGCAATGTGGCGCGCGACATCGGGTTGCCCGAGATGGAATGAGGTATCGAAACAGGCCACCTGGGGCAGATCGGGACGTATCGCCGTGATGGCCTGGATGCCGCGCAGATTGTGCGGCTGGTGCAGCGGAGCGAGATACGAATAGCGTGCGAGGCGCGTCAGTACGCCCTCGTTGATGCGTACCGGGGCGGCGAATTCGTCCCCACCATGCACCACCCGGTGGCCCACTGCCTGTACACCATGGTCCGCGCCGCGGGCGTGCAGCCAGGCGAGCAGGGCGGCCAGGGCGGCGCGATGCTGGCTGTCGGCATCGCCCGCCAGATCAAGCGTCTGATGATCCAACGGCCGCCCCGCGCCATCTTCGGTTTCGAGCCGGGGCGCATCACCCAGACCTTCGATCTGCCCCTTGTACAGTGCCGGGGCGATGCTCTCCTGCTGGTAGGGATAGACGGCAAACTTGATCGACGAGGAGCCGGCGTTGAGGGTCAGCAATGTTTCCATGGGGAGCCTTGCGATCCGGGCAGAGGCCGGAGATCAGGGTTTCGGGTTGCGGCGGGAATGGGCGATGACGACCGCCAGCGCCGTAGAAATGCTGCGGGTGGTCGCGCTGTCGGCGCGGCTGGTGAGCACGATCGGCACCCGGGCACCGAGCACGATGCCGGCCGCGAGTCCGTCGGCGAGATATTCAAGCTGCTTGGCCAGCATGTTTCCCGATTCGATGTCCGGCACCAGCAGGATGTCCGCCCGGCCGGCAACCGGGGACTGGATGCCCTTGGTCTGCGCCGCGCTGGCGGATATGGCGTTGTCGAAGGCCAGCGGACCATCGAGGACGCCGCCGGTGATCTGGCTCCGGTCGGCCATCTTGCACAGGGCTGCCGCATCCAGCGTGGATTGCATCTTGGGGTTGACGGTTTCCACCGCCGCCAGGATCGCCACGCGAGGTGGATCGATCTTCAGTATGCGCGCCAGATCAATGGCGTTCTGGCAGATATCGGCCTTTTCTTCCAGCGTCGGGGTGATGTTGATGGCGGCGTCGGTGATGAGCAGGGGGCGTGGATAGGTGGGTACTTCCATCAGAAAGACGTGGCTGATGCGCCGTGCGGTGCGCAGCCCGGTTTCTTTCGCAACCACCTCGGCCATGAGTTCATCGGTATGCAGCGAACCCTTCATCAGGGCCTCCACCTTGCCTTCCCGCGCCAGGGCTACCGCAGTTGCGGCAGCGGCATGGCTGTGCGGCGTGGCGATCAGGCGGCAGCCGGTGATGTCGGCCCCCAGCTGCTCCGCCGTGGCGCGTATCTTCGCTTCGGGGCCGATCAGCCACGGCTCGATCAATCCTTCGTCGCGGGCCAGGAGGGCGCCTCCCAGCGAAACCGCATCGCAGGGATGGACCACGGCCATGGCAATGGCAGAAAGCCCCCGGGTCATGGCGAGCAGCTGCTCGTAGCGGGATTTGCGGGTTTCGGTCAGGCGGATTTCGGGCAGCTCCACGCGGGGACGACGCACTTTCTCGACCGGCGCCTTCACTTCGGCCGTGCCGCGGATCACCAGTGCGCCTTCCTGATTGTGGCATTCGCAGTCGAAGAGGATGTGATGGTTGTGATCGAACTTGCGCTGGCAGGTGACGGTCGCGGTCACGGTGTCGCCAATGCGCACCGGGCGGGAAAAATGGATCGCCTGGTCGACCAGGATCACTCCCGGACCGGGCAGCCGCGTTCCCAGCACCGTGGTGATCAGGATGCCGGGCCACATGCCGTGAGCGATCACTTCGCGAAAGGCGAAGGAGCGGGCGTATTCCGCATCCAGATGCGTGGGGCTGATGTCGCCGGACATGACGGCGAACATCTGGATGTCCTCCGCCTGCAGGGTGCGGGAAAGGGACGCCTGATCGCCCACGGCGATCTCGTCGTAGATGCGGTTCTCGATGATATCGGGCGGTGTGGTCATGGCTGGGATTTCCGGGCGGAATGGTGGACGGAGTGCATCGGCTCCGGGGCAAAAATCGCGCTGCATTGTAGCGCCCTCTTTTGCTGGCTCATGCCTCTTGCCACGAGGGATTCGAAGCCGGGGAGACAGGTTCGATCAACGATCCGGGAGAGGGTGGTTGTTTCGTGTGCCTTCCCGATTGATGCGCTTTTTCAGGCTTTAGTCTAACTGGACGAAGCCCGCACCCCGTGCCAGCGGGAATACTTCGCTCCGTATCCGGTGTCATGCGCAACCGATGTCTGCAGAACCGGAGAGTGGGTCCATGTCCCCGGGCCTGGCCGATACACCATACATTCACCCAGCCACGACAGAGAATTTCCAGCCAAGGAGGAGCCGTCATGAATGCCCCCGCCGAAGACGCCCTGGTCGATCCGCGCCAGCTTGAGCGTTGTCCCTTTCCCATGCCCATCGGCTGGTTCTACGTCGATCATTCCGAGAACCTGAAGGTGGGAGAAGTACGTAATGTCTTCATTCTCGATCAGGAGTGGGTGCTGTTTCGCGGTGAGGGCGGCAAGGTCGGCATGTCCGATCCCTATTGCCCGCATCTGGGAGCGCATCTGGGACACGGCGGCAAGGTCGTGGGCGACAATATCCGCTGTACTTTTCACCACTGGCAGTTCGATAGCGCCGGCTGGTGCAGGGATGTGCCGTATGGCGAGCGGACGCCGCCCATCACCAAGATCAAGCCCATCCTCAGGACCCTGCCCGTGATCGAGAAGTGGGGCATGATCTGGGCCTGGTATCACCCCGACGGAACCGCTCCCCTGTGGGAGATGCCATCCATCCCCGAGCTGGAAAGCGACGAGTATGAAAAGCCCCGGCTGGGGAGCTGGCCGGTGAATACCGCGATCCAGGAAATCGCCGAGAACGGGGTGGATTTCGCCCACCTGCGCTTTCTCCACGGGAATCCCGAGATTCCCCATGCCGAGTGGCGCTTCGAGGATCACAATTATTACGCCGACATGAATCACGGTTATCTGGTCACTCACCAGAGCGGCCCCGGACTGGTCGTGGCCCGCTTTACCACCCAGGGCATCACCTCGACCATGATTTCCTACACCCAGCCCATCACCCGCGAAAAATCGATGATGCGTATGAGCTTCACCCACAAGAAGTATGCCGATGGCTCCCCCGAGCACAAGGTGGCAAAACATCTGGTGGATCACATGATCGGTGACGCCGAGGGCGAGCAGAGCGCCGGCTTCGAGAGCGTGGACTTCGTCGTCTGGAACCACAAGAAATACCGCGCCAAACCCCTGCTGTGCGATGGCGATGGCCCCATCACCCAATACCGGGCCTGGTTCCGCCAGTTCTATCCGGAAGGCACCGATTTCAGCAAGATCTGATCTGCGGGACACGAATGAAAAAGCGCGGTGCTGCCGCACTTTTTCATTGCTGCGGGATCTTCACTCCGGAATAAAAAAGCCCGCCGGGAATCCGGCGGGCCAAACGTTGCGCTTCAATCGGCAACGCAAGAGGGAAGTTGCAGGCGCTCAGTAACGATAGATCATGTCGATACCGAAAGTCCTCGGCTCGCCCCAGCTGGCGGCGGCGTCGGCCATCGGTGCCTGATAGCGGAAGGTCTGGTATTTCTTGTCGGCCAGATTCTTGCCCCACAGCGCCACCGTCAGATCGCCATTCCCGCCCGGGCCGACCCGGATCTGCGACAGGGCCAGGCGGCCATTGACGATATTGATCGAAGGCGTGATGTTGCTGAACGCGGCATTGGGTACGGTCGTGTCATAGGCCGTGGAGGAAGGACCACGGTACGAGAAGCTCAGGGTGCCATCCAGCTTGCCGGGCAGGCCGAAATCGGGGAAGCGGTAGTTCGCGCTCAGGTTGTAGGCCAGCTTGGGTGTCAGCTGACGACGGGTCGAGGCCACATCCAGGCCGCTGGTCAGATCCGCGAAATGGTTGAAGCGGAAACGCAGCCAGGCCGCATCCATGTTGAGGCGCAGACGTTCCGTCGCGGCGAATGCAAGGTCCATTTCGATACCGTCATAGCGCGACTGGCCCACGTTCTGGATGATCCATACCGGCCCGGTCGCGGTCGGTGTGGCAACGGACTGCTGCTGGTTGAAGTAGTTGCTCTGGAACACATCGATATTGGTGCGCAGGCGATGATCGAGGAATTCTCCCTTGAAGCCGATCTCGTAGGAGGTCAGGGTTTCCGGTGCGAAGCCCTTCGAGAACGCCACCGGATCGGACGACATGATGTCGAAGCCGCCGGTCGTGTACGCCTTGGCGATCTTGACATAGGACATCATGTCATCGGTCCAGTGATAGTTGAACGAGATCTGGGGCGAGGTGTTGGAAAAGGTGCGATCCCCCGTGGCAGAGGCAAAGCCGCCGGGCAGGCCCGCAGTCAGGGTGTTGGTCGTCGGGTCGACGAAATACATGCCGTTCAGGTTGTAACCCGTGGCCTGGCGGTGATCCCTGCTGTAGCGCACCCCGGGCACGATTTCCAGCTTGCGCGAGAGGATGTCGGGCCGCCAGCTGATCTGGCCGTAGAGGCCGAGGGAGGTGTTCACCGCCCGGGTGATGCCCCGGTTCGAGGCCACGGCGAGATCGCTGTTGGCCACCGTGGCGGCCAGACCCGGAATGCCATAGGCCGCCTCGAACACCGGGCCGATGATGGCGCCGCCATCGGCGACATAGGCGGTCAGGCCGGGGCCCTGATTCTGCGATCCCTTGTCCTGGCTGTAGTAGATGCCGGTGGTGTATTTGAAGTTTTCATTCACCTTGCCGATGAACTGAAGCTCCTGCGACCAGGTTTCGTTGTAGAGATTGAACTGGGTGGCCTGGCCGTTGAAGGGGGTGGAACCGACGGGCAGGATCGAGAAGGGACCGTTGTCGGCGCGGAATGTGGCATCGCCGGCGTAGGCGCTGTAGATCACGTTGTTGCGCGCATCGACCTTGCGGTAGCCGGTGATGGAACGTACTGTCAGATGCGTGCTGGGCACCCATTCCACGGTCAGCGTATGGCCTTCGATCTTGTTGTGGTTCTTGGGCAGGGCGAAGGGATAGTACAGCGAGGTCAGTTTCTGGGTCGAGCAGCCGGCCATGTAGGCCGCGACGCGGGGATCGGCGGCGAACATGCCCAGGAAGCCACCGTACCAGGTCTGGTTGGCGGGAGCCAGACACTGGGACGGGGTGTCGTAGGAATGGGAATCGGAAAGGTCATAGCCATAGTCCACCGTGACCTGTTCGCTGGGGCGCCAGCGCAGATCCAGACGCCAGGCTTCGGAATCCTTTTGCCCGAACTGGATGCCGCCCGGTGCGCTGTTCCGGATGCCATCGTTGTCCTTGCGGCTGTTGAGGTAGGAGATACGGGCCGCCAGATTTTCAGTGAGCGGAATATTGACGTTGGTCTTGGCCAGAATCTGGCCGCGTTCGGCGACGGTGATCTGCTGCTTGAACTGGAACTCACCCAGTGTGGGCTTGAGCGTGTAGAGATTGAGCGCGCCACCGGTGGCGTTCCGGCCCGAGAGCACGCCCTGGGGGCCTTTGAGCAGTTCGATGCGTTCCAGATCGGCGCCGGCGGTATTCAGGCCGGAAATCTGCGAGACATAAACACCGTTGATATGCACCGCCATGGGGATGGGGGTGGCAACGGAGACGCTGTTGGCCTGGATGCTGCGAATGGAAGGATAAAGAGTCTCGTTGCTGCCCGGATAGGGGGCCAGATCCAGGCCGGGGAGGGAGGCCTGAATGTCGGTCAGCACCACGACACCGGATTTTTCCAGCGCCATGGAATCGAGGGATCGCACCGAGATCGGCACGTCCTGCAGGTTCTCCGCGGTCTTCTGGGCGGTGACGATGACTTCCTCCAGTGCCTGCTGGCCGAAGGCCAGGGGTGCGGCGCCGGCCAGGGCGGTGACCATCAGGACGGGCAGGGTACGGACTGCAAAACGGTTGGGATTCATCAAGGTGCCTTTTTCATGATGTGATGCGATGTGATGTCGAGTGGGGGGGAGTTTTTTTCAGGGCTGGTCCGGCAGGCGCCGGTAAATGCCTGTGAAGACCGTGGTCCAGTGACGGCCACCGTCTTCGCTGACCTGTTCTGTCTGTCGCAATTCGTCAGGAGAAACGGCGCGCAGGATGTCGCGGCCCTGATGCGGGGCACCGGGAGGATCGCCCAGCACCATGCCGTCGGCGCTGGCGCCTCCCGTGCGGTCGCTGTGCTCGCCGCTGCTTGCGGTCCACAGCTGACGCCATTGGCGGTGCTCGGGGAGATAGACGATCAGGCTTTTGCCGTTGCCGCCATCAGCTCCGCTCCATTCCTCCATCAGCCCGCAGCCACCGGCGATGGAGCTGATGTGGTTGTGGCCGATCACGGCACCTTCTGCGGTGCTGACCTGCCAGCGACCGATCCAGAAATCGAAATCACGATATCCGGCATCTCGGCAAGGGAGTTCTGTTGCACCTACGTTACTGGCTGCCAGGGCCAGAAACAGTACGGCCAGTGTATGTTGCACCTTTTGCCGTTTTTGCCACGTGTTCTGGCAGGTTTGATTGAGTTTCATTTTCCGTCCTCCGTATAAACCAGCAGGGCATTGCCGGGCCGGCGCTGACTGGCAGCGCCGGAAGTTACGTACAGTGCGCCATTGACCACGGCCTGGGCATAGCCGCTGACGGCGCCGCCTTCTGCCACGACACCATTGACCGCCGGGAATTTGCCGGCGGTGTCGGTTTGCCACAGAATTTTTCCGCTGCTTCTGTCATAGGCCCGCAGGTGGCCATCCCAGGAGCCGACGAAAGCAAAGTCGGGCAGCAGGGCCACCGAGGCCGACTGGGCGGCATGACAGCCACGCGTGCCCCAGCTGCATTCGGGTGCGGGGGCCGGCGTGCGCCACAGCTCCTTGCCATCGACCAGATTGAGCTTCACCACCGCGCCGGGATTCATGCCCGGACGGGCATCGACATCACCGATCGGCACCACGATTTCATCACCGGCGCTGGCCATGCCATACATCACGCCGCCCACGTCACCGCCGTAGGACACCTTGTTGTGCCAGACGATACGGCCCTTGCGATCCGGATCCAGGGCATACACGACGCCGTATTTCTGGCCGGCGATGACGTACTGGCGGCCATTCGACGCGGTAGCGAGCAGGGGCGGCGAGCCGTAGCCGAAAATGTTGCGGCAGTCGGTGTCTTCGCCGCGGGCCTTGCATTCGGCATCGCGCACCCTGGCCGGGGGCAGGGTGGATTGCTGCCAGCGCACGGCACCGGTCTTCATGTCGAAGGCCATGATGGAATAGGCGCCCGCAGGATTGGCCATGTTGTAGGACTCACCAGTAGCGGCATAGACCACGCCACGCTTCATGTCAGCCACAAGGGGGGTCCAGATCGAGGCGCCGGCGGGGCTGGAAAGAGGCTGGCCGTGCTCGCTCTTCCTGCCGGTGAGCCGGGGTGCCTGGGCGATGGTATGGGTCTTCCACAGCAACTTGCCGCTATTCGCGTCGATGGCCGCCACACCGCCGCGGAAGGTGCAGCAGGCGTAATCCGGATCGTGCGTCAGCGGGTCTTCCATCGAGGAGATGGGGACGAACAGGCGGTCGCCGGCCAGCACGGGACTGGCGGTCAGGCGGGTCAGGATGTGATCCTCGACGCGGGTTTTCCAGCGCAGGGTGCCGTTGCTGGCGTCGATGGCATAGACGTAGCCCTTGGTGTCGCCGACGAAGACCATGGGCTGGTCAGGATGCGAAACGGATGCGCCGACACTGACGCGGCGGATGCTGTTGTCCGTGGCGTAGGTCCAGCGGGTGCAGCCGGTGTCGGCATCCAGGGCCACCACATCGCCGGTACCGGTGGAGGTGAATACCCGGCCGCCGGCAACGATCGGCTCGCTGCCGATGCCTCCGCCATAGGCATAGGCCCATTTGAGCTTGAGGCGGGGCAGGTCGGCGGCGGTGATGCCGGGCCGGGCCTGATAGCCGCTGTTGTCGATGTCATGGGCGAGATCGGGCCAGTCGTCGGGGCCGATCCGGACCGGGGCTCCGTGCGTCGTGCATAGATTGGGTTTGGGCTTGGGGCCGGTGCCGGGCTGGCGGCCGGTGAGGTGGGTCGCCAGCGCGCGGATATCTTCAACGCTCAGGTTGGCTGCCTGGGTCATGGGCTTCATGGGGCCGGTGGTGAGCACGCCGACGATGGATTCGGGGCTGCGAAAACCCAGCGAACTGGAAGGCGGGACGCGGCCCTGGGGATGATCGTGACAGGAGGCGCAGGTCCTGGCGAAGATCTCGGCACCTTTCTTTGCGAGCACGGTGTCCTGTTCGTTGACCGGTGCGAAGACCGGGGCGGAACCGGAACTGGCGGTCCACACACCGGGATCCTGGGCTGCGGGGTGCTCGGGCAGTTGGTCGGCCAGGGCCGGGAGCGTCTGGATCAGGGCCATGCCCAGCAGGGAAATGGCGAGGTGGCGGTATGCGGATTTCATGGGTGTTTCGATCCTGGCGTGAGGTGGTATCGGTCCGGGGAGCAGGAAGTCAGGCCATGCCCAATGTATCCAGCAGGCGGGCGGCCGGGATCATCAGGCGGCGCACCTTGAATTCAAAGAGGCCTGGAGACTTGACGGGCCTGGGGGCTTCCAGTGGCAGCACGCAGTCCTCGGGCCGGCCGGCCGCCAGCGCCCTGGCCAGGCTCTGGCCAAGCAAGGGGCCCATGACGTTGCCCCAGGTGCCAAGGTTCATCAGGGCGAAGACGTTGTCATCCACCCGGTAGTACTTGGCGTAATCCTGGTGATAGACGTGGGAGGAACTGGCGGTAACGCCAGTCCAGTAGGATTCCAGTTCCAGGTCGAAATCCCGTGACTGGGGGAAGGTTCGGTGCAGGAAGCGCAGCAGGAGTTTGAAATAGGTTGCCGCATCGCCGGCCTTGCCCGGCCCCGGAATGGTAGCGGTGATGAGGCGGTTGCGGCCATCGATCACCAGGGGGTAGAGGCCCGCCGGATACTGGGTGAAAACCACCCGGGCCGGATTCAGGGTTTTCAGCAGCGCGTCGGGTAGCGGGCGGGTGGCCAGCCCGCAGGCTACCAGGGGGTACTGGGTCTGCGCCAGATGCGGAAAAAAACGGTTGCCGGCATGGTTGCTGGTGCAGATCACGACGCGGCGGGCGGTCACCGTTCCCTGCGGGGTTTTCACCCGCCAGCGCTGACCGTCCCGCTCGCAGGAGAGAACCGGTGAATCGCCATGTACCCGGGCGCCGAGGCGGGCGGCCGCAGCGATCATGCCATTGGTGAACAGGTAGGGATTGACCCGGCCACCTTCCTTCCAGTGGATGCCCCAGCGATAGCGTTCGGTGCCCAGCATGGCGCGGACGGCATTGGCATCGATGCCTTGCACGTCGTAACCGTACGCGCGCCAGGTGGCCGCCTTTTTCTCCAGCGCGGCGGAGGGCTTGAAGGCGGCTTCGAGCAGGCCGTCGGGCGAGGCATCGCCCTGGATGCCGTGCTTCCGGCACAGGTCATAGACGATGTTGCGGTTCTCGATCAGGGCGTGCAGCAGGCGCTTGCCCTGGTCGGGCCAGGCCTGGAGGGGTTCGAGCACGTCGAGATAGGGCTGCACATGGCCCGCGTTGCGCCCCGAGGCGCCCGTGGCCGGCTGTTTTGCTTCCAGGGTGACGGTGGCGACACCGAGTTCCGCCAGATGCAGGCTGACCGAGGCGCCGGCCAGACCGGCGCCGATCACGACGACATCGGTCTCGATGGAACCTTCCAGCGCCGGATAGACGGGTTGCTGCTGGGGGGAGGGCCAGCCACTGCAATCGATGGGAACCGTGCCGCTTTCATACGCCCGGGCGGCATCGCGGGGATCGGGGCGGCGGATCTGGTCGACTGATTTTTGCGGGTTACGGTTCAAGCGCGTTTCTCCGGAACGTCGGTGCACCCCGCAGCAGGAATCTGCGGACGGACGGGATGCTAAGGACGCGCCGGAGAACGCTCTAGTACCAGATGGTACCGGCTGCCTGATGGGTACCGGTTACCCGGTGCCGGTCGCCACGGGCCGGAAAACGGAGCGGGTGAATTGCGCGAGAGGGGTTCGCGCGGTCAGAGCAGGAAGGTGACGCTGCGCAGCATCAGCCTGACCAGATCGGTCTGGCTCGCCACGCCCATCTTGGCGTAGATCTTTTTCGAGTAGTTGCGGGCGGCGGTTTCGGCGATGGACATTTCTCCCGCGGCTTCCGCGATGGTGTGGCCGTAGGCGAGCAGCAGGGCCAGGGTGGACTCCTGGCGGGTGAGATCGAACAGCTTGCCGATGCGTGTCAGCGCCTGGCTGCGCGCCGGTCGCAAGGCTTCCAGGCTGGCGCCAAGATCGGAGAGATAGACGATGGTGCCTGGGGCCTCTCCGCCGCGATAATAGGGTTGTGGTGGCGCGGGATACACCAGCAGGCCGAGCAGGCGGCCCTGGGCATTCCGCAGGCGGATCAATTCTCCGTCTGCTGGTTTTCCGCTGCCACACCGATGGGCGGCGATGGCCTGGAGTGCGGTATCGAGGGTGCGCTGGGCCTGCCGGTCGCTCAGGGTGATGCGGTTGCGAAAAATGGAGATCCCCTGCCATTGCGCGATCAGGGCTGCGGCGACGCGGTTGAAATGAATGACCTTGCCTTCTTCGTTGAGGAGGATGCAGCCCAGGGCGAAGTGATCGACCATGGTCTCGTAAATGGCTTTTTCCGATTCCTGGCGCTTGAGCCGGGCGTACAGGCCCAGGGCACGGTTGAGATGGGGCGTCAGGGTACGCAGCAGATTCTGGTCGGCCGTGGTGAACGACCGCTTGTTCTCGTCCTTCACCACGTCGATCCAGCAGCGGATGCCGCCAGGTTCAGCGAAGCAGCAGCGCAGACCGCCCGATAGCCCCATGCCCGCGAGGTATTTTCCGAACAACGAATCGTTGGTATCCGGCGCCACCAGGCCGAGTTCTCCCGGCGCCATGCGATCGAGCCGCAGCGGATCGGTTGCCATGTACTCCTGACGGTAGCGGGCTTCCACCTCGTCCCAGTCGACCGGGTCGTTTTCCGGCCCGGCCATGACATAGAGGTCGCCCGTCTCGTTTTCGGCGTGATGCAGGGTGATCACCACATTGCGTGCCGCAAGCCGGGTCCGCAGCGCGGTGGCGAAACCCTGCCACGGCCGGGTGTCGGTGGGCCCTTCGTAAATCAGGGCGATGAGGTTGGCGAGTGCATCGTTCATGGGGAGCAGCGCATGGCCACGGGAGTTCCCGCAGAAAGCCGGATGCGCCATGCTAATGCAGCCGGCGCCGCTGCGCTTGTCTGCTTGTGTATTTCCGGCGGGTGGCGAAACTCCCCCGCAGATATTCGCCGGTACCACATGGGACTGGCGCGGGATACCGTATCGCCCCTAGCATCGGGCCATTCATTGATTCCCGGAGAATGGGCGGCCTGTCGTGCGACGGGAACCGTGACGCCATGAGCACTGCCACTGTTGTTCCCCGTCGTGCCTGGGGCCGTGTCATCGGCCTATCGCTGGTGCTGGGCATCTGTTTCGGCCTCACCCTGAATTCGCTGGGGCTGCTGACCCTGCCCATCCGGGCGGCTTTTCGCGGCTCTCACGAAGAAGCGGCCTCCATCGCCACCGCCTTCCTGATTTCCATGACGATCGCCATGCCGTTGGCGGGCTGGCTGGTGGACCGCCTGCCAGCACGACCGGTGATGGTGGCCGGGGCGGTTCTGGCCGGGGGCGGGTACCTGCTCGCCTCCCGGGCCGGCAGCCTGCCGGTATTCATTGTGGCCCTGGCTGCGACCGGTGCCGGCATCGGCTTTTGCACCTATGTGCCGGCCGCCACCCTGGTGACCCGCTGGATTCCTGCGCAGCGGCAGGGTCTGGCCTTCGGTATCCTGCTGGCAGCGGTCTCCGTGGGTGGCATGATCTTTCCCCTGGCCCTGAATCAGGCCATCGAGGTTCTCGGCTGGCGCCCGGCCATCGCCTTCGCCGGCGTCGCCATCCTTTCCGTCTGCGCGCCGCTGTTGTTCTTTCTGGCGCAATCTCCCACAAACGGGAGTTCATCCGCATCGGCCCGGCAGGAGGTTCAAGGAGGCGGGGCGAGCGTTGGCGAAGCCCTGCGCAGCGGACAATTCTGGTTGTGGACCCTGATGCTGCTCCTGTTTACCCTGAGCAGCCTGAGCATCCTCATGGCCCTGGTGCCCTATCTGGTCGCCATGGGCTATTCCAGCACCCAGGCCGCCATGGCCAACACCGGCGTGGGTGCGGCGACGCTGGCCGGCAATTTCATCTTCGGCGCACTGAGCAATCGCTGGGGGGCGGAACGCACCCTGGTGGTCGGCGCCCTGGCCAGCGCCGCCGGCATCCTGTGTCTTCTGGCGGCGGGCGACGCCGCGCTGGGAGTCGCCGCCGTGGTCGCCTTCGCCCTGCTGTGGGGAACCACCTTCAATCTTGCCAACCAGCTTTCGCCGACCCTGCTGCTGGATGCCCTGGGCTCCGCCCACTTCGGCAGCCTGCTGGGGATCGGCAACCTGCTGGCAGGCGTCGTTTCCGCTTTCGGCCCCCAGGGGGTCGGCCATCTGGTGGATGTCACCCACGCCTACACCTGGCCTCTGGCGGGATGTGCGGTGCTGATGGTGGCCGCCGTGCCGCCCCTGATCGCCCTGCACCACACCCGTCCTGCCGAATCCTCTGTCTAACCCTTGTCATCCCAGGAAAATCGTCCATGTTCCTCCAGCGCTTGAATCCTCCGGGCCTGCTCAGTTTCGATGCCATGGCCCAGGTGGTGTCCGTCCGTGGCGGCCGCACCCTCTACATCGCCGGCCAGTCGGCCTGCGACGAGCAGTTCCGGGTAGTGGGCAACGATCATTACACCCAGTCCCTCCAGGCGCTGCGCAACCTGCGCAGCGCCATCGAAGGCGCGGGCGGCACCCTGGCGGGGCTGGCCAGCAGCACGGTGTATCTCAAGGGGCTGACGCCGGCAGTGGCCGGCAGCTTCCTCAAGGCGCTGGCCGATACCGAAGGGCCGTTCCCGGCCCATGCCTTCTCGCTGATCGGGGTGGAATGCCTTTCCGGCACTGATCTGCTGGTGGAAATCACGGCAATCGCCATCGTGGAGGATTGAGGGCACTCTAGCCCGAAACCGCCGGGCCGGATCTTCTCCGCATCCGGGTGTGGCGTTCGCATTTGCATTCGCCCGGTACCGGCAGGGGGCAGATGGAGTATGTTTCAGGTTTGCAGTAAAAAACTGCGTCCCGCCGGGTTATCCCGGTTCTGAATCGTCCCGAACTGGATATCCGGAGCCCCCATGTCCGCCTGCACCTATTCCCATCTGCTTTCTCCCGGCCGCATCGGCAAGATGCAGCTGCGCAATCGCATCACGGTCACCGCCATGGGCGTGAACCTGGCCGAGGAGGGTCATTGCACGGAGCGTATCCGTGACTTTCACATCGAGCAGGCCAAGGGTGGTGCGGGCCTGGTGAATCTGGGCGTGTCCGGCGTGGCCTGGCCCACGGGCGGCAACCAGCCGGGTCAGGTGGCCATCTCCGACGACCGCTTCATTCCC
The DNA here is from genome assembly GCA_018241695.1 of Pseudomonadota bacterium. Lineage (GTDB taxonomy): Bacteria > Pseudomonadota > Gammaproteobacteria > Burkholderiales > Rhodocyclaceae > Denitratisoma. Next base: position 49,642 of record JAFEDH010000029.1, on the reverse strand, counting down.
GGGCTCAAGGCCATGGCCGACGGCGTGCATGCCCACGGCGCCAAGTTCACCATCCAGATCCATCAGGGTGGGTTGGTCAGCGTGATGGACATGATCGAAGGGCGCGAGGTCTGGATTCCCTCCCTGCCCAAGGCCGGTGGCGCACGCAGCAGCGCCTATACCGATGCCTTCCTGCTCGACGAGCTGGCGCGTTCCCCCTCCAGTCGCATCAAGTCCGCGCCGAAGCTGCGCGTCATGAGTATCGAGGACATTCACTTCGTCACCGAACAGTTCGCCGCCGCGGCTGACCGGGCCAAGCGGGCCGGTGCCGACGGTGTGGAGATCCACGGTGGCCATGGCTACCTGCTTTCTTCCTTCGTCTCGCCCAAGTCCAACCACCGCGAGGACGAGTACGGCGGCCCGCTGGAAAACCGCGTCCGCTTCCTGCTCGAAGTGGTGCAGGCGGTGCGCGCCCGCACCGGCAAGGATTTCGCCATTCTGGTGAAGATCGACTCCCAGGAATTCGGTGTGCCCAACGGCATCACCCTGGACGATGCGGTGCGTACCGCCCGGATGGTGGAAGCCGCCGGGGCCGACGCCATTACCGTCTCCTCCTATCACGACACGGCGCAGATCAAGCTGCATTCCGGCTCCAACATTCCCCACGAGCCCTGCCTCAACCTGCCGGCGGCGGCCCGCATCAAGGCCGCGGTGAAGATCCCCGTGATCGCCTCCGGCCGTGTCGATCCCGAGATCGGCGATGCCCGGATCGCCGCCGGCGAATTCGATTTTCTCGCCATGGGCCGCAAGCTTCTGGCCGATCCCGACCTGCCCAACAAGCTCAAGGCTGGCCGGCCCGAAACCGTGCGTCCCTGCGTGTATTGCTACACCTGCGTCTCGGCCATCTATACCGGCGATCCGGTACGCTGCGCCGTCAACCCCTACACCGCGCTGGAATTCCAGCGCAAGCCCGTGCCGACCCAGACCCGGCGCCGCTACGTCGTGGTGGGCGGCGGCACCGGCGGCATGGAAGCTGCATCCCGCCTCAAGGTGCTGGGCCACGAGGTGATCCTGCTCGAAGCCGGCGGTCGTCTGGGTGGCACCCTGCAGTTCGCCTCTCTCGCCTACGAGGCCAACCAGCGCCTGCTCGAATGGCTGCGCCACAAGGTGGCCGAATCGGGTGTGGAGGTGCGCCTCAATACCTCTGCGACGCCGGAGCTGGTGCGTTCCCTCAAACCCGACGCGGTGCTGGTGGCCACCGGCGCCAAGCGCGCCATGCCACCCATTCCCGGCGGCGACCAGACCCACGTGCTGAGCGGCGACGACATGCGCAACCTGATGCTGGGCATGTCTTCTCCCGAACTCTCGCGCAAGGTCGGCCTGCCGGCGCGTCTGGCCACCCGGATCGGCGCCATGACCGGCATCACCGCCAATCTGGGCTTCGTGCGCAAGGCTTCCGAATGGTGGATGCCGCTGGGCAAGCGCATCGTCATCATCGGTGGCGAACTGGTGGGCCTGGAACTGGCTGAATTCCTCGTCCTGCGTGGTCGCCAGGTCGCCATCGTGGACGACATCCCCCGTTTCGGCGGCGGTCTCATGCTGGTGCGCCGCATGCGCGCGCTGGAGGAACTGCGCGAGCACGGCGTCGGCCTCCATGCCGAGGTGAAGGACATCGCCATCGTCGGCCATGAGGTGCGCTTCACCGACAAGACCGGTCAGGCGCAGGCCCTCACCGCCGACCAGGTCATCGTCGCCAAGGGCGCCACCGGCAACAGTGCGGTGGCCGATGCCCTGCGCGCCGCCGGTCTGGAGGTGCATGCCTTTGGCGACTGCACCGGCGTGGGCTATATCGAAGGCGCCATCCGCGGCGCCAGCGCCGTGGTGGAAACACTGACCCAGTCATCCGGAGAATAGACATGGCCGCGTTGTCGCTCGAAGTGCTGCTCGCGGAACGGGAAATCTATCGGGCCCTGGTGCGCTTCGCCCGGGCCATGGACGACCGGGACTGGACGGCGCTGGACGACATTGTCCTGGCGGATGCAACCGCGGAAATGGGTACCGGTCCCCTGACCGGACGGGACACCATCGTTGCCCTGATGCGTTCTTTTCTCGATGACTGCGGCCCCACCCAGCACCTGCTGGGCAATGTGCTGATCGAGGTGGAGGGCGATACCGCCCGCAGCAGGGCCTATGTCAGCGATATGCACAAGGGTACGGGGGACAAGGCCCATCTCACCTTTTCCACCCTCGGCGACTACCATGACCAGTGGCGTCGCGTCGAGGGTGTGTGGCGCATGAGCCACCGCACCAAGCACAACCGCGCCCACCTCGGCGACATCACCGTGCTGGGCAAGGGGCCCGTGAAGTAGCGCCGATACCGGTTTCCAATGACGGACAGAGGAGAAAGATCATGCAGCGACTGAAAGGCAAAGTGGCCCTGGTGACCGGCGGCGGGCAGGGCGTGGGGCAGGGCATTGCCCTTGCCCTGGCGGCGGATGGCACCAGGGTGGCGGTATCGGGCCGCACGCTTTCCAAGGTGGAGGACACCTGCCGGATGATCCGTGAGCGCGGCGGCGAGGCGCTCGCCATCGAGTGCAATGTGAAGAGCCTCGATTCCCTCACGCAGTGTGTGAAGGGTGTGGTCAGCCACTTTGGTGGCCTCAACATCCTGATTAACAACGCCCAGGAAGTGCCACTGGGCAATATCAACGATGTGACCGAAGAGGCTTTCGCCGCTGGCTGGGAATCCGGTCCGCTGGCAACCCACCGCCTGATGAAGCTTTGCTACCCGCATCTCAAGGGGGATGGCAGCATCGTCAATCTGGCCAGCGCCGCCGGCTTTCGCTGGGATGCGAGCGGTTACGGCGCCTACGGTGCGGTGAAGGAGGCGATCCGCCAACTGACCCGTGGCGCGGCCTGCGAATGGGCGGTCGATGGCATCCGCGCCAATGTCATCCTGCCCCTGGCTGATTCCGTGGCGCTCCAGGGCTGGGCCAAGGCCCGCCCGGACGAGGCTGCCGCGTATTTCGCCACCATCCCCATGCGCCGTGTCGGCCACTGCGAGGACGACATCGGCCGCTTTGTCGCCACCCTGTGTTCGGACGATTGCCGTTACGTGAATGGCCAGAGCATCGCTCTGGATGGTGGTCAGGCGTTTCTGGGGTGATCGTGGGGTGATCGTCCGGCGCCGCTGCTAGCTCGCCGTAAGGAATCGCCCGGTGCAGGAGCTAGCCTGCCGGAACGGGCAGTACCTCCATGATCTCGACGCCCGCGCCGGGCAGAATCGTGAAGTGCGGATGCTGGATGAACAGGCGGGCAGCCGCTTCCTGGGACTCGGCCTCGACAATGACGAAGGCGGCCAGGTTGTTGCGGATATCGCGGATGCCGGACGGGGAGACAAGCTTCGTTTTTCCCAGCGGGCCACCCGGCTCGACAATCTTCGATGCATGTGTGGTGGCCCAGTCTTTCCACACAGCAACGCCCTGAGTTCGTCTGCGCGCCTGTTCGTCCCCGGTGAGGGCTTGCCACGCGGCCATCGCTTCGGCCGCTCCGGTGAAGACGCAAAGATATTGCTTCACGCAAATCCCGCAAACCGGTTTTCGCCACGGCGGCGGCACAGCACCGCGCCGAGCAGGCTCATGCCGGCGATCATCATGGTCCAGCTTTCCGGTTCGGGTACCGGCGTAGTGTTCAGGGTGAAATTGGTAACGGATTGCAGCGCGTAGCCTGCGTCCGTTCCACTGGTGAAGCCGATGAAGGCGTTGCTGGGCAGGGTGATCATTCGCGTACTGGCAATGCTCTGCCCCGTATTGCTGTCGGTTGCGGTGTAGCTCAATACGCCGCCTGAATAACTGAAGGCGAGGTGGAAGGATTCGTAGAGATCGGCAGGCACATTGAAGGAGGTAATGCTTCCGCCATACGGCCCTTCGGCGGAAGTGAAGATGGTTGCGGAGTTCAGGATCTGGCTTTGGAGGCCGATACCAACTGCGTTCTGGATGCCTGTTGTCCCAATAATTCCGCCGTTATTACCGAGTGCATGGGCCCCGGCGGGATCGTTCTGGAACAGGAGGGCGACACCACCGGACTGGCTGTACGTATTCCTTGACAGGATAAAGTCGAAGGAGCCGGCGACACCTGCCGTCGTATCGAAAGCCGTGGGCAGGAACGCACTTGAAGCCTCACTGCCACCGCTCTCATTGAGTGACAGGAGGTTGCTATTGGGTACTGTCGCCAAGCCGTTGAGCGTCATGGTGGTGAAATCCACCGTCTGGGCCTGAACTTGACCGCCAAACGCCAGGGTGGCAAGCGAAAACAGCAGCGCGATTCTTTTCATGCGCATTTTGGGCTCTCCTGCTTCTGTAACGGTCACCAGGTCATCCTTCGATATCCGGAGCATGGTCGGCGAAGGGTCATGCATCGATCATCCGGCGCTGATCCCGCAGACACGACACGCTGCCCTCCTCTCCTTTTGGACAACGTACCGTGTGTTGCGGTTACATAGGGCAGTTCAGACCGTGGTTACCGTTTCTGCCACTCCACGGCGACGGCGCAGCACCGCACCGAGCAGGCTCATGCCGGCGATCATCATGGCCCAGCTTTCCGGTTCCGGCACCGGCGCAGTATTCAGGTTGAAATTGCTGACGTCCTGAAACGCGTAGCTCAGACCCGAGCCGCCGGTGAAGCCGATGAAGGCACTGCTGGGCAGGGTGATCATTCTCGAATTGGCGATGTTCTGCCCGGTATCGCTGTTGGATGCGGTGTAGCTCAATATGCCGCCAGAATAGCTGAAGGTGACATGGACGTGATCGGCGGCGTTGCCACCCAGGCTGAAGTAGGTGCGGCTTCCACCATAAGGCCCCTCGGCGGTGGTGAAGATGGATGCGGCTTCGTTGTACCAGCTCTGGAAGCCGATGCCGACCGCGTTCTGGATGCCGCCCGCACCGATGGTGCCGCCGCCACCGCCGAGTGCATTGGCTCCGGCGGGATCGTTCTGGAACATGAGGGCGAGGCCGTCCGCCTGGGGATTAAATCCGTTGCTTAACAGGGTGAAATCAAAAGAGCCGGCGAGCCCCCCCGTCGTATTGAAAGCCGTAGGCAGAAAAGCGCTTGTCGCCTCGCCACCGTTGCCGTTGTTGAGCGTCAGGTCATTGGCGGTGGCGGTGGGCATCCATCCCGAGCCATTGAGTGTCATGGTGGTGAAATCCACCATCTGGGCCTGGGCCTGGCCGCCAATCGCCAGGGCAGCAAGCGAAGCCAGCAATGCAATCCTGTTCATTTTGAGTTCTCCTGTATCTGCGAATACCATCGAGCCACAGTTCAACGTCCGGATTACAGCTAGCACAGGGGGGAGGGAAAAAGCATGATCCCGGTCCCGCTCCACTGCCAGCCCACCAACCCACACGTACCCGATCTTAGCCCCGGTGACACAAGCAAAGAATGAGTGGACTCTACTGATTTCGATGGGTTGAATCTCCTGCCCGGCAATAGGAGAAATCTCCTATGCGCATCCTGCATCGCTCTCGTTTGAAGCGATACCCGTCACCTTGGGAGCATGAGAGGTCCCGGTCGCCGATGGTGGCCTGCGGGGCGAAGCCATCGGGGGATCGCGGGGCGGCCATGTAAAATCCGTGCCGGTTCGGTTTTTGCGAGCCCGTTTCCAATTCCGGCCGCGCCATGTCCCCTGTTTCGCCTTCCTCCGATCTCCTGAACCGCAGTCTTGCCGCTGTCTGGCATCCGTGCACCCAGATGAAGCATCACGAGCAACTGCCCCTGGTGCCGGTGGCCCGCGCGGAAGGGCTATGGCTTTATGGCCCGGACGGCAGTCGCTGCCTCGATGCGGTGAGTTCGTGGTGGGTCAATCTTTTCGGACATGGCGAGCCGCGTATCAACGCGGCCCTGCGGGATCAGCTCGATACCCTGGCTCACGTGATGCTCGCCGGCTTCACCCACGAACCCGCCGTGGCTCTGGCGGAACGGCTTTCCGCCCTGACCGGCGGCGCCCTGGGCCATGCCTTCTACGCTTCCGACGGCGCCAGCGCGACCGAGATCGCGCTCAAGATGAGTCACCACTACTGGCGCAACCAGGGCCAGACAGAGAAAACCGGTTTTCTCTGTCTGGAGGGCAGCTATCACGGCGAGACCCTGGGGGCGCTCTCGGTCACCGATGTGGCGATCTTTCGCGATGCCTATGCGCCCCTGATCCGCGATGTGCGCACCGTGCCGTCGCCCGATGCCCGTCAGGCGGCGCCAGGGGAGACCGCCGCCGACGTTGCGCGTCGCGCCGCCGCCGGGCTGGAGGCCGCCTTGCGGGAAGGTGCGGGACGCGTCGCCGCCCTCATCGTCGAGCCCCTGGTGCAGTGCGCCACGGGCTTCGCCATGCACGATCCCGAATACCTGCGCCTGGCCCGCGCGCTGTGCGACCGTTATGGTGTCCACCTGATCTGCGACGAGATCGCCGTGGGCTTTGGCCGCACCGGCAGCTTCTTCGCCCACGAGCAGGCCGGCATACGCCCCGACTTCCTCTGCCTTTCCAAGGGCATCACCGGCGGTTACCTGCCGCTCTCCGTGGTGCTCACCACTGATGCGGTGTTCGCCGCCTTCTACGACGACCGCACGGCCCGTGCCTTCCTCCATTCGCATTCCTACACCGGCAATGCCCTGGCCTGCCGGGCGGCCCTGGCGGTGCTGGATATCTTCGTGCAGGATGACGTGATCGCCGCCAACCGCCGCCGCGCCCAGTCCTTCACGGCCCGGCTGGCGCCGCTGGCAGCCCATCCGCGCGTGCGCCATTTCCGTCACTTGGGCATGATCTGGGCCTTCGATGTGGCCGATGCCCCCGCCGATTTTTCCCGCCGCATGTTCAGCGCCGCGCTGGCGCGGGAAATCCTGCTACGGCCGATCGGCAACACGGTGTATTTCATGCCGCCCTATTGTCTCGACGAGGAAAGCGGTGCCCTGCTCGCCACCCGCGTCCTGCAGGCACTGGATGGCGTCCTGGAATGATCTGGGAAGAACTCGACCGGCGTCTGGCCGATCTGGACCGGCAGCATCTGCGCCGTCAGCGCAAGGAGGTGGATAGCCCCGCCGGCCCGGCCATCATGGTCGGCGGCAGGTCGCTGCTGTCCTTTTGCAGCAACGACTACCTGGGGCTCGCCCAACATCCCGAAATCGTCGAGGCGCTGGTGGCCGGCGCCCGTCGCTGGGGCGCGGGCAGTGCGGCCTCGGCGCTGGCGGGCGGCCATCTGCGGCCCCATGAGGAACTCGAGCAGGCACTGGCCCGCTTTGTCGGCATGCCGCGCGCGCTGACCTTCGCCACCGGCTATCTGGCCAATCTGGCGGTGACGCCGGCGCTGGTGGGACGGGGCGATGCCGTATTCGCCGATCGCCTCAATCATGCCTCGCTGATCGACGCGGCGCAGGCTTCCCGTGCCGAGCACCGGCGCTATCCCCACAACGACATGGCCGCGCTGGAATCCCTGCTGGCCGGGAGCAGCGCCCGGCGCAAGCTGATCCTCACCGATGCCGTGTTCAGCATGGATGGCGATCTGGCGCCGCTGGATGTGCTGTTCGCCCTGGCCGAGCGTTACGACGCCTGGCTGGTGGTGGACGACGCCCACGGCTTCGGCGTGCTGGGCGAGGACGGGCGGGGCAGTCTGAGTCACTTCGGCCTGCCGGCTTCGCCGCGCATCGTCCTCATGGGCACCCTGGGCAAGGCTGCGGGTGTCGCGGGGGCCTTCGTCGCGGGCGATGGCCGGATGATCGAGTGGATGATCAACAGCGCCCGGCCCTACATTTTCACGACCGCACCGGCGCCGGCCCTGGCCTGCGCCCTGCTCAAAAGCCTGGAACTGATCGAGGCCGGCAGTGCGCGCCGCGCCCATCTCCACCACCTCGTCGCCCGCTTGCGCGGCAGCCTCGCGCCCCTGGCCGCCGGACGGGGCTGGCGCCTGGCCGATTCCTCCACGGCCATCCAGCCCCTGGTCGTGGGCGAGAACAGAACCGTGCTCGAACTTGCCGCCGCGCTGGAAGCGGATGGCCTCCGCGTGCCGGCCATTCGCCCGCCCACCGTCCCCCGGGATACGGCGCGGCTGCGCATTTCCCTCTCGGCCGCCCACAACGAGGCGGATGTGGATGCCCTGGTGGCATCGCTTTCCCGCGCGCGATGAGCCTGCTCGAAACCCGGACCGTCGGCAGCGGCCCCAACCTGACCCTGGTGCATGGCTGGGGCCTCGGCCCCTCCGTCTGGGTTCCGGTGCTGCCGCTGCTGGCGGAGCATTTCACCGTGCATGTGCTGGCCCTGCCGGGTTATGCGGCCTGCCCTCCCGTTGCCGATTACGGCATCGAGGCTCTGGCCGATGAGCTGGCGGCCCAGCTGCCGCCCCGGGCCATGGTCTGCGGCTGGTCGCTGGGGGCGCTGGTCTGTCTGGCGTGCGCCGCGCGTCATCCACACCGGGTGGCGCGCATGGCGCTCGTCGGCACCACCGCTTCCTTCCTGCAACGCCCCGGCTGGGCACCGGGTCTGGCGCCAACGGCGCTGGAGGATTTCCTGGCGCGGTTCGATGCCGATGGCACCGCGCTGCTCAAGCACTTCGCGGCGCTGATTCATCATGGCGACGACCGGGCGCGGCAGGCGCAACGGATATTGAGCCACTGCCTGCAGGCGGGCCCGCCTGCCGATAGCGCCAGTTTGCGCGCCGGGCTGGAAACCCTGGGGCGCACCGATCTGCGTACTGGTCTGGATGACATATCGCAACCCGCGCTGCTGGTTCACGGCAGCGTCGACCCCTTGATGCCGCTGGCTGCGGCCGAGGCGCTGGCGCAGCGTTTGCCGCGTGGCCGGCTTGCGGTTTTTGGTGGCAGCGCGCATGCGCCCTTTGCCTCCGATCCGGAGCGCTTCGTCATGCAGGTAGCGGAATTCGCCGGAGGCGGCGGGTGAGCCTCGAACAGGATCATGTCCGTGCGCGTTTCGCCCGGGCGGCGGGCCGCTACGATGCGCTGGCCGATTGCCAGCGCGAAGTGGGCACGCATCTGGCGGAGCTGTGGATGCGCCTCGTGTCGCAAGACACGCGCGGTCCGATCCTCGACGCCGGATGTGGCACGGGCCACGGCACGCACCTGCTCGGCCGGTGCTGGCCCGGTGCGGATATTCTGGCCCTGGATTTCGCGCTGCCCATGGTGGCGGCGGTGGTGGATACCGGTCAGCGTCTGTGCGCCGATATGGAATCGCTCCCGCTGGCGTCATCCAGCATGGGGGGCTACTGGTCCAATCTCGCCATGCAATGGTGCGATTCCCGGCGCGTGGCGGGCGAGGCCGCGCGGGTGCTGCGTCCCGGCGGCTGGCTGGCGGTGAGCACCCTGGGGCCGGGCACTTTCGCCGAACTGCGGCAGGCCTTCGCCGGTGTCGATGCGCATCGTCATACCCTGGTGTTTCCCGCGCGGCAGGCGGTGGCGGCGGCATTCACCGGGGTGGGTTTGCGCATTACGCTGGAGCAGCGGTCGCTGCTGCGCCATTATCCCGACCTCGGATCCTTGCTGGCCGCGGTGCGCGAACTGGGCGCGAGCCGGGTGACCGGTGCGGGCCGACGTACGGGCCTGATGGGAAAGGTTGCCTGGCAGCGCTTCGCGGCAAACTACGAAGCCTTGCGCCAGCCCCGGGGGCTACCCTTGAGTTACGACGTTTTTTTCATTCTTGGACAGCGATGAGCGCCTATTTCATCACCGGCACCGACACCGGAATCGGCAAGACGCACGCCACCTGCGCCCTGCTGCATCGCTACGCTGCCGCCGGGTGCCGCGCCCTGGGCATGAAGCCGGTAGCGGCGGGGCTGGAGGCAGGGGCGAATGAGGACGTGACGTGTCTCATGGCGGCTTCATCGGTGTCCGCGCCGATGGCCTGGGTGAACCCGTATGCGTTGCAAAGTGCGATTGCGCCCCATCTCGCGGCGGCGGAAGAAGGCCGCGACATCCGTTTCGCGCCCATTCACGAAGCCCTCGGCCATCTGCGTTCGCTGGCCGATGTGGTGCTGGTGGAAGGCGTGGGTGGCTTTCGCGTGCCCCTCGGCCCCGAGGGGGACAGCGCCGATCTGGCCCAGACCCTGGGGCTGCCGGTGATTCTGGTGGTGGGCCTGCGTCTGGGCTGCATCAATCACGCGCTGCTGACGGTGGAGGCGATCCGCCAGCGCGGTCTGGCGATCGCGGGCTGGATCGGCAATGGCATCGATCCGGCCATGTCGCATCGGGAAGAAAACATTGCCACGCTTACCGGGCTGATTCCCGCGCCCCTGCTTGGCGTGCTGCCTCACGGTCGTGAGCCTGCCGCAGCCGCGGCGTTGCTGTGGCTGCCCTGAACGGAAGATCAACCCAGAGCCAGGGATTCGCTCAGCGGCTTCGCGGGCTGGTGAAAGCTGACCGGGCCATCGGGCTTGCCATCGATGAACTGGCGCACGAAGGGATCGGTGGAGTGGATGATCTCGCGGGTTTCACCTTCGGCCACCACCTTGCCATCGGCGATGAAATACACGTAATCCACCACCTTGAGGGATTCGCTGACATCGTAGGTCACCACGACCGACGATATGCCCAGCGCGTCGTTGAGCCTGCGGATCAGGCTGGCAACACTGTTCAGGGAAATCGGGTCGAGACCGGCGAAGGGCTCGTCGTACATCAGCAGGGCCGGGTCGAGCGCAATGGCGCGGGCCAGCGCCACGCGGCGCGCCATGCCGCCGGAAAGCTCGGCCGGCATCAGCGCGTGCGCGCCGCGCAGGCCGACGGCGTGAAGTTTCATCAGCACCAGATCGTGGATCAGGTCGTCGGGGAGATCGGTATGTTCGCGCATCGGAAAGGCGATGTTCTCGAATACCGAGAGATCGCTGAAGAGGCCCCCCAGTTGCTGCATGACGCCGATCTTCTTGCGCAGTTCGTAAAGCGCGCCGGTATCCAGCGCGTGAACGTTCTTTCCCGCGACATGCGCTTCACCCCGGTCGGGCCGCATCTGGCCACCGAGAATCTTGAGCAGGGTGGTCTTGCCGCAGCCCGAGGCACCGAGGATGGCGACGATCCTGCCCTTGGGCACGCGCAGGTCGATGCCCTTGAGAATGGGGCGGTCGCCGTAGGCGAAATGGACATTTTCGATGGTGGCGATGCAGGCGTCGGCGGAATCGTTCATGGCGGTGACGGTGTGATGAAGCCCGCAGTTTACCGCGCCAGGAAATCCGCGACGATTCGACCGAAGCGCTCCGGTTGCTCCAGATCCAGCAGGTGACCGGCACCGACGATCACCTCGCTGCGTGCCCCGGGGATGTTGTCGGTCAGGATGTCGGCGCAACATTGAAAATCCTCCAGATCCCGTTCGCCGCGCAAGACGAGGGTGGGAGCACGGATCTGGTCGAGACGCTCGATATCCGGTGGGGCGATGGGCTGTTGCGGGTCGAGGTGGGCGTTGAGCCAGTGCCAGCCCGAATAGTCCGCCACCAGGGCGGCAAGCCGGGCCCGTGCGGCGGGCTGCATCTGCAGGGAGGCGAAAAGGGGGTGAGCCAGCCACTGCTGTCGCGCGGCTTCAATGCCCTGCTCCCGCGCCACCCGTTTGACTTCGGACCAGCGCGCCTTCCAGTCGGGTAGCCATTCCCAGCCGATCAGGGCGGGGCTGACCAGCACCAGGCGGTTGAGCCGTTGCGGATGCGTGAGGGCGAAATGGGTGGCGATCCAGCCGCCCATGGAGATGCCCAGCACGTGGGCCCGCGCAATGCCCAGGTGGTCGAGGAGGATGGCCAGGTCGTCGGCATGGGCGTAGTCGGCCCCGGGCAGGGGCGAGCGGCCGAAACCCCGCAGGTCGTAGCGGATCACCCGGTGCCGGGCGGCGAGCCAGGGTACCAGATCGTCCCAGACCCGCAGATCGAGACCGAAGCCGTGAATCAGGACAACGGCTTCGCCTTCGCCCGTGGAGAGATGATGGAGTTCGCTCATGGGGGGTCGGAACGACCTGGACGATTGCTTCCGGGAAAATGAATTGTCATGTCATGTGGTGTGGTGTCGTATGTGTTTTCTTCATCGCACAGATTGTCCGTTATCCCTCCCGGATACGGAAGCATTCCCCGTTCGCCGCCCGGCTGCCGGATCGCTACAATTGCCATTGATATTTCGGGAAGCCGGGTCGGATGCCGTTCCCTTCTCCCGCGAAATCAGATTGCAGACCGGTACCCGATGTATCGGAGCCGGTCTGTCCCGCTCACTGGAGAATGCTGATGGCCTTCAACAAGGTTGGCGAAGATGATGGAACCGCAAGCAGCGAACAGGAGTGCTGCATGGAACGAAGGGAGCTTCTGACCCAAGGTGGCAAATTGCTGGCCACGGCCGCGTTCGGCAGCCTCGCGGGTAGCGGTCGTGCCGGAGCGGTCAAGCCCGCTGTGCCCACCGATCCGGTTACGGATCTGTCCGGGCTTGAACTCTCCAGGGCCATTGCCGCCCGCAAGGTTTCCTGTCGCGAAGTCATGGTCGCCTTTCTGGACAGGATCGAGAAGGTCAATCCGGGCTTCAACGCGATTGTCCTGCTGCGGGATCGCGGCGAACTGCTGGCGCAAGCCGATGCGGCCGATGCCGCCTTGCATCGTGGAGAAACCACGGGGCCACTGCATGGATTTCCCCTGGCGCCGAAGGATGCGGTACGAACCCGCGGGCTGGCGACGACCAACGGCTTGCCTCTCGCAAACTTCAAGCCGGAGAGTTCGGATGGCCTCCTCGCGGAAAGGATGCGCCGGGCGGGCGGAATCTTCATCGGCAAGACCAATATGCCCGAACTCGGTCTGGGGTCGCAGACGTACAACGATGTCTTCGGCACCACGCTGAACGCATGGAATCCGCAGCTGACTGCGGGCGGGAGCAGTGGTGGCGCTGCCGTGGCGATCGCGCAGCGGATGCTGCCGCTGGCCGATGGAAGCGACATGATGGGATCGCTGCGCAATCCGGCCGGCTGGAACAATATTGTCGCGCTGCGACCAAGCACCGGCCGGGTGCCCATGTGGCCGACCGCCGATGTGTTCGGCTATTTAGCGACCGAGGGGCCGATGGGACGCAATACCGCGGATGTCGCTTTTCTCCTCTCGGTGCTGGCGGGACAGGATCCTCGCCTGCCGCTTTCCCTGGGTGACAATCCGGCGAAATTTGCTGGCAGCCTGGAGCGCAGCTTCAAGGGAGCCCGCATCGGCTGGCTGGGCGATCTCGAAGGGTATCTTCCCACCGAGCCGGGTGTGCTGGAGATTTGCCGGTCCGCGCTGAAACACTTTGAATCCGCCGGCTGTACGGTCGATAGCGCCAAAGCCGGTTTCAATATGGCAAAGGCATGGGATTCGTGGGTCACGCTGCGCAGCCATACCTTGTCGACTTTCGCTGCGCCGCTGTATAAAAATCCCGAAACCCGGAAGCGGATCAAGCCCGAAGCGCAGTGGGAAATCGAGACGGGGCTTTCAGTCACCAGCGAGCGCATGTCGTCCGCGATGATCGATCGGAATGGATGGTTCCTGGCGGTGAATCGGCTTTTCGACGATTTCGATTTCCTGATCCTGCCGACGGCACAGGTTTTTCCTTTCGATGCCAAAACCCATTGGCCGACCCGTGTGGGAGGCCGCGAGATGGACACCTATCATCGCTGGATGGAGGTCGCATCGGTCGGAACGATGACCGGACTGCCGATCGGCGCCGTGCCCGCAGGTTTCGCATCGGATCGGCGTGCGATGGGGCTGCAGATCATCGGTCCGGCGAAATCCGATTTCGCGGTGTTGCAACTGGCATCTGCGTATGAACAGGCAAGCGGCTTCGCCCGCCTCAGGCCGGATGCATGAAAAGGTGAAAAAATCCACAAGCAAATGACTGGAATGCTTCCTGTCGCCTTCAATCGGCTTTTTTCGGGAACCGGTCCTGCTGGTTTATCCTGCACGACGCCCGGGTCTTGAAATCCCGGTATCCGGCCACCATATCGGTGGGGATTTCATCATGGGAGATGTTCATGGGGTTTCGTCTGCTTGCCATCCTCGCGCTTGCCGCCACGCTGCTTTCCGGTTGCGGCTACAACCAGGTTCAGGTCAACGACGAAGGCGTCAATAGTGCCTGGTCCGAAGTGCTCAACCAATACAAACGTCGCGCCGACCTGATTCCCAATCTGGTATCCACGGTGCAAGGCTATGCCAGTCACGAGAAATCGGTGCTGACCCAGGTGACCGAGGCCCGCGCCAGTGTGGCCGGCATCAAGGCCACGCCGGAACTGGTCAACGATCCCGAGGCTTTCGCCAAATTCCAGCAGGCCCAGGGGCAACTGAGCGGAGCACTGTCGCGCCTGCTGGTGGTATCGGAGAACTATCCCCAGCTCAAGGCCGACACGAACTTCCGCGACCTCCAGGCCCAGCTTGAAGGTACGGAGAACCGCATCACGGTCGCACGCAACCGTTATATCCAGGCGGTGCAGACCTACAACATCTCGGTGCGAACCTTTCCCAACAATCTGACGGCCATGGTCATGGGCTGGAAACCGAAGGCCAACTTCGCCGTCGAGGACGAGAAGGCCATCTCCGCGCCGCCGGCGGTCAGGTTCGATAGCGCGCCTGCCAGATAAGGGTGTCCATGGCCCGCTTCTGGGCAGCCTGCACGCTGCTGCTCCTGTTCTGGATACCCCGCCCGGGGTATCCGGAGGCTTTGGTGTCGATCCCGCCCCTGACGGCACGGGTGACCGATCTGACCGGGACGCTCACCCCGGACCAGAAAGCTTCCCTCGAAGCCGCCTCGGCAGGCATCGAGGCCGAAAAAGGCGCGCAGGTCGGTGTGCTGCTGTTACCCACGACACGGCCCGAAGCCATCGAACAGTTTGGCATCCGCCTTGCCGAAGCCTGGAAACTGGGCCGCAAGGGGGTGGATGACGGCGCGATCGTGATCGTCGCCAAGGATGACCGGCGCATGCGCATCGAGGTTGGCTACGGTCTCGAAGGCGCGATTCCGGATGTGGTGGCCAAACGCATCGTCAGCGATACCATGGCTCCGCATTTCAAGCAGGGAGATTTCTATGGCGGCCTAGAGGCGGCAATGCAGGCACTGGCGGCGCGGATCGGCGCCGAAACCCTGCCGCCACCGGCTGAGCCGCCAGGTATGCAGGGCAGGAATGAAAGCGGGATGGGCGGGAACATTTTTATGATCGGCATCGTGATTGCGATGCTTGTCGGCCCGATGTTGCGCCGCGCGCTGGGGAATCTGCTGGGAACCTCGCTGATGGCGGGTGCGGGCGGGCTGGTGGGATGGCTGGTGGCCGGAACGGGGCTGGGCGTCATCGTGGCGGTAATCACGACCATTATTGTCACGGTACTTGGCCTCGACATCCTTCTGGCGCTGCTGTCCGGCGGCGGCGGAGGGCGCGGTGGTTCAGGCGGGGGATTCTCCGGCGGTGGGGGAGGCTTTTCCGGTGGCGGCGGCGGATTCGGTGGCGGTGGCGCCTCGGGGAGCTGGTGACATGCGTCCGGGTCGTATCTTCAGGCATCTGCTGACCCCGCGCTGGTGGAGCCATCGTCCCTTTGGCCGCGCCACGCTCGATGCCATCGAGCAGGCGATCCACGCGGCGGAATCGGGCCATCGCGGCGAACTGCGCTTCGTGATCGAAGGCCCCATGCCCTGGCAGGCGCTGTGGCGCGGCGAAATGGCCCGGTCGCGGGCAATACGGCTGTTTTCCGATTTGCGGGTGTGGGATACCGAGCACAACAGCGGCATCCTGATCTATCTGCAACTGGTGGATCACCATCTGGAAATCCTGGCCGACCGGGGCATCGCCGCCCGCGTGCCGCAAATGCAGTGGGATGCGATCTGCCGCGCCATGGAAGATGAGTTTTCCCGGGGCCGTTTTCACGAGGGTGCGCTGGCCGCGGTGGCGCAGGCGGCCGAGCTGTTGCGCACCCATTTCCCGGCCCAGGACCGGGGTGACAACGAATTGCCGGATCGCCCCGTGGTGCTTTGAGCAGGGTGGCTGCGGCGGGTCAGTGCAGGGTGTCGTCGAGGTGGGCGACCGCGTCGTACTGACGCTGGTTGAGGTCGTGACGCCGCTTCACCAGCCACATGGTGCCGGTGACGAAGAACGAGAAAAGCCCGATGATCCCGTAGATGGGAAGCTTCAGTTCGAGCAGCAGGGCATACACGCCGGTCATGATCAGGATCGACAGGTTCTCGTTGAAATTCTGGACCGCGATCGAGTGCCCGGCGCCCATCAGCACATGGCCGCGGTGCTGCAGCAGGGCGTTCATGGGCACGACGAACAGGCCCGAGAGGGTGCCGACCGTGAGCAGCAGGCACCAGGCGAGCGGAATGCCACGGATGAAGAGCAGGCCGCTGATGGCGACACCCATGGCGATCCCCAGTGGAATGACCCTGACCGAGCGGCGCAGGGTCACGGTCCGGGCAGCAATCACTGCACCCAGGGCGACACCGACGGCGACGATGCCCTGCATCATGCTGGCGGTGGACAGGTCGAGCTTCAGGGCGGCCCGCGCCCATTCGATGATGAGAAACTGCAAGGTGGCCCCGGCGCCCCAGAACAGCGTGGTGACCGCCAGGGAAACCTGCCCCAGCTTGTCACGCCAGAGCAGGGTCAGGCAATGGCCGAATTCGTGGAGCAGATAGAGCGGATTTTTTTTCAGGGGTTTGTGATCCACTCCCGTGTTCGGAATATAGAGATTGAACAGGGCAGCGGCGAAATAGATGCCGCCTACCACGGCCAGATTCATCTCGGCCACGGTGTCGATGCCGGTATCGATCACCGGGAAATCGAAAGCGAGCAGGGTCTGGGCGATGTCGGGACGGATCAGCATCCCGCCCAGCACCGTGCCGAGGATGATGGCGATCACGGTCAGGCCCTCGATCCAGCCGTTGGCGACCACCAGCAGTCGATGGGGCACGTACTCGGTGACGATGCCGTATTTGGCGGGCGAATAGGCCGCGGCACCCAGGCCCACGACGGCATAGGCGATCAGGGGATGCACATCGTAGAACATCAGTGCACAGCCCAGAATCTTGATGCCATTGCTGATCAGCATGACCCGCCATTTGGGCATGGAGTCGGCGAAGGCGCCGACAAAGGCGGCGAGAAAAACGTAGGAGAGGGTGAAGAATGTCTTGAGCAGCGGCTCGTACTGTGCCGGGGCATGCATGTCCCGCAACAGTGCGATGGCAGCGATGAGGAGTACGTTGTCGGCCAGCGCAGAGAGGAACTGCGCCGCCATGATGATGTAAAAGCCTAGGCGCATGGGGCAAGCTCGAAGAGCCGGGTTTATAGCATGAAAGAATTTTCCGGCTCGCCCGATTGGATCAAACCCGATCGAAACCGGAGCGAAGACGAAGGGATGTGAGAAACTGCGCACTCGCATTCACGCCCTTTTCCGCATGCCCCGTCCGCTTCGTGTCCGTATCGATCTTGCCGCGCTCCGTCACAACCATGCCGTTGCCCGTTCCCTGGGGGGCGCTACCCGGCTGTGGAGCGTGATCAAGGCCAATGCCTACGGGCATGGCCTGGGGCGTGTCGCGGCGGCACTGGCGGATACGGCGGACGGCTTCGCCCTGATCGAGGTGGAGGGCGCGGTGGCGCTGCGTGAGGCAGGATTGAAGCAGCCCATTCTGATGATGGAGGGGTTTTACGATACGGCCGAGATTGCGCAATTCACTATCTACGGGTTGACGCCGGTGCTGCATTGCCTGGAGCAGGTGCGCCAGTGGCGCGCGGTGGAGAACACGCGATCCCTGCCGGTGTATCTGAAGCTCAATACCGGGATGAACCGTCTGGGGTTCGATGCCGGCGATTTTCGTGTCGCGCTCGAGATGCTGCGGGAAAAAAATACCGATATCACCCTGATGACGCATTTTTCCGATGCCGACGAGCCACGTGGCATCGCAGATCAGTGGTCACGCTTTCGCGCCATGACCGGCGGGCTGGATTTACCTCTGTGTGCGGCCAATTCACCTGCGCTGATCCGTTATCCGGAAGCCCGTGTGACCTGGGCGCGGCCGGGCATCATGCTGTATGGCGGCTCCCCCTTTGCGGCCGAACAGAGCGCCGAATCCCTTGGCCTGCGCCCGGTGATGCATCTGGAAAGCCGCATGCTGGCGATTCGCACCCTGCAGCCGGGCGACCGGCTGGGCTACGGTGGCGCCTTCGTCGCCGAACGGCCGATGCGCATCGGCATCGTTGCGGGGGGCTATGGCGACGGCTATCCGCGCCACGCATCCACCGGCACGCCCATCCTGGTGGCCGGGCAGCGCACCCGTACCCTGGGGCGGGTTTCCATGGACAAGCTGTTCGTGGATCTCACCGGCATTCCCGGCGCCGATCTGCAAAGCCCGGTCGTGCTCTGGGGCGAAGGCATGCCGGCGGACGATGTGGCCGCTGCAGCGGGCACCGTGAGCTATGAGTTGTTCTGTGCCCTGGCGGCGCGCGTGCCGGTAGAGGAAAGCGCCTGATGGCGAAGGCAAAAACGTTTTACAGCTGTACCGAGTGCGGTGCCAGCAGCCCCAAGTGGCAGGGACAGTGCCCCGGTTGCGGACAATGGAATACCCTGGTGGAAACCGTGGCGGACACGGCGCCCGCATCCTCCAACCGCTTTGCCGCGCTGGCTGCATCGGGCAAGCTGCAGCGCCTGGCCGAGATTGATCCCCGCGAGGAACCGCGCCAGCCTACCGGCATCGAGGAATTCGACCGGGTGCTCGGCGGTGGCCTGGTACAGGGCGGCGTGGTGCTGATCGGTGGCGATCCCGGCATCGGCAAGAGCACCCTGCTGTTGCAGGCCCTGTGCCGGCTGGCCGAGGCGGGACAGCCGGTGCTCTATGTCTCCGGCGAGGAATCCGGCGAACAGGTGGCCCTGCGCGCCCGGCGGTTGCAGTTGCAGGCCAGTCATCTGCAACTGCTGGCCGAGATCAGCCTGGAGAAGATCATCGCTATCCTGCAGACCGAAAAACCCGCCGTGGCAGTGATCGATTCCATTCAGACCCTCTATTCCGAAGCCCTGCAGTCGGCCCCCGGATCGGTGGCGCAGGTGCGTGAATGTGCGGCGCAACTGACCCGCCTGGCCAAGCAAGGCGGCACCACCGTCATCCTCGTCGGCCACGTCACCAAGGAAGGCGCATTGGCCGGTCCGCGGGTGCTGGAGCACATCGTCGATACGGTGCTCTATTTCGAGGGCGACACGCATTCCAGCTTCCGCCTCGTGCGCGCCTTCAAGAACCGTTTTGGCGCGGTGAACGAACTGGGCGTGTTCGCCATGACTGACAAGGGCCTGCGCGGCGTCTCCAATCCCTCGGCGCTGTTCCTCTCCCAGCATGCCCAGGAGGTGGCCGGCTCCTGCGTTCTGGTCACCCAGGAAGGCACCCGCCCCCTGCTGGTGGAAATCCAGGCACTGGTGGATACTGCCCACACGCCGAGTCCGCGCCGGCTCACCGTGGGCCTCGATCCACAGCGCCTGGCGATGCTGCTCGCCGTGCTGCATCGCCATGGCAACATCGCCTGCTTTGATCAGGATGTGTTCGTCAACGCCGTGGGGGGCGTACGCATCCAGGAGCCCGCCGCCGATCTCGCGGTGATGCTCGCCATTGTCTCCAGCCTGCGCAACAAGCCTTTGCCACCCAAACTCGTCGCTTTCGGTGAGGTGGGCCTCGCGGGTGAAATCCGCCCTGCACCACGCGGGCAGGAACGCTTGAAGGAAGCCGCAAAACTGGGCTTCACCCATGCCCTGATTCCCAAGGCCAATGCACCCAGACAAGCCATCAAGGGCATCGAGGTGATCGCGGTGGACCGGGTCGGGCAGGCGGTGGAGGCACTACGGGGGATGTGAATTCCAGGGGGTGTGTTTTCGACCCGGAATTTCTTTCTCAAGAAGCGCTTCCCAAGCTCCAGGCTTGCCCACCAGGGCAGCTATTCTCTTTTTGTGCATTACGAAGCGACTGCACCGCAGCCGGATTCCATAGCCCGGAAACGGGCAGATCGAGAAGGCAGGCAATTCGCGGATGGGCCGATATTAGCTGGCAGTACAACGGCATGTCGTGGACAGTCGGCATGCCTGTGGCGACACGAATAGAATGGCCCTGAATGATTCGAACTTCCGGAGCGCTTGTGCGGGCAATCCTTTCCCTGATGTTTCGCATGCTGGTGCGCGATCTGCGGGCCGGAGAATTGACCGTGCTGGGCGTGGCGCTGGTGGTGGCCGTGACAGCCCTGACCGGAGTTTCCTTTCTCACCGACCGGGTGGCCCAGGCGCTGGTGCTGCAGTCCCGGCAACTGCTCGGCGGTGATCTGCTGCTGAGCGCCGACCATCCCTGGTCCGACACCATCCGCCGCGAAGCCGAATCACGGGGGCTGCACGTGGCCGGCAGTGCGAGTTTTCCCAGCATGGTGTCCTCTGCCGGGCACAGCCAGCTGGCGGATCTGAAGGCCGTATCGGAGGGCTATCCGCTGCGCGGGGTATTGCGCATTGCGCCCGCTGCGAATGCGGACGATGCGCCGGTACGCGGTATTCCTCCCCGTGGCAGTGTCTGGGTCGATGAGCGTTTGCTCTCGGCGCTGGAGGTGCGTGTGGGCGATCCTTTGCAGGTGGGCCAGGGGGTCTTCAGCATTGCTGCGGTACTCACCCAGGAACCGGAAAGGGGACTCAATGCCTTTGCCTTCGCGCCCCGCGTATTGCTCAATGATGGCGATCTCGCCCGGACGGGTCTGGTGCAGGAAGGAAGCCGTATCGTCTGGCGGCGTTATGTTGCGGGCAAAGCTCCGGCTGTTTCCGCCTTCCGCGAATGGATGCAGCCCCATCTGGAGCGTGGTGAGCGCATGGAGGGGCTGGACGACAATCGTCCCGAAGTGCGCATGGTGCTGGAGCGGGCCGAACGCTTCCTGCGGCTGGCTGCCCTGCTCTCCGTGGTGCTGGCGGCGGTGGCGGTGGGACTGGCGGCCAATCGCTATCTGAGGCATCACCTCGATGGCTGCGCCGTGATGCGCTGCCTCGGTGCCAGCAGCAACCAGGTATTGCTGGTGTACGGCGGAGAATTCCTGTTGCTGGGGATGGCGGCATCCCTGCTCGGGGCGGTGCTGGGTTTCGCGGTGCAGGGTGTTTTGCAAGGATTCATGGCGGGATTGCTTGCCGATAGTCTGCCGCTGCCTTCCTGGCAACCCTGGGTACAGGGGCTGGCGGTGGGGCTGACCCTGGTCGCGGGCTTCGCCCTGCCGCCGTTGCTGCGGCTGCGTTCGGTGCCCGCGGTACGGGTATTGCGCCGGGAATGGGCGGGTGCCGAGCCTTATGCGCTTTCGGCCACGCTGATGGGCGCGCTCGCACTCGGGGGATTGATGTTCTGGATGGCCGGTGATGCCACCCTGGGCAGCATTGTGCTCGCGGGTTTTGCCGCGGCGATTCTGATCTATGCCGTGGTCGCCCGATTGCTGATGGCGGTATTGGGGCGGCTGCGGGGAGCGGCTATCGGGATCGGCTGGCGCTATGGGCTGGCCGGCCTGCGCCGCCGCCTTGCCGCCAGCCTCGCCCAGACGGTGGCTTTAGGGCTGGGACTGACCGCATTGCTGCTGGTGACCGTGGTGCGCGAGGATCTGGTGACGGTCTGGCAGGCGCGGATGCCGCCCGATGCTCCCAATCGCTTCGTGATCAACATCCAGCCCGAACAGCGCGCCGGGTTCACGGATTTCTTCCGCCGTGAAGGGTTACCTCCACCGTCGCTGGAACCGATGGTGCGGGGGCGTCTGGTCGCGGTCAATGGCCATGCCGTCACACCCGAAAGCTACCCGGAGGAACGGGCACGTCGCCTGGTGGAGCGGGAATTCAATCTTTCGTGGTCATCGCGGCTGCCCTCGGGCAATACGGTAGTTGCCGGTATCTGGCATGGGGATGGCCAGGGCCGCACCGACCAGTTCTCGGTGGAGCAGGGTCTGGCCGAAACCCTGGGCCTCAGGCTTGGCGATCGCCTTGATTACGATATCGCCGGGCGAGTCGTATCGGGCCGGATCACTTCCCTGCGCAAGCTTGAATGGGATTCGATGCGGGTGAATTTTTTTGTCATTGCGCCACCCGATCTGCTGCATGGATACCCGGTGAGCTACATCACCAGTTTCCATTTGCCGCATGACCGGCGGGCGCTGACCGATGCCCTGGTGCGTGAAATGCCGAATCTGACGGTGATCGACATGGACAACGTGGTGCGTCAGGTGCGGGATACGCTGGACCGGGTCACCGGTGCGGTGGAGCTGGTTTTCGGCTTTGCCCTGCTGGCGGGCCTGATGGTGCTGTATGCGGCCCTGCAGGCGACCGCCGACGAACGCATGCAGGAACTGGCGGTGCTGCGAACCCTGGGTGCGCGCCGCGGCCAGATGCGCCGTGCGCTGGCGACCGAATTCGCGGCACTCGGGGCGATGGCCGGGTTGCTGGGAGCGCTGGGCGCGGCGGGTATTGCCTGGGGGCTGGCGCACCAGGTGCTGCATCTGCCCTATCTGCCGGCCTGGCCGCTGTCCGTGCAGGGGATTGTCGCCGGATTGACGGGGGTCGTTGCCGCAGGGCTATGGGGAACGCGCCACGCCCTGCGGGACAGTCCGCTGCGGGTTCTGCGCGAATCGGGATGATTTGGCACAATGATTCCTGAAACGATGGTTCCGGGAGGGACGATGGGAAGAGAAAATATGGGCAAGGCGGCGGGTAACAAGGAAGTGAAGCGAGGTGGAGTGCCCCAGCCAGGCATTCTGGCGCCACTGCCTCCATTGGGGCGCTACCTGTTTTTCAGTGTGACGCCGGGTGGTGATCCACGTACCGGAATCAAGGCGCTGGCAGTGGCCGCCGATGGCGTGTCTACGGTGGTCGGAGCGGGGCTTTCACTGCTGCAGGCACTGGGCCGATCCGTCCCGGGCCTGCGAGTTTTCCCCGCCATGCATGGTGCCGGATTCGATGTGCCTTCCACCCAGGATGCCTTGTGGATCTGGCTGCGGGGCGATGATCGCGGCGAGCTGATGCATCGCACTCACACGCTGGAAAAAATTCTCGGCACGGCGTTTCGCCTCGACCATGTGGTCGATGCCTTTAAACATGATGACGGGCGCGACCTGACCGGCTATGAAGACGGCACGGAAAATCCGGTGGGTGAGGATGCCGTGGCCGCGGCCTGTACCGACGATGGAGGCAGTTTTGTTGCGGTTCAGCAGTGGGTGCATGACTTTCCGGCCTTCCACGCATTGCCGCGCAGCGAGCAGGACGATGCCATCGGCCGCCGCCGTGATGACAACGAGGAACTGGATGATGCGCCGGAGTCCGCTCATGTCAAGCGTACCGCGCAGGAGAGTTTTTCTCCCGAGGCTTTCATCCTGCGTCGTTCCATGCCCTGGACCGAAGGGCGCAGTGGCGGTCTGCTGTTCGTGGCCTTTGGCCATACCCTCGACGCCTTCGAGGTACAGATGCGGCGCATGGCTGGTCTGGAGGATGGTATCGTCGATGCGTTGTTCCGTTTCAGCCGACCCGTTTCAGGGGGATACTATTGGTGTCCGCCGGTTGTGAAGGGCCGGCTGGATTTTGCGTTTCCGGAGGGATAGACGCCGGGGCCGTGCATGACCGGCATGGATCTTTTTGCAGCATTTCAAGCGTGATGGACTGCTCATGAGACAGCATTTCGGCGGAGAGGAACATCAGCCGGCTTCACACGCCATTCCTGCCCCTGCGGGCGAGACGTTGCTGCCACATCCGGACGTGCAGAAGCTGGCGTTGCAGAGCATCGTGAAAGTGCTGGATTCGGTCGATGCCCTGGTTTATGTGGCCGACATGGAGACCTACGAGCTGATTTTCGTCAATGCCTACGGCCGTAAGGTCTGGGGTGAGGTCAGTGACAAAAAATGTTTCCAGTACCTGCAGGCGGACCAGGATTCGCCGTGCTCGTTTTGTACCAATCACCGGCTTGTCGATCGCACGGGGCAGCCCAATGGTGTGTATGTCTGGGAATTCCAGAATACGGTCAACAAGCATTGGTACCAGTGTCGTGATATCGCCATCACCTGGGTGGATGGCCGGCTGGCAAGGATGGAGACAGCCGTCGACATTACCGGCATGAAGCAGAATGAAGCACGGCTGGAGGCTGCGCTGCGCCGGGCCGAGGATCTGTCCATGAGCGATCCTCTGACCGGAACCGGCAACCGGCGCGCCTTTTTCGACTATGCCCGGGTGCAGTTCGATCTGCTCGTGCGCCGGGGGCAGGGCCAGCTAAGTTTCGTGATGCTCGATGTGGACCGCTTCAAGGAGGTGAACGACCGTTTTGGCCATGCAGTGGGGGACCGGGCGCTGATCGCCATCTGCGCAGTGGTCCAGAAGCACATCCGGGCCACCGACCGCCTGTTTCGCATCGGCGGCGAGGAGTTCGTGATTTTGATGCTGGATTGCAATGCCATCCAGGCCAAGGTACGGGCAGAGGGCGTGCGTATCGCCATCGCCACCCTCGATTTACATCATACTGACACGCGGGTTCCACTCAGTTGCAGTTTCGGTATTGCCCAGTATCGACAGGGCAACGATGTTGATACCCTGCTCGCCAATGCGGATCGCGCGCTCTATTTTGCCAAACGGAACGGCCGTAACCAGAGCTGGCGCTACGACGAGATTTCTGCCGACTTTGAAATCTGAACGGGCGGTGTTCTGCCGTGCTCCTGAACCGGTGGAGCCGATGACCGGCCAACCGGGTTTTCAGTAGCCGCTTGCAAGATCCACACGACCTTCGAGGGCTTCCTGCTTCAGATAACGCTGCAGGTTGCCAATGAAGAGTTGCACCATACCCTTGTTCATTCCCGGGCCGGACCAGGAAATATGCGGGCTGAGACGGATCTGCGGATGATCGTAAAGCCAGTGGCCCTGGGGCAGCGGTTCGGGGGTCACCGTGTCGAGCGAGGCAAGGGCGAGGTGTCCGCTGTCCAGGGCAAGGCGCAGGGCATCCTGATCCACGATGGGGCCACGCGCGATGTTGATCAGGTGGGCACCGGGCTTCATCGCCGCCAGGGCTGCGCTGTCCACCATGTTGCGGGTGGTGTTCGTCAGGGGCAGGGCGAGAACCACATGATCGGCATCGTGCACCAGATCGTTCCAGTGGGCCGCGAAGATGACGCCTGCCGTGCCGCTTTCATGTCGCGTGCGGGTGAGGGCGCGGATCGTCATGCCAAAGGCGTGTGCGCGTTGCGCGAGGGCCTGGCCGATGGTGCCAAAGCCGGCGATGGCGAGAGTCTGTCCGGCCAGGGTTTGCAGGTCGGCGCTCTGCCAGGGGCCGGTGGCTGCCTGGTGCCAGCTTTCCGGAAGATGTTTCACCGCCGCCAGCATCATCGCCATGATCCATTCGGCGATGGGAACGGCGGTCGCGCCACGGCCGACCGTCAGCAGCCGGTCACCGATCAGATGCAGGGGAAAACCGTCGACGCCAGTGCCGAAGGCATGAATCCAGCGCAGGGACGGGCATTGGGCGATCACCTGATCGACATTGGTGGGATGCGCGATGTAGGTCAGCAGAATCTCGCCATCGAGATCGGAAGGCAAGGGGCCCTGGCTCGGGATGATGACCAGTTCCACACCGGGGGCATCGTGGGAGAGGGTTTCCTTCAGGCCGGGCAGATCGATGTGACTGAGCAGTTTCATGGCGGAAGTGTGTCGCGGGATGAGAGATCGTGTGGCTGGTTGAAATTGGCGAATGCGGATTCTTCCGGAAAACGGATCATGACCGCATCCATGACCTCGAGCCAGTCCATCACCTTGCGGTGACCACGGTCGAGAAACTCGGTGAGACGTGGCAGCAAATCGCGGCGGCAGAGCATGAAGGTGCCATGGATGCGATCCGGGCTGGTGGCAACGGCGACTTTTTCATGGCCGACTTCCGCCAGCAACCGGTCGGCGAGATCAAGCGGCAGCAGCGGGGTGTCGCAGGGAACACAAAGCAGCCAGCGGGTGGTGCAGACGGACAGCCCGGCTTCGATGCCGGCCAGGGGGCCGGCGTAATCCGGCCGGTTGTCGGGGAAAACCGGGCAGCCCAGAGCTGCGTATTGCTCGATATTGCGGTTGGCGCTGATCAGGGTTGATCCCACCTGGGGTTGCAGGCGTTGCAGCACATGGGCAACCAGGGGCCGGCCCTGCCAGGGGATCAGTCCCTTGTCCATGCCACCCATGCGCCGGCCCGTTCCGCCGGCAAGAATCAGTCCGGTAATGTCGAGCCGGGGCCGGTTCATCCGCCGATGTAGGACATTTCGATTTTGCGCAGGGGAATGCCGGTACGGCCGCGCAATTCGGAGTAGCGGTCTTCACGGGCCTGCCAGAGTGCCCGGAGGTCGCTGGCCAGCGCCGCGTCGTCGGCGCCACTGCGCAGCAGGGTGCGCAGGTCGTGCCCCTGGTGGGCGAAAAGACAGGTGAACAGCGCGCCCTCGATGGAGAGGCGGAGCCGGTTGCAGTCACCACAGAAGGCCTTGGTCACCGACGAGATGAAGCCGATTTCACCCGCGCCATCGCGGTAGCGCCAGCGTTCCGCAACTTCGCCCGGATAGGCGGGGGAAACCGGTTCGATGGGAAATTCGTTCCCGATGAGCGCTGTCAGTTCCGCACTGGGGACGACATCCTCCAGGCGCCAGCCATTGGCATTACCGACATCC
Source organism: Pseudomonadota bacterium (assembly GCA_018241695.1). Lineage (GTDB taxonomy): Bacteria > Pseudomonadota > Gammaproteobacteria > Burkholderiales > Rhodocyclaceae > Denitratisoma. The sequence continues at coordinate 23,016 of JAFEDH010000029.1, read as the reverse complement.
ATATATTCGATGAAGCGCAGCATGATGCCGCTGTTGCGAAAGTGGCGGGCCATGGGCAGTACGGCATGATCGTTGGTGCCACGCTTGACCACCATGTTGATCTTGAGCGGCGCAAGCCCCGCGGCGAGCGCGGCTTCGATTCCCTCCAGCACGCCGGCGACCGGAAAGTCCACATCGTTCATGGCGCGGAAGGTGGGATCGTCGAGCGCGTCCAGGCTGACGGTGACCCGATCGAGGCCGGCCGCTTTCAGGGCGCGTGCCTGCTGGCCAAGCAGTGCGCCATTGGTGGTCAGGGCCAGTTCGATGCCGGGCAGTTCGGCCAGTTGCGCTACGAGTTTGTGCAGATCCTGCCGCAGCAGGGGCTCCCCGCCCGTGAGCCGGATCTTGCGTACACCCAGACCGGTGAAGATGCGGACGATGCGGATGATTTCCTCGAAGCTGAGCAGTTCGGCACGTTTCAGATAGGGATAGCCCGAGCCGAAGACAGCCCGGGGCATGCAATAGGGGCAGCGAAAATTGCAGCGGTCGGTGACCGAGATGCGCAGGTCGCGCAAAGGCCGGCCACGCTGGTCGTGCACGACTTCCGCTACCGGCGGGGAAGTGCCGGTAGCGGGCTGAAGCGGTGCGTTCTCGCGGATATTCACCCCGCCATGGTCCCATATTGGGCGCCTTCACTCCAGTAGTTCGCCAGTTCGCTGTTGTCCACCTCCTGCTGGGGGGGAATGCCCAGGGTTTTCCGTACCTGCGGAATCGTGAGATGGAACAGATCTTCGTAGCGGGCCAGAAGGAAGGGGCCGCTGTTGCGGCCGATTTCCATGCCTCGTCGCATGTATTCGGATACCACCGGCCAGGCACGGGGGTAATGCAGCATGGTGCGGCTGATCATGGGCAGGATGAGCAGCAGATGGATCGCCGACAGTTCCCCCGCGAGTTCGGGCGAGAAATGACGGAAGGCATTCTCGATGCGCATGAAGAAGGCTGGAATTTCGGCCAGGAAATCGAAACCGGTACCGGCCATCAGATGTTCGAAGTCATGGCACTGGGCGGCCCGGGTTTCGTAATACTCGAGATCGGTGCCGGGGCGCCAGTTGCGGTCACGACGCAGGTTCGGGTCCAGGTCGATATCGAATCCCATCTTCACCAGATGATTGAAATAGATATTGCCCAGCGTGCCTGCGGCGTATTTTTCGAGATCGGTCCGGGTGTAGGTGGCGATGAATTTTTCTTCCAGCCATCGATCGAGCTGTGGGTTGATCCTGCGTTCTTCCGCCAGCAGGGTGTTGATATGCCCGGCATCGCGCAGCTCTCGGTAGGCGCGCACGATGGGCGTGCTGTCCCAGCCTACCCGGCGCTCCCGGCCATTGCGACGCAGCATGGCGGTGGCCAATGCTTCCCGCATCAGGGGATGGTTCAGATATCTGGATGAACTGACCAGGATGCTGTTGTTGGTGAAAATCTCCTGTACACCCAGGCTGGAAAAATCGTCCATGTGCTCCTCCATGGTTCGGGTGGCGTAATGCCGTGTCGATGGTTTTTGTTTTCCGGAAAAATAAACCAATCCTGTGGCGCCGGTCAATGTGTGTAGCGAGGCTACGGGATGGGAGAGGGGCAAGTCTTCCGGCTACAATTCCGGGGTGGTTCCGGTTCTGCCGGATCAGGCTTTACTCCCGCCATTCCAGCCAAAGAACAAATCTCACGCATCAGGAGGTAATTTCATGAACCCCGTTCCATCACCCTTCGATCCGGTACAGATCGGTTCGATCACGCTGCGCAACCGTTTCGTCCGTTCCGGCGCAAATGAAGGCATGGTTGTCGATGGCGCGCCGAGCAAGGCTCTGGTCAAGCATCACCGGGACATGGCCGCGGGCGGGGTGGCGCTGTGCACCGCCGCTTATGGCGCAGTGGCCGAGGTGGGCCGCACCCTGCCGAATCAGGTCTGGATCCGGCGCGAGATCATCCCTGACCTCAAGGCGCTGGCCGATGCGGTCCATGCCGAAGGCGGCAAGATGTCCTATCAGCTCACCCACGGCGGTCTGTTCGTCACCAGTATCAAGGTGCCTGGCCGCCTGATGAGCGCCTGTGGCGGCTTCAACAAGGCGGGTGCCCTGGCTGGCAATTACTTCAGCCGGGCCATGAACGAGGACGACATGGCCCTGGTGATCGGCCAGTTCGTCGAAGCCGCCAGGGTTTGTCGTGAAGCGGGTCTGGATGCGGTGGAGCTGCACATGGGGCATGGCTATCTGCTCAACCAGTTCATTTCTCCCTTCAACAACAAGCGCAAGGACAAATACGGCGGCAATGCCGAAAACCGCGCGCGTTTCCCGGCGGCCGTGCTTGCCGCGGTGAAGGCTGCTGTCGGCAGCGACATGGCGGTGGTTGCCAAGATCAATGTCTCCGATGGCGTCAAGGGAGGCGCCACCGTCGAGGATGGCATCGTCACCGCGAAGGTGCTGGAAGCGGCGGGTGCCGACATGCTGGTGCTTTCCGGCGGCCGCAATGTGGAATCCGGTGCTTTCATGTTCGGCAGCAATCACAATGTCGAGGAAATGGAAAAGGTGCTGGGCAAGAAGGGTGCGTTTTTCTTCAAGCTGTCCCAGATCGGCGCACCCAAGGTCCAGTTCCATGAAATGTATTTCCTCGAGTATTCCCGCCAGATCCGTGCCGCAGTGAAAATGCCGCTGGCCTATCTGGGCGGAGTGAAATCCATGGCCAATGTCGAACAGGCCATGCGGGAAGGCTTCGAGTGCGTGGTCATGGCCCGGGCGCTGATCCATGACACGGGACTGGTCAACAAATTCCGCAGCGGAGAACTCAAGCAGTCGGGCTGCACCAGCTGCAACCGTTGTGTTCCCTATATCTATCATCCTGCCGGCACCTGGTGCGTGATGAATCCTCCCAACGACCCGGCCCTCAACCGGGTCCGGGCTTCCGCTTGAGGATTCTGCATGGCCGGATGGAGCGAACACGATATTCCTGATCTGGCAGGCCGCCGCATCCTGATCACCGGCGCTGCCAGTGGCATCGGTTTCGAGGCGGCACGTGCGCTGGCCCGGCAGGGTGCCGAGGTTTTGCTGGTGGATCGCAACGAGGGGGCCGGCCATGCCGCCCTGGAGCGTATCCGCGCGCTGCGCTCCGATGCCAGGGTGCGGTTTTTACCTTTGGATCTGAGTCGCCAGCAGTCCGTGAAGGACTTTGCTGCCCGCCTGTTGGCGGAGCGCCGACCGCTTGATGTGCTGATCAACAATGCCGGCATTCAGCCAATCTCCGAGCGGCGCACCAGTCCCGATGGTTTCGAGCTGACCTTCGCCATTGGCCATCTGGGGCATTTCACCCTGACCGGCCTGCTTCTGCCCCTGCTCCTGGCCGCACCGTCACCCCGCGTGGTGACCGTTTCCAGCATGGTGCATGGGCGCGGTTATCTGCAATGGGATGATCTGCAGATGGAGCGCACTTACAGCAGCCAGCGCCCCTACAACCAGACCAAGCTGGCGAATCTGCTCTTTGCCCGCGAATTACAAAAGCGTGCCGATGCATCGGGCAAGCGCCTGATGAGTATTGCCGTCCATCCCGGTGTGGCACGAACCGCCATCGGCGCCAATCGAAAGAACCTGGGCCGGTATCGTCTGGGTGACCACATGATCAGCCTGACCCTGTCGTTCGTGATGCCCTTTCTTGGCCAGCCGGCCTCGGCGGGGGCATTGCCCACTGTCTATGGCGCCGTATCGCCAGAGGCCCGGGGCGGCGGTTTCTACGGACCGGATGGCTTTGGCGAGATGAAGGGTGCCCCCGGCATCGCCACCATCAAGCCGGCGGGGCAGGACATGGAAGCGGCGGAACGCCTGTGGAAGATTTCAGAACAGCTGACCGGGGTGACCTTCGAGGCTCTTCAGGACTGATCGCGTACCCCTAACGCAGCAAGCTTGTCCTCAGCGAACGAATACGCAGCCACCGTCGACCATCAGGGTTTGCCCGGTGATGAAGTCGGCATCCGGGCTGGCGAGAAAAACCGCGGCCCGGCCGATATCCCGCTCGCAGTCGCCATAGCGTCCCAGGGCGATCATTTTCAGCGTGGCCCGGTACTGGTTGGGTAGTTCTTCCTTCCATTTCCGGACCCCGGGTGATTCGGCTGCGGGGCAGATGACATTGACGTTGATGCCATGGCGTGCCCATTCGGTCGCGGCTACACGGCTGATGCCGCGTATGGCTTCCTTGGATGCGGCATAGGCGCTTTGCCCCCAGGCGCCGTTGAGCCCGGCACCGGAGCCGAAATTGATGATTTTTCCACCCTCCCGGCACAGATGGGGAAATGCTGCCTGCATCATGTGCCAGGTGGCATAAAAGCCGGATTCCATCGAGAGGGCGAGATCTTCCGCCGATACCTTGTGCAGTGGAATGCCGGCCCGTGTGGCATGTGCGTTATTGACCAGGATGTCGAGACGACCGAAGGCCGATACCGTGGCCGTGACAGCGGCGCGAACCTGCATCGCATCCCGCACATCGCAAGGAATGGCGACCGCCTGCCCGCCCGTTGCGCGTATCTGCGCCACGGTTTCGGCGGCGGTGGCGGCGTTGATCTCAACCACCGCGATGGCCGCTCCCTCCTTGGCCATGGCGATGGCTACGCCCTGGCCGATGCCTTGACCCGCACCGGTGACGAGAACTGTTTTACCTGCCAGAACGGTCATGTTTCCCCACATCGTCCCCTGCTCGGGAAATCCTCCGGCAGGGGGCGCGGGTTCGTGTAGCGTTTTTGCCGAATCAGCCGAAATAGGCCTGACCGCCATCCAGCGGAATGGTGGCGCCGGTGAGGTAGCGCAGATCCTGGCTGACCAGGGCGGCGACGCCCCGGCCGATGTCGGCTTCGCATTCCCCGATCCGGCCCAGGGGAATGGTCTTGAAGAAAGCCTTGGCCTCTTCGGGTCGGGCGGCTATCCAGCCCTTGAGGGCCGGGGAGTCGGCATGGGGGGCAACATTGATGGCGCGAATGCCATCAACACCCCATTCCGATGCGGCGGCCCGGGTCAGGGCGCGCAGGGCCTGCTTGGCGGCGGCGTAAGGGCCGTAGCCCGAAGCGTCCCAGCGCACCATGGCCGAAGTCACCAGATTCACAATCACGCCGCCACCCCGCGCTTTCATGTGGGGGTGACAGGCTTTCATGAAACGGAATGCGGCATACGGGGCGGAAATGAAGCCTTGCTGAAATTCCTCGTCGCTGACGGACAGCAGAGGCCCCAGGGCGCCGTTGTAGGCATTGTTTACCAGAATATCCACGCCCCCCAGTCCCCGTACCGAGGCTTCCACCGCCTGGAGGATAGAATCCTTGTCGTTGACGTCGCAACTCACCGGTATGGCCTTGCCACCCCGGCGGACAATCTCTTCACAGGTGGCCTTGAGTTTGGATTCGGTTCGGCCCAGCACGGCAATGGCGGCTCCATCGGTGGCGAGGGCAAAGGCGATGCCCTGTCCGACACCCTGGCCGGCACCTGTGATAACCGCGATCTTGCCCTCAAGTTTTTTCATGATGGATAGGAGGAAGTGGTTGGAATCGGGTTTGATTCTAATGTGATTTTTTCCCTGAAAAATTGCAATGAAGGTTTTCTCTGCACAAAAAATCACCGGCCCGAAGGCCGGCGGAAGAGGGAAATCAGGCGGGAAACCGGGATGTGTAATACCCCGGCAGGGTCCGAATCAGGACTGCAGGAGCATCACCTGTCCATCTACCACCCGAACCTTGCTGCCGATATCGACGCCCGGCTGGCTGCGGCTGGTATAGGTGCGGCTGTTGCCGTTATCGAAGCGAACCCGCGTTTGCCAGACAGTGTGACGGCCGGAGTTTTTTTCGATTTCATTGCCGGCATAGGCGCCACCTGCTCCACCAATCAGAGTCATGGCCGTGCGGCCATTGCCCTGGCCCATGCCATTGCCGAGCAAGGCGCCGGCGATGCCACCGATCACGGCACCGGTACCGGAGCCGCTGCCCTTCACTTCGATGGCCCGTACCGATTCAACGACACCACAATTGCCGCAATCCGTGGCTGCGACCTGCTTGGAGGGGGCAATGGATGTTGCCTTGCCGGCTTCACCCTCCGCATGGGCCTGGGGCAGATACCCGGTCATGCTGGCGATACCGACCAGACTGAATACGGTAATACAAACAGCGGCGGTGACCAAGGCTGGGTAGAGCAGGCGGGGAGCGGGACGATTGAACAGAACGGGGGTGGTCATGGATGATATCTCCTGGAAAAGTGATGAATTCAGGGGCGGCGGGATTTGCGGTCTCTTTGCCAGCCAAAGTGGTAGCCCATATAGCTGCCCAGGGTGGCTCCGGTAGCAGTGACCAGACCGTTGCCACCGGAAAGGGCCGCACCGATGACACCTCCCAGCACGGCACCTCCGATCGTGCCTGTTTCAGCGTCGGTGGCAGACGTCGAGCAACCCGTCACAGTGAGAAGGGCCGTGGCCAGTGCGACGGAAACCCTGCGGTGTTGCATTTCGCATCCTCCTGATCCGGATCGCGGGATGCATCCGGCTGCCAATACCCAAAGCAATAGCTATGCCTATGATAAAGATCATTTAAAATCAATAAGTTATTATTCAATTGCGGCCATGGCTGGCAAGATGTATGTCGTCTGCAGGCGACAATTTTTTGGGTAATATTCCTAATATATTGATTATCAAAGGGATTTTTTGTCACCCCGTGGCGACATCAATTCGGGGAATGGTCACTGGCTTTTTCGGAAAACCGACAGCAGCGGACTTCCTGGCTGTCAGGTTGCTGTCAACTTGTTTCGCTGCGGTGCGTTATCGGAACCATGTCAGGTTTTTCGAATAACCAAGAACGGAGATTCAAATGGGCAGTCTTAGTCGCGAGTCTTTCGAGGATTTTCTGGATTCCCTCAAACAGGCCGGTGTTGCCATTACCGGTGAAGACGAACTTCGTGAACGCCTTGCCACGGCCCAGAGCTGGCGTTACGCCTTTATGACCATGGCGGCCAACGGCAGCGCCATTGGCATCCGTTTTGAGTCTTGCGGGAGTGGATGTGACGAAGCCGAAGTACGCCGTACGCTGGATGCCTATCATCTCCCAACGGGATCCCAGACAATACTATCTGCACTCAAAATGCAGCATTGAGTACTTAAGTCATACAAAAAGGCCCTCTTTCGAGGGCCTTTTTGTTATGGCTGACCAGGTGCTACCCGTGCGTCTGCGCGGGTGGCAGGAAAAACTCTCTGGGTGAGCGCAGGAACCGGCGGATCACCATCAACAGCAAATTGCCGCCACGATAGAACCCGATGCCTCGGGAACGCAGCGCGACCGCCAGCGCCAGGATAAAACTGACGAGCAGGTTGGTGATGCCGATCAGGACGATACCCAGAAGGGAGAGGATCCATTGCTCCGCCGTGAGCTGATGCCCTGCACCGACCAGGGCGAAGGCGAAGTTGGCGCTGGAGAATGTGATGTGGCGAATATCCGCGGGGATGCCGAAGAACCCGCCCAGGGTGCCAATGGAACCCAGCATGATGCCGAAAAAGAAGTTGCCCGCCAGTGCGCCCAGGTTATCTCCGATATAGGCAGCGACACGGGACATGCGTTTTTCGCCCAGCAACCGCCGTAGCCAGCCCAGCTGGGCAAGACGGCCGGGAATTTCGTTATAAGCGGCCTTGTTGTCGTAGTAGCCCGAGATCAGCCCCGAGAGGAACAGGCATACTCCGGCGATGGCGGCGTGGGGCAGGGCCAGGCTGTGGACCGGATCCAGTTCATGGAGCAGGCGGGCAACCTTGTCACCTTCGGCCAGATGATGGCCGGTGGCGAAATACCAGATCCAGGCAATGACATAGGCGGTGGGCATCGCCAGGGCTACATTGCCGATAATGGCGATGAACTGGGAGCGCAGCACGCAGATGATCAGATCCACCAGTTCTTGCAGTTTCTGCCGTCCCTGATCGATTGCGGTTGCGATGGCGGCAGCGGTCATGGCCGGTTGCTTGGTCGCGATGGTGAAGTGCAGCACATGCACGAGCATGAAGCCGAACGAATAGTTCAGGCTGTAGAGCAGGGCGTAGCCAAAGGGTGCCAGCGCCAGTTTGGCCGCCAGAACCTTGAGCGTGGCCATGAAACCGACGATAAAACCGGCGCCGGAGGCGGAACGAAACATGTCAAGCCATTCGGCCCGGGAATGCGTCACGTAGTGTTCGCCGGTCCGGCTGGCACGTTCTGTCACCTGTAGCGCCAGCAGTTCGGTGTTGGTCTGGAACAGGTTGCGGATACTCCATTTCGCGTTATCCGCGATCACCAGAGTCTTGAACAGGCCGATCCCTGCCGTCCGGGTCTGCTGGAGGCCGACCGGGTCGACCAGTTGCAGCAGGAGTCGCATGCGGGCAATGCTCTGGGTCAGGCGCAGCACCAGTCGGGTGAGACTGATCGAAACTCCATCCGTGGCTGCATGCCGGCGAATTTTTTCCACCACGGTTTCACACTGATCCAGCAGGACATCGATTTGTTTACTGTCCTCCCGCAACTGGCGACGATCTCCCATCCATGCCTGGTAGCGGCCGACGAAGCCGATAGTTTCGGCGTTCTGGCGCAGGAAGGGGGATTCGAAACGTTCGATGCTGGGGTGGTTGCGTACCAGTTCCGGTTCAAGGCCGATGGCGGTGATACGATAGGAAAGTACCTGGATCGCGGTCAGCAGTTCCCGCCGGACCGTGTCACGCAGGGGCTTTCCGCTACGGCGCAGATTGAGGGCGCAGAGCAGCTCCGCCCAGACCGAATCGTCCACGCCGCAGACCCAGCGCCAGTCATCCCGATGGTCGAAGATCAGGCTGAAAACATCCTTCAGGTAGTCGTCGTTCCGCTTCGGTGGCAGCCATTTGTGATTGATGCGCTTCCACAACTCGCCGAAAAATCCCTGATTTTCAAGAATGCCGACATCGGTGAACAGATGCACCAGTCGCCGGGTACCAATCACCGTACCGAGGGTATTGCGTAATGCTGCCGCAAGATGGGGACGGGTGGCGAGCAGATAGGTCAGGGCGCGCAGATTGCGTGTGGCCAGCTCGATATCGTGGGCATGGCGCGGCCGCAGTGCTGCAATCAGTGTCCTGATCGAGTTGATATCGGGCTTCGCATTGGGCAGGCAGAAACCTTCAAGCAGGGTATCCAGGGTCATCGGTGTGCCGGATGCAAAAAACAGGTATGCGAGATGGGTTGCGTGCAACGGGCCATGATACCGGGTTCGGTCCAGGCGGATGCTCCGTCTTGGTCCGGGTATGGCTCATTGTTCCGCACAATCCTCGATGGTGTCGCCTGTAGTGCCATCCGGCAGATGATGAAACAGCGTACCGGTGGCGCCGGGACCGCTACCCTTGCTCCACCATTCCAGTCCTTCGCCGACATAACGTGCGCCGCTTCCTGATATGGCCACATGCATCCCGAGGGATTTTCCGCGGTAAAGAATCGTGGCGGTTTCCCCGGTCGGGTAAAAGGTTTCAATCATCTGCCCGCTTTGGCATCGATAAAAGAAATGTGGCGGGCCGGGGTGTTTCTGCGGCACGGACCGCTGCGCGGTACCCGGCGCTTCGGGCGTGCGGGCGATGGGGTTATTCGTTTCGTGAGTCGAGTCACTGCATGAAATGGTCAGTGCGGTACAGATCAAGGACAAGGCCAGCAAGCGCTGATTCAAGATGGTTTCCTTTCGGGAAAAGGCGGCGACGGTTTCAAGATGGTCACGATTCCACAGACAAGGGTTGAATTTCAGGCACTGCGGGATATCGGCAGTGCCCACGGTTTGTAGGCTATTCTGCCGCAAGACCAAACCGGTGCCGGGAGAAGGCAGGAGCCAGCGGAAACCCCGGAAGACGCCGTGCTTCAAAAGGTAATCATGGTAATCATCCGGATGATGGGACGCGATGGAATCGAGACTGGCTGAACTTGAAATCAAAGTGAGCTTTAGCGAGGATCTGCTGGAGCAGATCAATCTGACGGTATTTCGCCAGCAGCAGCAGATCGATCAGCTCGTTCTGGCGATCGCTGAATTGCGTCGGCAGCTACAGGCCAGTCTGCCTGAGGAAAGTCACTCCCCACGGGAGGAGATTCCGCCGCACTATTAAGCGGCCCCGTTCTGTGGGAGACGGCTTCGGGTCGGGAAGGGTCCCCGATGTGTCTTACAACGCCACCAGTGTCTGACGCCCCCACCAGCTGGCGCCAGCCGCCAGAGTGACCGGCGCACGGGCGACCGCAGCTTCGACACAGAGCATGTGACGGAAATCCAGCCGGGCCATGTCGGGCAGGGTGGCGCAGTGCGTTTCCCAGGGATTCCACACCACGACATCGGGAAACGATTCTGCGTGGATACCCAGGCTGCGGCCATTGTCGCGCAGCAACAGCGGTTGCGCCACGCCGTGATAGACCCGATCCATTTCAGCATCCACGACAAGTTCGGAGTGACGTTCCTTCCGGATCTCATCATGATTGGCCGCATCACGATACTCGTAACCACGCAGGCCTTGCAGGGTGATCTCCTCCACTTCCCAGACCTGCAGATAGGTATGCAGGGCGGCAGTGAAGGCAAACTCGCACGGACCCGTGTTGTCCACACCCAGTTCGATATCCAGACGCTGGCCTTCCAGAACCACGGTGAGTTCGGCGCGAAAATCATGTGGCCACAGGGTGCGAGACGCCTCATCGCTCGCGGTGGTCAGCGTGAGCAGGGCATAGTCATCTCGCGCCTGTTCGCTGTCGATCTGCCATGGACGCTGGCGTACCAGGCCATGTTTGGGCAGGGAGCCCAGCCCTGAGAACTGGGGAAAACAGACCGGAACGCCACCCCGGATCGCCGCGCTGCCATCGAATTTTGCCCGCTCGCTGAGGAACAGTCGTTCGACACCGTCCGGAGGAACCCAGGACAGAACCTGCGCGCCGTAACCGCTGACGATCGCGCTGGCGCCACTGGCAGCCTGCAGATGGTAGGCCTCGATGCCCTGAAAATCGATGGGGGTGACCGAAGGCCGGGCGGTGACAGGACGGGGCATGGTGGCTGGAGAAGAAAGATAGCCGTGGGGGCGGCGAAACCGCCACCCCAGCAGATCAGCGATTGATGGGCTTGTAGCGGATGCGGCGAGGCTTCGCGCCTTCCTCACCCAGGCGCTGTTTCTTGTCTTCCTCGTACTCGCGGTAGTTGCCGGTGAAGAAGGACCACTGGCTGTCACCCTCTGCCGCCAGGATGTGAGTACAGATGCGATCGAGAAACCAGCGGTCATGGCTGATGACCATCGCGCAGCCGGAAAATTCGAGCAGGGCATCCTCAAGGGCACGCAGGGTTTCCACGTCCAGGTCATTGGATGGCTCGTCCAGCAACAGGACATTCCCGCCCTGGATCAGCGTCTTCGCCAGATGCAGGCGGCCCCGTTCGCCGCCGGAGAGTTTACCCACCAGCTTGCCCTGATCGCCCCCCTTGAAGTTGAAGCGGCCGATATAGGCGCGGCTGGGCATCTCGAACCTGCCGACCGTCAGAACATCGGCACCATCCGCGATCACGTCGAACACGGTTTTGTCGTTCGCGAGGCCTTCGCGGCTTTGGTCTACCGCTGCGATCTTGACGGTGCTGCCGATGTCGATGGTGCCGCTGTCGGGTTGCTCCAGACCCCGCACCATCCTGAACAGGGTGGACTTGCCGGCGCCGTTGGGGCCGATCACGCCGACGATGGCGCCGGGCGGGATGGAGAAGGACAGGTTGTCAATCAGCAGGCGCTCACCAAAGGATTTGGTCACGCCGTTGAATTCGATCACCTTGTCCCCCAGGCGCTCGCCGGGGGGGATGAAGATCTCCTGGGTTTCGTTACGCTTCTGGTATTCGACGCTGGACATTTCCTCGTAGCGGGCCAGGCGTGCCTTGCTCTTGGCCTGCCGCGCCTTGGGGTTGCTACGCACCCATTCCAGCTCCTGTTTCATGGCCTTCATGCGGGCGGCTTCCTGCCGGGATTCCTGTTCCAGCCGGGCTTCTTTCTGCTCCAGCCAGGAGGAGTAATTGCCTTTCCAGGGAATGCCCTGGCCGCGATCAAGTTCGAGAATCCATTCGGCGGCGTTGTCGAGGAAATAGCGGTCGTGGGTCACTGCCACCACAGTGCCGGGAAAGCGGCAGAGGAACTGTTCCAGCCATTCCACCGACTCGGCATCGAGGTGGTTGGTGGGCTCGTCCAGCAGCAGCATGTCGGGGCGGGACAGGAGCAGCCGGCAAAGGGCGACGCGGCGCTTTTCACCACCGGACAGATTGCCGATCACCGCATCCCAGGGCGGCAGGCGCAGCGCATCGGCGGCGATCTCGAGCTGATGCTCGGCATCGGAACCCGAAGCGGCGATGATGGCTTCGAGCCGTGCCTGCTCCTCGGCCAGTTTGTCGAAATCGGCATCGGGCTCGGCGTAGGCGGCATAGATCTCTTCCAGCTTTTTCTGTGCCTGCATGACCTCGCCGAGGCCGGATTCCACCTCCTCGCGAACGGTTCTGGCCGGGTCCAGTTCCGGTTCCTGGGGCAGGTAGCCAATCGCAAGGTTGGGCTGCCATTGCACTTCGCCATCGAATTCCTTTTCCGCACCGGCCATGATTTTCAGCACCGTGGACTTGCCCGCGCCATTGAGGCCGAGCAGGCCGATCTTGGCGCCGGGAAAGAAGGACAGGGAAATATCCTTGATGATCTGGCGCTTGGGGGGAACAGTCTTGCTCACACGGAGCATGCTCATTACATATTGGGCCACGGCGGGTCTTTCCGGAAGAAGTTGCACAGGTTGCGAATGAGGGACGGAGTTTACCCGAGCCGAATCCCCGTCACCCCGAAGATGGCCGTTGTGGCCCTACAATGGATGCGAACCGACGCGCCACCCTGCGTCCGAATCCCCGGCCATGAGGAAACCACCATGCGTGCCACCCTTTCGTTCAAGCGTTCCTTGCTATGCGCGGTGATCCTGTGTGCGGGCTGTGGAGGTGGCCGGGACCGGGTGCCCGCCGGTTATGCCATGTTGCAGCCGGTCGCGGGGGGGCAGGTGCAGGGCATGGTCATTTTCGGCCAAAGGCCCGACGGACTGCGTGTGGCGGCCACGATCAGCGGGCTTTCCCCTGGGCAGCACGGATTTCACATTCATGAAGCCACCGATTGCAGCGCATCCGAAGCCGGCAAAAGTGGTGCGGACTTCAACCCCGCGGGCGCGCATCATGGGCATTTCGAGGGTGGTGAGCACCATGCCGGAGATCTGCCGAATCTGGTGACCGAAGCCAGCGGCAACGCGAATTACGCCAGCGACATTCCCGGCCTCAGCATCGGTTCGGGCATCTTCAACATTGCCGGTCGCACGATAGTCATCCACGCCCGGGCCGACGATTACAACTCCCAGCCGGACGGCAATTCCGGCAGGCCGATCGCCTGCGGGGTCATCAAGACCGGACCACCACCGGAAAAATAAACTCAGGCGGTGAATTGCAGGCTTGCCAGATGTGCGTACAGCCCGCCTTGGTCGATCAGCTGGCGGTGATTGCCAGTTTCGATAATGTGGCCGTGTTCCATCACCACGATGCGGTGCGCCTGCTGCACGGTGGCGAGACGATGGGCGATGACCAGCGTGGTGCGGTCTTTCATCAACCCTTCCAGAGCCGCCTGGACCAGACGTTCGCTTTCGGCATCCAGGGATGAAGTGGCTTCGTCGAGCAGCAGGATGGGGCGATCGGCGAGGATGGCGCGTGCGATGGCAATACGCTGGCGCTGCCCCCCAGACAGCCGCACACCCCGCTCGCCCAGCCAGGCGTCGTAACCTTCAGGCAATTGCCGTACAAAGTCGTCGGCATAGGCGGCGGCGCACGCAGCACGTACTTCCTCCAGCGAGGCATCCGGCCGGGCGTAGCGAACATTTTCGGCCACCGTGGTGGCAAAGATCACCGCTTCCTGCGGCACCAGGGCGATGTGCTGGCGCAATTGCCGTGGGTCCATCCGGTCGAGGGGGATTCCGTCGATCATGATGTGCCCGGACTGGGGATCGTAGAAGCGCAGCAACAGCTGGAACACGGTGGTTTTGCCGGCACCGGAAGGGCCGACCAGGGCCACGGTTTCTCCCGGCGAGACGGTCAGGTCGAAATCCGCCAGGGCCGGGCTGTCCGGTCGTGTCGGGTAGGCGAAGCCGGCAGTGCAGAATGCCACCTCGCCGCGAACAGGCGCAGGCAGGGCGACGGGATGTGGCGGTGCGGTGAGGTTGGAGCGGGCGGCGAGCAGTTCCATGAGCCGCTCGGTGGCACCGGCGGTGCGCTGCAGATCGCCCCATACCTCGGACAGCGCACCCATGGAACCCGCCACCATGGCGGCGTAGAAAACAAAGGCCGAGAGCTGTCCGGCGCTGATCCTGCCGGCCAGTACATCATGACCGCCGATCCAGAGAATGAAAGCGATGGCGCCGAAGACCAGGACCATCACAGCGACGATGAGCCAGGAGCGGCTGCTGATGCGGGCGCGGGCCGTGTCGAAACTCTGTTCCACCAGGCGGGTGAAATCCTGGCGGTCGATGTCCTCATGGCCGTAGGCCTGCACGACACGGATCTCGTGGATGGTTTCATCGATGCGGCTGCCCAGATCCGCGATCCGAGCCTGGCTTTCCCGCGCCATGTGGCGCACCCGCCTACCGAAGAAGACGATGGGGACGACAACCAGCGGTACGCCGGCGAGGACCAGTAACGTGAGCTTGATGCTGGTGGTGAAGAGCATGATCAGACCGCCGATCAGCAGCAGCGCATTACGCAGGGCGATGGAGAGGCTGGAACCGACCGTGCTTTCGATCTGGGCCGTGTCGGCGGTGAGACGCGAGATGACTTCTCCGGTCCGGCCCGATTCAAACCAGGCGGGCGGCAGGGTGAGCAGATGATCGAAAACCTGTCGGCGCAGATCGGCGGTGACCCGCTCTCCCAGCCAGGAGACATTGTAGAAACGGGTGTAGGTGGCCGCCGCCAGCAGCGCGATGACGCCGAACATGGCCGCCAGGGTGCGGTCCAGCCAGGCCGCATCGCCCGCGGCGAAACCCTTGTCGATTACCGCCCGCAGGCCCTGGCCGACGCCGAGCATGGCCATGGCGGCAACCACCAGGGCCACACCGGCGAGTATGACGCGGCGCCGGTAGGGGCGCAGCAGAAGGACGAGGGCACGAGCCAGGGAAGGCAGGGGTTTTGCTGACATGACGGATTCGGGAGGGGCAGGGGCGCGGCCGGGCAGGCTACGGCAGGTTTATTGTGGTTGTGGGGACCGGATGAAGCCAAGTTGCGCGGGGAGATCAGCCGCGGCGATGGTACGCAGGGGCAGGGTGTGTCCGCATAGGGTGAGTTGCAAAGCCGGCCCCGCGCCGGCAAGGGCCGAAAGCAGGGCGGATTCGTCGAAGACCCGGCCCTGGATATCCGTGAGCGCATCCAGCAGGGCGGGCAGGTCGCGGTCGTCCATCACGCCGGGGCCGCAGGGCGTGACCAGGATCAGATGGCCGTCGCTGTCGAGCCACGCAGCTTCCACACGATCCACGCATTGGCCGGCATGGGTTTCGAGATTGTGGTCCGGGCGGATACGCAGCACCCAGGGCGCCACTTCCAGAGTGACATAGACCCGCTGCGGGCCATTCTGGAAATACCAGCGTCCCTGCTCGTCTGCGGCATAGTTGCGCTGGATGAATTCACGGGTTCCCACATGCCGGATGGGGTCGCCCCGAAGGCGCCAGATACCGCGCCGGTCCAGGGAAAGCCAGCCGAAAACGGCCGGTACATTTGGCCACCTGGTCAGCGCGGCGCGAACGGCGTCATCCATGATTGTGGGGATTACACGAAGCGGGCGACGAAAGCGCCCGTGCAGCCGGGAGGCAGTGGCAGGCGGACGCGATGGCCGTTGCCGGGGGCGACCATCGCGGGCTGTCCATCCCTGCCCAAAAGGGATGGCACTACGAATTCCTGGTTGCCGGCCGGATGGATGATTTCGATGCGATCCCCGACGGAAAAACGGTTCTTCACCTCCACTTCGGCCAGACCGTCGTCGTCGTAGCCCACTACATTGCCGACATAGAGACTGCGGCCCGATGCCGAGTGGCCCTGGAGGTAATTCTGGTATTCGCGATCCGGATGACGTTCGTAGAAGCCGCTGGTATAGCCCCGGTTGGCGAGGCCATCCAGTTCGCCCAGGAGACGCGGATCGAGAGCGCGACCGGCAACGGCGTCATCGATGGCCCGCCGGTAGGACTGGCAGGTGCGTGCAACGTAGTAGGGGGATTTGGTACGGCCCTCGATCTTGAGCGAGTCGACACCGATTTCCACCAGCCGCTGTACATGCTCGATGGCGCGCAGATCCTTGGAATTGAGGATGTAGGTGCCGTGCTCGTCTTCCTCGATCGGCATCAGCTGGCCGGGACGGGTGCTTTCTTCGATCAGGTGGACCTTCCCGGACGGGCTCGACGTGCCCGGCCCACAGGCATGGATATCGCCGGAGTCATCGGTAGCGGCCTCCTTCACCTTGTAGTCCCAGCGGCAGGAATTGGTGCAGGTGCCCTGGTTGGGGTCGCGATGATTGAAGTAGCCCGACAGCAGGCAGCGGCCCGAATAGGCGATGCAAAGGGCGCCATGGACAAAGACTTCCAGTTCCGTATCGGGGCATTCCTGGCGGATTTCCGCCACTTCGTCGAGGGACAGTTCGCGGGACAGGATCACCCGCGAGACACCGGCACTGCGCCAGAAGCGCACGGCGGCATGATTCACGGTATTGGCCTGAACCGAAAGATGGATCGGCAACTCGGGCCAGGTTTCGCGGATCATCAGCATCAGGCCCGGATCGGCCATGATCAGGGCGTCGGGCTGGAGAGCCACCACGGGCGCCATGTCAGCCAGATAGGTCTTGAGCTTGGCGTTGTGCGGAAAAATATTGCTGACCAGGAAGAACTTGCCACCGGCAGCCTGGGTGCGGCGGATGCCCTCGCCCAGGGTTTCCAGCTTGCCGAAATCATTATTGCGTGCGCGCAGGCTGTAACGTGGTTGACCGGCATAGATGGCCGTGGCGCCGAAGGCCAGCGCCGTATCCAGCATGGTGAGCGATCCGGCGGGAGCGAGTAGTTCGGGTGTGCGAAGCGGCATGGGCGGGAAAAGGTATCGCGACAGGAAAACGTCTTGCCTTGCCGTCAGGCGGTCAGGCAGAGAGTTTTTCGTCCAGGGAAATGTCGACCATCAGATCGTTCGAGATCCGTTCCAGATCGGCGGTCAGCTTCCGGGTATCGAGATCGGTTGCGGCCAGCAGGGCGGCGCGGGCGTGGAACAGTGTTTCCGCCGACATCGGGGCGCTGGAGGTGTGGGTTTCCAGCTCCTCGACATTCACCGCATGACGTGCCAGGACGTTGGAAACCTCGCGTACGATGCCGATGCGGTCGTGGCCGACCAGGGACAGTTGCAGGCGGCGGCCCTGGCGCGGACTGGCTGTGACGGATTCGGTCGCCGTCACGGCGAGGTCGGGGATGGCCGACAGGGCATGCTTCAATGCATCGGCCCGCTGCCCGGTTACCTCGATCCGCACAATGCCGGCGAACTGGCCGGCCAGATGCGACATTGACGATTCCAGCCAGTTGCCCTGATGGGCGCTGACGACCCGGGCCAGGGATTCCACCAGGCCGGGCCGGTCGTCGCCGATCACGGTGAGGACGAGATACATGACGCGACCCGCTTCAGCGGGCAGACTTGTTGTTTTCGATGAGGGCGTAGGCCGAGTGATTGTGGATCGACTCGAAATTCTCGGCCTCGACCACGTAGGATTCGACCCGGGCATCGGCGTTGAGGGCGGCGGCCACATCACGCACCAGATCCTCGACAAACTTGGGATTATCGTAGGCGCGCTCGGTCACGTATTTTTCATCCGGTCGCTTGAGCAGGCCGTAGAGTTCGCAGGAGGCCTGGTTTTCCACCAGCCGTACCAGTTCCTCGATCCAGACCAGATCGTTGGTGACAGCGGTAACCGTGACGTGGGAGCGCTGGTTGTGGGCGCCACGTTCGGAAATCTTCTTCGAGCAGGGGCACAGGCTGGTGGCGGGCACGAGCACGCGGGTGGACTGGCGGTAGAGGCCGCCGGCAAGAATTTCACCGATGAAGGTGACCTCGTAATCCATCAGGCTTTTGACCTTGGAGACCGGCGCTTCCTTGTTGATGAAATAGGGAAAGGTCATGGCCACATGGCCGGTTTCGGCTTCCAGCTTGACCACCATCTCGCGCAGCATGGATTCGAAGTTTTCCACCGAGATTTCGCGCTCGTGGCCGTTGAGGATCTCGACGAAGCGCGACATGTGGGTGCCCTTGAAATTGTGGGGCAGGCCGACATACATGTTGAAGGTGGCAATGGTGTGCTGGATACCTTCACTCTGGTCGAGAACCCTGACCGGGTGACGAATATCCTTGATGCCGACCTTGTTGATGGGCAGGTGACGTTTGTCTTCAGAGCTTTGAACGTCGGGGATGGCGAGGGAGTCGCGGGTATTCATGGAAGGTTCCTCCGGGCGATGCGCCTGTTCAGGCGGCGTTGCCCGTGCAGTGGGTCTGAACGTATCTATGGTAGCAGTCTAATATTTCCGACCGACTTGCTCAACTATTGTTCCGATGATGCAAGGCTATGGCGCGGCGCGCACGCGGGCGACGATTCCTGCCGCATCAAGGCCCAGCTGTGCCAGCAACTGGGCCTGGTCGCCGTGTTCGATGAAACGGTCGGGCAGTCCCAGGCGCAGCAGGCGGCGGGTGAGGCCGGATTCTTCCAGGCAGCGGGCGATTTCCGCACCCGCGCCGCCGATCAGGGTGTTTTCCTCGATGCTGACCAGAAGATCGTGATTCCGCGCCAGTTCGAGCACGAGGGCACGGTCCAGGGGCTTGATAAAGCGCATGTTGGCCACGGTGGCATCGAGGATATCGCCGGCGGCCAGCGCGGGTGTCACCAGGGTGCCGAAGGCGAGCAGGGCAATGCGCGAGCCACGGCGGCGGATTTCGCCCTTGCCGATGGGCAGGGTGTCCAGATCGGTGCCGGGCGTGATGCCGGGGCCGCTGCCGCGGGGGTAGCGCACGGCTGCGGGGCCATCATGATGGTAGGCGGTGCTGAGCATGCGCCGGCATTCCGCTTCGTCGGCCGGGGCCATGACCACCATGTTGGGAATGCAGCCAAGGTAGGACAGATCGAACGCACCCTGGTGGGTACCACCGTCGGCACCCACCAGGCCGCCCCGGTCGATGGCGAACATGACAGGCAGATTCTGCAGGGCCACGTCATGGATCAGCTGGTCGTAAGCCCGCTGCAGAAAGGTGGAATAGATGGCCACCACGGGCTTCATGCCTTCACAGGCGAGGCCGGCGGCGAAGGTGACGGCATGTTGCTCGGCGATGCCGGTGTCGAAATAACGCTCGGGGAATTCCTGCTCGAAGCGGACCAGGCCGGAGCCTTCGCGCATGGCGGGAGTGATGCCCACCAGACGGGTATCGGTGCGGGCCATATCGCACAGCCAGTCACCAAAAACCTGGGTGTAGGTCAGTTTGCCGGCAGCTTTCCCCGCACCGCCCTGGATACCGTTGGCCGCATCGAATCTGGACACGCCATGGTAGAGCACCGGATCTTCCTCGGCCAGCTTGTAGCCCTGGCCCTTGGTGGTGATCACGTGCAGGAACTGGGGGCCCTTGAGGTTTTTCAGGTTCTGCAGGGTGGGCAGCAGGGCGTCCAGGTCGTGCCCGTCGATGGGGCCGATGTAGTTGAAACCCATTTCCTCGAACAGCGTTCCGGGCGAGATCATGCCCTTGACATGCTCCTCGACCCGGTTGGCGAATTCCAGCACCGAGGGCATGCGTTTGAGCACCCGTTCACCGGCGCGGCGGGCGGCATTGAAGGTACGGCCCGAGAGCAGGCGCGCCAGATATTTGTTGAGCGCACCCACCGGGGGCGAAATCGACATGTCGTTGTCGTTGAGAATCACCAGCAGGTTGGCGTCAACGACCCCGGCATTGTTGAGGGCCTCGAAAGCCTGGCCGGCCGACATCGCGCCATCGCCGATGATGGCCACCACCTTGCGGTTTTCGCCCTTGTTGCGGGCGGCCACGGCCATGCCCAGGGCGGCGGAAATGGAGGTGGAACTGTGGCCGACGCCAAAGGTGTCGTAATCGCTCTCGGCACGACGGGGAAAGCCGGAGATGCCGTCCTGCATGCGCAGCCGTGACATGCCTTCGCGGCGGCCGGTGAGAATCTTGTGGCCATAGGTCTGATGTCCCACGTCCCAGACCAGGCGATCCTCCGGTGTATTGAAGACATGGTGCAGGGCAATGGTGAGTTCCACCGTACCCAGGTTGGAAGAGAGATGCCCGCCGGTTCTGGAGACCGACTCCAGCAAAAAGGCGCGCAGTTCGCTCGCCAGGGCGGGCAACTGGTCAGCAGGCAGGGCGCGCAGATCGGCGGGAGACTGGAGTGTGTCAAGCAGGGGGTACATCAGAAATCCCGTTCGATGATGTAGTCGGCGAGCTGGCGCAGGCGCAGGGCGCTATCGCCAAAGGATTCCAGCACTTCCCGGGCCTGGCCGTGCAGTTCCCGTGCCTTGGCCCTGGCCGCGGTGGTGCCAAGCAGGCTGGCGTAGGTGGGTTTGTTTCTGGAGGCATCCTTGCCGGCGGTCTTGCCCAGTGTGGCGGTATCGGATTCAGTGTCGAGAATGTCGTCCACCACCTGGAACAGAAGGCCGATACGATTGGCGTAATGGGTGAGACGGGCCAGAATTGCCGGATCGGCACTGCCACAGTGGGCACCCAGCAATACCGCGGCCCGGATCAGCGCACCCGTTTTGTGGATGTGCATGAATTCAAGCTCTTCCAGCGTCAGGGACTTGCCTGTCGCGGCCAGATCGAACGCCTGACCACCGGCCATGCCGCGCGAGCCGGCGGCATGGGCCAGCAGGCCCACCATGGCCAGCACCTGCTGCGGCGGCAGGGCGGTTTCGGCGAGTACGGCGAAAGCCAGGGGTTGCAGCGCATCGCCGGCCAGGAGCGCCGTGGCTTCGTCGAACTCCACATGGCAGGTGGGCTTGCCCCGGCGCAGGGTGTCATCGTCCATGCAGGGCAGATCGTCGTGGATCAGCGAATAGACGTGGATCATCTCCACCGCACAGGCGGCGCGGTCCAGCAGGTCTGCGGAAGCCCCCAGAATCAGGCCGGCGCCATGGACAAGCAGGGGACGCACCCGCTTGCCGCCATCCAGGGCCGAATAGCGCATCGCCTCGTGGAGGCGGGCCGGGACCGTGGCCGCCGCGGGCAGCAGCCGCTCAAGCGCGGATTCGGTCCGCCGCTGCACGCCGGACATCCAGGCGGAAAAGTCCATCGTGGCTATTCCTGATCCGCAGGGTTGTCCGAGGCATTGCCCAGCGGGCGCAGGGTATTGCCTTCCAGAACCCGGATTTTTTGTTCCGCAGAGGAAAGCTGCTCCTGACAGTACTTGAGCAGGACCGTGCCGCGCTGGTAGGAGGACAGCGCGGTTTCCAGGGGCATTTCACCCGTTTCCATGGATTGAACGATGCTTTCCAGCTCGGTGAGAGCGGCTTCGAAGCTGGGCGGAGAGGGGGGACGGACGGCCATGCCTGTAAGTGAGTGCGGATGAAGGGCGAGAAAATAGCCCAAGGTGCGCTATCCGGTCAAATTGGCTATACTCCCCGGCCCCGTTTTAGTACGGGAAGTGCAGGAAATATAACCGTTTCCGGTTTCCGGGTTTTCTTTCTTGGAGGTTGGGAATCATCATGTCCGACATCGTGATCAAAGGGCGGCTCGATCCGGCCGTTTCCCAGTTCCCCGTCGACTGGTATTTCGACGAGAAGCTTTTCGAACTGGAGAAAAAGCTGATCTTCGATGCCGGTCCGGGGTATGTCGGTCACGCGCTGATGGTACCCAATTTGCATGATTACCGCAGCCTTGAGTGGAAGGATCATGGCTCCCTGCTGACCCGCCAGCCCGACGGTTTCCACGAAATATCCAATGTCTGCCGGCACCGCCAGGCCCTCATGCTGCAGGGGGCCGGTAATGCCCGGCATATTGTCTGTCCCGTCCACCGCTGGACCTACGATGCACAGGGGCAACTGATCGGCGCACCCCATTTCCCCGAAAATCCCGGGCTGAATCTCTCCCGTCACCGGCTCGAATCCTGGCAGGGGATGCTGTTTCGCGGCCCGCGTTCGCCGCAGGCCGATCTGGCCGGGCTGAAGGTGATGGATGACCTGGGCTTCGATGGTTACAAGCTGGATCGGGTGGAACTGCACGAGTGCAATTACAACTGGAAGACCTTCATCGAGGTGTACCTGGAGGATTACCACGTCGAGCCTTTTCATCCCGGTCTGGGTAATTTCGTTACCTGCAGCGATCTGAGCTGGCAGTTCGGCGACTGGTATTCGGTGCAGAAGGTGGGCATCAGTTCGCTACAGAAACCCGGCTCGCAGGCCTATCAGCGCTGGCACAAGGCCGTGCAGGAATTCCATGCCGCCCGGGGCGAGACACCGCGCCAGGGTGCGATCTGGTTTACGTACTATCCCAATATCATGGTGGAGTGGTACCCCCATGTGCTGTGCATTTCCACGCTGATTCCCCAGGATGTGAACAGAACCCTCAACGTGGTCGAGTTCTACTATCCCGAGGAGATCGTGGATTTCGAGCGGGACTTCATCGAGGCGGCACAGGCTGCCTATATGGAAACCGCGATCGAGGATGACGAGATCGCCGAGAGGATAGAGCGGGGCCGTCGTGTCCTAATGCAACAGGGGCGCAGCGAAGTGGGGCCTTATCAGTCCCCTATGGAAGATGGCATGCAGCACTTCCATGAGTTCTATCGTCGGGTGATGGGCGAGCATCTGGGACGCTGACGCTTTCACCCGAACAACAAAAAAACCGCCTGCGGGCGGTTTTTTTGTTTCCGCGTTCCCGCGCTCAGGGGAAACTGGGGGGATCCTGCTCGTTCAGGATGGCGGCAACCCGTTTTTCGAGCGCG
>JAFEDH010000028.1 GCA_018241695.1 Pseudomonadota bacterium | reverse complement strand
TCAAGTCCTACCGGCTGGCCGAAGCCATGGGCGCCGTCTGGTTCTGGCACGATGCCGAAGGCGGCGAACCGGAGTGGGAACTGGATGTGCTGCCGCAGTGGAATGATCCGGCCTGGGTGCGCTGGAAATTCGATCATCTGGGCGAACTGAAACAGCACCAGGTTGAAGTACTCGACAACATCGCCGATTACTCCCACCTGAAACCGATTCACGGCGCGGACACCACCCGTTTCGAGAACGAATTCATCCAGCATCGCGCCATCCAGCGCCAGTGCGGCCCCTGGCGCGGCCAGTACGATGCCGACGGCAACACGGTGGAGCTGACCACCATCACCACCTACCATGGCCCCGGCCTGCTGCTGTCCGAAGCCACCACCAGCCTCTCGGACAACATCATGATCATCACCAACACCCCGATCGACGATGGTGTGATCAAGGTCTGGCACGGTCTTCTGGTCAAATCGCCCAGTGGTGCGGCGGTCGCTACCGAGCAGGATGCGGTCACCGCGCGCGCCTATCAGGCCGAGTTCCTCACCTCCTTCAGTCAGGATTTCGAGGTCTGGGGCAACAAGGAACCCTGCCTCCAGGGGATGTATGTCGCCGGTGACGGTGCTTTCCGCAAGGCCCGCGTCTGGATGAAGCAGTTCTTCAACCCGCGCGCCAAGCGCGAGGAATACTGGTCCCAGACCAAGGGCATCCATGTGCCGCGAGGCAAGGACGTGCAGCCCTTCACCCAGGAAAACGAGGCCGCCTGAATCATCGCGGTCAACCACGGATCGGCAACTTGCCCGTAACTCCGAGCGCCTCCCCACCGGGAGGCGCTTTTTATTGCTGCCGGCCGATCGCCATGGTTTAGCATTCCTCCTCCCCTTTGTGACGACCATCCCTTCATGACATCCCATACATGGCGTTTCTTCCGCGCCGGCGGATTCGATCAGGTGCGCATCGACAGTGCTGCCGACCTGCTGGCGCTGCCCACGCTGGATCACAAGCTCTGGCTCGCGCTTTCCTGCCCGGTGCAGGGCATCGAATTCGACAGTCGCACCCTGGCCCTGGTGGACAGCGATGCGGACGGACACATCCGGGCACCGGAACTGCTGGCCGCCATCGCCTGGGCTGCCGAGCAGCTGGATGACACCGAAGTGCTGGGGCAGGGGCTGCCCGGCGTCCCTCTCGCCGCCATCCGCGCCACCGCCCCTGCGGCCGCTGCCGCCCAGGCACTGGCCGCAGAGCTGGGCAAGACAGGGGACGCACTGCTCACCGTTGAGGAAGCCAGCGCCGCCGAAGCGCGCCACCATGCCCGCCATCTCGCCGATTGGGAGGCCGCAGGTGCCGCTGTCCAGATACTGGGGCCGGCCACGGAAGAGGCATGGAATGCGCTTGAAGCCATACGCAACAAGGTCGAGGACTATTTCGTGCGCTGCCGTCTGGCGGCTTTCGACAGCCGTGCCGCCGAGGCGCTGAATGCGGATATCGAGGCCCTCAAAATTCTCGGCGCCGATGCCCTGCAGGCCGACACAGCCGCCATCGCCGCGCTGCCGCTGGCCAGAATCGAAGCCGGCCGTGCCCTGCCCCTGACCACCGGCCTGAATCCGGCCTGGGCCGGCGCCATCGCCACCCT
This sequence comes from Pseudomonadota bacterium, assembly GCA_018241695.1. Lineage (GTDB taxonomy): Bacteria > Pseudomonadota > Gammaproteobacteria > Burkholderiales > Rhodocyclaceae > Denitratisoma. The sequence goes on along the minus strand of JAFEDH010000028.1, from coordinate 28,326 downwards.
GCGTGACGCCCTCGTCGAACCGCTGCTGGGCACACGCACCGAACTGGACGAAACCGGCTGGCAGGCTGTACAGGAAAAGCTCGCCCCTTATGGCGCCTGGTGTACTGCCCGTCCCGGTGAAAACAGTGTGGACGCCGCCGATCTTCCGCCCGAAGTGCAGGCGGCGCGGGATCTGGAGCGCCTGGCCCGCTATGTCCGCGACCTGCTGCCGCTGGCCAACAATTTCGTCGCCTTTCGTGACTTCTACACGCGCCGTGGGAAAGGCAGCTTTCAGGTCGGCACCCTGTATTTCGATGGCCGTAGCGCCGAGCTGTGTGTGGCGGTCAACGATGCCGCCCGACATGCGGCCCTGGCCGGACTGGCGCGCATGTGCCTGGTGTATTGCGACTGCGTGCGCGGCGCCGAAAAACGTACCGTGGCGGCGGCCTTCACCGCCGGGGACGCGGATCAGCTGATCGTCGGCCGCAATGGTGTTTTTTACGATCGGCAGGGTGGCGACTGGGATGCCACCATCGTGCGCGTGCTGGATCATCCGATCAGCCTGCGCCAGGCTTTCTGGTCGCCCTACAAGCGTCTGGGCCGGCTGGTTGGCGAGCAGATGCAAAAACTCGCCGCCAGCAAGGCCGGAGCGGTCGAAACCCGGATGGCCGGGCTGGCCGCGGACGCGGGCAAAAAGGTGGAAGCGCCTCCGGTAAAGACCGTGGCCCAGCAGGCCTTCGATGTGGGCAAGTTCGCCGGTATCTTCGCCGCCATCGGCCTGGCCGTGGGTGCCATTGGGACCGCGATCGCCTCCCTGGTGACGGGGCTGCTCGGCCTCAAGGCATGGCAGCTCCCCCTGGCCTTGCTGGGTCTGATGCTGGCCGTATCGGGGCCGGCCATGGTCATCGCATGGTTCAAGCTGCGTTCACGCAATCTCGGCCCGCTGCTGGATGCCAACGGCTGGGCCATCAACGCCCGTGCCCGCATCAACATCCCCTTCGGTACCTCGCTCACCGCCCTGCCACAACTGCCGGCCGGTGCGGAGCGTTCGCTCGCCGATCCCTATGCCGACAAGGGCACGCCCGCCTGGGTGTATATCCTGCTGCTGCTCCTGGCGGCGGTCTTGCTCTATCTCATCTATCGTCATTTCCAATGAAATACGCAGTCATTCCTGTCACGCCGTTTCAGCAAAACTGTTCCCTGCTGGTTTCCGAGCCTTCCGGCCGGGCCGCCGTGATCGATCCCGGTGGCGAGATCGACCGCATCCTTGCCGTGGCAGAAAAAGCCGGGGTGACCATCGAGAAGATTTTGCTCACTCACGGCCATCTGGACCATGCCTCCGGCGCCGGCGCCCTCTCCAAACGTCTGGGCATTCCCATCGAAGGCCCGCACCGGGAAGAGCGCGATCTGATCCAGAGCCTGCCGCTACAGGGCCGCCAGTTCGGCTTCCCCGCCGGAGAACCGTTCGAACCGGACCGCTGGCTGGATGAAGGGGATACCGTGCAATTCGGTGACGAAACCCTCGAGGTGCGCCACTGCCCCGGCCATACCCGCGGCCACATCATCTTCTTTCACCGCAAAAGCGGAACGGCATGGGTGGGCGACGTGCTCTTCGCCGGCTCGGTCGGACGCACCGATCTTCCCGGCGGCGATCACGACACCCTGATTGCCTCCATCCGCGACAAGCTCTGGCCCCTGGGCGACGATGTCGAATTCATCTCCGGCCATGGCCCCAATTCAACCTTCGGCACCGAACGAAAAACCAATCCTTTCGTCGCCGACCCGCGCTACCGCTGAAACCGCGACAGCGCACAACCCCTCTCTGGAAGCAGAAGAAAACACATGAACGGGAACAACCATCTCGACCGCCTGTTTGAAAACAACCGCACCTGGGCGGACCGGATCAACGCCGAGGACCCGGATTTTTTTTCCAAGCTGGCCCAGCTCCAGGCTCCGGAATATCTATGGATCGGCTGCTCCGATTCACGCGTTCCCGCCAACCAGATCACCGGGCTTCTGCCCGGCGAGGTCTTCGTCCATCGCAACATCGCCAACGTGGTGGTCACCACGGATCTCAACTGCCTGTCGGTGGTCCAGTTCGCCGTGGACGTGCTCAAGGTGCGTCACATCATGGTGGTCGGCCACTACGGCTGCGGCGGCGTGCTGGCCGCCCTCGAGGACAGGCGCATCGGGCTCACCGACAACTGGCTGCGTCATGTGCAGGATGTCCGCGACAAGCACCGGGCGCTCCTCGATGCCATATCGCCTCCCCAGCGCCATGCGCGTCTGTGCGAACTCAATGTGGTGGAGCAGGTGATCAATCTCTGCCACACCACCGTGGTGCGCGATGCCTGGTCCCGCGGCCAGGCGCTGACGGTGCATGGCTGGGTCTATGGCCTGTCCGATGGCCTGTTGCGCAACACGAATCTGATGGCATCCTGCCCCGACGATCTGGCGGGCGGTTACGAAGCCGCCATGGAAACCATCGCCCGGGGCGGAGCCAACGCCGCCACCTAGCGCCGCCGCTGACCGGGCGATCATCCCCGCCCGATCAGCGGGCTTTCCCCGCGCAGGTGCTTTCTATCGTGCGGCGAAAGCCTTGCGCAGGCCTTCGGCGCCGAATTCCAGCGCCTCCAGTGCGTCGTCGATAATCCCCAGCATGCCCATGAAGCCGTGCACCTGGCCATTCCAGCGCCGCAGCGCGGTGGGGATGCCCGCGTCGGTCAGGGCGCGGGCATATGCCTCGCCCTCGTCACGCAAAGGATCGAATTCAGCGGTGATCACCGTGGCACCAGGCAGGTGCTTGAGATTCTTTTCCAGCAACGGGCTGGCGCGATGGTCGAAGGCACAGCTCTGGCTGGGCAGGTACTGGTCGGCGAACCATTTCATCATGGCGTCCGACAACAACAGATTCAGCGGGCCATTCTCGCGGTAGGAAGGCGTGGTGGCGGAGAGGTCGGTCACCGGGTAGATCAGCAACTGATGACAAAGTGCCGGGCCACCATTACGGGACAGCTGGGCCACCACGGCGGACAGGTTGCCACCGGCGCTGTCGCCGGCCACGGCAATGCGCGTCCGGTCGCCGCCGAAGGACGCGGCATTGTCATGGACCCAGCGCAGCGCGCCAAGGCAGTCATCCACCGGCTCGGGAAACTTGGCTTCCGGCGCCAGGCGGTAATCCACCGACACGACGATGGAGCCGGTGCGGTTGGCCAGCTTGGTGCAGGTGGGGTTGTACATGTCCAGCGTGCCGATCACCCAGCCGCCACCATGAAAATACACGGTGATTGGCATCGGCCCCTTGCCTTCGGGCACATAGATGCGGATCGGGGTTTCGCCCTTGTGGCGTGGCACGGTACGGTTTTCGATGCGGGCCACAGGCTCGGCCGCCGCCGCCATCAGCGGGTTTGGAATGGACATCGCGGCACGCATCGCGGGGGCGGTGATGGAGGCGAAATCGATGGCGGGCATCGCCGCCGCCATGCCCTTCAGCATGGCTTCGGTCTGGGGATTCAACGGCATGGGGGTCTCCTTGAAAAATAAATTGTTGTTCCATGATGATAGGTCAAGGGCGGGGCCGGGCCATCATCCATCCGGGTAATTTTCTTGCGGGTTCCGGATTCAGAGCTCAAGCGGATCGACGTCCAGATGCCAGCGCAGGCGACGGGAGGCCTTGAGTGTTGCCAGCGCATTGCACCAGGCCGCGAGGAAGGTCTGCAAAGCAGGGCGGCTGCGGGATTCCACCAGCAGCTGGGCCCGCTCCAGGCTCATCAGCCGCACCATGCGCATGGGCACCGGATCGTAGAGCATCACCTCCTCGCCGGCCAGGGGTTGCGCCAACGCACGGGCGGCGGAGAGAAACTCCAGCGACCAGGCCACCTCCCGCGCCTCGGCCCGGAGCAAGGCCTGGAAGGCATAGGGCGGGAAACCGGCCTGCTCCCGCTCCGCCAGCTGGGCGATGGCAAAGTGGTGATAGTCGTGCCCGGCCAGCGCCGCGTAGAGAGGATGACCGGGATGCTCGGTCTGGATCAACACCTCGCCGGGCAACTCGGCCCGGCCGCTGCGCCCCCCCACCTGCATCAGCTGGGCGAAGAGACGCTCCGGCGCCCGGAAATCCGCAGCGAAAAGCGCCGCATCGGCCCCGACCGCACCGACCAGGGTAAGGCGCGGAAAGTCGTGCCCCTTGGCCAGCATCTGGGTACCGACCAGGATATCGGCATCCCCGGCATGGATCTGCTCCAGCAGGGCCTGCCATTTCCTCGGCGAGCTGGCCGAATCGCGGTCGATGCGCAATACCCGGGCTGCCGGAAAACGATCCTGCAAGGCAGCCTCGATCCGCTGGGTGCCGCGTCCGAAAGGATGGATGTCCTGGTTGCCGCAATCGGGACAGGCACGTGGAATGGCGGCCTCGTCACCGCAATGGTGGCAGCGCATGCGCCGGTCGGCCAGGTGCACCACCCGGTGGGCGGTGCAGCGCCGGCAGTTGGAAATCCAGCCGCAGGCGGAACAGGCCAGCACGGGTGCGTAGCCGCGGCGGTTGAGAAACACCAGGCTCTGCTCACCCCGTTGCAGACGGAGTTCGAGCGCGGCCAGCAGGGCGGCGCTCATGCCATCCTGCAGTTTTTCACGCCGGGTGTCGATGCAGCGTACCGCCGGCATGGCCTCGGCCACCGCCCGCCGGGTCAGGGACAACAGCGTGTAGCGGCCATTGCGGGCGTGGCAGTAGCTTTCCAGCGAGGGGGTGGCGGAACCGAGCACCACCGGTATGTCGTGCTGCTTGGCCCGGAACACGGCCACGTCCCGGGCCGAATAACGCAGCCCGTCCTGCTGCTTGAAAGAGGCATCGTGCTCTTCGTCCACCACGATCAGGCCCAGTCGCGGCAGCGGGACAAAGATCGAGAGCCGGGTGCCGAGGACAATGTCGGCACAGCCTTCCAGCGCATCGAGGAATCCCCGGGCGCGGGCGGCGTCCGCCACGCCACTGTGGGCGGCCACGATGCGGGTGCCGGGAAAGCGTCCCGCCACCCGGCCTTCGAGCTGGGGGGTAAGGGCGATTTCCGGCACCAGCATCAGCGCCTGCCGCCCCCGTGCCAGGGCTGCCTCGATGGCGTGAAGATACACCTCGGTCTTGCCGCTGCCGGTCACGCCATGAAGCAGAAAAGGCATGAAGCCGGTTGCGCCGGAAATGGCATCGACCGCTGCCTGCTGTTCCGCCAGCAGGGCCGGACGGACAGCAGGCGGTGTTCCGGACCGGGGCTTTTCCTTTTTCTGCCGTGGCAGCCGGCCCCGCCGCAGCAGCGGTGGCAGGGCAAAATTGAGCACAGCGCCCAGAGGATGCTGGTAGTAGCGGGCACAGAATTCCCCCAGCGCCAGCCAGTCGGGTGGCAGTGCGGGGAGTGTGCGCTCGATCGCCACCACGGGCTTGAGCTTGTCGGGAGATTGTTCGCTGTGCCCTGGCACCGCGACGATCACGCCGGTTTTTTCACCGCGGCCAAAGGGTACCCGGACCAGCCGGCCGACATCGGTGGCGGACGCTTCGGGCGCCAGGTAGTCGAAGCAACGTGAAAGCGGAATATCGAGGGCAACCCGGACAATCGTCATGGGGTTTCAATTGGTTGAAGCCAGAATCTCGATTTCACTTTGGATTAAGGCATTAACTCTTTGCGGAAACAAGGAATTTTCAGTCTGCTTACGATTTGTGGATAACTTTGTGAATAGTGCGCTGCAAAACATGCTAGAGAATTTCCGGCCTGGATGATTCTGGCTGCCCAGTAAATCGCACAAAAATTAAAAGTACTTATAAATCAATAAATTACAAAAATAGCGTAGAGCTGGCGGATAAATAGTTGCCTGACGCAGCCCAAACTCCCCTTTCTGTGCATAAGTGAAGAGACACCCCGTCCGGAGCCGCTGGAAAAGCGGGAGTCCGCCCGCTTTAGCCCGCGAGGCCGCGACTGTGGCGGTGGACGGCATCCACCAGTGCGGAAACACTGGCCGGAGGCGTGAATTGGTTGATGCCATGACCCAGATTGAAGACATGACCGGTGCCCCGACCATAGGTCTCGACGATACGGCACGCTTCGGCCGCAACGGCCTCGGGAGCGGCAAAAAGTGACATGGGATCCATATTGCCCTGCAACGCGACCTTGCCGCCCACCCGGCGCCGGGCCTCGCCGATGTCGGTGGTCCAGTCCAGACCCACCGCATCACAGCCGATGGCGGCGATGGCCTCCAGCCACTGTCCGCCACCCTTGGTAAAGACGATGGAGGGAATGCGCTCCCCGTCATGATTGCGCTTCAGACCCGCCACCACCTGTTCCAGATAGGCGAGGGAAAATTCGCGGTAGGCGGCATGGGAGAGGGAACCTCCCCAGCTATCGAAAATCATCACCGCCTGGGCGCCGGCCTCGATCTGGGCATTGAGGTAGGCAGTCACGGCCCGGGCGTTCACCGACAGGATGCGGTGCAGGAGATCCGGCCGGTCATAGAGCATGGTCTTGATGGTGCGGTAATCGCTGGAACCGCCGCCTTCCACCATATAGCAGGCCAGGGTGTAGGGGCTGCCGGAGAAACCGATCAGGGGCACGGAGTTGCCCAGGGCGCGGCGAATCTCGGTCACGGCGTCCATCACGTAGCGCAGATGATCGTTGGGATCCGGCGCTTCCAGATCACGAATCGCCCATTCCTCGCGCAGTGGACGCTCGAAGCGGGGGCCTTCACCGTCGGCAAAATACAGGCCCAGGCCCATGGCATCGGGTACGGTCAGGATGTCGGAAAACAGGATGGCCGCATCGAGATCGAAACGGGCCAGGGGCTGCAGAGTGACCTCACAGGCCAGCGCCGGGGTTTTGCACAGTTTGAGGAAGCTGCCGGCCCGCTTGCGGGTCTCGCAATACTCGGGAAGATAGCGGCCTGCCTGGCGCATGAGCCAGACCGGGGTGTACTCCACCGGCTCGCGCAGCAGGGCACGCAGGAAAGTGTCATTCTTGGGGCGGGCCATCTGGGCTTTTCCCGGGGATATGCAAGGGGCGCGATTCTACGCCAGGGCCGGGCTGGTCATCGCAGGGCCACGGCGCGGGATGACACCTCCGTCACACATTGCCACACAACACCGCACCCCTCCGCACGACCGGCGCCTCAGCGCAATCCCAGATCCTTGAGCTTGCGATAAAGGTGGGTGCGTTCTAGACCGGTGCGCTCCGCCAGGCGCGTCATGTTTCCGTCATGCAGCCCCAGGTGGTGCTCGAAGTAATAGCGCTCGAAGATTTCCCGCGCTTCGCGCAAGGGCAGCCCCAGCAATTCGGCGGACAGCCCCGCGGGGAGCAGGGCAGGGACGGGCTGCATCAGGGTCGCCACATCCTGGATATCGATTGCCTCGCCCAGGGCGGAAAGCGCCAGGGAGCGCACCATGGCCTTGAGCTCGCCGTAACCGCCTTCCCAGGCATGCTGGCGCAGCGCATTGAGCGCCGCGCTGCTGATGCGGCGCGGTGGCACCTCGCCTGCGTCCACCAGACAGGTCAGCAGATGACCGGCCATGTCAGGAATGTCGTCGCGTACCTCGGTGAGCGCGGGCAACCCGAGGCGCAGAGGGAAAATCCGGGCCAGCAGCGCCTCGTCCCAGCCGTGGGCGGCAAGCTCCGTGGCATCTGCCTCGGTGGCGGCCACCAGGCGCAGTCGATGCCGGTCGAGACGCTCGACGGCAAAGAGCAGATTCTTTTGCTGCAGACGCCCCAGACGCACCAGTTCCTCGGCATAGAGCACGCCACCGGCCTGGGCTTCGAGAAGCTCGGTGGTCAGCGGCTGGCTGTCGTGCCCCAGATCCAGCCAGGGCGCTCCTTCGTGGTGCAGGGTGCGGGCGGCCAGTTCCACCAGGCCACCAGGTGCGGAACGCAGCAGCAGGGGCCCCTGCCCCGTCATGATCTGCTCGAGCCGCTTTTTCAGGTCGCGCAGCGGGCCGGAACGGGGGAAGGCGGCGAGGGACAGCGCGGCGGCCGGTGGCGAACGGCCACGGTCGAGCGCATTCTTCACCGCCGCCAGCAGCTTTTGCATGCCGATCGGCTTTTCGAGAAAGTCGAGGGCGCCGATACGGGTGGCCTCCACCGCGGTATCGATGGTGGCATGGCCCGACATCATCACCACCGGCATGGTGAGCTGCCCGCCGGCGGCCCATTCCTTGAGCAGGGTGACGCCGTCGGTGTCCGGCATCCAGATATCGAGCAACACCAGATCTGGCTGGATCCTGTCGCGAGCGTCCCGGGCCGCCGCCGCATCCTCCGCCAGCGAGACGTCATAGCCTTCGTCGCGCAAAATTTCGGAAAGCAGTTCGCGGATACCGACTTCATCATCCACCACCAGAATTTTCGCCACGATCCCTTCTCCCTTCAAAAGCCGACTCCGCCGCCAGCGGCAGGTGGATTGTCACTTCCGCACCGCCCTTCTCGCGATTGTTCAGATGGATTTCGCCGTGATGCTCATCCACGATTTTTTTGACAATGGCCAGCCCCAGCCCGGTCCCCTTGGCCTTGGTCGTCACATAAGGCTCGAAGGCGCGGGCCAGAATCTGTGCGGGAAAGCCCGGCCCCGTGTCGGTTACGGTCAACAGCGCCCGACCTTCCTCGAGGCGCGTCGCCAGCACCACCTCGCCACTTTCATCCCCCAGGGCATCCTCGGCATTGGCCAGCAGGTTGTGAATCACCTGGCGCAACTGGTTGGCATCGGCCAGAACCGGCGGCAGGGCGGGCGCCAGTTCCACGACCGGCCGGACACGGGCGCTCTCGTACAGATGCAGGACATCCGTCACCAGGCTATTGAGATCGGCCGTCGCAAGCTCGGGGGGCGGCAGACGCGCATAGTCACGGAAATCATTGACCATACTTTTCATGGCCTCGACCTGATTCACGATGGTGCCGATGGAGCGCAGCAGGATGGCCTCGTCCTCGAACTCCAGCTTGCCGGCAAGTTTCTTCTGCAGGCGTTCGGCGGAAAGCTGGATCGGTGTCAGCGGATTCTTGATCTCGTGTGCGAGGCGGCGTGCCACCTCGCCCCAGGCGCTGGCACGCTGGGCCGAGAGCAGCTGGGTGATATCGTCGAACACCACTACATAGCCACCCACATCGCCCGGCAGCACGGAACCACGGATCAGCAGCACCTGGGTCACCACGCCCCGGTCGGCCAGCTCCAGCTGATGCTGCCATTGCCGGGCGGCACCGAACCCCGCGCCGATCGCCGCGGCCAGGGGCTGGTGGCGCGGCCATGCCTCCAGCGTGAGATCCTCGAAATGCGCCAGGTCATCGTTCAGGATGGTGACCGCGCCACGGTTGGCGGCACGCAGCTCGAAGCGGTCATTGAAGGCCAGTACGCCGGCGGAAAGATTGGCCAGCACGCTTTCGAGATAGGCGCGGGCTGCCTCCAGATCGGCGCGGTGACGCTCGGTTTCGCGTCGCGCATCCTCGAGCTGGCGCGTCATCTGGTTGAAGGAGCGGGTCAGAACGCCCAGCTCGTCCGAGGATTCGAGACTGGCGCGGGGCGTGAAATCGCCCGCCGCCACGGCGCGGGTACCTTCGGCGAGCATCAGTAATGGCTCCACCAGGCGACGGGCAAGGAAAAAAGCCAGCGCCACCGCGGCAAACAGGGACAGCAGCAGGGTCAGCGTCAGGGTCAGCGTGTAGATGCGCTTGAGGCCCGTCTTGCCCAGCAGCAGGCCCTGGTAGTCGCGATACGCAGCTTCCACGCTGTCGGCATTGCGGGCAATGGTCGCCGGCAAGGGCTGGGAGACCTGCAGTACCGGTTCCTGACCGAGACCGGTGGTCGGCAGTGGCACCAGAACCCGCAGGGTGATGCCGGAGGCGGTATCCCCATCCACCCAGGCCAGCATACGGGTCGCGCGCGCCTGCCGGAGCTGGGCGGCGCTTGGCAGGGCTGGCACCAGGTCGGATACCACCGCGCTGCTGCTGGCGAGCACCTGGCCGCCACCGCCAATGAGGGTCGCGTTCTGTACGCCTGCCTGCTCCCGCAAGCGGTTGAGGCGAAGCGCGGAATCATGGCCGTCGCCCAGATCGAGCGCCATGGTGCGGGCACGCGAGGCGAGGTCGGACTGCAGCGTGTCGAGGACGGTACGACCCAGATTGAGGCCACCTTCAAGTGCGCTGTCTACACGCACGTCAAACCAGGACTCGATGCTGCGCACGGCAAATTGCAGCGATACCGCGTAGATCACCAGACCGGGAGCCACCGCCATCAGCGCCAGCATCATCATCAGGCGGGCTTTCAGCCGCGAGCCAAAGGTGCCTGCGCGGTATTCGCGGCGCAAACCACGCAACTGCACGCCGACCAGCACCACCAGGGCGAGGGCGATGGCGCCATTGAGCCCCAGCAACAGGGGAAAGTGCCGGGCGAAAAGATCGGTATTGGCGCTGGCCGAGGTGAGCAGGAACAGCAGGATGGCCGCCAGGGCTGCCGCAACGATGATGAGGACCCTCATTTCGCCCCCTCCGGTGCCTGGTATTGCCAGCGCAACACGCCGGCGCTCACCTGCCAGTCGGGATTGGCCAGGGCATCGAGCTGAAAGGGCTTGGGCAGCTGGCTGCGATCCAGCGCAAGACGCACCGCCACCAGATAGGTTTCCCCCGGCTTGAGCACGCCCCGGTCCACCACGGGCAGGGCCGCGATCCGGCCCAGGGCGTGCAGCGCCTGATCCAGCGCATCGAAGCTCAGGTGCTGCAGGGGACCGGTGGACAGGCGGTAGCGTCGGGTCAGCGGATTGTAGGAAAGGCGGTAGGTGAGGTTGTAATTGGCGATGTGCTCATCGATCCAGTATTTGCGCGGACGCTTCACCTCCAGTTCGAGATTGAAGTACAGCGCCACGCCGTGGCTCACCGCCTCCTCCACCCGCGGGCCCAGATCGATCGCGAAATCGGCGGACAGGGCCTGGCCTTCATCGGTCTGGAGCAACTGGGCACGCAGCGGCTCGATGCTGGCCGCCCATGCGTCCCACACACCGAAAGTGGCGGCCAGCCACAACGCCGCGATGAAAATCCTAAGCGGATTTTTCCAGCAGCGCGTAATAGAAACCGTCATGATCGGTGTCGGGCAGATAGTGTTTTTCCAGTTCCGGACCTGCGGTGGGCAGGCGCCGCGCATCGGCATGACGCGCGACAAATGCCGCCACCTGCTCACTGTTCTCTTCGGCAAATACCGAGCAGGTACAGTAAAGCATTGTGCCACCGGGCGCCAGCACACGCCAAAGCGCATCAAGAATTTCGCGCTGCCGGGACGCGAACCCGGCGATGTCCTCCACACGGCGCAACCATTTGGCATCCGGATGGCGGCGCACCACGCCTGAAGCGGAGCAAGGTACATCGGCCAGAATGCGGTCGAAGGGGCGTCCGTCCCACCAGAATTCCGGCCTGCGACAATCCGCGGCGAGGACGGTCGCGGCGAGCCCGAGGCGGGAAAGATTTTCTCCGATCCGGCTGGCGCGCCCGGCATCAGCATCGAGAGCAACGAGGTCCAGATCGGCCTGTTCCAGCAGATGCGCCGTCTTGCCCCCGGGCGCGGCACAGGCATCCAGCACGCGCATGCCGGGCCGCGGTGCCAGCAGGTCAGCCGCCTGCTGGGCACCCCAATCCTGTACCGAGGCGTCGCCGGCGGCGAACCCGGGCAGCCGGTTGACCGGCACCGGCCGGTCCAGACGCAGTGCCGCGCCACCCAGAAAATGGCTGGCGATTCCGGCCTCCGTCAGTCGTTCGGCATAGGCCGCGACACTCCCCCGCCGCAGGTTCACCCGCAACGTCATCGGCGGGTGGCTGTTGCCTGCGGCCAAAACCGGCTCCCATGCGTCGGGATGGGCGGCCCGGATCTTGTCCACCCACCACCCGGGGTGCCGCATCCGGGATTCCGCTTCGGCATCGGCCCGGGACAGCAATTCGTCGCGACGGCGCAGGAAATTGCGCAACACTCCATTGACCAGCCCCTTGTAGCGGCCCGCAGACAGCAGTGCCGCGACATGCACCGCCTGATCCACCGTCGTGTGCGCGGTCTCGGGCATGCGTTCGAGGCGATCCAGTGCCAGTAGCAGCAGCACGCGCACCCGCAATTCGGACAAAGGCCGCGGCACCAGCAGCCGCAGCAGGAAGTCCCCACGACCATACGCCCGCAGCGTCGAATAGGCCAGATCCATCACTGCCGGCCGCATGCCGGCGGGAATCTCTGCCGTGGCAAGGGCCGTATCCAGATTGCGGCCGTGCAGAACCGAGGCGAGAACATCGGCTGCGCGCAGCAGGGCGAGGGCGAGGGAGTCGGGCGGCAGTCTCACGGTCTTTCAACGCATCATCGGCGTTCGGATTCGGTTCGGGCGGAGCATGATAACCGTCCCGCCCGTGCCGGTTCCGGTCGGAGGGCGGGGGGATGCCATGCATCCACATCGCCCGCGACTATTTCTGCGGATCCCGGGGCGTGATCCGGGCCGCCAGCGTCGCCCGTAATTCACGCAGCCGCGCTTCATGCACCGCTGCCATCTGTGGTGTGTCATAGCGCCGCACGAAAGCCATCTCCCGCTCGGCCTCGACATCGCGCCCCTGCTGGAAATACAGCAGGGCGAGATTGAAATGCGGCCGCGACAGATAGGGGGAGAGCGTCACCGATTCCCGCAACGCCCGCTCGGCTTCATCCCGGCGTTGTTCGCCCATCAGGATGTAACCCAGCAGATTCCAGGCCTCGCTGCGATCCATGCGCACCTTCGGGCTATCACCCGAAAGCCGGGAGAGCACGGCGCGCACGCGGCTTTCCGCCGCCGCGAGCCGTCCCAGCCGCATTTCGGCCAGCGCCATGTTGTGCATCAGCGCCGGCTGTTCCGGCCGACGCGCCAGCATCGGTGCGCCCACGGCCAGTGCCTCCTCATCAAGCCCCGCATTGGCCAGCACCCCCAGAAGATTTTCCTGCGCGACATGGGACTCGGGAGCCTGGGCGTACGCCCAGCGCCACAGGGTCAGATTGCCTGCCCAGTGGGGAATCGCAAGCGCCACGCTGAAGGCGCAGGCCACACACCAGGACATCCATGCCACCCCCCACCGGCGCGGCATCCGCCCTGGCTGCCACAGCGAGGCCAGCGCCAATGCCGCAAACGCCACCGGTAGCAGCAGGTAGCGGTCCTGCACCAGATTGTCACCAATGGTCAGGGGCACCAGATTGGAAACCGGCGCCAGCGCCACCAGCCCCATCAATCCGAGCAGAACCGGGACCGGGCGACGGCGCTGCCATATCAGCATCAATGTCAGCAGGACGGTTGCGGCCAGTCCCAGCCAGGCAGCAACATCTCCGGGCATCACCGGGGTCGGCGCCGGATGTACCGGCGAAATGCGGCCAAATGGCCAGACCAGCAGGGAAAGATACAGGCCCAGGGTCTTGCCCACCAGCAGCAGGTGCTGCAGTACGTTCCCCGCCACCATCTGGGCGTCAGCCTGATAGAGCCCGGCCAGTGCGCTTTCGCGCAGGATGAGATAGACCAGCAGCGCGGGTAACAGGCCTACCCAGGCCGGCCACGCACGGCGCAACCAAAGGCGGAGATCCATTGTGCGCAAGGGCTGCCCCGATGCTCTCCAAGCAGCCATCTGGAACAGGGGCAGCAGCGCCAGCAGAATGATCGCGGTTTCCTTGCTCAGCAGGGCAAGGAAAAACAGGCTGCCCACCGCCAGGCCACGCACTGCTCCGTGCCTGATGCGGTCCCCGGTCCACAATGCGGCGAACAGAAAAACTGCCATCAGCAGATCGAAACGGTCCGAAACCCAGCACACCGATTCCACCAGGGCCGGATGCAGGGCAAACAGCAGCCCCGCACCGCATGCCGCCATCGCCCCGCAGCCCAGCCGCCGAGCAAGCGCCACCACGAGGCCGGTGTTGAGTGCATGCAGCAACACATTGACCAGATGGAAAACAAAGGGATTCATGACACCCAGACGGGCTTCCGCAACAAAGGTGAGCAGGGGCAGGGGGCGAAAATAATTCCCCGAGACGAACAAGGGCTGGCGCAACTGGCCCCACCACAAACCGGGGTCACGCAGATAGGGCTGGTCGGTGAGGAAATACAGATCATCCCAGACCAGGCCGTGACTCAATGCCGGCAGGTAGAGTACGAACGCGAGCCAGCTGGGAAACAGCAGGAGCAGGCGGGGAAAGCGTACGTTCATCGGTGATGGAAACAGCGGCCCGGACCGGGTATCTGCCCGCAATGCATTCCCCGCGCGGATTACTGCGCGCGATCGGCCCAGAGCTGCGCCCGGCCCGGGTCCACAGCCTGACCCAGCTGCCCGTTCTGGTAAACCGCGACCAGGCGCTGGGCAGCAGGACGATAGCCGGCTTCGGCGGCACGCTGATAGAGAGAGAGCGCCTGACGGTCATCGACCACGACACCACGACCGGATTCATAAAGCCCCGCCAGGTTGTGCAGTGCCTGGGGCAGGCCCTGGGCAGCGGCCTTCTCGTACCACTGTCTGGCTGCATCGTAATCCCTGGGTGCACCACGCCCGTTGGCCAGCATGAAACCGTAATTGTTCTCCCCCTGGGCAAAGCCCTGCGCTGCGGCGGCCTGATAGAGTTTCAGCGCCTCGCCATCATCCTGCGGCACGCCACGACCGGTTGCATAGAGAAAGCCCAGATTGGTCTGGGCCTGGGGATTGTGCCTGGCGACCGCCTTGCGATACCACTCCAGCGCCTGTGGCAGATCAGCCGTCACACCGCGGCCACGCTGATAGAGTGCACCGATATTGTTCTCCGCCTGGGCATAGCCCTGCGCCGCCGCCTTGCGATACCACGCCATGGCCTGGGCATCGTCACGCGGCACGCCGCGACCAGTTTCGTACATGTAACCGACGTTGGTCTGGGCCTGGGCCAGCCCCTGCTCGGCAGCCTTGCGATACCACGTCAGGGCGCGGCCGTAATCGCGTGCCACCCCGAGTCCTTTTTCGATCAGCCCGCCCAGGTTGTTCTCGGCCTGGGCCCAGTGACGGTCGGCCGCTGGCTGATACAGCGCCAGAGCACGGTCGTAATCGAGCTTCACTCCCTGCCCGGTTTCGTACAGATAGCCAAGATTGGTCTGTGCGGCGAGATGGCCCTGTCCTGCAGCGCGGGCATACCACTGTGCCGCCTGGGCATAGTCCCGGGGTACACCGGCACCTCTTTCATAGAGCACGCCCAGATCGTTCTGGGCACGCGGATCGCCCTTGGTCGCGGCTTCGGTGTAGAGCCGGACAGCGGCCCCCAGATCACCCGCCGCGACCGCCTTGCGCGCAGCGGCAAAATCCGCCCGGGCCGACAGCGCACCCAGCAGCAGAACACCTGCAACCAGTAGTTTCCATCTCGAATCCATGCCATCTCCATGCTGGGACAACCGCCACTCCGGCCATCCATTGTGCCTGAAGCCGGTATTCTCGAAGCATATCCCTTGAAGGGAAAATGCGTGCATAATCAAACTGCCGAGAGTAGACCGTCGGCATGGCCGATCCCGTTACACCTCTTCCTCATCTGCCTGGAGACCCTCAACATGAACCGCTTCTTCGCACCCGCTGCCCGTCGTCAACTGGGGCAGGGTATGACCGAATACATCATCATCGTCGCACTGATCGCCGTTGCCGCCATCGGCGTCTATGCCCTGTTCGGCAAAACAATCCGCAATCAGGTCGCCGGCCTGGCTGGTGAAGTGGCCGGTACCGGCTCGGCCAGCGCCATCTCGGCGGCATCGGCATCCGCCTCCTCGGCTGCCACCACGGCCAACACCGACAAGAAGATGAACAGCTACGGCAACTGACGCCTCCCTGGCCAGCACGCGGCTTGCATCCGATGCCCGTCAGCGCATCCCGCCTCCGGGCGCAGCGGGGCCAGGCCATGGTGCTGGCCCTGCTGACATCCTTGCTGATGGTCCTGGGGCTGTACGCGATGTACAGCACGGGAACCCAGGCGATCGAGAAAATCAAGCTGCAGAACACCGCCGACGCGGCCGCCTATAGCGCGGCGGTGGCCGAAGCGCGGGATTACAACTTTTCCGCCTACACCAACCGGGCAATGGTCGCCAACCAGGTCGCAGTGGCTCAGTTCGTCGGCCTGACCTCCTGGTTCCGCAACATGTCGGCCTTCGCCAACGGCGATCCGACCAACATCGGCCGCGACATCTACCAGATCTTCCTCGAACTCGGCAGCACGCCGGTCGCCAATATCTACAAGCGTTTTCTCAAGGTTTTCGGCAAGATCACCGGTATCTTCGACGAAGGCCGTGGCGGCAGCACCTTCATGTCGGCCGCGGTGACCGTGCTCGACGGACTGATCATGGTCTATGGGGAAACCCAGCGCATCTACCACTACGCCACCGCGCTCACCGTGGCCGAAACCCTGGGGGCATTCACCACATTCGGCAATGCCCTGGACCAGCTGATGGGCGTCAGCTGGTTCAGCGGCCTTTCGATCCTCGACGGCGGTGGCAGCGTGATCAAGGCCAACGACAGCAAGGCGCAGCTGACCGCCGTGATGGGGCTTTCTTCCCTGGCCTACCACTATTACCAGTGGTTCAAATTCACCGAACGCAAGGATCCCAATACCGACAACGGGGATGGTGCAAATGCCGACCGCTTCGCCCAGGTCACGCTCGATTCCCTGGACGATTTTTCCCGCGACCGTTCCACCAAGCCGGCCTGGGGCTTCACCTTTTTCTACGCACCACCCCTGACCTATATCGATCCCACCCGCTTCATTCCCCAGCCATGGACCTTCGGTCCCCTGTTCATGCCGGTGATCCACCGTGGCGGTACCGAACTCAAGGTGCTCAACGACGCGAGCCCCAGTGGCAATGGCAGCGGCAGCGGCAGCAATGGCAGCACCGGGCTGGACTGCCATGGAAACTCCGTCTCTCCCGGTGCATCGAGCGGCATCCAGGTGGATTACTGGAGTGACCTCTCCGCGTATTCGGCGAGTGCCTGCGAAGGCGATGCGGGAATGGTGTCCAAGGGAGATGCCGGCCATCCCCAGGGCGCCTATGCCTATAACGGCAGTACCTGGATCAACGCCGCTACCCTGCAGAACACCCAGGGTTCGGCCGGTGGCTCCACCGCGCCGCGCTCCACCGGCAACCGGGGCGCACCCGGTTCGAAATCCAAGAAAACCTGGACCGCCATCGACGCGTCGAGCTGGGCCGGCCTGCACATCTTCTGGTTCGTGATTCCCGTCATCTTCGTGCCGATTCCGCTGCCCATCCCCTTCGCCCCGCCCTGGATTCCCCTCTCCCATGGCGCCGCCCAGTCCGGCAAGGCACTGTCGAGCCCGGTCGTACTCGCCACCGACAACAATTTCGGCGTCGATGCCAATGCAGCCTATGGCGGCACCATGTCCAGCTGGACCACCAAGCTTTCCGCTTCCATGCGCCAGCCCAAAGGGGCCGGTGCCAGCCTGGACAAGATCAGCAGCCTGGGCGGTCTGACACCTTACATGGACGTCGCCCAGCTCAAGGATGGTAACGGCAACGCGATCTCCAACCTGCAGGGGCCACCCCTGGTGGTGGAGATCGAAAAATCCACCGATGACATGGCTCAGGCGCCGGGTACCGGTCAGGTGGCCCTGATCAATGGCGCGCCCCACAACAAGATGCGCGTCCTGTCCAAGGCCCAGGTGGTTTTTTCGCGCCCGACCAACGACCCGGGGCTGAGCTGGTTCGCCCGCGCCAGCAGCAACCCCCAGCAAACCGAACTGGGCAGCCTCTACAACCCCTACTGGCAGCCGCGCCTGGCGCCCAACCAGTTCCTGGAGCAGTACCTGTCCATGGAATTCCAGCAGGTGGGCATGTGACGGGCCATCCTCGCCCCAGTCCGCAGCGTGGCCAGGCCATGGTCGAGGCGCTGATCGTCTGCGCCCTGGTGCTGGTGCCGCTTTTCCTCGCCATTCCGGTAATCGCGAAATATCTCGACCTGCGCAGCCATGTGGTTCAGGGCGCTCGTTACGCCGCCTGGGAACGGACTATCTGGTATGGCGGTGCGGCCGCCGCACCGATGGGTATCGGTTCCCTCACCAACCAGTGGGAAGCCAATGAAAAAAGCGACGCCGACATCCGTACCGAAATCGGCGCCCGGCTGCTCTCCAATCAGGTCGGCGCATTTTCCAATACCGACCACAGCGGCAGCGGCTATCTCGGTGGCCCCAAGCTGTTCTGGGAGGATCGGCGTGGTACCAGCCTGCTCCGTGATTACAGCGACCTGGGCGGCAGCGTGGACAACAACCTCTCCCCGGGCATCATCAACGACCTGCTCAATCCTGTGGTGCAGATCACCTCGGTCATCTCCAGCTTCACGGTCGATACACACGCCGACTACACCGCCAAGGTCGGGTTGAACGTACGCCAGGTCGCCATCAATCCCGGTGCGGGCCTGGGCGCCTGCCCGGGCTGCCCGGTGGAATTTCTCGCCACCTCGAATGTCGCCAGTTTCGCCGAGCAGAACACCCTGGTCGCCAACGGCTGGAACGCCAATGGTCCGGGCTCGCTCGATGCCTCCTACCATCATCCCGAACAGAAGACCGTGCTCAACCAGGTGCGCGGTCTCACCCCCAGCGCCCTGCTCAAGCCCACCGGCGGCCCCTTCGCCGACGCCATGAAGGTGCTCAACGCAATCGCTCTCGTGTTCTTCCCCGAACTCAGCACCCTCGACCTGGGCCGGGTGGACGTGGACCGGGTGCCGGATGACCGGCTGCAATGATGCGCGCCCTGCGATCGTCTCTGCGTGTCACACTTCTCGCGCTCGCAGCGGTGCCCTGGCCGGCGCTGGCAAAGCTGCCGACCGATCTCTGCGCCGCCTTCCCCGCGCCACCGAAAGCCACGCTGGAGTCCGTGGCCCAGCAGATGGATTTCAACGGCGTGCCGATGATGATCCGTCATTTCGTGATCGAATCGGCGCCGGCGGAAGTGCTCGTCTTCTACCGCAATGCCTGGGCCGCCAGCCAGGGGCAGCGCGGGCCGGTCGAATATCCCCTGGGACCGTGGCAGGTGATCGCGACCCTGCGCAACCCCTGCTTTTACACCGTCCAGGTCAAGCCCTATGGCCGCAACGGGGCCGAAGGTTTTCTCGGTCTTTCCGCACCACCCCCGGAACGGCCACAGGTGAAAGAGGAGGTGCCCCGGCTGCCGGGCAGCGAGGTGGTGAACGACATGGGCCACAACGATGCCGGCAAGACTGCCCGCACCGTGCTGATCCAGAACGGCTTCTCGCCCCGGACCAATGCGGATTTCTACCGGCAGAATCTGGAAGGGCAGGGCTGGAAGGTCGCCCAGCACATCCGTGCCGATCGCCGCAATACCAAGGGCGAGGTACTGGTGCTGCGCGACGGAGTGCGCGAACTGAGCATCACCGTCACCCCGCGGGGCGATGGCAGCAATGTCCTGCTCAACTATGTGGATCAGCCATGAGACGGCCACTGCGCGGATATCGCGGGCAGGCCACCGTCGAATACCTCGTGGTGCTGAGCTTTGGCGTCATCCTGCTGATGCAGGGCGGCGCCAACGCCCCTTTCAAGCAGCTGGGGCAGGCGATCAAGGATTATCACCAGCACACCACCCACGCGCTTTCCATCGCCTACATCCCGGACTGCAATTACCAGTTCGCCCTGGACAAGAGTTCCACCCTGCAGACCATCTCCGACATGACCGGCATCACCAGCGTGGGTTTCGACCGCTGCGTGGACTGGACCAATCCGCAGTTTCCGGCGCTCAACATCGGCGGTGTATCGAGTACGCTGGGCGTGATGACCAATATCCAGTCCTATATCCAGGACAAGATCACCAACACCATCACCGGTGCGATCAGCGATTTCGTCAATCCCGCCAGCCTGCTCAACGACATGCTGGGCTTCAAACCTTCCGATTTCTTTTAATACCCAGGAACCCGGGCGCGCTTCATCGCCTCCCCACCCACAGGAAAACGACATGGCCATTCGACTGCCCAACATCAGGATCAACAAAACCTGGCTCATGCTCCTCGTCGCCATCGGCCTCGCGCTCGTTGCCACCTTCCTCACCACAACCTATCTCAAGCGCCGGGAAATCAGCATCGCCGACGAACTGGCGAAAAAATCCCAGCAGGGCGGCGCCAAGGTGGCGGTGGTGGTACCTACCCGCGACCTGCCCGCCGGCACCCCGGTCGACGAAAACATCGTCGCCTCGCGCAATGTGGTGGAAGACCTGGTGTATCCGGATGCGATCCTTGCCAGCGATTTCGACAAATACAAGGGGCAGAGCCTGCTGCGCCCGGTGCTCAAGGGACGGCCGCTGCTGAAACCGGATCTGCGGCCGATCTTTGCCGACTTCGCCGGCACCCTGACGCCCGGAACCCGCGCCATCACGGTCGACGTCGACGAACTCAACTCCGTCGCCCACATGATCCAGCCCGGCAACCGTATCGACCTGATGCTGGTGATGCGGCGCGATGACGGCGGCCAGACCGTGGTCCCCTTCATGGATCGCATGAAGGTACTGGCAGCCGGGCAGAAAGTCGCCGCCGAAGGCGCCGATGAAAGCGCGCCGGGGACCAGGAAAAACTTCTCCTACAGCAACCTCACCCTGGAAGTGACCCCGCCCCAGGCCGCCCGCCTCACACTGGCCCAGGATCTGGGCAAGCTGCGCTTCACCCTGCGCAACGAAAAGGACGAGAAGAGCGAGGACTTCAACGTCAACGCGCAAAACATCTTCGATGAAATCTCCGCCCGGGCCAAGCAGCAAAAACGCGGCACGCCCACTGGCATGGTCGAGTTCATCGTCGGCGGCCAGCGCAGCGGGCCCAGCGCCAAATCGGTGGATGTGGCGGCACCGGTGGCGGTGCCCGGCGCATTGCTGGTGCCCCCCATCGCCCCGGCCAAGGCCGTTGCGCCGAACAATGCGTCGGCGCCCGCCGGCCCCGGCGGCTATGACGCCAATGGCCTCACCCCCGAGATGAAGGCCGATCTCAAATCCCTGCTCGACAAACAATAATCCGACGAGGACGCCAACATGCTACGTCACACCCTCACCCTGCTCTGTGCGGTCTGCGCGCTTGCCTCGGCATCCTTCGCCCGCGCCCAGACGCCCAGCCAAGAGATCGTCATGTTCGTCGGGGAGATCAAATCCATCCCGGCCAACAAGGCCTACCGTGTCGCGGTGGGAAATGGCAGCCTGATCAGCACCAAGTTCATCGAGCCCGACCAGATGCTGCTCATCGCCGAAGGGGTCGGCGACAGCTCCCTCGTGCTCTGGTCACCCAAAGGCGAGGTACGCAACTACACGCTGCGCATCGGGCCGAAGGATTCCGGTTTCGCCTACAAGGCCGCCAGGGAAATGCTGGCCGACATTCCCAGTGTCAAGATCGTCCCCATGGGCCCCAACATCGCGCTCACCGGCGCGGCGAGCCCGAGCCAGATGGCGCGCATCAATGCCCTGGTCGGCCGCTATCCCCAGCTCATGCCCCTGGTCAAGGAGCTGGATGTGGAAATGAAGAAGATGATCTACATGAAAGTGCAGATCATGGAAGTGAAGAAAAGTCTCTCCGAATCCCTCGGCGTGAGCTGGCCGGGCAGCTTTGGCGGTCCCACCGTGGGCTTCGCCGGCAACATCGGCTCCACCAATCCCGCCGGTGCCG
Organism: Pseudomonadota bacterium; assembly: GCA_018241695.1. Classification (GTDB taxonomy): domain Bacteria; phylum Pseudomonadota; class Gammaproteobacteria; order Burkholderiales; family Rhodocyclaceae; genus Denitratisoma. The sequence goes on along the minus strand of JAFEDH010000028.1, from coordinate 6,715 downwards.
CCGCCGCCAACCTGACCCTGCCGCTCAACGTCAGCGGCATGCGCACCTATCTGGGCATCACTTCCTCGATCCAGACCACGATCAATATCGCCAAGGCCAACGGCGACCTGACCATCCTCGCCGAGCCCGAACTCTCCGCACGCAGTGGCGGCACCGCCAGCTTCCTCGCCGGGGGTCAGATTCCCCTGCAAAGCGCCGGTGCGCTGGGCGCCACCAACATCACCTACAAGGACTACGGCATCAAGCTCACCATCAAGCCGGCCGCCGATGATTCCGGCAACGTCATCACCGGCATCAAGGCCGAGATGAGCCAGCTCGACCAGTCCACCGCGGTGAGCAACAATCCCGGCTTCCTCACCCGGACCGCGGAAACCGAAATCAATGTCCGCTCCGGCCAGACCATGGTGATCTCGGGGCTCATCAACCGCGGCATGCAGAACGACGTTTCCCGTGTTCCGGGTCTCGGCGATCTGCCCATCATCGGCAGCCTGTTCCGCTCCAACAACTTCCGCAACGAACGCACCGATCTGCTGATCGCGGTCACGCCGGTGGTGGTGGATGCCACATCCTCGATGAACCAGGAGCGGATCGAGAAGGGGCTGGAAATGAAGGAACGCTTCGAGCGCAACCTGAGCAAGAAAGACATTCTGGATTAAGGATTCGCCATGCTGCGCATCGCCGTCACCACGCCCAAAGGGCAAACCTCCGAAATCGAGTGCACCCTCGACACCTGCTCGGTCGGCAAGGGAGATGACAATCTGATCTCCCTTCAGGGCTGGACCGTCTCGAAAAAGCACGCCGTCATCCAGCGCAAGCCCGATGGCGTGTATGTCGAGGATCTGGGTTCTTCCTCGGGCACCGAAGTCAACGGCCGCAAGGCCAGCCGCCACGGCCCCCTCCAGCCCGGCGACCGCATCACCATCGCGGGCTATGTGCTGGAAGTGAAGGATCTCGATGCGCCCGCGGCACCGGTCCCCGCGCCGGCGACTCCCGCAGCAGCACCCGCAACGGCAGCGCACGCCGGCGCCACCGGCCCAGCCACCGGCCCAGCCGCCGAACCGGCCACCACGCCGGCGGCTCCGCCCCGGGCCGAGCCCGCCCCGCCCAGCCTCGACGAACAGGCCCGGGCGCTGCTCAACCAGCATCTCAAGCGTGTGCATCAGCTGCTGATCAAGCAGATGGACCTGCGCCGCATGGATGTCTCGCGTCAGAGCGAGGACGAACTGCGCGCCACGACGCGCGCCATGCTGGAAGACATCGTGAACAAGGATCGGGAACTGCCGCCCGAACTCGACAAGGCCCGCATCGTCAAGCAGGTGCTCGACGAGGTTGTGGGCCTCGGCCCCCTTGAGGATCTGCTGGCCGACGAGCAGGTGACCGAAATCATGGTCAACCGCTTTGATGAAATCTTCATCGAGCGCGCCGGGCGGCTTTCCAAATCCGAAATCACCTTCACCAGCGACCATGCGGTCATCGGCGCCATCGAGCGCATCGTCGCCCCGCTGGGTCGACGCATCGACGAATCCTCGCCCATGGTCGACGCCCGGCTCAAGGACGGCTCCCGGGTCAATGCCGTGATCCCGCCCCTGGCCCTGAAGGGCTCGAACATCACCATCCGCAAGTTCTCCAAGAACAAGCTGCAGGGTTCGGACATGGTGCGCTTCGGCTCCATGACCCACGAGATGCTGGGCTTCATGCAGACCGTGGTGGAAAACAAATCCAATATCGTCATCTCGGGCGGCACCGGCTCGGGCAAAACGACGCTGCTCAACCTGCTTTCCAGCTTCATCCCCTCCGACGAGCGCATCATCACGGTGGAAGACGCGGCGGAACTGCAGCTCTCCCAGCCCAACCTGATCGGCCTTGAATCGCGCCCGCCCAACGCCGAGGGCAAGGGACAGATCTCCATCCGCGATCTGGTGAAGAACACCCTGCGGATGCGGCCGGACCGCATCGTGGTGGGCGAATGCCGAGGCGGTGAAGCCCTGGATATGCTCACCGCCATGAATACCGGCCACGACGGTTCGCTCACCACCGCCCACGCCAATACGCCGCGCGACTGCCTGGCGCGGATCGAGGTGATGGTCATGATGGCCGGCCTGGATCTGCCGGTGCGCGCCATCCGCGAGCAGATCGCCTCGGCCATCCGCTTCATCGTCCAGCAGAACCGCTTCTCCTGCGGCAGCCGCAAGATCACCCACATCACCGAGATCACCGGTATGGAAGGCGAAATGATCCAGATGCAGGATATCTATCTGTTCCGTCAGGAGGGCTTCGGTGCCGACGGCAAGGTCAAGGGCAAGCACATCGCCACCGGCGCCATCCCCGACTTCTACCAGGATCTGAAAGACCGGGGCATGGATGTGGATCTCTCCGTCTTCCAGGCCGGACGCGTGCTCTGAACCCGGCCATGCGCGATCTCATCCTCATCGCCGCCACCATCCTCGCCGCGGTTGCCGTCACGGTCTGGCTCGTCCTGCAATGGGCCGACACCATGCTCGCGCGACAGAAGGAGACCCTGACCCATCAGGCCTCCACCACCCTGGCCGACATGTTCATCTTCCTCGATCCACAGAAGATGTTCCGCTACAACGTGGCGGCCATGGTGCTCCTGCCCGGCGCCATCTGGCTGTTCACCGCCAACCCGGTGTTCACCACCGCCACCCTGGTGGTGACCTACGTGCTGCCCAAGTACTACGTCGCCATGCTGCGCCAGCGCCGGCTCAAGACGCTGGAAAAACAGCTCCCCGATGCGCTGCTGATGATCACCGGCGCCATGACCGCGGGCGCCAGCCTCAACGTGGCCATCGAATCCATGATCAAGGAATCGCGCCCCCCCGTCTCCCAGGAATTCGAACTGATGGCACGGGAGCTGCGCATGGGGGTGGACTTCGACAGCGCCCTCAAGAACATGGAAAAGCGCAACCCCATCGCCGACTTCGCCCTGGTCATCGCGGCCCTGCGCATTTCGCGGGAGATCGGCGGCAACCTGGCGGAAATCCTCAACGCGCTCGCCGACACCCTGCGGGAAAAGCAGACCATGGAAGGCAAGATCGCCAGCCTCACCGCCCAGGGCAAGATCCAGGGCGTGGTGATGACCGGCCTGCCCCTGCTGGTGATGTTCGGCCTCACGCAGCTGGAACCGGTCGCCATGGCGCCCCTGTTCAACTCCTGGGTCGGCTGGCTGACCCTGACCGTTATCGGCATCATGGAAACCATGGGCTACTTTTTCATCCGACAGATCACACGCATCGATGTTTGACCTACTGATCGCCTCCCTCATCGGCCTCATGGTCGGCACCGCGGCCATGATGGCCTTCGTCAGCGTTTCCCGGCTCAGGGGCGAAGTCCCCGCCGACGACCGGGAATACATGGATCCGCTGCCGCCCATGCTCGCCATGGTGTGGCCCCTGATCAGTTTCATCGACTATCACCTGACCTGCCGCTTTCCCCCCGACTGGCTCGAAGCCACGCACAAGAAGCTGCAGGAAACCGGCGTCGGCTATCTCATGTCGGCGGAGCAGTTTTACGCCGTGCGCGTCTTCGGCGCCCTGTTCGCACCGCTGGTGGTGGGCATCCTGCTCTCCGCCATCGACGCACTGGACTGGACCTGGCTGGTGTTCTTCGCCGTCGGCGGCTTCTTCTTTCCCCTGATCTGGCTGCGCGATGTGCGCGCGCGCCGGCGCAAGGAAGTGCTCAAGGCGCTGCCGGTGTATCTGGATTTCATCACCATGGCGGTGGAAGCCGGCCTCAACCTCAATGGCGCCATCAACCAGGCCATGGACAAAGGCCCGCCCGGCCCGCTGCGCAATGAGTTCTACATGGTGGTGCGCGACCTGCGCGCCGGCGTGCCCCGCGCCGATGCCCTGCGGCGCATGGAAAAGCGCCTCGACATGGAAGAGGTGACGAGCTTTGTCGGCTCGGTCATCCAGGCCGAGAAAATGGGTGCACGGCTGGGCACGGCGCTGCGCGTCCAGGCCCAGCAGCGTCGCACCGAGCGTTTCCAGCGCGCCGAGAAACTGGCCATGGAAGCGCCCGTGAAACTGATCCTGCCCCTGATCGTGTTCATCTTCCCAGTCACCTTCATTGTCCTCGCCTTCCCCATCGTCATGAAATTCATGATGGAAGGCATGCTTTGAAGCAGGGCGCCCTGTACCGCGCCGGGAACGCAACCTGCCTGCTGCCCCGGGTCTGGAAAACCGCCAGCGCCTGGGAGCGGATGCGCGGCCTGCTGGGTCGGCCACCGCTTTCCGAAGGACAGGGTTTCCTGATCGATCCCTGCCCCTCGGTCCATACCTTCGGCATGGGCTACCCGCTCGATCTGGTCTTCCTCGGGCCCGATTACCGTATCCTCAAGCAGGTGAGCCGCCTGCCACCCTGGCGCCTGGCCGGCTGTGGCGGCGCCCGCGCCACACTGGAACTACCCCCCGGCAGCCTCACCACGCTGCGTCTCGGGAACGGGGAGGCGCTGGCATGGCGCGCCGCCTGACCGCCCTCCTGCTGGGCGCCGCCGGCCTCGGGCTGGCGGGCTGCGGCGGCATGATGAACAACCCTTCCCTGAGTGAAGCCTCCGCCCTGCAGCAAAGCGCCGTGCTCGCCTACGAATCCGGCGACGATGCCAAGGCCGAGGCGCTCTACCAGGGGCTGGCGCGCATGGCGCCCAACGATCCGGAAACCTGGCTGCGCCTGGGCAACCTCTATGCCCGCTCCAACCGTCCCGATCTCGCCGCCGACGCCTACCAGCGCGCCCTGCTCACCGCGCCCAACGACGTGCGGCTCTGGTACAACCTGGGCATCATCCGCCAGCGTCAGGCCCATGCCGCGCTGATCCGCGCCCACGAGCTGGCCGGTGACAACGAGGCCCTGCGCCAGCGCACCGAAGCCCTGGCCCGGCAGCTGCAACCCGATACGCCGGAAAAGGACGGCCATGCAACGCCCTGAGCGCGCCGGCAACCACCGACAACACGGCCAGGCCACGCTGGAATATCTCTATGTCCTGCCCGTTCTGCTGCTGCTGATGCTGGCCAGCCTGCAGTTCGTTCTGGTATATCAGGCCAAGCAGTCCCTGAGCTACGCCACCTTCGTCGCCACGCGCGCCGGCGCGCTCCAGAACGGCTCCCTGCCGGCGATCCAGGATGCGCTGATCTCCGGTTTCACCCCGTACTTTGTCCACGACGACACCCTGCAGGCCATGAAGGATGCCCGGGTCGTGGCCAAGACCGAGATGAGCGACAACAAGCTGGTCCGGATCGAGATCGTGAACCCCACTCCCGGCGCGCTTTCCGGTTTCGACGACGGGCAGGGCGAGATTCCCAACGACAACCTCATGTACCGCGATCCGGGCAAGCTCGCCGACAACATGAACGTGCAGGACGCCAACCTGCTCAAGATTCGCGTCAGCTACTGCGTGCGCCTCGTGGTTCCCATCATCAACCGCATGATCTACAGCTTCACCACCAATCCCGCCACCACTCCGGCCAAGATCGACACCTATTCCGGCGGCCCCGTCGCTGCGCCCGAACTGCTCAAGGCTGCCAGCCCCGGTTCCGCGAGCGGCCTGTGCATCTCGCCCGCCGACCCCTACCCCTATCGTCTCAAGATCACCGCCGAAGCCGTGGTCCGCATGCAAAGCCCTTTCCGCAATACCGGCGCCTGGGCGCTGCCATGACGGCTGCAGCGGAAACGGACACCCCGCGCTTTATCTCCCTCTCGCAGCGGGTAGGGCGCCTGCGTTACTTCGCCTATACCCTGTTCGCCATGGTCGCCCTCGGCAGCGGCCTCATCCTCGTCTATCTCCTCGCCCTGCTGCTGCCGCCATCGATGGAACGTCTGGTTTCCAGTGTGGCCTTCATCCTGGTGAAGAACATCGCCATCCCCATGGTGGTCTTCGTCATGAGCATCCGCCGCCTGCACGACATCAACGCACGGGGCTGGTGGTCGCTAATCATCCTTTTCCCCTTCACCACACTGTTCCTGCTCGCCATCCCCGGCACCCCCGGACCCAACCGCTTTGGCGCCCCGCTGCCGCCCAACGGCAATGCCCTGCGCATCTGGTCCGCACTGATCCCCTGCGCCATCCTGATGCTCTACGTCCATCTGGCGCGCAACCCGCCGCCCCCGGAACCGACCACCGAGGGCGGCCTGCGCAGCTACCGGCAGTCGCCGTAAGCAGACCCCCTTCCGGCCTTGCGATCAACGGCTGGCCAATCCCACACTGCCAACGGCGGCATGACGACTGCAATCGTCTTCCATGTTCACGCCACCGTTGCGTACCTCGACCAGGGCGCGATCCGCCAGGGAGCCTCCCTGTTCGGGCAGCTCCGGTCCCCGATTGCCATTCTGGCCGCCCACGCACAGACGCGTCCCACCTTCACTGCTGAGGATGCCGCCACTGCTGCCGGAGCCGCCGCTGCCGGATTCACCCCCCTGGTCACCACGAGCGAGGGCTTCGCCATGCCCCTTGCCTGCGGATTCATCGCCACCACCGGCACCCCCATCCTGGCCATCACCATTGCCTGTCCCGGTACCACCACCCGTACCACCTTCCGCGCCCCGACCCCGGCCGCTGCCCGCGCCCTGGCTGTCATCATCCTGCCCGTTGCCGCCACGGCCACGGCCGGAACCGGCCCCCGTACCATCCCCCTCATCACCGCCGCTGCCCTGACCACGGCCCGATCCGGCAGATACTTCACCTCCGCCGCCATCACCCACGCCC
>JAFEDH010000027.1 GCA_018241695.1 Pseudomonadota bacterium | reverse complement strand
TCAAGTCCTACCGGCTGGCCGAAGCCATGGGCGCCGTCTGGTTCTGGCACGATGCCGAAGGCGGCGAACCGGAGTGGGAACTGGATGTGCTGCCGCAGTGGAATGATCCGGCCTGGGTGCGCTGGTCCCTCGCCTCGCTGGGAATGCTGGATCAGCACCCGATGGAACTGCTCGACAACATCGCCGACTATCCCCATCTGGACCCCATTCATGGCGCCCATACGAACCGCTTTGAAAACGAGTTTCAGGAGCACAAGGTGATCCAGCGCCAGGCCGGCCCTCACCGCGACATGCTCGGCGAACCCGGAACGCCGCCCGTGGATCTGATCAACATCACGACCTATCACGGTCCGGGCCTGCTGATATCCGATATGCGCATGCCAAACGCCGATACCGTCATCGCCATCACCCATACGCCGGTGGATGATGGCCGGGTCAAGGTCTGGCATGGCCTGATGGTCAAGGGCATGAGTGGCTCGACGCAGCACACCGCGGAAGACGCAGCCGAGGCGCACGCGCTGGAAGCACAGAACCGCCTCGGCTTTGCGCAGGACTTCGAGGTCTGGCAGCACAAGGCGCCCTGTTTCCAGGGCATGTATGTCGCGGGTGACGGCCCTTTCCGCAAGGTGCGCCAGTGGTACCGCCAGTTCTACAACCCGCGCCGGCAAAAAGATGAATTCACGCCACCCGCAGGACAGCGATACCTGGCCAAAGGCGTTGCACCATTCACCCCCGTTGCCGAATTCCCCGAAACTGTCTGAAGAGGAAGCAAAAGTGAATCCGTTGCTGAAATTGATGATGACGCCCCGTGGGCTGGCTTTCGATTGCTGGTGCGTGCGCCGGACCGGAATTTCTCCCCTGACACATCTTTTCGCCCGCATGGCGGGCTACAAGCCCTATGCACCGGCCGTCTGCCTGATGACGCGCGGGCGCCGCAGCGGCGCCATGCGGGCGGTGGCGCTCCCTTCCTACGTACTCGGCGGGCAGGTCTATGTGGTCGGCAGCAAGGGCGGCGCGCCCACCGATCCTTTCTGGGTGTCGAATCTCAGGGCCTGCGCCGATGTCGTGGTCTATCTGCGGCGGCGACGCAATCCCGTGCGAGCGCGGGTGGTCGAGGGAGCCGAGCGTGGCCCGCTATGGGATCAACTGGTCACCATGGTGCCGCAGTACGCCGCATATCAGGACATGACCTCCCGGCCCATCCCGGTGGTATTGCTGGAGGGGCTGAAACCCTGATCGACGCCATCGGATGCCATCATCGGGCGCGGTAAACTGGGCGCATGAATGCCATTGAACGGTCCCGTGATTGCAACGCGACTGCCCTGCCTGACTGTCTCGATCCGTACCGGGCCGCCCCTTTCCTCGCGGATCGCCCCCTGATTTTTTCCGGCACACGGGTATTCGTTGCCGCCGATCATCTGGCCATCATGGCCGCCTTTGTATCGGCCATGGAGCGCGTCGTCGCCCTGCCCGCCTGGAGTGAAGGCATAACACCGATGCCCGCCGGGGCATTACCGGCACGCGGGATTTTTTACGGTTATGATTTTCATATTGCCGCGGAAGGGCCGCGCCTGATCGAGATCAACACCAACGCCGGAGGCGGTTTTCTCAATCTCGCCCTGCTCCAGGCACAGCGCGGCGACCGTGCCGGAATGCACGATCCCGCACGGATCGAAGCCGCCTATGCTGCAATGTTTGTCGCCGAGGTCGAATTGTCCGGGCGTCCCCTGCACCGTATGGCCATCGTGGATGAAACGCCGGACACCCAGTATCTGGGCGCCGACTTCAGCTTGTGCCGTGAGTTGATGCAGCGCCATGGCGTGGAAGCCGTTATCTGCGCACCGGAGGCACTGGCCTATCGAAATGGCGAACTGGCTCATCCAACCGGGCCGATCGATCTGGTCTACAACCGTCTGACCGATTTCCCCCTCGCCGATCCCCGCCATTCGGCCTTGCACCAGGCATGGGCCGAAGGCGCCGTGGTGCTCACTCCTCATCCATACGCTCATGCGCGCTATGCCGACAAACGCCACCTGCAACGTCTTTCAGACCCTGACTGGCTTGCCGCAAGCGGCGTCGATGCCGAAGACCGCACCCTGATTACCCGGGTGGTGCCAAAAACCGAGAGGGTGAAACGGGAGCAGGCCGAAGCCTTATGGTCCCGCCGCAAGCAGTTGTTCTTCAAGCCCGCGACCGGTTTCGGCTCCAAGGCGGCGTACCGCGGTGCCAATGTGACGCACCGGGTGTTCGAGGAAATACTCGCTGGCGACTATGTAGCCCAGGCCCTGGTGCCACCCAGCGAGCGCATCGTCCGCGTTGACGGCGAGGATGTCGCGCTCAAATGCGATTTGCGCTGCTACGCCTATGCCGGAGAAGTGCAGCTGGTCGCCGCCCGGCTCTGGCAGGGGCAGACCACCAATTTCCGCACTCCGGGAGGCGGCTTCGCGCCCGTGGTGGCCGTGTCATGAACAGGAGCAAATTCCCGCCATGATCCGCATCCTGTTTTTTGCCCGGGTACGCGAGGAAGTGGGTCAGGCCCGGCTGGAAATGCCGCTGCCGGCCGGCATCACCACACTCGGGACATTGCGCGATCATCTGGCCGCACAGGGCGAAGGCTGGTCTTACCTCTCGCGCTGCCCCAATCTGCGAACCGCCCTCAACCAGGAACTCGCGCCTCCGGAGACTCCCCTTCGGGAGGGCGACGAGGTTGCTTTCTTTCCACCAGTCACCGGAGGCTGAGCGATGAGCATTTCGGTACAGGAAGCGGATTTCGATACCGGCGCCGAGATCGATACCCTTGGTGCCGGGGGCGCCATCGGCGCAGTGGTCAGCTTTGTCGGCCTGATGCGCGACATGCGTGGAGACACCGCGATCCGGGCCATGACCCTGGAACACTATCCGGGCATGACGGAAAAAGCCCTGGCCAGCATCGAGCGCCAGGCGCGGTCACGCTGGGACGTGCAGCGGGTGAGAATCATCCACCGCATCGGACGGCTGATGCCGGAAGACAGGATCGTGCTGGTCGCCGTTGCCTCGAAGCATCGCGGCGAAGCCTTTGCCGCCTGCCAGTTCATCATGGACTATCTGAAAACGGACGCGCCCTTCTGGAAGAAGGAAGAAACGGCGGAAGGCGGACACTGGGTGGAGGCCCGTTCCAGCGACGACGACGCCCGTCGCCGCTGGAACGATGAAGCAAAACCGAACGGATGAAACCCGTTACTTCTTGCCCTTGGTGAAAGCCGCGGTGGCCTGGGACATGGCCTGCTGCACCACGCTGATCCACTGCTCGCTGCCTGCGGGCAGCGTCTTGAGAAAGCCCTGAAAGGCTTCGGTCATGTCGGTGCTGCCGCTGGCCAGCTGTTCCGCCAGCAGACGTGAAAACTCGTCACGGACCGAGTTCCCCAGTTGCGCCATTTCCTGAGCCGCCTGCATCAACTGCTGGGCAGTGTTCTGGGCATAGGCGGTGCGCAGGGACATCAGCTGCTGCGGATCCTTGGCATCCGATTGATCCTTGGCCGCCTGCGCGCCGGAATCCACCAGCTTGCGCACCAGATCGGCCTGCAGGCCCATGATGCGCTGGGAATTATCGAGAGACATCTGGACCAGCCGAACGGCGGCGTCCAGATTCTTGCGTTGGATTTCGCTGAGATGATCGGTATTGCCTGCCATGGGAATCTCCAGAGTGAAAGGTTGGCGGAACGACAAATTGCCGGGCAAACCGAAGCGCCCGCCCCGCTAGATTAACCGGTTTCCTCCCGGTCTGCCGGACCGTGGCCTTCTTCACCCCCAATTTCCCATCTGGCCATCGGTATCACACGGGAAGGTGTTCCGGCCAGAACGCATATCCCAGTGGTCTAGAATGCCGCTTCGCTTTTATGACGGCTCAATCAGCCGGTGGATCCTCTCCATCGGCTCCAAGCACGGCGGGAAGATTGCGTGCGCCGTGCAACACCCGCTCAATGCGAACCACGTTTTCGAGTACGCGGAAAAAGATCACATAGCGACCGAGTGGTGCCATGCGCAAGCCGGCTGCCAGGTCCTCGCGGCTCGTGTAACCCATCGGGGCATGGCCGATGCGTTGGCACTGCCCGATCAGCCTGACGACAAAACGCCGGGCGTTGGCCTGGCTGTCCTTGGCGATGTAGTCGCCAATGTCGAGAAGGTCTTGCCGGGACTTCGGTGAGAAAGTGACCAGCGCCATCAAGCCCCACGCTTGCCACCGGGCCTGATGGCGGCCCGCTTCGGCCCAGCGTAGCGGGCATTAAGTTCGGAGAAAATATCGTCGGCGGAAATACCTTCGCCACTGGTGATGCCTTCCTGAATCTCTATCCGCAAATCGGCATTCAGCCTTTCCAGCATGGCCTCATAGACATGCGGCGGCAGCAGATAGGCAGCAGGCCGATTGTGGTTGAGCACCGCCACAGGTTCGGAGCCGGCCTGTTCGAGCACGGCGCTCGGGCTGCGTTTGAGTTCGGTAATACTGACCGAACGAGTGGCAAGAACTTGTTCCATGACGGCTCTCGATCAAAACCATAAAAGATGCTTTATTGTGTTCGTTTTTATGATCGATAGCAAGGATCAAAGCAGATCGGGCAATATTCCCCTCGCCTCCTCAGGTGTTGCCCCTTCGGCTTGGAGATTGCAGAACTCATGGTCTCCGTCATACCTGTGGCTCATGGCCAGTTAGCGTGGGCCGTGCGTGAACGACCTGACCGACCAGCAGATTCTGTCTCATTGCGAGATTGGGCATCCAGTGGAATCAAGTAGATAGCCTCGATGATCTTCGGATTCAATGAGACAAAGAAAAAGGCCCAAGTAATTGATAACTTGGGCCTTTTATTTGGTGGGTGGTACAGGGATTGAACCTGTGACCCCTGCCGTGTGAAGGCAGTGCTCTACCGCTGAGCTAACCACCCTTTTTGGGGAGGCGCATTAGACCATGAAGCCGACAGCCGGGTCAATTGCGCCCTGGCTCCCGAGGACCGCAACACCTCGGCCACAAAGAAGCGCGCCGCACGGCAGGATGCCGTGGCACCCCGTTTCCGCATATGCGCGAGATTCAAGCCGCCTGCAGAAACCCGACAGGAGACCCCGACTGACCCATGAATTCCTTGGGAGAAATTCCCCACCAGCCATTGAGCACCTCCGCGTACACGCTGCGGAAATCAACGGTGTGGACCAGGTTTCCATTGGTATCCAGACGGTCCAGCGGGGGCATCTGGCCATGCAGCCCACCAATGACGCGCCCGCCCATCGCGAACTGGACACTGGCGGTGCCATGATCGGTGCCGCTGCTCTGGTTTTCCTTGGCACGTCGGCCGAACTCGCTGTAGGAAAGCACCAGGGAGCGATCCCATGCTCCCACTTCCTGCAATCCCGCCTTGAGCGCCACCAGTCCTTCCGCCAGCTGTTTCAGCAGGTTTGCCTGCTGTCCGGGCTGGTTCTGGTGAGTATCGAAACCGCTCAGCGTCAAGCGCAAGGCGGCGATGTGGTTTGAACCGGCGGTCAGCTGGCAGGCATTCTTGACCAGCTGGCCGAAAGCATGGGGAGGAAACTCCGTACGCAGGGGGCTGCGCGCATCGGCGTCCGCCAGCAGGCGACGGGCAGCGTCGGAGATTTCTCCTTCCACCGCCAGCACATGCTCCAGCGCGGGATTGGTGGAGACCTGCCCGCCACGCGCCAATCGCGACTGGTTGAGAAACTGGTTCTCGTCGCCCAATGCGAGAGTGCGCTGGCTCCCTCCCTGGAGCGGCCCCATGTCAGGAGAACCCATGACCACGCCATCGGCCACGAAGCCGGCGGGCGCGGGATACCGCGTGAATACCCGGGCCAGCCAGCCTTCCTGCAAAAATTCGTCGCTGGCAGAAGCCGTGTCCCAGATTTCGATCGAACGGAAATGGGAAAGATTCGGTGACGGGTAGCCAACCCCCTGAATCACCGCCAGCTGCCCCTGATCCCAGATCGGCATCAGGGGCGATAGCGCACCATGCAGACCCACCGAGGTGTTCAGCGGTTGCGTGTCCTCGCGCTTGATTCCGATCCTGGGCCGCAACGCGTAGTAAGCTGGATCGGCGTAGGGAACCAGGGTATTGAGCCCGTCATTGCCACCCTTGAGTTCGATCAGGATCAGCAAGCGGTCATACGGGGTCCGGGGTGAAGCGCCGGGCGTACCCGCAGCAATAGCCAGGCCGGGAGCGCATGCGCCAAGCACGGTCCATCCCAGCCCCAAAAGAAAATCACGACGATCCATCGCTCTCTCCTTCTCCAAATCTTTCCGGTCATTTCACCTGATAGGCGGGGTCCAGCACCAATGCCCGCAATACCGCCCTGTCCGCCATCTCCGGTGACACGGTATCGGCCGGAGGCAGCGCCAGCAGCGCCTGTTCGGCCGTCAGGCCGGATTGGCTCAAGGCATCATTCCAGGCCGATGCATCGAACCGGATACTGCTCATCGCACTGGCGAGACGGGTACGCCCTTCCATTCCCAGCTTTTTCCCGCCCGCCATCATCTGCCCCATCATCTGGCGATTGCCACCACCGCCCCCATCATCGCGCAACAGACGATCCAGAAACTGCTTTCGCGCCAGCAGGGAATTGGTATTGATCCATGCATCTCCTCCCGGCCAGCCCTTGACGTTGGGCGGAGAAAAAATGTCCTCGCCCTGCTGCCGCAGGCTGAATATGAAAGGGTAAGGGTCGGGCACATGGAAGGACAGGGTGCGCAGGCTGCCCACCACCAGGTCCACCGGTGATTTGATCAGGACGGCGTGATTCTCCGGCGCCCAGAAGGCGGGGGACAGCAGGAGTGCACGCATGGCCGCACGGATGTCGTAACGGGAATCGCGGAATGTGCGCGCCAGCTTTTCAATCTGTTTGGCATCTGGTTCGGGAGAAACGAAGCTGCGCCACAGTTTTGTCATCACGAATCGCGCGGTCTCAGGCCGTGACAGCAGAATATCGAGGATATCGTCGCCATTAAAATTCCCCGTCTGGCCAAGCACCGTCTTGCTGCCTCCGTCATGGGCGAATGGGCGCCATTTGTAGTCTCCCGTTTCCGGATCGATGCTCCACCCGGTATACGCCCGGGCAGCCTCGTGAATATCGGCCTCGGTGTAGTTCCCCTCGCCGAGGGTGAACAGCTCCATCACCTCGCGGGCAAAATTCTCGTTGGGTTGACCGCGACGGTTGGTCGCCGAGTCGAGATAGACGACCATGGCCGGATCCTTGCCCACGGCATGCAGCAGACGGCCAAAATTACCCAGCGCCTCCTGGCGCAGCAACTGGTTTTGCCTGAGCAGCAGCGCCGGTTCCTTGACCTTTTCCAGACTCGACGTGAAATGGTTATGCCAGAAAAGGGTCATCCGCTCACGGAACTGTGCGCCCGGAGTATCGGCGATCAGCATCTGATTCAGCCACCAGGACTTGAGATCCAGCCCCTGGCTGATGATCTGGCGGATCAGCTGCTTTTTATCGTCGCCCTCTGCGGCGCGCAGCCGGGATGGCGGCAGGTAGTCGGCAAGGCCTTCGGGCACTGAGGGAGGGGGCGCGGCATCGGCCTCCTGCAGAAGGTGGTCCACCGCCTCGGTGCGGTCCAGTTTCGCGTACTGGTGGATTTCGGCGGGCGTGGCGCCGAACGCGGTGCGATTGAGCAGGTGTTTGGCACCCTCCACACCGATGGGGGTGGCAGGTGCCGCGATCGCCCAGCCAGCCGACAGGAGCAGCCCAGCACAGACAGACAGCAGCCGGAGGTGAAATCTCATGTAAATCTCCCTGTCGGCCTAACGATGACGGGGCCCCATACCACCCTGGCCACCCCGGCCACCCCGCCCCACTCTATCCAGCAGCCGCTGGCGTTCATCACCCGGCATCGCATCGATCCGCTCGCGCATCGCATCGCGCGCATGCTGCCGTTGCTCCGGAGACATCTTCTCCCATCGTTCGCGCAGCACACGCATGCGTTCCTCTGACGGAAGCTGCTTGAACTGCTGCCGGCGCGCACGCTCTTCCGGAGTCGGGTTCTGCCAATGCTCGCGAATCTGGTTGCGCATTTGCTCGCGCTGCTCCGGCGTCATCGCGGACCAGTCGTTCTGCGTGACCCCCTGATTCCCCGGTTTGCCCACAGCGGGCTGGGGTTCCTGACTCTGCGGTGGTGTATTGGATGTAACCGCATCCCCCGCCGATGCCACCCCCAGGCCCGTCCACAGGAGACAAAGGGTATAAACGGCGTGAAGTGCTGCCCGGCGGAAATGCTTGGCTAGATGCATGAAAACTACTATACCCATTCGAGATCGTTGGATGGATATTGCCCCCAATCAGTAACGTGCGTTCATCGCAGGCCGGATGATTTGTTACCACTTGTAAGGGGCGTGTCATCCATTTTTGACTTCGGTATGCTTGGCACATGACTGATCAAGACCGCTTACCCAAAATTCTGGTTGTCGATGACGACCTCAGACTGCGCCAGCTGCTGGAACGCTATCTGCGCGAACAGGGATTCAATGCCAGAACCGTGGAGAACGCTGCCGCCATGGACCGGGCGCTGGCGCGCGAGCACTGGGATCTGCTGGTGCTCGACCTGATGCTGCCCGGTGAAGACGGCCTGGCGATCTGCCGGCGTATTCGTGCCACTAAAGACAATCTCGACGAGATCGCGATCATCATGCTCACCGCCAAGGGCGATGAAGTGGACCGCATTGTCGGGCTCGAAGTGGGCGCCGACGATTATCTGCCCAAGCCTTTCAATCCGCGGGAGCTCACAGCCCGCATCCACGCCGTTCTGCGCCGCAGGGGCACGGCCATTCCGGGAGCGCCGGCCGAGGCCCCGCAAACGATCGGGTTCGGCTCCTGCCTGCTCGATCTGGGGCGAAGGCTGCTCCAGCACAATGGCATCGAGCAGCCACTGACGACTGGGGAATTTGCCCTGCTCAAGGTGCTGGTGACCCATCCGCGCCAGCCCATGTCCCGGGACCGCCTGTCGGAGCTGGCGCGAGGGCGGGAATACGAGGTCTTCGATCGGGCCATCGACGTACAGATCTCCCGCCTGCGCAAGCTGGTGGAGGACGATCCCTCCCGGCCCCGTCACATTCAGACCGTTCGCGGCTTCGGTTACGTCTTCGTCCCGGACTGACCCATGGGCGGCAGCCTGCGCACCCGGCTTTTCCTGCTCCTGGCCGGGGTCATGGCGGTATCCGCAATCGCCTGGGCCATCATCTTTACGGTCTCCGAGATACAGCCCCGCAGCCGCCAGCTTTCGCACCTGCTCACCAGCATCGCCAATCTGACCCGGTTTGCCGTCGTCAGCGCCGATCCGTCACGGCGTGCACAACTGCTGACCGCTCTCGCCCAGCGTGAAGGGATTCGTATCTATGTGGAGGAAGAGGGGGAGCGCCTCTCGACTCCTATCCACGATACTTTTCTTGAAGCCGTCGAGACAAAACTCCAGGAAACCCTGGGGCCGGGTACCCGCCTGGCGCTTGAACGCGATGGTGAACGGGCGCTGTTCCTGAGCATCGATATTGAAGGCGACGATTACTGGATTGCCCTGCCAATGGACCGGATCGACCACAGCCATTCGCTGGAATGGATCGGCTGGGGGCTGTTGGCGGCCGCCATTGCTTTTCTCGCCGCAGGCTACTCCATCTCGCGCCTGACGCGGCCATTACTGAGCATCGCCGAAGCCGCCGCCGAAATCGGCGTCGGCCGTCACCCCCCCTCCCTCCCGGAAACCGGCCCCGAGGAACTGCGCATGGCCGCCCGTGCATTCAATCGCATGAATACCGATCTCGCCACGCTGGAGCAGGACCGCACCCTGATGCTGGCGGGCGTTTCCCACGATCTGCGCACCCCTCTCACACGCCTGCGCATGGGCATCGAAATGGCGGTGACCGATCCCGATCTGCTCCAGGGCATGGGAGCCGATATCGAGGAAATGGATCACACCATTGGCCAGTTCCTCGATTTCGCCCGACAGGAGGGCGATCAGGCACACAGCCGGGTTGACCTCGCCCAGATGGTGACCATGATCGCCGATCGTTACCGGCAGCGTGGGATCACGATGGAACTGGGACTGGCACCTGTCCTGGTAACCGTTCACCACGCCGGTTTGCAACGGGCGATCATCAATCTGATCGACAATGCGCTGCGCTATGGCGGCAACGCTCCGCTGCTGCTACGTACCTCCAACAGGGATGACGCAGCCTACATCGAAGTCGCGGATCGTGGACCGGGCATTCCCCCCGATCAGGTGGAACGCATCAAGCGGCCCTTCACCCGGCTGGAAAATGCCCGCAGCAACACGGAAGGTTCAGGGCTGGGCCTGGCCATCGTCGACCGCATCGCGCGCCAGCACAATGGACGACTGGAGTTGCTCCCCCGGGACGGAGGCGGGCTCCTGGCCCGCATCGTCCTGCCTCTTGAGCAGGCTCCGGACCTTTCTTGATCCGGCAATTACAATCTCGAACGAATCGTGCCTGGCGACCCTGCCTCCCCTGGGCCATGACCCCGCAGCCTCCATTTTGCCCACCACGCATCCAGGGAGAGCGTGCCCGCGCCGTGAAACACGGTCACCAGCAGCAGACTCCCCCATAGCCAGTGATCCTGAAGCCCGGTGTCGGAAATATCGGGGAAGGAAATGGCGGCCACAAAATTGACTACCGACAGCCCGGCTGCCCCGAAACGTGTCGCCAAACCGAGAACCAGCAGGATGGGCAGGCCGGTTTCTCCCATCGTGCCCAACACCGCCGCCCACGCGGGCGGCAGCAGGGGAACGACATAAACACTCTCGAAAAGCGTGCGGGTCGTATCCCAGTCGGCAAGCTTGAGCATGCCTGAACGCAGGAAGACGCTGGCGATGTAAAGCCGGATCGCCAGATCGAAAACAGGAGTTCCCCAGCACTCCAGCATCGTGGTGGCCCGACAGGCCCAGGTCATTACGGGATGACGATTCAATCCCTTCAGACACCGTATCAGCATCGTATTCATCGTTGTCTCCAGGGTCAGTGTCTTTTCAGGAATGCGCCCCGCAACCATCCGGCATGGCACCAGCGCACCACCTCCGGCAGCGGGTCGAAATCGGGTATCACGCTCACCACCTCACGGATAGCAGCAGCCAGGGACATACCACTTCGCAGGTAATCGAACAGCGCGGCTGACACTGGGGTGACCTCCTCGACCTGTACCCGGTCGGCCCATCGCCACACCACGATCTGGGCGGGCAAACTGAAATCCACCATCAGGGGGCCGTCGTATTCCGGTTGATTGACCCGCCACAATTCCGCCAGAGGCCAGGGCGAATCCAGCCGCGCAATATCGCCCGCCACACGGAACACCAGGTCTTCGTCATCGCCGGAGTCCAGACAGGCGAGGGCGGAAAGATCGGCGGGAGGCTCGTCAGCCGCGTAGTACACCGCTTGCACCGCCCATTCGAGCCGGGCCACATCAGGCAGGTACGGCAACGGGGAGGCGGGCGGAAACGTGGCGAGGAATTCGGCGAACGCCCCGCCATATTCGTTCAGGTCACCGCTGCGGCTGGGATGGGCACGGACATAGGCCCGCGCCGTCGCCTTGAAGAAATCCTCGCCAACGATGCGTTCCACAACAGGATAGGTGGCTGCAAGGGCGCCGCACAGATTGCCCATCAGGTTGCGGCGGTAAACAGCCAGGCGTGCAGCGGCCACCGCCGGGGCTTCTTCGATCAGCGGCCAGAGTGCAGCCGCCGCCGTATCGTCCCCGATGAATGCCGCGTCGCGAAAGCGGCGCTGGCAGGTCTGCATATCAGGCGGCACGGACATGGGCCACCTCCCGGCAACGGTCCATCCACGACTGGGCCTGACGCACCTCGGCCACCAGAACATCCAGGGCGGGAATTTCGTGGTCCCATTCGATCAGGGTCGGCTGGGGGCCAAAGCGCGCGAGGGCTTCGGCATACAGCGTCCAGACCGGCGGCTGGATGGGACGGGAATGAGTATCCACGAGAAACCCGTCTTCCGCCTCGAAGCCCGCCAGATGGAGTTCTCCCACCTGATCAACGCCGATACCGGCGAGATAATCACGGGCGTCGAAGCCGTGATTGCAGGCACTGACATAGATGTTGTTGATGTCGAGGAGCACCCCGCAGCCGGTACGGCGGGTGAGGGCCGACAAAAAGTCCCATTCGGGCATCTCGGCCCTGGCGAAGCGGAGATAACTGGACAGATTCTCCACGAGGATCGTCCGCCCCAGACGTTCCTGGACACGGGAAACCCGTGCATCCATCCAGTCGAGGGCTGCGCGAGTGCAGGGCATGGGCAGCAGATCGTTGAGGACATGGCCATCCACCGACGACCAGCACAGATGCTCCGACACGGCGGCCGGATCGATGCGATCCACCAAAGCCTTCAGCTTGCCCAGGTGCCGGTCCGACAGGGCATCACCGCCTCCGAGGGACAGGCCGACGCCATGCAGGCTGATGGGAAAACGTTCCCGCACCGCTTCGAGCACCCGGAGGGTTTCGCCTCCGGCAGCGAAAAAATTCTCGCTATGGACTTCCAGCCAGCCGACATCCGGTGGCGAAGCCAGGATGTCCGCATGATGAGGAGCGCGCAATCCCATCCCGGCCGACCGGGGCAGATCCGTCATGCACGAAGCGGTGCGGTTCATGGTGCGACTTACTTCTTCATGCCGTCGGTCATGGCGCCGGGCTGATGGGTGCCGCCCATTTTCTCGCAGGTGCCCTTTGGCACAAGCTTGAAGTCATTGGGATCGTTGTCCACCTTCGACTGGCCGGCACAGGAATGCTTGCTTTTGTTGCTGCCGCAATCGTTCTGCCCGGCCTTGGCGACGCCGAAGCATTTTTCCTTGGATTCGTCGGCAGCCACAGCCGAAAAGGAAAGGGAAGCAACACCGAGAGCCAATAAACCGGCAACGGTGGCCTGAATCAGGGCGCGAGAATCTTGCATGATGTATCTCCTGGTTGAAGCTGCGTAGGGCAGCGGAATCGGAAGCAATTGCTTCCTGCCCGTTGGACGGGTCAGATATCCGGGCCTTACAGGGAGATAAAAATATTTTTTCCGGGGGAAGAGCTGGGGTTACTGATTCCCCGGGAACTGTCGACAGGCCTTCCGGAGAAAAGCCATCTGGCGATCAAAGCCCCGGCAGGCCGCGCAGATCAAAAGGTGCAGCCGCAGACCCAGGCGTTGCCCCGGGGAAAGCCGCACATCCAGTCTCCGGATGACCATGCGGTGCGCTTCACGGCACGTCATCATGACAAACTCCCTCCAACGGGTTCGTTCCCGAACCAGTTCTTCTGCAAACACTCCCGTAGCCTCATACGAGCCCGGTAGAGTGTCACCCAGCAATTGGACGTGGAAAGCACCAGTTCCTGACAGATCTCCTCGGTTTCCAGACCGAGGAATTCCCGCATCATGAAAACCCGGGCCGTCTGGGCCGGCAACAATTCGACACAGGCCTCGAAGACATCATGGAACCGCCGGTTCTCCAGCGTCTTGACCGGATCACCCCAGGATGCGGGCGCGGCGGCCCAATGGCCATCAGCGGCGAAGAGGACATCGAAATCGCCGTCATCCCCCTCCGCCCGCAGATCGGTCTGGACGGGTTCCCGCATCCGGCGCCGCAGGTGATCGATGATCTTGTTGCGCAGAATGGCGGTCAGCCACGTCCGCAGTTCGGATCGTCCCTCGAACCGGCGCCCGGTGGCCAGAGCCGCCAACAGGGTTTCCTGAACGGCATCTTCCGCGCTGTCGGATTCCCGCAACTGCAATTGGGCAAATCGAAGCAGGGTCGGCCGCAGGATAGCGATCTGTCGCTCGAATTCGGAGGATGCATCGGATTTCATGACGACGCATCTTACGGTATTCCAGCACCAGGGTACTGAGCCGGAAACGGGCATGCCCGATATCTGTCAGCGGCACGCCACCGGTGGCGCCAAGGGGGCGTGGGTGAGCGCAAAACCGGAGCAGATCGGCAACAAGGCGCAATCCATTCAGGATGCACCATGCAACCTGATTCCGATTCATGAAGCCAGATCAAGAACGACCGCGCCCGGCCACCAAACGGAAGTCGATCTTGTTCTGTTCCATGTCCACCCGCGCGAGCTGTACCCGCACACGATCGCCAAGCCGGTAACGTACCCCGGTGCGTTCCCCCGTCATCGCATGAGCGGCCGCATCGAAATGGAAATAGTCCTGGCCCAGCTCGGAAACGTGTACCAGCCCCTCGACGTACACATCATCCAGTGCCACGAAAATACCGAAAGGCACGACCGAGGCGATACTGCCTTCGAATTCCTCGCCGATGCGGTCCTTCATGTAGAAGCACTTGAGCCAGTTTTCCACATCGCGGGTAGCCTCGTCCGCACGACGCTCGGTCATCGAGCAATGCAGGCCGATGGAATCCCACTCGCCGGGCGCATAGGTTTCACCGGAAAGAACCGCCTTGATCGATCGATGCACCAGCAGATCCGGGTATCGGCGGATGGGTGAGGTGAAATGGGTGTAGCTCTCATACGCAAGGCCAAAGTGGCCCACATTGTCGGGGCTGTAGATCGCCTGGCGCAATGAACGCAGCATCACGGTCTGCAGCAGCTCGCGATCCGGCCGATCCTTGATCTTCTCCATCAGCCGGGCGTAGTCCTTGGCTGCGGGGGCATCGCCACCGCCCAGCTGCAAGCCGAAAGTACCAAGAAAATCACGCAGCCTCGTCAATCGCTCCTCGTTGGGCCCCTCATGGACACGGTAGAGCGCGGCATGGCCGTTCTCCTGCAGAAAGCTTGAAGCGCAGACATTGGCCGCGAGCATGCACTCCTCGATCAGCCGATGAGCCTCGTTACGCTCATAGGGTTCGATACGCTCGATCTTGCCGTGGTCGTCGAACACCATGCGGGTCTCGGCTGTCTCGAAGTCGATGGCGCCTCGTTTGCCTCGGGCGGCAGCGAAAACGTGATACACCGCATCCAGTGCTTCCAGGTGAGGTAACAGTGTCTTCAGACGATCCCGTGTTCCGGCATCCTTGTCATAAAGTGCGGCGGCCACCTCGGTGTAGGTGAGACGGGCATGGGAAAACATCACTGCGGGATAGAAACGGTAGCGCTTGATCACGCCGGTGGACGTCACCGCCATATCGCAGACCATGCATAGCCGTTCCACCTGCGGATTCAGTGAACACAGGCCGTTGGAAAGCTTTTCCGGCAGCATGGGGATGACCCGGCGCGGAAAATAAACCGAGTTGCCACGATCATAAGCATCCTTATCCAGGGCCGACCCTGCCGGAACGTAATGGGAGACATCGGCGATCGCCACCACCAGCCGGAAGCCCTTACCCTGGCGCTCGCAGAACACGGCATCGTCGAAATCTCGCGCCGTCTCTCCGTCGATGGTCACGAGCGGCAAAGAAGTAAGATCCTCGCGCCCCTTCCAGTCCGATTTACGCACCTCATCCGGCAGGCGGCGGGTCTGCGCCAGTGCAGCCCTGGAGAACTCGAAGGGGAGTTCATGCTTGCGCAGCGCAATCTCGATTTCCATGCCCGGGTCGGCATAATTCCCCAGCACCTCGACCAGGCGGCCAATGGGTTGGGACTGACGGCTGGGCTGTTCCAGAATTTCCACCATAACCACCTGGCCCGCCTGGGGTTTGATCGCCTTGCGCTCCCCCTTGGCAGGAGGTGCGATCAGAATGTCCTGGCTGATGCGCTTGTTTTCCGCCACCACGAACCAGACACCATGCTCACTGAATACGCGACCCACCAGGCGGGTATTGGCGCGCTCGGTAACCTCGACAATCTTGCCTTCGGGGCGGCCCTTGCGGTCCACCCCCACCACGCGGACGATCGCCCTGTCGCCATGGAGTGCCTTATCCATTTCCTTGGCCGGGAGAAAAATGTCCTCACCTTCCCCCTCCGGAACCAGGAAACCGAATCCGTCGGGATGCCCCTGGATGCGCCCCGATACGAGATTGGCCTTGTTCGGAATCAGCCAGTCGCCACGTCGGTTCTGCAGCAGTTGACCATCGCGTGCCATCGCGCCCAGGCGGCGCTGGAAGGATTCATATTCAAAGTCTTTCACATCGAGCAGAGCACACAGCCGTTCGAAGCTCAATGGAATGCCGGCCTGCTCGGTAAGCGCCTGCAGGACATACTCGCGGCTCGGTAACGGAAGTTCATAATTCGCCAGTTCACGCTCGAACTGGGGGTCTGCACGACGGATGGCGGACAGCTTCTGCGGCCCGCCCTGTTGCTTGGTTTTCTTGTTTGACAATTACTGTTTTTCCTATAGAATTCGCGCCTCTTCGATGCACCACCTGCCCAGGTGGCGGAATTGGTAGACGCACTAGTTTCAGGTACTAGCGGGTAACTCCGTGGAGGTTCGAGTCCTCTCCTGGGCACCATGTCGGGGTATTCCCGTCACTCACACAGGCAGGCTGGACAGGCAAGATTCGTCAGGCCAATCCGGCACTTCAAGCTCCTCCCCGATCCAGCAAATCTCCCTCTGGGGGATTTTTCTTTTTCTGCGCTCCGCTCCGTCATTCCAATCCTGCCCGGGCAGAGACCAGACCAAACGGCTGAAAAACGGCTGAAACGTGGAGTGCCTGGCGCGTTGGATGCAGTACCTGCCGGACATTGTACGCTGCGGGAGTACGCAAGCCCGGTTCCCTTCGCGCTTTTGTTCTGCCGCCACGGCTTTATGTGGTTTTATGACAATTCTCCGATTTGCCGCGCCACCTCCGCAATTGCGCACCCTCCGGTATCATGGCGCGCCTTCAACCCACGACTTTTTTCCACCACCATGATTCGAAAACTGCTGCGCCGCGTCTTTCGGCGCAACGGTAATGCGGACAATCGCCTGGCCCTGATTCCTGCGGGGCGCCACGGGATTCGACGCGAAGAAGTTTCCCCCGCCGCAATCAAGGTCTGCGAGGGTCTCCAGCGTGAGGGATTCCGTGCCTATGTGGTGGGAGGGGCCGTGCGCGATCTGATTGCCGGAATCCCGCCCAAGGATTTCGATGTGGCAACCGATGCCACACCGGAGCAGGTACGCGCCATCTTTCGGCGCTCCCGCATCATTGGCCGCCGTTTCCAGATCGTTCATGTCATGTTCGGCGCGGAAACCATCGAAGTCTCCACCTTTCGCGCTGCCCATACCGACCACACCGAAAAGGACGCGCATGGCCGTGTGCTGCGCGACAATGTCTGGGGCTCGATCGAGGAGGATGCGGGTCGGCGTGACTTCACCGTCAACGCGCTTTACTACGACCCCGTTGCCGGGACAGTGCTGGATTATCACTGCGGCGTCGCCGATCTGAAGCAGAAGACCCTGCGCATGATCGGCGAACCGCGCAGCCGTTACCGTGAAGATCCGGTACGGATGCTGCGGGCGGTCCGTCTTTCCGCAAAACTCGGCCTCAGCCTCGATCCGGCCGTTGCCGCCCCGATCCGTGAAATGGCCGGCCTTATCGAAAATATCCCTGCGGCACGCCTGTTCGAGGAAATGCTCAAACTGCTGCTTTCCGGCCATGCGGTGGAATGCATCAAGCGCCTGCGCGATCAGGGCCTGCATCACGGTCTGCTGCCCTTGCTGGATGTCATCCTTGAACAACCCCTGGGTGAGAAATTCGTCCTGCTGGCCCTGGGCAACACCGATGACCGGGTACGTGCCGGAAAATCCGTTTCCCCCGGCTTCCTGTTCGCCACCCTGCTCTGGCACGAAGTGCTCGCCAACTGGGAAATTCGCAAGCAACGTCGTGAACTGCCCATCCCCGCACTCTATGGCGCCATGGATGAAGTGCTCGAAATCCAGGCGGAAAAACTCGCCATCACCCGCCGTATCGTCGGAGATATCAAGGATATCTGGGCGTTGCAGCCACGTTTCGACAAGCGTGCCGGTAAAACGCCCTATCGCCTGCTCGAACAGCCCCGGTTTCGTGCCGGCTATGATTTTCTCGTGCTCAGAGCCGGCAGCGGGGAAATCCCCGATGAACTCGCCGCCTGGTGGACCGAGTTCCAGAATGCGGGCCCCGATCGGCGCGAAGCCATGCTGGTGCCCGATGCCGCACCCAAAAAGAAACGCCGCCGGCGCGGCAATGCAAAATCCACCCCACCAGCAGACACCACGGGGAACCCGTGATCGCCTATATCGCCCTGGGTGCCAATCAGGGTGATCCACGGATGCCCCTGGAGGCAGCCCTTACCGCGCTTGCAGCACTTCCGCACACCCGGCTCGAGGCACGATCCTCGTTCTACCGCACAGCGCCGATAGGTTACGAGAACCAGCCCGATTTCATCAATGCGGTTGCCCGCCTTGAAACCACGCTTGAACCCTCCCCTCTGCTCGATGCCCTGCAGGCCATCGAGGAGCAGCATGGCCGCAAGCGTACTCTCCCCAATGGTCCGCGCACACTGGATCTCGATCTGCTGCTTCATGGGGATACCCGTATCCGGACAACGCGGCTGAGCCTGCCTCACCCGCGCATGCACGAACGGGCTTTCGTTCTGGTTCCCCTTGCCGAAATCGCGCCCGATCTTTCAATTCCGGGCCGGGGCCGGATTCGTGATCTCATCGAACGGATACGCGGACAAGCCATCGAGCGGCTTTCGGACTGACAGCGACACCCGTCACGAATCATTCCGGATCCGGTCGGCTTGTGTATTCTTGACGCTGTTAACTTCTCGTCCTGCCGCCATGACCTATCTCGCCAGCAACAAGCCGATCACCCTGCCGGAACTGGCCCGTATGAAGCGCGAAGGTGAAAGAATCGCCATGCTCACGGGTTACGACGCCAGCTTTGCCAGCCTGCTCGACCGGTGCGGCGTGGATACCATTCTGGTGGGAGATTCCCTGGGCAACGTGCTTCAGGGCCGCACCTCCACACTGCCGGTGACCATGGATCACATGGTTTATCACACCGAATGCGTGGGACCCATCGTCGAGCGGGCCATGGTGGTATCCGACATGCCCTTCGGCAGCTACCACGAATCGCGGGAGCAGGCCATGCGCAACGCCGCCCGGCTCCTGGCTGCGGGCGCCGAGATGGTCAAGCTCGAAGGCGGCGAGGTCATGGCCGACACTGTTCACTTCCTGGTGGAACGGGGCATCCCCGTCTGCGCCCACATCGGATTGACTCCCCAGTCGGTACATGCGCTGGGCGGCTACCGTGTCCAGGGCCGGGGGGATGCGGCGGCCGAACGCATGAAGAATGAGGCCCGTGTTCTGGAACAGGCGGGCGCCACCCTGATGGTGCTGGAAATGGTTCCCGCCGGACTGGCGGGCGAGATTTCCCGCGCGCTCACGGCCTGCGCCACCATCGGTATCGGCGCGGGCAAGGAATGCGACGGCCAGGTTCTGGTCCTTCACGACATGCTGGGCATTTACCCCGGCAGGAAGGGCCGCTTTGTCCGCAATTTCATGGAAACCGCCGGCAGCATCGACGAAGCCATCCGCCACTATGTGGCCGCGGTCAAGGACGGCAGCTTCCCCGCCCCCGAGCATACCTATTGACCATGCAGATCCACACCACCATTGCCGGATTACGCGACACCCTGGCCGGTAGCTCAAGTACCGTTCTCGTGCCAACGATGGGAAATCTCCACGAGGGCCATCTCGCCCTGATGCGGCAGGCGCGTCAATACGGTGGCCCGGTGGTGGCCACGATTTTCGTCAACCGCCTGCAGTTCCGGCCAGGAGAGGATTTCGAGCGATACCCCCGCACGCTGGAAGCGGATTGCGGGCATCTGCGCGCCGCCGGCGTCGACCATCTGTTCGCTCCCGATGAAGGGCAGATGTATCCCCGGCCCCAGACCTTCCACATTGATCCGCCGACGGATCAGGCCGGAATTCTGGATGGGGCGGCGCGTCCGGGACATTTTCGCGGCATGGCCACCGTGGTCATGAAACTCTTTCAGATCGTCCGTCCCCACACGGCGCTGTTTGGCAAAAAGGATTACCAGCAGCTGATGATCATTCGCAACATGGTGCAGGATTTCAACCTGCCCATCCGGATTGTGGGCGGGGAAACGGTCCGTGCGGCCGACGGACTCGCGCTGTCCTCCCGAAACGGGTATCTGGATGCCAATCAACGCAAGGAAGCACCCCGGTTATTTGAAGCTCTAACTAAAGTAGTGGCGGAAATTCGTCGTGGAAATCACGATTTCCCGCTGCTGGAGCGGGTTTGCGGCGATGAACTGGCTTCAAACGGATGGAAAGTCGACTATATTGCAGTGCGTAACAAAATTGACTTACAATTGCCGCCCGCTGTTCACGAATCCGGGTTGGTGGTACTGGCTGCGGCGCGCTTGGGAAGCACGCGCCTGATCGACAACCTGGAAGTTTAGGATCCTGCGATGCGCTCAGGCCGGCAGGGCTCCAGAGACAGCCCACCAGGACAAGGGTTTCGCGCCCTGTCCTTGTTCGTTACCTGAGTCCTTTGCCTGAGAAGGAGCAACCCAATATGCAACGCACAATGTTGAAGTCCAAGCTTCATCGCGTCACCGTCACCCAATCGGAACTGCATTACGAGGGTTCCTGCGCCATCGACGAAAATCTGCTGGATGCCGCCGATATCAAGGAATACCAGCAGATCGACATCTACAACGTGACCAATGGCGAGCGCTTCACCACCTATGCCATCCGCGCCGAGCGTGGCAGTGGCGCCATTTCGGTCAATGGCGCCGCCGCTCGTCTGGCAGCTCCGGGTGACCTGCTGATCATCGCCACCTACGCCACCTACAACGAGATGGAACTGCAGAATTTCACCCCCGATCTCGTCTACGTGGACGCACGGAACAGGATCACCAGCCAGAAGAAGAAAATTCCGGCGCAAGCAGCAGCCTGAGACAGGCTCCGTTACCGGAGCCGCCTCCACCCCATTGCAAAGCCCGCATCCGCGGGCTTTTTGTTGTGAAAGCAATCAGCGACCGGGGCGCCAACGCCGCAGCAGCAACGAATTGCTGACCACCGAAACGGAACTCATGGCCATTGCGGCACCAGCAATCATCGGGTTAAGCATCCCGAATGCCGCCAGGGGAATCCCCAAAACGTTATAGCCGAAGGCGAAAAACAGATTCAGCCGGATCTTGCGTAGAGTGGCGCGGGAAAGCTCCACGGCATCCACCACGCTATTGAGATCGTTACGCATCAACGTCACGTCGGCGGTTTCCAGTGCCACATCGCTACCCGCACCCATGGCGAAACTGATATCCGCGGCAGCCAGGGCGGGAGCATCGTTGACACCATCGCCCACCATACCCACAGATCGCTCGCCGCCCGGCGCACCCTTGAGGGACTGTATCGCCGCCGCCTTGTCTGCAGGGAGCACCTGGGCACGGTAATCAGAGATGCCGGTCTGGCGCGCAATCGAGGCCGCGGTCCGTTCATTGTCCCCAGTCAGCATCACCACATTCACTCCAAGCGCGTGCAGCCGCGCCACCGCCCGGGGAGATGAATCCCTGATCGGATCCGCGATTTCGATGAACCCCAATGCCGCCTCTCCACGGGCCACCACGACCACGGTATGCCCCGTGTCCTGCAAAGAACGAAGTGCGGACTCTTCCAGCGCAATTCCTTGCTCCCCGATCCAGGTCGCGGAGCCTACCCGCACCGTCCCACCAGCTATCTGCCCGGTAATGCCCTGCCCTGCCAGCGCCGTCACATCGGTCGGGAGCGTCAATGCCAATCCCATGCTCCGGGCCTCCGTCAGGATGGCCAGCGCCAGAGGGTGGCTTGCTCCCTGCTCGAGACTCGCCGCCGCGATCAGTACCTCATCGCGGGTAACATTCGCTGAAGGTATCACCCGGATCACAGCTGGCTTTCCCCGCGTCAAGGTGCCAGTTTTGTCTACTGCCAGCACATTCATTCTTTGCGCCAGTTCCAGAGCCCGGGCATTGCGGATCAGGATCCCGGACAATGCTCCCTGCCCTGTCCCCACCATGATTGCTGTCGGCGTGGCCAGCCCGAGTGCGCAAGGACAGGCGATCACCAGTACTGCCACCGCATTCACCCATCCGCTTTGCACATCGCCCGCACCCAGCCACCAGCCAAGGAATGTGGCAAGGGCGACCAGCGTCACCACGGGGACAAACACCGCGGCCACACGGTCGACCAGCCGCTGTACCGGTGCCCTGGAACCCTGCGCGGCCTCCACCAGGCGCACGATACCGGCGAGCACGGTCTGCTCGCCAACGCCCTCTGCTCGGCAACGCAAAAGTCCATCGCCATTGACCGTGGCGGCAAAGACCCGGTCCCCGCTCCCTTTTGTAACCGGCTGGCTCTCGCCGGTCAGCATCGCCTCGTCGAGCCGGGAGCGGCCCTCGATCACCTCACCATCCACGGGCACCCCGTCACCGGGGCGGATCACAAAGATATCGCCAGGCAGCAAACTGGTGGCAGCCACCTCGACCAGCTGACCGTCGCGCTCGAGCCACGCGGTTTGCGGCTGCAACCGGATCAATGCCTCGATCGCGGCAGAACTGCGCGCCTTGGCACGGGCTTCGAGAATCTTGCCGAGCAGGACAAGGGTAATGATCACGGCGGAAGCCTCGAAATAGACATGCGCTTCGTGCCAGCCCAGCAAGGTCACGATTGCACTGTAGCCCCAGGCCATGGAAGTACCGAGCGCCACCAGCACATCCATATTGCCGCTGCCACGGCGCAGGGAATGCCAGGCGCCAATATAGAAACGTCCACCGATCCAGAACTGCACCGGGGTGGCCAGGGTAAGCTGCCACAGACGAGGCAGTTCACCACCATGCTCTCCCATGAAAAACATCTGTATCACCAAAGGCAGGCTGAAGCTGGCGGCAATCCAGAAAATACGCAGCTCGCGGCGATACTCCGCATCCCGGCGGGCCTTGTCCTCCGCCTGGCTTTCACGGCTGTGCACCGATGCCCGGTAGCGCCCCAGGGCAGTGATCGCCGCGATCATGCGCTCCGGCGAAGCGAGATCGGCCTGATAACGGACATGGGCTTTCTCGCTGGCAAAATTCACCACGGCTTCGGTGCCAGGAAGGGCATTGAGTGTCTTTTCGACCAGTGCGGCACAGTTCGCACAGGTCATGCCGGACAGGGCCAGTTCAACGGTTTCGGTTCTTTCGGCGCTCATGAAGCATCCTCTTGTCGATAATCCTGAACGTAATCTAATCTCCGTATTCCGGTACGGAGTCAACCCTTCTTGGGGTAAGGATATGGAAATGGAAACCTTCATCCGCGGCACCCGCAAAAGCATGACCATCGGCACACTGGCCCGATCCTGCGGCATTGGTGTGGAGACCATACGGTACTATCAGAGGCGCGGATTGATGCGGATTCCTGCCGCCGGGCCGGGTTATCGAACCTATACCGAGCAGGATGCGGAACGTATCCTCTTCATCAAGCGCGGCCAGTCTCTGGGGTTCTCACTGGACGAAATCATCGAACTCCTTGCACTGGACGATCTGCGCGATCATGGCGAAGCCCGGCGCATGGCAAAGACCAAGATCACCATGATCGAGCAGCGTATCGCCCAGTTACAACAGATGCATCAGGCGCTGCAGCATCTGCTCTGCGAGTGCGAACATGGACAGGAACGCTTGCCCTGTCCCATCATCCGCATGGCGCTAGGGGAATAAGACCACCGGTATCTCGCTGGTTTGCAACACCCGGGCAGCAATCGAACCCAGAGAGAATGGAGACATGACACCATGACCATTCCGCCCCAGCGCAATCCATGAACACTTCAGGGTTACTGCCTGTTGCAGAATGGTCTGGGCCGGGGGTCCCACATGGATATGCGAGATGACCGTAATGCCCGCTTCCGCAAGAAGGGACTGTGACTTCTCCAGAGCGGCCTCTCCCTCTTCCTGATAATGACGGTCCAGCGCCTCGCGTGGCAGGTGCTTGAAAGCCAGCCCGATCGGTAATGGAGGATGGACATGCAGCATATGCACTTTCGGCTTGCCACGAAGCATCCGCAAATGTTCCACGAACGTCCGCGCCGCACGCAGCGAGCCGGAAGATCCATCCACCGCAAACAGTATATTGATCGTCATATTTTCATAGATGACAGACAATGCCCTGCCACAGGCGGCCACCCAGGGTGGAAGCATTGGCCAGGCCGAAAATGCCGAACCCCATCACCAGCAACCCGGAACACAAACGTACCGCCCGGGCCTGGACCCAGCGCCGGAACCGGACCAGCAGCATGCCAGCCAGCAAGAGATTGGGCAGGGTTCCCAAGCCGAAGGCGAGAAGCGTGGCACCACCTCGCAAAGCCGAGCCGGACAGCAGCGCGACTGAAAGAACGCTATAAACCAGGCCGCAGGGCAGCCAGCCCCAGATCATCCCCAGGGGAAACGCCTGCAACGGCGTCCGGGCGGGAAGGAAGCGCCGGGCATAGGGCTGGATGTGCTTCCAGATACGCTGTCCCATCCGTTCGGTGAAAGCCAGGGAACGGGTAAATCCGGTGAGATACAGCCCGAGCGCCACCAGCATCAGGTTGGCCGCGACATACAACCCGATCTGTACCGGCAACAGATTGTTCAACAGCAGGCCCAGGCTGCCGATTGCCCCCATGATCGCGCCAGCAATCCCATAACTGGAAATACGGCCGAGGCTGTAAGCCAGATGTAAAGGGAACGAGGAGGGTGTCGTCGGCGACGCGCTCAAGGCGGAAACTATTCCGCCACACATGCCGACGCAATGGGTTCCGCCCAGCAACCCCAGAAGAAACACCGCAAGAAAACCGCTGTCGGACATCGGGCGAATGGTCTGGCTGACAAAGTCGCCACCTTAACAGCGCAGGCTGCGGCTGGCTAGATTGCCCTGGAATAGCGGGCGCGCTCCCGGTCCAGTCGCAGATAGCGATCGAAGATCATGGCGATATTGCGCACCAGCATGCGACCACGAGGCGTCACTGTAATCGCCTGAGGCTCCAGGGTGACCAGTCCGGCGGACTCCATCTCCTGAAGATCACGTAATTCATTGCCGAAATAGCTGGAAAAATCGATCAGGTGGGCAATTTCGATGGACTCGACGGAAACCTCGAAGTGGCACATCAGTGCCTGTATGACGGCTCGACGCAACAGATCGTCCGCGCACAGCTCGATTCCGCGAAACACCGGCAGTTGCCCCATGTCGAGGCGATCGTAGTACTCGTCCAGTGTCCGCACGTTCTGGCTGTAGGATGGTCCCACCTTGCCGATGGCCGAAACACCGAAAGCCAGGAGATCGGTATCCGCATGGGTGGAGTAGCCCTGAAAGTTCCGATGTAAACGTCCCTGACGTTGTGCCAGGGCCAGTTCGTCTCCGGGCTTTGCGAAATGATCCATGCCGATGAAGACATATCCTGCTTCCACCAGCCGCCGGATCGCCAGCTGGAGGATCTGCAGCTTGGCTTCGGCACTGGGTAAATCGGCTTCTGAAATGCGCCGCTGAGGCTTGAATATCCCCGGAAGATGGGCATAGTTGTAGATGGACACACGATCGGGAGACAACTTCAGCACCTCGTCCAGCGTGGTATTGAAGCTTACCGGGCTCTGCCTGGGCAGCCCATAGATCAGATCTACCGAAATCGAGCGGAATCCGGCGGCGCGGGCGGCCTCGATCACGGCTCCGGTTTCTTCCCGGCTCTGGATCCGGTTCACTGCCTGCTGGACCCTCGCATCGAAATCCTGTACTCCCACACTCATCCTGTTGAAGCCCTGCCGTGCCAGCAGATCGATCGTATGACGATCCACCTTGCGCGGATCGATCTCGATGGAATACTCGCCTCCGGGCAGCAGATTGAAATGTCGACGAATCGCCTCCATGAGGCGGGTGATCTCTTCATCTGACAAAAAGGTGGGTGTCCCGCCCCCCCAATGCAGCTGGCTGACATCATGCCCTCCGGAGACATAGCCCGCCTGGAGGGCCAGTTCTTTTTCCAGATATCCGATGTATTTCGCGGAACGACTGTGATCCTTGGTGATGACCTTGTTGCAGGCGCAGTAGTAGCAGATCGTGTTGCAAAAAGGGATATGCACATACAGCGACAGCGGCCGTCCCAGACTCCCCCCCATGGTCCGGCGTTCGAGCCAGGAACGACTCGCATCAGCATTAAAAGCCTCGACGAAACGGTCAGCCGTGGGGTAAGAGGTATAGCGAGGGCCGTTGACGTCGAAACGGCGGATCAGCTGGGCGTCGAAGATAAAGTCAGGATGTTCCATGGGCGAAGAATCCGCGGATAAGGTAGGATGCCCGATCCCACCATCCACCCGTTTGACGCAAATCAAAGTACAGACCATGTCCAGCGGCACCAGTGCAAAAGTCCTTTCCCTGTCCCTCAATTCGCTCAAGGTCGCCTGCTCGCAA
This sequence comes from Pseudomonadota bacterium, assembly GCA_018241695.1. GTDB lineage: Bacteria > Pseudomonadota > Gammaproteobacteria > Burkholderiales > Rhodocyclaceae > Denitratisoma. The sequence goes on along the minus strand of JAFEDH010000027.1, from coordinate 69,951 downwards.
TGCAATCTGCGTGAGCTTTGTCTGCCGTTCGGATTGTCGTCCCATGAAGTGCATCGTCTCGATTCGCTGATCGAGACACGACGCAAGGTCAAGCGTGGCCAGCATCTCTACCATGCTGGCGATGTCTTCGAAGCGATCTACGCGGTAAAGACCGGTTTTTTCAAAACCGATGTGCTGCTGGAAGATGGGCGGGACCAGGTGACAGGATTTCAGATGGCGGGAGAACTGCTCGGCCTGGACGGCATCAGTGGCGACGCTCACACCTGCAGTGCCGTGGCGCTTGAAGACAGCGAGGTCTGCGCCATCCCCTTTGCCGAACTGGAAAACCTCTCCAGCGACATCCCCACGCTACAGCGCCATTTGCACAGAGTACTGAGCCGGGAAATCGTGAAGGATCATGGCGTGATGATGCTGCTTGGCTCCATGCGTGCCGAAGAACGGCTGGCGGCCTTTCTGCTCAATCTGTCGCAGCGTTTCCTCGCCCGCGGCTATTCGGCTTCCGAATTCCACCTGCGCATGACCCGGGAAGAAATCGGCTCCTACCTGGGACTCAAGCTGGAAACTGTAAGCCGGACCTTCTCCCACTTTCAGGACAGCGGGCTCATCAGTGTGCAGCAAAAGCACATCCGCATCATGAATACGGAAGGCCTGCACCAGCTGATCAAGCAGAAAAACTGCTAACGGCAATCCCGGGAAGAATCACCGTCAGCAGCAGCCAGCCACCGATTTATTCCACCTTCACGAACTCGAGGATGCCAGCCTTGCTGGCGCTTACCCGAATCCGGTCCTTGGCCGCAAAGCGACCCTCCAGAATGGCCTTGGCCAGCGGATTCTCGATCCTCTCCTGAATCGCCCGTTTCAGGGGACGGGCGCCGAACACCGGATCGAAGCCGGCCTTGGCGATCTCGGCTACGGCCGAATCCTCGACCGCAAGCTCCATCTCCAGGCGCGCCAGACGCTTTTCCAGATACGCCAGCTGAATTCTGGCGATGGAGGCAATGTTCTTGTCGTCCAGGCTATGGAAGACCACCACCTCGTCGATGCGGTTGATGAACTCCGGACGGAAGAAGCTCTTTACCTCGGCCATCACCGCCAGCTTGATCACCTGATAGTCGTCCCCGGCCATCTGCTGGATCATCTGGCTGCCCAGATTGGAAGTCATGACGATCACCGTGTTCTTGAAATCCACGGTACGACCCTGGCCATCGGTCATGCGACCGTCATCCAGCACCTGGAGCAGCACGTTGAACACATCGGGATGCGCCTTCTCCACCTCGTCGAAAAGGATCACCGAATAGGGCTTTCTCCGCACCAGTTCGGTCAGATACCCTCCTTCCTCGTAACCGACGTATCCCGGAGGCGCCCCGATCAGTCGCGCCACGGAGTGCTTCTCCATGAACTCGCTCATGTCGATGCGGATCAGGTGCTCCTCGCTGTCGAACAAAAATTCCGCCAGCGTCTTGCACAGTTCGGTCTTGCCCACACCCGTGGGGCCCAGGAAGAGAAAAGAACCGTAAGGCCTGTTCTCGTCGGAAAGCCCGGCGCGGGAACGACGGATGGCATCCGAAACCAGGCGCACGGCCTCATCCTGCCCCACCACACGCTGATGCAGGCGATTTTCCATTCTGAGCAGCTTGTCGCGCTCGCCCTGCATCATCTTGGAGACCGGAATGCCCGTGGCACGACTCACCACCTCGGCGATTTCCTCGGTTCCCACCTGGGTGCGCAGCAGCTTGTTGGGCGCACCGGCATGGTTTTCACCCGCCTTCTCCGCAGCCTTGAGCTGAGCCTCGAGCTGGGGCAGCTTGCCGTATTGCAACTCGGCCAGCTTGTCGAATGCGCCTTTGCGCTGCAATTCGGCCATCTGCACCTTGAGTTTTTCGATCTCCTCCTTGAGGTGGGCGGAGCCTTGAACCTGAGCCTTCTCCGCCTTCCATATTTCCTCCAGATCGGAGTATTCCTTCCCCAGCCGGGCGATCTCTTCCTCGATCAGATCGAAGCGCTTTTTCGAGGCTTCATCCTTTTCCTTTTTTACCGCCTCGCGTTCGATCTTGAGCTGGATCAGCCGACGGTCGAGCTTGTCCATCGCCTCGGGCTTGGAGTCGATCTCCATCTTGATCCGCGCCGCCGCCTCATCGATCAGATCGATCGCCTTGTCCGGCAGAAACCGGTCCGTGATGTAGCGGTGACTGAGCTCCGCCGCGGCCACAATGGCCGGATCGGTAATGTCCACCCCGTGATGCAGCTCATATTTTTCCTGCAGACCACGCAGGATGGCGATGGTGGATTCCACCGAAGGCTCGTCCACCAGCACTTTCTGGAAGCGCCGCTCCAGCGCTGCATCCTTCTCGATGTATTTGCGGTATTCGTCCAGCGTGGTGGCTCCGATGCAATGCAATTCACCGCGTGCCAGCGCCGGCTTGAGCATGTTTCCGGCATCCATGGCCCCCTCGGCCTTGCCAGCACCCACCATGGTGTGGATCTCGTCGATGAAGAGAATGATCCGCCCTTCATCCTGGGCAATCTCCTTGAGAACAGCCTTGAGCCGTTCCTCGAATTCACCCCGGTATTTGGCACCCGCCAGGAGCGCCGCCATATCAAGGCTCAACACCTTCTTGTCCTTCAGGGTCTCGGGCACCTCGCCATTGACGATACGCTGGGCCAGGCCCTCGACGATGGCGGTCTTGCCCACACCCGGCTCGCCGATCAACACCGGGTTATTTTTGGTGCGACGCTGCAGGATCTGGATCGCACGACGGATTTCATCGTCGCGTCCGATCACCGGATCGAGCTTGCCCTGTGCGGCCCGCTCGGTCAGATCCAGGCAATATTTTTTCAGCGACTCACGCTGGCCTTCGGCCTCGGCGCTTCCCACACTGGCGCCGCCACGCACCGCCTCGATGGCCTTTTCCAGAGCCGGCCGGGCCAACCCGTGCTCCTTCAGCAGACGGCCTGTCTCCCCCTTGTCCTGGCTCAGGGCCAGCAGGAACATTTCCGAGGCGATGAACTGGTCGCCCCGTTTTTGTGCTTCCTTATCGGTGATATTGAGGAGATTGCCCAGATCCCGGCCAATCGACACTTCGCCGCCATGCCCCTCCACCTTGGGGAGATGATCCACGGTCTGTTCCAGCACAGTCTTCAACGGCACCACATTGACCCCGGCACGGGACAGAAGGGATGCAGTCGCTCCATCCTCCTGGCCCAGCAACGCCAGCAGAAGGTGCTGAGGCTCGATCATGCCGTTGTCGTGCCCCACGGCAATGCTCTGCGCATCAGCCAGGGCCTGCTGAAACTTGGTGGTGAGCTTGTCGATACGCATGGAGATTCCTTTCCGGTGCAGGTGATTTCCCCACCTAACTGGTGGTGATTCCTTCGGTTTCAAGAGGTTCGGCCATAAACCAGGGTCCATCCGGCATCGCCTCAGCCATCGTGACCAAGTTATCCCCAGAATCTGTGGACAACACGTGCTGTGACGACAAAATTTCTTTTCTGATCAAGGCCATTTCATCCCCGCCCAATTTCGCGCCAGTGTGCCGAAGGATGCGGGTGCCATCGCCTATAATTTCCTCTTCACCCGCCTCTTCCCCTGCCGTGAATCCACGCCTCGCCCTGCTCCAGCCCTACCCCTTCGAACGCCTGCGCCAATTCCTCACCGGCGTTGTCCCCAACCCGGCTCTGTCCGAGATCAAGCTTTCCATTGGCGAGCCCCAGCACGCCACACCACAATTCATTCGCCAGGCCCTGGCCGAAGGTTCCGCAGGGCTGGCCAACTATCCCGGTACGCTGGGTGGCGATGTGCTGCGCCAGCGTATCGCCACATGGGTAGGGCAGCGTTACGACATCCCCGCACCCGATCCCGGTACCCAGGTGCTGCCCGTACTCGGCTCGCGCGAAGCGCTTTTCTCCTTCGCCCAGGCGGTCATCGACGGCACCCGGCCCGATGCCCTGGTCGCATGCCCCAATCCCTTCTATCAGATCTATGAAGGTGCCGCCCTGCTCGCAGGCGCCCGACCGGTGTTCCTCAACACCTTGCCCACAAACGGTTTCGCGCTTGACCTCGATGCCTTGTCTCCAGCCGAATGGGCGCGAGTCCAGCTCCTGTATGTCTGCACCCCCAACAATCCCACCGGAAAAGTGCTGACCCTGAAGGACTGGGAACAGCTGTTCAGTCTTTCCGACCGGCATGGCTTCATCATCGCTTCCGACGAGTGCTACTCCGAAATCTATTGCGATGAAACCGTCAAACCACTGGGAGGGCTCGAAGCCGCCCACAAGCTGGGCCGGCACGACTATCGCAATCTGGTCATGTTCTCCAGCCTGTCCAAACGATCCAACGTGCCGGGTCTGCGTTCGGGTTTCGTTGCCGGTGACCGCGCGCTGCTGGCGAAATATCTGCTCTACCGTACCTATCATGGCAGCGCCATGAGTCCCGCCGTGCAGCATGCGAGTCTCGCGGCCTGGAATGACGAAGCCCATGTGCGCGAAAACCGCCGCCTCTACGCCGAAAAATTCGACCGGGTCACGCCCCTGATCGCCCGGCATCTGCCAACTGCCCGCCCCGATGCCGGGTTCTACCTCTGGGCGCAGACACCCATCGCCGACACCGAATTCTCTCGCGAGCTGCTGCGCCAATATAATGTCTCTGTCCTGCCGGGGAGTTATCTGGGACGTGAGTCTGGCGGTCTCAATCCGGGATCGAATTTCGTCCGCATCGCCCTGGTAGCCGATCTCGACGCATGTCTTGAAGCCGCTGGTCGCATTGCCGATTTCTGCCAAAAACTGTAAACAACACTGGAACCACCATGACCCAAGAACTGCAAAAAATTATCGAGGATGCCTGGGAAATCCGCACCGAGATCAGCCCTGGCACCGCTCCGGCACGCATTGGACAAGCTGTCGCCCAGATTCTGGGAGAGCTGGATGCCGGCACCCTGCGCGTCGCCGAGAAAAAGAATGGTCAGTGGGTCACCCATCAGTGGGTCAAGAAGGCGGTACTGCTCTCCTTCCGTCTCGAGGACAACGTGATCATCCCCGGTGGCGGTAGCATCAATTACTTCGACAAGGTACCCACCAAGTTCGCCCAGTACGATACCCATGCCTTCCAGAAAGGTGGCTTCCGCGTCGTGCCCCCCGCCGTGGCGCGTCGTGGCAGCTTCATCGGTAAGGGCGCCGTGCTGATGCCCTCTTACGTCAACATCGGCGCCTATGTCGACGAAGGCACCATGGTGGACACCTGGGCGACCGTCGGCTCCTGCGCCCAGATCGGCAAGAATGTGCATCTCTCGGGTGGCGTCGGTATCGGTGGCGTGCTGGAACCGCTCCAGGCCAACCCCACCATCATCGAGGATAACTGCTTCATCGGCGCCCGCTCCGAAGTGGTGGAAGGCGTGATCGTGGAAGAAAACTCGGTGATCTCGATGGGCGTGTATATCGGCCAGAGCACCAAGATCTTCGACCGCACCACGGGCGAGATCAGCTATGGGCGCATTCCTGCCGGTTCGGTGGTGGTTTCCGGCAATCTGCCCTCCAAGGACGGCAGTTACAGCCTCTACTGTGCGGTGATCGTCAAACGGGTGGATGCCCAGACCCGTTCCAAGACCAGCATCAACGAACTGCTGCGCGACTGAGCGGCCAGGGATTGCCGCCCCGGCAGGGGCAGGATTTTCGGGGAGAGCCTAATGAGCACCATGTTGCGATTGTTCACCTTGATGCGTGACAAGAAAGCCACGGACATTTTTCTTTCCGCAGGTGCACCGATCACGATCAAGCTGCAGGGCAATGCCATTCCGGTCAACCAGACCATCCTGACCCCGGATGACGTGGTCAATCTGCTCCAGGAAATCCTCACTCCCGAGCAGATCAAGGAACTTTCCGAGACCCGGGAGCTGAATACCCGCAAGAACTATCCCGATATCGGCATCTTCCGTCTTTCCTGCTTCTACCAGCGCGGCACCATCGCCATGGTGGCACGTTACATCCCCTCCGAAATTCCAAGGTTCGACGATCTCGGGCTGCCGCCGTCACTCAAGGACGTCATCATGGGCAAGCGTGGCCTGGTCCTGATGGTGGGGGCGACCGGGTCGGGGAAATCCACCTCGCTCACCGCGATGATCGACTATCGCAACGAGCAGGCTAGCGGTCATATCCTGACCCTGGAAGATCCGCTCGAATTCATCTTCAAGAACAAGAAATCGATCGTCAACCAGCGGGAAGTGGGCACCGATACCAAGGCATTTCATACCGCCCTGAAAAATGCCCTGCGCCAGGCTCCGGATGTGATCTTCATCGGCGAGATCCGCGACAAGGAAACCATGGGGCAAGCCATGGCCTACGCTCAGTCGGGCCATATCTGCCTTGCCACGCTGCATGCCAACAACAGCTATCACGCCCTGTCCCGGATCGTCAGTTTCTATCCGCTGGACAATCGTCCGGCGCTGCTGGCCGATCTCGCCGTGGCACTGAAGTGCATCGTCTCCCAGCGCCTGATCCGGACCCCTGCGGGGGGCCGGGCAGCGGCGGTCGAGGTCATGCTCAATTCACGCCATATCGCCGAACTGATCGAAAAGGGCGATATGGACGGAATCCGGGAAGCGATGGACAAGAGCATGTCGCCAGGCTCGCAAACCTTCGAACAGGCACTGTTCCAGCTCTACAAGAGCGGCATCGTCACCCTCGATGAAGCCACCGCCAATGCGGATTCGGCAAACAATTTCATCTGGCTGGTCAACAATGCCGCGAAGGAAGAAGGTAAACCCCCCGTGGAACTCAAGCCCGAACCCGGCGAAGAAATTTCCGGTGGTGCGACATTCTCGGAATTCAAGCTGACGCTGGATCAATAACTCTTCCACCTTCGACCCGGGCCGGACCGGCCCGCACGATTTCTTACCGAACCGACTGATGACCGCCGTACTCGACCTTACCCGCACCCTCATCGCCCAGGCTTCCATCACCCCGGCAGACCAGGGTTGTCTGGACATCATCGGCCAGCGCCTCGCAGCGTGCGGCTTTCGTCTGGAGCGCATCGATAGCGGCGGGGTTTCCAACCTCTGGGCGCGCCTGGGCGAGACCAGCCCCCTGCTCTGCTTCGCCGGACATACCGATGTGGTCCCGACCGGCCCCCTGGAAAGCTGGCAGACCGATCCCTTCCGGCCCGTAGTGGATAACGGGATTCTCTTCGGCCGCGGTGCGGCGGACATGAAGTCCTCGCTGGCCGCCTTCGTCGTCGCCATCGAGCAATTTCTTGCAATCCATCCCCGACCCGCCGGCTCCATCGCCATGCTGCTCACTTCCGACGAGGAAGGCGATGCGGTGGACGGAACCATCCGTGTGGTGGAAGCCCTCAAGGCCCGGGGCGAACGCATCGATTACTGTGTTGTGGGCGAGCCCACCTGCGTAGACCGTCTGGGCGACACCATCAAGAATGGCCGTCGTGGCTCCCTGACGGCCCGACTCGTTGTCCATGGCATCCAGGGGCATGTCGCCTACCCGGAAAAGGTACGCAACCCCATCCATCAGATCGCTCCGGTGCTGGCCATCCTCGCTGCCGAAACCTGGGACGCGGGCAACGATTATTTCCCGCCCACCAGCTTCCAGATTTCCAACATCCATGCCGGCACCGGCGCCACCAACGTGGTACCGGGCAGTATCGAAGTGCTGTTCAACTTCCGCCACTCCACCGCCAGCACAGTGGAGCAGTTGCAGAATCGCGTACACGCCATCCTCGATGCGCACGGCCTCGAATATGAAATCCGCTGGACCATCGGCGGCAAGCCCTTCCTCACGCCCCGGGGCAGGCTGGTGGACGTTGCCAGCGCCGCTATCACCGAAGCCACCGGCGTTACGCCGCAACTGTCCACGACCGGCGGCACTTCCGATGGTCGTTTCATCGCCGACATCTGCCCCGAAGTGGTGGAGTTCGGCCCGGTGAACGCCACCATCCACAAGATCAACGAATGCGTGAGCGTGGCCGATCTGGAACCCCTGGCACGAGCCTACCGCGGTATCCTCGAACGCCTGGTCGCCGGATGATCTGAAATGCTGCAACATCCCGGTACCGACCTGCACACGATCCACGACTGGCTGCGCTGGGCCGTCAGCCGTTTTTGTGAAGCCGACCTCTGCTTCGGCCATGGCTGCGACAACCCCTACGACGAAGCCGCCTGGCTGATTCTCGCCAGCCTGAACCTGCGGCATGACCAGCTTGAAACCTTCCGGCATGCCCGGCTCACCGTAACCGAGAAAGACCTGCTGTTCGAACGCCTGCACCGCCGCATCGAGGAACGCATACCTGTGGCCTATCTGGTGAATGAGGCCTGGCTGGGCGACTTCCGTTTTTATGTGGACGAACGGGTCATCGTGCCCCGCTCCTACTTTGCCGAACTGCTGGAAGAAAGTCTCGCTCCCTGGGTGGAAGCCCCGGAAGCCATTGAATCCGCCCTCGATCTGTGCACCGGCTCGGGCTGCCTCGCCATTCTCATGACCCATGCCTTTCCGGGGGCGCGGGTGGACGCGGTGGATCTTTCACCCGATGCCCTCGACGTGGCCCGCATCAATCTCGATGCCTATGGCCTGGAAGACGAGATCGAACTGATCCGCTCCGACGTTTTCGATCACCTGGGTGCCCGCCGGTACGACCTCATCGTCTCCAACCCGCCCTATGTCACACAGGCATCGATGGACAACATTCCCCAGGAATACCTCTGCGAGCCGGAACTGGCCCTGGTAGCCGGCAACGATGGTCTTGATGTGGTACGCCGCATTCTCGCCGGCGCGGCCGGACACCTGACCGAAAACGGCCTGTTGATGGTCGAAGTCGGCCACAACGCCGATCTGGTGGAAGCTGCCTGGCCCCACGTTCCCTTCACCTGGGTGGACGCCCCCAGCGGCGAATCCAGAATTTTCCTGCTTTCCCGGCAGGAGCTGGAAAGCCATTTTTTACCTGCCTGACACCGCAGGGCGGGTCAGGCCGAATACGCATTGACAAGTCTTGTATTCACTTCCCGACATCGACCGCCAACCATGAGCACCTACCGTAGCGAGAAACCATCCAGCGCCGGTTTCGCCACCCGCGCCATTCATCATGGCTACGACGCCTACGTCGGTCATGGCTCGCTTGTCCCGCCGCTGTATCTGAGTTCGACCTACACCTTCCCCACTGTCGCGGATGGAGCCGCGCGATTTTCCGGAGAACAGGCGGGTTTCATTTACTCACGGATGGGCAACCCGACCACGGCGCTGCTCGAAGAGCGGCTGGCCAATCTCGAAGGCGCAGAGGCTGCCATCGTCACCGCTTCCGGCCAGGGCGCCACCACCTCGCTGTTATGGACCCTGCTCGGACCCGGCGATGAAATCATTGCCGACAAGACGCTCTATGGCTGCACCCTGGGATTCCTGGGCCATGGCCTTGCCAGATTCGGCGTCAAGGTCACACACATCGATCTCACCCATCCCGCCAATCTCGAACACGCGATTGGCCCGAAAACCCGGGCCGTGTTCATGGAATCCCCCGCCAATCCCAACATGCATCTGGTCGACATCGCGGCCATTGCCGGCATCGCCCGTTGCCACGGTGCGGTGAGCATCGTCGACAACACCTATTGCACGCCCTATCTGCAACGCCCGATCGAACTCGGTGCCGATTTTGTCGTGCATTCGGCGACCAAATATCTCGGCGGCCATGGCGACCTGATTGCCGGGGCCATCGTCGGCCCGAAGGAAACGCTGCAGCGGGTACGCACCTATGGTCTAAAAGACATGACGGGCGCCGTGCTCTCATCCCAGGACGCGTTTCTCGTCCTGCGTGGTATCAAGACACTCGCGCTGCGCATGGATCGCCACTGTGAGAATGCGCAGGGGATCGCGGAGTTTCTTGCCAGCCATCCCAAGGTGGCCACCGTCCACTACCCCGGCCTGCCCGATTTCCCGCAATACGAACTGGCCCGGCGTCAGATGGCCCGCCCCGGCGGCATGATTGCCTGTGAGCTCAAGGGCGGCCTGGCCTCCGGCAGCCGCTTCATGAATGCGCTGCGGCTGTTCACCCGCGCCGTCAGTCTGGGCGATGTCGAAAGCCTTGCCCAGCACCCGGCCAGCATGAGCCATTCCGACCTGACGCCCGAGGAACGCGCCGAGCATTCCATCAGTGATGGTCTGGTCCGCCTTTCGATCGGCCTTGAAGATCTCGACGACCTCCTTGGCGATCTTTCCCAGGCACTCGATTCCGCCTGATTACCCCACGAGAGCGGGTACACCGACTTTCGCAAGTTCCGTGCTGCGGTGACTAGCGCCCTGCCCGGTGCGAAGCCGAAAATTGCGCCGCGTCCCGGATGAAGATACGGAAATCCGCCTCGAATTCCGCGTACATCCATTCCAGTTCCTCGCCCGCCCCGCCCAGACGGTTGGGCTGCCTGAGCCGGTATTCCGCAAGACGGTCCAGCGTCAGGGAAATCGCATCGATTCCGCGATACGACCCCAACCAGTCTTCCTCGCGCATGTAGCCCAGGGTGCGGATGAACGATGGCGGCAGGTGGGGACAAGACGCCAGTTCCTCGTACAGCGCGCCAACATACTGCGCGAGAGACTGCGGGTGATATTCGTGCCAATGCAAGGCGAGGAAGTGATCGTAAAACATGTCCACCATGATGCCGCCGTAACGGCGCCGCTCCGCGCTGACCCGGGCACGACTGGCGATGAATGCAGGATGACGGTCGGCATAGCTGTCGATCCGGCGATGAAGCTCGACTCCGGCGGCGATGTCCGCCGGCAGCCCGCCGGGCAGCGAACCCTTGATGAAATCCCCGATCAGGCCGCCGATGCGGTCAGCCGAAGCGGCCCCGGCGAGCCAGGCGTGCGCGAGAAAGTTCACACGGTTCCAGACACAGAAGCCATCACATGCCGTACGACGGCATCGGGCCGAAGGAATTTTCAGACGCTGGCAAGGAAACCCTCAGCAGTTGCCCGAAGTCACGGGAATCCTCTCTCATTCCTGATGCTCTCCCTTGCCACTCAGCGTGGAATGGACAGGATCCTGTTGCCGAGAAATGCGCCGATCCACAGGCGCTTGCCCTGAGATACCGCAACGGTGGCGCCTTCGACCAGTCCGCCACCCTGCGCGGTCACCCGGGTTGCCGCAAGTGTCATCGGATCCAGCGCCGTCACATGAAAAGGTGCAGGACAACGACCGGGCTGCCGGCCGCAGGCATTCACCCGGTAAGGTCCGTCGAGCCCCGTGGCCAGGAGGCGCTTGCCGTCCCATGACAAACGTTCGGCCTGGATATTTTGTGCCGTTGCAAGCCGGGCTCCCGTGACCACATCCAGTTTGCGTATCTCGCCCCGGGGCCCGGTATAGGCAACGTAAATCGCCTTGCCACCGGCATCGCTCTCGATACCCAGGGGCAGCGTACCTTCGGAATGTGGCAGCTGCCGCCACCCATGGCTGGCATGCCAGGTGTAGACAAAGCCGGTGTCCTTGCCCCGGGCGACATAATCCTGCAAATGGGCCACGATATCGAGCCGGTGCCCATCCACCCGGTTGGTCACGGCGAATCCCCCGCCATGAATCGCGGCAACATCACCGAGCAGACTTGACGGGGGGGCAATCACACAACCCCGCCATTCGACATCGCCCCGGATCACCTCGAAAAACTCGATGGATTCACGCACACCGTGGTTCACCACCAGCAGCTGCCAGGCGCCATCGGGACGACGGGAGAGAAACAGCCCTCCTGGCGACAGGCGGGTACCAATCTCGCCCGGACAGGCCGGATCGCCCCATCCCTTGCGCACAGGGGATTTCACCTGGGCGGATGGCCGTGGATAAAGTGGTGAGAGACTGTCATCCTGTGTATTCACCGCCGTCAGTTGCCCGGGACCCCAGCCCACCCCGAACGAGGAACTGCTCATGTTCATCTGGGTCACGGCCAGCTGCCGGCCGCCGGGCAACACCTCGATGTCGCCCGGCTGATGGAGCCCGCAGACGAATCGCATTTCGCCCCGTGGAGCGCACGCGTCCTCTGCCCAGGCCTGGCTCCCGACAAGAAATGTCATCAGGCATGCGATGAAAAACCGGTACCAGGCCATGACAGGCTCACTTCGCGGGGGCGGAAAGTACACGATCACCGGAGAAGGCGCCAATGTACAGACGCCCACCCATCTCGACCGCAGATGAAACCCCGCTTTGCAGGGTGCCGTCCTGCTCGAAGATCCGGGTTGCCGTCATGGTCTGAGGATCGATGGCCGTCACATGGGAAGGCGTCGGGCATTCATTGGGCTTGCCGCCACAACTGCTCATCGACAACGGATCGATCAGACCCGCTGTCAGCAGGCGATCACCATCCCAGCTCAGATTGTCCGGATTGGGCACCTTGACCGCAGCCACGCGCCGTCCACTGGCGATCTCGACCTTGCGCACCTCGCTCTTGGGCCCCATCACGTTGTAATAAAAATATTTTCCGGCGCGGTCGACCTGCACCCCGTTCGGCAACGGTCCTTCTGACCCGGGCACCCGGGTGTACCCGGTCGCAGGCGACCACGACCAGACAAAGCCCGTGTCTTCGCCCTTCGCCACAAGCTCAAGGGCATGGGCCGCACGTTCGGGATCGCTGCCATCGATCATGTTGGTAACGATGAAGCCACCATCCGGCCGGGCGGAAACATCGTTCATCGAGCTGCCCCTGGGCGCAATGGCGCATCCACGCCAGATCAGCCGGTCATGTTTGAATTCGAAGAACTCGACCGCCTCGCGACCACCGTGATTCACCACCAGCAGTTGCATGCGGCCGTCGGGCCGGCGGGAAAGATGAATGCCATGCGGCGAAAACTCGGCACCGATCGCGCCCGGACAGGAAGGATCACCCCAGCCCGCCGTGGGTTTGCTTCCCGCCACGCCGGGTTGAGGGTACAGATCACGAATCTTTCCGCTCACCGTATCCAGCAGGGAAATTTTCCCCGGTTTCCAGAGAAACCCCGTGGGTGTCGGATTCAGATTCATCTGGCTCACCAGCAGGTGATGCCCGTCGGCCAGAGGCTCCAGATCTTCCGGCTGGTGAAATCCGCAATAGGGACGCAGGTCACCCCGGGGGGTACAGGGAGCAGCGGCCAGCACCACACCGGTGCCCCACATCGCGCCCAGCACCAGCGCACGGATCAGGAGGGAATGTTTTTTCATCGAGCAGCTCCTCTGCAATGTTTTAAGGGGATGCTCCGATTCTAGGGCAGTACAATGGTCTGCATCACATTCCGCCGCAACAGGAAAGAAACTAACCCATGCCGCTCTACGCCATTGGTGACAAACGCCCCACCATCGCCCCCAGTGCGTGGATCGCACCCACGGCCATCCTCATCGGCGACGTTCGTGTTGCACCGGGCGCCAGCGTGTGGTGGGGTGTCGTGATCCGCGCCGATAACGCCCCCATCATCATCGGCGAGAACTCCAACGTTCAGGACGGATCGGTGCTGCACACCGATCCGGGGCTTCCCCTCGAAATCGGACACCACGTCACCATCGGTCATATGGTGATGCTGCATGGTTGCCGGATCGATGACCATGCCCTGATCGGGATCAAGAGCGTGGTACTCAACCGCGCCCATATCGGCGCCTATGCGCTCGTCGGCGCCAACAGCCTGGTTCCGGAGAACAAGGAAATCCCGCCAAGGGTGATGGCGCTCGGCTCGCCGTGCAAGGTGGTACGAACGCTGGAAGAACGGGACATCGACCTGCTGGACCAGCTGGCCCCCATCTATGTCCGGCATCAGCACAACTACGCAGAAAACCTGCACCTTCTGGAGGAATGACCGATGTACCCGACCACCATTTTTCATCCCGGCGCTTTCAGATCCGGCATGGCCACCACCAGTGTTGTTCTTGTGGCGTTCTGCCTGCTGACCGGTCCGCAACCGGCTCGCGCCGCCGCGACGGGCACACCTGCCGGTCCGCTGGTGGAGTTTTCCGTCGAGGCCAGCCAGCAAGCGCCCAACGACCAGGCTCGCGCCACGGTATTCGCGGAAGCCGCGGAAGCCAGCGCCGGTGCCGCGGCAGGCAAGGTCAATGCCGCCATCGCACGGGCACTGGCCACGGCCAAAGCCTATCCCGCGATCAAGACGCGTAGCGGCAACACATGGACCCAGCCCAATTACAGCAAGGGCGGAAAAACCATCGACAGCTGGCGCACCCGTTCCGAACTGGTGCTCGAATCCGGTGACATGACCGCCCTTGCCGATCTTCTGGGCAAGCTGCAAAGCACGCTCGGAGTCGCGCAGATTTCCATGCAACCCGCACCCGAAACGCAAAAACAGGCCGAGGCAAAAGCCACCACGGAAGCCCTGCTCGCCTTCAAGGAAAAGGCGCGCAACCTGACCGCCACGCTGGGCCGTCAGTACCGCATCGTGCATCTCGCCATCGGTGGTGGAGCCCGCCCCCCGGCGTATCCCCTGATGGCCCGAGCAATGGCCATGACGGCCGAAGCGCCCATGCCGCTCGAGGCGGGTGAAAGCACCGTCAGTGTGAACGTCAGCGGACAGATCGAAGTGACGGACTGAGCATCATGGGCTCCGTTGCGTTCGCGGATTTGCTGCGGGTTTACTGGAGCGCGACCGAAGTCACGGTCAACCTCGTCGTTTTCATGAATCTGGCCGGTGCACTCGTGCTCGGGCTGATCATCGGCTACGAGCGTTCCTACCATGGCCGTGCCGCCGGCATGCGCACCTACGGGCTGGTGTGTACCGCATCGGCGGCCCTGACCGTCATCGTCGGTTATCCGGAGTTCTGGTATGGCGGATTCGGTCATGCCACCCCGCTCCCGGATGCGACACGTGTCATTCAGGGCATCGTCACCGGAATCGGCTTCCTCGGTGCCGGGGTAATCATGAAGGAGGGATTCAATATCAGCGGCCTGACCACTGCGGCCTCCATCTGGTCCTCGTCGGTCGTCGGGGTCATGGTCGGCGTCGGGTTTTACGCTGCGGCAATACTACTCACCCTCCTCTCGGTTTTTTGCATGCTTGGCGTCTCCAGGCTCGAGTCATGGCTGCCCAACCGACAGGCGGTCATGGTGACCCTGCGTTTCCGCCAGGGTTTCAAACCGCGTGAAGATGTGCTGGTACGGATTGCACGGGAGCGGGGTTACCAGATCGCGACGGGTACCCTGACCGTAGACTTCCAGAATGGATGCCCGGAATGGCGCTTCATCGCGGTCGCCGACGGCAAAAACAAAGGGGCGCCAATTCCGGTTCTGGCCGAGGAACTCACCCGCTTCGAGGGGGTAGAAACCTTCCATCTCGCCCGGGCACGCAACTGAACCTTGCACGCGCGGGAAGTGTCATCGCGTTTTTCATGGCGGATGCCATGGCCGTTTCCACTGCCCTGGAGCGGATTTGTGGTAGCCCGTACCCGCCGGTGTTGCTCAGGATGACGCGGGCGGCGCGTACCCTTCCTTGCGATTCAGCATGTCCAGCAGACGCCGTTTGCTTGGCGTCACCCAGATCTCCTTGAGCACCGGTGAAAGCAGGCCCGCATCTTCAAGCTCATCACACAGCCGCATCTGGTGCGCCAGATCGAAAAGATCGTACTGGTGGCTGAACATTCCGTTGCCGGCATAGGTGAGGAAGGAAATGCCATGCGTCTGATAGTGGCTGCCATCGGGCCGCAGCCCGGGACCGCGGTTGTACCAGTGGGTCACGGCCTGACTGCCATTCACCATATAGCCTTCGTAAGGGAAGGACCAGCCCTCCCAGCCGCGCATGTCGCGCCCGTAGTGGGTGGCCTTGATCTCGGCCCGGCCACGGGCCTCCACCGTCGTGGTGCCCGCGTATTCGCAGATGTAGACGGCATCCTCGGTGTAGAGCTCGTCGACGAACCAGGTCCAGTCCCCGCTGTCATTGGCGGAGGACTGGGCGTTGATCAGGCGCTCGACGGCACGGGCGACTTCTTCGTGAGCAAACATGCTTGTGCCTCGTTCGCTGGAAGGATCCTCAGTTGAGGACACGCCGCAGGAACTGCAGCATCTGGTAATCGGACTGTACACGGGTTGCATCATCCCGACCGACGATGTAGCCGATCTTGACGCAGGCACCCATGACATCACCCATGTTCATGCGCAGGTGGAAACGCTGCTCGCGGGACGGATCGGCCCCGACAGGAATCACCGCCTTGCCTCCCACCGAAGGAAAGCCGGCATCGTCATAACTGATGGTGCAGCCGGCAAGATAGGGGTAGTTGTTCAGTGCCCGCGGCTTACCCGCCTCCCAGGCATGACCGGCCCGGGCATAGATCACCGAGCTGACTTCGGAACCCGCACCACGCAACTCGATCTCACGCTGGGCGCACGCCGCCAGATCGTTGGAAGCATCCTCACCTCCCCGCAGCGACAGCACCGGCGCACCCGTGGTTTTTTTCACATGGAAATCCTGGAAGCAGGGGCCGTAAAAATCCACATGGGCGGCGAAGGGAGGCAGGTCGGGCGCAATCGCGTCGCGCACCCGTTCATCGAGCGCGATGCGGGTCGCCATGCCACCGTAGGAAAAGCCCATGATCGCGATCCGCTTGTGATCAATGGCCGGATCGGCATTGAGTGCACGCAGCGCCGAATACGCATCGGATACCGCATCGAACTCCGTCACGCCCAGCGTCTTGACGACATAGGGTGTGGATTCGGTAATGCCCCGCGGCCGGTAATAGTCGATGTAGAGGGCGGCAAAACCATTGGCCGCCAGCAATGCGGCATACTGGGACTCACGGCCCGGGGTCAGGCCGCCACTGCCATGCACCAGCACCACGGCAGGTACAGGATGCTTCGCACTGGCGCCCGCCGGCAGCACCAGGGTGCCCATGCCGCTCTGCCTGGGAAGTGTCTGGTAGCGGCTCAGGAGCACATCGAAGTCATACGGCGTACGCGTCTCGAACACGATGTCGCCGGCGGTCGTCTCGGTCATCTGAGTCGGTGGTGGCAGCTTCATGAACGGTGGCAGCTTGGTGCCCGCGGGGGCGAGATGTGCCGTATCGGCGGCGGTGGCCAGCGTGGTGGCAGACAGCGTTGCAAGGGCCAGAAGCGTGGCCAACAGGGTGCTGCGTTTCATTGATCGATCTCCTCGTTGTAATAGTGGCTGACTGGAATGCAGGAAAGCTCGGGAGGATGGTACGACATGCGGATCAGTTTTGGTCACGCCCCAGTATCGCACCGGCGAAACACGACGAGAGCAGCACATGCTCGACGCCGGGCACCGGATTGGCCGCGCTGCCACGTACCTGCCGGACCCCTTCGGCCATGGAATTCACACCGTGGATGTAGGCTTCACTCAACAGACCGCCATGAGTATTCACCGGTAGCCGGCCTCCCGGTCCGAGATGCCCATCCCTGACGAAATCCCGGCCCTCACCGGGACCGCAGAAACCAAAGGCCTCCAGCTGCATCATCACCAGCGGCGTGAAGGCGTCGTAGAGCATGGCCGCCTGCATGTGCTGCGGACCCAGGCCGGTCAGCGCATAGAGCCGGCGTGCCGTGGCCTCACCCTCCACCATGCGTGCCAGATCGCCATGATAGAAGTTGGTGGCGACCTCGGTATCGAAAGGCATGGACTGGGTGGCCGCCAGCACCCGCACCGGCGGCTGGCGCAGATGGCGGGCACGGGACAGGCGGGTCAGCACCAGCGCCACGCCGCCATCGCTCTCCTGGCAGCAGTCCAGCAGACGCAGCACCGGCGGGGCCACCCAGCGTGACTGCTGATGGTCGGCCAGGCGCATCGGCTTGCCGTGGAACCACGCGGCCGGATTGGTGGCCGCGTACTGGCGCTGGGACACGGCGATGCGACCGAAATCCTCGTTGTCCACCCCGTAGGTGCTCATGTAACGCTGGGCACCCAGGGCGATCCAGCTTGCCGGAGTCTGGGCGCCAAAAGGCGCGCACCACTCCATGAAGCCGGTACCGCCACCCGGAGCGATCGCCTGGTTCACCATGGGCTGGCCGAAACGGTACTGGGAACGCTCATTCATGGCGCGCCAGATCACCACGACTTCACACAGCCCCGATTCGATCACCGCCGCCGCATGGGCCAGGGTGCCGACAGAACCCAGGCCTCCGTTGGGCACCCGGCTGCTGAAGTTGAGATTCTCGATGCCGAGGCAGCGACCGAGGCCGATTTCGTCGTTATTGTCGAGGCTGAACGTGACCATGCCGTCGATCTCTGCCGGAGCGATACCCGCATCGGCCATGGCGCTGCGGATGCATTCCGCCGCCAGTTGCAGCTCGCTGCGCCCCGAAGCTTTGGAAAACTCGGTCTGGCCGATGCCCACCACCGCTGCCTGACGATCCGGATTGCGCGACAGACTCATGGCGCACACCCCTCTTCGCTGCGTGGCCGGAACACCGGCACCTGCCGGCCCTCACCGGCGGGCACGAAGGCCACCATCACCGGCAAGCCATGACACATCCGCTCGGGTGGCACGCCCTCGATATTGGAAACAATGCGCACACCTTCCTCCAGTTCCACCAGAACCACGACAGGGGGCGCATCGAAACCGTGCGGAGCCGGGTGCGCGGCGACGATCCAGCTATAGACCGTGCCGCGTCCGCTCAAGGCCACGACCCGGCATCCGGTGCCATGGCAGTGGGGGCACATGGGCCTGGGCGGATGACGCAGGCGACCGCAATCGGCGCAGGACTGGGCAAGCAGTTCACCGCGGTCCGCGCCCGCCCAGAAAAAGGCGCTGTCGCCGGAAGCAGCCGGCGCGGCGGGGCGCGAAGCGTTCAAGGAACCTTGCCGGTCAGTCGTCATGACGCGCTCCAGCTTCGATCCGGGCCGTCTGGGCACGATTACGCTCGAACACACCTTCGCGCCGGGCGGCGATGGCGGCACTGCTGATGGCCCGTGCGGATGCAATGGCCTGCTCATTCTCGTAACGCAGTGCCTCGTCGAAAGGCATGGCATAACAGGTGTCGATGAGGCGCTTGTAGCCCTTGAGCACTTCCGGCACACAGCTGGCCATCTGCTGCGCCAGGGCGATGCAGGCGGGAAGCAGTTCCTCGGGGGCCACCACACGGTTGGCCAGGCCCCATTCACAGGCCTGCTCCGCACTCACCGCATTGCCGGTGAAGCTGATCTCTCTGGCGCGATTGATGCCGATCCGTCTGGGCAGCCGCACGCCCAGGCCCCAGCCGGGCAGGATGCCGACGCGGGCGTGAGTGTCGGCGAACCGGGCATTGCTCGAAGCGATGATCATGTCGCAGGCCAGAGCCAGCTCGAAGCCGGCGGTGACGGCAGGGCCGTTCACCGCGGCGATCACCGGGCCCTCGAATTCGGCGAGAGCCACAGCCATGTCCTGGCCTTCCACGCTCTTGTCGAAACCGCTGGCACCTTCACCTCCACTACCCAGCTCCTTCAGATCCATGCCGGCGCAGAAGGCGCGGCCGGCACCGGTGACAATGGCGACGCGGATACCCGGATCGGCCTGCAATTCACGAAAGGCCCGCCCCAGGGCGACGCGCAGTTCGGCGGACAAGGCATTCATCGCCTCGGGCCGGTTGAGGGTGACGATGGCAACGTGGCCCTGCTTTTCCACCAGCAATACAGGTTCGGTCATGGCACTTTCCTTGGGAGGATTCAGGGATAGACGATGCCACGTTCGGCGAAAAATCCCGGAGCGGCAATCATGGTGCCCGCCAGTTCCCGCGCCTCGGGCCGGGTGGCCAACCAGGCCACCACGTCGCCGGTTACCGGAGGCAATGTCGCTTCACGATTGAAATCCTTGGCCGGGTTGGCGCCGAACATGGCGACCGTGGCTTCGGTCACGGTGAAGCCCGGATGGACGTTGAAAGCGAGGATGCCATCCCTGACGTGCTCCACATGAAGGAATTCGGCGATGCGATGGAAGCCCGACTTGGGGGCGCCATACACAAAGCCCCAGCCGCCCTTCCCGGGCGGTGCCGGCGGCGGCATGACCGCCGCGTGAGAGCTCAGGCTGATATAGATGCCACCCCCCCGGGCAATCATGTGGGGTAGCACCAGACGGGCCAGGTAGGCCTGGTTCACCAGATTGCCGAGCACGCTTTTCTCCAGTTGTTCGATGTCGAATTCGGCGAAGGAATACATCAGGCCGGGACCCTGATAGAGGGCATTGTTGAGCAGCAGGTCGATACGGCCGAAGGTAGCCAGGGTCTGCTTCACCACCTCGTCGATTGTGCGCCGGTCGAGTACATCCATCACCACGGGGAGCGCGCGGCGGCCCAGCGCCTCCACTTCCTTCACCGTGGTTTCCAGGCTGCCCGGCACCGCCACGGTGCCGGGATCGGCAGCAAAGGGCCGGGTGGCGGTACCCTCTCCTTCCTTCACGGTGCGGCCGGTGACGACCACATCGAAACCCTCCCGCGCAAGGCTGAGGGCGGCGGCCTTGCCGATACCACGGGTGGCGCCGGTGACGATGGCAACCTTGTTCATGACAGTCTCCTCGTTCGTTTTTTGATCAGGCACCAAAACGGGTGCGGATGGCCTCGATGGCGCGGGCAGCGGCAATGTCATGGTCCGGATTGTCCGGTACCGTGAGGGTGATGCGGTCGACCAGGCCGGCAAAGCGTCGCGCCAGCGCTTCAGGCAGTTCCTCATAGCGTCCCGTGACCAGGAATTCGTCCAGCACCGTGTCCGAAAGCGCACCGCTCATTTCCTTCCAGCGGCCTTCGCGGGTCATCTGCTGAAGTTTTTCGCCCAGATCCTTCCAGCCGAAGAGCTCCAGGCTGGGCCAGTAGGCGGGTGTGGAGAAAAGGAAGGCCAGGGTACCGCGGAAGCGTTCCCGCTCCCGCGCCACGGTGGCCGCATCCACACCCGTGGCCACCAGTTCGTTGGCGCAGATCAGGGGCCTCGCAAGCGCCGGATCGCGACGGGCGATGCCGCCTTGCACCTGGGGCAGGATGGCTTCCTTGAGATAGCGATGGGAAGTGTTGGTGGGATGGGTGTGCATGCCATCGGCCGCCTCACCCACCAGGGCCAGCATCTTCGGCCCCACCGCACCCAGCATCACCGGCACGTCGGGTGCGTCGATGGGGCCCGGATTGAAAAAAGGCTGGAGGCGGGTGAACCTGTAGTGCTCGCCGACGAAATTCAGTGGTTCGCGGGTGCGGAAGCTGCGGAAGATGGCGCGCAGGGCGCCCACATATTCGCGCATGCCGACCGCCGGCGGCAGCCAGCGTGCCGAGTAGCGATCCTCGATGTTCTGGCGGATCTGGGTGCCCAGGCCCAGTTCGAAACGGCCGCCCGACATCTTCTGCAGATCCCAGGCGGCCAGGGCCACGTTCATGGGGCTGCGGGGAAAGGCCAGCAGCACCGAGATGCCCACCCGGATACGGGAAGTCTCGGCCAGGGCGCGGCAGGCCAGAAGCAGGCCGTCGTGGATGGCGTCGGGCACAAAGAGGCCGTCGAAGCCCATGGCCTCGACGCGGCGCGCATAGGCTCCGATGTTGTCCAGTCCCAGGTTCTCGGGGGTGGCGGCGAAGATTTGCATGATGAGTCCTCGAAGGCGTCAAGCCGTGCAGCGGATCTCGACGGGTATTGTCAAAGGATCAGATAACCGCCATCCATCACCAGGGTGGAACCCGTGGTGAAGCTGGCCATGTCGCTGACCAGGTAGAGAACCGGGCCGAGGATTTCGTCGGTTTCGGCGATGCGCTTTTGCAGGTTCGCCGCTTTCGCGCCATCTTCCAGCCCCGGCAGCGCCTTCGCCGAATTGTCGAACATGTCGGAATGGAAACTGCCGGGTGCGAGGGCATTGACCCGCACACCAAGCGATGCCCATTCAGCCGCCATGACCTTGGTCAGGGCGTGGAGCGCCGATTTGCTGGCAGCATAGAAACCCTGACCGGCGGACGGCTTGAGGCCGGCCACGGAAATGACGTTGATGATGGCGCCACCGCCGTGCCCGGCCATGCGGGGCGCCGCGCGCGAGGCGAGGTACCACGGTCCCTTGGTATTGACCTCGAAAACCTTCTGGAACAGCTCCGGCGTGAGATCGGAAAGGCCCGCTGTGACCGGGTTGGTTCCCGCGTTGTTGATCAGGATATCGACCCGGCCGAAGCGTGCGTAGGCCGCATCGAGCAAGGCG
This sequence comes from Pseudomonadota bacterium, assembly GCA_018241695.1. Classification (GTDB taxonomy): domain Bacteria; phylum Pseudomonadota; class Gammaproteobacteria; order Burkholderiales; family Rhodocyclaceae; genus Denitratisoma. The sequence continues at coordinate 47,876 of JAFEDH010000027.1, read as the reverse complement.
TCCAGGCTTTCCGTCTGCCCGGCGTGAGCGGCGATGGCAAGCGCCTGACGGCCCAGGGACTCCACTGCCTGCGCCACCGCCTCGCAATTTTCCCGCTTGCGACTGGCGATCACCACATCGGCACCGGCCCGGGCCAGACCCAGCACCATGGCGCGGCCCAGACCCCGGCTGCCGCCGGTAACCAGGGCTACCTTGCCGCGCAGATCGATCTGATAGCTCATGATTTTTTCTCCGCTCGGCAGGTCAAAACGAATATCCGGGCAAAGGCCCGCGGCCATCGAGGGAATACACGGTAACCCCCAGCTCCCGCAACAGGTCGAGGCTCAGCACGCAGCGACCCGAAAGCCGGGATGGCGCGCGGGAGCAGAGTTGCAGGGCCGCTTCGGCCATCGCCTCGACCGGTTCCATGTGGGCGCCGGCATCGATCGTGCCGGAATGCAATGCGCCTTCGCTGGCCACGGCTTCCACCGGTGCCAGCGTGTTCATGGCGATGTTGCTGCCGGCGAGTTCGGCCGCCCAGCCCGCCGTGGTGCGCTCCAGTGCGGCCTTGGTCGAACCGTAGAGGGTGGGCGCCGAATGCACGTGGAACTGGAAGTAGCGGTTCTGCGCATCGTAGGGCGCCGGGTCGGGGTGTTTGGATGTGGCGCTGGAAAGGTTGAGAATCCAGCCGCCGCCCCGACTCTCCATGGAGGGAATGGCCTGCTGGGCCAGTTCCAGAGGTGCGAAATAATTGATCTCGAAGGCCAGGTGGGTGTAGCGCGACGCCTGCTCGCGGGTGGGTTTGAAGCGGGCCCAGGCGGCATTGTTGACCAGGATGTCCACCCCGCCGAAACGCGCAATGGCCTCGGGCACGATGCGGGCCCGATCGGTGGCATCGGCCAGATCGGCCTGGACGCAATGAACCTCGCCACCGCCGGCGCGAATGCGTGCGGCGGTTTCATCGAGCGAGCCGGGCAGCCTGCCATCGGCTTCGAGGGTGCGCGCAACGATGACCACCCTCGCGCCCTCGGCGGCGAAACGCCGGGCGATGGCGGCGCCAATGCCGCGACTGGCGCCAGTGACGATGGCAACCTTGCCTTGCAGGGTAGCGGGCATGAATCCTCCTGTTTCCATCAATGCTGGCGATAGCGTCGTTGTACATGCTCCTGCCGCACCGCGATGGCAGCGCGACGCTCTTCGGGCGTGACGCGGCGGGTGTGGGGTGGCAGATGCCGATCCAGTTCGGCAAACCTGACCACTCTGGCTGTGGCCCAGGGCAGGTTCTCCTTCGGCTTCACCGGATAGGCCCAGCGCACCGACATATAGCCCTCGGGATGGCCGGTGGTGTCGATCCAGTTGGCGATGCCCGGATCCCGGTGGGCGATGACGTAGCGCAGCGTGCCGTCGGGCTCCCGGTCGGCCTGAAAGGCGTTGAGGCTGCTCTGGGCGCTGCCGAACTCGATGGATTCACCCCACATGTTGCCCAGGTGGAAGCCGATGTAATAAGGCTCCACCGGCTGGTGCAGTTCCATGATGAGGGCTTCGTCCTCCGCCAGCTCGTAGATTCCGCCGCAATAGATGTTGGTGCTCATGCCGCCGGCCGTGGCGAGAGAGGCGGCATTGGGCTTGTTGAAATCGTTGCGCGGCATGAAGCGCTGACCATCACCATTCATGTCGCCGTAGGCTTCCAGGGTGATGGCGTAGAACTCGTTCCAGAAATGCACCTGGTTGCGGGTGAGCCTGCCGATCTGGCGCATCTGGTCGGCGGCGGCTTCGGGCGTGTAATGGGAGATGGGCTGACCCAGTTTGTCCGCACGGTAGATGAAAAGATCCAGCAGATCCTCGCTGGCCCAGTCATAGAACAGCTCGCGCAGCATGACCATCCGGGTCACGTACTCGCGGGTCTCGCTGCTGCCATCCTTGAGGGTGCGGGTGCGGCTGGCGCGGGTGAGCATGAAATTGCCGGTGTAGCCCGCGGGCTTCTCGGGAGCGAGGAGGATTTCGAAACGGCCGTCGGCCTCCACTTGCAGGCCGGTGCAATCCAGCACCGAGCAGTTGATGCGGGAACCGGGCTTCATCTCCCGGATGCTGCCGCTATCGCCGGAATAGCCGCTGGGGGCTTCGAAGATCACGTAATGGGGCGCCTTGCGGCCATGGGCGATGGGCGCCTCGCCGCGCCAGTGACGGGTGTCTCCGGCCCGGCCACGGATGATGTAGGCATGGTTGCCGTCGATGGGTGCGGCCAGGTAGATGGCGTCGGCATTGTCGATGGTGGAGCGGTTGAGCGGCTGGATGGCGCGGACGAAGTATGGATTCTCCGGCGTCGGCCCGAGGCCACGGGCCAGGGAGCCGTAGAGGAAACCCAGTACGTAGCGGTAGCCCTCGGCCAGATTGCGTGGCGTGGCGGGTGGCGGCCACAGGGCCGGATCGTCGATGGCATCGCGGGCGGCGTCCACCTGGGCGAAGAGTTCATCCCAGGCCTGGCGCAGTTCTTCAGCGGCGGCTTGGGTGGCGGCATCGGGTTTCCCGGCATCAGCCATGGGCAGTCTCCTTTTTTGCGGAGGGGGACGACACGTCGTCATCCCAGTGGAAACGTTCGAAAAGCGGGGCCAGGCGCTGGCGAATCTCTCGATCGTCGAGGCCGAATTCGGCCAGACTGTAATGATGCTCGGTCTTGTGGCTGCCCGCGTGGTTCTGCTCGGTCTGGAGGAAGGCACGATAGGCATCGCTCACGGACAGGCCCAGATCGGCATAGACGCGCTCGATGGTGGCCTTGGGCGCACTCACCAGTTCGCGGTAGTCGATCACCGCGCAGGGGGTCCGGGGATGGTGTGCCAGCGCCTCAAGAGGCGTGAGGTAGGTCTCGTAGGAGATGTCAGTCATCACCCGGGTGGACTCGGCGATGCGGTCCGCCGCCATGTTGCCCTGGAGCTTCCAGCTGACATGGAGCAGCTTGAGCAGGCTGGGGATGGTCTCGTGGGGGTTGCGGTAGAGAATCACGAAGCGGGCGTCGGGAAAGGTTTCCAGCAGGGCTTCGACGCGCCCGCACCAGGTGGGGTTCTTGCTGAGATGAATGCGATCGCTGCCATTGAGGTAGAGCTGACGGCGCACGCATGCCTTGTAGAAGCCCATCATGCGGCGGCGGCTGGCGGCAGGCCGCTGGTCGATGTGGAAGAAATCCAGTTCGCCCATGTAGGGCAGCTTGGTCATCCAGAAACCGGAGGCGCAGGAAGTCTGGAACACCATGTCGTCCTCCTCGGGGATGGTGAGGCCCATCTTGTGGATGTGCTGGGTGGGGCCGAACTTGCGCTGCTCCCAGGCATGGAGGCGCTGCTCGATGCGACGGCCGAAGAGATGGCGATCCAGCCAGGCAAGCCATTGCACGACCTTCTTCTGCAGCAGGGAAGGCAGCAGCAGTTCGTAGTACCTGAAGGCGGAGAAGCGTTCGTCGCCGCACATGAGGCGGTGGGCCAGGGTGGTGCCGCTGCGGGCATGGCCGATCACAAAGACCGGCGCCGCCACTTTCACCCGCCACAGGCCGGGAAAGAGGATGCCGTCGAGGAAAAAACACAGGGCGGTGAAACCGGCACGCAGAGGCACACGCAACAGCAACAGGCCCAGCAGGCCGCGACGCTGACGGTGATTGGGTTCCCGTGCGGCCAGGCGGACCAGCTTGAACCAGGTGATGAAATCGAAGTAGTAGATCACGGCGATTTCTTCAGATAACGAAGGACCAGTTCGGTCAGGTCGACGACAAAGGTGTCATCGAACAGCGCCTGAGGACGACGATCGAGAGTGCGATGGATGGCGCCCTCGATCACGTCCACCACCAGAGCCGAAGCCCGCGGCCAGTCCGTAACCCGTACCTGGCCGGCATGGCGCTTGAGCAGGCGTGGCAGCCAGGCGGCCGTGGGGCGATGGTGGGTGGATTGCTCGACCACGGTAGCACCGAAGTCGTAGCGCCAGTGCAGTTCCAGATAGAAATCCTGCAGCAGTTCATAGAGCCGGCGTTCACGCACCACATGGCCCTTCACGATGAAGGCGATGGTTTCATCCAGGGAATGGCGGGCGATGGCCACTGTCTGCCGGGACATGGCGTCTATGCCCTCCAGCTCTTCACGCAGCACTTCATTACAGATATCCGCCGCAATGGCGTATTTGTCCTGGTAGTACTGGTAAAGGCTGCCGATGCTGACCCCGGCCACCTCGGCGATACGATTGGTGTTGAGGGCGGCGCTTCCCTCCTCCCGCAACAGTTTGAGGAAGGCCTCCCGGATCGCCGCCATGGTGACGGCGGCACGTGCCTGGGAGGGTGTCTTGCGACGGGTATCGGGCAGGATCGACATGATATCGGCGCTCACGAGATTGCCTTATTTAAGACCCGCCACCCCGCGCTGGCTACTCGCTTTCATTTCCCCTCACGATGTCCGAATTGAAATCCGGATTCAATTTTTAATCAGTCGGTTATCGATATCCGTCAAAATGTCACTGCAATAAACTGAGGATTGCTCATATTTCAGGTGATACTTGCCGCCAGGATAGTGCCTGCAGGGAAAGCATCAGGGATTTTTTTGCGGGGTCTGGACGAAGATTTCTCCATCCTTGATGAACCCCAGTTCGAAACGGGCCCGCTCCTCGATGGCGTCGTAGCCCGACTTGAGATCGCGCACCTCGGCATCAAGGCCGGCGTTGCGCTGTTCCAGCTTTTGATTGACATCGCGCTGGGCCTGAAGCTGCCGATCCAGTTCCCATACCCGGTACCAGCCACCTCTGCCAAACCACAATGGATATTGCAGCAGGACAATCAGGACGACCAGCACCAGGACAGGCCAGCGCATGGGACGGGGTCAGCCCAGGTTGTAGAAGGTCTCGCGGCCGGGGTAGAACGCGGTATCGCCCAGGTCTTCCTCGATCCGCAGCAACTGGTTGTATTTGGCGATGCGGTCGGAACGGGACAGGGAGCCGGTCTTGATCTGGCCGGCATTGAGACCCACCGCGATGTCGGCGATGGTGGAATCCTCCGTCTCGCCCGAACGATGGGAGATCACGTTGGTGTAACGGGCGCGCTTGGCCATCTCGATGGCGGCGAAGGTTTCGGTCAGGGTTCCGATCTGGTTGATCTTGATCAGGATCGAATTGGCGATGCCCCTGGAGATACCTTCCTTGAGGATTTTCGGGTTGGTGACGAAAAGGTCATCCCCCACGATCTGCACCTTGCGACCCAGGGTATCGGTCAGCACTTTCCAGCCATCCCAGTCCCCCTCGGCCATGCCGTCCTCGATGCTGACAATGGGGTACTTGTCGGCCAGGGTGGCAAGGTAGTCGGCGAAACTCCTGGAATCCAGTTCCAGCCCTTCCGAGGCAAGGTGGTATTTCCCATCCTTGTAGAACTCTGAGCTGGCGCAATCCAGCGCCAGCAGGATGTCCTGGCCGGGTGTGTAACCGGCGGCCTCACTGGCACGCAGGATCAGCTCGATGGCCTCATCGTTGCCGGAGACATTGGGAGCGAAGCCGCCTTCGTCGCCCACAGTGGTGGGGTAACCCTTCTTGTCCACCAGTTTCTTGAGATGCTGGAAGACCTCGGCACCGCAACGCAGGGCGTCGCGGAAGCTTCCGGCGCCCACGGGCATGATCATGAACTCCTGGATGTCCAGGTTGTTGTTGGCATGAGCGCCACCGTTGATGACGTTCATCATCGGCACCGGCATCTGCATTGGCCCCGAACCACCGAAGTAGCGGTACAGGGGCAGACCAGCCTCTTCGGCGGCAGCCTTGGCCACCGCCATGGAGACGGCCAGGGTGGCGTTGGCGCCAAGGCGGGCTTTGTTCTCCGTGCCATCCAGCTCGATCAGGGTACGGTCGATAAATGCCTGCTCTTCGGCATCGAGACCCAGGATGGCTTCCGAGATCTCGGTGTTCACGTTCTCCACGGCGCGCAGCACACCCTTGCCCAGGTAGCGGCCGGCATCGCCGTCACGCAATTCGATGGCTTCACGCGAACCGGTGGAGGCGCCGGAAGGCACCGCAGCCCGGCCCATGACGCCGGACTCGAGCAGAACGTCGGCTTCGACGGTGGGATTGCCGCGTGAATCCAGAATCTCGCGGGCAATGACATCAACGATTGCACTCATGAACAGACCTCGAACAGTTAACGGTAAGTAAAAGCTGAAAGCGGCACCCCGAGCATCAGAGATCGCCGCGTTGTTTGATCAGGCTGTCGATCGCCCCGAGGGTGGAGAGCAGCGCCTCCATCTGCCCCAGAGGCCAGGCATTGGGACCATCGGAGAGCGCCCTGGCCGGATCAGGATGCGTTTCCATGAACAGACCGGCCACTCCCACCGCCACCGCAGCGCGCGCCAGGACCGGAACGAATTCACGTTGCCCGCCGGAGCTGGCGCCCTGACCGCCGGGCAGCTGCACCGAATGGGTGGCGTCGAAAACTACGGGACAACCGCTCTCGCGCAGGATGGCCAGGCTGCGCATGTCGGAAACCAGGTTGTTGTAGCCAAAGGAAGCGCCCCGCTCGCAGACCATGATGCTGTCGGCACCGTGATTGGCCTCCTTGGCCTTGGCCACCACATGCTTCATGTCGCCGGGGGCAAGGAACTGGCCCTTCTTGATATTGACGGGCTTGCCCGATGCGGCACAGGTCTGGATGAAATCGGTCTGGCGGCAGAGAAAGGCCGGCGTCTGCAGCACATCCACCACCGCCGCGACCGCCGCCACTTCATCCTCGGCATGCACATCGGTGAGCACCGGCACGCCGATCTGCTTTTTCACTTCGGCCAGAATGTCCAGCCCCGCATCCATGCCAAGCCCGCGGAAGGATTTTCCGGAACTGCGGTTGGCCTTGTCGTAGGAAGACTTGTAGATGAAGGGAATGCCCAGACGGGTACAGATTTCCTTGATCTGGCCGGCGGTGTCCAGCGCCATCTGCCGGGACTCGATGGCGCAGGGCCCGGCGATCAGGAAGAATGGCCGGTCGAGACCAACCTCAAAACCGCACAGTTTCATGGTGCGGCTTTCCTGAAATGGGTGCAACCAGTCCTCATGCCTTCCTGCTCCGTTGCGCCAGGGCCGCTTTCACATAGGCGATGAAGAGCGGATGGCCATTGCGGGGATTGCTGGTGAACTCGGGGTGGAACTGGCACCCCATGAACCAGGGGTGATCGGGCAATTCCACCATCTCGCACAGATCGGTACCGGGCGCACGGCCGGAAACCCGCAGGCCTTTTTCTTCCAGCCGGGACAGGAGCGTGTTGTTCACCTCGTAGCGGTGACGATGGCGCTCGGTGATCCGGGATGCACCATAGACCTCTTGTGCCAGCGAGCCTTCGGCCAACTGGCAGACCTGGCCGCCCAGGCGCATGGTGCCACCCAGATCGGAATTCTTGTCGCGCTTTTCCATCCTGCCGGTACGGTCCTGCCACTCGGTGATCAGGCCGATCACCGGAAAGGGCGTATCGGCAACGAACTCGGTGGAATGGGCGCCTTCCATGCCGGCCACGTGGCGGGCGAATTCGACCACGGCCAGTTGCATGCCCAGACAGATGCCCAGGTAAGGCACCCGGTTCTCCCGGGCGTAGCGGATCGCGGCAATCTTGCCTTCCGTGCCGCGCCTGCCGAAGCCGCCAGGCACCAGGATGGCGTCCATCGCCTTGAGCAGGGCCGGACCGTTGCGCTCGATCTCTTCGGAATCGATGTAGTGGATGTTCACCCGGCTGCGGGTGTGCAGGCCGGCGTGCTTGAGCGCCTCGATCAGCGATTTGTAGGATTCGGTGAGATCCACGTATTTGCCGACGAAAGCGACATCCACTTCGTGATCGGGATGCTCCAGGGCATCCACCAGCTTCTTCCAGATGGAGAGATTGGCCGCCCTGGCCAGGATGCCCAGCTTGTGGCAGACGATCTCGTCGAGCATCTGGTCGTGCAGCATGGCCGGAATCTTGTAGATCGAATCGGCATCCATCACCGAAATCACGGCCTCGGACTGCACATTGGTGAACAGGGCGATCTTGCGCTTCTCGTCCTCCGGCACGGGACGATCGGCCCGGCACAGCAACACGTCGGGCTGGATGCCGATCTCGCGCAGTTCCTTCACCGAATGCTGGGTGGGCTTGGTCTTCAGCTCCCCGGCAGTGGGGATGTAGGGCAGCAGGGTGAGGTGCAGATAGCAGGCGTTGCTCCGGCCCTCTTCAATCCCCATCTGGCGGATGGCTTCCAGAAAGGGCAGGGATTCGATATCCCCCACGGTACCCCCCACCTCGACGATGGCCACGTCGGCACCTTCGGCGCCGGCCTTGATGTTGGCCTTGATCTGGTCGGTGATGTGGGGGATGACCTGCACGGTCTTGCCCAGGTACTCGCCGCGGCGTTCCTTCTTGATCACCGCCTCGTACACCTGGCCGGTGGTGAAGTTGTTGCGCCGGCTCATCTTCGCGCTGGTGAAGCGCTCGTAGTGGCCGAGATCAAGGTCGGTCTCGGCGCCATCCTCGGTGACAAACACCTCTCCATGCTGAAAAGGGCTCATGGTGCCGGGGTCTACGTTGATGTAGGGATCGAGCTTGAGGTGGGTGACCTTGATGCCGCGGGACTCGAGAATGGCGCCCAGCGACGCGGCGGCGATGCCCTTGCCCAGACTGGACACGACACCGCCGGTAACAAAGACGAACTTGGTCATGGGAAATGCAGCAGCGGGAAAGCCGCATGATACCGAAAAGGCCCCACGCTCTCAAACGCCGGCGCAGGCAAAGCCCGGTACCCATCACCCCGCGGCACGGGGCCGTCATCCGCTTCGAGTATCATTCCGCCCCATGATGCCGCAGGGCTGAAAAATCCCTGATCCTGACCGGAATTACGAATCATCCCCTGAGAATCATCCCCTGAATCTTCCCTCTGGAGTTTCCATGAGCGCTTCCCTCTTCGCCACGGTGGACATGGCCCCCCGCGACCCCATTCTCGGCATTACCGAAGCCTTCAATGCCGACAGCCGCCCGACCAAGGTCAATCTCGGCGTGGGTGTCTATTACGATGACAATGGCAAGCTACCGCTGCTATCCGCCGTCAAGGCTGCCGAAAAGGTCCGTCTCGATACCATGCCTGCCCGTGGTTACCAGCCCATCGAGGGTCTGGGTGCCTATAACCAGGCCGTGCAGAATCTGGTCTTTGGCAAGAGTTCCACCCTGCTCGCCAACGGCCAGGTGATCACCATCGAGGCACTGGGTGGTACCGGCGCCCTCAAGGTCGGCGCCGATTATCTGAAGCGCCTGCTGCCCCTGGCCAAGATCTACATCAGTGATCCGAGCTGGGAAAATCACCGGGCGCTGTTCGAATCGGCCGGATTCGAAGTGGACACCTATGCCTACTATGACCCGAGCACCCGCGGGGTTAACTTTGAAGGCATGAAAGCCAGCCTCAAAGCCATGGCTCCCGGCTCCATCGTCCTGCTCCATGCCTGCTGCCATAACCCCACCGGAGCCGATCTGACGGAAGCGCAATGGCAGGAAGTCGTGACACTGATCAAGGCCGGCAACCTGGTGGCCTTCATCGACATGGCCTACCAGGGCTTCGCCGATGGCATCGATGCCGATGCCGTGGCCCTCAGGCTGTTCGCCGCATCCGGCCTGCAGTATTTCGTTTCCAGCTCCTTTTCCAAATCCTTCTCCCTCTATGGCGAGCGTGTCGGCGCCCTTTCCATCGTCACCGCGAGCAAGGAAGAGTCGGCCCGGGTGCTGTCCCAGATCAAGCGGGTGATCCGCACCAACTATTCCAACCCGCCCACCCACGGCGGCGCGATTGTCGCGGCGGTGCTCTCCAGCCCCGAATTGCGCCAACAATGGGAAGACGAGCTGGCGGGCATGCGCGAGCGCATCCGTGCGATGCGCGTCGGCCTGGTGGACAAACTCCACGCTCATGGGCTGGATTTTGGTTTTGTTGTCCGCCAGCGTGGCATGTTCTCCTACACAGGCCTCAGTGCCGCCCAGGTAGAGCGTCTGGCCAGGGATTACGGCATCTATGCGGTGAGCACTGGTCGTATCTGTCTCGCGGCGCTCAACAGCCGGAACCTGGATGCCGTGGCGAACGCCATCGCCGCCGTGGTGAAGGAATGAGCGCCGGATAAGCCGCACGGAGCGGATCCGGATTTTCCTCTCACGATGTTGTCATTGCAACGTCACATTCATGCAGGAAAATCGCACAGTCATGTCGAATCAGGCCAGAAAAAAAGCCACGAATACGGCCCAGGATGCGCTCCCGTTTTTCCCTTCCGAACACTTTCTCAACCGTGAGCTGTCGCTGCTCGCCTTCAACCGCCGGGTACTGGCCCAGGCCGCCGACGATCACATCCCGTTGCTGGAACGCCTGCGCTTCATCTGCATTGTTTCCGGCAACCTGGATGAGTTCTTCGAAGTCCGCATGGCCGGCATCAAGGAGCAGATCAAACTGGGCAGCCACACCCCGGGACCGGACGGCCTTGCGCCTGACGAAGTATTCCGCCGGGTCACCCTTCAGACGCACGCGCTGATCGCCGAACAGTACACCCTGCTCAACGAGGAAATCCTGCCCAGACTGCGCGCTGAAGGCATCGCCTTCTACCGGCGTGCGGAATGGACGGAGGCACAGCGTGAATGGCTGCGGGAGTACTTCCTGCGCGAAGTCATGCCGCTGCTCACCCCCATCGGACTCGACCCGGCCCACCCCTTTCCCCGGGTGCTGAACAAGAGCCTCAATTTCGCCGTCGAACTGGAGGGCATCGACGACTATGGCCGGACCGGAGGGGCCGCCATCGTCCAGGCGCCACGCGCCCTGCCCCGTGTCATTCCCCTGCCACGGGAACTGACCGGGATTGGCCATGGCTTCGTCTTCCTTTCATCACTGCTCCACGCTCATGTGGATACGCTTTTCCCGGGCATGGCGGTACTGGGCTGCCAGCAGTTCCGCGTCACCCGTAACTCCGATCTGTTTGTCGATGACGAAGAGGTGAAGAACCTGCGGATCGCCCTCCAGGGAGAATTGCCCCAGCGCCACCTGGGTGATGCCGTACGCCTGGAAGTCGTGGAGGATTGCCCCGACATCCTGGCCTCCTTCCTGCTCAACCAGTTCGGTCTGGTTGCCGAGGACCTGTATCGCGTGCCCGGCATCGTGAACCTGGCGCGACTGATCTCGATCCCCGACCAGGTGGATCTGGCCCATCTCAAATTTCCGCCCTTCCAGGCGGGATTGCCCAAGGTGCTGACCAAGCGGTCCGACATTTTCGCCACCCTGCGCAAGCATGACATCCTGCTCCACCACCCTTTCCAGTCTTTCACCCCGGTGGTAAGGATGTTGCAGCAGGCCGCCGACGACCCCGATGTGGTGGCAATCAAGATGACCGTATACCGTACCGGTACCGATTCGGTGCTGACGGAACACCTGCTGCGGGCCGCCCGGCAGGGCAAGGAAGTCAGCGTGGTGGTGGAGCTCATGGCGCGCTTCGACGAGGAAGCCAACCTCGATATCGCGGGCCGGCTCGAAGATGTCGGCGCCCATGTCGTCTATGGCGTTTTCGGTTACAAGACCCATGCCAAGATGCTGATGATCGTGCGGCGCGAAGAAGGAAAATATCGCCGCTACGTGCATCTGGGCACGGGCAATTACCATCCCCGTACCACCCGGCTCTACACCGATTTCGGTCTCATGACCTGCCATCCTGAAATCGGTGAGGACGTGAATGAACTGTTCAAGCAACTCACCGGCATGGGCAAGGCCGCTCCCCTGAAACACCTCTGGCAGGCGCCCTTCACGCTGCATGCGAACATTCTTGCCGCCATCCGTCAGGAGACCGCCCATGCCCAGGCCGGGAAACCTGCCCGGATCATCGCCAAGATGAACTCCCTGCTCGAACCCGAGGTCATCGAGGCGCTCTACGCCGCCTCCCGGGCCGGGGTTGCCGTGGATCTGATCGTACGCGGAGTCTGCGCGCTGCGTCCGGGGGTGGCCGGCCTATCGGACAACATCCGGGTGCGCTCGGTCATCGGACGTTTTCTCGAACATCACCGCATCTTTCATTTCCATGCCGACGGCGCCGAACTGCTCTTTCTCTCCAGTGCCGACTGGATGGAACGCAATTTCTTCCGCCGGATCGAAACCGCCTTCCCGATCCTTCTTCCCAAGCTCAAGCGCCGGGTGCTGAAGGAAGGCCTGCAGATCTATCTGGCCGACAATTGCCAGTCCTGGGAGATGGACAGTACTGGCAACTATGCCCGCAAGACTGCCAAACGCGGCCGGACCAGCGCCCAGGAAACCCTTCTGGCGGAACTTGGCGCCGATCCGGCACCCGCATCACACGCCCGCAAAGGCTGATGTGGCAACCCATCCCCTACCGATCACATCATGGCTTCCCAATCCCTGACCCGATTCATCCTGCTCGGACTGGTAGCGGGCATTCTGACCGGACTGGCCACCCGGCATCTGACAACGGATACCGCATCGCTCACCGCTTTCGCCGGCCATCTCTCGCTGCTCACCGATATCTTCCTGCGCCTGATCAAGATGATCATCGCTCCTCTGGTGTTCTCCACCCTCGTGGTGGGCATGGCCCGCATGCCCGGCGGCGGCGCGGTAGGGCGTATCGGTGGCAAGACCCTGCTCTGGTTCGTCTGCGCATCCCTGCTCTCGCTGACGCTGGGCCTGATCATGGTCAATCTGCTGCAACCCGGCCAGGGGCTGGCTCCACCCGATGCCTCCGGAGCCGCGGCAGGAGCACTCCACACCCAGGCGCTGACCCTGCGTGATTTTGTGCTCCATGCCGTACCGAAGAGCGTGGTGGAGGCGATGGCCGACAACGAGATCCTGCAGATCGTGGTGTTTTCGCTTTTCTTCGGCGGCGCCATGGCTTCCCTTGGTCCACGCGCCAAGGCCCTGCTCGACAGCCTTGACGTGCTCTCGCACGTCATGCTCAAGGTAACCACCTATGTCATGGTGTGTGCCCCGATCGCCGTTTTTGCCGCGGTGGCGGCGGTGGTGACGCGGGAAGGACTGGGCGTGCTCGCTGTCTATGGCCGTTTCATGGCCCAGTTCTACCTGTCCATCGGCGTGTTATGGCTGACGCTGACCGTCATCGGTGGCCTGTTCATCGGCCGCCGGGTGCTGCACCTGCTGGCCATGATGCGCGAACCCCTGCTGCTGGCCTTCAGTACCGCCAGCTCCGAAGCCGCCTATCCCAAGACGCTGGAGCAACTCGAACGCTTCGGCTGCTCCAGCCGGATTGCCAGCTTCGTGCTGCCCATGGGCTATTCCTTCAACCTGGATGGCTCGATGATGTATTGCACCTTCGCCGTGGTCTTCATCGCCCAGGCCTACGGCATCGAACTCTCCCTGGGGCAGGAAATCACCATGCTGCTGATCCTGATGCTCACCTCGAAAGGCATGGCGGGCATTCCCCGCGCATCCCTGGTGGTCATCGCGGCCACCCTCAACCAGTTCGGCATTCCGGAAGCGGGCCTGCTGCTGCTGCTTGGCGTGGATCACTTTCTCGACATGGGCCGCTCCGCCACCAACGTGGTCGGCAATTCCATCGCCGCCGCCGTTGTTGCACGCTGGGAGGGTGAGCTGAGCCACCATCATGGCCATTGATGGCTTCCTGTAAACCGGCAGCCAGCTCAGCTCAGGGCCGCCACGCTGTTGAGCAGCAGACGCACCAGACCAGCCTGGCGGGTAATACCGGTTTTGGCATAGATGGCGCGCAGATGGGCACGGGCGGTATTGCGGCTGATGCCCAGCTGGGCGGCCGCCTCATCGAGGTTGAGGCCATCGGCGAGCAAGAGCGCGACCACGGCTTCGCCTGACGTCAGGCCAAACAGCCGGATCAGGCTTTCCTGCGAAGCCGGCACCGGCTCCTCGGTATTGCGCAGGAAAACCGCCACGCGTGGGCGCCGGCTGCCTTCGCGCCAATCGGCTTCGGGAATCGCGCGCACCAGGACGGAAAGTTTGCCTCCGCCCGAAAGCCGGGTCAGGGCCAGAGCCTCGGCAACGACAGGCCCTGCCGTCACGCCTTTCCTGCTACAGCGGGCCAGGGCATCCCTGAGCAACGTCTGCAGCCGCTTCTCCTCCAGCGCAATCGTGGCATGAGGTGCACCACCCACGATCCGCAGGCCCTCATCCTCGGCCAGCAGTTCCCGCGCGTGGCGATTCATGCGGATCACCTGCCCCTGCTCGTCCAGAATCAGGGTGCCGATCAGCAGCCGGTCGACCGTGCCGGCATAGAGCTGACGTTCCCCTTCCAGACTGCCCAGCCGGCCATGCAGGCGCAGGGCGCGCTTCAGGTGCGGCAGCAGTGTTCGCACGAGCTCCTTGTCGCGCACCGAGAAAGGTGCGGAGCCCCGGCAGCGGCTGATGCGCAGGCGGCACTCTCCCGTTTCCGCCTTCAGATCGGCACCCAGGCTATGGTAAATGTTGAGGGGTTTGAGATATCCCAGATACAGCTCGCTGGTACGCCAGGCGGCCTCGCCCATGAATTCGCCGGGCGTCATCACCTGGCCTTCGGGAATGCCGACAAACGGATCCAGGGCAAAGAAATGGCCGTTATAAGAGGATTCGCCCTCCTCGGTCTTGAGGCCGGCACTGACCATCAGGCCATTCCAGGCATGGCTGGGCGGAGACATCATCAAGGTGATCGAGGATGCAGCCAGCGCATCCTTTAACGCATCGAGAAAACCGCGAAACGGCGGTGTTTCCATCGGCCCTTCATAGACCGACTCCAGCAGCGGCAGCAATGCCCGGGTAACCGGTGTTGCACGGGGAGCACGCACTGCCCCGGTACCGGTTGCGGAAACGGCGATTTTTTTTGCAACGGCCATGACAACCCGGCTCCTCGCCCACAATCACAAGGCACCGATGATAAAGCCTTTGTCCGCCACGGCCCTTACCCCATTCGCCCGGCGGGCAGGCCGGGCACGATGCATCAGAGCTGCATCATCACCGACTTGGTTTCGGTAAACAGATCAATCATCGAACGCCCCATTTCGCGGCCGATGCCCGACTGCTTGTAACCGCCAAAGGGCATGGCGTTGTCGAGCACACCATGACAATTCACCCAGACGGTACCGGCCTGGATACGCGGAATCAGCCGATGCACACGGGAGAGGTCATTGGACCAGATGCTGGCGGCGAGGCCATAAGGCGTGGCGTTGGCGGCGGCGGCAATCTCGTCGATGTCATCGAAGGGCGTGGCAACCAGCACCGGACCAAAGATCTCCTCCTGGATCAACGTGGCCTGCTCGCCCAGGCCCGTCACCACTGTGGGCTTGATGAAGTAGCCTTTGTCGGCAGACTCCGCGCTCCCGGCAAGCAGGGAACCTCCCTCCTCGACCCCCTTGCGGATATAGCCGGTGACGCGCTGCAACTGTTTCGCTGAAACCAGAGGCCCGATCTGGCTGCCGGGATCGAGGCCCGGGCCGACCCGCATCTTGTTGGCTACGGCCACCACGCCTTCCAGCACCTGATCGAACACTCTCTTGTGCACATAGAGGCGCGAGCCGGCGGCGCACACCTGGCCCGAGTTAAAGAAAATGGCATTGGCCGCACCGGCAGCGGCGCTTTTCACATCCACATCGTCGAACATGATCACCGGGGATTTTCCACCCAGTTCCAGCGACACGCGGGTCATGTTGTCCATGGCCGCCTTGCCGATCCGCTTGCCCACCTCGGTGGAACCGGTAAACGTCACCTTGTCGATGCCCCGGTGCGCAGCGAGGGCCGCACCGGCCTCGTGACCGAGCCCGGTCACCACGTTCACCACACCGGCAGGAATGCCGGCTTCAAGGACCAGTTCCGCCAGACGCAAGGCTGCAAGGGATGTTTCCTCCGCAGGCTTGAGCACGATGGTGCACCCCGTGGCCAGGGCCGGAGCGATTTTCCACACCGCGATCAGAAGAGGAAAGTTCCACGGAATGATGGCGCCCACCACACCCACCGGCTCGCGCAGGGTGTAAGCAAAGTATTCGTTCTTGCGCAGCGCGGGGACCGAGGGCGTCAGGGTGCTGCCTTCGATCTTGGTGCACCAGCCCGCCACATAGCGCAGAAAGTCCACGGCCTGCTGTACATCGACCCGGCGCGCGAACATCAGGGGCTTGCCATTGTCCAGGGTTTCGATTTCGGCGAGTTCCTGGGCATTGGCTTCCACCCGGTCAGCCAGCCGGAGCAGCCAGCGCTCGCGGTCGATGGGGCGGGCCTTGCCCCATTCCTTGCCACTGAAGGCAGCACGGGCAGCCTGCACGGCGAGGTCGACATCGGCGGCGGCGGCGGCGGGAAATGTGGCGATCACATCGCCCGTGGCCGGGTTGCGCGATTCCAGTGTCCGGCCCGAGAGGGCATCACGCCATTCGGCCCCGATCAACATCTTCTTCGGCTGCGCGAGGAAACGGACCGTGGCTTCGGAAAGCGGGGTTTCGGCAGGAGCATTCATGGTGTCGTTCCGGAAAAATCAAAAGAGGATCACGCCGCGAGCATTGCGGCCCGCCACCATGTCGGCGAACGCCTGCGGGGCTTCGTCGATGGTGTAGGTGGTGGTGATCAGTTCGTCGAGTTTCAACCGGCCACCACGGTACAGGGCGATCAGGCGCGGAAAATCCAGATGGGGCCGAGTCGAGCCGTAGTAGCTGCCCCTGAGTGTCTTTTCGTCGAAGGTCATGGTGCGGGTACGGAACGAGGTGGTATCGGTCGCGCTGGCCACCCCCACGATCACCGCCGTACCACCCTTGGCGGTGGCACCGTACACGATGGCCGATGTCTCACCCAGGCCGACGCAATCAAAGGCATAGTCGGCCCCGCCGCCGGTGAGCTTGCGCAGGGTTTTGGCCAGATTTTCTTCCCGGCTCGAATTCACCGTATGCGTGGCGCCGAACTGTTGCGCCAGTTCCAGCTTGTAATCGGAGGTATCCACCGCAACGATCATGGCGGCGCCGGAGATGGCGCAGCCCTGGATGGTGTTCAGGCCAACCCCGCCACAGCCCAGCACCAGGGTGATGGAGCCGGCCTCCACCTTGGCCGTGTTGGTGGCCGCGCCCACGCCGGTCATCACCCCGCAACTGATCAGCGCCGCCTTGTCCAGTGGCATGGTGGCGTCGATCTTCACCACGTTGTCCACACTCAGCACGGCATATTCCGCCATCACGCCGCAACCGGCGAAGACGCCCACTTCCACGCCGGAGGCATCGCGGGTGCGCAGGCTGCCGTCGGGCAGGGTACGCTGGGCCTTCATGGATTGATCGCAAAGATAGGACTTGCCCGCGCTGCAATAGCGGCACTTTCCGCACATGCTGGCGAAAGAGCTCAGTACGTGATCGCCCACCGCCATCTGCTTCACTCCCTGCCCTACCTCGACGATCACCCCCGCACCCTCGTGGCCGAGAATCAGGGGCAGGGGCTGGGGGATGGTGCCGTTGGTGGCGGACAGATCGCTATGGCAGATGCCGCATGCCGCCAGCTTCACCAGCACCTCTCCCGGCCCCGGTGGATCGAGCGTGATCGTCTCCACCACCACGGGTTGGTTGAGTTCGCGGCATACCGCCGCTTTCATGCGCAGGGTCATTTCGGTGTTCTCCTGATATCGATGTTGTGCTGTCGGGGTCGCTCACCCTGGCAGCCCGAGTACGCTCCGGGCCAGGATATTGCGTTGAATCTCGCTGCTGCCGCCGTAGATGGTGGCAGCGGTGGAAATCATCAGGGGCGCCAGCACGGAAACCGGCTGATCGCCACAATGCAGCGTTTCCGGATTACCGCCCTCTTCATCCGCCACCTCGACGAGGAAAGCACCGATGCGCTGGTAGCTTTCCGTGGCCCAGATTTTCAGCAAGGATACGCTGGGCGGCAGTTCCTCGCCCCGCTTCAGCATGGCAGCGTAGTGCGCATACAGGGCGCCCAGATCGAGCACGTCGAGCTGCAGTTCGGCATAACGTGCGACAAATGCCGGGGCGGAGAACAATCCGCGTGCAACGGCCAGGGTATCGAGCTGGGCCAGTGCGTACTGCGATTGCTTGGGCGAGCCGACGAAGATACGCTCCAGGCCAAGCAGGCTCTTGGCGATGGTCCAGCCCTGGTTGAGCTGGCCCACCAGGTTCTCGCGCGGTACCCGTACCTGGTCGAAGAACACTTCACCGAATTCCACGTTACCGGCGATATCCCGGATGGGACGCACGGTCACCCCCGGCGAGGCCAGATCGATCATCAGGAAGCTGATACCCGCCTGGGGCTTTGCCGCCTTGTCGGTACGCACCAGCACGAACATGTGGGTGGTATCCATCACCAGGGTGCTCCAGATCTTGTGTCCGGTCACCACGAAATGATCGTCCGCCACCAGGGCCTCGGTACGTAGGGAGGCCAGATCGGACCCGGCCTCCGGTTCCGAATAGCCCTGGCTCCAGCGCTCCTCGCCGGAAAGGATTTTCGGCAGGTAGCGGGCACGCTGTTCCGGTGTGCCGTAACGGATCAGGATGGGGCCCAGCATCAGGATGCCCATGTCCGGCGCCCGGCAGACGCCGAAGCGCTCCTGTTCCTCGATGTAGGCCAGCAACTTGTCCGGCGGCAGGCCCATGCCACCATGCGCCTTCGGCCAGGCCGGCGCCACCCAGCCCTGGGCGGACAGCGCCTGGTACCAGGGCCGGCTCTCCTCCCAGTGCAGACGGCGTGGCATGAAACGCAGATGGGAGGGATAGCGTGCGCTCAAAAACGCGCGAACGATGCGGCGGAATTCCATTTCCGGCATGGCGTCCCAGTCCGCATCGCGGGGAATGGGGTCAACCGGGGCATCCTCGGGCAGATCCTCCACGGTACGTGTATGCAGGCTGAAATGGCGCTGCCGGCTGGCCGGCACATTGCCCAGCCAGGCCGTCAGTTGCAAGGCGCGTTTGAGGTACAGGCCGATGTCGCATTCGTCGGTATACCCCATCGCGCCATGAAACTGCACCGCGCTGCGTGTGACGATCAGTGCCGCATGTGCACAGCGCGCCTTGACCCGGGCCGCCTGCCCGGCCAGGGATGCCGGTTCGTGTGCCACCCGCGAAAGCGCTTCCGCCAATACGGCATCGGCCAGGGATGCCTGCAAAAAAGCATCCACCGCCCGATGCTGCAAGGCCTGGAAACTGCCGATGGGCTTGCCGAACTGTACCCGGGTCTTGAGATAGTCGAGGCCGATTTCCAGCGCGCGACGGGCGATACCGGCCAACTCCGCACCCTGGGCCAGGCGGGCCAGATCGTGCGCCGCCGCAAGGGCCATGCCGACATCCTCCCCGTGCGCCAGACAGTCGGCAGCCGGTATCTCGACCTCCGACAGGACAAGCTCTCCCATGGAGCTGCCATCCACCCGCCGCCCGTCACACAGAGTCACACCACGGGTGCCGGCCGGCACCCAGAACAGCGCCACGTCCTCTTGCAGCCGGGCGGAAACGATCCAGCCGTCGGCACCCGCCAGCGGAGCGACGAAGTGCTTTTCACCACTGAGCCGGAAGCCGCCCGTCACTGCCCGGGCAACAAGCGTCGGCTTTTCCGCGCCATAGGCACCAACGTTTTCCTGCCAGGCGACACCCGCCACACACTCTCCCCCGCACAGGGAAGCCAGCAGCGCATCGCGGCATCCGCCCCGGGGCAGGCGCAGCAATAGCGCGACCGGATGCACCCCGGCCGCAATGAATGGCTCTGGCATCAGCCCATATCCCGCCTCACCGGCCAGAGCCGCTACCGCCTCCATTCCCAGTTCCAGGCCACCCTCGGCCTCCGGTACCAATACCGAAAACCAGCCTGCTGCGGCCATCTCCCGCCAGATCTGACGATCAAAGCCGGGTGCGCGATCCCGCCATTCACGCAACCGGCGCCGTGAATCACTGCGCGCAAGCAGCACACGGGCGCTGTCGCGAATGGCCTTGATCGTATCCGGATCGGGATTCATCAACCCTCCTTGTCGTGGTTCAGAGATGCGCAAACAATGCGTGGGACTCACGCTCCAGGGATTCCCGAAAATCCGGATGGGCGATCGTGATCATGCGGCGGGCGCGTTCACGCAGGGTCTGGCCGCGCAGTTCGGCAGCACCCCATTCGGTCACGATCACGTCGGCATCGGCACGGGGTGTGGTGACCACGCCCTGCGGCAACCGTGCCACGATGCGGCTGAGTTCGCCCCGCCGGGCGGTGGCAGGCAGTGCGATCAGTGAACGCCCTCCGGGCGAGCGCAATGCCGCGCGGACAAAATCAATCTGCCCACCCACCGCGCCGATATAGGTTCCCTGCGCCACCTCCGCATTCACCTGGCCGGTCAGATCCACTTCGATTGCCGAATTCAGCGCAACAAAGCGTTCCAGACGGGCAAGGATTTCAGGGTTATGGGTATAGCGGATCGGCTGCAAAACGAGCGCCGGATTGCGATGGGCAAAGCGATAAAGCCGTTCGCTGCCGAACAGCACTCCCGCCACCGATAGGCCGCGATCTATCGCCTTATGCGCATTGTCGATCACACCGGATTCGATCAGCGCCACCATGCTGTCCGCCATCATGCCGGTATGCAGGCCGAGGCTACGATGACCCTTCAGTGCTGAAAGCACGGCATCCGGAATCGAGCCGATTCCTGTCTGGATCACCGCACGATCGGGGATCAGGGCCGCCGCGTGTTCCGCCAGGCGACGTTCGACATCCCCCACGGCGACACCGGGAAGCACCAGAGGGTCTCGGCTCACCCGCACCCTGTAGTCGATCCGCAAACCCTCGAGACCACCACCACAGGTGACCGGCAGCGCATCGTTCTCTTCCGCAATCACCACCCGGGCACGTGCCGCCGCTTCCCGCATGTAGTCGCTGCCAACCCCGGGGCTGTACCCTCCCCGGCCATCCGGAGCAATCTGGATCAGGGCCACATCGCAAGAAATCGTGCCATCACCGACAAGACGCGGCAGCTCGGAATAGTGACAGGGCACGATGTCGAGCACACCGGCCCGGGACAGTGCACCGTTGCTGCCAATGGCGCAATAGCTCGCCATGCGCAGATGATCACCATGCGCCGGTTGCAGGGTATCGGTGAAACTGCAGCCGATGAAAACCGACAGGGGCCCCAGTGTTGCACGCTGCGCCACGAGGGCATGGGTCAGGCTCAGCGGCTCGGCTGTGCCCTGGCTCCACAACACGTGATCGCCCGGTCGCACGATACCTCCCAGATCCAGGGAGCCGGCATCCAGCTCGATTGTCATGCACCGAATCCTTCAAAACGGGCAAAATCGGAAACTGGCGCCCGTTCGGTGACCAGGCGATTGATGGCGGCATCCGGATTTGCATAGCCCAGCGCCATGCCGCAAACCACCATTTCCCCCGCCGGAATGCCCAGCACCGTGCGAATCACCTCGTGATACTGGGCAAACGCAGCCTGGGCACAGGTATGCAGGCCCCGCGCCCGGGCGGCCAGCGTAATGTTCCCCAGGAACATGCCGTAATCCAGCCAGCTGCCGATGCGCAGGCGCCGGTCGATGGTGAAGATCATGCCGACCGGTGCATCGAAGAACCTGTAGTTGCGGCCATGCTGGGCATGCATGGCCATGTGGTCACCCTTGGCGATACCGATCAGTCCGTACATATCCCAGCCCACCTTGCGGCGCCGGGCCAGAAAGGGTTCGGGGAAATCGCCGGGGTAATAGTCGTATTCCGCCACATGCCCTGTCCCGCCCGCATCGTGAGCGGCGATCACGGCACGGGACAGCGCATCCTTGCGTTCTCCGGCCAGCACATGGCAACGCCAGGGCTGCGTGTTGGTGCCGCTGGGCGCACGACAGGCAACGGAGAGGATTTCCCGCACCAGATCCTCAGCCACGGGAGCAGGTAAAAAGGCGCGCACCGAGCGGCGGGAGCGGATCACCGCATCGATCACGGCGGGCGCGACAACCGTATCGAAAGGATCATCCATCACCACGCTCACTCCGGCTTGCAATGCATGAAGGCATTGCGACGCAAGCGGCAGACGATCTCTCCGCGCTGGTTGATCCCCCGATGCTCGAACTCGACGATGCCCGCCTTGGGCCGGGATTTCGACAATCGTCGGGATATCACGGTGGTCTCCACCCGCAGCGTATCACCGTGGAAAACAGGCTTGGGAAAACTGATCTCGCTCATGCCCAGATTGGCGATGGTGGTGCCCAGGGTGGTGTCGGTCACCGAAATGCCGACCACCAGACCCAGTGTGAACAGGCTGTTGACCAGTGGACGGCCAAACTCGGTTCTGGCGGCGAATTCCGCATCCAGATGCAGCGGTTGGGCATTGAGGGTGAGAGAGGAAAACAGGACGTTATCCATTTCCGTCACGGTACGGGTGACGGCGTGCCTGAAGGTATGCCCCTCGATGAATTCCTCGTAGTACAAGCCGGCCATGAATGTCCTCGCGATCGAAATGGGTTACGCAACCGTCGCCTTGTGGCGCGGGTATTTGAAAACACCGGAGGCAATGGCAACCAGCTTGCCATCGCAGTGGAATTCCGCTTCGGCAAAGGCAATGCTGCCATCGGCCTTGCGAATGCGGGCATACCCCTCCAGCCAGCCGCCACGGGGCGCGGCAGCAACGAATTCGACATTGAGGCTCAGGGTCACCGGCGCAAAGAACGGTGTACGCATATGGGCAAGGCTGCGCGCCAGGGTCACATCGGCCAGACCGGCAAGCGTTCCGCCATGGGCTTTATCGAAGGTATTGCAGTGCCTTTCCTCGACACGCAAGCCATAGGTTCGCCGGCCGGCATCCACCTTCTCGTAGATCGGCCCCATGGCCGTGAGAAAACCGCTCAGGGTGTCCACGGGAGAAAAACCGGGCGGCACATCGGCAATGGGTGGTGTGGCAGCTGCGGGGGGATGCCTCATGAACGGCCTCAATAGGATTTGGGCAGCCCGAGCACCTTCTCGGCGATAAAGCAGAGGATGAGCTGGGGACTGATGGGTGCGATACGCGGTACCAGCGATTCGCGCAGATAACGTTCGACGTGGTATTCCTTCGCATAACCGAAACCGCCATGGGTCATCACCGCGGTCTGGCAGGCGTTGTACCCCGCTTCACCGGCGAGGTATTTGGCGGCATTGGCCTCGGCTCCACATGCCATGCCCTGGTCGTAACGCCAGGCCGCATTGAACACCATGAGATTGGCAGCCTCCAGCTGCATCCAGCATTCAGCCAGGGGGTGCTGCACACCCTGATTCTGGCCAATGGGGCGGTTGAACACCTCGCGCTCTTTGGCGTATTGCGTGGCCTTGCCCAGCGCCAGTCGCCCCAGGCCCACGGCTTCCGACGCCAGCAGGATGCGCTCCGGGTTCATGCCATGCAGGATGTACTGGAAGCCCTTGCCTTCCTCTCCTATGCGGTCCTCCACCGGCACCCGCAGGTTGTCGATGAAAACCTGGTTGGAATCCACCGCCTTGCGGCCCATCTTCTCGATCTCCCGCACCTCGATATGGCTGCGATCCATGTCGGTGTAGAACAGGCTAAGGCCGTCGGTGTGGTTCTTCACCTCCTCGATGGGTGTGGTGCGGGCCAGGATCAGGGCCTTCTCTGCCACCTGTGCGGTGGAGATCCAGACCTTCTGGCCATTGAGGACATAATGGTCGCCATGACGCTCGGCCCGGGTTCTGAGCTGGGTGGTGTTGAGGCCGGTATTCGGCTCGGTAACCATGAAGCAGGTGCGGTGCCGGCCCTCCACCAGGGGTGGCAGCATACGTTTCTTCTGCACATCGTTGGCGAACACCACCACCGGATTGAGGCCAAAGATGTTCATATGGATGGCCGAAGCGGCACTCATCCCGCCCCCAGTCTGGGCGATGGTCTGCATCATCACTGCGGCCTCGCTGATGCCCAGGCCGGAACCACCGTATTCCTCGGGAATGCAGATACCCAGCCAGCCATTTTTCGCCAGGGCCTGATGCAGCTCTGCCGGAAAGCCACCTTCCTTGTCTTTCTTCAGCCAGTAGTCGTCGCCGAACCGGGCACAGATGTCCGTGATGGCGGCACGGATGGCTTCCTGTTCGGGGGTGTAGGCAAAATCCATTGGGTTCTCCTGAGTTATCGCGGCCGGCCGACCACGCCGTCGGCTTCCAGCGCCGTGATCTCGGCTGCGCTGAAGCGGCATTCCGCAAGCAGCTCGCGACCGTGATCGCCCAGGCCGGGGGCCGGGCTGCGCAGGGCGCCGCCGCGCACACCGTCCACCTGCACCGGGAAAAGTGCGAAGCGCTCGCCATCCAGTTCGCTCACCGCGCCCCGGGCTCCGAGCTGGGGATTGTGCTGCGCCTCCACGGCGCTGACGCAAACATCCACGGGTACATCACATGGCGTCAGCAGGGCCAGCCATTCATCTGCGGTCCGGGTTCGGATCAGCGTGTGCAACAGAGCACACAGGTCATTACCGTTTTCGCGCCGGGAGGAATTGGTGTCGAAGCGCGGATCGGCGATGCGGGGTTCGATATCCCGCACCACAGCGCGAAAATTGTCAAAAAAATGCTGTTCGACCAGCCCCAGCGCCAGACGCTTGCCATCCGCGGTCTCGAACAGGTCAGAGATGGCGAACAGATGAGCGCGTGGACGCTCGGAATCGAGCCCATGGCGCATCGCCGTACAGAAAAAAGTCGATTCGAGCAGACTCAGATCGAGATGACAGCCTTCCCCGCTGCGCTGCGCCTGATGCAGGGCTGCCAGCAATGCACTCACCGCGAATCCTCCCCCCATCAGATCCGCTACCGGCAGGCTGGAGCGGGAAGGCGCTCCACTCCAGGTGCCGGCGTAGGCAAGCCCCCCCGCAGCGGCCAGAAAATTGGCGTCATGCCCCGGATGATCACGCCAGGGGCCATCCTGCCCATAGCCGGAAAGGGAGCAATACACCAGCCGGGGATTGATGGCGCGCAGCGCTGCAGCCCCCACACCGAGGCGATCGGCAACACCGGGGCGAAACGATTCGAGGGCCAGGTCGGCGTGCGCAACCAGCCGCTCGATGACGGTGCGGGCAGCCGGCTGCTTCAGATCCAGGGCAATGCTGCGCTTGTTGCGGTTCGCGGTACGGAAAAGGTCGGGCAGGAAAGCCCGTGCGCTTTCGCCATGGATCGGCTCCACCTTGATCACGTCGGCCCCCAGATCGGCCAGGATGGCGGTGGCGAAAGGGCCGGGGAGAAGTGCAGAAAAATCCAGCATCCGGACTCCCGACAGGGGCAGCCAGCTTTTTTGTTCAACGATCATCATGAAACAGGACGGGGTGCGGAAGGCCCGACTCGGGGCGACTCGGACACTACGAATTCAGGAATGCTTGATGCTATTCCGGATCGCCCTTAATATTCAAGCATTCGAATTTAAATTCAGTATATTGAAATATGCCGACAGTCGTTCCTGCCGCGCGCCGTGTGCTCGCCGCACTCGAAGTCTTTGCCAGAGAGCAGCGGGAACTCTCCAATTCGGAGATGGCCCGGCTGCTGCAACTGGCGGACAGCAGTTGCCTCGACCTGATGTTCACGCTGCACAAGCTGGGCTATCTGGCACGAACGGCCCACACCCGCCGCTATTACCCGACAGCACGTCTGCTCAAACTCGCCCAGGCCATTTCGCAAAACGACCCCATGGCCCAGGCCGCCGAGGAAGTGGTGCAGCGCCTGACGCGGGAAACCGGGGAGACCGCCTTCTTCGGCAGGCTGGATGGCAACAGTGTGCGGGTGGTCGCGGTACAGCAGTCCCACCTGCCGTTGCGCTACTTCATCGAGGTGGGGGATCGCATCGCCTGCCACAGTTCGGCGGTCGGCAAGGCCATTCTGGGTCTCCTGCCGGAAAATGAAATGGAACAGCGCCTGCGCCGCAAACCGCTAAAAGCCCTTGCCAGCAGCACCCTGACCGACCCGGCGGCGGTGATGCGCAGTGTGGCCGATGGCCGCCGCCAGGGATGGTATGAGGTCCGCGATGAGGGTATCGATGGCGTACAGGCCCTTGCGGTTTCCGGATGGTTCGGCAGCGAGCCGGTGGCAATCTCGATTGCCGGGCCAGTCGACCGTTTCGAGGCTGGCCGGCGGCGCTATGTACAGGTCTTGCGTGAAGTCAGGGCCAGTACCTTTGGTGACAGCAAGCGGAATACCCGCGCGAAATAGGGGCGGTCGATGCCGCAAAGGCGCTGCCCCAAAAGGCTTCACTCCTTGATCTGATTCGTGATCCGATCCGTCAGCGTCCCGTGAAGCGGGGTGGCCGTCTTTCCTTGAATGCGGCATTCCCCTCGGCGAAATCGTCGGTGCCGAACACCACGGCCTGGCCCAGGGATTCCTTGAGCAGATAGCTGTCCAGGGTTTCTCCCTGTGACGAATTCAACAGCGCTTTGGTCAGCCCCAGGGATACCGTCGGTCCCGCTGCCATTGCGGCTGCCAGATCCAGCACCGCGGCATCGAATCCATCCCGGGGCAGCATCTGTCCCACCAGCCCCATGGCCAGAGCCTCGGCAGCATCGATGCGCTGGTTGGACATGAGGATATGCTTGGCGCGCAGCAGGCCGACCGCGCGGGGAAGTGTGTGGATCAGGCCCAGATCGGGCAGTACGCCGACCCTGGGGAAGCCGCTCATGAAATACGCATCCTCCGCTGCCACCACAATATCGCCCAGCAACGCCAGTGACAGCCCCGCACCCACCGCCGCGCCGTTGACCGCGGTGATCACCGGCTTCTCGCAGGTGGCGATGGCACGCGCCATCGCATGGCTTTTGGTGAGCAGACCACGAACCGCCATGGGTCGCCGGTCCGCCGCCATGGTCTGCAGATCACCGCCAGCACAAAAAATTCCCTCACTGCCGGTGAGTACCAGGCAGCGCAACGTGTGATCCTCACTGTAGTGCCGCACCACATCAAGCAATGCTGTCTTCATGGATGAATCGAGTGCATTGCGGTTGC
The DNA here is from genome assembly GCA_018241695.1 of Pseudomonadota bacterium. Classification (GTDB taxonomy): domain Bacteria; phylum Pseudomonadota; class Gammaproteobacteria; order Burkholderiales; family Rhodocyclaceae; genus Denitratisoma. Next base: position 21,011 of record JAFEDH010000027.1, on the reverse strand, counting down.
TCACACTGCACATCCGCGCGAGGAGAACGGCGTCGTGCTGCTCTATTTCAAGTGAAGGTTTCATGATCGTTCTGGAAAGATATCAAGCTGGACTCAACCGGGGAATCAGCAGCCACGGAAGCGGGGAGAATATTTGCCCAGTACCGCATCCACTCCTTCGCGGAAATCCTCGGACTGGATCAACCGGCATTGGCTATCGAGGCCTTTCGCAAAATTCGTTTCAAAATCATTTTCGAGCCCATGATGTAATCCGGCCTTGATGGCACGGTAGGCAAGAGGGGCAAGAGCCGCCAGTTCCCCGCCCAGGGCCAGCGCCTCTGCATCCAGATCTCCGGGCACAACCAGACGATGGGCCAGCCCGGCTGAAACCGCTTCGGCACCGCCCACGGCGCGACCACGCAGCATCATGTCGGTGGCCAACCCGTAACCCACCAGCGCGGGCAGCTTCTTCATGCCCCCCAGCGGCGCCATCAGGCCAAGCCGGATCCAGCTTTCCTGGAATGAGGCATGCTCGGTCACGATACGGAAATCACAAGCCAGCGCCAGCTCGCATCCCACGGTCACGGCAGCACCGCCAATCGCTGCGATGGTCGGTTTGGGGCACTGATACAGTCGTTTCACCGCATTCTGGAAATGGCGGTAGATCTCGTTCCTGATCCGATCCTCGCTCGCCGATTTGAGCGATTCGAGAAAGGACAGTTCCGCGCCAGCGGTGAAGTGGCGGCCGTGGTACCCAAGAATGATGGCCCGGACCGTATCGTCACTCTCAAGCGTATCCAGTACGGAGGTCAGCTCGCACATGGTTTCCGGTCGCAGGGCGTTGACCGGAGTGCCGCGATCTATCCGCACACAGGCAACGGCACCGTGACGCTCGACACTCAAATCCGGCCGCACATCGATTTCTGTCATGGTGGTTCAACCCTCTTCTCTGCCTGTCATTGTGCCCCCTCGGATCCGGAATGGATCGCGGCCATACTAAGCCGGCCCACCGACATTGCTCAAGACAGGAGTCAGGAATTCAACCCGTTGAAAACCTGCACCACCGCCATCGACGCGAGGATACAAGCGCAGGTATATTGCGGCTGGCCGCAACCCACCCACCGCCGGAGGAATCGTGATGTCACCCCAGGAAATCGCCGACCGTTTTGCCATCCAGGATCTGCTGGTGCGCTACTGCTATGCCATCGATGATCGCGACTGGAAAGCCTTTGCCCGTCTGTTCACCGACGATGCGGTGCTCGACTACAGCGCCTTTGGTGCTCCCTGTGGCTCAGCAGCTGAAATGGCAGCCTATCTGCAGGGCCGGCTACCCCAGTTCGCCGGTTGCCAGCACACCATTTCCACCCTATTGGTCGACATCAAGGGAGACACTGCCTTCACCCGCACGGCAGGCCTGGTGCCCATCCTGTTCCCGACGGCCACAGACGAACCCCAGGTTTCATTCAGCGGCCTGTGGTACCACGACACGCTGGTCCGGACTGCCGACGGCTGGCGCTTTCAAAAGCGGGTTCAGGTCAGATCGTGGGTCCACAACATGCCGCAACTGGACAACTGACGCCGTTCCGGTAGAAGTCAACTTCCCCGGTACCCTCGCGAAGTACCATCACATGGCTCAGATGGTGCCGGCCTTGAGCCGGGTAACCGCATAATCCGCAGCACGGGCCGTCAGGGCCAGAAAGGTCATGGATGGATTGACGCAAGAGCTCGATGCCATCACGGAGCCATCGGTAACAAACAGGTTGGGGATACCGTGGGCCTGGTTATGGACATTGGTCACGGAACTGCCGGGGTCGCTGCCCATGCGTGCACCGCCCATTTCGTGAATGGCATCACCGGGCGTCGACATCGCGGTTGAATTGAACATGCCCACGGTACCCATGGCCTTGAGCATGGCACGCCCCTGGGTACGCATATCCTCCGCCATCCTGCGCTCATTCTCACCCCAGGTCATACTGAACCGGACCTGCGGAATGCCAAAGCGATCCGGATTCTTCTCGTCGAGCAATACCCTGTTTTCCTTGTAGGGCAGACATTCGCCGAATGCGCCCATGACGACCATCCATGGCCCCGGCTTCAGGATGGATGACTTGTATGCAGCGCCAAACCCGGGATGGGAAAGTGCCGCAGACTGCCAGGCCGGCCGCAGGGACATCACCTGATAGCCGTATCCACGTACGAAATCCAGCGGCTCGGCTCCCTCCCGTACATTTCTGAAACGAGGGACATACAGGCTGGTCGGCCTGCGTCCATAAGGGTTGATATCTTGCATACCGGGGAAGATGCCAAACACCATCTGGGAAGAGTGATCCATCAGGTAGTGCCCCAGTATCCCGCTATCGTTGGCCAGACCATTGGGATAGCGTTCGGAACGGGAATTCAGCAGGATTTGCAGGCTTCCGGCCGTAGAAGCGCAGAGGAACACGATTTTGGATGTGAAGCGCAGCCGCTGGCCGGTTTTGGCATCGATGACCCGCACACCTGATATCCGCTGGTGCTTCGGATCATAATCGAGGCCCTCGACCACACTATCCGCACGGACGGTCAGTCGGCCGGTTTTCTTCGCGGCAGGCAATGTGGAACTCAAACTGCTGAAATAGGCCCCGAAGGAGCAGCCGCGCTGACAGATCGAGCGGTACTGGCAGGGGCCGCGTCCGTCGATGGCGACACTGGCATTGGCGGTACGGGCAATAATCACCTTGCGATCGGGGAAAGACGCCTCGACTTTTTCCTTGAACACATCGTCTACGGCATTGAACGGCATCGGGGGCAGGAACTCGCCATCGGGCAATATCTCCAGCCCATCCCTGTTGCCGCTGATCCCGACGATGCGCTCGATATGGGAATACCAGGGAACAAGATCCCGATAGCGGATGGGCCAGTCCGAACCATGCCCGTCACGCTGGTTGGCCTCGAAATCCAGCTCGTTCCAGCGATAGGACTGACGGCCCCAGAGGATCGATTTCCCGCCCAGGACGCTGGCTCGCTTCCAGCTGAAAGGCTTGCCCTCATCCTGCTGATAGGGGTTCTCGCGGTCATTGTTCCAGTAATGCCGGGTGTACTCGTCGAACGCATAACTCCCGCTTTGCACCGGATAGTCGCGCGCATAGAGCGCCTTGTTGCGCGCCCCGCCCCCGGGAATTTTCCAGGGAGGAGTCATTTCATGCAGATAATCCTTGCGGTGTTCGATATACCGGCCCCGCTCCAGCACCAGTACCTTGAGGCCGCGCTCCGTCAGCTCCTTGGCGGCCATGCCGCCCGTGATCCCGGAACCGATTACGATTGCATCAAACTGCTCATTGGCATGCATGGCAGGGTCACTCCAATATCAGGCTGGACAGTTGAAAATGGTGTCAGGGAATCCGTCAATCAGGATTCAATAGGACCAATTGTTGCGAACCTTGCTCGCAGGATAGTGGCCATCGTAATGGCCCGGTAATGGCAGATATTGAAATACCTGGGTGCTGACCACTTCCGAGCTGCAATAGCCGAATGTGACCAGTTCCTTCAGCTTCGAAAAGAAAGGCGTAAGCATCTTGTTCGGATCGGCGCTCATGAGATTGTCGAACGGGTTGGTGGACGCGGGACCCCGGTGATGGCCTACCTTGTGTTCCATTTCGGACAGCGCCGCGACACGCTCGGCCTCGCTGCACTGGAGGAATTTCTTTCCATGCCGATCGCCGCACAATGCATCGATCTCCCCGAGACCATCGATAAAAATCGACCGTTCCTCGTCTGAGTACCAGTTCGCGACAATACCTTCCACAAATGCGGGTACTCCGGCATCCAGCGCCCCCGGGGTATCGGTCCGGGGAATCACGATTTCGGTCAGCGCCGCCATGATCTCCCGTGTCTCGCCAGGAAAAACATCCCGGGTCGGGATCATTGACTGCGCATCATCGGCAGCAAGCGCATTCAGGACGGAAGCGGAAACCACACCACCCAGGAGTTTGAGGCCCATCGCCATCGCATCCCGCCGGGACAGTCCTTGCGAAAGAAAGGGCACCTGGGAAAAGGGAAAGAGTTCAGCCATGAAATTTCCTCGTCAAGGTTTGCCAACGAACGGAATATATCTTTTCTTGCCGGCTCATGGTGCCGCATCGGCACAGGTATCCGGCCCGGTCTCCCATATCAGCGCATTTTCCAGAAGACGCTGGTAGGCCGGTTCGGCAAAAGCGCTGGCCTGGTGGCCCATTGCAGAGTAAATCACCCTTCCACGTCCCACGCAATGGGACCAGACGACGGGATGGTCGGCACCCATCCTCAAATCGACATTGGATTTCACCAGAGAAATCGGGAAGGGGAATCTCATCGCCGGTTGATAGGTGCGCTCATCCAGGGTGATCAGCACATGGGATCCCTTCAGCCGGGGGCTGGCCGCAAAGGAATACCATTCATCGGTGCGCACCCAGCGGGTGGGCAAACCCTGCACCACCGGGCTCCCGGTATCCTCGACAATCGCAGTGGCTTCCTGAAACTGGGGATTCACGGGATGCCCGATGAAATGGGCCTTCAGCACCTCATCCTGATACCAAGGCCATTTCTGGTGCGAGTTATCGCCCGCGGCGTGCACGCCCAGGTACCGTCCTCCCGCTTTGAGCCAGGACTGAAAGGCCTCCCGCTGTCCGGCGGTGAGCACGTCACCACTGGCGTTGTTCCATACCATCACCTTGAAATGGCGTAACTGGGCGGGATTGAAAACACCACCGCTCTCCGTGCAATACACCTGCCAGCCGTGTTGTGCCGCGATTTTTTTGAATAATTCGTTGGCAGCGGTAATGGCCTCATCGTGCCGGAAACCATTGGTCTTTGAAAACACCAGGATCGCCTGATCCCCCAACCCTGGCGGCAATACAGGCATTTCCGTCTCGAAGCGCTTCAGGCCGATCGTGGCCCGATAAACCGCAGGACCATAGACCGCCCCGATATACAAAATGTACATCACGATCAGACCCAGTAGTGCCCACAGGATTTTCCGGATTGCTGAAGCCATCGTTCCTCCCGGTTTTGTCAATTTTGATCGAATCCATTATGCCCCCAATCGCTGACCAGTAAATAGTCACCTGGCCCTATGGCCGATACGGATCACTGGCCAGAGATACAATTCCGGCCTGGCTTCCTTACATTGCACCCCATGAGTCTCCCCGCACATCATCTGGAATTGCTCTCGCCCGCTCGTACCGCGGATATCGGACGGGAGGCGGTTCTGCACGGGGCGGACGCGGTGTATATCGGTGGCCCCGGTTTCGGCGCCCGGCACAACGCGGGCAACCCCATGACGGAGATTGCCGAACTGTGCAGTTTCGCCCATCGCTTCGGCGTGCGCATTTTTGTCACGCTGAACACCATACTCAGCGATGCGGAACTGGAGCCGGCCCGGCGGCTGGCCTGGGAATGCCACGACGCCGGCGTGGACGCGCTGATCGTGCAGGATATGGGTTTGCTCGAACTGGACCTGCCCCCCATCCAGCTACATGCGTCCACCCAGTGCGACATCCGCACGCCGGAGAAGGCGCGTTTCCTCGGCGATGTCGGGTTCTCCCAGGTGGTGCTGGCCCGTGAACTGGGTCTGGAGCAGATCCGCTCCATACGGGGCGCAGTCCCCGCAGACACCGTGCTGGAATTTTTCATTCACGGCGCCCTGTGCGTGGCCTATTCGGGACAGTGCTTTATCAGCCATGCACATAGCGGGCGTAGCGCAAACCGGGGAGACTGCTCCCAGGATTGCCGCATGCCCTACACCGTCACCGATGCCAAGGGTGCCGTAATCGCATACGAACAGCATGTGCTTTCCATGAAGGACAACAACCAGACCGCCAACCTCGCGGCCCTGGTGGACGCCGGCATCCGCTCGTTCAAGATCGAGGGGCGCTACAAGGATGCCGCTTACGTCAAGAACATCACCGCCCACTACCGGCGTGAACTGGATGCGATCCTGGAATCCCGTCCGGAGCTTGCACGCGCCTCCAGCGGGCATAGCCGCTATCGTTTCATCCCCGCCCCCGACAAGACTTTCAACCGGGGCACGACGGATTACTTCGTCACGGGGCGCAAACCCGATATCGGAGCCTTTGAATCCCCCAAGTTCGTGGGCCAGCCGATCGGGGCGGTCACCCGGGTGCACACCGACGGTTTCGAACTTGAATCCTCCGATCCGGCTCTGGTGCTGACCAATGGCGATGGCCTCAACTACCGTTACAAACGCGAGCCGATCGGCATTCAGGCCAATGTGGTGAAACCCACCGGACAACCCGGCCACTGGCACATCACGCCCAACGAACCCATGAAGGAACTGCCCGGCCTCAGCGCCGGCATATCCGTCAACCGCAACAGCGATCACCACTGGGAACTGGCCCTGAACCGGCCTTCCGCCGAACGTCGCATCGACGTGGACCTGCATCTTGCGGAATCTCCCGACGGTTTCACCCTGGCCCTTGCCGATGAGAGCGGTTACCGGATCACAGCCTCCCTTGCTCATGCACACACGCCGGCCCGGGATGCGGAAAGGGCCGAGACCGCCGTGAAGGAACATCTGGCCAGACTGGGGGGCACCCTTTTCGCACCCCGGACCATATCAATCGCCTGGAGCAGGCCCTGGTTCATTCCTGCCAGCGCACTCAATGCCCTGCGCCGTGAAGCCGTGGCAACCCTGGAAGCCGCACGTCTGGGCGGATGGCAACGGCCTGTGCGCAAAACCGGAATACAACCGGTGCCAACCTACCCGGAACTCAATCTCAGCTATCTCTCGAATGTTTACAACCATGCGGCCCGGGCGTTTTATGCCCGCCATGGCGTGCAGGCCATCGCTCCTGCCTATGAAGCCCATGAGGAAACCGGCGAGGTCTCGCTCATGATTACCAGGCACTGTGTCCGTTTTTCCTTCAACCTCTGCCCCAAGCAGGCCAAGGGAATCAAGGGCGTGCAGGGTCAGGTACGTGCCGATCCGCTCTACCTTCACCACGGCCCGGACCGCTATACCTTGCGCTTCGATTGCAAGCCCTGCGAGATGCACGTGGTCGGGCGGATCAAGAAGCCCGTCCTCAACTCACCACCACCCTCCTCGGTTCCGCTGACAGCACCGCTTCAGTTCCACCGCCGACGCCCTGATTGAGGGTTCCCTGAGGTAGCAGGAATCGATCCGGCCTGGATGGTCCAAGCAGACCCATTGCTGTAAAACCCGGAATACTCCACCCAAAGGTGAAACCTGGACGGGGGGTCGTGCGTCAACGCTTCCATCCCCTCGAACTTTTACCACCTCATGAACGGGAGGAAGACATCATGAACTGGCTCAGACTCCTGCCTGCCCTGACCCTGACGGTCATCGCGACCAGTACCCAGGCCACCCTCAACTGGGCGCCGCTGCCTCGGCAAAGTCCTCATGTCCATTTGAGCGTGGTCGTCAATCCCTGGCCCGTGTACTACCCCCCCTCGTCCTACCGCCCGGCCTTCTACCCACCCGTAGTGATCCAGGCTCCGGCCCCGACGATCTATCTGGAGCCAGCACCGGCAGCGATCCCGTATTGGTATTACTGCGATGCATTGCAGGCCTACTATCCCTATGTCCAGCAGTGCCCGGGCGGCTGGCGCCGGGTTCCCGCACAGCCTCCACCCCAATAGGATCGGGGGAAACGTGCCACGAAGCGCAGTCCTGCCGAATGGAAGCGTTGCACGGGGAGCCCCATACATCCCCCGGCCAGGGCCGTACTTCCAGCCAGCGGGCGGCTACGGCACGGGCACGACCCGCAGTTCGACGTCGGAATGACGATCTGCCTCGGCAGCCGGAGGATTGGCGTTCATACGGCTGATCTTGCGTATCTGGCTCGGGTGCACTCCCGCTTTGAGCAGGGCATCCTCCACCTCATGCAGGCGGCGGTACAGCAGGGCGATGGCGTATTCGCTGCTGCCCAGCAGGTCAAAACTGCCAATCAGCTGAATGGTGGCCCTCGGTAACGCCTTGACCCGTTCCGAAATCCCCCGCACCAGTTCCTGCCCCTCCACAGAAATCTCGGCCAATCCCGGCATGAAGGATACCGGCGCCGACGGTGCCGAGCTTCCCTGCGGACCGGGCGGGGGGAGATTTTGCGATGTTGCAACAGCAGCCGTGGCACCAATGATTTTCTGCACACGTCCGTCAGGCCGCCGCTGAATGCCACTGCCGGTACCCGTTACACCGTCATCCGCTCCCCAGGCGCTGAAAGGAAGCAGTACCGGGACAAGGATGATGGAAACAACAAGGATGAATGGGCGCATTAAAAATCTGCCAGATGCCTGTTCGCCAGATGTTCATTACGTAATTCAAGCTGGGTGATCACGGCAGCCAGGCCACCATTCAGCTCAGACAACACTTCTTCGGGTAGCTCTGACAAGGCACCGGGAAGTATGCCCTGTGCCGGTCCAGGCGCCTTTTTCAGCAGGCGCACCGCCTCGGGCTGCAGCACGAGCCCTACCCGCCGCTGGTCTTCCCGGCTCCGCTCCTTGGTGAGATAGCCGCGCATCGCCAGTTTCTCGACCAGCTGGCTGCAGGTGGACTGATGAATCGACAGCCGTTCCGCCAACTCTGAAACACCGATTCCGGGTCGATGTGCGACCTCGCGCAATACCCATAACTGGGAACCCGTTACACCGCAACGCTCCTCGATCTGGCGGAAATGCACGCGCATCGAACCGAAGATCACACGGAATTTTTTCAGTACATCCAGAGGTAGCTGAGGAGAAACCGGCTGCGTCAAACCCTGCTCCAATCAATCAATTCCGGCCCGGCCCGGCATCCTGCCCGGCCCAGCCTTTCTTCAACAATATTGACTGTTGCCATTTTACATTGATGAAATATAATTTGGTACCAATGTATGATTCCGATGAAGGTTTCGTTGAAGGAGATGATCTGATGAAAAACGCTGCCCTGACCACTAGCATCCTTGCCGCCATGCTCATTGCCGCCTGCAGTTCGGCCCCGCCCAAAGCGGAACCGCCGGCCGTCGCGGTCGCACAACCCGCGCCGCCGCCACCCGCGCCTGCGGCACCGGCTGAAACCGAGGCACAACGAATTGACCGCGTGGTTGCGCAACTGGCCAGCAAGAGCATCTACTTCGATTACGACCAGTTCACCATCAAACCCGAATTCCAGGCTCTTCTGCAACAGGATTTCGATGCCCTGATGTCCGTTCCTTCGGCGTCGATCCGCCTGGAAGGCAATGCGGACGAGCGGGGTAGCACCGAATACAACCTGGCTCTGGGCCAGAAACGTGCCGAAGCGGTCAAGCGTGCGCTGAAGCTGCTCGGAATCCCTGAAGCACGAATGGAAGCCATCAGCTATGGCAAGGAAAAACCCCGTGCCACCTGCCATGAAGAACGCTGCTGGGCGGAAAATCGCCGGGTCGATTTTGCCAAGGGTGGCAGCAAGTAACCAACTGAAGGCTGGTCCGGTCGAATCATCAGGGATGCGTCCTGCGGCGCATCCCTGTATTGGTAGCCCGACTCAGGCGCGCCGGACGGTGGTGACACCCACCACTTTGCCAAGCAGGGTGAAAAGCCGCTGCAATCCGGCCACACCGGGTAACTCGATGGTGAACGCCATTCTGGCCGCCCCCCGGTGCGACAGGGTTTTGACCGCGGTGACGTTGACCTTCTCCTTCGAAAATACATCGGAGATATCCCGCAACAATCCCTGGCGGTCTGCTGCATCCACCACCAGATCCACCGCATAGACGGCATCCCCGGTACCCGGCCCCCATTCGGCGGAAATCAGGCGTTCCGGATTCCGTGTCGCCATGTTGCGCAGATTGGCGCAATCCAGACGGTGAATGGAGACCCCCCTGCCGCGGGTAACGAACCCCTGGATCGCATCGGGCGGTGCCGGTTTGCAGCAACGCCCCAGTTGGGTCAGAAGCTTGTCCACACCCACCACCAGCACCCGGGAATCACCGGTTCTGCTGCGTCGGGCAACAATCTCCGGTTCGTGCTCTTCGATCTCCTGGCGACCCCGCAGCGCGATCCGGATGGCACGCGGCCCCAGTTCGCCATGGGCAGCAGCGACAAACATGGCATTCGCATCCCGCAGACCCAACTTGTGGGCCAGTTCGTCAAGATTGGCCTGCGTCTGACCTTCACGCTGCAACTCGCGGACCACAAAGGCCCGCCCCTGGGCCAGAAGGTCGGATGCATCCCGGCTTGCAAACCACTGCTTGACCTTGCGCCGGGCTCCGGACGTGAGAAGGTATCCCTGATCCGGACTGAGCCAGTCGCGGGAAGGCCCTCCGCTCTTCGCTGCCACGATTTCCACACGCTGACCGTTTTGCAAGGGCCTGTTGAGCGGCACCATCTGGCCATCAATCCGGGCACCACGGCAGCGATGCCCCAAATCCGTATGCAGACGGTAGGCGAAGTCGAGCGGAGTTGCCCCGCGGGGCAGGTCAATCACACGGCCATCGGGAGTCAGCGCATAGATGGTGTCATCGAGTGCAGCACGCTTGAATTGATCGATCCACTGGGTCGAGTCGGTCACCTCGTCACGCCAGGTGAGAAGCTGGCGCAGCAGGGAAATCTTGTCGTCGTAGGCAGAGTCGGCCTTGCCGGAGCTGCCCGATTCCTTGTAGCGCCAGTGGGCTGCAACTCCCAGTTCGGAATGCCGGTGCATATCCCGGGTACGGATCTGGACTTCCAGGGCACGGCCATCATCGGCACGGACAGCCGTGTGCAAGGAACGATAGTTATTGCCCTTGGGATGGGAAATGTAGTCGTCGAATTCGCCGTGAATCGGCTGCCACATCCGATGCACCAGCCCCAGCGCGGCATAGCAATCCTTCACCTGGTCGACGATGATGCGCAAGGCACGCACGTCGTAGACCTCGCTGAAATCGACGTGCTTTCTTTGCATCTTGTTCCAGATGCTGAAAATATGTTTGGGCCGGCCATAGACCTCGGCCGAAATACCAATTTCGGCAAGCTCTGCCTTCAGCCGCGAGATCGCGCTGGCTATGAACGCCTCGCGTTCCACCCGGCGCTCTTCGAGCATTCTGGCGATGCGCTTGTAGGTGGCGGGCTCGAGAAAGCGGAAAGCAAGATCCTCCAGTTCCCACTTGAACTGCCACACTCCCAGACGATTGGCCAGGGGCGCGTAGATATCCATGCTTTCGCGGGCAATGTCCAGGCGCAGGGGAAGGTCGAAATCGGTCAGCCAGCGCAGGGTCTGGGTACGCGAGGCAAGGCGCAGCAGTACCACGCGAATATCTTCCACCATGGCCAGCAGCATCTTGCGCAGAATCTCTGTCTGCGACCGGATTTCATCACCACTGCTGTTGCGGAGCAGGATCCGTAGGGGAGCAAGACGATGCAAGCCGCGCACCAGAAGCATCACCGGTTCGCCGAAGCGGGCAGCCAATACCCTCTCGTAATCGGGCAGATCGGTGGAAGCATCGAATAAAAGGGCTGCCACCCGGGTTTCCAGATCCAGTCCCTGGCCCGCGAGGATCACCGCCATGGCAACAGCGTGAGGGAATGCCGGCTCCCCCGTCCCCAGACGGCGCTCACCGTAGCAGCCACGTGCAAAGGAAAAAGCCTCCTGCAGCCGCAGCACCTCCTCCGGTGCCAACCCGACCGAGGCAAGGGTCAGCGCCTCGGCATCGGAGTGCTGATCAGTAAAGGAATGGACAACGGCGACCATGGACAGAAACGGCAGTACGCTGGGAGGAAGAAACGGAAAAATGCAGGGTGTCCGGCCAATGATAGCGCCGACGCTCCCTTCAGCCCGACTCCTTCACAATCGGGCCGATCCTGATCCGATCAACGGGTAGGCTTCGACCCGGCACACTGTCAGAATGCCGCCTCATCCAGCATCAGGGCGCTCTCGCCTCCCTGAACAATCACCCGGGCCAGAGCGGGAGCCAGGGGCAGGAAATGTTCCGCATAAAACCGTGCGGTGGCGATCTTGCCCGCATAGAAGGGGTCGGGATCGCCCGCATCGATATGCGCCTGGGCGGCCAGGGCGGAGCGGGCCATGTACCAGCCTCCACAGACAGTCCCCATCAGCTTGAGGAAAGGCACGGCACCCACCGCCACCGTGCGCACATCGCCGTCATAACGGGCGACAACGTATTCCGCCGCCTGCTCCAGTGCCGCGAGCCCCGTTTTCAGATGAGACGCAATGGAGCCGAAATTCGGCCCGCCCCGGGACCCGGCGTCCGCCTGGGTTGCGGCGATCAGCGACACAACACCGCGAAGCGCAGCCCCACCATCGCGGGCGAGCTTGCGACCAATCAGGTCGTTGGCCTGGATACCGGTGGTTCCCTCGTAAATCGTGGTGATCCGCGCATCACGGAAAATCTGGGCAGCACCGGTTTCCTCCATATAGCCCATGCCACCGTGCACCTGTACGCCCAGGGAAGCGATCTCGTTGCCGGTCTCGGTCAGCCAGCCCTTGACGACGGGAATCATCAGATCAACGAAAGCCTGCTGTTGCTGCCGCGCCTCTCCGGGAGGCAGTTGCAGGGCATGATCGGTGGCAGCCGCGACGCTGTAGGCAAGCGCACGCATGGCTTCGATCCCGGCTTTCATGGTCATCAGCATGCGGCGAACATCCGGATGCCGGATGATCGGCACCGAACCCGGGGAACCCTCGATGGCACGACTCTGCACCCTTTCCCGGGCATATGTCACTGCCTTCTGGTAAGCACTCTCGGCGGCAGCCAGTCCCTCCATGCCCACAGCAAAGCGGGCCGCGTTCATCATGATGAACATGTATTTGAGGCCATCGTTCTCCCTGCCCACGAGATACCCCGTGGCGCCGCCGTTGTCACCATAGCTCATGACGCAGGTCGGGCTGGCATGTATACCCAGCTTGTGTTCGATGGAGATACACCATGCATCATTGCGTTCACCCAGCGAACCATCGTCGTTGACCATGAACTTGGGCACCACGAACAGGGAAATCCCCTTCACGCCTTCCGGTGCATCCGGTGTACGGGCCAGTACCAGATGGATGGTGTTTTCGGTCATGTCATGATCGCCCCAGGTGATGAAGATCTTCTGGCCGAAGATGCGATAGCTGCCATCGGCCTGGGGCACGGCACGAGTGCGGATTGCCGCCAGATCCGAGCCAGCCTGGGGCTCGGTCAGGTTCATGGTCCCGGTCCACACGCCACTCACCATCCGCGGCAAGAATTTTTTCTTCTGCTCCGGCGTTCCCACCAGTTCCAGCGCCTCGATCGCTCCCATCGTCAGCATGGGGCATAACGAGAAGGCATGATTGGCGGATTTCCAGGTTTCCGAAACAGCGGCCAGCACGAGCTTGGGCAACCCCTGCCCGCCGAATTCGGGGCTGCAGGAAAGTGCGTTCCATCCGCCTTCGACGAACTGCCAGTAGGCATCCTTGAATCCGGGGGCGGCGGTAACCTGCCTGTCGGCCCAGCGGGCGCCTGTCAGGTCACCATCACGGCGCAACGGCGCCAGCACGCCGCTGGCGAACCTGGCAGCTTCCGTAAGGATGGCATCCACGGTTTCGTCCGTGGCGTCTTCGTAACCCGGCAATAGGGAAACCTGATCCAGGCGTGCAATTTCCCGGAGGACGAATTGCATGTCTTTAAGGGGGGCGGTGTAGGTCATGGCAGACTCCGGCAAGGCTCCGGGCAGTGGCCGGAGACAAAATAATGCTGGATCGGGCATTCCATCTAAACAAAGACCCGGGCAGGGCGGACGAGGCTATCCCGCCGGCGTAAACTGTGCCCCTTGAAAAGGAGTCTCCGTGTCCGCCTCACCCATGCCCACGCTCTTCATTTCTCATGGCAGTCCGATGAATGCCATAGAGGATACCGTGTTCAGTCGCGACTGGCAGGCACTGGCAGCGCCCGTTCCCAGGCCCCGCTGCATCCTCTCCATCTCCGCCCACTGGGTCACCCGGGGCATCATGCTGACCCGCAACGCGGCCCCGGCCACGATCCACGACTTCGGCGGTTTTCCCCCGGCCCTGTACGAACAACAGTACCCGGCCCCCGGCGCACCCGACTTTGCTGCTGATCTGGCCCGAAGCCTCGGTGCCCGGCTGACCGATGACTGGGGTCTGGACCACGGAACCTGGAGCGTGCTCAGACACCTCTACCCGGCGGCGGACATCCCGGTGGTGCAGTTGAGCCTGGATGGCAACCTGCCCCACTACGAAGACCATGTCGCCCTGGCCCGGCAGATTACCCCCCTGCGCGAGGAAGGCGTGCTGATTCTGGGCAGCGGCGGCATCATCCACAACATTCCCTACTGGCTGCGTCATGGCCATGACCCGAGTCTGTGGGAATGGGCGCTGGATTTCGATGCCGCATCGGTCACGGCGCTGCAGGCCGGCGATCTGGATACCCTGTGCGCATTGCCGATCACCCACCCCTACGGTGCCAGGGCCGTACCCACGCCGGAACACTACCTGCCCATGCTCTACGCGGCGGCACTACGTCGTCCCGGGGAGCCCATTACCCTCTCACGCTTCGAGCCCGAGGATTTCTCCACTGCCTCCATGCGCTCCTTCAGGATCGGCTGAACCATGAAAGAGTTTCTCCACGATTACGGCAATGGCATCCACGCCATCGACTCGGGCTATGGCGGTGCGGTTTTCTGCGCGGTGCATGTCATGATCGAACAAGGTCGCGCCGCGCTGATCGACACCGCCACCAATGCCACCGTGGCGCGCACCCTGGCCGCCCTCGAGTACCTGGGCATCGGCCGCGATCAGGTCGATTACCTGATCCTGACGCACATCCACCTCGATCATGCCGGCGCCGCCGGGACGCTCATGGCGGCCCTGCCCAACGCCCGGCTCGTGGTTCATCCCCGTGGCAGCCGGCATATGGCCGATCCGGGAAAACTTTTCGCCGCGGTACAGGATGTCTATGGCAAAGAAGAAGCAGACCGCCTCTACGGCACACTGCTGCCCATCGATCCCGCCCGCATCATCGAGGCTTCCGATCGCGATACCCTCACCCTGGCAAACCGGGAGCTGGAATTTCTCGATGCCCCCGGTCATGCCAGGCATCACATGGTGGTTCGCGATGGTCGCACCGGCCATTTTTTTACCGGCGACACTTTCGGCCTGTCCTATCGGCAGCTTGATGCGGACGGGCGGCAATTCGTGATGCCATCCACCTCTCCAAGCCAGTTCGACCCTGTCGCCCTGCATCGCACGGTGGACATGATCGCCGCGCAACAGCCGGCGGCCATTTACGTCACACACTTCGGCAAGGTGGTGGACGTCCCCCGTCTCGCCGCCGACATGCACCGGCTGATCGACGCCCATGTCGCCATCGGCACCCGTCACCGTCATGCCGGCAGCGAAAGGCTGCACAGGATCAGCACCGATCTGAATACACTATATGAACAGGAAGCCCGCGATCAGGGCTGGGCGATGCAGGGCGAGACGCTGCTGGATTTCCTCGCCATGGATATCGACCTCAATGCGCAGGGAATAGGCATCTGGCTGGATGGCACACGCTGAATGGTGCAGCCTGCCAGGCACTCTAATCAGCGCCCCCCGCCCACCCGCCTCAGATATACCCAGTCCACAATGTCGTCACTCGGCACATAGCCACTCACCAGTGATGCCATCATCTGGCGGATGTCCCCGACATCATTGGCCCCCAGCGCCACCGCCAGATCGTCCAGCCGAGGCTTCAGTTCAGGCCAGGGGAGATACTCCTCATGCGCCTTCATGATCCGTGAATGTGCGGTGGGTTCGGGATTGTCGCCGATCAGAAGTTCCTCGTAGAGTTTCTCGCCCGGACGCAAGCCGGTGATCTCGATCGCGATATCCCCTCCGTCCGCCTCTTCCTCCATCACGGTCAGCCCCGAGAGTTCGATCATGCGCCGTGCCAGACCGGCGATCTTCACCGGTTCCCCCATGTCCAGCACGAAAACTTCTCCTCCCCGGGCCATGGCGCCCGCCTGGATCACGAGTTGCGCCGCCTCGGGGATGGTCATGAAATAGCGCGTCACCTCCGGATGGGTCAGGGTAAGAGGACCACCCTCACGAATCTGCTGGCGGAACTTCGGCACCACCGAACCCGATGAATCCAGCACATTGCCGAATCTGACCATCGAAAACCGGGTGGCCGGATGCATTGGTGCCAGCGCCTGCAGGATCATTTCCGCCAGGCGCTTGCTCGCCCCCATCATATTGGTGGGGCGCACCGCCTTGTCGGTGCTGACCAGAACAAAATCGGCGACGTCGTTTTCCGCAGCCGCCAGGGCGGCGCTCAGGGTGCCCATCACATTGTTCCGGATGCCCTCGGCGGGATTGTGCTCGACCAGAGGCACATGCTTGTACGCAGCGGCGTGGTACACCGTATCAGGATGCCAGGTAGCCAGGATTTCCCCCAGCCGCCGTCCGTCCTGAACCGAGGCCAGCAGCGGAACGATCCTGACATCACGGTCCGCGCGTTTTTCTTCCAGTTCCTGATGGATCGCATACAGTGCGAACTCGCTGTGATCGGCAAGCAGCAGAGTGGCCGGCCCCACGGCCAGTATCTGGCGGCATAGCTCGCTGCCGATCGATCCGCCCGCGCCGGTCACCAGCACCACCCTGGCGGCAATATTCTTGTGCAGCAGCAGATAGTTGGGGGCCACCGCCTCACGCCCCAGCAGATCGTCGGCATCCAGATCCCGCAGATCGGAAACACTGATTCGGCCCTGCGCCAGATCCGTGACGCTGGGCAGGGTCCGCACCGCGACATGCGCCTTGCGGATCCGCGTCAGGATATCGTTGCGGCGCTTGCGCCCCACACCGGGCATCGCCAGCAGCACATCACTGATGGACAGTTCCTGTACCAGATCGTGCAGGAGCAGCGGTGCATACACCGGCAGTCCGTTCAGCACATGACCGTGCAGGCGATCGTCATCATCCAGAAAACCCACGACGCGCATCTCCACGCTATGGAGCATGGCGGCAGCCAGTTGCCGGCCGGTGGTGCCGGCGCCGTAAATCAGCACTCTTGGGCGTGTGGACTGCTTCAGGATCGTCCGGTACTGATCCCCCAGCCAGAAACGGGCCAGAATCCGCGACAGGCCGACGAAGCACAGCAGCAGCACCGGCTGGATGATGCCGACCGTGCGCGGAACCCCTGCAGCGCCGACCAGGGTGAAGACCACCGCGTAAACCAGGCCATACACCGCCACGGCGCGGGCGACCGCAAGCAATGCCGGCCAGCCGCTGTACCGGAAGATCGCCCGGTACAGCCCGGAGACGATGAAAATGGGCAATGCAATGCCGATCGAGGCTGCCGCAGCCACCGTTGGCCCGCCGGCAAACGGGACGAACATCCCCAGCCGCAGGTAGTACGCGAGCCAGACCGTCAGCACGCACAGCCCCAGGTCGACTGCCAGCACGATCGTCCGCTTGGCCATCCTGGGCAATCCCAGGACCGCAGCCACCGGATCAAGCCAGGCATCACGCATCTCTCAACCCCATCATCGGGACTTGACCGGCCGGGGCACGGCCTGCGCCAGGACTTCCCGGATCGCTACGCACGTCTTCTCGATCTCGGCCGGGGTGAGGGTCGGGTGCACCAGAAACATCAGGCTCGTTTCACCCAGCATCCGGGCTACCGGCAGGCACTGCGGTGGACGCCAGCCACTGCCATCAAACGCCTTTTCCAGATACACCTCGGAACAGGAACCGGAATAGCAGGGTACACCAAGGCGATGGATCGCCTCGACAATGCGATCCCGGTCCCATCCCGGCGCCAGCTTTTCAGGACAAACGCGTACATAGCACTTGTAATAGGCATGCACGCTGCCGGCGGGTGGATCGGCCACCGTCAGGCCATCGATCCCGCGGCACAGATCGAGGATCGCGTGCGCATGCGCCGTCCGCTGTCGTGTCCACGCCGCCATGCGGTGCAACTGGATGCGGCCGATCACCGCCTGCATTTCCAGCATGCGCCAGTTGGTGCCGAAACTCTCGTGCAGCCAGCGAAACCCTGGTGGATGCTCCCGCTCGTACACGGCCGCATGGCTCTTGCCATGATCCTTGAACGCCCACATGCGGCGCCACAGCGCCTCGTCGTCGGTGGTCACCATGCCGCCTTCGCCACCCGTGGTCATGATCTTGTCCTGACAGAAACTCCAGGCGGCGACATGGCCGATGGAACCCACCGGCCTGCCCTGATAACGGGCGCCATGGGCCTGGGCGCAATCCTCGATCACCTTGAAGCCATGCTGGCGTGAAAGGTCCATGATGGGAGCCATGTCGCAGGGCCAGCCCGCCAGATGAACGCAGATCACCGCCCGGGTACGCGACGTCAGCACCGATGCGATGGTGCGTGCGGAAAGGTTTCCGCTCTCCGGCTCCACATCCGCGAACACGGGAGTCGCGCCGGCATTGACGACACAGGACACGCTGGCAATGAAGGTGCGCGGCGTGACCACCACTTCGTCGCCCGCCGCGATCCCCAGCCCCTTGAGGGCGAGATCGAGCGCGACGGTGCCATTGGCCAGCGCCACCGCATGGCGCGTGCCGCACCAGGCCGCGAACTCCTGCTCGAATTCACGCGCCTCGTTACCGGTCCAGTAATTCACCTTGTTCGAGAGCAGCACCTGCTGCACGGCATTCGCCTCTTCCATTGTGAAGCTGGGCCAGGGAGAAAACTGGGTATTGAGCATGAACGTTCCGTTGCGGTCAGGAGGAAAGCATGGGCCGTGCGGGAGTACCGACCACCGTCAGGCCATCCGCCACCGTATCGACCACCGTGGCGCCGGCCCCGACCATGACCCGCTCGCCGATCCGCACCCCCTGTTTCACCACGGCCCCCACCCCGATCCAGCTCGCATGCCCGACCACCACATTGCCCGAGAGATGTGCTCCGGGGCAGACATGCACCGCTTCCGCCAGCACGCAGTCATGATCCACCGTGGCGCCCGTATTGATGATGCCCGCGGGCCCTACCACCGCATCGACATTCACCACCGCCCCCGCCATCACCACCGTGCCGGGACCGAGTCGCGCATGGCGGCTCACCACGGCCGCGGGATGGATCACCACGGCCAGGCAGGCGCCTGCCGCCTGCAATATTCGCTGCTTTTCCATGCGCGCCGCGCAGTCGCCAATCGATACCAGCACCGCGTCATACTCCGAAAGCCGCGCCAGCAGCGCGACGCCATCGCCTTCCACAGGCCAGTGGCCATTCCTCGATGGCCGCCCGGGTGCATCGTCGAAAAAATCGATCCGCTCCCAGCCCGATGCCTGTGCGGCATCGGCCACCACCTTGCCATGACCACTGGCGCCCAGCAATGCCAGCCGTTTCATGATCCCGCCCCCGTGAATTTCGGCATCGTGGCTTCTCCCGCAGCGCTGATGCCTTCCCGCTTCAGCACCTTGCGCACCGTGGCCCACAGGATACCCAGATCCAGCCACAGCGAACGATGATCGACATACCAGACATCGAGCGCGAATTTTTCTTCCCAGCACAGTGCGTTGCGGCCATTGATCTGGGCCCAGCCGGTGATTCCCGGCCTGACCTCATGGCGACGTGCCTGTTCGGGGGAATACAGCGGCAGATATTCCATCAGGAGCGGGCGCGGGCCGACCAGGCTCATGTCTCCCCGCAGCACATTCCACAGTTCAGGCAGTTCGTCCAGGCTGGAGGCACGCAGAAACCGGCCCAGTGGCGTTATCCGCTGGGCATCCGGCAAGGGCTGTCCATCCGCCCCGCAAGTATCACACATGGTGCGGAATTTGATCATCCGGAATGGAAGGCCATTCAGGCCGGGGCGAGTCTGCCGGAAAAACACGGGAGCGCCCAGCCGCCAGCGGATCAGCAACCCAAGCGCGATGAGTAACGGTGCCAGCAGCAGCAGGCCCAATGCGGCAGCCACCAGATCGGCCAGACGCTTCAGCATGCCACGGCGCTCCAGATATGGCTACTCGATAATCTCAACCTCTTCATGTAGAACTCCCTTTTCGAGAAAATTCTACTTTCAACAGCCTTCAATTTACGAGGAGGATTACCTTATAGCCACACAATAAAGTTCAACGGAATTTCCGTAGTGGCTTCTCTGTCGTTCTAAGCAATATCTCAGCAAGAATCAAAGAAATAAGCAAAGTCGTGGCAATTCTTGCAAAGTAAGTAAAAAATGCCCAATCCGTACCTGCACCATTCCTTAAATCGATCACCGAAACAGCTATCAATATAGCGATGTGGTGAACGAGATAAAGGCAATAACCATTTTTTCCTATTCGCGCCAGAGCATTGCCAAAGAATAATGGCTGCAAGTTAGATCGCTTTGCAATAATTAAAACAATAACTCCCCAAAATGTATTAATAATTGTTAGGCCAACTGTGTAAACCCACTTTTCACCCAAAAAGGTTGCAACACAGAACAAAAAAAGCAAGCCAACAGCAATTGACCAACCCTTGTTAACTCTCAGTACATGATGAGGTGAAAAATTGAACAGCAAGGCTACCAGGCAGCCGCTTGCAATCGAATCCATTTGTGAAAGTGTATGTGTATATGCAATTTTCACAAAATTAGTAGGAATAGCAAACCCAGTTTGATCGCTTGTCAGGTAATGAATCCTGAACAGCAAAGAAAAAAGGATAAGAGAAAGTAGGCAAGTAACGATTACTTTTGCCGAGCACTTGAATTTGATCACTCCCGAACAAGCGAACAAGAGCGCGACCACCAAGTAAAACTGTTCTTCAACTGCAAGCGTCCATCCCATCAATAATGCTGGTGTGGGTGGGGCTGCCCAGTCAAGACTGTAAGCAAGATTGCCAACAAATCCAAGAAAATAGGGCAGCGCTATGACCGTGTCTCTATACCCTTTACTATCGACAATCGGAAGCGTATTCCAACTTGGCGAACTGGAAAATATTGCTAGATGTGGCAGCAGAAAAACAGTGATGAAGGATACAAAATAAAAGGCCGGAACAATTTTTAAGAATCGTCTCTTCAGAAATCGAAAGACGTCAAAACCACTACCATCATAAATATCCCTAATAATTAGATTGGTAATAACAAATCCGCTGAGAACAAAAAATCCCTGCACC